>JABAKE010000009.1 GCA_019779905.1 Modestobacter lapidis | reverse complement strand
TTGGGCGGCAGTGATGTCCCCGGCAGCGAACCCCGCGGCCATGACCGGGAAGTGCTCCAACACCCGACCCGCGCGCACCAGCCGGGAGGCCTCAGCCGGCGCCAGCCGCGGATGCCCGATCAGCCACGACCGCGTGCTCGTCATCCCGTCGTGCTCGACGGCCTGCGTGCAACCCGCGTGCCGCACCGTCCGGGCCAGCTCTGCGGTCGCCCGGTTCACCACCCGCACCAGCTCCGCCACCCGATCCAGCACCAGCCCATCGCTCAGGTCGTGCAGATCCTCAGCCGCGAGCGCGTCCAGAGCCGAGGACAACTCGCCCATGACACCTCCCGCAGTCACTCGAACTGATGTTCGAATCCTACCGCACTGAGAAGGTCACTACAAGGCGAAAGCAGCAGGTCAGAGCCCTGCGCGACTGGCCGGAAGTCACTCCGGCAGCAGGTACTTCGCCGCCTCGCGCACGTGGGTGAGGGCGGTCCGGGCGTAGCCCGCGCTCGCGCCGGCCAGGCCGCAGGCCGGGGTGAGGGTGACGGCGGCGGCCAGCTGATCGGCCGGGAAGCCCAGCTCGTTCCACCAGGCCTGCACCCGCGTCGCGGTGGCCTTGGGCGCGGGCAGGGCGCTGTCGGTGCCAGGCACCACGCCGACCAGCAGATGGGTGCCCGCCTCCACCGCGCTGCCCACGGCATCCAGGTCCTGCACCAGCCCCAGGTCGAAGGACAGCCCGGCGGCACCGGCCGCGCGGAACAGGTCCAGCGGCGCCCGGAGGGCGCAGCAGTGCACCACCACCGGTACCGGCAGCTGCCGGACCAGCCCGGCCAGCCCCTCCTCCACCGTCGTCGCCTCGATCGCGGACAGCTTGCCGAAGCCGCTCACCGTGGGCAGCCCGCCCTGCAGGACGGCAGGCACCGACGGCTCGTCGAGCTGGACGACGACCTGCGCGCCGGGCATCCGGGCGGACACCGCGGCGACGTGCGCGGCCAGCCCCTCGGCCAGCGACTGGGCGAGATCCCGGCGGGCGCCCGGGTCTACGACCGCCCGGTCGCCGCGCGAGCGCTCCAGCCCGGCGGCCAGCGTCCACGGCCCGGCGGCCTGCACCTTGAACGGGCCGGTGTAGCCGCCGGCGACCTCGAACAGGGCGTCCAGGTCCCGCTCGAGCAGTTCCTTCGCCCGCCGCAGGTCGTTGCCCGGGCGCGCGACCAGCCGCCACCCGGCCGCGGTGAGGTCCACCGCGACGTCGACCAGCAGCGCGGCGGTGCGCCCGATCAGATCGGCGCCCGGCCCGCGGGCCGGCAGCTCCGGCAGGTGCGCGAACTCGGGCAGCTCACCGGTCACCAGCCGCAGCGCCTCGGCCGGATCGGTGCCGGGCAGCGACCCGACACCGGAGGCCGGCCCCCACCGAGCCGGCTCCCCGGCCCCGTCCAGAGGCTCGCCCTGAGCATGCGAAGGGTGAGGGGGACGGGGTCCTTCACTCGGCGAGGCCACGGCGCCGACGGTAGCCCGCCGCCGTGCCGACCCGGCGGGCCGCGTCAGCAGGTCGGCTCGGACACCAGCACGGCGTGGTCGCCCACCGGCGGGGTCAGCGGCGAGTTCGCCGCCAGATACGACACCGCGGTGTCGACGTCGACCGGTCCGGTCACCGGCCCGGTCCCGCTGGTGAACGCCGTGAAGCTGTCGCCGCCGCCGATGAGGAACGAGTTCGCCACGACCCGGTAGGTGCCGGCCGGGTCGACCGGGACGCCGGCGATGGTGATCGAGCAGTCGAACACCCGGTCGCCCTCGGCGCGGGCCGGGTCGTACTGGTAGCCGAAACCGTCGGAGGTGGACAGCAGCAGCGTGCTGTCCCGGGCGGCCGAGGGAAACTGCTGCTCCAGCACCGCGTCGATGCCGGCGCCGGTGAGCGACACGGAGTTGACCGTGTTGCTGAACGGCTGGACGTCGAACAGCTCCCGGTAGGTCACGTTCCCGTCGCCCTCGCCGGCCGGACTGCTCGCGAAGGGGATGTCGGTGCGCAGGCCGCCGGGGTTCATGAACGCGACCACCGGCTCCCCGAGCTCGGGCACGGCCCGGGCACCGGCGAGCTGGGCGTTGGCCACGAAGGTGCCGAGCACCGACTCGTCGTCGCGCACCGGTGCGCCGCCGGCGTCCCGCGCGCGCAGCAGGTCACCGGTCACCGTGCCGACGACGGCGTTCCCCGCCTCCGCGGCCCGGCCGGCCCAGTGGTCGACGATCGACTGCACGCGGGCATCGGAGGCCTCCCGGGTGACCGGGACGTTCATCGCGCCGTAGGTGGCGGACCGGTCGACGTCACCGGTCTCCCCGTCCAGGGTCAGCCGGATGTCGGTGACCAGCCGGCCGTAGGAACCGGCCTGGGTGACCAGCCGCGGCTGCCCGCCGGGCACCGGCAGCAGGCAGCTGTAGGCCTGGTGGCTGTGCGCGCTGACGATCAGGTCCACGGCGTCGTCGACGGCGTCGTTGATCCCCACGATCGGCCCGGTGAGCTGGTCGCAGCCGTTCGGGTCCAGCGCCGCGGGGCCCTCGGCCTCCCCGCCCTCGTGCACCAGGACGCCGATCGCCTCGATCCCGTCGGCCTGCAGCTCCGGCACGTAGCGGTTGACCGCCTCGGCCTCGTCGACGAACCGGACGTCGGCGATCCCGGCCGGCGCGACGATGGTCGGCGTGGTCTCGGTGACCACGCCGATCAGCGCGATCCGGCTGCCGTCGGGGGTGGTGAAGACCTGGTACGGCGGCAGCATCGGGGCGCCGGTGGCGGTGTCGAGCACGTTGGCGGCCAGGTACGGGAACCGTGCGCCGGAAAAGGCGTGCTCGTCGGTGCCGAAGCAACCGTCGACCCCCACGGTGACGCCCTCGCAGGCGGTGACGTCGTCGCTGAACCGGCCGTCGGTGGCCGCGGAGATGCGGCGCAGCTCCTGGGTGCCGCGGTCGAACTCGTGGTTGCCCACCGAGGACACGTCCAGCCCCATCGCGTTGAGCACCTCGATGGTCGGCTCGTCCTTGAACACGCTGGACTCGAACGGGGAGGCGCTGACCAGGTCGCCGGCGCCGACGAAGAAGGACGCCGCCGAGCCACCGGCGGTGCCGCGGAACGACGTCTGCACCTGCCGGACCGTCGCGGCCACGTTCGCCGCACCGCCGACCTCGGCGACGACGTCGTCCTCGGTGCCGTAGGCGCCGTCGCCACCCGGTGCGGTGACCAGTTCGCTGTCTCCACCACTGGTGAGCGAGACGCGGCCGTGGAAGTCGTTCATCGCGACCAGCTGGACGTCGACGTTCCGCTGGGTGCCCGAGGCGGCGGCGGGCACCCCGACCAGTCCGGTCGCGAGCGCCAGGGTCACGGCGACGGTGGGACGCGTACGGCGCACGGGGTCCTCCAGGGACGAGTCCGAACCGGTCCGTCCGGACGCTAGCGGCCCCGCGCGCCCCTCGCCACGGTCAGGAGGAGACCGACCGGTGCCGTTCACCTGCGCGCACGACGGCGCCCTGCCCCAGCACCCGGTCACCGCGGGCGGCGTCCGGCGCGTAGAGCACCGCCGACTGCCCCGGCGCCACGCCGCGCTGCCGCTCGGCGAGCGCGATGCGCAGCCCGCCGCCCTCGGTTCCGCTCACCTGGCACGGCACCGGGGTGCCGTGCGCCCGCAGCTGCACCTGGGCGGCGAACGGCAGGTCGGGCACCGGCCCGCTCCAGGTGGGCGTGCCGGTGACCACCTCGTCGACCTCGGCCTGCTCGGCGGTGCCCACGGTGACGGTGCGGGTGACCGGCTCGATGCCCAGCACGTACCGGGGCCGCTGGTCGCCGGCGCTGACGCCCAGCCCGCGGCGCTGGCCGATGGTGAACCCGTGGGTGCCGGCGTGCTCGCCGATGGTCGTCCCCGTCGCCGCGTCGACCACCGGGCCGGGCTGGACGCCGAGCCGCCGGCTCAGGAAGCCCCGAGTGTCGCCGTCGGGGATGAAGCAGATGTCGTGCGAGTCGGGCTTGGTGGCCACCGCGAAGCCGCGCTCGGCGGCGATCTCGCGGACGCGCTCCTTGGTGATCGACCCCAGCGGGAACACCGCCCCGGCCAGCTGCTCGGCGGTGAGCACGCCGAGCACGTAGGACTGGTCCTTGGCCGCGTCCACCGAGCGGCGCAGCTCGCCGCCGGCCAGCCGCGCGTGATGGCCGGTGACGACGGCGTCGAAGCCCAGCGCTCGGGCCCGGTCCAGCACCGCGGAGAACTTGATCTTCTCGTTGCAGCGGAGGCACGGATTCGGTGTCCGGCCGGCGGCGTACTCGGCGACGAAGTCATCGACGACGTCCTCGCGGAACCGGTCGGCGAGATCCCAGACGTAGAACGGGATGCCGAGCTCGTCGGCGACCCGGCGGGCGTCGTTGGCGTCCTCGACGCTGCAGCACCCCCGCGCGCCGCTGCGCAGCGTCTGCCGATCCGGCGAGAGCGCCAGGTGCACCCCGGTCACCTCGTGACCGGCGTCGACGGCCAGCGCGGCGGCGACCGCGGAGTCCACTCCCCCGCTCATCGCCGCGATGACCCGGGCTGGTGCGCTCACTGCCGCTCACCTCGCCCCGTGCCGGCCCGGCGGGCGCGCTCGACCACCGGCGCGATGACGTCGAGCAGCGCGTCGACGTCGGCGTCGGTGGAGGTATGACCGAGGCTGAAGCGCAGCGAGCTACGGGCCCGGGCGGCGTCCGCCCCCGTGGCGAGCAGCACGTGGCTGGGACGGGCGACCCCGGCGCTGCACGCCGAGCCGGTCGAGCACTCGATCCCGCGGGCGTCCAGCAGCATCAGCAGGGCATCGCCCTCGGCTCCCGGGAACGACAGGTGCGCGTTGCCCGGCAGCCGGCCCGGCGCGCCGGCGACGACGTCATCCAGCGGCGGCCCGTTGAGCTCCGCGTCGGGCACCTGGTCCACGACGCC
This sequence comes from Modestobacter lapidis, assembly GCA_019779905.1. GTDB lineage: Bacteria > Actinomycetota > Actinomycetes > Mycobacteriales > Geodermatophilaceae > Modestobacter > Modestobacter lapidis. The sequence continues at coordinate 149,544 of JABAKE010000009.1, read as the reverse complement.
GGCGACCAGCCGGTCGCGGAGCGCGGCCAGTCGCGGCGTGCGCCCGGCGCGATCGCCCACCGAGGTGACCGCGGCGACGGCGAGCCCCACGATCGCCGCGACGTCCAGCGTGCCGGACCGGACGTCGCGCTCCTGACCGCCGCCGTGCAGCAGGGGCGTGCAGTCGGCGTCGCGGCGCAGCAGCAGGACACCGGCGCCCATCGGACCGCCGATCTTGTGCCCGGTCATGGTGAGCGCATCGACTCCGCTGGCGGTGAAGTCGACCGGGAGCTGGCCGACGGCCTGCACCGCGTCGGTGTGCAGCGGCACCCCGACCTCGTGCGCGACGTCGGCCAGCGTCGCCAGGTCGCTGACCGCGCCGATCTCGTTGTTGGCCCACATGACGCTGGCCAGCGCGACGTCCCGGCCGTCGCCGAGCGCCTCGGCGAACGCCTCGGCGCCGATCCGGCCGGTCGGGTCGACCCGCAGCCAGGTCACCTCCGCGGCATCGTGCTTCTCCAACCACTCGACGCTGTCCAGGACGGCGTGGTGCTCGGCCGGGCTCACCACGATGCGCCGGCGCCGGGCGTCGGCGGTCCGGCGCGCCCAGAACAGACCCTTGACGGCGAGGTTGTCGCCCTCGGTGCCGCCGCCGGTGAAGAGCACCTCCGACGGGCGGGCGCCCAGGACCTCGGCGATCCGCTCGCGCGACTGCTCGGCCACGCGGCGGGCCTCCCGGCCACTGGCGTGCAGGGAGGAGGCGTTGCCCACCCGGGCCAGCTGGTCGGTCATCGCCGCCAGCGCCGCGGGCAGGAGCGGCGTGGTGGCCGCGTGGTCCAGGTAGGTCATGGCGCCGCCAGGGTAGTCGCGCCCGCTGGGCGACCCGGCGCCGCGACCGCGAAGGCCACCGGGGTCGTCAGCAGCGGCAGGAGGAGGGGGCCGATGGCCGTCGACCGGTGCCGGGCGTCCAGCACCTCCGCCGTCGCCGCTGATCCGCCCACGACCCCGCCAACCGCCACCCGGCCCGGACCCTTCCCGACTTCCCGGCCATGGCGGGAGTCGATGGCCCCGCTGCCGGTCCCGCCACGATCCGGCGAGCGGCGGGGGGCAGCGGGGCCCTTCCTCAGCCCTTGCGGGCGGTGATCTGCTCGGTGGCGGCGGGGACGACGGTGTTCAGGTCGCCGACCACGCCGAAGTCGGCGAGTTCGAAGATCGGCGCCTCGGGGTCCTTGTTGACCGCGACGATGGTCTTCGACGTCTGCATGCCGGCCCGGTGCTGGATCGCCCCGGAGATGCCCACGGCGATGTAGAGCTGCGGCGAGACGGTCTTGCCGGTCTGCCCGACCTGGAAGGAGTGCGGGTAGAACCCGGAGTCCACCGCCGCCCGGGAGGCCCCTACCGCCGCCCCCAGGGAGTCGGCCAGGCCCTCGATGACCGAGAAGTTCTCCGCGCTCGCGACGCCGCGGCCACCGGAGACCACGATCGAGGCCTCGGTCAGCTCCGGGCGGTCGGACTTCTGCTCCACCACCCGCTGCACGACCTTCGTGGCCTTCGCCGCCTCGGACACCTGGACCGCCACAGTCTCCTCGACCGCGTCGGCCGGGGCCGGCTCGGGAGTGATCGAGTTGCCCCGCACGGTGTAGATCGGGGTGCCGACGGTGACCGTGGAGTGCACGATGGTCGACCCGGCGAACGCGACCTGGGTCGCGGTGCCGTCCGCGGTCACGTCGGTGACGTCGGTCAGGAAACCCGACCCGGTCTTGATCGCCAGCCGCCCGGCGATCTCCTTGCCCTCCGCCGACGAGGGGATGACCACCGCGGCCGGGGACTTCCCGGCCACCAGCTGCGCGAGCACCTCGGCCTTGGGGGCCACCAGGAAGTCGTCGATGTCGGGTGATTCGGCGACGTAAACCTTGGCGGCGCCGTACTCGGCCAGCACGTTCCGCACCGACGCCGCGGTGCCGGGCGCGCCCAGCACCACCGCGGACGGCTCGCCCAGCACGCGGGCCAGGGTGAGCGCCTCCAGCGTGGTCTTGCGGACGCCGGTGCCGGCGGGGTCGAGCTCGACGGGAACCAACACTTCAGCCATGACTGCTTCTCCTCAGCTCTCGGTGGGCCCGGGTCAGACGATCTTCTGGGCGACCAGGTAGCCCACCAGCTTGTCGGCGCCGTCGCCCTCGTCGGGAACCTTCACGCCCTCGCCCTTGGGCGGGCGCCCGGCGAAGTCCAGCACCTGCGACGTCGCCGTCCCCAGACCGATGGTCGACGGGTCGAGGCCGAGTTCGGCCAGCGTCCTGACCTCCACCGGCTTCTTCTTCGCCGCCATGATCCCCTTGAACGAGGGGTAGCGCGGCTCGTTGATGGTGTCCCAGGTCGACACGATCGCCGGCAGAGCCGCCTCCAGCTCCCAGTACCCGCCGTCGGTCTGCCGCTCGATGCGGGCGGTCGACCCCTCGACGGTGAGCTTGCGCGCCCCGGACAGCTGCGGGATGCCCAGCCGCTCGGCCAGCAGCGCCGGCATCACCGACACCTGCCCGTCGGTGGACTCCGCACCGCACAGCACCAGGTCGTACTCCAGCTGGCCCAGCGCCGCGGCGATCACCGCCGACGTCTGCGGCGCACACGCCCCGTGCATCGCGGGATCCGAGACGTGCACCGCCTTGTCCGCCCCCATCGACAGCGCCTTGCGGATCGCATCCTTGGCGGTGTCCGGGCCCACGGTCAGCACCGTCACCTCACCGCCGTGCGCCTCCCGCAGGGTCAGCGCCTCCTCGATGGCGTACTCGTCCATCTCGTTGATCACGTTGTCCGCGGTCGCCCGCGCGACGGTGTTGTCCGCCGGGTCCAGCTTCCGCTCGGTGCCGGAATCGGGGACCTGCTTGACCAGAACGACGATGTTCATCGTCAGACCATCCTCCGCGGTGGTTCGGGGGCGCGGGCGGGAGCCCGCCTGCTGCCGGATCGAGGTTACTCGTGGGTAACGAGCATCGTTCAGTCCGCGCCCGGGTGGCCCCGGTCACGGAAGTTCTCAGCCGGGTGGGACCGCCACTCCCCGGTGCGGGTGAGGTGGTCCAGGGTCCTCGTATACGGGTCGAGGTCCAGCCCCTGGGCGGCCACCCACCCGTCGTCGTAGTAGGTGTGCGCGTAGCGCTCCCCGCCGTCGCACAGCAGCGTCACCACGCTCCCGCCGCGGCCGGCGGCGACCATCTCGGCGACCAGGCCGAGCGCGCCCCACAGGTTGGTGCCCGTGGAGGCACCGGCCCGCCGGCCGGTGACCCGCTCGAGGTGCCGCATCGCGGCCAGCGAGGCGGCGTCCGGGACGCAGATCATCCGGTCGACGATCGTCGGCACGAAGGACGGCTCCACCCGCGGCCGCCCGATGCCCTCGATCCGCGATCCGCGACCGGCAGCGGCCGGGTCACCGTCGCGCCAGCCGGGGAAGAAGGCCGAACCCTCGGGGTCGACGACGGCCAGCCGGGTGGGCAGCCGGCGGTAGCGCACGTAGCGGCCGATGGTCGCGCTGGTGCCCCCCGTCCCTGCCCCGACCACCACCCACTCCGGCGTCGGGTGCCGCTCCAGGGCGAGCTGCTCGAACACCGATTCGGCGATGTTGTTGTTGCCCCGCCAGTCGGTGGCCCGCTCGGCGTTGGTGAACTGGTCGAGGTAGTGCCCGCCGGACTCCGCGGCGATCCGCCGGGCCTCGGCGTAGACCGCCGACGGGTCGGCGACCAGGTGGCACCGACCGCCGTGGAACTCGATGAGCGCGATCTTCTCCTGGCTGGTCGCCGCCGGCATGACCGCCACGAAGGGCAGCCCCAGCATCCGGGCGAAGTAGGCCTCGCTCACCGCGGTCGACCCGCTCGAGGCCTCCACCACGGTGCTGCCCTCGGTCAGCTGGCCCGAGCAGAGCGCGTACAGGAAGAGCGAGCGGGCCAGCCGGTGCTTGAGGCTGCCCGTGGGATGGGTGGACTCGTCCTTGAGGTAGAGGTCCACCCCCCACTCCGGCGGCAGCGGATACACCAGCAGGTGGGTGTCGGCGCTGCGCCGCGCGTCGGCCTCGACCAGCGCGACGGCCCGCTCCAGCCAGGCCCGGCCGCCGGCGTCGGACCGGTCGACGTCGGCAGCAGGGACGTCGGCAGCAGGGACGTCGGCCGTCATCGACCGGCGAAGGTGGCCTTGCCCGGGCCGTTCTCCAGGAACGACCGCATCCCGGTCTTCTGGTCCTCGGTGTCGAACAGCTCGGCGAACAGCCGGCTCTCCAGGGCCAGCCCGGCAGCCAGGTCGCCGTCCCCACCGGCGTCGATGGCGCGCTTGGCCGCCGCCATCGCCAGCGGCGGCCCGGCGGCGAACTTGCGCGCCATCGCCACGGCGGTCACGTACACCTCGTCGTCGGGGACGACGGCGTCGGCCAGGCCCATCTCCAGCGCTTCCTCCGCCCCCACGTGCCGGCCGGTGAACACCAGGTCCTTGGCCTTGGCCGGGCCCACCAGCCGGGCCAGCCGCTGGGTGCCCCCGGCGCCGGGGATGACGCCGAGCAGGATCTCCGGCTGGCCGACCTTGGCGGTGGAGCCCATCACCCGGAAGTCGGCGCACAGCGCGAGCTCGTACCCCCCACCGAGGGCGTAGCCGGTGATGGCCGCGATGACCGGCTTGGGGATCTCGGCCACCGTGGTGAAGGACGTGGTGAGCTCGTGACCCCAGCCGGTCATGCTCTCCTGGGTCATCGTCGACATCGCCTTGATGTCCGCGCCCGCGGCGAACACGCGCTCACCGCCGTACAGAACCACGGCGCGGACGTCGGCCCGCTCGGCCGCCGCCTGCGCGGCGCCGCGCACCTCCCAGTGCAGCTGCTCGTCGATCGCGTTCATCTTCGGGCGGTCGAGGCGGATGGTGCCCACGCCCGCCTCGACCTGCAGGGTGACGAACTCCGGCGCTGCTGACATGCTGGGCACCCTAGTCATGGCCCTCCGGCCCCCGTCAGGGCACCGCCCCGAGCGTGCGAGGGGTGGGGAATGAGGGGCTCTCCCGTCAGGCCCGGCGGGCGGAGTACCGGCCGTTCTCCCGCTGGACCTGCAGCGGCAGCCCGAACGCCTCGGACAGCAGCGGCGCGGTGAGCACGTCCGGCGTCGGCCCGGCGGCCAGCACCTCGCCCCCGCGCAGCAGCAGCGCGTGCGAGTAGCCCGGCGGGATCTCCTCCACGTGGTGGGTGACCAGCACCTGCGCCGGCGCGTAGTGGTCGCTGGCCAAGCCGGACAACCGGGTGACCAGGTCCTCCCGGCCGCCGAGGTCGAGCCCCGCCCCCGGCTCGTCGAGCAGCAGCAGCTCGGGGTCGGTCATCAGCGCGCGGGCGATCTGCGCCCGCTTGCGCTCGCCCTCGCTCAGCGTGCCGAACGGCCGGTGCGCCATCGGGGCCACGCCCCACTGCTGCATCAGCATCGCCGCGCGGGTCAGGTCGTGGACGTCGTAGCGCTCCCGCCAGCGCCCGATGACGGCGTAGCCCGCGCTGACCACCACGTCGCCGACCCGCTCGCCGGGGGCGATCCGCTGGGCCAGCGCGGCGCTGGTCAGCCCGATCCGCGGCCGCAGCTCGAAGACGTCGACGGCCCCCATGGTCTCGCCGAGGATCCGCACCTCGCCCCGGGTCGGGTGCATCTGCGCGGCGACGAGCTGCAGCAGGGTCGTCTTCCCCGCCCCGTTGGGCCCCAGCAGCACCCAGCGCTCGTCGGCGCGCACGGTCCAGTCGACCCCACGCAACAGGTGGGCCTCCCCCCGGACGACGTCCACACCGCGGATCTCGACGACCGGTTCGCTCTCCACGGACGCCATCCAACCAAGCCGCCGCGCGCGGCGCGGCACGTGGCTGCCGCACGGGGGCGACCGCGTCGGGCACCATCGTCCGGGTGAGTGCATCAGCAGCCGGGTCGGCGGCCGAGGTCTGGCCCGGGGCGGCCGCCCCGTTGGGCGCGCACTGGGACGGCACCGGAACGAACTTCGCCCTGTGGTCGGCCGGCGCGAGCGCCGTCGACCTCTGCCTGTTCGACCCCGACGGGACCGAGCACCGCCAGCGCCTCCAGGAGACCACCCACCAGGTCTGGCACGGCCGGCTACCCGGGATCCGACCCGGTCAGCGCTACGGCTACCGGGTGCACGGCCCGCACGACCCCGCGTCCGGCGCCCGGTACAACCCGGCGAAGCTGCTGCTGGATCCCTACACCCGCGCCGTCGATGGCGAGCTGGTGCTCGACCGGTCGCTGTTCGCCCATCAGGACCACGACCACCACCTGCCCGACGCCACCGACTCCGCACCGTTCGTGCCCCGCGGGGTGGTCGTCCACGACTCGTTCCCGTGGGAGGGCGACCACACGCTGCGCACCCCGTGGTCGGACACGGTCATCTACGAGGTGCACGTCAAGGGCGCCACGATGCGCCATCCCGACATCCCGCCGCCGCTGCGCGGCACGTACGCCGGGCTGGCCCACCCCGCCTTCGTCGAGCACCTGGTGTCCCTGGGCGTCACCGCGGTGGAGCTGCTGCCGGTGCACCACTTCGTCAGCGAACCGCACCTGCTCCGCCGCGGGCTGACCAACTACTGGGGGTACAACACCCTCGGCTACTTCGCCCCGCACGCCGCCTACAGCTCGGCGGGCTCGGGCGGCGGGCAGGTCACCGAGTTCAAGGCGATGGTGAAGGCGCTGCACGCCGCCGGCATCGAGGTCATCCTCGACGTCGTCTACAACCACACGGCCGAGGGCGACCACACCGGCCCCACGCTGTCGTTCAAGGGCATCGACAACGGCGGGTACTACCGGCTGGGCGGCAGCGCAGCCGGGGACGACCTGTCCCGGTACACCGACTACACCGGCTGCGGGAACACCCTGGACGTCCGCCGTCCCCCGGTGCTGGCGCTGCTGATGGATTCGCTGCGCTACTGGGTCAGCGAGATGCACGTCGACGGGTTCCGGTTCGACCTGGCCGCAGCACTCGCCCGGTCGATGCACGACGTCGACCGGCTCTCGGCGTTCTTCGACGTGGTGCACCAGGACCCGGTGGTCAGCGGGGTCAAGCTGATCGCCGAGCCGTGGGACATCGGCGAGGGCGGCTACCAGGTGGGCAACTTCCCCCCGCCGTGGACGGAGTGGAACGGCAAGTACCGCGACACCGTCCGCGACGTCTGGTCCGGCGCAAGGGTGGGGGTGCGCGACCTGGCCTACCGGCTCACCGGCTCCTCGGACCTGTACCGCTCCGACGGCCGCCGGCCCTTCGCCTCGGTCAACTTCGTCACCGCGCACGACGGCTTCCCCCTGGCCGACCTGGTCACCTACGAGCAGAAGCGCAACGCGGCCAACGGCGAGGACAACCGGGACGGCGAGAGCCACAACCGGAACTGGAACTGCGGCGTCGAGGGCCCCAGCGACGACCCCGCCGTGGTCGAGCTGCGCGCCCGCCAGGTCCGCAACCACCTGGCCACCCTGCTGCTGTCCACCGGCGTGCCGATGCTCACCGCCGGGGACGAGCTGGGCCGCACCCAGGGCGGGAACAACAACGCCTACTGCCAGGACAACGAGGTCTCCTGGCTGGACTGGGGTGCGATCGACGCCGACCTGTGGACGTTCCTGTCCCGGCTGGTGACGCTGCGCCGCAGCTCGCCGGTGCTGCGCCAGGAGGCCTTCTTCGAGGGCATGGAGATCCCCGGCACGGCGTCGCCGGGCACCGGCGGCACCCGCGACCTCGCCTGGTTCGCTCCCGGCGGCGGCCAGCTGACCAGCACCGACTGGTTCGACACCGGCCTGCAGACGGTCGGGATGTACCTGGACGGGCGCGGCATCCGGCACCGCGACGAACGTGGCCGGCCGGTGGTCGACGAGTCGTACCTGGTGTGGCTGCACGCCGGGCCGGACCCGGTCGAGGTCGTGCTGCCCGCCGCACCGTGGGGTGACGGCTACGAGCTGGTGGTGGCCACCGAGTACCCGACCGGCATCCCGCCACGGCCCGTCGTCGTCGCACCCGGGCCGGTGGAGATGGCCTCGCACAGCGTGATGGTGCTGCGGGTTCTGCGGAGGCCCTGAGACTGTGACACTGCGATCCTGGCGGATCGCACCGCGGTGACATCGCGATCCTGACGTATCGCACCGCGGCCCGGTGCCGTCCCCGGCGCCGTGGAGCCGCTTCGTCGCTCCTCGCGGGGACCCTCCGGGCCCCCACTCGTCACGAGCCCGTGGGGTCCGGTCAACGAGTCAGCTCTGGCGCCTGCGCGGGACCCTCCGGGCCCCACTCGGCACGAGCCCGTGGCTCCGGTCGACGGGCGAGCTCGCGAGCGGTGGGGGGCAGCGGGGTCCTTCTACTACTCCGCGGGCTGCTCGAAGGTGATGACGGTCCAGCCGAGCAGCAGCCGGTCGCCGTCGGCGAGCGGGTGCGAGACGCCGGGCTCGAGCTGGGTCCACTCGGTGGCCTCGGGGCCGGCGACGTGGGTGCCGTTGAGCGACCCGAGGTCGGTGAGGGAGACCTCCCGACCGGCGCGCTGGATCGCCGCGTGGGCGGAGGACAGCACGTTCTGCGTGTCGGCGATCGGGACGGGGCGCGCGTTGCCGCCCGTCACGAGGTCGTGGCCGTCGGGACGCCGGCCGAGCACCAGGTCCTCGTCGACGGTGACGACCATGCCGTCGTCGAAACGGAGCACGGGCGCGGCGGCGGTCTCGGGCCGCCAGAAGGCGGTCGACTCCCCCACCTGGGCCATCGGCGCGGAGGCCGGGGCCCCGCCCGACGTGCCGAACCCGGCATCGGAGCCGGCGGTGAAGGCCTCCGGGGCCGGTGTCACCGGTCCGCGCGGCACGGCGACGCCCGAGGACACCTGGGCCGCCAGCTGCAGCAGCGCGCCGGAGCCGGGGACGGTTCCCTCGGTCAGGTCGAAGGCGACACCGGGTGGCATCGAGGAGGCAGGCTGCCCGGGGCCGACGTAGAGCGTCTGGCCCAGGGCGAAGCCACTGGCCAGCGTGCAGCCGTCGACGGAGGAACCGGACACCGGGACGCCGTCCACGGCGGGCTGGCCCTTGCCCGACCACAGCGCGACACCGGAGCCGGACCCGCCGGTGGTGTCGGCGAGCACCAGGGCGAACGACGCCGGGCCATCGGACAGGCGGGAGACGTGCCCGGCGACAGCGGCGAGCACCCGCTCGGAACCGGGACCGGTGACGCCCAGGCAGGCGTGCAGGGCAGCCACCAGCGCGGGCGAACCGGGGGCGTCCACCCACAGCAGGCCACCACCACGTCGGGCGACGACAGAGTCTCCGGGGAGCACCTCACAGCGGTCGGGCATGGGGGCCAGCCTAGTTGCGCCCCGCGGGATCCGGTGCGCGGCCGGAGCGTGGCACGCCGTTTCCCGGCGCGACGGTCGCCCCCCGGGCACCACCGGTCACCAGTCGTCGCAGGAGTCGCGCGCCGTCACGGCCGGTCCGGCGTGCTCTCCACCCCGAGGTAGGCCTGCACGATGCGCTCGTCGGCGAGCAGCTCGGCGGCCGGGCCGGAGTGGACGACCTCCCCGCTCTGCAGCACGTAGCCGTGGTCGGCGGCGCGGAGGGCGCGGCGGGCGTTCTGCTCCACGAGCACCACGGTGGTGCCCGAGGCACGGATCTCGCCGATGACGCGGAACACCTCGTCGACGATCTTGGGCGCCAGCCCCATCGAGGGCTCGTCCATCAGCATCACGGTGGGTTCGGCCACCAGGGCACGGGCGATGGCCAGCATCTGCTGCTCCCCGCCCGAGAGCGCACCAGCCGGCAGGGCACGCCGTTCGGCCAGCACCGGGAAGCGGTCGTACATCGCGTCGATGGACCGCTGGGCGCCGCTCCCGCGGCCCCACGCCCCCATCCAGAGGTTCTCGTCGATGGTGAGGGTGGCCAGGATCTGACGCCCTTCGGGCACCTGGACCAGCCCGCGGGCCACCAGCTTGTGCGCCGGGGTGCGGGTCACGTCCTGACCCTCGAACCTGATCCGCCCACCCGACGGTCGCAGCATGCCGGAGACGGCGTTGATCACCGAGGACTTGCCGGCGCCGTTGGCACCGACCAGCGTCACCAGGGAGCCCTGCTCGGCCCGGAAGGAGACGCCGCGGACGGCCTCGACCCGCCCGTAGCTGACCGCCAGGTCGTCCACGGTGAGGATGGGGTCGCTCATGTCGCGTTCCTCGGGGTGGTGTCCGGCGGCGGGAGCGTGCCCGCCGCGCTCGGGTGCACGTTGGTGGCGGCACCGGCGCTCGTTCCGCCCGCGCTGCCCGCGGTCGGGTCGGCGGCGGTCCCCTCGGCGATGGAGCCCGGATCGGCTTCGTCGTCGGAGGTGCCGAGGTAGGCCTCGATGACGACCGGGTCCGCGGCGATCTCCTGGGGGGAACCGCTGGCGATGACCTGGCCGAAGTTCAGCACGACCACCCGGGTGCACGTCTGCAGGACCATGCCGACGTTGTGCTCGATGAACAGGATGGTCAGGCCGTCCTCGGCCAGGGACGTGATCAGCGTGGACAGCCCCGAGGCCTCGACGTGGTTCATGCCGGCAGCCGGCTCGTCGAGGATCAGCAGGGACGGGTCCGAGGCGAGTGCGCGGGCGATCTCCAACCGGCGCTGGTCACCGTAGGACAGCGCCGACGCCCGGGTACCGGCCAGCTCGGCCAGCCCCACCCGCTCCAGGCACCCGGCCGCCCGCTCGAGCGCCGCCTGCTCGTCACGGCGGGCCGAGGGCAGCCACAGCAGGCGCCGGAGGAAGGTGGGCCGGCTGACCAGGTGCGCGCCGACCAGGACGTTGTCCAGCGCCGACAGCCGGTTGAACAGCTTGGAGTGCTGGAAGGTGCGGCTCACCCCGGCAGCCGCCATCTTGTGCACCGGGGTGCGCCCGACCGTCGTCCCGAGAACCGTGGCGCTGCCCGAGCTGGGCGGCACCAGGCCGCTGATCATGTTGACCAGGGTGGTCTTCCCCGCACCGTTGGGGCCGATCAGCCCGACGACCTCGCCGCTGCGTAGCTCCAGGTCGACGTCGCGCACGGCATGGACCCCGCCGTACTCCTTGCCCAGGCCGGTCAGCGCGGCCACCGTCTCGCCGGGGTCGGGGTGGCGTCGATCGGTGGGGCGGGTGCCCGGGTCACCGACCGCGGGGCGACCCGGCGACGCCGGCATCCGGATGCGGCGGCGCGGGAGGAGGCTGGCCAGGCCGCCGGGCAGGAACAGGATCACCACGAGCAGCAGGAAGCTGGCCAGGAAGGGCCGGATCCAGCCCGCCTCGATCCCGACCGCGCGCTGGATCTCCGGGATCATGGTCTGGAAGCCACTGCCCAGCAGCGGGCCCAGGAACATGGTGGAGCCACCGACCACCGCGGTGACCAGGCCCTCGACGGCGGCGACGAAGTCGAAGTCGCCCGGCGCGATCAGCCGCACGTAGTAGGCGAACAGCACCCCGTACAGACCGGCCACCGCGCCGGCGGTGACGAAGGCGGTGAGCCGGTGGCGGCCCACGTCGATGCCCATGGCCCGGGCGGCCAGCTCGTCCTCCCGGATGGCCTCCAGCGCCCGGCCGTACCGCGAGCGCGCCATCCGCCAGAACCAGTACGCGACGACGGCGAGCGCCGTCCAGGCCATCCCGACGGTGAGGACCCGGGGCACGGCCAGCCCCTGCGCGCCACCGGTCCAGGACTGGTTGAGCAGCACGATGCGCACCGCCTCGGCGAACCCGAGCGTGGCGATGGCGAGGAAGACGCCCCGCAGGTGCATCGTCGGCAGGCCGAGCACGACCGCGGCCAGCGCGCCGACCGCCATTCCGATCGCGATGGCGATCAGCAGGGCCGGCACCTCGCCCACGTCGTCCCCGCTGGGGGCGAGGCTCGCGCCGGAGAAGGCCCCCAGCGCCGCGAAGCCGGCCTGGCCCAGGCTCAGCTGGCCGGCGATCAGCACGGCGTAGAACGAGTAGGCGAAGATCGCCCCCAGCGCGATGAAGGTCAGCGGTGTCGCGTACTGGAGCAGCATCAGACCTCCCGGACCTTCCGCGCGCCGAGCAGGCCCTGCGGACGCAGCAGCAGGATGACGAACAGCAGACCGAAGGCGATGACGTCACGCCACGAGGACCCGACGTACTGCACGGCGAAGACCTCGGCCAGCCCGAGGAGGAGGCCGCCGATCAGCGCACCGGGCAGCGAGCCCATGCCGCCGACGATGATGACCGCCAGGCCCTTCAGCTCGATCGCCGAGCCCATGCCCAGCTGAGCGGTGTTCACGTTGATGGCGAACAGCACGCCGGCGACCGCGCCCAGCGCCGAGGAGATGGCGAACGTGGCAGCGGTGATCCGGTCGACGTTCACCCCGAGCACGCGGGCCGCCGTCGGGTTCTCCGCGACCGCCCGCATGCCGCGACCGAGCCGGGTCCTGGTGACCATGTAGGTCAGCCCCACCATCAGGGCGAGGGAGATCGCCAGGATCACCACCTGCACGAGCGTCACCTGCGCGCCGGCGACGTCGTAGCGGGTGTCGGGGAACGACCCCGGCGGGAAACGCCGGGTGTCCGGGCCGTACCGCCACTGCAGCAGGGCGATCAGCATGCCGGCCAGCGCGATGGAGGAGATCAGCCCGGCGAAGTGGGCGTCGGGTCTGTTCTTGAGGGGCCGGAAGGCCAGCCGTTCGATGACCAGGCCCAGCACCCCACCGAAGACGAACACCAGCGGGAGCGCCGCCCACAGCGACAACCCGCCCCGCTCGACGAGCTCGATGCCCACGAAGGCCGAGGCGGCGAAGACCGCCGGGTGGGCCAGGTTCAGCCGGTCGAGGATGCCGAAGACCAGGGTGAACCCGATGGCGAACAGCGCATAGATCGAACCGATGAAGATCCCGTTGAGGAGCTGCTGCACCGCTGTTCCTGTCTCGTCGTGTCCCCGGACGTCGGCGCCGGGTCGCCCGCTCGCGCTCCTCCGGCCGGGTGTCCGGCCGGAGGAGCACGAGGTCACTCCAGAACGGTGAACGCGCCGTCCTGGACGACCTGCACGACGGCCGGGTGGACGGCGTCCCGGTTCTCGTCGATGGAGAACTCCCCGAGCACGGTCGGCACGTCCTCGATGTCGCCGAGCGCCTCCTTGAGGCTCTCGGGGTCAGCGGCGCAACCGCTGCGCACCGCCTCGTCGACGAGCATCAGCCCGGCGTACGCCTGCGCGGCGAACTGGTCGGGCTGGGCGCCGTACTCGGCCTCGAAGTCGGCCAGGAAGGCGGTGTTCTCCGGGTTGTCGGAGGAGGAGTTCCAGGCGGCTCCGACGACGACGCCCTCGGCGGCCTCGCCGGCGTCGGCCATCAGCCGCGGGTTGTTGAACCCGTTGCCGCCGATGATCGGCACGTCGATGCCGAGCTCGCGGGCCTGCGTGACCAGCGGGATGGCGGCCTCGATCAGGCCGGAGACGACCAGCGCGTCCGGATCGCTGGCCTGGGCCTGGGTCAGCAGCGCGCGGAAGTCGGTGTCGGACTTGGAGAAGGTCAGCGTCTCGCTCACCTCGACGCCCTCCGCCTCCAGCGCGGCCGCGAACGCCTCGTAGCCGGACTCGGTGAACGCGTCGTCGTTGCTGTACATGACCACGACGTTCTGCAGGCCGAACTCCTCGGTGGCCTTCGCGATGGTCTGCGGGATGACCGCCTGCTCGGTGAGCGAGTTGCGGAAGACGTAGTCGCCGATGTCGGTGATCCCGGCGGCGGTGTTGGAGATGCCGAGCACCGGCACGCCCGCTTCCTGGGCGATCGGGTCGGACTGCACCGCCGCGTTGGACAGGGTGGGGCCGATGATCAGGCTGACGCCGTCGGTGACGAACTGGTCGAAGAGGGTGATGCCCTGACGCGGGTCGGTCTGGTCGTCCTCGATCGTCAGGTCGTAGGTGACCCCGCCCTGCTCGGCCAGCTGGGCGGCGGCCAGTTCCAGCCCGCGCTGCTGGGACTCCCCGTAGCTGGCCGCGGCGCCGGTCAGGCTGAGCACGGCGCCGATGGGCACCTCGCCCTCGATGGTGCAGGACTCGCCGGTGCCCTCGCCGGCCAGGTCGCCGGAGGCGGCCTGACCGCCACCACCCCCGTCCCCGTCGCCGGAGGAGCAGGAAGCGAGGACGAAGGCCGCCGCGGTGGCCGCGGCGACGGTGCTGAGCTTGGCGCGCATGTCTCTCCTGTAGTCGTGCAGTGCGGCCGCGGCGGCGGGCGGCACGATGGCCCCGCCGGGCGACCACGGTCCGGCGTCCATGGCGAACGTCGGGGGCCTCGGCAGAGGCGACCCGGTGCAGCGACACAGTAGGGACCCGGGCCCGGCTCCCGGTCACGGGGCGGCCGACCGTGCCCAGAACGTGACCGTGCCCATCGCGACCCTGCGGCCGACAGGCCGCTGTGCCCTCCGGGTGCGGCGGCCGGAGGCCACCCGCCCGGAGGGCACGCAACAGCTCAGCTCCGTCGGGGACGGCCCCTGGCGGCGGTTGGAGTTCGCAGGACGACGGTCCAACTATGCGTTGACCACGATGCCCAGCTCGGCCGGGTCGGCCATGTGCTCCGAGCGCGGGAGCACCCGCACGGTGTAGCCGAACGGCCCGGTGCGCTTCAACGGCACGGTGGCGGTGAACCACTGCCGCGACCCCTCGGTGTGGCCGTGCTGCATCGGCACGGTGGTGATCTGGTGCAGCCCGTCGGCGTCGTCGACCCGGCCGAAGGCGGCCTCGACCAGGACGTCACCGGGGGTCAGCCCGGGCAGCTCTACCTCGGCGCGCAGGTCGATGCTCGAGCCGATCTCCGGGGTGTCGCCCACCCCGGTCGCCTCGACGTGGGCGACCCGCACGCCGTGCCAGTTCTCCAGCACGTGCGCGCGCCAGGCGGCCTCGGTGCGGGCCGCCTCGTAGCCGCCCGCGGCCAGCGACCGCGCCGAGCCGGCGGCCGGCACGTACAGGCCCTGCACGTAGTCCCGGACCATCCGGGTGGCCAGCACCTTCGGACCGGTGACCCGCAGCGTGTGCCGGACCATCTCCACCCAGCGGGCGGGGACGCCGTCCCCGTCCACCTCGTAGAAGCGCGGCAGCACCTGCCGGTCGAGCAGCTCGTAGATGGCCTGCGCCTCGACGTCGTCCCGCCGGTCGGAGTCCTCCACGCCGTCCGCGGTCGGGATCGCCCAGCCGTTCTGGCCGTCGAACCACTCGTCCCACCAGCCGTCCCGGATGGAGAGGTTCAGCCCACCGTTGAGCGCGGACTTCATGCCCGACGTACCGCACGCCTCGAGCGGGCGCAGCGGGTTGTTCAGCCAGACGTCGCAGCCCCAGTACAGGTACCGCGCCATGCCGATGTCGTAGCCGGGCAGGAAGACGATCCGGTGCCGGATCTCCGGATCGTCGGCGAAGCGCACCATCTGCTGGATCAGCTGCTTGCCGCCGTCGTCGGCCGGGTGGCTCTTGCCGGCGATGATCAGCTGGATCGGCCGGTCCTCGTCCAGCAGCAGCGCCCTGAGCCGGGCCGGGTCACGCAGCATCAGGGTCAGCCGCTTGTAGGACGGCACCCGGCGGGCGAACCCGATGGTGAGCACATCGGGGTCGAAGGCGGTGTCGGTCCAGCCGAGCTCCGCCTCGGCCGCTCCCCGGGACAGGGCGGTCTCCCGGATCCGGCGACGCACCTCCTCGACCAGCCGGCCGCGCAGCAGCCGCCTGGTGGTCCACAGCTCGCCGGCGTCGATCCGGTCGACGCCGTCGAAGAAGACGTCGCCGGTCAGGTCGACCGGATCGCCCTGGCTGGTGCGCTGGGTACCCATCTCGACCAGCTCGCGGGCGGTCCAGGTGGGGGCGTGCACGCCGTTGGTGATCGAGCCGATCGGCACGTCGTCCTCGTCGAACCCCGGCCACAGGTCACCGAACATCCCGCGGCTGACGTGGCCGTGGAGCTGGCTCACGCCGTTGGCGCGCTGACCCAGCCGCAGCCCCATGTGGGCCATGTTGAACTTGCTCGGGTCCTCCTCGGCGCCCAGCGGCAGCAGGTGCTCGACCGGGACGCCGAAACCGGTGAAGTAGCGCTCGATGAGCGCCCTGGGAAAGCGGTCGATGCCCGCCGGCACGGGCGTGTGCGTGGTGAACACGGTGCCGGCCCGCACGCCCTGCAGCGCCTCGGCGAAGGAGAGGCCGTGCGACTCGGTCAGCTCACGGATGCGCTCGACGCCCTGGAAGCCGGCGTGGCCCTCGTTGGCGTGGAAGACCTCCGGCTGCGGGGTGCCGGTCAGCGAGCAGTAGGCGCGCAGCGCCCGCACGCCGCCGATGCCCAGCAGCATCTCCTGGCGCAGCCGGTGGTCCTCGCCGCCGCCGTAGAGCCGGTCGGTGACCCCGCGCTCGGCCGGGGCGTTCTCCTCGATGTCGGTGTCGAGCAGCAGCAGGGCCACCCGGCCCACCTGGGCCCGCCACACGTGGGCGTGCAGCACCCGCCCCTCGGAGAGGGGCACGTTGATCACCACGGCGTTGTTGTCGGCGTCGCGGAGCAGCTTCAGCGGCAGGCCGTGCGGGTCGAGGGCCGGGTAGTGCTCCAGCTGCCAGCCGTCGGCGGACAGCCCCTGGGAGAAGTAGCCCGCCCGGTACAGCAGGCCCACGCCGATCAGCGGGACGCCGAGGTCGGAAGCCGCCTTGAGGTGGTCACCGGCGAGAATGCCCAGACCACCGGAGTACTGCGGCAGCACCTCGGTGATCCCGAACTCGGCGGAGAAGTAGGCGATCGTGGCCGGCGCCTCGGCGCCCAGGGACTGGTACCAGTGCGGCGCGTCCAGGTAGTCCTGCAGGTCGTCGGTGACGTCCTGCAGGCGGCGCAGGAAGCGGCGGTCCTTGGCCAGCGCGGCGAGGCGTTCGGCCGACACCTCGCCCAGGACCTTGACCGGGTCACCACCGCAGGTCTCCCACAGTTCGGGGTCCAGGGCCTCGAAGAGGTCCCGGGTCTCGGGGTGCCAGGACCAGCGCAGGTTCATCACCAGCTGGGACAACGGCAGGAGCGCCTCCGGCAGGGAGGCTCGGACGGTCAGACGGCGGAGGGCTCGCACGCGCTGGAGCGTATCGGCCGGACGGCGCGGGCACCGGGTCGCACGGGCCGCGCCCCGGCGCCGTGCCGGGCGCGGACTCAGCCGGGCGGGAAGGCCCGCACGGGCCCGGTCACCGTGACCAGGACCCGGTCTCCCGGCAGCCGGTCGGCCGACCGCTCCCGGATCGACACGCTCCGATCCGCCCCCTCCGCCTGCGCGCCCGGGTCGTCCAGCTCCACGGTGACGATGCTGTCGGCGCCGTGGAAGTCCGAGCCGAGTACTCGGCCGGTCGCGCCCGCGCGGTGCAGCGGCGGGGCGGAGCCGTCACCGGCCCGCACCAGGTGCACCTGCTCGGGCCGCAGCAGCACCGACACCGGCCCGCCGGCGGGCGGCCGCGGTCCCCCGACGGTCAGCACACCCAGCACCGTCCGGACGCCGTCGTCGACGACCACGCCGGGAAGGACGATCGACTCACCGACGAACCGGCCGACCCCGAGGTCCAGCGGCGCCCGGTAGAGCTCGGCCGGCGCGGCGGCCTGCACCACCCGGCCGTCGCGCAGCACCACCACCTGGTCGGCGATCGACAGGGCCTCCTGCTGGTCGTGCGTGACCAGCACCGCGGTCGTCCCGTCGGCACGGACGGCGGCCCGCACGTCGGCCCGGAGCTCCGCCCGCAGTGCCGCGTCCAGGGCGCTGAACGGCTCGTCCAGCAGCACCAGGGCCGGGCGGGGAGCGAGTGCCCGGGCGACCGCGACCCGCTGCTGCTGCCCGCCGGAGAGCTCGTGCGGCATCCGGTCGGCCAGGGCCCGGAGGCCGACCAGGCCGAGCACCTCCACCACCCGGTCGGGGAGCCCGGAGCGGCGCCCGACCCGGCCCAGGCCGAAAGCGACGTTCGCGGCCACCGACAGGTGCGGGAACAGCGCGCCCTCCTGCGGGACGATCCCCACCCTGCGGTGTTCGGGCGCGATGTGCCGACCCGGGCCGGACACCACCCGCCCGCCGACGGAGACGGAGCCGGCGGCGGGCCGTTCGAAACCGGCGACCAGCCGCAGCAGCGTGGTCTTCCCGCACCCCGAGGGCCCCAGCACGGCTGCGAACGTGCCGTCCGGGACCGTGAGCGTCACCGCCCGGAGCACGGCGGTCCGGTCGTAGGCGTGGGCCAGCCCGGTCACCACCAGCCCGGGCGGAGCGCCACCGGCCGCGGACGCGTCAGCCACCACGACCGCGGCTCCGCCCGGCGCTCCGGGAGACGTACCAGCCGGGAACCGCGGCCAGCAGCACGATGGCCGCGGCGTAGGGCGCGGCCGCGGCGAACTGCCCGACCCCGGTGGTGCTCCACAGCCGCATGGCGAGGGTCTCCGAGCCGGTGGGGTGCAGCACGAGGGTCGCGGTCAGCTCCTTCATGCCGGTGAGGAAGACCAGCAGGCCGCCGGCGGCGATGCCCGGCGCGGCCAGCGGCACGGTCACCCACCGCAGCACCTGGCGGGGACCGCGACCCAGCGACCGGGCGACCTCCTCCAGCGCGGGCGGGCACTGGACGGCCGAGGCCCGGACCGCACCCACCGCCAGGGGCAGGAACAGCAGCGCGTAGGCCAGCACGAGCAGCGGCGGGCCGAGGTAGAGGGCCGGCGCGTGCCGGACGGCGAGCGCGACCAGGGCCAGCGCGACGACGATCGCCGGGACCGCGTGCGACAACCAGCTCAGGCCCTCCACCCACCGCGCCGGCCGACCGGGGTGGCGGGCCGCCAGCAGGCCCACCGGAAGGGCGAGCGCGAGGGTGAGCACGGCTGCGCCGGCCGCGTACCCGACGGAGGTCAGCGCCGCCGCCCCCAGCCGCGGGAGGTCCCACTCCCCTGACCGGCCGACCGTCAGCCACCAGGCCAGGCTGGCCATCGGCACGCCCAGCGCGGCCAGCGCGACGCCACCCAGCGCGAGGGGTACCAGCACCCTCCCCGGCCCGGCCAACTGCTGCCGGGAGGGCCGCCGGGCCGCGCCGCCGCCGACCCGGGCATGCCGGGCGCGGCCGCGGCTGCGCACCTCCCCGAGCACCACGAGCGCGGTGACCGCCACCAGCAGCAGCGACAGCGTGGTGGGCACCAGCCGGCTGAAGCTGTTGTCCAGCGCCGTGGCGATCGACCGGGTCACGGTGTCCACGCGGAGGATCGAGACCGAGCCGAAGTCGGCGAGCACGTAGGTCGCGACGAGCAGCCCACCCGCCGCCATCGCCGGGCGCAGCTGCGGGAGGACGACCCGCCGGAACGCCGTCCAGGGGCGGCAACCCGACGAGCGCGCGACCTCCTCCCAGGCCGGGTCCAGCCCGCGCAGCGCCGCTGCGACGGCGAGGTACACGTAGGGCGAGCAGCAGAGCGTGAGCACCAGGGCCGCCCCGCCGAAGCCGCTCACCGCGGGGACGGCGGCCAGCCAGGTGTAGGCGGCGACGTAGCTCGGCACCGCCAGCGGCAGCGCCGCGAGCACCGCGAACACCCGCCGGCCGGGGAACGCGTACCGCTCGACCAGCCACGCCGACCCGACACCCAGCACCAGGCTGGCCGCGCTGACCACCGCGGCGAGGGCCAGCGTGGTGCCGAGCAGTCGGCGGGTGCGGGGGCGCAGCAGCACCTCGACCATCTCGCCGGCGTTCGACCCCGCGGCCAGCACGACCAGGTACCCCACCGGCACGAGCGCGACGGCGCAGGTGAGCAGCGCGGGCACCAGCAGGGACGGCGGCGGGTGCCGGCGCCCGGCGCGGCGGACGGGCCCACCCGGGACACCGTCGAGCGCCCCGGCCGGCTGACGGGGCCGCTCGACGGGCAGGTCCGGCGCCGGGGGCGCCGCCAGTCTCGAGGTCAGGTCAGGCCCACCCGGTTGAGGAGGTCGAGGGTGGCCGACAGCGAGGCCATGTCGTCCAGGTCGATGTCGGGGGCCTGCAGCTCCGCCAGCGGCGGCAGTTCCTCCTCGGCCGGCACCGCCTCGACCATCGGGTACTCGAAGGTCTCGCCGGCGAAGTACTGCTGGGCCTGCTCGGACAGCAGGAAGTCGACCAGCGCGGTGGCGTCGTCCGCCCGGTCGGTGGAGCTGACCACCCCGGACCCGCTGACGTTGACCAGCGAGCCGGCGGCGCCGTCCTGCAGGTAGGCCAGCTCGGCCGTGACGTTCTCCGCGCCCACCTCGGCGGCCTGCTCGAACCAGTAGTAGTGGTTGATCAGGCCCATGGGCAGCTGGCCGGAGTCCACCGCGTCGAGGATCGCGCCGTTGCTCTCGAAGGTCTGGACGTCGTTGTCGACCAGCCCTTGCACGAAGTCCTCGGCCGCCTGCTCGCCCTCCAGGACGCGCAGGGTGGTGATGAACGCCTGGAAGGAGGCGTTGCCCGGCGCGATGCCGAGCTGCCCGGCGTAGCGCGGGTCCACGAGGTCGGCGGTGGCGGCGGGCAGCTCCGCCTGCGCGATCAGGTCGGGGTTGTACACGACGACCCGCGCCCGCCCGGTCAGCGGCACCCAGCGGCCGTCCTCGTCGGCGAAGGCCGGCAGCGTCTGCCCGGTCAGCTCGTCGGGCAGGTCGGCCAGGCAGTCGGCGTCGCCCAGCGCGCCGAGCGCCCCGGCGTCCTGCAGCAGGACGACGTCGGCCGGGCTCTGGTCCCCCTCGGCCAGCAACTGGGCCGTGATCGCCGACGTCGAGCCGTAGCGCACCGACAGCTCGGTCCCGGACTCCTGGCTGTAGGTCTCCAGCAGCGGCCCCACGAGCTCCTCGTTGCGTCCGGAGTAGACGACCAGCGCCTCCTCGTCGACCGGCGTCTCGACCTCCGGGTCGACCTCGCCGTAGTCGACGGCGCCGGCCTGGCAGGTGGTCTCGGCGACCACCTCGCCGTCGCCGGTCCCGGACGTGGCGGCGCCGCACCCGGCGAGGACCAGGGTGAGGGCAGCCGCGCCCAGGGCGACCCGGGTGCTCCGCGGACGGTGGGACGTGGGGTGCAAGCAGCGCGTCACGGGGCTCCATCGCTCGGACGTCCACACCGACTCTCGCGTGGTGAGGGCAGGCTAACTTAACGAGGGCCCCCCCACCAGTGGCCCGAGCCCACCCTCTTCCTGCCGCCGAAGTGCCCGGAAGCCGGGAGATCGCTAGCGTGACCGACGATGACTGGCCGCGCTGACCTCCGCTTCGGCATCACCGATGTCGCCCCCGTCGTGTCGTGCGGGTCGTTCTCGACCCGCGCCGTGGTCGGTGAACACCTGCCGATCACCGCCACCGTGTTCCGTGAAGGCCACGACGCGGTCGGCGCCAACGTGGTGCTCACCCCACCCGCTGACGACGACCGCCACACCGCGCCCCCGCCGCTGGTGCGGATGACCGAGTTCGGGCCCGAACCCGACCGCTGGACGGCGACCGTCGTCGCGGACCGGGAGGGGCTCTGGACCTACCGGGTCGAGGCCTGGGACGACCCGCTGCGCACCTGGCGGCACGACGTCGAGGTGAAGGTCGAGGCCGGGCAGGGCGCCGAGGAGCTCGCCAACGATCTCGAGTCCGGCGCCCGGCTGTACGAGGAGGTGGCGGCCGCCGTCGGCGTCGAGCACCGGGCCGCGCTGACCGCCGCCGCCGCCGCGCTGCGTGACGGGTCGCTGTCGGTCACCGCCCGGCTCACCCCTGCGCTGACGGCGGGCCTGCAGCAGGTGCTGCAGGACAACCCCGTACGGCGGCTGGTCACCAGCTCCCCGACCTACGAGCTGTGGGTGGACCGGCCGCGGGCCCTCTACGGCTCCTGGTACGAGCTCTTCCCCCGTTCGGAGGGCCCGGTCGTGGCCGGCGAGCCCACCCACGGGACGTTCACCCAGGCCGCCGACCGGCTCCCGGCGGTCGCGGAGATGGGCTTCGACGTGGTCTACCTGCCGCCGATCCACCCGATCGGCCGGGAGAACCGCAAGGGCAAGAACAACACCCTGGTCGCCGAGGCCGACGACGTCGGCTCACCGTGGGCCATCGGCAGCGCGGAGGGCGGTCACGACGCCGTCCACCCCCAGCTCGGGACGATGGAGGACTTCCGGGCCTTCGTCACCCGCACCCGCGAGCTGGGGATGGAGGTCGCGCTGGACTTCGCGCTCCAGGCCGCACCCGACCACCCCTGGGTGAGCAGCCACCCCGAGTGGTTCACCACCAAGCCCGACGGGACGATCGCGTACGCGGAGAACCCGCCGAAGAAGTACCAGGACATCTACCCCATCAACTTCGACAACGACCCCGAGGGCCTCTACGCCGAGTGCCTGCGGGTGCTCCGGGTCTGGATCGACGCCGGGGTCCGCGTCTTCCGCGTCGACAACCCGCACACCAAGCCGCTGAACTTCTGGCACTGGCTGATCTGGGAGGTCAAGCAGACCGATCCGGACGTGCTCTTCCTGGCCGAGGCGTTCACCCGGCCGGCGATGATGCACCAGCTGGCCAGGGTCGGCTACACCCAGAGCTACACCTACTTCACCTGGCGCACCGGCAAGACCGAGCTGGAGGAGTACGGCCGGCAACTGGTCGACAGCGCGCACTACATGCGGCCGAACTTCTTCGTCAACACCCCGGACATCCTGCACGCGTCGCTGCAGTACGGCGGGCCGCCGATGTTCAAGATCCGCGCGGTGCTGGCCTCGATGATGAGCCCGAGCTGGGGCGTCTACTCCGGCTTCGAGCTGTTCGAGCACGTGGCGTTGCGCCCGGGCAGCGAGGAGTACCTGAACACCGAGAAGTTCCAGCTGCGGCCCCGCGACTGGGCCGGTGCGGAGGCCTCGGGCCGGACCCTCGCGCCCTACCTGCGCCGGCTCAACGAGATCCGGCGCAAGCACCCCGCCCTCCAGCAACTGCGCACGCTGCGCTTCCACCCGATCGACAACCCCGACCTGCTCTGCTTCACCAAGACCGACCCCGGTTCGCCGGATGCCGTGCTCGTCGTGGTGTCGCTGAACAGCACCTACACCCAGATCGGGACGACGGCGCTGGACCTGCCGGCGCTCGGCCTGGACTGGTCCGACCGGTTCGCCGTCACCGACGAGATCACCGGTGCGACGTACGACTGGGGCCAGTTCAACTACGTGGAGCTCGACCCCCACCGCGAGCCGGCGCACGTGTTCGCCGTGCACCGGCCCCTGCCAGCCGGTCCTCTCCCCCCGGCCTGAAGAAGGACCCGCCTGCCCCCCACCACTCGCGAGCTCGCGGCGGGCCCCTGCAGGCAGGCCACGACCCGCACACCTGAGACCGAGGACCCCCCTTCCCCATGAGCCTCCCTGTCCCCGCCCAGTCGACCGCCGGAGCCGGCGAGCAGTCACTGCTGCCCCCACCCGGGACGGACCCCGAGTGGTACAAGCGCGCCGTCTTCTACGAGGTCCTCGTCCGCGGCTTCGCCGACAGCAACGCCGACGGCATCGGTGACCTGCGCGGCATGATCAGCAAGCTGGACTACCTGCAGTGGCTCGGCGTCGACTGCCTGTGGCTGCCGCCGTTCTTCGCCTCGCCCTTGCGCGACGGCGGTTACGACGTCAGCGACTACACCGCGGTGCTGCCCGAGTTCGGTGACATCGAAGACTTCAAGGACCTCGTCGCCCAGGCCCACTCGCGCGGCATGCGGATCATCATCGACTTCGTCATGAACCACACCTCGGACCAGCACCCCTGGTTCCAGGCCAGCCGCAGCGACCCCGAGGGTCCCTACGGCGACTTCTACGTGTGGGCCGACGACGACACCGGCTACGCCGACGCGCGGATCATCTTCGTCGACACCGAGAGCTCCAACTGGACGTTCGACCCGGTGCGCAAGCAGTACTTCTGGCACCGCTTCTTCAGCCACCAGCCCGACCTGAACTTCGAGAACCCGGCGGTGTGCGAGGCGATCATCGACGCCCTGCGCTTCTGGCTGGACCTGGGCATCGACGGGTTCCGGCTCGACGCCGTCCCCTACCTGTTCGAGGAGGAGGGGACCAACTGCGAGAACCTCCCCAAGACGCACGCCTTCCTCAAGAAGGTGCGCAAGGTCGTCGACGCCGAGTACCCCGACCGGGTCATGCTCTGCGAGGCCAACCAGTGGCCGGCCGACGTCGTCGAGTACTTCGGCGAGGACGGCGACGAGTGCCAGATGGCCTTCCACTTCCCGGTGATGCCGCGCCTGTTCATGGGTGTGCGCCGCGAGCAGCGGTTCCCGATCTCGGAGATCATGGCCCAGACCCCGGCCATCCCCGACAACTGCCAGTGGGGCATCTTCCTGCGCAACCACGACGAGCTGACCCTCGAGATGGTCACCGACGAGGAACGCGACTACATGTGGGGCGAGTACGCGAAGGACCCCCGGATGAAGGCGAACATCGGGATCCGCCGCCGGCTCGCCCCGCTGCTGGACAACGACGTCGACACCCTCGAGCTGTTCGCCGCACTGCTGCTGTCGCTGCCGGGCTCGCCGGTCATGTACTACGGCGACGAGATCGGCATGGGCGACAACATCTGGCTCGGTGACCGCGACGGGGTCCGCACCCCGATGCAGTGGACCCCCGACCGCAACGGCGGCTTCTCCACGGCCGACCCGCAGCGCATGCACCTGCCGCTGGTGGCCGACCCGGTGTACGGCTACCAGGTCACCAACGTCGAGGGGCAGCTGCGCAACACCACCTCGCTGCTGCACTGGATCCGCACGATGATCTCGGTGCGCAAGGAGCACCCGACGTTCGGCGTCGGTTCCTACGCCGAGGTCGGGTCGCGCAACCCCACCGTGCTGTCGTTCGTGCGGGAGTTCGGCGACGACGTCGTGCTCTGCGTCAACAACCTGTCGCGTTTCCCGCAGCCGGTGGAGCTGGACCTGCGCCGCTTCGAGGGCTACACCCCGGTCGAGCTGACCGGACGGGTGCAGTTCCCGCAGATCGGGGTCCTTCCCTACATGCTCACCCTGGCCGGGCACGGCTTCTACTGGTTCGAGCTGTCCAAGCCGGCCGACCCGGCGCCCGAGGCGGACGACGGCTGGGAGGCCCACAGCAGCAGCAGCGTCGCCCAGTCCCTGCTCGACGCCGGCGTGGTGGGCTCGACCGACGCCCCCGCCGGCAGTGGCGGGCTCGGTGCCCAGGCCGCGACGACGAACCCGACCGACGGAGAAGCCTGATGAATCGCTCCACAGCACGCCGCAGCCGTCCGGCTGCGGCACCGGAGGTAGGTCGATGAGCGAGCTCGCGAGCTCGTCCATGAGCACAGCGGCGACGCGGATGCGGCCGACGAGCGCCGGCGAGGAGGTCTCATGAGCGCACTGACGGACATGCTCGCCGACTGGATGCCGCACCAGCGCTGGTTCGGGGGCAAGGGCCGCGAGTGGGCCGGTGTCACCGAGGAGGGCTTCTTCCTCGACCAGTCCGACCCCGCGCTCACCGTGCACCGGGTCCGGGTGAGCTACACCGACGGCGCCACGGACACCTACCTGGTGCCGCTGTCGTGGCGTGACTCCCCCGCCGAGGAGCTCTCCGGCGCCTTCGTCGGGGCGATCTCCGGCGCGCACGGTGCGAACTACGCCTACGACGCGATGCGCGACCGCGAGTCGACCATGCCGTGGCTGACCCACCTGGTGGCCGCCTCGACCGTCGGCCCGATGCACTTCCACCCGGCGGGGGGCGCCGACATCCCCGAGGGCGTGCCCGGCGACGTGATCTCCACCGAGCAGAGCAACACGTCCCTGGTGTACGGCGAGACCGCCATCCTCAAGCTGTTCCGGCGGCTGGAGCCCGGCCTCAACCCCGACGTCGAGGTGCACGCCGCGCTGCGCACCGCGGAGAACCCGCACATCGCGCCGCTGCTGGGGCACATCGAGATCGACGACGCCGACCCGGCCCGGGAGCGGGCCACGGTGGCGATGCTGCAGGGCTTCGTGCCCAACGCCAGCGACGGGTGGCGGCTGGCGACCTCGAGCGTGCGAGACCTGTACGCCGAGGGCGACCTGCACGCCGACGAGGTGGGCGGCGACTTCGCCGGGGAGAGCGAGCGGCTGGGTGAGGCGACCGCCTCGGTCCACGCCGACCTCGCCCGGGTACTGCCCACCGAGCCCGCCGACGAGGGCTGGTACGGGACGGTCACCGAGCAGATGGGTGCCCGGCTGGACGCCGCGCTGAAGGTCGTCCCCGACCTCGCCGAGCATGCCGACGGCCTGCGGGCGCTGTACTCCGCGGCCGCGGCGGCGCGGGAACCGGTCGTCCGCCAGCGGGTGCACGGTGACCTCCACCTCGGGCAGGTGCTGCGCACGACCACCGGCTGGATCGTGCTCGACTTCGAGGGCGAACCGGCTCGCCCGCTGGCCGCCCGCCGGGAACTGGACACCCCGCTCCGCGACGTGGCGGGCATGCTGCGCTCCTTCGACTACGCCGCCCGCCACATGCTGGTCGAGCAGCCCGGCGACCCGCAGCGTGTCTATCGGGCCCAGGAGTGGGCCGACCGCAACCGGCAGGCCTTCCGGGCGGGGTACACCGTCGGCGGGGGCGCCGAACTGGACGCCGACTCCCCGCTGCTGCGGGCGTTCGAGGCGGACAAGGCGGTCTACGAGTGCGTCTACGAGGCGCGCAACCGCCCGAACTGGCTCATGATCCCGCTCCAGTCGGTGTCCCGGCTGACCAGTACCGACTGACCGACCACGACGAGGGACGGAGCACCATGACGATCGACGACGACTCCACCCCGACACCCGGCGGCGAGCCCGCCAGCAAGGCCGAGCTCCAGCGCCGGGTCGAGGAGATCACCGAGTCGGTCCGTGCGGACGCGGCCACCGCCGAGGAGCCCCCCGCACCCGCACCGGCCAAGAAGTCCGCCGCCAAGCGGGCGGCGACGACCAGGCGCGCGGCCGCCACCCGCAGCACCACCGGTGCCGATGCCGTGGCGGGTGATCCGGCCGGCGAGGCTCCGGCCGCGCCGGCCCGGAAGGCCGCCAAGCGGGCGGCGAAGAAGGCGGCCCCGGCCGCGAACCCGGCGGACGAGGGCGCCGGCGCTCCGGCCGGAACCGCGAAGAAGACCGCGCGGAAGGCGACCCGGAAGGTGACCGCCACCCCGGTCGTCGCCCCGGCCCCGATCGCCGAACCGGGCAACCCGTCGGCGCCCGCGGCCCCCCAGCCGGAGCCGCCCAGCCCCGACCCGGCCGAGCCGAACGAGCCGCAGGTGCCCGACGACGGAGGGCAGGCCGGCACCGGCGGCAGTTCCCCGGCGGAGACGGCGTCCGAGCCCGGTGATGTCGGCCGCACCGACACCGGTCCGGCGGCGCCCAGCGACGCTGCCGCGCCGACGTCGGGCCGACCCGCGTCGTCCGGCACCGCGCCCTCCACCGTGACCTCCACTGCGACCTCCACCGTGCCGCCCGGCACGGCCGGGGCCGAGCCGGCCCTGGCCGAACCGGCCGCCGTCGGGCCGGGCACTCCGACCCGCGCGATCGAGGGCGGCTACGCCCCGCCAGCAGCACCGGGCACCCCAGCCGCCACCGACCCGACGCCCGCGCCATCCGCTGCCGCCGCCACGGCCACGTCCGCCGGGCGGGAGGCGTCGGAGGAGGAGCTGCGCGCGGTCGTCGAGGGCTGGTCGTACAACCCGCACGGCGTCCTGGGCACCCATCAGCTCCCCGAGGGCTGGGCCGTGCGCACGCTGCGCCCCGATGCCGTCGCGGTGACCGTCGTCGACCAGGACGGGTCCCGCTACGAGGCCGACCGGCTGCACGGCGGCGGCATCTACGAGGCCCGGCTGCCGCAGCAGCCCGGCGACTACCGGGTCGAGGTCACCTACCCGAACGCCGCGGGCGGTACCGACGCCTACCTGGTCGATGACCCGTACCGGTGGCTGCCCACGCTCGGCCAGCTCGACCAGCACCTCCTCCGCGAGGGCCGGCACGAGCAGCTGTGGACGGTGCTCGGCGCCCACGTCCGAGGCTACGACACCCCCGGTGGGCGGGTCGACGGCGTCTCGTTCGCGGTCTGGGCGCCCAACGCCCGGGGCGTGAAGGTCACCGGCGACTTCGACTACTGGGAGGCCCGCGCCTACCCGCTGCGGTCGCTGGGCTCCTCGGGCGTCTGGGAGATCTTCATCCCCGGCGTCCAGGTCGGCAGCCGCTACCGGTTCCACATCCTCGGCTCCGACGGTGAGTGGCGGGTCAAGTCCGACCCGATGGCCTTCGCCACCGAGGTCCCGCCGGCCAACGCCTCCGTGGTCACCGACTCCGCGCACGCGTGGGGCGACGACCAGTGGATGGCCGAGCGGGCCCGTGGCGAGTGGCACAAGCGGCCGATGAGCGTGTACGAGGTGCACCTCGGGTCCTGGCGACAGGGCCTGAGCTACCGGGAGCTGGCCGACGAGCTGGTCGGCTACGCCAGCGACGCCGGGTTCACTCACCTGGAGTTCATGCCGGTCGCGGAGCATCCCTTCGGCGGGTCGTGGGGCTACCAGGTCACCTCGTACTACGCGCCCACCTCGCGCTTCGGCTCCCCCGACGACCTGCGTTACCTGATCGACCGGGCCCACCAGGCCGGGCTCGGGATCATCGTCGACTGGGTGCCCGGGCACTTCCCCAAGGACGACTGGGCGCTGGGCCGCTTCGACGGCACCGCGCTGTACGAGCACGCCGACCCGCGCCGGGGCGAGCAGCCGGACTGGGGCACCTACGTCTTCGACTTCGGCCGCTCCGAGGTGCGCAACTTCCTGGTCGCCAACGCGCTGTTCTGGGCCAAGGAGTTCCACGTCGACGGCATCCGCGTCGACGCGGTCGCCTCGATGCTGTACCTGGACTACTCGCGCAACGACGGCGAGTGGACGCCGAACGTGTACGGCGGGCGGGAGAACCTGGAGGCGGTGGCCTTCCTGCAGGAGATGAACGCCACCGTCTACCGGGAGGTCCCCGGGGTGGTCACCATCGCCGAGGAGTCGACGTCCTGGCCGGGCGTCACCCGGGCCACCCACCTCGGCGGCCTCGGCTTCGGCTTCAAGTGGAACATGGGCTGGATGCACGACTCGCTGGACTACGTCGCCAAGCAGCCGGTGCACCGCAGCTACCACCACAACCAGCTGACGTTCTCCCTGGTCTACGCCTTCTCGGAGAACTTCGTGCTGCCGATCAGCCACGACGAGGTCGTCTACGGCAAGGGGTCGCTGCTGGGCAAGATGCCCGGTGACCACTGGCAGCAGCTGGCCAACCTGCGCGCGTTCCTCGGCTTCATGTGGGCGCACCCGGGCAAGCAGCTGCTGATGATGGGCTCGGAGTTCGGCCAGCTGTCGGAGTGGGCGGAGAGCCGCTCGCTGGACTGGTGGCACCTGGACGACCCGGCCCACCAGGGCGTGCTCACGCTGGTCAGCGACCTGAACACCGTCTACCGCGAGCACGAGGCGCTGTACTCGCTCGACAGCGACCCGGCCGGGTTCCAGTGGATCGACGCCAACGACGCCCCCGGCAACACCCTGTCCTTCCTGCGCTACGGCGCCGGCGGCCAGGTGCTGGCCTGCGTGGCGAACTTCTCCGGCGCCCCGCACCACGACTACCGGGTCGGCCTGCCCCGGGGCGGCCGGTGGCGCGAGGTCATCAACACCGACTTCGGCGGGTACGGCGGCTCCGACGTCGGCAACCTCGGCGGGATCGACGCGGTCGACGAGACGTGGCACGGTCAGCCGTTCTCCGCGACGGTGACCGCTCCCCCGCTGGCCACCGTGTGGTTCGTCTACGAGGGCCCCGCACCGTCCACCGGGCGGACGGCGGAGCTCGACGCCACCGGCTCCCCCGACGACGTCGACCCGGCGGAGACCACCGCGGGCTGAGGGCACCCGTACGACGACGGGCACCCGGCCGGATCCCGGCCGGGTGCCCGTCGTCGCGGTGCGGCCCGAGGCGTCCGGTCCCCGGGTCGGGCACGATGGGACGGCCTGCCGGTGACGCCGGCCCGACCGATCGGGAGCCCATGCCCTCCTCGTTCCGCCGCCTGCTGGCCGGGGCCGCCCTCGCCGGCGCCACCGTGCTCAGCACGCTCACCGGCTGCACCGTGGTGCTGGTGCCGGGGAGCGCGAGCCCGGCGTCGGCGCCGGTCGGTGCGGTCGCGATCGAGGAGTTCCCCATCATCGGGGCCGTCGACGACGAGGTCGACCGGCTCGCCCGCAATGCGCTGACCGACCTGAACACCTACTGGGCCGAGCAGTTCGAGCCCACCTTCGGCACCGGGTTCACCCCGCTGACCGGCGGCTACTACTCGGTGGACCCGGCCGACGTGAACCCGGCGGCCTATCCGGGCGGGCACATCGGTTGCGGCCAGCCACCGGAGTCCATCGTCGACAACGCCGCCTACTGCCTGCCGAGCAACCAGTACCCGGGCGGGGACGCCATCTCCTACGACCGCTCCTTCCTGCGCGAGCTCGCCGAGCAGTACGGCCGGTTCATCCCCGCGCTGGTCATGGCGCACGAGTTCGGCCACGCGGTCCAGGGCCGGGTGGGGTACCCGACCCCGCAGTCGATCGCGATCGAGACCCAGGCCGACTGCTTCGCCGGCGCCTGGACCGCCTGGGTCGCCGACGGCGAGGCGCCGCACAACACGATCCGGGCGGCCGAGCTGGACGAGGTGCTCCGCGGCTACCTGCTGCTGCGCGACCCGGTGGGCACCAGCACCCGGGAACAGGAGGCGCACGGTTCCTACTTCGACCGGGTGTCGGCCTTCCAGCAGGGCTTCGACGAAGGCCCGACCAGCTGCCGGGACGAGTTCGGGGAGAACCGGCCCTACACGCAGGACAGGTTCTCCGGCCGCGCCGAGGCGCTCGCCGGCGGCAACGCCTCCTACCAGGAGACGCTTGGGATCTTCGTTCCCGAGGCGCTCCCCGAATTCTGGGAGGCGGCGTTCGCCGAACTCGGCCGGGACTTCCAGCCCCCGGCGATCGAACCGTTCTCCCGGCAGGCACCCGGCTGCGATGGCCAGGACCCCGATCTGGACCTGCTCTTCTGTGCCGCCGACGACGTCGTCGCCTTCGACGAGACCGACCTGACGCGCCCGCTGTACGCGGAGTTCGGCGACTACGCCGTCCTGACCGCGGTGGCGATCCCCTACAGCCTGGCCGCGCGCGACCAGCTCGGCGAGTCGACCCAGGGCCGGGACGCCATCCGCTCCGCCGCCTGCCTGGCCGGTGCCTTCACCGCGTTCGTCCTCGGGGGCGAGAGCCAGGTCATCACGATCTCCCCCGGGGACGCCGACGAGAGCGTGCAGTTCCTGCTCGAGTACAGCACCGACCCCGCGGTGCTCGCCGACAGCGGACTGACCGGTTTCCAGCTGGTCGACGTCTTCCGCACCGGGGTGTTCGAGGGCCCGTCCGCCTGTTGAAGGACCTCCCTGCCCCCCACCACTCGCGAGCTCGCGGTGGGGGCCCGCAGGGAGGCCGCAGACCGTCCTAGAAGAGGGCGGTGGTGAGCGCGCGGCGGGCCGGGCCGACCCGGGGGTCGTCGTCGCCGACGACGCCGAACAGCTCCACCAGGTGCTTCCGGGCCATGTCGCGGTCCTCGCCGCTGGTGCGGCGGACCACGGCGAGCAGCCGCTCGAAGGCCTGGTCGACGTTGCCGGTGCCCAGCAGGAAGTCCGCCGCGCGGGTCTGTGCGGCCACGTCGTCGGGAGCGGCGTCGGCGGCGTTCAGCGCGTCGGGGCCCGCCTCCTCGGCGCGGCGGAACAGCTGCACCTGGCGCAGCGCCAGCCCGGCCACCGGGTGATCGGGCTCGGCGTCGAGGATGGCCTGGTAGGCCGCCTCGGCGGCGGCGAGGTCACCCTGGTCGAGGGCGGCCTCGGCGGCGTCCAGCCGGGGGTCCTCGGGTTCCTCGAGGGCGCCCTCGGCGGCGTCGGGAACCTCTCCCCCGGTGGTGGCCGCGACCAGCTCGCTGATGAACTGGCGGGCCTGCTCCTCGGGGATGGCGCCGGTGAACTCGGCGACCAGCTGCCCCTGCCAGACGGCCTTGACCGCCGGGATGCCCTGCACCCGCAGCCCCTGCGCGAGCGCCTGGTTGGCGTCCACGTCGACCTTGGCCAGCACCCAGGTGCCGCCGCCCTCGGTGGCCAGCCGCTCGAGCACCGGGGAGAGCTGCTTGCACGGACCGCACCACTCGGCCCACAGGTCCAGCACGACCGGGACCTGGAAGGAACGGTCGAGGACCTCGGACTGGAAGGTCGCCTCGTCGACGTCCACGACGACACCCCCGGGCACTCCGGCCGGTGCGCTCGCCGTCGGGGGTGGGGCGGACTGCGCCCGGGCGGCCGCCTCGGAGCGTGCCTTCACGGCCGCGAGGTCGACCGCGCCGGCCAGCGAGGACGCCATCCGGGCCTGCTGGGCCTGGGCGCGGGGATCGGGACGAGCGGGGCGGTTCGGCTGCATGACCTCGATCATCCCACCGCGCCGGACCGCGCCGCAGCCCGTCCCCCTCCGCCGGTCATCCGCCGCGCTCTCCTCGGCCCCGACCGGAGGCTCGCCGCCGAGCTTGCGAGGTGGTGAGAGGGACGGGGTCCTTCAACAGGCCGGCGGCGGCGGGCGCAGCGGCGGGGCGTGCCGGACGCCGAACACCTCGCGCAGGGCCACCTGGGCGGCGTTGTCGCCGCACTGACCGTGCACCGCCGGCCCCGGCGGGGTGGCCGCGCCGGCCAGGTAGGTGCCGGGAACCGGGGTCCGGTAGGTGTTCCAGCGGGGCACCGGCCGGGCGAGCATCTGCCGCAGCGATGCCTCGCCGTTGGAGATGTCCCCGCCGACGTCGTTGGGGTTCCAGTCCTCCATCTGCCCGGCGTGCATGGTGTGCCGGGCGATGACCGTGTCGCGGAACCCGGGGGCGAACCGCTCGACCTGCGCCTCGATCGCCTCGGTCATGTCGGCCGTCGACCCGTGCGGCACGTGCACGTAGGCCCAGAAGACGTGCCCGCCCGCCGGCGCGCGCGACGGGTCGACCACGGTGGGCTGCACGGCGAGCACGTACGGCTTCTCCGACAGCCGCCCGGTCGCCGGTGCGGCCTCCCCGGCGATCGTCTCCTCCATCGTGCCGGCGACGTGCACCGTGCCGGCCCGGCGGACGTCGGGGTTGGTCCACGGCACCGGCTCGGACAGCGCCCAGTCGATCTTGAACACACCGGGGCCGTGCTTGTAGCGCTGCACCCAGCGCCGGTAGCCCGGGTGCACCCGGTCGCCGGCCATCGCGACGAACGCCGACGGCGTGGTGTTGAGCAGCACGGCCGGGATGCCGTCGAACTCCCGCAGGTCGGTGACCTCGTGCCCGGTGACGACCTCACCGCCCTGCTGCTCCAGGGCGGTGACCATGGCGTCGGCGAGCTCCTGGGAGCCGCCCTCGATCAGCGGCCAGCCCTGGTGGTGCGACAGCATCCCCAGGAACATCCCGAGCGCCGCGGTGAGCGGACGGGTCAGGTTGAGCATCCCGTGCGCCGCCGCCCCGGCGATCAGCGCCCGGGCCGCGTCGTCGTCGAAGCAGCGCCGGGCCAGCCACCCGACACTGGGCAGCCCCTGCAGCCCGAACCCGGCGACACCGAGGAAGCCGCGGGTGGGCAGCCGGCGGAACGCCGAGGTGAGGAAGAAGTCGGTGATCTCGTCGGCCTGGCGCAGCAGCGGGCCGAAGAGCCGGCGGTAGGCGGCCGCGTCCCGGCCGAGCCCGGCGGCCGTCTGCTCCAGCGAGTGGTGGGACAGCGCTGCGCGCCCGCCGTCCAGCGGATGGGCAAAGTTGATCTCTGGCTGGAGCAGCCGGACCCCCCGCGAGGCGAGGTCGAACTCGCGGAAGAACGGGGCGCTGGCCGCCATCGGGTGCACCGTGGAGCAGATGTCGTGCCGGTAACCGGGCAGCGTCACCTCCTCGGTGCGCAGGCCGCCGCCGGCGCGTTCCCCGCGCTCGACCACCCGCACCGACAGCCCGGCGGCCGCCAGGCGCAGCGCGGCGGCCAGGCCGTTCGGGCCGGCTCCGACGACGACGGCGTCCGGGGTCCCGTTCACGCCGCCATCCTGCCGGGCGGGGGTCGGAGCTGCGCGACGAGCCGGTCGGCGGCCGGCGCCGGGCGGGTCACCGGGCAGGCACGTGCAGGACCAGCGCGTCGCCCTGGCCACCACCGCCGCACAGCGCCGCGGCACCGATCCCGCCACCGCGACGGCCCAGCTCCAGGACCAGGTCCAGCACGATCCGGGCGCCGCTCATGCCGATCGGGTGACCGAGGGCGATCGCACCGCCGTTGGGGTTCACCTTCTCCGGGTCGATGCCCAGCTCGCGGGTGGAGACGATGGCGACGGCGGCGAACGCCTCGTTGAGCTCGACGAGGTCGAGGTCCTCGGGCGCGATGCCCTCCCGCTCGCAGGCCTTCTTGATCGCCCGGGAGGGCTGGCTCTGCAGGGTCGCGTCCGGGCCGGCGACGACGCCGTGCGCACCGATCTCGGCGAGCACGGTGCAGCCGAGCTCCTGGGCCCTGGCCGCGGACATCACCACCACCGCGCAGGCACCGTCGGAGATCTGCGACGCCGAGGCAGCGGTGATGGTGCCGTCCGCGGCGAACGCCGGCCTGAGCCTGGCCAGGCTCTCGGCGGTGGTGTCGGGGCGGATGCCCTCGTCCTCGCGGAACTCGATCGGGTCGCCCTTGCGCTGCGGGATGAGGACCGGGGTGATCTCCTCGTCGAAGACCCCGTTCTTGGCCGCCCGCGCCGCCTTCTGGTGGCTGCCGGCGGCGAAGGCGTCCTGCTCCTCGCGGGTCAGCCCGTAGCGGGAGTTGGCCTGCTCGGTGAGCGCGCCCATCGCGACCTGGTCGAAGGTGTCGGTGAGGCCGTCGTGGGCCATCGAGTCGACCAGCGCCGTGTCGCCGTACCTGGTCCCGGTGCGGGAGCCGGCCAGCAGGTGCGGCGCCTGGGTCATCGACTCCATGCCGCCGGCGACGACGACGTCGAACTCCCCGGCCCGGATCAGCTGGTCGGCCAGCGCGATGGCGTCGATGCCGGACAGGCAGACCTTGTTGAGCGTGAAGGACGGCACCGACATCGGGATGCCGCCGGCCACCGCGGCCGGGCGGGCGGGGTTCTGACCCGCGCCGGCCTGGAGAACGTGGCCCATGATCACGTAGTCGACCTGGTCGCCGGCGATCCCGGCCCGCTCCAGCGCCGCCTTGATGGCCACGCCACCGAGGTCGGCGGCGGAGAAGTCCTTGAGCGAGCCGAGCAGCCGGCCCATCGGGGTGCGGGCTCCGCCGACGATGACGGACCGGGTCTGTGCGGGCTGGCTCATCAGGGGCTCCAGGGGCTCGGCCGCCGCCGGTGGCGGCCACGTCGACAGGGCACCGCGCCGGCGCCGGGGCGCCACGGGCTCGCTCCAGGATAGGTGCGCGCGGGCCGACCGGGACGCCGCCGGTGATGTGGCCCACCCGGTCCGGCCGCGGGAGAGCTGGCCGTCCCCGGACGGGCGCGGCACGATGCGCAGGGTGACCGACGCTGCGCACACCGGCCTGCCTTCCGAGCTGTTCACCACGATCGACCACGTGGGCATCGCGGTGCCCGACCTCCGCGAGGCCATCGCCTTCTACGAACTCGCCTTCGGCATCACCTCGGTGCACGAGGAGGTCAACGAGGAGCAGGGCGTCCACGAGGCGATGCTGGCGGTCGGGGACGGCGAGACCCGGATCCAGCTGCTGGCCCCGCTGACGCCGGAGTCGACGATCGCGAAGTTCATCGGCCGCTCCGGCCCTGGCCTGCAGCAACTGGCCTTCCGGGTCGCCGATGTCGAGGCGGTCAGCGCCACGCTGCGCGAGCGCGGACTCCGGCTGCTCTACGACGCCCCGCGCCGGGGCACCGCCGGCAGCCGGGTCAACTTCGTCCACCCGAAGGACGCCGGGGGCGTGCTCGTCGAACTGGTCCAGCCCGCCGCACCCTGACGGTCCGCCCGCCGTGCCCGGGGACGGCCGGATCGGCGCGTCGCGGGCCGCCGGCACCGTCCTGGGAGCGGCGCCGGACACGCTGACCCTGCGCTGGATCTCTGCGAGGATGCGGGTCATGAGCGACGCCCACCACGACATGCTCTCCCTGCGTGGAGGCGGCCCCTCCTTCGACGTCGTCCGGAAGGGCTACGACCGCGACCAGGTGGCCGAGGTGCTGGAACGGCTCGAGGCCGACATGCACGTCGCGCTGGCCGACCGGGACGCCGCCCTCGCCCGGTCCGCCGACCTGGCCGGCCAGCTCTCCGCGCTGCACGGCGAGGTGGAGTCGCTGCGCCGGCGCGCGGCGAGCGCCGGGGCGCCCACGTTCGAGAACATGGGCGAGCGCATCTCCAACATGCTCCGGCTGGCCGAGGAGGAGGCCGGGGAGATCCGCCGGTCCGCCGAGGAGTACTCGCTGCAGCTGCGCCAGGCCGCAGCCGCCGACGCCGAGGCCGTGCGGGAACGGGTCGCCGGCGAGGAACGGGCGTTCGGCGAGCGGCAGGCGGCCAGCCAGGCCGAGGCCGAGCGACTCGTCGCCGAGGCGCGCCAGCACGCCGAGGCGATCTCGACCAAGGCGCAGGCCCGCGCCGACGAGCTGGTGCAGAAGGCCCAGGAGCGTGTCACGCGGCTCGACGCCGACTCCCAGGCCCGCCGGGCCAAGGTCGAGGAGGATTTCGAGATCGCCCAGCGCGCCCGGCGCACCGAGACCGCCCGGCTGGAGGAGGAGCGCGAGGCGGCCACCCTCACGGCGGCGCAGCAACGGATCGCCGCGGCCGAGGAGCACGCGACCCGCACCGTGGCCGCCGCCGACCAGCACGCCGCCCGCACGGTCGGCGAGGCGGAGGCCGCGGCCGCCGCCCTCCGGGCGATCCGCGACGACGTCACCCGGCGCCTGGCCGAGGTGCGCACCATGCTCAGCGGGCTGCCCGACCTCAGCGACCGCGACGTGCCCGGATCCGACCAGCCGAAGGCACCCACCGGGACAACCCCCGACGCCGGGCCGGCCGCGCCGCCCACCGAGGCGATCGTCACCGAGGCCGTCGTCCCCCGCGCGCCGGCTCCGCGCGGCGAGCCCGCCGCGGACGCCTCCGCGCCGGCTCCGGCCCGTCCCGCCCCGGAACCGGAGGCGCCGGCGGACGAGGTCCCGGCCCGGCCCGCCGCCGCTGGCCCGGCACCGGCCACCCCGCCGGCCGAGCAGCCCGCCGCACCACAACCCCTCGCGCCGCAGCCCGCCCAGCAGGCGGGGCGCCCGAACCCGACGTTCCGGCCACAACCCACCCAGCGGCAGGCGCCCCCGGTCCCCACGCCCGGCCCGGCCACCGGCAGCCGGCCGGCCGGACAGCCGGTGACCACGACGGTCCCGGCCGCCGGTCCGCAGCAGCCGGCGGGACGGCCCAGCCCCAACCCGCGCTGACCGGGGGCACGACCGCCCTTCCGGGCACGCAGCGCCCCGGGTCGAGCACTCCCAGTGGCCGCCGGTGCGGGCCCGTGCCAGGGTCGGGGGCAGCCGACCCGGGGACCGGTTCCGCGAGCAGGGAACACGCGGACCGGCCGGTCGCCGTACGCAGGTCGGCGCTGGGGACGCCGGGGGGAGCTGCGCCGTGCCCGACCGCACGCCCGGGACGACGACCTCCCACGCCGCCCCACCCGCTCCTGGCACTGAGCCCTCGCCCCGGCGGGCACGGCACCGCGCCGGCTGGCAGCCGCCGTCCCGCCGCCTCGGTGCGCTCTGGCCGCTGGCCGCCCTGCTCGTCGTCGGGCTGGCCGGCGCGCGCACCGTCCGCGGCCTCCCCCTGCCCGACGACGGCGCCCTCACCGCGCCGGCCGCCGGCCTGCTCCGCGGGACCAGCGACCTCCCGCTGCTGTCCCCCGAGGGCCTCGCCGCGGTGCACGCCGCGGTCTACGCCACCGTCACCCGGGCCTTCGAGCGGCACGCGACCCTGGCCGGTGCCGGCCGGGAGCTGCTGCTGGTCCTGCTGCTGACCTCGGCCGCGCTGGTCTGGGGCACGGCCCGGCGGGGCGGCCTCGGGCAGCCGGCCAGTGCCGTCGCCGTCCTCGCCTTCGGCGCCGTTCCCACCCTCGTCCCGGCGCACGCGGTCAGCACCCCGGCGGCCCTGGGCATCACCTGGCTGCTGCTGGGCACGTGGCTGGCCGTCGGCGGACGCACGCCGCGGGCACCCTGGCCGGTGGCCGGCGGGGCGATCGCGCTCGGCACGCTGCTGACCCCCGACGTGCTGCTGCTCGGAACGGCCGGGCTGGCCGCGGCCGTCGCCACCGGTGAGCTGCTCGGCCGCGGACCCGCGACCCGCCGGCTCGCCGTCGGCACGGGGCTGGCCGCGGCCACCGTCGCCGTGCGACTGCTCGTCGCCAGGTGGGATTCCCAGCCGCAGGCCCCGGGCCGCTGGGCGGCCGGACTGCCGGACCTCCTTCTGGTCACCGCGGCGCTGCTGGCCGTCGCGCTGCTGACGGTCGTGGTGCTGCCACCGCTGCGCACCCCGGCGGTCGCGCTGGCCGCCACCACGCTGCTGGCGGTGGCTCCGCCGTGGGGCCGGCTGCCCGCGCTGCTGCTCTGCCTCCCGGTGGCGGCGCTGCTGCTGGCCGCTGCGCTGGAGCACGTCGTCGGGGCCGCGGTCGTCGGGCACCCGGGCCGACGGCGGACCGTGCGGCTGGTCGCGGTGTCCACGGTCGGGGCCACGGCGGCCGTCACGGTTCTCCTCCTCGCGGCGGCACCGCGCAGCGATCTGGGTGCCGCCGCGCACCGGCAGCTGGTGGCCTGGGTGCAGGACCAGCTGCCCCCGGATGGACGGGTGTCCGCCGATGCGACGCTGCGCGCCGAGCTGGTGCACGCCGGCGCGGCCCCCTCCCGGGTGGGCGTCGCGACGGACGTGCAGCTCGCGGCCACCGCCCCGGGGACGACGGAGCTGCGGGTGGAGTCCGGCGATTCCCCGGTCGACGGCGCCGCGGTGGCCCGCTTCGACCCCGCGGACGGCCTCCCCGCGCTGTCCGTGGTCCACCCGGACCCGGCTCCGCCGGACCCTGCGGCGGTCGAGCGGCGGCGCGCGCTGGCCCGCGCCCTGCTGGCCAACCCGCAGACCGCGGCCCCCGGTCCGGTGGCCGACGTGCTGTCCTCCGGCGCGGTCGACCCGCGGCTGCTGTCACTGCTGGCCGGGATCGGCGCGCGGTTCGGCGTGGCTCTGGACAGCCTGCCGGTCGTGCCCGGCGAGGAGGGCCGCACCCTCGTCCGCTCCGCCGTCATCACCGGGATCGGGGGCACCGTCCTGGCCGATGATCCCCGCCGCGCCGACCGCCTGCTGGCCTGGGTGGACGCCCAGCGAGAGCCCTACGCACCGGACACCGTCCGCCGCGTCGACCAGGGTGTGCTCGTCACCTACCGTTGGTCTCCCGATCCGGACGGTGCCGTCGCCCGCACTGGGGGAAGATGAGGCGCAGCTGCCTGCCGCGGCCGACCGCACGCCCGCGACCCTGGAGGAAGCCCGATGACCCCGTCGACCCGAGCGTTCCTGCTCTCCCTCCTCGTGGCGGGACTGGCGGCGTTCGGGCTCGCGCCGGCGGCCGCGGCCCCGGGGGACGCCGCAGCCGGCGATGCCACACCGGCCGAGGGGCTGGTGCGGATGGCGCACCTCTCCCCGGACACCCCGGCCGTCGACGCCTACATCGACTCCGTGTCCACGCCCGGCACCCAGGTGGTCCTCCCGGCGGTCACCTACGGTGACGTCTCCCCGTACCAGCCGGTTCCGGCGGGCACCTACACCGTCAGCGCCCGGAACGCCGGCGCCGACCCGGCCGGCCCACCGGCCCTGGCCACCACCGTCACGGTGGAGCCGGGCCGGGCAGTGACCATCGCCGGGGTGGGCTACTTCGCCGATCTGCGTTTCGCCGTGCTCAGCGACGACCTCACGCTGCCGCCGGCCGGCCAGGCCCGTGCCCGGGTGATCAACGCGGCGGCCTCGGCGTCCCCGCTCGATCTCTCCCTGGCCGGATCGGCCGCCCTGGCCACCGGGTTGGAGTTCGGTGCCAGCACCGACTACGTCGACGTCCCCGGCGGCGCCGGCACGCTCACCGTCGCCGGCTCCGGCGCGCCGGTCGACCTGCCCGTCGAGCTGCCCGCCGGGTCGGTCCACACGGTGCTGGTGCTCGACCGCAGCGGCGGCGGGATCACCGTCCAGAGCGTGCTGGACGCCGCCGGCCCGGGCGTCGTCCCCACCGGGGGCGTCGAGACCGGAGCCGGCGGCACCGCGGGCGGCACCGACCCGTGGGCCATGGTCGGGCCGGCGGTCGCCGCGCTCGCTGCCCTCGGACTGCTGCTCACCGCCCTGCTGCGCCGGCCCGACCGGGACCGGGCACCCCGGCACGCCGCCTCCTGACCCGCCGATGGGCAGACACACCCTCCGTCCCAGCCGGGCGCTGACCCGGATGCGCTGGGGGCTCGCCGCGGTCGCGATCTCCGCGGGGACGCTCGCGCTGACGTCCCCGGGCGCTCCCGGCCTGCCTGCTGTGGCGAGCACCCCGGGCTCACCTCCGGCGCCGGTGCTGCTGCGTGGCCCGACTGCCCCGGCGGGCGCGACACCGGTCCGGGTCAGCATCCCGGCGATCTCCGTGGAGAGCAGCCTGGCCGATCTGGGTGTCGACGACGCCGGCGCCCTGGTCCCGCCCGCCGACTTCGACCGGGCCGGCTGGTTCGCCGCCGGGCCGGTGCCCGGCGACGTGGGGCCGGCGGTGATCGCCGGACACGTCGACTCCCGCACCGGTCCGGCGGTGTTCTTCCGGCTGGAGGAGCTCACCGTCGGCGACACGGTGCAGGTGACCCGCAGCGACGGCCGGGACGTCGGGTTCCGGGTCACCCGGGTGGCGCAGTACCCGAAGGCCGACTTCGCCACCGCGGAGGTCTACGGGCCGACCACGGGCCCGGAGCTGCGGCTCATCACCTGCGGCGGGACCTTCGACCCCGGCCGCCGCAGCTACCGGGACAACGTGGTCGTCTACGCGGTCGCCGTCCCCTGAGCCGTGCTCAGCGGTGCCGCCGGTCGCGGGCCCGCCAGCAGGCGCTGTGCCAGTGCCGGCGCAGGTCGGCCGCCGAGTCGGTGTCCCAGGGATCGAGGTCGGAGTCGCGGGCGTAGGCCGGCCAGCTCACCAGGTGCGGCGTCCGCGGCCGGATCTCCTGATCACAACCCGGGCACCGGTAGGTCTTGTCGCTGCCGGCCCCGGTGACCGGGCGCACCGCCCAGTCCCCGTCACCGGCCTCCTCGACCGGTTGCCGCCGGTCCGGCAGCGCTCCGCCGCCGGGCCGGCCGGGCCTGGCCCGATCCGGCCCGCGGCGCGGCCTTCCTCGACGCGGCACCGGCTCAGCGGGCGGGATGGTCGCGGAACCCGCGACCCGTCCGGCGCCCGAGGTGGCCGGCGGTGACCAGCTGCTGCAACAGCGGCGCCGGGGCGAGGCCCGGCTCCCGGGATTCGGCGTACAGCCGCTGCTGGGCCGCCAACGCGACGTCCAGGCCGATCTCGTCCAGCAGCGCGACCGGCCCGGTCGGATAGCCGCAGCCCAGGGTCATCGCCGCATCGATGTCGTCGGCACCGGCGTAGCGCGCCTCGATCATGCGCACCGCGTCGTTGAGGTAGGGGAACAGCAGCGCGTCGACGACGAACCCGGCCCGGTCGGCGCAGGCGACGGCGTGGGCACCGAGCCGGGCGCACAGTGCCCGCACCGTGGCAGCAGCTTCCGGTGCGGTCACGACCGAGCTGACCACCTCGGCCAGGCGCAGGTCCGGGCCCGCCACGTGCAGCCCGACGACATCGGAGGGGCGCCCGCTGGCGACCGCGAGGTCGACGACCGGGCCACGGCCGGTGGCCACCAGCACCGTCCCGGGCCGGGTGAGCTCGCCGAGCGCCGCGAACACCGCCCCGATGCCCTCCGGACGCGCGTCCGCGCTCACCAGCACCAGGTCGGCCTGCGCCAGGTCCTCCAGCGGCCCCGTCCAGCGCAGCCGCAGCTCGGCGTCGCCCGGGCCCGACGGCGGCGCCGGTTCCCCGAGGAAGGCGATCACGGAGGTGACCGGCAGACCGGCCGCCTCGACGGCGGCGGTCAGGCGGTCGGTCCCACTCGCGCACCCCGCGGATCCGACGACGCCGACCGACCGCACCGGCCGGGCTCCCTCGGCGGTGCCGCCCGGCGCCGGGGTCTGCGCGTCCGGTACGACCTCGGCGGAGTGGGGGGCGGCGTAGGTGTAGAAGCCGCGACCGGTCTTGCGGCCCAGCATCCCGGCGGCGGCGAGCTGGGTGAGGAGCGGGCTGGGAGCGTGCAGCCGATCGCTCGACTGCCGGTACATCGTGTCCAGCACCTCGACGGCGGTGTCGATGCCGATCAGGTCCAGCAGGGCGAACGGCCCCATCGGCAGCCCGCAGCCCAGCCGCATCGCGGTGTCGATGTCCTCGCGGCCGGCCGACCCGCTGTCGTACATCGCCACGGCGTGGTTGAGGTAGCCGAAGAGCAGCGCGTTGGCGACGAACCCGGCCCGATCGCCGATGACGACGGGGACCTTGCCCAGCCGGGTGGCCAGCGCCTCGACGTCCTCGACCACGGAGGGCTCGGTGACGACGGTCCGCACGACCTCGACGAGCTTCATCACCGGCGCCGGATTGAAGAAGTGCATCCCGATGACCGCGCCGGGGCGGCCGGTGGTGACCGCCAGTTCGGTGACCGACAGGCTCGAGGTGTTGGTGGCCAGGATGGTGTCCGGCGGGCAGATCCGGTCCAGCGCGGACAGCACCCCGGTCTTGAGCTCCCTCCGCTCCGGCACCGCCTCCACGACCAGCTCGGCGGCGGCGAGGTCGTCCATGCCGGTGGTGAAGCGGATCCGGGAGAGGACGGCGTCCCGGTCGGCCGGGTCGAGCCTGCCCCGGGAGACCGCCCGCCCGGTCGAGCCATCGACGTGCTCCCGACCGCGTCGCACCGCGGCGTCGTCGACGTCCACGGCGGTGACCGACAACCCCGCGCGGGCGAACACCTCGGCGATGCCGGCGCCCATGGTGCCCAGCCCGACGACGCCGACCTCGTTCAGTTCCCTGGGCACCCCGGCAGTCTCCCACCGCCCGGGCGGTGTGGATCCGTCGGCGTGACCGCGGCGGATCCACTCCGGCTAGAACAGCCGCGCAGAGGGGTCGTCGGTGCCCTTGAGGACGGCGTAGTCGACCGTCACGCAGTCGATCCCCCGGTCGGTGGCCAGCACCCGGGCCTGCGGCTTGATCTCCTGCGCGGCGAAGACACCCTTCACCGGCGCCAGCAGCGGGTCGCGGTTGAGCAGCTCCAGGTAGCGGGTGAGCTGTTCGACGCCGTCGATCTCACCGCGCCGCTTGATCTCCACCGCGACCACCGCGCCGCCGGCGTCCCGGCAGAGCAGGTCGACCGGGCCGATCGCGGTCGGGTACTCGCGGCGGACCAGCGACCAGCCGGCGCCGAAGGTCTCCACGTGCAACGCGAGCAGCCGCTGCAACTCGGCCTCCACGCCGTCCTTCTGCAGACCGGGGTCGACGCCCAGCTCGTGTTTCGAGTCGTGCTCGACCGACTCGATGGTGATCACCAGCTGCTCACCGGCCTTGTTGGTGACCGTCCACGTCCCCGCGCCGTCCACCAGCTCGTCCTTCAGGGTGCACGGCGGCGTCATCCAGTTCAGCGGCTTGTAGGCGCGGTCGTCGGCGTGCACCGAGACCGAGCCGTCGGCCTTGACCAGCAGCAGCCGGAGGGCGGAGGGGAGATGAGCCGTGAGCCGACCGATGTAGTCGACGGAGCAGCGGGCGATGACCAGACGCACGGACGACGACGCTACCGGGTGCCCCGGGAACCTCCCCGGGCCCCACGTCGTCCTTCCGGGATGACCCGCGCGCGCACTGCCCGCTCCGCGGCCGCCCTCGGCCTGCTCCTGCTGCTCGGCGCCTGCGCCGCCCAGGACGCCGGGGGCTCGCCGCCGGACGCCGTCACCCCCGGCCTGCCCGGCGCACCGGACGAACTGGTCCTCCAGGTGTCCTACACCGGCGGCTTCGTCACCCCGGAGATGCTGGCCGCCCGGCTCCCACTCGTCAGCGTCTACGCCGACGGCCGGGTCATCACCGAGGGGCCCGTGCCGGCGATCTACCCGGGCCCGGCCTGGCCCAACGTGCAGGTGCAGGAGATCGACCGGCAGGCGGTGCACACCCTGGTCGAGCGGGCCCGGGCCGCCGGCGTGACCGAGACCGGCGACCTGGGCACGCCACCCCTCGCGGACGTGCCCAGCACCCGGTTCACCCTGGCCACCGCCACCGACACCGCGGTGCGGGAGGTCTACGGGCTGACCGAGGTCGGCGGCCTCGACCCCGGTGGCAGCGGGCTGTCCGACGAGCAGATCGCCGCCCGGGCGGAGCTGCGCGGTTTCCTCGACGCGCTGACCGACCTCCCCGGCACCCTGGGCCCGGACGCCGTCTCCCCCGTCCGCTCCTACCGGCCCGAGGCGGT
Organism: Modestobacter lapidis; assembly: GCA_019779905.1. Taxonomy (GTDB): domain Bacteria; phylum Actinomycetota; class Actinomycetes; order Mycobacteriales; family Geodermatophilaceae; genus Modestobacter; species Modestobacter lapidis. Next base: position 105,135 of record JABAKE010000009.1, on the reverse strand, counting down.
GGCCGCCGTGGTCCGCCCCTGGACGGCGACCGGCGACGGGAACGAACCCGACCTGGTCCACCCGGAGATGCCGTGGCCGGGCCCGGACCTGCCCGGCGAACCGGTGGGCCCGCTGCCCGACCTCAGCTGCGTGACCGCGACCGGGGAACAGGCGCAGGCCGTGGCCTCCGCGGCCCAGGCGGCCACCAGCGCCACCCCCTGGGTGACCGACGACGGCGCGCGCTGGGCGGTGACCTTCCGGCCGCTGCTGCCGCACGAGTCGGGCTGCGACGACCTCATCGGCTGAACCCGCCCGGAACCGGTCAGACGGTGGCGGGCTGCCGCCGGAGGTCGCCGTCCACGCCCTCGGTGACCCCGGCGCGCTCGACCGGCGCCATCGGATCGATGGTCGACGTCGAGCGGTAGCGCTCGAGGTCCAGGATGCCCTCCCGCTTGGCCACGATCGTGGGCACCAGCGCCTGACCGGCCACGTTGGTCGCCGTCCGGCCCATGTCCAGGATCGGGTCGATGGCCAGCAGCAGGCCGACCCCGGCCAGCGGCAGGCCCAGGGTGGACAGCGTGAGGGTCAGCATGACCACCGCACCGGTGACCCCCGCGGTGGCGGCGGAGCCCACCACGGAGACGAGCGCGATGAGCAGGTAGTCGGTGAGCCCGAGGTCGATGCCGAAGAACTGCGCCACGAAGATCGCCGCGAGCGCCGGGTAGATCGCCGCGCAGCCGTCCATCTTCGTCGTCGCGCCCAGCGGCACGGCGAACGATGCGTAGGACCGGGGGACGCCCAGGTTCTGCTCGGTCACCCGCTCGGTCACCGGGAGCGTGCCGATCGAGGACCGGGACACGAAGGCGAGCTGGATCGCCGGCCAGGCGCCGGCGAAGAAGCGCAGCGGGGAGAGCCCGTGCAGGCGGAGCAGTACCGGGTAGACGACGAACAGCACCAGCGCGAGGCCTGCGTAGACGGCACCGGCGAAGACCCCCAGCGAGCCCAGGGACTCCCAGCCGTAGCTCGCGACCGCGTTGCCGATCAGCCCCAGGGTGCCGATCGGGGCCAGCAGGATGACCCACCACAGCACCTTCTGCACGATGGCCAGCACCGACCGGGTGAAGGACAGGAAGGGCTCGGCGGCCTCGCCGACCTTGAGCGCGGCGATCCCGATCGCGACGGCGATCACGATGAGCTGCAGCACGTTGAACGACGCCCCGTCCGCGGAGGTGTTTAGGCCGAGGAAGTTCGCCGGGACCAGGCCCAGCAGGAAGTCCCACCAGGAGCCGGTGGTCTCCGGCACGTCGGCCGCGGTGGCGTCCACGGAGCTGTTGCGGCCGGGCTCGGTGAGCAGGCCCAGCCCGATCCCGATGCCGACGGCGATCAGCGCGGTGATGGCGAACCACAGCAGCGTCTGCCCGGCCAGCCGCGCGGCGTTGGAGACCTGCTCGAGGTTGGCGATGCTGACGATGATCGCGGTGACGATCAGCGGGACGACGATCACCCGCAGCAGCGCGACGAAAGTGCTGCCGATGGTCTGCAGGGTGCTGGTCAGCCAGTTGGGGGTGCCGTCGGCGACGGGCCCCATCTCGCGGGCGACCAGCCCGAGGCCGATGCCCAGCAGGAGGGCGAGGAGGACCTGCACCGCGAAGGGGGTGCGGCGGAGACGAGCGAACACGAGGGGTGCCTTCCGGGCGGGGTGTGGAGGTCGGGACGGTGGGCGGCGACCGCGCTCAGCGGCCGGCCGTCACGCGCCCGAGGTCCACGACCAGGCACCGGGTGAGGCCCCACAGGTTCTGCACATGAAGGACAATGCGAGGCGCCACCTGGACCATCCCGGTGTGCGCTGTCTCACCCGCAGGCCCCCCGCAGGGACCCGGCGCGAGCTTGCGAGCGGTGGGGGCAGGGGGTCCTTAATCGGTCCAGACCGGGTGGCGCTTGCCCAGGAACGCGCTCATCCCCTCGCGGGCGCCGTCCAGCTGGCTGGCCGCGGCCATCACCTCGACGGCGACGCCGTAGGCATCGCGCTCGGGCCGGTCCAGCTGGGCGTACATGGTCTGCTTGCCCCACGCCTTGCTCGCCCGCGAGCCGCGGGTGGCCCGGGCCAGCAGATCGTCGACGGCGGCATCCAGCTGGTCGCCGGGCACCACCCGGTTGACCAGCCCCCAGTCCAGCGCCGTCCGGGCATCGATGACGTCACCGGTCAGCGCCAGCTCCATCGCGCGCTTGCGCCCGACGTTGCGGGCGATGGCCACCATCGGCGTGTGGCAGAACCAGCCACCCTTGCCGCCCGGGGCGGCGAAGCCGGCCGACTCCGCCGCCACGGCCAGGTCGCAGGAGGCCACCAGCTGGCAGCCGGCCGCGGTGGCCAGCGCGTGCACCCGTGCCACCACGACCTGGGGAACGGACTGCAGGGTCTCCATCAGCTCGGTGCACAGCAGCAGCAGGCTGCGCACCTCGGCCACCGGCCGGCCTGCGACGTCGGCGAAGTCGTGGCCGGCGCTGAAGACCGGCCCCTCGCCACCGAGCACGATCCCGGTCGCATCGCTCTCGCCCGCCGCGGTGACCGCGGCGAGCAGTTGGGTCAGGTGCTCGCGGGAGAGGGCGTTGCGCTTGGGCCCGCGGGCCATGGTGATCCGGACCGTGTCGCCGTCGCGTTCGACCCGGGGCGCGCCGGGGGTCTCGTCCATCCCCGGACTCCATCACGCCGCCGCGCTCCCCGGCAACGGGCGCGGACGCTCCCGGCGCTCGGCGCCGGGACACCTCCGCCGGCCGACCGGGCGGTGGCACACTCGACACGGCGCGGGATCCCGTGCCGGTGCGCCGCGAGCCGACCGGGGAGGTCCGGGTGCCGATCGACGCCGGAAGCCTGCACTACGCCGTCGGGCCGGTCATCGCCGCGGTCATGGTCGCGGTGATCGCGCTGTTCCTGCGCTGGGCGTTCGATTCGGGAAGATCGGGCGGCAGCAACCGCGACAAGTCCGCGACCGACGGCCTGCTGACGCCGGTCGCGACGGTCACCCGCCGGGAATCGGCGCTGGCCCTGCGCGCGGTGCTCTCCGATGCCGGGATCCGCTCCACCCTCCGCCAGCCGGCGCCCCACCGGACCGACGTGCTGGTGTTCTCCGAGGACGCCGAGCGTGCCCGCGAGCTGGCGCTGTCGTTCCGGGGCAGCTGAAGGAGGGACGTCAGTCGGCGCGGTCGCTGCGTTCGATCGACACGCCCACGCCGCGCAGCTGCTCGACGAAGTCGGGATAGCCGCGATCGATGTGCCGGACGTCCTGCACCTCGGTGACACCGTCGGACAGCAGTCCGGCCAGCACGAGGCCGGCACCGGCGCGGATGTCGGTGGCCAGCACCGGCGCGCTCGACAGCCGCTCCCGCCCGCGGACGACGGCGTGGTGCCCGTCGATGCGCACGTCGGCACCCAGCCGGACCAGCTCGTTGACGAACATGAACCGGCCCTCGAAGACGTTCTCGGTGATCAGGGCCGTGCCGGTGGACACCGCGGCCAGCGCGACCGCCATCGGCTGCAGGTCGGTCGGGAACCCGGGAAAGGGCAGCGTGACGACGTCGACACCGCGCGGCCGATCGGTCATCGCGACCCGCACCCCGTCGGGGACCACTTCCACCGTCGCGCCCGCGCTGACCAGCTTCTCCATCGGCACGGTGAGGTGGTCGGCGATCGCACGCTCGATGACGACGTCCCCGCGCGTCATCACCGCCCCGATCGCCCACGTCCCGGCCACGATCCGGTCGGGGACGGTGGTGTAGGCCACCGGCTGCAGCCCGGCCACGCCCTGGACGGTGATGGTGGAGGTGCCTGCGCCCTCGATCTCGGCGCCCATCGCGGTCAGCATCCGGCAGAGGTCGCTGATCTCGGGCTCGCGGGCCGCGTTGTCCACGATGGTGGTGCCCTCGGCCAGCACCGCGGCCATCACCAGGTTCTCGGTGGCACCGACCGAGGGGAAGTCCAGCCAGATCGAGGTGCCCACCAGCTTGGGGGCGGTCGCGATCAGGAAGCCGTGCTCGTTCACCACCGTGGCACCCAGCCGCTCGAGGCCGGCGATGTGCATGTCCAGGCCACGGGAACCGATCGCGTCACCGCCGGGGAGCGCCACCTTCGCCGTCCCGCAGCGGGCGACCAGCGGGCCCAGCACGCTGATCGAGGCCCGCATCCTGCGGACGAGGTCGTAGTCGGTCTCGCTGGAGGGCTGCTCGGGGACGTCGATGTGCACCCGGCCGCCGCCACCGCTGCCGGCCGGGTAGCGGTCGAAGGTCACGCCACAGCCCAGGCGGCGCAGCACCTCGCTCATGATCTCGACGTCGAGGATGTCGGGGACCTCCTCGAGGGTGGTCCGTCCGGACGCGAGCAGCGCGGCGGCCATCAGCTTGAGCGCGCTGTTCTTCGCCCCGGTGACCCTGACGCGCCCCTGCAGCGACGTCCCACCGGTCACCGAGAAGCAGTCCACCAGCCCACCCTACGGTGGCCGCGCCGCGGGGTCCCACCGCGAGCGTGCGGGGGGTGGGGAGCCGGGTCCCTCTTCTAGGCTCGGCCCATGACGGTCCGCTTGACGCGCATCTACACCAGGGCCGGGGACGCCGGCGAGACGCACCTCGGGGACATGAGCCGGGTGACCAAGACCGATCCGCGCCTGGTCGCCTACGCCGACGTCGACGAGACCAACAGCGTGCTGGGCCTCGCGGTGGCGCTCGGGAGCCCTGCCCCCGAGCTGGCCGACCTGCTGCGCAGCGTGCAGAACGACCTCTTCGACGTCGGGGCCGACCTGTCCACCCCGGTGACCGAGCAGCCGGCCCATCCGCCGCTGCGGATCACCCCCGAGTACACCCAGCGGCTGGAGGCGGCGTGCGACGCCGCCAACGAGCCGTTGCCGGCCCTGACGTCCTTCGTGCTGCCCGGCGGCACGCCCCTGGCGGCGCTGCTGCACCAGGCCCGGACGGTCGCCCGCCGGGCCGAGCGCAGCGTGTGGGCCCTGCTGACCGTCGACGCGCCCCGGACCAACCCCGAGACCGCCCGCTACCTCAACCGGCTCTCGGACCTGCTGTTCATCCTGGCCCGGACGGCCAACCCCGACGGCGACGTCCTGTGGGAGCCCGGCGCCCACAGCGGCGTGCACGCCCAGCGCGCCGCTCGTCCAAGCGACTGACGCGAACCCAGCGTCAGTCTGGAACGGCCCCTCAGGCCCCGTCCCGAGGCTCGCCCCGAGCTTGCGAGGGGTGAGGAGGACGGGGTCCTCCAACCGCCGCGAGCCTGCGAGCGGTGGGGGGCAAGGGGGTCCTTCAGCGGTCGACCGGCGGAGCCGACTCGATCCAGGACAGGAACCCGGTCACCGTCGAGGAATCCATGGCCAGGTCGTGCGGGCCGGCGCCGGTCCGGCAGGTCAGGACGACGCTCTCGGCCGGTAGGGACAGGTCACCGGGGGTCGGCCGCCGCCGGGCGTCGACCTGGAACTCCGACCGGCACAGCCGCTGGTTGGGGCGGACCGACAGGGACAGCCCGCGGTACCACAGCAGCATGTCGCCGGAGTACCACGCGACGCCCACGGACCACCGCGGTGCACCGGCCGGCCGCAGCCACATGGTGACCGCGCCCAGCCCGGAGAGCAGGAACCTCCGGCGCAGGAGGAAGGCCGCCACGAGGCCGACCACCAGCAACCCGACGAGCACCAGGATCGCGGTGGTCATCGGCGGGCCCTCGGCGGCAGCGCGGCCGAACGGGGCTCAGGCGTCCTGACCGGCGGCCCGGAGGCGGGACTGGGCCCGGCGGGCAGCGGCCTGGGCGTCCGGGTCGTCGCCGTCGCCTTCGGCACGGCGGAGCGCCTCGCGGGCCCGCTCGACGTCGATCTCGCTGGAGATCTCGGCCGTCTCGGCAAGGATCGAGACGCCCTTCTCGGTCACCGAGAGGAATCCGCCGTGCGCGGCGACGATGAGGTCCTCACCCGACTCCGGGCGGATGCGCACCACGCCACCGGGCGCGAGTTCGCCCAGCAGCGGGGCATGGCCGGGCAGAACCCCGAGCTCGCCCTCGGTCGTCCGGGCGATGACCATGGTGGCCTCGCCGGACCAGATCATCCGCTCCACGGCCACGAGCTCGACCTGCAGGGTCGCCACGACACTCCTCGGGGTCCACCGGGCCGGCGGTGCTGGACCGGCGGGTGCTGGGCCGCCGGTCCGGATGGACGCGGCGACGGGTCGGTGCCCACTCTAGCCGGGGCACGGGGTGTCCTCGCTGGCAACCCTGTGTGGGCGGGCCCCGGTGCAGGGTCCCGCCGCGAGCTTGCGAGCGGTGGGGGGCAGCGGGCTCCTTGCTCAGGCCGCGCGCCGGTACAGCACGGTCCAGCGGCCGACCCGGATCGCCGGGTACCGGACCACGGACGCCGGCGCCCAGTCGGGGGTGTCGAAGGGCTCCGCGGCGAGCTCGATCGGCGCGTAGGGCGGCCAGCTCCAGTCCATCGCATCCGTCACGCAGGCACTGGAGGTGCCGGCCGGGCTGGTGCTGTTCCCGACGTCCACGGGATGTCTGCTGCGCACGGTCGCTCTCCCACCGGGGCATCCGCCATCCGGATGCACTGGGAGCATGATCGACGCAGCTGCGCCGGTCCTTGAACGCTGAGGGATCTTCCACCCGATCCGGGTGTCGCGCCCCAGCTCGTCGTCACTCTCCGTAAGGATCGTGGGCACGAGGCGCAGACGCCGACGGCCGGGTCCCTCCGGAGAGGGACCCGGCCGTCAACCGGCCTCCCTGCAGGGTCCCGCCGCGAGCGGTGCGAGCGGTGGGGGGCAGGGAGGTCCTTCTACTACTGCTTCTTCAGCTTGTCGTAGTTGCGCTCGAGGTCCTCGAGGCCACCACACATGAAGAAGGCCTGCTCGGGAACGTGGTCGTACTCCCCCACGGTGAGCGCCTTGAACGCCTGCAGCGTCTCCGAGAGCGGGACGTAGGAACCCGGCTGCCCGGTGAACGCCTCGGCCACGAACATGTTCTGCGAGAGGAACCGCTCGATCCGCCGCGCACGGTTGACGGTCACCTTGTCCTCTTCACCGAGCTCGTCGATCCCGAGGATGGCGATGATGTCCTGCAGCTCCTGGTAGCGCTGCAGGATCCGCTGCACCTCGCGGGCGATGTCGTAGTGCTCCTGCCCGATGTACTGCGCATCGAGGATCCGGCTGGTGGAGTCCAGCGGGTCGACGGCCGGGTAGATGCCCTTCTCCGAGATGGGCCGGGAGAGCACGGTCGTGGCGTCCAGGTGGGCGAACGTGGTGTGCGGCGCCGGGTCGGTGATGTCGTCGGCCGGCACGTAGATCGCCTGCAGCGAGGTGATGGACCGGCCCCGGGTCGAGGTGATCCGCTCCTGCAGCGTGCCCATCTCGTCGGCGAGGGTCGGCTGGTAGCCCACCGCGGACGGCATGCGCCCCAGCAGCGTGGACACCTCGGAGCCGGCCTGGGTGAACCGGAAGATGTTGTCGATGAAGAGCAGCACGTCCTGGTCCTGCTCGTCGCGGAAGTACTCCGCCATCGTCAGCGCCGACAGCGCCACCCGCAGTCGGGTGCCCGGCGGCTCGTCCATCTGCCCGAAGACCAGCGCGGTCGAGTTGATGACGCCCGACTCGGTCATCTCGGTGATGAGGTCGTTGCCCTCACGGGTGCGCTCGCCGACGCCGGCGAACACCGACACGCCACCGAACTCCTGGGCAACGCGCCGGATCATCTCCTGGATGAGGACGGTCTTGCCGACGCCGGCCCCACCGAACAGGCCGATCTTCCCGCCACGGACGTAGGGGGTCAGCAGGTCGATGACCTTGATCCCGGTCTCCAGCAGCTCGGTGCGGCCCTCGAGCTGGTCGAACTTCGGCGCGGGCCGGTGGATCGTCCAGTGCAGGGCGTCCTCGCCGTAGCCGGGCGTGTCCAGGCACTCACCGAGAGTGTTGAAGACGTGGCCGGTGACGGCGTCGCCGACCGGCACGGAGATCGCCGAGCCGGTGTCCCGTACCTCGGCACCGCGGACCAGGCCGTCGGTCGGGGCCATCGAGATGGTGCGGACCACGTTGTCGCCCAGATGCTGGGCGACCTCGAGGGTCAGCGTCTTGCCCAGTTCGGCGAGGGTGACCTCGACCTTGAGCGCGTTGTACAGCTCGGGCATCGCGTCGCGGGGGAACTCGACGTCGACGACCGGGCCGGTGACCCGGACGACCCGGCCGGTGCCGGTGGTCTCCTGAGTGCTCGGACGGTCCTCGGTGACGGTCATCTGTGTTGCTCTCCTGCCCTCGGGCTCGGTGGTCTCGCGTGTTCGGTTTCCTCGGTCGGGACGGCGGGTGCCGCCCCGACCGGGGCCTGCTCGGTCAGATGTCGCTCCCCGACGAGACCAGCGCATCGGCACCGCCGACGATCTCGCTGATCTCCTGGGTGATCTCCGCCTGGCGGGCCGCATTCGCCTGCCGGGACAGGTTCTTCGCCAGCTCCTCGGCATTGTCCGACGCCGACTTCATCGCCCGGCGGCGCGACGCCGACTCCGAGGCGGCCGCCTCGAGCATCGCCGCGTAGATGCGGGTGGTGATGTACTTCGGCAGCAGCGCGTCGAGCAGCTCCTCCGCCGACGGCTCGAACTCGTAGGACGTCGGGACGTCGCTGGTGCGCTCGGCCTCCAGCTGCTCGTCCCGCTCGTCGCGGAACTCCTCGACCTCCTCGACCTCCAGGGGCGCCATCCGCTTGGCGACGGGCACCTGGGACAGCAGGGAGCGGAACTCGGTGTAGACGATGTGCAGCTCGTCGACGCCGAAGATGCCGTCCTCGCCGGCCCCGGACTCGTCGTCGTCGGCCCCGGCGGTGAACGCCTCGATGAGGGTGCGGCCGACCTCCTGGGCGTTCTCGTAGCCGGGCTGCTCGGAGAAGCCGGTCCACGTGTCGACCATGTCCCGGTCGCGGAACCGGTAGTAGGTCTCGCCCTTGCGCCCGACGACGTAGAGCAGCGGCTCCTTGCCCTCGTTGCGCAGCAGCCCCAGGAGCTCCTCGGTGCGGCGCAGCACGTTGACGTTGTAGGACCCGGCGAACCCGCGATCGGAGGTGATGACCAGGACGGCGACCCGGTCGGGCCTCTCCCGCTCGCTGAGCAGCGGGTGGTCGAGGCTGGCCGAGGAGGCCAGCGCCGACAGCACCCGGGTGATCTCCCGGGCGTAGGGCTGGGACGCCTCCACCCGGTTCTGCGCGCGCACGATGCGGGCACCGGCGATCAACTCCTGGGCCGAGAAGATCTTCTTCGTCGACTGGGTGGAGCGGATGCGGCGCCGCAGCGCGCGGAGGGAACCGGCCATGTCAGCGGCTCCGCTTGACCTGGACGGTCTCCTGGCCACGGTCGCCGGCGTCCATGGCCTCGACCTCGGCCTCGTTGACCTTCAGCGACTCGCCCTCACCGGTACGGAACTGGTCGAGGAAGGAGTCCACCGCACGCTCCAGGCTGCCGACCGTGTCATCGCCCAGCTTCTTGGAGTTGCGGATGTCGTCGAAGATCGTGTTGTCGCCACGGCCGACGAACTCGAGGAACTCGGCCTCGAAGCGACGGACGTCGGCCACCGGCACCTTGTCCAGCCGCCCGGTGGTGCCCAGCCACAGCGACACGACCTCGCGCTCGACCGGGAACGGCGAGTACTGCCCCTGCTTGAGCAGCTCGACCAGCCGCTGACCACGGTCCAGGGTGGCGCGGCTGGACGCGTCGAGGTCCGAGGAGAACGAGGCGAAGGCCTCGAGCTCGCGGAACTGGGCCAGGTCCAGGCGGAGCCGGCCGGCGACCGACTTCATCGCCTTGATCTGCGCGGAGCCACCCACCCGGGACACCGAGACGCCGACGTTGATCGCCGGGCGGACACCGGAGTTGAACAGACCCGTCTCGAGGAAGATCTGGCCGTCGGTGATCGAGATGACGTTGGTCGGGATGTACGCCGAGACGTCGTTGCCCTTGGTCTCGATGAGCGGCAGGCCGGTCATCGACCCCGCACCCAGCTCGTCGGAGAGCTTCGCGCAGCGCTCGAGCAGCCGGGAGTGCAAGTAGAAGACGTCGCCGGGGTAGGCCTCGCGGCCCGGCGGGCGGCGCAGCAGCAGGGACACCGCGCGGTAGGCCTCGGCCTGCTTGGACAGGTCGTCGAAGACGATCAGGACATGCTTGCCCTCGTACATCCAGTGCTGACCGATGGCCGAGCCGGTGTACGGGGCGATGTACTTGAAGCCGGCTGCCTCGGAGGCGGGAGCGGCGACGATGGTCGTGTACTCCATCGCACCGGCCTCCTCCAGCGCGGCCCGGGTGGCCGCGATGGTGGAGCCCTTCTGACCGACCGCCACGTAGATGCAGCGGACCTGCTGCTGCGGGTCGCCCGTCGCCCAGGCCTGCTTCTGGTTGATGATCGTGTCCAGCGCGATCGCGGACTTGCCGGTCTGCCGGTCACCGATGATCAGCTGACGCTGGCCACGGCCGATCGGGGTCATGGCGTCGATCGCCTTGATGCCGGTCTGCATCGGCTCGTGCACCGACTGCCGCTGCACCACGGAGGGCGCCTGGAGCTCCAGGGCGCGGCGGCCGGTGGTCGCGATCGGACCGGCACCGTCGATCGCGTTCCCCAGCGGGTCCACGACCCGGCCGAGGTACCCGTCGCCGACGGGCACGGAGAGCACCTCGCCAGTGCGCCGGACGGTCTGGCCCTCCTCGATCCCGGCGAAGTCGCCCAGGATGACGACACCGACCTCGCGCACGTCGAGGTTCAGCGCCAGGCCCCGCACACCGCCCTCGAACTCCAGGAGCTCGTTGGTCATGACCGAGGGCAGGCCCTCGACGCGGGCGATCCCGTCACCGGACTCGGTGACGATCCCGACCTCCTCCCGGGAGACGTCGGGGCGGTAGTCACTGACGTAGTTCTGGATGGCACTGCGGATCTCGTCCGCGGAGATCGTCAGCTCGGCCATGGCTCTGCGTCCTCTTCCTGCTGCTCTGTGGGTGGTGGGGCGGGCCGGGTGATCGCGTCTGACGCGGTCGGTCCGGCTCAGCCGGCCAGCCGCCGGCCGGCGGCCTCGAGTCGGTGGGCGATGCTGCCGTCGATGATCTCGTCACCGACACGGATGACCAGCCCACCCAGCACGGCCGGGTCGACCTGGACCTGCAGCCCGATGCTCCGGCCGTAGAGACGCTCGAGCACCCCGACGAGCCGTCCTTCCTGGTCGGCGGTGAGCGGGACCGCGCTCACCACGTGGGCGACCGACAGGCCACGGCGGCGCGCGGCCATCTCGGAGAGCCGCTCCACCGCGCCCTGCGGGTTGTGCACGTGCGGGCTGGTGAGGGAGTTCCGCACCAGCCGCTCGGTCACCGGGCTCACCTTGCCGGTGAGCAGCCGGTCCAGCAGTGCCGTCTTCCCCTCCCGGGGCGCCGACCGGTCCCCGAGGATCCGGAGCAGGTCCTCGTCCCCGGCGATGATGCGGCCGAAGCGGAACAGCTCGTCCTCGACGCCGTCGAGTTCCTGCCGCGCGTCTGCCGCGTCCAGCGCCGCCTCCACCGCGAGGGTCTCGGAGGCCTCGACGAGGTCGAGGGGACGTGACCACCGCTGCCGGGCCACGCTCTCCACGACGGTCAGCGCGGCCGGCGAGATCTGCGAGCCGAGCAGCCGACGGGCCAGTCCGGCACGGTCGTCGGGCCGCACGGAGGCGTCCGACATGGCCCGGCGCAGCGAGGGCTCGCCCTCGAGCAGATGGGCCACCGAGAAGAGCTCGTCGGCGAGGGCGATCAGGGCGTCCCCGCGCCGGTTGCTCGGGGCACCCTGGGTCTGCCCGGACAGCGCCGCGCGCGCCTCGTCCATGGCGGCCCGGCTGGAGGCGTGCATCAGCGGTCGCCCTGCGGGGCGTACGCCGAGCTGCCCCCGCGACCGTCAGCGCTCGCCGTGGTCGCGGACATGCCGTCGAGCTGGTCCAGGAACCGGTCGACGGTGCCGCTGCGGCGTGCGTCGTCGGTCAGGGACTCGCCGACGACCCGGCCGGCCAGCTCTACCGCGAGCGTGCCGATCTGCCCGCGCAGCTGCTGGACCACCTGCTGCCGGTTGGCCGCCAGCTGCTCCTCACCGCGGGCGACGATCCGCGCGGACTCCTCCTGGGCCTGGGCGCGCAGCTCCTCCAGGATCTGCTGCCCCTCGGCCCGGGCGGTGTCCCGGATTTGTGCGGCCTCGGTGCGCGCCTCGGCCAGCTGCGCGCGGTACTGCTCCAGCGAGGCCTTGGCCTCGGCCTGCATCGCCTCCGCCCGCTCGATGCCGCCCTCGATCGCCTCCCGGCGGGCCTTGAAGACCTGTTCGAACCGGGGGGCCACGAACTTGATCACCACGAAGGCCAGCACCGCGAACGCGATGGTGCCGATGATGATCTCGCCCACCGGCGGGATGAGCGGGTTCGCGCCCTCCGCAGCAGCCAGGATGCTCATGCTCTCAACGTCCCTGTCTCGATGTCAGTGACCGAACTCGACGACGAGAACGGATCAGGTGCCGTAGACCAGCGGGGCGACGAAGCCGATCAGCGCGAGCGCCTCGGCCAGGGCGAAGCCGAGGAAGGCGTAGGTGCGGGTGAGCCCAGCGGACTCGGGCTGACGCGCGGTGGCCTGGATGTAGGCGGCCCAGACGAGGCCCACACCGATGCCGGGGCCGATCGTGGCGATGCCGTAACCGACCGAACCGATGCTGCCCTCGAGCTCTGCGAGTACCTCGATCATTGCGGGGTGTTCCTCCTGTGTCGTCGTCCGGCATTCACCGGGCGGCTGGCGGGGTCATGCGGGTGGTGCAGTCCGTAGGGGTGACCGACCGGGTCGGCCACCCTGGCCGAGATCAGTGTGCAGGCTCGACCGAGCCGTTGAGGTAGGTGCCCATCAACATGGTGAAGACGTAGGCCTGCAGGAAGATGACCAGCAGCTCGAAGAAGGTCATCGCGATCGCCATCAGGGCCGAGATCGGCCCGAAGACGGCAGAGAAGTTGCCCACCGTGAGCAGGTAGGTCGCCCCCAGCGCGAAGGTCACCAGCAGCATGTGGCCGGCGAACATGTTGGCGAAGAGTCGGATGGCCAGGGTGAAGGGCCGGACGATGAAGTTCTGCAGGAGTTCCAGCGGCGTGATCAGGACGTACATCGGCTTGGGCACACCGGGCAGGAACATGATGTCCCGGAAGTAGGGCCACACCCCCTGGTTCCGGATGCCGACCGCGATGTAGACGAGCCAGCAGATCACCGCGAGCACCAGCGGGAAGGCGAACTTGGACATCGGCGAGATCTGGGCGAGCGGGATGATCGCCATCAGGTTGTTCGCCAGGATGAAGAAGAACAGCGAGGCCAGGAAGGGCGCGAACGGCAGCCCCTTCGGCCCGATGACGTCCCGGGCGATGCCGTCCCGCACGAAGGAGTAACCGCTCTCCCCGATGAACTGCATCTTGCCGGGCACGATCTGCGGGTTCTTCACCGTCGCCACCAGGAAGGCGACCATCGCGAGCGTGGCCACCCAAAGGATCAGCGTGATCCGGGTGATCTCGAACTCCACGCCGAGCAGCGAGAAGCTCGCGATCGCCTCGGGGAAGAACTCGCCGATGCCGGGGGGCGTGAAGCCGCCGCCGGGGTCGCTCTCCACAGCGAGTACGCCGTTGAGCGCGAGGGCGCTGGAGGTCACCGTTGTCCCTTCTGCGTCTGTCCCTGCACCCGCGGCTGGCTCCGTCGTCCGCCCGGGGTCGAACCAGCGCGCTGCCCGGGGACCGGGTCCATCGCGCCGTACTTCTTGACCACCACGTAGATGGCCACTGCCACACCGAGGATGACGCCCAGGGCGAAGAACACGCGGGTGTCCAGCCACTGGTCGATCAGCCACCCGGCCCCGCCCCACACGGCCATCCCGGACATCAGGGTTCCGGTGACCGCCCAACCCATGTCGGCCCCGCTGGGCTGACGAGCTGCACGCGCAGGTCGCGGTCGAGCGTCTCCGCGCACGGAGGGGTCCTCGGCCATCGCGCCGGACACTATCAGTCGCGTGTCCGGGGCCTGTCCGGGTCCGTCGCCCGGTCGTTCCCGGGCACCTCCGGAGGAGCCGGCGGCGGGACGTAGTACAGCTGCCGCGTCCACACCCAGCGCAGTTGCAGTCCGCTCCAGAGCAACGCGCCCGCGACCACGGTCCAGCCGAGTGTCACCCGGTCCAGCCACCCGTCCGGCGGGAGGCCGGTGAGCAGCGGAAAGAGCAGGAGAGCCTTGACGCCGAAGGCGAGGAGCGCGGCCGGCAGCGTCCAGGTGTCATCGACCTTGCCGGCCCAGGCGACGACCAGCCCGGAGACGCAGAAGAAGGCGGTCACGACCGCGGCTCCGACCACGACCGCCAACGCATCACCCCAGCCGAGCACCAGACCGACCAGGGGCGCAGCAACGGCGGTGGCCGCGAGGGCGACCAGTGCGCCGATCCGCAGGAAGGACAGGTCCCAGGGGGCGGCCGTGCGCTGCCCCGACGAGGCGCTCACCGCCGCACCCCCGCAGGCGAGGCGGCCGACGACGTCATCGGCGGGGAGGCCACCGGCGGGTCGAGCGGCCCGCCCGCAGGGAGGCCACCGGCCCGGGCCACCCGGCGGGTCGGGTGGGCCGACCGGCTGCGCTGCCGCTGAGCGGCCACCTCGGCCTGCCGGGCGGCGATCGCCGCGCGCCGGGCCCGCGGGCTCAACACGACCACGACGCCGACCACCAGCAACGCGCCGATGACGACGAGCACCTCCACCGTCCCCCCGGTGATCGACAGCGCGACGGCACCGAAGCTGAGCAGGGCCGCCCAGAAGTACATGATCAGTACGGCCCGGCGGTGCGAGTGCCCGATGGACAGCAGCCGGTGGTGCAGGTGCATCTTGTCCGGCGAGAACGGGGACCGACCGCGCCGGGTGCGCCGGACGACGGCCAGCACCAGGTCGGCCACCGGGATGAAGAGCACCGCGATCGGCACCAGCAGCGGCAGCGCCAGCGGGAGCAGGCTGGCCGCCGAGTCGAATGTCTGGGGGTCGGCCTGACCGGTGGCCGACACCGCGGCCGCCGACAGCATCAGCCCGACCAGCATCGAGCCGGAGTCGCCCATGAAGATCCGGGCGGGGCTGAAGTTGTGCGGCAGGAAGCCCAGGCAGGCACCGGCCAGGACGGCGGTGATCAGCGCCGGGGCGCTGGCCACGTCGTCGTAGCCGACCAGGCCCAGGTGGTAGCTGTAGGCGAAGAAGGCCAGCGCCGCGATCGCCGAGACGCCCGCGGCCAGCCCGTCCAGCCCGTCGATGAAGTTCAGCGCGTTCACCGTCAGCACGGTGAGCAGGATCGTGGCCGGCACCCCGACCGACGGCCCCAGGATCAGCGTGCCGATGTCGGCGACCGGCAGGAACAGGTAGAGCAGCTGGACACCCAGCAGCACCATCACCCCGGCCGCGGCGATCTGACCGGTGAGCTTGGTCAGCGCGTCGAGGCTGAACCGGTCGTCGAGCACGCCGAGCAGGCAGATCAGCCCGCCGGCGATCAGCACGCCGACGGTCTGGGAGTCGTCGAACGTCCGCTGCAACGCCGGCAGCCGGGTGGCCACCAGCACCGCGGCGGCCACCCCGAGGTACATCGCCACTCCCCCGCCCCGCGGGGTGGGGATGACGTGCACGTCGCGGTCCCGGACGGCCGCCATCATGCGCATCCGGATCGCCGCCACCCGGACCACGGGCGTGGCCAGGAACGTGACCACCGCGGCGGTCAGCAGGACGACGACGTACTCGCGCATCGGGTCAGGCGGTCCGGTGCGGCGCCGGGGAGGCAGTCGGCGGGGCGGGCTGGGGATAGGCAGGGTGGGCGCCGACCAGGTCGCGGACGCCGGCGACGATCTCCGCCGTGCGGGACCCGTCGGTGTCGCGGATGGCGCTGCCGATCAGTGAGGCGATCGACTTCATGTCGGACTCCACCATTCCCTGGGTGGTCACCGCCGGGCTCCCGACGCGGATGCCGGACGCGACCGAGGCCGGCTGCGGGTCGAAGGGAATGGCGTTCTTGTTCAGCACGATCCCGGCCGCGTCGCAGCGGGCCTCGGCGACCTTGCCGGTGACGGTGGCGCCGGAGGTGTCGGTCACCTGCTGCAGGTCGAGCAGCGCGAGGTGGGTGTCGGTGCCGCCGGCGACCGGGCGGAGCCCCTCGGCCGCGAGCCCCTCGGTGAGCGCCTGGGCGTTGGCGATGACCTGGCGGGCGTAGGCCTGGTACCCGGGGGTCAGGCACTCCTTGAGGTTGACCGCCTTGGCGGCGACGGCGTGCATCAGCGGGCCGCCCTGCATCATCGGGAAGGCGGACTTGTCGATGGCCTTCGCGTGCTCGGCCCGGCAGACGATCGCGCCGCCGCGCGGGCCGCGCAGCACCTTGTGCGTGGTGAAGGTCACGACGTCGGCGTACGGGACCGGGGACGGGATGGCCTTGCCGGCCACCAGGCCGATGAAGTGGGCGGCGTCGACCATCAGGATGGCGCCGACCTCGTCGGCGATCTCCCGGAAGGCGGCGAAGTCGATCAGCCGCGGAATGGCCGAGCCGCCGCAGACGATCAGCTTGGGCCGGTGCTCGCGGGCCAGGTCACGGACCTGGTCATAGTCGATGTGCTCGGTCTTCGGGTCGACGCCGTACTGCACCGCGTTGAACCACTTGCCCGAGAAGGACACCTTGGTGCCGTGGGTGAGGTGCCCGCCGTGCGGCAGCGCCATGCCCAGCAGGGTGTCGCCCGGGGAGAGGAAGGCGCCGTAGGCGGCCAGGTTGGCACTGGCCCCCGAGTGTGGCTGCAGGTTGGCGTGCTCGGCGCCGAAGAGTTCCTTGGCCCGGGCGATGCCGATCTCCTCGGCACGGTCCACGACCTCGCAACCGCCGTAGTACCGCCGGCCGGGGTACCCCTCGGCGTACTTGTTCGACAGGGTGCTGCCCAGCGCGGCCAGCACGGCCGGGCTGGTGAAGTTCTCGCTGGCGATCAGCTGCAGCCCGCCGCGGAGCCGGTCGAGCTCGTCGAGGACCACCCCGGAGATCTCCGGGTCGAAGGCCGCCAGGGCGTTGAAGTCCGGCCCCCAGTAGGGGGTCTCGGTGGGGGTGCTCATCGCGGCTGCACTCCAAGGGCTGGACGACGATGCGTCGGTACGGGCGCCCGCGTGCGCCGACGTCGGGCGCGCGGCTGTCGCCCCACGGTATCGCTATAACACTGCGACCCTCGCGGGCCGCACCGCGGCCACGTGCCGTCCCCCCGCGCCGTTGAGCCGTTTCGTGCGATGACAGCGGGACCCTCCGGGCCCGCGCTGTCCTCCCACAGTCGTCCTGCCGGACGACGCCGTGGTCCGGTCCCGATATCGGTGACCGGCATCGTCCCCCAGCGGCGTGAAGCCGCTGCGGGCGATGACAGCGGGAGCCTCCGGCCCCGCGCCGCCCTCCCACAGTCGTCCTGCCGGACGACACCGTGGCCCGGTCCCGACATCGGTCACCGGAGCCGTCCCCCGCGCCGTTGAGCCGTTTCGTGCGATGACAGCGGGACTCTCCGGGCCCGCGCTGTCCTCCCACAGTCGTCCTGCCGGACGACGCCGCGGTCCGGTCCCGACATCGGTGACCGGCATCGTCCCCCAGCGGTGCGAAGCCGCTGCGTGCAATGACAGCGGGACCCTCCAGGCCCGCAGGGGCGCCCTGTGCTCAGTCGGTGATCTCCGGCACGACCTCGCGGAGGCGGTCGACCTCGATCGCGCCGACCCGCAGCACCCGGGGGGTGGGGCCGGTGCAGTCGACGATGGTGCTGGCCGCCGAGCCCTCCCGAGAGCCGTCGTCCAGGACGACGGCGGCGTGCTCGCCCAGCTGGTAGTCCGCCTGCTGGCCGGTGGTCGCGGCCGGGCGGCCGGAGCGGTTGGCGCTGGAGACGGCGAGCGGACCGGTGTGGCGGAGCAGTTCCCGGGTCACGTCGTCGTCGGGGAGCCGGACCGCGACGGTGCCCTCGGCGTCCCCGAGGTCCCAGGCCAGCGACGGCGCGTGCTCGACGACGAGGGTCAGGCCGCCGGGCCAGAACGCCTCGGCCAGCTGGTGGGCCACCGGTGGGACCGTGGTGACCAGCCCGGCGAGGGTGGCGGCCTCCCCCACCAGCACCGGGACGGGCATGGAACGCCCCCGATTCTTGGCCGCGAGGAGCTTGGTCACCGCGGAGGGGGTGAAGGCGTCGGCGGCCACCCCGTAGACGGTGTCGGTGGGCAGGAGGACCAGGTCGCCCCGGGAGAGCGCGGCGGCGGCGGCGGCCAGGCCCGCGGTGCGCTGGTCGGGGTCGCTGCAGTCGTAGACGTCGGCCACGAGGCCGCAGTCTGTCACTGCGCCCCGGCACCCCCGGTCAGCCGGGCCGTCGTGTACCGCGGGCGCCCGGCCAGGTCGGCGTGGTCGGCGACGCCGGTCCAGCCGCCGACGCTCCGCACCAGGGTCGGCACGGCGCTCCCCTGCGCGTCGGCGTGCTCGATGCCCAGCCAGCCGCCGGGGCGGAGCAGCCGGGCGGCGGTGCGCAGCAGCCCGCGGACGACGTCGAGGCCGTCCGGCCCGCCCCACAGCGCCAGCGGGGGGTCGTGGTCGGCGACCTCGCGGGGCAGCCGGGCGCCGTCGGGCACGTAGGGCGGGTTGGAGACGACGACGTCCACCGCGCCGTCCAGCGCGGGCAGCAGCCCGTCGTCGGTCATGTCCCCGGCGAGCACCTCGACCGGGGTGTCACCGGCTGCGGCCCGCGTGGCGGCGTTGTGCCTCGTCCACTCGATCGCCCCGGCGTCGGCCTCCACGGCGACCACCCGGGCGCCGGGGTGCTCGTGCGCCACCGAGAGCGCGATCGCTCCCGAGCCGGTGCCCAGGTCCACGACCCACGGGTGGTCGGCCCCGGCGATCCGCTCGAGCACCCAGCCGGCGATCAGCTCCGTCTCCGGCCGGGGCACGAACACCCCGGGCCCGACGGCCAGCTCGAGGAACCGGAAGGGTGCGGTGCCGGTGAGGTGCTGCAGCGGCACCCGCGACGCACGCTCGGCGACCAGCCCGGTGAACCGGGCCGCGGCCTCGTGGGGCACCGCGCCGAGGGTGAGCAGCCGGGCGCGCGGCACGCCGAGGACGGCGGCCAGCAGCAGCTCGGCGTCCACCCGCGGGGATTCCACCCCGCCGGCGGCCAGGTCCCGGACGGCGTCGGCGAGCAGCGCCCGGGGAGGGACGGTCAGGAGCCGGCCGCCATCAGCTCCGCGGTGTGCGCCGCGGTGAGCGCGTCGATGACCGGGTCGAGCTCGCCGTCGAGGACCTGGTCGAGGTTGTGCGCCTTGAAGCCGACCCGGTGGTCGTTGATCCGGTTCTCGGGGAAGTTGTAGGTGCGCACCCGCTCGCTGCGGTCCACGGTGCGCACCTGGCTGCGGCGGACGTCGCTGGCGGTGGCCGCGGCCTCCTCGCGGGCGGCGACCAGCAGCCGGGACCGGAGCACGCGCAGCGCGGACTCCCGGTTCTGCAGCTGGCTCTTCTCGTTCTGCGAGCTGACCACGATGCCCGAGGGCAGGTGGGTGATCCGGACGGCGGAGTCGGTGGTGTTGACGCTCTGGCCGCCCGGCCCCGAGGAGCGGAAGACGTCGATCCGCAGGTCGTTCGGGTCGACGCTGACGTCGACCTCCTCGGCCTCGGGCAACACCAGCACACCGACGGCGGAGGTGTGGATCCGCCCCTGCGACTCGGTGACCGGCACCCGCTGGACCCGGTGCACGCCGCCCTCGAACTTCAGCCGGGACCAGATCCCCTCGTCGCCGCGGGACTTCACCGCGACCGCGACGTCCTTGTAGCCCCCCAGCTCGGCGTCCACGGCGTCGAGCACCTGGGTGGCCCAGCCGCGCCGCTCGGCGTAGCGCAGGTACATGCGCAACAGGTCACCGGCGAACAACGCGGACTCCGCACCCCCCTCCCCTGCCTTGATCTCGAGGATGACGTCCTTGTCGTCGTCGGGATCCTTGGGCAGCAGCAGCTCGTTGAGCCGGTCGCCCAGCGAGGCCACCTGCACCTCGAGCCCCGCCGCCTCGGCGGCGAAGGACGGGTCCTCGGCGGCCAGCTCCCGGGCGGCGGCGAGGTCGCCGCGGGCCTCCTCCAGCGCCCGCGAGTGCTCCACCAGCGGCGCGAGCGAGGCGTAACGGCGGCCCAGCCGGCGGGCGCGGGCGGCGTCGGCGTGCACCGAGGGATCGGCGAGCTCCGCCTCCAGGGAGGCGTGCTCGGCGAGCGCGTCAGCCAGCCGGTCGGTACCGGGACCGGCGCTGCTGCTGCTCACGAACGCTCCTGGGTACTCGGGCCCGAGACGGGCACGGGGCGGGGGTGGTCCGGACACGACGACGGCGCCTGCCCGCCCCGGGGAGGGGCGGCGCAGGCGCCGTCGAGGGTGCTACTTGGCGTCCGTGGAGGCGCCGGCGCGCTTGCCGAACCGCTTCTCGAAGCGGGCCACGCGGCCACCGGTGTCCAGGATCTTCTGCTTGCCGGTGTAGAAGGGATGGCAGGCGGAGCAGACCTCGACGGTGAGGGCCTCGCCGCGGTAGGTGCTGCGCGTGCTGAACGTGTTGCCGCAACCACACGTCACCTGGGTGGCGGTGTAGTCGGGGTGGATGTCGGCCTTCATGCCGCTCACCCTCTCTCTGCTCGGTTGGTCTGCTGGGGGGAACGCCGCCGGCGGTGTGGAGATTCCACCGCGGCGCAGGCTCCGGCCGACCAGTCTCCCAGACGGGGGACCGGGCGGCCGGGCCGGGTCGGTCGGTGCGGCCGGTCAGTCCTTCTCGCCGAGGCCCAACGTGGTCTTCTGCACCTGCATGAGGAACTCGATGTTGTTGCGGGTCTTGCGCATCCGGTCCAGCAGCAGCTCGATCGCCTGCTGCGGCTCGAGCGCCGACAGCACGCGGCGCAGCTTGATGATGATCGCCAGCTCGTCGGGGGCCAGCAGGATCTCCTCCTTGCGGGTGCCCGACGCGTTGACGTCGACCGCCGGGAAGACCCGCTTGTCCGCCAGCCGGCGGTCGAGCTTGATCTCGGCGTTCCCGGTGCCCTTGAACTCCTCGAAGATGACCGTGTCCATCGTGGACCCGGTCTCCACCAGCGCCGAGGCGATGATGGTCAGCGAGCCACCGTTCTCGATGTTGCGGGCGGCACCGAGGAAGCGCTTCGGCGGGTACAGCGCCGTCGAGTCCACACCACCGGACAGGATGCGCCCGCTGGCCGGGGCGGCCAGGTTGTAGGCGCGGCCGAGCCGGGTGATCGAGTCGAGCAGGACGACGACGTCGTGGCCCATCTCGACCAGCCGCTTGGCCCGCTCGATCGACAGCTCGGCGACCGTGGTGTGGTCCGACGGCGGCCGGTCGAAGGTCGAGGCGATGACCTCACCCTTCACCGAGCGCTGCATGTCGGTGACCTCTTCGGGTCGCTCGTCCACGAGCACGACCATCAGGTGGCACTCGGGGTTGTTCGTGGTGATCGCGTTGGCGATCGCCTGCAGCACCATCGTCTTGCCCGCCTTGGGCGGGCTGACGATCAGTGCCCGCTGCCCCTTGCCGATGGGCATGACCAGGTCCATCAGCCGGGTGGTCAGCTGGTTGGAGTCCGTCTCCAGCCGCAGGCGCTCCTGCGGGTAGAGCGGGGTCAGCTTGGTGAACTCCGGGCGGTTGCGCGCCTGGTCGGGCTCCAGCCCGTTCACCGAGTCCAACCGGACCAGCGCGTTGTACTTGTCCTTGCGCTCGCCCTCGCGGGGCTGGCGGACCGCGCCGGTGATGGCGTCACCGCGGCGCAGACCGTAGCGGCGCACCTGGGACAGCGAGACGTAGACGTCGTTCGGCCCGGTCAGGTACCCCGAGGTGCGGACGAAGGCGTAGCTGTCCAGGACGTCGAGGATCCCGGCGACCGGCAGCAGGACATCGTCCTCGCTGACCGTCGGCTCGCTCGGCTCGAACCGCTCCCGTCCACCGGGGGCGTTGCCGCCGCGACGGTTGCGGTCGCGGTAGCGGCGGCCCCGGCGACGGCCGCTGCCCTCGAAGTCGTCGTCGTCCTCGTCGGGGCGCCCGCCGTCGGTGCGGTCGTTGCGCCCGCCGTCGGTCCGGTCGTTGCGCCCGCCGTCGGTGCCGTTGCGGGCACCGTCGGTGCCGTTGCGGGCACCGTCGGTGCGGTTGCCGTCCCGGCCGCCGCGCTCGGGGCGGTCCTCGCGGTTGCCGCGCTCGCTGCGGTTCCGGCCGCGCTCGGGGCGCTCGCCGGCCTCGGCGTCGGCACCACGGTTGCGCCCACCCCGCGGTTCGTCGGAGCCCGCCTCGGCGTCCCCACCACGGTTGCGCCCACCCCGGGGCTCGTCGGAGACCGCCTCGGCGCCACCACGGTTGCGCCCACCCCGCGGCTGCTCTTCGGTGCTGGGATCGGCGGCGGCGGTGCCGCCGTCCCGGTCGGCGCGCTCACGGCGGTTGCCACGGCTGCGCGGCGGGCGCTCGCCGTCGGTGCGCGCGTCGGCCGACGCGGGGGCATCCACCGGGGCGGTCGCCGTCGCGGTCGGCTCGGCCGCCGTCGCGGTCGACTCGGCCGCCGTCGCGGTCGACTCGGCCGCCGGGGCCGCCGGGGCCGCCGGGGCCGCCGGGGCCGCCGGGGCGGTGTCGGCGGCAGCTGCGTCGGTGGGGGCGGCGGCGGGCGCGCCGGCCGGCCGGCTGGCGGTGCGCCGGCGGCGCACACCGACCTCGGGGGTACTCCCGCTGGCCTCCGGGGTACTCCCGTTGACCGGGGCGCTCTCGTTCGCCGGGGCGCTCTCGTCGGCCCGGGCGCTGCCCTTGGACGGCGCGGCGTCGGCGGGCGTGTCGGTGCCCGTGGACGGGGCGGTGACCGGGGCGCTGTTGCCGCCTCCGCTCACCGGTGCCTCCAACGGCGCGGTGCCGGCGTCCGGAGCCCGGTCGGTGCGCGGCGTCGGCACGGACGGGGCGGTGGTGCCGGCGGTGCCGCTCACCTGGCGCTCGGAGATGGCCGCGATCAGGTCGCTCTTGCGCATGCGCGCCGTGCCGGGGATGCCCAGCTCGCCGGCGAGTCGCTGCAGCTCGGGCAGCAGCATGCCGGACAGTCCGCTGCCACGGCGGCGGGAGCGGGCAGCTCCGGCATCGGCAGCTCCCCCGGTCGACGGGGTCGCGTCGCTCGCGACGTCGACGAGGTCGGTGGTCTCGCTCACGTACAGGTCCTTCCCTGCGGTGACCTGCGCCTACCAGCGCAGGAGGTGACCCGGCCCGGACGACGCGGCCCAGGGTCAGGGCTGCGGGCGCCATCGGGGACGCGGGTCTGTGGATGCGAGGCGAGGATGAGCGGCGACGGATCGCACGGCTGCAACGCCCCGCGTGAGGCACGCCCGGAGGCGGCTACGACGTCAGCCTAGACACAGGCCGACAATGCCCACAACACCGTCTGCCACCGGTGCGTTCCAGGCGGCTAGAACGATACCGCATCGTGATCGTCGGTGCTCGGGCGCACCATCGCGCCGACCGCGTCGACCTGCAGCGGCAGGCAGCGCCATCCCGGCGGCGTGCGGTCCCGCACGGCCCGCACCCGGGCTGCCGAGGCCGGGTCGCCGAGGTGCTCGTCGTCCTCCAGCGGGCTCAGCACCAGCACCGTGGGGCCGGCGCCGGACACCACCGCCGCGTGCCCCTCGGCGCGCAGGGCCCCGAGCAACGCCGCGCTCTCCGGCATCGCCGCGGCCCGCTGGGTCTGGTGCAGGCGGTCCTCGGTGGCCTCGAACAGCAACGCCGGGTCGCGGGTCAGGGCGTGCACCAGCAGCGCCGCCCGGCCGGCCGCGTGCGCAGCGTCGGCGTGCGGCACCACGGCGGGCAGCAACCCCCGGGCTACCGAGGTGGACAGCGTGGCGTCGGGCACGAAGAGCACCGGGGCGATCCGGGGGGCGACCGACAGCCGCGCGGCCCGCGCCCCGGTGGGCGTCGTCCAGGACAGCGTCGCACCGCCCAGGAGGCAGGCGGCGACGTTGTCGGGGTGGCCCTCCAGCGCCGAGCACAGCCGGAGCACCGCGGCATCGTCCACCGCGGGCACGTCGGGGCACAGCGCCCAGGCCGCCAGCACACCGGCGGTGACCGCGGCGGCCGACGAGCCCAGCCCACGGCCCTGCGGGATGCCGTTGCGGGCCGACAGGTGCAGCCCGGCCGGCGTCCAGCCCAGCTCGGCGCAGGCGGCCCGGAAGGCCTGGACGACCAGGTGGGTC
This sequence comes from Modestobacter lapidis, assembly GCA_019779905.1. Lineage (GTDB taxonomy): Bacteria > Actinomycetota > Actinomycetes > Mycobacteriales > Geodermatophilaceae > Modestobacter > Modestobacter lapidis. The sequence goes on along the minus strand of JABAKE010000009.1, from coordinate 80,894 downwards.
TCGTCGGTGGGGAGGTCGCCGTCGCCGGCGCCGGCGACCTCGACGGTGAGCCCGCCGTCGGTCACGGCGACGTCGAGGACGTCCCAGCAGGACAGCGCGAGGCCGGCGCAGTCGAACCCGGGCCCGAGGTTGGCACTGGTCGCCGGCACGCGGACGCGCACGGCCCGCACGGGAGGGACCACGGGGTCAGAGACCGAGCTGCGCGGCCGCAGCGGCCGCGTCGACCGGGATGGTGACCGGCGCCGGGGCGCCGGAGATGGCCCACTCCGGGTCCTTGAGTCCGTTGCCGGTGACCGTGCAGACCACTCGCTGGCCCGGCTCGAGCCCGCCGGCCGCCGCCACCTGCAGCAGCCCGGCCACCGAGGCGGCCGACGCCGGTTCCACGAAGACGGCCTCGGTGCGGGCCAGCAGCCGGTAGGCGGCCAGGATCGCCCGGTCGGTGACCGCGTCGATCCGCCCTCCGGAGGAGTCCCGGGCATCCAGCGCCTTGGTCCAGGACGCCGGGTTGCCGATCCGGATGGCCGTGGCGATCGTGCTCGGGGAATCCACGACCTGGCCGGTGACGATCGGCGCAGCGCCCGCGGCCTGGAAGCCCCACATCCGCGGGGTGCGGGTGGCCGGGCCGGGGGCCGCCGACGTGGTGCAGTACTCGCGGTAGCCCTGCCAGTAGGCGGTGATGTTGCCGGCGTTGCCGACCGGCAGGCAGTGCACGTCCGGAGCGTCCCCGAGGACGTCGACGATCTCGAACGCCGCCGTCTTCTGCCCCTCGATGCGGTACTGGTTCACGCTGTTGACCAGGCTCACCGGGTAGTCGATGGCCAGCTTGCTGGCCAACGCCAGGCAGTCGTCGAAGTTGCCCTCGACCTGCAGCAGCTTCGCGCCGTGCACCAGCGCCTGGGCCAGCTTGCCGGTGGCGATCTTCCCCTGCGGCACGAGGACGGCGCAGATCAGCCCGGCGCGCGCGGCGTAGGCCGCGGCGCTGGCGCTGGTGTTGCCGGTCGAGGCGCAGATGACCGCCTGCGCCCCCTCCTCCACCGCCTTGGTGATCGCCATGGTCATCCCGCGGTCCTTGAACGACCCGGTCGGGTTGGCACCCTCGACCTTGAGCCAGACGTCGCAGCCGGTGCGGCGGGACAGTTCGAGGGCGGGCACCAGCGGGGTGGCGCCCTCCTGCAGCGTCACCACCGGGGTGTCCGGGCCCACCGGCAGCCGGTCCCGGTAGGCCTCGATCAGCCCCGGCCAGTACGGCGACGCGGCGGGCACCCCCGCGGTCGGTCGCTGCATCTCGCTCACGCCAATCCCTCCACACGCAGCACGCTGGTGACACCCCGGACGGCGGCCATCCCGCGCAGCCGCTCCACGGTCGCCGCGAGCGCGGCGTCGGGAGCGGAGTGGGTGACGATGACGAGGGTCGCGGCGTCGCCGTGCCCGTCCTGCCGGACGGTGGCGATGCTGACCCCCTGGGCGGCGAACTCCTGGGCCACGGTGGCCAGCACGCCCGGCTTGTCGGCCACGTCGAGGCTCACGTGGTACCGGGTGGGCGTCTCGGCCATCGGCCGGGTCGGCAGTGCGGCGTAGCCGGTCGCGTTCGGGCCGGCCACCCCGGACACCCGGTTGCGGGCGACGGCGACCAGGTCGCCGAGCACCGCGCTCGCGGTCGGCTCGCCGCCGGCCCCCTGCCCGTAGAACATCAGCTGCCCGGCCGCCTCGGCCTCGACGAACACCGCGTTGAAGGCCCCGTTGACCGCGGCCAGCGGGTGCGAGGTCGGGATCATCGCCGGGTGCACGCGGACGGCGATGGAATCGCCCGTGGGGTGGGTGGGCGAGCCGGTGCTCGACGGCACCCGCTCGCAGATGGCCAGCAGCTTGACCGTGCAGCCGATCTCCGCGGCCCGGGCGACGTCGGTGGCCGAGACCGCCGAGATGCCCTCCCGGTACACGTCCGAGGCGTGCACCGCGGAGTGGAACGCCAGCGAGGCGAGGATCGCGGCCTTGGCGGCGGCGTCGAACCCGTCGACGTCGGCGGTGGGGTCGGCCTCGGCGTACCCGGCCTCGGTCGCCTCGGCCAGCGCCTCACCGAACCCGGCACCGGTCTCGGCCATCGAGGACAGGATGTAGTTGGTCGTGCCGTTGACGATCCCCACCACCCGGCGCAGCTGGTCACCGGCCAGCGACTCCCGCAGCGGGCGCAGCAACGGGATCGCCCCGGCGACGGCGGCCTCGTAGTAGAGGTCCACCCCGGCGTCGGCGGCGGCGGTGTGCAGGGTCACGCCCTCGTCGGCCAGCAGCGCCTTGTTGGCGCTCACCACCGACTTGCCGGCCGCCATCGCGGCCAGCAGCAGGGTGCGGGCCGGCTCGATGCCGCCGATCACCTCGACCACCAGGTCGACGTCGGGTCGGGTGACGAGCGTGTGCGCGTCGGTGGTGAGCAGCTCGGCGGGCACCTCCGGGTGCCGGTCGGGCCGGCGCACCGCGACGCCGGCGACCTCCACCGGCCGGCCGATCCGGGCCGTGAGGTCCGCGGCCTGCTCGGACAGCAGCCGCAGCACCGCGCTGCCCACCGTGCCGCAGCCCAGCAGCGCGACCTTGAGCGGCGCGCTCATGACCGGGCTCCGGCGGCGTGCTCGGGGGCCGGCTGGTCGATCGCTGGCGAGGGCGCGGGCACGTCGGCGAGGACGGCGTCGAGGGCGAACACGTCGGACAGTGTCTGCCGTCGGACCAGCTCGGTGGCGACGCCGTCCCGGACGGCGACCACCGGGGGCTTGAGCAGGTAGTTGTAGTTGCTCGCCATCGACCAGCAGTAGGCCCCGGTGGCGGCCACTGCGAGCAGGTCGCCGGGCTGCACGTCCGAGGGCAGCCACAGGTCGCGGACCAGGATGTCGCCGCTCTCGCAGTGCTTGCCCACCACCCGGCAGAGCGCGGGCGGGGCGTCGGAGTGCCGGTTGGCCAGCACGCAGGTGTAGCTGGCGTCGTAGAGGGCGGTGCGGATGTTGTCGCTCATCCCGCCGTCCACCGAGACGTAGTTGCGCACCAGCGGGGTGCCCGGCGCGCCGCTGGCACCCAGCCGCACGGGCTTGATCGTGCCGATCTCGTACAGGGTGACGGTGCCCGGGCCGGCGATCGCCCGGCCGGGCTCGACGGCCAGCCGCGGGACCGGCAGGCCGAGCTCGGCGCACTCGGCCGCCACGACGGCGCGCAGCCTGGCCGCGACGTCCCCGGCTGCGACCGGGTCGTCGTCGGGCAGGTAGGCGATGCCGAAGCCGCCGCCCAGGTTCAGCTCGGGCAGCACCCGGCCGGTGGCGTCGCGCACGTCGCCCATCAGCCCGACCACCCGGTGCGCGGCGGCCTCGAACCCGGCGGTGTCGAAGATCTGCGAGCCGATGTGGCTGTGCAGCCCGGCCAGCTCCAGCGCCGGGGAGTCGCAGACCCGCACGGCCGCGGCCAGGGCATCGCCGGTGGCCAGCGAGAAACCGAACTTCTGGTCCTCGTGGGCGGTGGCGATGAACTCGTGGGTGTGCGCCTCGATGCCGACCGTGGACCGGATCAGCACCGGCACCGGCGCCCCGCCGGCGGCGACCCGGCCAGCGGCCAGCGGCGCCAGCCGGTCGATCTCGTCGAAGGAGTCCAGTACGACGTGGCCGATGCCGGCGTCGACGGCCAGCTGCAGCTCGACCAGGGACTTGTTGTTCCCGTGCAGGGCGATCCGCTCGGCCGGGAAGCCGGCGGCCAGCGCCAGGGCCAGCTCGTTGCCGCTGCACGCGTCCAGGTGCAGGCCGTCCTCGGCGATCCACCGGGCGACCTGCCCGCAGAGGAACGCCTTGGAGGCGTAGTGCACGTCGGCGCCGGCGAAGGCGTCGGCGAAGTCGGCGGCGCGGCCGCGGAAGTCGCCCTCGTCGAGCACGAACAGCGGCGTCCCGTGCTCGCGCGCCAGGTCGGTGACCGGGCGGCCACCCAGCTGCAGCTCGCCGTCCACGCGGCGGGCCGAGCGCGGCCAGACCTGCGGGTCGAGGGCGCCGAGGTCGGCCGGGGCGGGCCCGGCGGCCGCCGGCGGGGCGATGTTGCCGTGCATCGGCCCCGCGGGGTGCGCCCTCACATCCGCTCCGGGGCGTGCACGCCGAGCACGGCCAGGCCGTTGCGCAGGACGGTGGCGGTGGCCGCGCACAGCCAGAGCCGGGCAGTGGTCACAGGTGTGGCCTCCTCGTCGCCGCGTGGCAGCACCCGGCAGGAGTCGTAGAAGCGGTGGTAGGTGCCGGCCAGCTCCTCCAGGTAGCGGGCCACCCGGTGCGGGGCGCGCAGCTCGGCGGCGCCGGAGAGCACCCGCGGGAACTCCGCGATGGCCCGGAGCAGGTCGCTCTCCCGGGCGTGCGCCAGCTGCCCGGTCTCGACGTCGGTGGCCGCACCGAGCGCCAGCCCCAGATCGGCCGCGCCGCGCAGCAGCGAGGAGATCCGGGCGTGGGCGTACTGGACGTAGAAGACCGGGTTGTCGTTGGTCTGCCGGCTCCACAGGTCCAGGTCCAGGTCGATCTGCTGGTCGACCGACGCCCGGGCCAGCGCGTAGCGGGCGGCGTCGGCGCCCACCGCCTCCACCAGGTCCTCCAGCAGGACGACGGTGCCGGCCCGCTTGCTCATCCGCAGCGGCTCGCCGTTCCGGAGCAGGTTGACCAGCTGACCGATCAGGATCTCCAGGTTGGTGTCCGGGTCGTCGCCCAACGCCGCCACCAGCGCCTTGTACCGGCCGATGTAACCGTGGTGGTCGGCCCCCAGCATGATCACGACCTTGTCGAAGCCGCGCTCGCGCTTGTCGAGGTAGTAGGCGCAGTCGGCGGCGAAGTACGTCGTCTCGCCGTCGCTCTTGACCAGCACCCGGTCCTTGTCGTCGCCGAACGTGGTGGTGCGCAGCCAGACCGCGCCGTCGGCCTCGTAGACGTGGCCCTGCTCACGCAGCCGGCCGATCGCCTTCTCCAGCGCGCCGGTCTCGTGCAGCGTCCGCTCGCTGAAGTAGACGTCGAAGACGACGCCGAAGTCGGCCAGCGTCCGCTTGATCTCGGCGAACATCAGCTCGACCCCGAGCACCCGGAACCGCTCCTGCTGCTCGGCCACCGGCAGCTCCAGGATTCCGGGCTCGGCCGCGACGACCTGCCCGGCGATCTCGCCGATGTAGTTCCCGGCGTACCCGTCCTCGGGCACCGGCTCGCCGTGCGCCGCGGCCAGCAGGCTGCCGGCGAACCGGTCGATCTGGGCGCCGGCGTCGTTGAAGTAGTACTCGCGGGTGACCTGCGCGCCGCTGGCCGTCAGCAGCCGACCCAGCGCGTCGCCGACCGCGGCCCACCGGGTGCCGCCGATGTGCACCGGCCCGGTCGGGTTGGCCGAGACGAACTCCAGGTTCAGCCGCTGACCGGCCAGCACCTCGGTGCGCCCGTAGCCCTCCCCCGCCGTGACCGCGTCGACGGCGATCGCGCCCAGCACGCCCGAGGCGAACGTCACGTTGAGGAAGCCCGGTCCGGCCACGTCGACGGTCGCGATCCCCGGGTGCTCGCGCAGCCGGCCGGCCAGCACCTCGGCCACCTCGCGCGGCGGGCGACCGGCGCCCTTGGCGAGCCGGAGGGCCACGTTGGTGGCGTAGTCGCCGTGCTCAGGGTTCTTCGGTCGCTCGATCACGACGTCGTCCGGAACGGCGACCGCAAGGGTCCCGCCCTCCACGGCCGCGGCTACCGCGGACCGGACGACGTCGCGCAGCTGCTCGGGTGTCACCGCACGAGCGTACTGATCCACCCGGCCCGGCCCGGGCTCGGTGCCAGGGAGGGCACAGGTCAGCGACCTACACTCGCTCCCGCTGTCCCGGCCCCCTGCCGGCACGGCACGCAGACGGTCGGTGGCGCGTGCGCCCGGCAACGAGGAGTGGCAGTGGCCAAGGACCCCAAGCCCGAGAACGGCCGCCCGCCCGGCGGCGCTTCCCGAGGGGGGTCCGCCGGCGCCGGCGGGAAGCGCCCGGGCGGCGCCTCCCGGGCACCGGCCGGCGGCAAGGGCCGGACCCGGCCCCCGGTCGACGTGGTGAGCCCGCAGCGGCCGTGGGGCATGATCATCGGCGCGATCGTCGTCGTGGTCTTCGCCGTCGCGGTCATCGGCTACGCCGTCGTACAGGTGAACGAGGCCAACGAGGGCCGGGTCACCGCCGCCGACCAGATCGCGGGGCTGCAGACGTTCGACTACGCCGCCGGGCAGGAGCACGTGACCACGCCGGTCGCCTACGAGCAGACCCCGCCGGTCGGCGGACCGCACGACTACGAGTGGGCCGACTGCACCGGCACGGTCTACGACGTCGACATCCGGCACGAGAACGCCGTGCACTCCATGGAGCACGGCGCGACCTGGATCACCTACGACCCGGCGCAGGTGGACGAGGACGGCGTGCAGGTCCTGGCCGACCTCGTCGACGGCACCTCGGGCCTCATGCTCTCGCCGTACGAGGGCCAGTCCGCGCCGATCAGCCTGCAGTCGTGGAACCACCAGCTGACGGTCGACTCGGCCACCGACGAGCGGGTCGAGCAGTACGCGGACTTCATGACGTACAACGACGAGTTCTACCCCGAGGTCGGCGCCAGCTGCGAGAACCCGACGTTCATCGCCGACCCGCTGGTCGCCGGTGACGCCAGCCGGGCGGCCGGCTCGGCCGACGTCCCGACCGACGCACCGACCACCCCGACCCCCGCGGCCGAGAGCACCACCCCGGCCCCGTGACCGATCCCGACAGCGCCGCGACGACCGGCCGACCAGGCGGGCGCAGCGGCAACCGGTGGCTGACCGTCGGCCTGTCCGTGGTCATCGCCGTCGGGCTGCTGCTGGCCGGCGGTGGCCTGACCGTGGCTCTGGGCATCGGCCGCACCGGGCCACCGGCCAGCGACTCGGTCGAGGCGGGCTTCGCCCGCGACATGGCCCTGCACCACCGGCAGGCGGTGGAGATGGCCAACCTCGCCCTGCTGCGCACCGAGGACGCCGAGGTGCGGCAGCTGGCCTTCGACATCTCCGCCACGCAGACCAACCAGCTCGGCCGGATGCAGGGTTGGCTGTCGCTGTGGGACCTGCCGCGCACGGACGGTGAGGTGATGGCCTGGATGGGCGGTGCGATGGAGCACTCCATGGACCACGCGGGCCACGACGCGGCCGTGGCGGACGGCGCGATCATGCCCGGCATGGCCACCGAGACGGAGCTCGCCGAGCTCCGGCAGCTGTCCGGGACCGCCTTCGACGTGCGGTTCCTGCAGCTGATGACCCGCCACCACCAAGGTGGTCTCGAGATGGCCGAGTACGCACGGGACCACGCCACGGTGCCCGCCGTCCAGCGCCTGGCGGAGTCGATCGCCGCGACCCAGGCCGCGGAGACGACCACGATGGAGGCGATGATCCGGGAGCGCGGGGGCACGCCGCTGCCGGCCCCCTGAGCCCCCCGCCGGGCGCAGGTCGCCCGGCTGGTAACGTGCCATCCGCGCCACGCGAGAGCGGGGCCGGAACGAGCACCACCAGCACCCACCACCAGCACCACAGCGGTCCAGAGCCCCCGTAGCTCAGGGGATAGAGCACTGCCCTCCGGAGGCAGGGGCGCAGGTTCGAATCCTGCCGGGGGCACCCACGCCCGGGCTCGCCGCGACACCGACACCGCCCGCCCGGCCCCTCGGCCCGGCGGGCGTCGTCGTCCCCGGGCCGGGGCTCAGATCTCGGTCACCTGCCCCCCGGCCACCACGAGCTGCCGGGTCGTGTGGACCACCTCGAGCATCCGGCGGTCGTGGGTCACCAGCAGCAGCGTGCCGGCGTAGTCGGCCAGCGCCTGCTCCAGCTGCTCGATCGCCGGCAGGTCCAGGTGGTTGGTCGGCTCGTCCAGGACGAGCACGTTCACCCGGCGGGCCTGCAGGAGCGCCAGCGCCGCCCGGGTCCGTTCTCCCGGCGACAGCGTGCCGGCCGGCCGCACCACGTGGTCGGCCCGCAGCCCGAACTTGGCCAGCAGGGTGCGCACGTCGGGGTCGGGCAGATCGGGCACCACGGCGCCGAACGCCTCGGCCAGTGGCTCGTCCCCCAGGAACAGCCCCCGCACCTGGTCGACCTCCCCCAGCCGGACGCCGGAGCCCAGCGCCGCCGAGCCCTCGGCGAGGGTCTCCCGGCCGAGCAGGGCCGCCAGCAGGGTCGTCTTGCCCGCACCGTTCGCGCCGGTGATCGCCAGCCGGTCACCCCAGTCCACCTGGAGGTCGACCGGCCCGAGCCGGAAGTCCCCGTGCCGCACGACCGCGCCGCGCAGGGTGGCCACCACCGCACCGGCCCGTGGCGCCGCCGCGATCTCCATCTGCAGCTGCCACTCCTTGCGGGGCTCCTCGACCACCTCGAGCCGCTCGATGCGCCGCTCGGTCTGCCTGGCCTTCGCGGCCTGCTTCTCCGAGGACGCCCGGTCGCGGGCCTTGACGTGCTTGTCACCGTCCTTGGACTTCTTGATCGAGTCGCGCACGCCCTTGGCCATCCAATTGCGCTGCATCCGCGCCCGGCCCTCCAGTCCGGCCCGGGTGTCGGCGTACTCCTCGTAGTCCTCGCGGGCGTGCCGGCGGGTCACCTCGCGCTCGACGAGGTAGGCCTCGTAACCACCGTCGTGCACCCGGACCAACTGCTGGGCCAGGTCCAGCTCGACCACCCGGGTGACCGTGCGGGCCAGGAACTCGCGGTCGTGGCTGACCAGCACCACTCCGGTCCGCAGCCCGGTGACGAAGCGCTCCAGCTGCTCGAGACCCGCCAGGTCCAGGTCGTTGGTGGGTTCGTCGAGCAGCAGCACGTCGTAGCGGCTCAGCAGCAGCGAGGCCAGCCCGACCCGGGCCGCCTGCCCGCCGGACAGGCCGGTCATCGGCGCGGTCGGCGCCACGCCGGCAGCCACCGACGCCAGCACCTCCTCCGCGCGCTCGGCCAGGTCGGCGCCCCCCAGTGCCAGCCACCGTTCCAGCGCGTCGCCGTAGGCGTCGTCGGAGCCGGGCGCACCCGCGGTCAGCGCCTCGGTCGCGTCGTCGAGGGCCCGCTGGGCATCGGCGACGCCGGTGCGCCGGGCCAGCGCGTCGACCACCGTCTCGCCGGGCCGCCGTTCGGCCTCCTGGGGCAGGTAGCCGACGGTGGCCGTCGGCGGGCTCAGTGACACCGCACCGGACTCCGGCGGCAGCAGCCCGGCGAGGGTTCGCAGCAGGGTCGACTTCCCGGCGCCGTTGACCCCGACGAGGCCGACCACGTCACCGGGGGCGACGACGAGGTCGAGGTCGGAGAAGAGGGCTCGGACGCCGTGGCCGGCGGCCAGCCCACGGGCGAGGAGGGTCGCGGACACCCGCTCATCGTGCCGACCGCCACCGGCCGGTCAGGACGCGGGTGGCGGGCCCTCCGACGCCGGCGCCTCGGTGGGGTCGAGCACCTCGTCGGCGATCTCGTCGAGCAGGTCCTCCAGGGCGTGCATGCCCGCGCCCTCCTCGTCGGCCGGTGTGGCGCGGCGCACCAGCCAGGGTTGCAGCTGGTCGTAGCCGCGCACCGAGACCCGGCTCAGCGGCCGCACCCGGTAGGCGCGCACTCCCCGCAGGTGACGGGCCAGCGCCTCGTCGACCAGCACCGTCGAGGGCCGGGCGACCGCGGTCAGCCGGCTGGCCAGGTTCACCACGGGTGAGTAGACATCGCCCAGCCGGGTCAGCACCCGCCCGTACGCGGCGCCCACCCGCAGCGGCGGGCGGTCGGCGGCGGCCCAGCGCTCGGGCAGCTGCAGGGCGATCTCGACCGCGTCCACGGGGACGGCGCAGGTGAACAGCACACCGTCCCCGACGGTCTTGACCACCCGGCCGCGGTGCCGGGCGATCACGTCGGCGGCCAGGCCCTCGAAGTCCTCGACCATGGCACCGAGCTCGCGGCCCCCCATGCCTCGACTGCGGGTGGTGTAGCCCACCAGGTCGGCGAAGCCGACGGCGAGGTCGCGGCGGTCGACCTGCTGACGGTGGCTGGGCAGCAGCCGCCCGGCGTTGGCCGCCAGGTGCCGCCGCCAGACGTAGTGCTGCAGGTCACGCATCACCGGCAGCAGCCGTTCGGTGGCGTCGACCACGCGGCCCACGCCGGCGGCGTCCGTCTGCGGATCGCCCGCCGGGTCGGCCGACCCGGCCAGCGCGGCGGCGAGCATGTCGGTCTGCCAGTCGGCCAGCCGGGACAGCGACTGGCCGATCGCGCGGGCGATGGAGGCCTCGGTGGTGGCGTCGACGAAGCCGGAGTCGATCAGCTCCCGCAGCCGGCCCAGCGCGGCGACATCGGCGTCGGTGAAGACGACGGCCTCGTCGGGGACGTCGGCGAAGCCCAGGGCGCGCCACAGCCGCTGCGTGCGCTCGGCCGGCAGCCCGGCGAGCCGGGCCACGTCCAGCCGGGTGTAGCGGCGTCGGCCACCCAGGAGGAGCTCCTCCAGCAGCTCCTCCGGCTCCTCCGCATCTCCGCCGGTCATGTGCTCGTCTGCACGGCGCAGCCATTCGGCTCCCGCACCGGAGGGGTCGGTCAGCCCGTGGTGTGCACGACGAGGACGTCGATCTCCGACCGGCGGGTGACCTCGGAGGGCACCGAGCCCAGCAGCCGGCCCTTGAGGGTGTTGAGCCCGCGGTTCCCGACGACGATGAGGTCGGCCTGCTCCCGGTCGGCCAGGTCCATCAGCGCCTCCGCCGGTGGGCCGGCCACCGGGACGGGCTGGACGTCGACCGCACCGGCCTCCCGGGCATGGGCCAGGGCGCCGCGCAGGACGTCCTCGGCGTGCGAGGCGACGTCGAGCCGGGCCGCGTCCGGGCCGAGCGCCTCCTGGGCCCGCCGGACGTCGCGGGCCTCCTCGGCCGGCTCGTAGGCGCAGGCGAGGACCAGTCGGGCGCCGCATGCGCCGGCGAGCGCTCCGGCCCGGGCGACCGCGCGCAGGGACGAGGGCGAGCCGTCGGTACCGACGACGACCGTGCGATAGGCGCTCACGGTGCGGGAACCTACCAACCACCGGCCAGGGGTGTGCCCATGGTCACGCACCCCTCCCCGCCGAGCCCGCTGGTGCGCTTGGATGGTCCGACCGCCCGGGCGACCGGGTGAGGGAGGAGGCATCCGATCAACAGCGTCGGCACCACCCGCGATCCCGTGCAGGTCGAGGTCCGCGGGCTCAGCAAGACCTTCGGCCCGGTGCGGGCGGTCGACGACCTGAGCTTCACCGTCGCCCCCGGGCAGGTGACCGGCTTCCTCGGGCCCAACGGCGCGGGCAAGACCACCACCCTGCGGATGGCGCTGGGCCTGGTCACACCGGACGCCGGGACCACCACCTTCAACGGCATCCGGTACGCCGACCTGCCCGATCCGCTCCGCCGGGTCGGGGCGGTACTGGAGACGGCGTTCCACCCGGCCCGCAGCGGCCGCAACCACCTCCGCGTCTACTGCCGGGCCGCCGGGCTCCCCCTCCGCCGCGCCGACGAGGTCCTCGACCAGGTCGGCCTCGGCCCGGCCGGCGGCCGGAAGGCCGGCGGCTACTCCCTGGGCATGCGCCAGCGGCTGGGGCTGGCGACGGCGCTGCTGGGCGACCCGGCGGTGCTCGTTCTCGACGAGCCCGCCAACGGGCTGGACCCCGAGGGCATCCAGTGGCTGCGCGGGTTCCTCCGCCACCTCGCCCACGCCGAGGGGCGCACCGTCCTGGTCAGCAGCCACCTGCTCGCGGAGGTCGACCAGACCGCCGACCGGGTGGTCATCGTCGGGGCGGGCAAGCTGGTGCGCGAGGGCTCGCTCACCCAGCTGCGCGCCGGTGCGGACGCCGACGGGGCGGGCACGGTGCTGGTCCGCAGCCCGGAGGCCGGCCGGCTCGCGCAGGAGCTGACCGCCGCCGGCGTCCCGGTCGAGGCGACCGGGACCGAGGCCCTCACCGTCACCGGGCTGACCGCGGCCGAGGTGGGCTCCCGGGCGTTCGCCTCGGGGATCGAGCTGCACGAGCTGCGGGCGCACAGCACCGGCCTGGAGGAGCTGTACTTCCGGCTCACCGCCGGCCAGGAGCAGTTCGCGGCCGCCGGCAGCGCGGACGCCACCGACCGGCAGGCGGCCTCCTGATGGGCCGGCTGGTGCGGTCGGAGTGGACCAAGCTGCTCACCACCCGGGTCTGGCTGGGGCTCCTGCTGGCCTCCTGCCTGCTCTCGGTCGGGTTCGCGGTGCTGCTCACCGCCTTCGCCGGCAACCCGCAGAGCGGCATCCCGCCGGTCGGCAGCAGCCAGTACGAACAGCTGGCGTTCGCCGTCCCGGCCAACGTCACCGTGCTGACCCTGATCCTCGGGATCATCGGGACGACCCAGGAGTACCGGCACCGCACGGCGACCCCCACCTTCCTGGCCACCCCCCGGCGGGGCCACGTGGTGATCGCCAAGCTGCTCGCCTACGCCGTGGCCGCGGCCCCGTTCGCGCTCGCCGTCGTCGCGGTGACCACGCTCACCGTGGTGCTGCACGCCGGTGCCCGCGGCGCCGCCCCGGCATGGGATGCCGACGATCTCGGCGTGCTGGCCCGCTCGGGGCTGGCACTGGTCGTCTACGCGGTCATCGGCGTCGGCCTCGGCGCGCTGTTCCGCAACCAGGTCGGTGCGATCGTCGGCTCGCTGGTCTACCTCTTCGTCGTCGAGCCGATCATCCGGTCGATCCCGGCGACGGCCGGGGTCTACAAGTGGCTGCCCGGCGGGGCGCTGGAGGCGATGACCGCCACGTTCGCAGGCCCCGATCTGCTCACCGCCTGGCAGGGCGGGCTGCTACTGCTCGGCTACGGTCTGCTGGCCGCCGTGCTCGGCACCCTCCTGGCCGTCCGGCGCGACGTCGTCTGACCACGGCGACCGGCACCGACATCCACCCCACAGACCGATGAGGGACGTACCGATGACCACGCGCATGACCGCGCAGCGCCTGAGCCGGCTGATCGCGCAGGGCGATGTCCCGGCCGTCCGCGACGCGCTGGACGCCCAACCCCGGCTGGTGTCCACGCCGGTGGAACGGAACGGGCAGGGCGGCTGGACACCCCTGCACCTGGCGGTGGCCGCCGGTCACGCCCCGGTGGTGTCCCAGCTGGTCGCCGCCGGGGCGGACGTGAGCGCCCGCACCGAGGGTGGGCGCACGCCGCTGCACGTGGCCCTGCAGCACGCCCCCGATCTGGTGGACCTGCTGCGTTCCCTGGGCGCACCCGTCGACGCCGCGACCGCCGCGTTCCTCGGCGACACCGATCGGCTCGCCGGTGAGCTGGACGGCGGTGCCCGGCTGACGGACCTGACGGCCGACGTCGACCTGCTCACCTGGGCGGCGTACGGCGGTTCTCCGCCCGCCGTACGGCTGCTGCTCGACCGCGGCGCCGACCCGGACTCCGGTGCGCTGCACGCCGCGGCCTGGGCCTGCCGGCCGGAGGTCGTGACGATCCTGCTGGCCGCCGGTGCCCAGGTCGACCGGCGGGACACCGACACCGGACGGACCCCGCTGCACGCGGCGGTCGCGGCCGGACCCGAGCGTGGCGACGCCGTCGCCGTCGTCCGGCTGCTGCTGGCGGCCGGCGCGGACGTGAATGCGACCACCAGCGACGGGGCCAGCCCGCTCGACATCAGCCGGGTCTCCGCCGCCCGGCGGCGCGCCGAGGCGACCGGGCAGACGACCGGGCACGACGAGCTCACCGAACTGCTCGTCACCGCCGGCGCCACCAACTGACCGGTCGTCCGCACCACCGCACGCAGCACCGGCGACGCGGTGACCCCGCACACGCGCGGCACCCCACGCCGGACCGACCGACGGGAACGGCGAGTGTCTAGACTCGGTTCCTGGTCCAACGACGTCCACCGACGAAGAAGGCACTCGACCCCGTGTCAAGCGTGAGCCCGTCCCAGCAGTCCGCCTCCTCCTCCTCATCGGTGGCGGGTTTCGGTACCAACGAGTGGCTGGTCGAGGAGATGTACCAGCAGTTCCTCGCCGATCCGGAGAGCGTCGACCAGGCGTGGCACGAGTTCTTCGCCGACTACCGCCCCGGCAGTCCGATGACCGACAGCGCCGACCGCGCCGACGGCGGGGCCGGCGCGGAGAGCTCGCCGGAGCCCGCCGCCCCCGCGGCCACCACCGACGACTCCCCGACGCCTACGGACGAGGTGAGCTCCGACGTGACCGAGACCAGCTCCACCCCGCCGGCCCGCCCCGCCACCCCGCCGCCCGCCTCGCGGGCCACCGCGGTGGATGCCCGGTCCGAGGACACCGTCGCGGCCAGGCCCGCCGATCGCGCGGCGCAGGCCCGACCGGCCGCGAAGGCCGAGCCGGCCGCCAAGCCCGCCCCGAAGCCCGCCGCCAAGGCCGCCGCCACCGCCCCGGCCGACGACAGCGCGGGACCCAGACGGACGCCCCTGCGCGGTGCGGCGGCCAGCGTGGTGAAGAACATGAACGCCTCGCTGACGGTGCCGACCGCCACCAGCGTGCGCGCCGTCCCGGCGAAGCTGCTGGTCGACAACCGCGTGGTGATCAACAACCACCTCGCGCGCAGCCGCGGCGGGAAGGTCTCGTTCACCCACCTGATCGGCTACGCGCTGGTCCGGGCGCTGGACGACTTCCCGAACATGAACAGCGCCTTCGCCGAGGTCGACGGCAAGCCCACGCTGGTGCAGCCCGAGCACGTCAACTTCGGCCTGGCCATCGACCTACCCAAGTCCGACGGGTCCCGCTCGCTGGTCGTGGCGAACATCAAGAAGGCCGGCGCGATGGACTTCGCCGCCTTCTGGGGCGGCTACGAGGACGTCATCCGGCGGGCCCGCGCGGGCAAGCTCACGATGGACGACTTCTCCGGCACGACGATCAGCCTGACCAACCCGGGCACGATCGGCACCAACCACTCGGTGCCCCGGCTGACCACGGGGCAGGGCACGATCGTCGGCGTCGGGGCGATGGACTACCCGGCCGAGTTCTCGGGGATGAGCCCCGAGGCGCTCGCCGAGATGGCCGTCTCGAAGATCATCACGCTGACCTCCACCTACGACCACCGGGTCATCCAGGGTGCCGAGTCCGGCGACTTCCTGCGCCGCATGCACCAGTTGCTGCTGGGCCAGGACGGCTTCTACGACGACGTCTTCCGCTCGCTCCGGATCCCCTACGAGCCGGTCCGCTGGGTGGCCGACCGGCGGACCAGCCGCGAGGGGCAGATCGACAAGGAAGCCCGGGTCATCGAGGTCATCGAGGCCTACCGGCGCAACGGCCACCTGATGGCCGACACCGACCCGCTCGAGTTCAAGGTCCGCACCCACCCCGACCTCGACATCGTCGAGCACGGCCTGACGCTCTGGGACCTGGACCGGCCCTTCCCGGTCGGCGGCTTCGCCGGCGAGCGGACGATGGCCCTGCGCGACATCCTCGGCGTGCTGCGCAACTCCTACTGCCGCACCGTCGGCGTGGAGTACATGCACATCACCGACCCCGAAGAGCGCCAGTGGCTGCAGAAGCGCATCGAGGTCAAGCACGACGTCCCCGACCGCGCCAAGCAGAAGCGCGTCCTGGGCCGGCTCAACGCCGCCGAGGCGTTCGAGACCTTCCTGCAGACCAAGTACGTCGGCCAGAAGCGGTTCAGCCTCGAGGGTGGCGAGTCGGTCATCCCGCTGCTCGACGAGGTGCTGGTCTCCTCCGCCGAGTACGGCCTCGAGGAGGTCGCCATCGGCATGGCGCACCGTGGCCGGCTCAACGTGCTCGCCAACGTGCTCGGCAAGAGCTACGCCAAGATCTTCGGCGAGTTCGAGGGGAACATCGACCCGGGCACCGTGCAGGGCTCCGGTGACGTGAAGTACCACCTGGGCGCCGAGGGCACCTTCGAGCACCCCGAGGGCACGGGCACCATCGCGGTGTCGCTGGCCAGCAACCCCAGCCACCTGGAGACCGTCAACCCGGTGCTCGAGGGCATCGTGCGGGCCAAGCAGGACATGATCGACAAGGGCGAGGGCGGCTTCACCGTGCTGCCGGTCCTGCTGCACGGCGACTCCGCGTTCGCCGGTCAGGGCGTGGTCCAGGAGACCCTGAACCTCTCCCAGCTGCGCGGCTACCGCACCGGCGGCACCGTGCACGTCGTCATCAACAACCAGGTGGGCTTCACCACCAGCCCGGCCGCGGCCCGGTCGAGCCTGTACTCGACCGACGTCGCCCGGATGATCGGCGCCCCGGTCTTCCACGTGAACGGCGACGACCCCGAGGCGTGCGTGCGGGTGGCCCGGCTGGCCGTCGACTACCGCCAGGAGTTCAAGAAGGACGTCGTCATCGATCTCGTCTGCTACCGCCGGCGGGGGCACAACGAGGGCGACGACCCGTCGATGACCCAGCCGCTGATGTACGACATCATCGACCGCAAGCGCTCGGTCCGGAAGCTGTACACCGAGGCGCTGGTCGGTCGCGGCGACATCACGCTCGCCGAGGCCGAGGAGGCGCTCAAGGACTACCGCGGGCAGCTCGAGCGGGCGTTCGCCGAGACCCACGACGCCCGGGACTCCTCGACCCCCGAGCCGGTCATGGACCCCCGCTCGCCCCAGGAGGCGACGGTGGAGACGGCGATCACCCCCGAGGTCCTCAAGGCCATCGGCGACGCGCACGTCTCGCTGCCCACCGACTTCACCGTGCACCCCAAGCTGCAGCGGATGCTGGAGCGGCGGGCCGCGATGGCCAGCGAGGGCGGCGTCGACTGGGCCATGGGCGAGCTGCTGGCCTTCGGGTCGCTGCTCATGCAGGGCGTGACCGTCCGGCTGGCCGGACAGGACTCCCGGCGCGGCACCTTCGTGCAGCGCCATTCGGTGCTCATCGACCGGGAGACGGCCGAGGAGTACACGCCGCTAGCACACCTGACCGACGAGCAGGCGAAGTTCTTCGTCTACGACTCGCTGCTGTCGGAGTACGCCGCCGTCGGTTTCGAGTACGGCTACTCGGTGGCCAACGACAAGGCACTGGTCCTCTGGGAGGCCCAGTTCGGTGACTTCGTCGATGGCGCGCAGATGGTCATCGACGAGTTCATCAGCAGCGGCGAGGCCAAGTGGGGGCAGCGCTCCGGCGTCGTCCTGCTGCTGCCGCACGGCCTCGAGGGCCAGGGCCCCGACCACTCCAGCGGCCGGATCGAGCGCTTCCTGCAGCTGTCGGCCGAGAACAACATGACGGTCGCCAACTGCTCCACCCCGGCGAACTACTTCCACCTGCTCCGCCGCCAGGCGCTCTCCGACGTGCACCGGCCGTTGGTCGTCTTCACGCCCAAGTCCCTGCTGCGGGCCAAGGCTGCGGTCAGCCCGGTCGCGGACTTCACCGAGGAGCGGTTCCGCCCGGTACTCCCCGACCCGGGGGTCGGCGGCGAGCCGCTCGACGACGCCGCCGTCCACCGGGTGCTGCTGTGCAGCGGGAAGATCAGCTACGAGCTGCTCGCCCAGCGGGAGGCATCGGGCACCGCCGACACCGCGGTGCTGCGGGTCGAGCAGCTCTACCCGCTGCCCGCCGAGGAGATCGTCGCGGCGCTCGAGCGCTACCCGAACGCGACGGACGTCGTGTGGGTGCAGGAGGAGCCGGCCAACATGGGGGCCTGGCAGTTCATGGCCTGCAACCTGCCCGAGCACCTCACCGGCGACCGGACGCTGCGGCGGGTCTCCCGCAAGGCATCGGCCAGCCCGGCGGTCGGCTCGGCGAAGGTGCACGAGGTCGAACAGCGTCAGCTCGTCGCCCAGGCCTTCGCCGACTGACCCACCTGGACGAGGCCACCGTGTACTTCACCGATCGCGGCATCGAGGAGCTGGCCGGCCGGCGGGGCGAGGAGGAGGTCTCCCTCGCCTGGCTGGCCGACCAGCTCCAGGCCTTCGTCGACGAGCACCCCGACTTCGAGGTGCCGGTCGAGCGGCTGGCCACTTGGCTGGCGCGAGGAGGCACGGACGATGAGGATTGAGGCTGTGCTGTGACATCGCGATCCGCCAGGATCGCCATGTCACCGCGCGCCTACCTGCTCAGGGCCTGACGTCCCAGCACCCTGGGTGGGTGCTCGGTCACTCTCACGCACTGTCCGGTCTGGCCGCCGGTGCGGCGACCCTCCCCTGGGCTCCGGTGGACGGCGCCGTCGCCCAGGCAGCGTGGGTGGCCGCCGCCGGCGGGTTCGCGATGCTGCCCGATCTCGACCAGCAGGGATCGACCATCTCCCGGATGTGGGGGCCCCTCACCGACGTGCCGTCCGGGGTCGTCGGCACCATCGCCCGCGGCCACCGCTGGGGCACCCACGATGCCGTGCTCGGGCCGGTCGTCTTCGCGTTCCTCGCCTGGGCCGCATCCGGCGCGTACTGGTCCAGCCTGCTGGTGCTCGCCCTGGCCATCGGGCTGGCGCTGCGGGCGCTGCACTTCGTCATCCCCGGCCGGGCGGAGAACACCGTCATCGGCAACCTGGCCCTCTCCTGGGGCGGCGCCTGGCTGGTCCTGGGCCACAGCCCCGGCCCGGTCTGGCTGCCCGGCGCGGTCGCCGTCGGCGTGCTGGCGCACATCGCCGGGGACTTCCTGACCAAGGAGGGCGTGCCGGTCCCGCTGTTCTGGCTGATCCGGCGCAGCCGGCTGGCGCCGGTCCACCTGCGCACCGGCGCAACTGTGGAGAAGGTGGTGCTCGTCCCGCTGTTCGGCGTGCTGACGCTGGCCTTCCTCTACCTCAACACCGGCGCCCGTGGCGCCCTGGACCCGATCGTGGGGCTGCTCGCCCAACGCGGCTGAGCCGGTCCCGCTACCGTCCTGCGGTGTGACCGCCGCCGCTGCTCCTGCCGGGCACGTCTACGTCGCCCGGCTGCTGACCGACGACGCGATGGCAGCGGTCGAGGCCCTCGGCCGACCGCTCGTCGTCGGCCGGGAGGAGCCACCGACCCGCGAGGAGATGCTCCGGGACGTCGCCGGGGCGGTCGCGGTGGTGAGCACGCTCACCGAGCGGATCGACGACGCCGTGCTCGACGCCGCGGGCCCCGACCTGCAGGTGGTGGCCAACGTCGCCGTCGGTTACGACAACGTCGACGTGGCCGCCGCCCGGGAGCGCGGCGTCCTGGTCACCAACACCCCGGGGGTGCTCGATGGCGCCACCGCCGATCTCACGATGGGCCTGGTTCTCGCCGCGACCCGCCGGATCGCCGAGGGTGACCGGTTCCTGCGGCGCGGCACACCCTGGATCTGGGGGCCCCGGATGATGACCGGTCTCGATCTCTCGGCCGGCGCGACGCTGGGCATCGTGGGCTACGGCCGGATCGGCCGGGCGGTGGCCCGGCGGGCCCGGGCGTTCGACCTGCGCGTGCTGGCCACACCCACCCGGAGCGAGCTGACCGATGCCGAGCGGGCCGCCGTCGAGTTCCGGGAGCTGCCCGACCTGCTCGCCGAGAGCGACGTCGTCACGCTGCACTGCCCGCTCACGCCGGAGACCCACCACCTCGTCGACGACGCGGCGCTGGCCCGGATGCGCCCGGCGGCGCTGCTGGTGAACACCGCCCGGGGCGGCGTCGTGGACACCGACGCACTGATCCGGGCGCTGACCGAGGGGCGGCTGGGTGGCGCCGCCCTCGACGTGTTCGAGGACGAGCCGCACGTCGACCCGCGGCTGCTGGCCCTGGAGCAGGTGGTGCTGACCCCGCACCTGGCCAGCGCCGGCGCCGCGACCCGCAGCGTGATGTGCCGGCTGGCCGTGCGCAACGTGGCCGCCGCCCTGGCCGGCCGCCCGCCCGTCACCCCCGTCGGGTGAACGACCACCGGCCCCCGCCTCAGTCGGTCACGCCCTCCTGGCGGGCGCAGGCCGCCACGGCCTCGGCGACCGCAGTGGCCACCCGGCGGTCCAGCGGGCTGGGCACCACGTAGTCGGGGCGGATGTCGTCGCCGACCACGTCGGCGATCGCGGTGGCCGCGGCCAGCTTCATCGCCTCGGTGATCGCGGTGGCACCGGCGTCGATCGCCCCGCGGAACACCCCCGGGAAGGCCAGCACGTTGTTGATCTGGTTCGGCAGATCGCTGCGGCCGGTGGCGACGACGGCGGCGTACCGCGACGCCATCTGGGGGTCGACCTCGGGCGTGGGGTTGGCCAGCGAGAAGACGATGCACCGCTCCGCCATCGAGGCGATCGCCGACTCGGGGACGCTGCCGCCGGACAGCCCGATGTAGACGTCGGCGCCGTCCAGCGCCCCGACCATGCTGCCGGCCAGCCCGGCCCGGTTGGTGTGCTCGGCGATCCATCGCTTGACCTCGGTGAGGTCGTCCCGACCGGTGTGCAGGACGCCGCGGGAGTCGGCCACGGCCAGGTCGCCGACTCCGGCCTCCAGCAGCATCTTCGCGGCGGCGACCCCGGCCGCTCCGGCCCCGGCGATGACAACCCGCAGGTCACCCAGCGTCCGGCCGGTGACCCGGGCGGCGTTGCGGAGCGCCGCGAGCACGACGATCGCCGTCCCGTGCTGGTCGTCGTGCATGACCGGGATGTCCAGCCGCTCGCGCAGCCGGGCCTCGATGTCGAAGCAGCGCGGGGCGCTGATGTCCTCGAGGTTGATGCCCCCGAAGGACGGCGCCAGGGCGGCCACGATCTCGACGATCAGGTCGGGGTCCTTCGTGTCCAGCACGATCGGGACGGCGTCGAGGCCGGCGAACTCGCTGAACAGGCAGGCCTTGCCCTCCATGACCGGGAGGGAGGCGGCCGGCCCGATGTCGCCGAGGCCGAGCACCGCCGTCCCGTCGGACACGACGGCGATCACGCGCGGCGCCCAGGTGAAGCGCTTGGCCAGCGCCGGCTCGGCGGCGATGGCGCTGGACACCCGGGCGACGCCGGGGGTGTAGGTCAGCGAGAGGTCCTCGATCGAGGCGATCGGCCTCGTGCCGCGCACGCTGAGCTTGCCCCCCTCGTGCACCGCGAAGGCGGGGTCGTCGGCGAAACGATCGGGGGTGTCACTCGGCCCGGATTCCATGGGTGCGCAGGATAGAGCAGCCGCTGACCGGCTGCGGGGCTGGGACCGTTCGGATCAGTCGAGCCGCGGGCCCGCCGGCAGTCGGCCGGGCCGTGGCCACAGCCGCCCGACCACGCGCCCCACGACGATCGCCGCACCGAAGGCCCGGCTGTCGTCGGCGACCAGCGCGTTGTCACCCTGCACCCAGTGCCCGCCGGACGTGGCGCGCTGCACCCGCTTGACCACCAGCAGGTCGGGCCGGCCCGGGAAGCGGGCGAGCACCACGTCGCCGGAGATCACCGGGTCGGCGGGCCCCAGGCGCCGCACCAGCAGCCGGTCGCCGTGCCGCACGGTGGGTGACATCGACGGACCGGAGACCCGGGCCAGCACCCAGCGGGTCGGCAGCCCGGGCAGGTCGCCCGGGCCGCGGCTGCTCGACGTGTTCTCGCTGATCACCGCGGGTAGGGTCCCAGAAGATCCATCCCCACGAACCCGGAGGCACACCCATGCGTCTGTTCCGCATGTTCTCCGCCGTGGAGGCCACCGCACACTGCGACCTCCCCTGCGGCGTCTACGACCCGGCTCAGGCCCGCATCGAGGCCGAGAGCGTCAAGGGCATCCAGGAGAAGTACCAGGCCAACGACGACCCGGTCTTCCGGACCCGCGCCATCCTGATCAAGGAGCAGCGGGCCGACCTGGTCAAGCACCACCTGTGGGTGCTGTGGACCGACTACTTCAAGCCCCCGCACTTCGAGAAGTACCCGCAGCTGCACGAGTTGTTCAACAAGGCGACCAAGCAGGCCGGCGCCGCCGGCGGCAAGGGCAGCATGGACCCGGCCGAGGGTCAGAAGCTGCTCGACTACATCGCCGAGATCGACAAGATCTTCTGGGAGACGAAGGCCGCCGCCTGAGCTCCCGCGTTCCACCGGCGCTGCCGGGCCGTCCCTCGGGGCGGCCCGGCAGCGCCGTCGTTTGTCGTCCCGGTCCTCGGCGCGATCGCGTGGCGCCTAGGGTCCGTCCCATGCGCGGCTCGGAGGATCACGTGATCGACGTCGGCGCACTGCTGGAGAAGGTGGAGACGGCGGCACCGATCGACGCCGTGGAGGCCGTGGCGGCCGCACTGGGCGAGATGGTGGACGCGCGGGCGGTGACCCTGCTCGTCGCACCCAGCAGCCGGACGTGCAGGCCCTCGACGACGGAGCCCGGATGATCGTCCCGGTCACCGACCGGGGCGACGCCATCGGGGTGATCGAGCTCCTGCTCCCCCGCTTCCCCTCCGACAAGGAGGTCGCCGACGTCCGTAGCGCCGCGCACGCGCTGGCGTACGTCGTCATCGCCGCCCGCCGGCACACCGACGTGTTCGAGTGGGGCCAGCGCTCCACGCCCTTCGCGCTGGCGGCGGAGATCCAACGCCGGCTGCTGCCCGCGTCCTACACGTGCGAGGCGGGCCAGTTCACCCTCGCCGGCTGGCTGGAACCGGCCAGCTCCGTCGGCGGGGACACCTTCGACTACACCCTCGACCGGGATTCGCTCCAGCTGTCGATCACCGACGCCGTCGGCCACCAGGTGCCGGCGGCCCTCCTCGCCACCCTGCTCGTGGGCAGCCTGCGCAACGGTCGCCGGAAAGGCCTGGACCTCGCCGAGCAGGCCCGGTACGCCAACGACTCCCTGGCCGAGAACTCCGCTCCGGGCCAGTTCGTCACCGGTCAGCTCATGCGGGTCGACCTGCACACCGGCATCGCGCAGATCGTCAACGCCGGGCACGTCCTGCCGCTCCGGCTGCGCGCCGGCCGGGTGGAGGAGATCGACCTCCGTGTCGAGGCGCCGTTCGGTGTCCTTCCCGGCAAGTCCTTCGACGTACAGCCCTTCCCACTGGAACCGGGCGACCGGATCGTCTTCCTCACCGACGGCATGCAGGAGCGCAACGCGGTCGACCTCGACGTCGCCACGGCGCTGGCTGACTCCGCGGACCTGCACCCGCGAGAGGTCGTCCACGCCCTCGGCGCCGCCGTGCTGCACGAGACGGGAGGCGACCTCCGCGACGATGCCACGATGATCTGCCTCGACTGGTACGGCGGGCCGCCGCGCGGGCGCACCACCGAGCAGGGGGCCGATCCGGACCTCGCCTCGGCGCCCGCCTGAGCCGGACGACCGGACGGCATCGGGACAGCGGCCGGTACCCTCGGCACGCGATGCACATCGACCGGGCCGGGTGGCCCTTCCTCGTCGTCCCCTTGGGCTCGGCCGCCGCGTTCGCCGGCCTCGGCCGGGCAACCGGCCGGCGCTGGATACGCGCGATCGCCTGGCCGTGGCTGGCGCTGTCGGCCTACATGGCCGTCTTCTTCCGCGACCCCGACCGTCGTTGCGACCGGGAGCCACCCCCGGCCCAGGACGTCGTGGCGCCCGCCGACGGGGTGGTGATGGTGGCCGGGGAGCCCCAGCCCGGCGTCGCGCCCGAGGGCGACTGGCAGCAGGTGAGCATCTTCCTGTCGGTGGTCGACGTGCACGTCAACCGTTCCCCGTACCGGGGGCGCGTCACCGCGACCAGCTACCGGCCGGGCAGCTTCCTGGCCGCGTACCGCAAGGAGAGCGCGCACCGCAACGAGCGCAGCGAGATCTGGTTGCAGGACGGCGACCGCACCGTGGTGTTCCGGCAGATCGTCGGAGTGCTGGCACGACGGATCGTGACCCGGGTGCACCCCGGTGACCAGCTGGCGACAGGACAGCGGATGGGCCTGATGAAGTTCGGCTCGCGGATGGACGTCTTCGTCCCGCGTAGTTGTACCGTTCCGGTCGCCGTGGGGCAGCGGGTGCGGGGCGGCGAGACCGTGATCGCCCGCTGGTCCGGTCCCAGCTGAGGAGGGCAGCCCGCTGATGCGGCCGACGCGGCGCACGACCACCGTGGAGTTCGTCCGGGGATCGGTGCGGGGTGGCCGGCGGCGCGCGCGCTCGTGGCTGCCCAGCCTGTTCACGCTGGCGAACATGATGTGCGGTTTCGGCGCGATCCTGGTCGCCTTCCGTGGCTCGTACGGCCTGGCGTGTGTCCTGATCGGCCTGTCGGTCATCTTCGACATCGCCGACGGCGCGGTGGCCCGGCTGGTGGGCGCGGTGTCGCCCTTCGGGCTGCAGTTCGACTCCCTCGCCGACCTGGTGTCCTTCGGGCTGGCCCCGGCGTTGCTGGCCTTCGCCCTGTTCTCCGACGGCCGCGACGAGCTGGACGCGCTGGGGTGGATCACCTGCTTCGTGTGGGTGGCGTGCGCGGCGATCCGGCTGGCCCGGTTCAACACAACCATCGACCCGACGGCGGACAAGCGGTACTTCACCGGGCTGCCCAGTCCCGGCGCGGCGGGCGTGGTGCTGGCCAGCGTGTTCGCCTTCGCCGACCAGATGGAGGGCCGCGACCGGCTCTGGGTGCTGCTGGTGGTCGTCGTCCCCGGGGTGCTGATGGTCACCAACGTGCGCTACCGGTCGTTCCGGTCGCTGGTGAGTCCGAAGAGCGGCAAGCCCTACGGCCTCGTCGCCGCCGCGGTGCTGGTCGCCGTCGGGCTGGCAACCGTGCCGGTCGTGACCGCGTGCGTGCTGGCCTACGGCTACCTGCTGTCGCCGGTGCTGGTGCCCGTGCTGTCGCCGCTGGCGCGCCTGGTGCCGCCCCGGGTCCGGGAGGTCCTCTCGTGACCGTCCGGCCCGTCCGCCCCGACGACGTCCCGGCGGTGGTGGACATGGTCCGGGAGCTGGCCGTCCACGAGCTCACCGACGACGCCCTCCCCCGCTTCGCTGCCGACCGGCGATGATCCCGACCGGCGATGATCCCGACCGACAGGAGACGCGTGACCACCGAGCGCGGCGAGTCCGAGTGCTGGCTGACCGACATGGACGGCGTCCTGGTGCACGAGGGGCTGGCCCTGCCGGGGGCCGCGGAGTTCCTGCAGCGACTGGTCGACCGGCAGCGCCGGTTCCTGGTGCTGACCAACAACTCGATCTTCACCCCGCGGGACCTGTCCGCCCGGCTGTCGCGCAGCGGCCTGCAGGTGCCGGAGGAGTTCATCTGGACCTCGGCGATGGCGACGGCCGACTTCCTGGCCTCCCAGCTGCCGGGGGGCTCGGCGCACGTCGTCGGGGAGGCCGGGCTCACCACCGCCCTGCACGAGGTCGGGTACACCCTCACCGACACCGATCCGGACTACGTGGTGCTGGGTGAGACCCGGACGTACAGCTTCGAGAGCATCACCCGGGCGATCCGGCTGGTGGACCGCGGCGCCCGGTTCATCGCGACGAACCCCGACGTCACCGGCCCCTCTCCCGAAGGACCGTTGCCGGCGACCGGCGCGGTGGCGGCGATGATCACCAAGGCGACCGGAGCCGAGCCGTACTTCGTGGGCAAGCCCAACCCGATGATGTTCCGCAGCGCCCTCAACCGGATCGACGGCCACTCCGAGTCCACGACCATGGTGGGCGATCGGATGGACACCGACATCGTCGCCGGCATCGAGGCCGGCCTGGACACGGTGCTGGTGCTCACCGGCTCCACGAAGGCCTCCGACGTGACGCGTTTCCCCTTCCGCCCGGGCCGCATCTGCGACTCGATCGCGGACGTCATCGACTCCGTCTGAACGGCCCCGTCGCGGGGAGGACGGGGCCGTCAGCGGTTGAAGAACGCCAGCCGCGCCTCGGGCGTGAGCAGCAGGTAGATCTCGGCGGCCACCAGGGCCAGCACCGGGACGCCGATCAGCGGCAGGCCGGCCTGGAAGGCCAGCGTGTACCCGAGCAGGCCCAGCAGGATCTGCAGCGCCACCACCGGGGCCCGCGCCCAGGCCGACAGCCGCCACAGGCCCACGGCAGCGGCGCCGAGCAGCCCGGCGCCGAGGCTGACGTAGACGACCTCGGCCAGCGCGCGCCCGACGCTGTCCGGATCGCTGGTCACGGTGAGCCAGAGCAGCAGCAGGGCGACGCCGGCGAGCGCGGCGGCCTCCACGGCGACGACCAGCGCGGCCCGGCGCACCGCGCCCGGCACCTCGGCCCGCGGCCGCTGCGGGCGCGGGCCGGCGACCGCGGCACCGCCGAGCAGGCCCTCGGCCCGCAGACGTGTCCGGCGCTCCCGGGGTGCCCCGTCCTCCTGCCCTGTCACGGCGCCGAGGTTACGCCGCGCCCGTGCGGCCGGGCCGTCGCGCGAGGCGCCCGACGGCGCTGGCTATGTTGGGCGCCATGCGTGCGCTGCTGGTGGCGAACCCCGCGGCGACCACCACCACCCGCAAGGTCCGCGACGTCCTCGTCCGCGCGCTGGCCAGCGAGCTCGAGGTCGACGTCGCGGAGACCCAGCACCGGGGGCACGCGCGTGAACTCGCCGCGCAGGCAACCGTCGAGGGCATCGACGTCGTCGTCACCCTGGGTGGCGACGGCACCGTGAACGAGGCCGCCAACGGGCTGCTCAGCGGCGGCCCCGGCGCACAGGTACCGACGCTCGCCGTCGTCCCCGGCGGCTCCACCAACGTCTTCGCCCGCGCCCTGGGCCGCTCCCGCGACCCGGTCGAGGCCACCGGCGAGATCCTCGACTCGCTGCGCGCCGGTCGCACGCGTCTGGTCTCGCTGGGCACGGCGTCCGCCGAGACCGACGGGAGCTGGACCGAGCCCCGGTGGTTCGTCTTCGCCGCCGGCTTCGGCTTCGACGCCGACGTCATCTCCCGGGTGGAGACGCAACGCGCCCGCGGACGGCGGTCGACCGGTGCGCTGTACGTCCGGGCGGGGGTGGACGCCTTCGTCCTCGGCCGCGACCGTCGCCGTCCGCCGCTGACGCTGACCGTGCCCGGGGAGCCCCCCGTCGACGGGCTCTTCCTCGCGCTCGTCTCCAACGTCAGCCCGTGGAGCTACCTGGGCGCGCGGCCGATCAACCCGAACCCCGATGCGTCGTTCGACGGCGGGCTGGACCTGTTCGCGATGGGCCGGGTCGGGGTGGTGCGGATGCTCCACCACGTGCGCCAGACGATGGCGGCCCGGCCCGACGCGCGTGGGCGTGGGGTGCACCGCTGGCACGACCTGCCGGAGCTGGAACTGACCGCGTCCCGGGCCCAGGGATGGCAACTGGACGGCGACCACCTGGGCACCGCGGCCGGGCTGCGGGTGCGGTCCGTGCCAGACGCGCTGCGCGTCGTGGTGTGAGTTCTCACAGGACGCGATCCCGCTGGGTGATGGCCGGACGGCGCGCCCGCGGGTAGACGACGAGTGGCGGCCCCCCTGCACCCGTGGTGAGCTTGCTCTCACGAGGGCTGACGAAGCTGCTGATCTGCTTGACAGTGCGTCGTCTCGTGAAAGCATCACAAGCAAGCAACCTGCCGGTAACAAGGCGGGCGGTCGCCGTTCACGGCGCTGGACTTCCAGTGGCTGGCCTGCGCGAACGGTCTCGACCGGCGACCGACCATGTAGACGACACCAAGGAGCACACGGCCATGGACTGGCGCCACCGCGCCCTCTGCCGCGACGAGGACCCCGAGCTCTTCTTCCCGATCGGGACGACGGGCCCCGCGGTCGTGCAGATCGAGCAGGCCAAGGCCGTGTGCCGGCGCTGCCCGGTCATGCAGTCGTGCCTCGAGTGGGCCCTGACCTCCGGCCAGGACTCCGGCGTCTGGGGTGGGCTCTCCGAGGACGAGCGCCGCGCCCTCAAGCGCCGGACCGCACGCACCCGCGTCCGCACCGCGTAAGCCACCACAGCCCGAGGTAGGGACCTCCGCCCCCCGGCCCCCTCCGCAGGGGCCCGCCGCGAGCTCGCGAGCGGTGGGGGGCGGAGGGGTCCTTCCCTCACCGACGCGGGCGGCCGGCGCCGGGCAGCACGAGCACCGCCTCGGTTCCCGGCCCCCCGCCCTGCGGTGGGCCCATGACCAGGGACCCGTGCAGTTCACTGGTGACCAGGGTCCGCACGATCTGCAGGCCCAGCCCGGTGCTCGCCGCCGGATCGAAGTCCGCCGGCAGTCCCCTCCCGTCGTCCCGCACCCGGACGACGAGGTCGTCGCCGTTCCGTTCGGCGGCCAGCTCGATCGTGCCCGGTTCACCGCCCTCGAAGGCGTGGCCGGCGGCGTTCTGCAGCAGCTCGGTCACCGCCATCACCAGCGGCGTCGCCGCGGCGGCCGGCAGTTCCCCGAACCTGCCGAGCCGGCGGATCCGTGCCGCGGGCCCCACCGAGGCGACGTCGCCCAGCATCGGCACCACCTGGTCCAGCACGTCGTCGACGGCGACCACGTCCTCCCGGCTGCCGGCCAGCGTCTCGTGCACCACCGCGATCGATGCCACCCGGCGCACCGATTCCTCCAGCGCGGCCCGTGCGGCCGGCTCGGTCATCCGGCGGGCCTGCAGGCGCAGGAGGGCCGCGACCGTCTGCAGGTTGTTCTTCACCCGGTGGTGGATCTCCCGGATGGTGGCGTCCTTGGTCATCAGCGCCCGGTCCCGGCGGCGGACGTCGGTCACGTCGCGCACCAGCACCAGCGCGCCCGCCTCCCCGCCCGGCGCCTGCAGCGGCAGGGCCCGCACCAGCATGGTCGCGGCATCGTTCTCGACGTCCATCGGCTCGGGGAACCGGCCGGACACCGCCGCGCCGATGCTGGCCGCCACGGCCTCACCGGCCACCCGGTCCGCCGATGCCCGACGGGTCACCGCGGCGAGGTCGGCCCCCACCACGTCGCCGGTGAGTCCCATCCGGCGGTAGGCCGACAGCGCGTTGGGGCTGGCGTAGGTGGCCTGGCCGCGGGCGTCCAGCCGGACCAGGCCGTCACCCACCCGGGGGCTCATCTCGGCGTCCTCCAGCATGCGGGGCGGGAAGGTACCGGCGGCGACCATCAGCGAGAGGTCCGCAGCGATGTCGAGGTAGGTCAGCTCCAGCGTGGACGGGGAGCGGGTGGCAGCCAGGTTGGTGTCCTTGGCCAGCACGGCGACCACCACCCCGTCGTGCCGCACCGGGAGGACCTCGCGACGGCGTGGGCTGGGGCCCGCCCCGCCCGGGTCGCCGTCGACAACCGGCCGCTCCTCGCTGTGCGCCCGCACCAGCGGTTCGGCCGCCGCACCGGTGGCCTCCGAGCCGACCAAGTCCTCCGGCTGGCTGGTCGGCGCGGTCAGCGGCCGCACCTGCGCCACGCACCACCAGGCGCCCGACTGCAGCGGCACCCACAGCGTCAGGTCGGCGAAGGACAGGTCGGCGAGCAGCTGCCAGTCGGCGACCAGCCGGCGGGCGTGGTCGACCTGCGAGGGGCTCGCCGACCCGCGGGTGAGACGTTCGGAGAGGCTGCTCATCGTGCGGCCGAGCCTAGTTGAAGGACCTCGCTGCCCCCGCCCCTCGCACGCTCGGGGCGGGACCCTGCAGCGAGGCCGAAGGACGCTAGGACGGGACGACGGTGGCGATGAGGTCGCCTTCCTGGAGAACCTCGCCCTCCACCACGTGCAGCTCGCCGATGGTGCCGGCACGCTCGGTCAGCACCGGGATCTCCATCTTCATCGACTCGAGGATGACCAGCGTGTCCCCGGCCGCCACCTCGGTCCCCGGCGTCACCAGGACCTTCCACACGCTGGAGACCATCTCGGCGTGGATCTCCTCGACCGCCACCGGCGCGCCTCCCTGACCCGTTCCCCGACGACCGCCGGGTGCGACGGTCCGGGCACATGTAAGCACGCGCGGCGGGGCGGCGGGACGCGACGGCTCAGGTGTGGTCGGGACCGCCGGGGACCAGCGCGCCGGCGATCCGGTGCAGGGTCGCGCAGATCTCGGGGCCGTCGTGCGGCACGCCCGTCTCGGGCAGGCCGGTCAGCACGTCGGCCGCCGCCCGCGCTGCCGTGGCGGCATCCGGCCCGGCGGCGCTGACGGTGGCCAGCAGCGCGTCGTACCAGCCGTCCAGCCGGTCACCCGGGTCGTACCCGCGCACCGCGACGAGCGGGGCCGTCGGGCGGCCCGGAACGTCGGGCAGCTCGCCGGTCACCCGGCCGGCGGTGCCGGCCGGCAACGTGGACCGCAGCTGGACGGCGACCGCGGACCAGGGCCCGGCGGCCGGGGTGCTGCGCGGATGGCGCCCGGTGGCGCTGGCCAGCGCCAGCTCCACGGCGTCCACGCCGTGGGCCCGCTCGAGCACCGCCATGTCCAGCGAGAAGCCGGCCGCCACCTCGGCCAGTTCGCCGTCCGGGTCGATGCCCACGGTCACCAGGCCCCGCCAGCCGAGGTCGGGCAGTCGCTGGGCGGCCGGCGGCAGCGGGCCCAGCCCGGTCGTCGGCGTCCAGGAGACCTGCGTCGTGCCGCCGGCGCGGTCGCGCAGCACGGGGGTGACATGGTGCAGCCCGTCGTCGTCGACCCAGGCGAGGAAGCCGCGCTCGCTGGCGGGCTCGACGCCATCACCGCCGAGCCGTTCGAGCACCTCGGCGTCCGGGCCGATCCAGGTGAGGCCGGCAGCCATGACGGCATCGGCCAGGGCGGCGTAGCCGGCCAGGGCCGGGGGCACGGGCAGGACCGCGTCGACCCGGGAGCGGCGCGCCGCCTCGACCAGCCGGTTGACGGCGAGGTACGACTCGGCCGCCGGGGCGGGCCCCAGCAGCACGGACTCGTCGGCCAGCCGCATGTGCCGGGCACCGCGCTCGACCTCGGAGAAGACCGCGACGGTCTTGACACCCAGCCGGCGGCAGGCCTGGACGACCGCACAGGCCATCGGGCCCCGCCCGGCCACCAGCACGCTCTCGACCGTCGCCTGCACCACCGCGTCTCCCCCAGTGTCCCGCCGGCGCCCCGCTGCGCCGCCCGCCAGCGTCCCCAGGCCCCGGCGGGCCGCACCGACGCGGTTCACCGTCCCGGGCCGTGAGACCCTGTCGAGGTCAGCTTGACCGGTCCGCGGGCGTCCTGCACCACCGGGTCACCCGACCGGGTCGGCGACGGTCAGCCGGCCCCGCGGCCGGGAGGAACACGACGAGAGGAGGGCAGCGATGTCCAAGCGTGGACGCAAGCGGCGCGCCCGCAAGAAGAGCGGCGCGAACCACGGCAAGCGCCCGAACGCTTAGCCAGGTGCCCCCGGCCCCCCGCAGGGCCCCGCCGCGAGCTTGCGAGCGGGTGGGGGGCAGGGGGTCCTGCTAGGGGCGCTCGCCCTGATCGGTCGTGATCGTCTCGACGGTGGTCCGCTCGACCCACACCTGGGTGCCGTCCTCCTCGAAGGAGACGCTGGTCAGCTGCAGCTTGATCCGGTCGCGCAGCCCCACCGGGGTGGGGTCGCCGCCGCACCGCCGGCGCACCAGCGCCTTGAACTCCTGCTCGATCCCGAACTGCCGCAGGCACGGCGAGCAGTCCTCGAGGTGCTCGGCGATCACCGCGCGGCGGGCGTCGTCGGTCTCCCGGTCGAGGAACTCGAACACGTGCGAGAGGACGTCGTCGCACGAGGCGATCTCGACGCCGTGGTCGCCGGACGCCTCGCTGCTGCCGGAACCGGCGTGCTGGTCGGTGCTCACGACCGGGTCGCCTCCTCCGCAGCTCCGGCGCGGACGAAACCGCGCTCGCGGGCATAGTCGGCCAGCAGCTTCTGCAGGCCCCGTCGGCCGCGGTGCAGCCGGGACATCACCGTGCCGATGGGCGTGCCCATGATCTCGGCGATCTCCTTGTAGGCGAAGCCCTCGACGTCGGCGAGGTAGACCGCCAGCCGGAAGTCCTCCGGCAGCTGCTGCAGGGCGTCCTTGATGTCGGAGTCCGGCAGGTGGTCCAGCGCCTCGATCTCCGCCGAGCGCAGCCCGCTGGAGGTGTGCTGCTCGGCGGCGAACAACTGCCAGTCCTGCACCTGGTCGGTGGGGTACTGCTGCGGCTGCCGCTGCTTCTTGCGGTAGCTGTTGATGTAGGTGTTCGTCAGGATCCGGTACAGCCAGGCCTTGAGGTTGGTGCCCTCGGCGAACTGGTGGAACGCGGAGTAGGCCTTGACGAAGGTCTCCTGGACCAGGTCCTCGGCGTCGGCGGGGTTGCGGGTCATCCGCAGCGCCGCCGGGTACAGCTGGTCGAGGTAGGGCAGCGCGTCGCGTTCGAAGCGGGCATCCCGCTCGGCCCGGGTCTCGGCCACCTCCGAGCGGCTGCCGTCCGCGCGGGCTTCGGGGGTCTCCTCGGGCGACGGCGTCGCTGCAGCGGCCGTCTCCTCGGCGGGATCGACCGCAGGCTGCTCGGGCACCGACCGTCCTCTCTGCGGCACCCGGGACCGGGCGACCACGTCGGTCGATCCTAGCGGGGTGCGGTCAGGTCGGCCGGGGGGACGGCGGGACGGGGCGGAGCCGCGCGCGGTACGCGTCGGTGCACCCTGGGCTGTGCTGCTCACGGACGGTCCAACCAGGGCGGGGCGGAGTGGATTCCCCGGTTCGTCCCACTGTCGTGCGGAACGCCTGGTTAGGCTGCGGCGTCGTGGCGGCGACCCCGGCGGTGCGGACCCTGGAGCGGGCCGGAGTCGCCTTCTCGCTGCACCAGTACGACCCGGCCGCGGTCGGGTCCGGCGCGCACGGTCACGGCGAGGTGGCGGTCCTCGCGCTCGGTGCAGACGCCGCGCGGGTGTTCAAGACGCTGGTCGCCCGGGTCGACGGGACGCTGACCGTCGCGATCGTGCCGGTGAGCGGCCGGCTCGACCTCAAGGCACTCGCCGCCGCGGCCGGCGGGCGGAAGGCGGCCATGGCCGAGCCCGAGGACGCGGAACGGGCCACCGGTTACGTGCGCGGGGGGATCAGCCCGCTGGGGCAGCGCACGGCACTGCCGACCGTCGTCGACGACAGCGCGCTGGGGTTCGGCACGGTCCTGGTCAGCGCCGGACGGCGGGGGCTGCAGGTGGAGCTGGACCCGGCCGACCTGGTCCGGCTGACCCGCGCCCGCACCGCGGCGATCACCCGTTGAGACCCGCGCCGGATTCTCAGCCCGCCGTGCCGGCGTAGGGCGTGAGCAACTGGTCGACCGGAGCGAAGTCGTCGGTGAGCACCGCGGCGTCGCCGACGAACGCATCGAGCTCGGCGCCTCCGGCCACCTGCCAGGCCAACCCCCGGTCGGCCATCGCCGCGGCGATCCCCTCGACGGGGAGCGGCTGCTGGGAGGCGACGGCGACGACGTTCCCGCCGTCCTCCCCTGCCAGCACCGGCGCCCGGGCGAGCAGCAGCACGTGGTCGAAGACCTCCCGCATCGTGGCGAGCTCCGCCCGGACGAAGCCCAGCGGCGGGTGGTCGATCAGGTTCACGGCGTAGATCCCGTCGGCGGCCAGGGCGTCGTCGACCAGGGTGAGCGCCTCCACGGTGGTCAGCTGCCACGGCACCGAGAGCCCGCCGAATGCATCGCCCACCACCAGGTCCCGTTCCCCCGCCGGCTCGTCGGACAACCCGACCCGCGCGTCGCCCACCTGGACGGTCAGGTCGGGGGACGTCTCCAGGCCCAGCTGTTCCTCGTCGATCGCGACCACGCCCGGGTCGACCTCGAGGACGCGGCTGGTGGTGCCGGGCCTGACCTCGGCCAGGTAGCGCGGCAGGGTGAGGCCACCGCCGCCGATGTGCAGGGCGGACAGCGACTCCCCCGCCGGGGCCATCGCGTCGGCGACCGAGGCGATCGCCTGGACGTAGGAGAACTCGAGGTGCCGGGGGTCGGCGAGGTCGACGTAGGAGTGCCGCAGCGTGTCGAGCACCAGCACCCGGCCCGTGGCCCGGTCCGGGTCGACCTCCACCCGGGCGCAGTGGTAGGCGGTCTCCTGCTCGCAGGGGGTAGGGGCGACCGCAGCGCCCACCGGGGCGATCAGGGCCAGCAGCAGCAGCCCGGCCGGCACCCGGCCGGCCGCACCCGGCGCCCGACGGCGCAGCAGCACGGCCAGGACCAGCCCGGCCAGCACGACGAGCAGCCCGGTGCCGACCAGGATCACGCTGCTGGGCAGGATGGCGACCAGCAGGAAGCCCGTGGCGAACGTCGCCACGATGCCTCCGATCGTGCCGATGCCCGACAGTCGGCCGACGACCGAACCGGTCCGGGCCAGGCTGCCCAGCTGCAGCGCCACGACCATCGGCGGGACGGCGGAGAGCAACGCGGCCGGGACGACGACGGCGACCGCGGCCAGCAGCAGCACGTTCCCGGCGGCGGCGCCGGTGAGCAGCTCCCCGGCGAACCGGACCAGCGGCAGCACCGCCACCACCAGGGCCCCGCCGGCGACCAGCAGCGGTGCGATCAGCCGCCGCGGGTCGGTGCGGTCGGCGGCGGCGCCCCCGGCCCAGGCGCCGATCGCGATCGCGGCCAGCGCGAACCCGATGATCGCGGTGCTGGTCTGCAGCGTGACGCCGACGTAGGGGGCGATCAGCCGCAGGCCGACGACCTCCATCACGAGCACCGCCCCGGACGACAGGAAGGTCACGCCCGCGGCGATCCAGTCGGGCAGCGCCCGGGCAGAGACCTGGATGTGCTCCGGGTCGGTCGACGCGGTGGTCGGGTGCGGGTCCAGCGGGCTCACCTCGGGGATCGGGGGCGGTCAGAACAGGGCGGGCTGGTCGGCGGGCGCGCTGACCGACTCGGCGCGCGCGGTGAGCTGCGGCCCGTTGTTCGCCACGTTGCCCACCGCCGACCCGACGGGCCGGATCTCCAGCCGCTCCACGTACTCCGGCGGGGTCGGCCCGGCCACCGCGGCGACGTCGTCCAGGGCCGGGTCCAGCCAGTCGGCCCACCGGTCCGGCGGCAGCACCAGCGGCATCCGCGGGTGCACCTCGGCCAGCGCCCCCACGGCGGGTGCGGTGACCACGGTGCAGGTGTAGAGCCGCTCCTCGCCCCGCCCCCACACCTCCCACAGGCCGGCGAGCGCCAGGCCGGCGCCGTCCTCCGGGGTGACGAAGTACGGCTGCTTCCCCGGGCCGTCGTGCCGCGGCGCCCACTCGTACCAGCCATCGGCCGGGACCAGGCAGCGCCGGCCGGCCGCCGCCGTCCGGAACGCCGGTTTCTCGGCCAGGGACTCGACCCTGGCGTTGAGCATCCGGTTGCCGACCGAGGGGTCCTTGGCCCAGGAGGGCACCAGACCCCACCGGACGACCCGTAGCTCCCGGTGCCCGCCGCCGGTCGGTCGGCCCTCCGCGTCGCGTTCCCGGGCGTGCCGGACGACGTAGACGTCCTTCGTCGGGGCGACGTTGTGGTCGGCGGGCAGCGGCGGCTGCCCTTCGGCGGGCACCGCCTCGAACTCGACCGCCAGGTCCTCCGGCCGGCGGCTGGCCGCGTAGCGCCCGCACATGGTGTCTCCTCCCGGGTGGGCTCTGCGGCGAGCGTAGGTGCGACCACCGACAGCCGTCCGCCCCCCGTGGGGCGTGCTGTCAGCGGCAGGGGGTAGGACCGGACGACAGACTGTTCCGCGCGACGGAGGACACGACGACGTGACGACCACCCAGGCCCCCGCACCCGACCACCCCAAGACCGCCAGCGACGCCGGAGACCGGCCGTACGCGACGGTCAACCCCTACACCGGGAAGACCGAGCAGGAGTTCCCGTTCCTGGCCGGCGACGAGATCGACGGCGTCATCGAAACGGCGCACGCGGCATTCCTCGACTGGCGGCGACGCACCCCGACCGAACGCGCGGCCGTGGTGAAGAAGGCAGCAGCGCTCATGCGCGAGCGGCAGGGCGACCTGGCCGCGCTGATCACCCGCGAGATGGGCAAGCGGATCCAGGAGGCCGCCGGCGAGGTCCAGCTGGCGGCCAGCATCCTCGACTACTACGCCGACAACGGCCCGCGGTTCCTCGAGACCAGGCCGATCGACGTGCTGAAGGGCGAGGCCGTCGTCGTGAACGAGCCGACCGGCGTGCTGCTGGCCATCGAGCCGTGGAACTACCCGCTCTACCAGGTGGTCCGGGTGGCCGGCCCGAACCTGGTGCTGGGCAACACCATCCTGCTCAAGCACGCCGAGCTGAACCCGCAGTGCGCCCTGGCGCTGGAGCAGCTGTTCCGGGACGCCGGCGCCCCCGAGGGCGTCTACACCAACGTGTTCCTGCGGATCGCCGACGTCGAGCAGGTGATCGCGCACCGGCACGTCGAGGGCGTGACCCTGACCGGCAGCGAGCGGGCCGGCCGCAGCGTGGCCCAGCTGGCGGGCAAGCACCTGAAGAAGTCGGTGCTGGAGCTCGGCGGCAGCGACCCGTTCATCGTGCTGGACGCCCCCGACCTGGGCCGGACGGTCAAGGCCGCGACCATGGCGCGGATGGCCAACACCGGCCAGGCCTGCATCGCCGCCAAGCGGATCATCGTGCTGGACGAGGTCTACGACGAGGTCGTCGCCGGGCTGCAGCAGGCGTTCTCCTCGTTCACCCCCGGTGACCCGGCCGACCCCGCGACCACGCTCGGTCCGGTCTCCTCCGAGCGCGCCGCGCAGGACCTCGCCGACCAGGTCCAGGACGCCGTCGACAAGGGCGCCACCGTGCTCGCCGGCGGCGGTCGCCCTGACCACGAGGGCGCCTTCGTCCACGCCACGCTGCTCGCCGACGTCACCCCGGAGATGCGCGCCTACCGCGAGGAGCTGTTCGGCCCCGCGGCGGTCGTCTACCGGGTCGCGGACGCCGACGAGGCGGTGGCGCTCGCCAACGACAGCGATTTCGGCCTGTCCGCCGCGGTCTACGGCAGCGACCCCGGGCGCACCCGGGCGGTGGCCGACCGGCTGGAGTCCGGGATGGTCTGGATCAACCAGCCCTCGGGCTCCTCGGCCGAGCTGCCCTTCGGCGGTGTGAAGCGGTCCGGCTACGGCCGCGAGCTCTCGGAGCTGGGCATGTTCGAGTTCGCGAACCGGCGGCTGGTGCGCACGATGCCGGCCACGAGACAGGCTGCGCCCGCCCAGCACGTCGGCGGCTGACCCGGTGCTCCGGTCGCTGCCCCGCGGCGCTCCGAGCTGCCATCCTCTGCGGCCATGAGGTTCTCCACGACGGTCGAACTGGGCGGGAAGACCGCCACCGGCATGGCGGTGCCCGCCGACGTCGTCACCTCGCTGGGCGCCGGCAGGAAGCCCGCCGTGCGGGTCACCGTGAACGGGCACACCTACCGCAGCTCCATCGCGACCATGGGCGGCCGCTTCCTGATCCCGCTGAGCGCCGAGCACCGGACCGCCGCCGGGGTCGCCGCGGGTGACACCGTCGAGGTCGACGTGGAGCTGGACACCGAGCCGCGCTCGGTGGAGGTGCCCGCCGACCTGGCCGAGGCCCTGCGCGCCGACCCGGAGGCACGGCGCCGCTTCGACGCCCTGTCCTACAGCCTGCAGCGGCGGCACGTGCTCGCCGTCGAGGGCGCCAGGACGGACGCGACCCGGCAGCGCCGGGTCGCCGGCGTCGTCGCCGCGCTGACCGACAGGTGAGCGAGCTCGTGGATGAGCACCGCAGCCGCTCGGGCAGGATGTCGGCTGTGACCGAGGTGTGGACGACGCCGTACGCCACCGCGCCGGTGGACGCGGTCGTCCCCCTGCCCGGGTCCAAGTCGATCACCGCCCGGGCGCTGGTGCTCGCCGCGCTGGCCGCCGGGCCGAGCCGGCTGGTCCGGCCGCTGCGGGCCCGGGACACCGAGCTGATGGCCGCCGGGCTGCGGGCGCTCGGCGTCGGGATCGCCGAGGACGGCGACGACTGGCTGGTCACCCCCGGGGAGCTGCGCGGACCGGCCGTCATCGACGCCGGCCTGGCCGGCACGGTGCTGCGTTTCCTGCCACCGGTCGCCGCGCTGGCCACCGGGGAGGTACGCCTCGACGGCGACGCGCGCCTGTACGAGCGCCCCAACGCCGGGCTGATCGACGGCCTGCGCGGGCTCGGCGCGACGATCGAGGACGGTGGCCGCGGCCGGGCGCCGTTCACCGTGCACGGCACCGGGGCGGTCCGCGGCGGCCCGGTGACCGTGGACGCCAGCGAGTCCAGCCAGGTGGTGTCGGGGCTGCTGCTGGCCGCGGCCCGCTTCGATGCCGGCATCGACCTGGCGGTGGTCGGCAGCGTGCCGTCGCTGCCGCACGTGGAGATGACGGTCCGGGCGCTCGCCGAGCACGGCGTCCTGGTCGTCCGGACCGACCGCGGGTGGCGGGTCTCCCCCGGCACGATCGACGCGCTGGACCGGGTCGTGGAGCCCGACCTCTCCAACGCCGCCCCCTTCCTCGCCGCCGCCCTGGTCACCGGCGGCCGGGTCACGGTGCCCGACTGGCCGGCCGACACGACCCAGCCCGGCGCCCGGCTCGACCGGTTCCTGGGTGCCATGGGCGCCGACGTCGTCCACACCTCCGACGGGCTGCAGGTGACCGGCTCCGGAACGATCGCGCCGCTGGTAGCCGATCTCGGCGACGTTGGCGAGCTCACCCCGGTGCTGGCCGCGCTGTGCGCATTCGCCGACGGGGAGTCCCGGCTGACCGGCATCGCGCACCTGCGCGGGCACGAGACCGACCGGCTGCAGGCCCTCGACGAGGTGCTCGGCGCCGTCGGCGCCGGCGTGCAGCAGCTGCCCGACGGCCTGGTCATCACCCCCGGGCCGCGCCGGGCTGCCCGGCTGGGCTCCTACGCCGACCACCGGATGGTGATGGCCGGCGCGGTGCTGGGCCTGGGCTGCCCCGGCGTGGAGATCACCGACCACAGCACCGTCGCCAAGACGCTGCCGGACTTCACCGCGCGGTGGGCCGGGATGCTGGGCACCGCGGCGGGAGGGCGCCGGTGAGCCGCCGCATGGACAGCAGGTCGGACGAGGACGACGTCCGCGTCCGGGCCACCCGGCACGGCTCCCGGCCGCGCACCCGGCAGCGCCCCGCGCACGAGGAGGCCGTGCCGGGGGTCGTCATGGCGGTCGACCGCGGGCGGATGACCGTGCGGGTCGAGGGGCCCGACGGGGCGCCGGTCGCGGTCACCGCGATGCGCGCCCGGGAACTGGGCAAGCACGGCGTGGTGGTCGGCGACGACGTGCGGCTGGTCGGCGACGTGACCGGCCAGGTCGACGCGCTGGCCCGGATCGTCACCATCGCCGATCGGCGGACGACGCTGCGCCGCTCGGCCGACGACACCGACCCCACCGAGCGGGTGGTGGTGGCCAACGCCGAGCAGTTGGTGGTGGTCAGCGCGGTGCGCGACCCCGAACCGAGCGAGGGCTTCCTGGACCGCTGCCTGGTCGCCGCCTACGCCGGGGGGCTGAGCCCGGTCCTGTTGTTCACCAAGGGCGACCTGGGCAGCCCCGACCACCTGCTGCGCCGCTACGCCGGGCTGGACGTCGACGCCGTCGTCGTCTCCCGGGACACCCCGGTCGACGACGTCGCCGCCCGGCTGGCCGGGCGCACCAGCGTGCTGATCGGGCACTCCGGGGTCGGCAAGTCGACACTGGTCAACCGTCTGGTGCCCGACGCCTTCCGGGCGACCGGCGACGTCAGCAAGATCGGCAAGGGCCGGCACACGTCGTCCTCGGCGGTGATGCTCGACCTCCCCGGCGGCGGGCAGATCATCGACACCCCGGGCATCCGCTCCTTCGGCCTCGCGCACGTCACCGCCGACGACGTGCTGGCCGCCTCCCCGGACATGGCCGAGGCGGCGCTGGACTGCCCGCCGGGCTGCGGACACCGCGCGGCCGACCCGGAGTGCGCGCTCGATGCCTGGGCCGCTGCGGGCCCATCCGAGCGCGTCCAGCGGCTCACCGGCTTCCGGGTGCTGCTGGACGCCGTCGGCCAGTGAACGGACCCCGCTGCCCCCCACGGCTCGCAGGCTCGCCGCGGGCCCCGGCCGAGGGGCCGGAGCCCGGAGGGGTCCGCTACACCTCGACCGGGCCACCGCTGCGCCAGTAGACGCCGGCCTCCCGGGTGAGGAGCTCCTCGTCGACCAGGTACCGGCGCAGGGCGGCGACGTCGGGGTACCAGGCCCGCAGCAGTGCGTTGACCTCACGCTCCGGGTACCGCACGCCGGGCTCGAAGACGCGCACGAGGTGGTCGAGCACCACCCGCCGCTTGGTCTGCTGCACCGGAACCGACACCAGCCGGCCGTTGCGCAGGAACGCCTGCAGCACGGCGTCCTCGGCCGGGTCCTCGGAGAGCGGTGCAGGCGGCGGGGCGAACTCGGCGGCGGCCCGCGCGGCCTGCCCGAAGCGCTCGGTGAGCAGCGCCAGCGCGTGCCCGTCCCGGCGCACCAGCCCGGCCCGGGACAACCGGCGCGCGGAGAGGGCGACGTCCTTCAGCGGGAGACCGGCGGCCGCGGCGACCTCCTCGATCGTGCCGGCGCCCAGCGCCAACGCGGCGACCACCTTCAACCGCACCGGATCGGCCAGCAGGCCGACGATCGTCGCCGCTGCCCGGTCCGCCCCCGGTTCTGCTCCCACCACCCCCCGACGGTATCCGCGCTTCGCTGCCTAGGGAGCGGGGTACCCGGGGGCCCATGGTGAGCCCGATCGACATCCAGAAGGCCCTCGGCGGCATCGACTACCCGGCTGCCAAGGAGGACATCGTCAAGCACGCCGAGTCCCATGGCGGTGACGCCGAGGTCATCAAGGCGTTGAAGGGCATCGATGACCGCGAGTACGAGGGGCCCAGCGGGGTGAGCGCCGCGGTGTTCGACTGAAGAAGGACCCCTCTGCAGGGCCCCGCGCCTCGCAAGCTCGGCGCGGGGCCCTGCAGAGGGGCCGATGCGTCAGGGACCAGTAGGTTCGGCACCCATGACGGCCGGGCAGCGGGGATACAACGAGGACATGCACCTGGCGCACGTGCTGGCCGACCAGGCTGACTCGATCAGCCTCGACCGGTTCCGGGCGCAGGATCTCCAGGTGGACACCAAGCCCGACCTGACGCCGGTCACCGACGCCGACCGGGCGGTGGAGGAGCAGGTACGCCGGACGCTGTCCCGCGCACGCACCCGCGATGCGGTGCTCGGCGAGGAGTTCGGCACCTCCGGCCGGGGCGACCGCCGCTGGGTCATCGACCCGATCGACGGCACGAAGAACTTCGTCCGCGGGGTGCCGGTCTGGGCGACGCTGATCGCCCTGATGGACGGCGACGTGCCGGTGGTCGGCCTGGTCTCGGCCCCGGCGCTCAACCGGCGCTGGTGGGCGGCGTCCGGGGTGGGGGCGTGGACCGGCCGCCGGCTGGAGAACGCCACCCGGTGCACCGTCTCGCAGGTCGGCCGGCTGGGTGATGCCAGCCTGTCGTACTCCAGCCTGTCCGGCTGGGAGGAACGGGGCCTGCTCGACGGGTTCCTGGACCTGGCCCGGTCGGTGTGGCGCACCCGCGCCTACGGCGACTTCTGGAGCTACATGATGGTCGCCGAGGGAGCCGTGGACATCGCCTGCGAGCCCGAGGTCTCGCTGTGGGACCTCGCCGCGCTCGACGTGATCGTCCGGGAGGCCGGTGGGGTGTTCAGCGACCTGTCCGGGGCGCCGGGACCGGCCG
Organism: Modestobacter lapidis; assembly: GCA_019779905.1. Classification (GTDB taxonomy): domain Bacteria; phylum Actinomycetota; class Actinomycetes; order Mycobacteriales; family Geodermatophilaceae; genus Modestobacter; species Modestobacter lapidis. Next base: position 39,624 of record JABAKE010000009.1, on the reverse strand, counting down.
GTGGCAGCGCGGTGGCGTCCAACGGCGTGCTGCACTCCGACGTGCTGACGGCGCTCGCCCCGCAGGGACGAGCGCCGTCAGCATGAGCGGGCGGGCCGATCGGGGTCAGCGCACCGGCCCGGTGCCCCCCGTGCCGCCGCGGCCGCCCTGCACCCGGCGCCGCACCTCGTCGATCTTGGCCCTCGTCTTGGGGTCGTTGGCCACCTGCTGGGCCTTGTCCGTCGCCTGACGGATCATCTGCTTGCCCTTGGGGCTGTTGGCGAACTGAGCCACCTTGCTGAACAGCGATGCCATGACGAGCCCGCCTCCTTCCGACGTGCAGGGCCCGAGCGGGCCCCGTCCGAGTGGTCAACGCCGGCAGGCCCGCGGCCGTTCCGCGCACCGATCACGACCGGGACACCGGCGTCCAGCAGCCGCCGTCCCGACCGTCCCGAGCCGGGGAACCGTGGGCAGCCCGGCCCGGCCGGGCCCTCACCCGCCGGGGAAGAACCCGCCCGGCCGGCCGTTGCGGTCGGCGAGCAGCCCGGCCAGCGTGGACACCGCGATCTCCGCGGGCGTGCGGGAGCCGACGTCCAGCCCGATCGGGCGGTGCACCCGGGCGACTTCCGCGGCCGGGACGCCCAGTGCGGCGAGCGCCGCGACGTGGGGCCCCTCGTGCCGCGGGTTGCCCATGACCCCGAGCCATCGCACCGGGCGGGTGAGCGCGTCGCGCAGCAGCGCGCCGAGCTCGTCGCGGTGGTGGTCGGTGACGACGACGTCGGCGGCCGGCCCGGCCAGCTCCTCGGCCAGGTCCGCGATCGCGGCCACCCGGACGACGCCGCCGGGCAGCCCGGGGGGCGCCGGCCGGCCGGTGTCCGGCTCCACCAGCACCGGGTGCCAGCCCAGGTCGGCTCCGGTCCGCAGCAGCGCGCCGGCCACCGGAGAGGCGAAGACGGCGACCAGCACCCGGTCCGGAACCGCCCCCGCCGGTACGTGCCCGTGCGCGACGCCGCAGGCGGGGTCGGTCATAACGGGGCCGGGCTGTCGCCGTAGCCGTACGAGGCGTCGGCGTACCGGCCGCCCCGGGCCACGCCGGGCGGGGCGATCCCGCTGAGCCGCTCGAGGTCCTCGGCGGACAGCTGCACGGCGCCGGCGGCGACGTTCTCCGCCAGGTAGCTGCGCCGCTTGGTGCCCGGGATCGGGACGACGTCGTCCCCCTGCGCCAGCACCCAGGCCAGCGCGAGCTGCCCCGGGGTGACGCCCCGCTCGGTGGCCATCGCCCGGACGGCCTCGACCAGCCGCAGGTTCGCCGTGAACGCCTCCCCGGTGAAGCGCGGCTGGGTGCGGCGCCAGTCGTCCTCGGCGAAGTCGTCGGGGCTGGTGATCGCGCCGGTCAGGAACCCGCGGCCCAGCGGGCTGAACGGCACGATGCCGATCCCGTGCTCGCGGGCCACCGCCAGGACGCTGCCCGCCCCCGCCCCGCCGTCCCCGGCCGACTCCAGGTCACGGGTCCACAGCGACCACTCGCTCTGCAGCGCGGCGATCGGGTGCACGGCGACGGCCCGGCGGACCGAGTCGGCACTGGCCTCCGACAGCCCCAGGTACCGGACCGTGCCGGCCCGGACCAGCTCCGCCATGGCACCGACGGTGTCCTCGATCGGCACCGTGGGGTCGACCCGGTGCTGGTAGTAGAGGTCGATGACGTCGACGCCCAGCCGGCGCAGGCTGGCCTCGGCACACCTCCGCACGTTCTCCGGCCGGCCGTCGACGCTCATCCCGCCGCGGTCGTCGTGCCGCAGGGAGAACTTGGTGGCCAGCTGGACCTCCCCGCGCCGGCCGGCGATCGCCTCCCCGACCAGCTCCTCGTTGTGCCCGTCGCCGTACACGTCGGAGGTGTCGAGGAAGGTGACCCCCAGGTCGAGCGCACGGCGCACCGTGGCCAGCGACTCGGCCCGGTCGGCGCTGCCGTACATCTGGCTCATCCCCATGCAGCCCAGGCCCAGGGCGGAGACCTCCAGGCCGCCGATGGTGCGCCGGGACACGGGCGGGGGCGGCTGCGTCATGCCCGCATCCTGTCCCCGGACGCGGGCGCGACGCCAGCCCGGTCAGTTGCCGCGCAGCACCCCGGTCGTGGTGAGCTCCTCGGCGACGTCCCGCAGCTTGACGTTGCTGCGTTGCGAGGAGTGGGTGAGCAGCGTGAACGCCTGCTCGGCGGTGACCCGGTACCGCTCCATCAGGATGCCCTTGGCCTGCTCGATGACCGCGCGGGAGGCCATCGCCTGGCGCATGTTGGCCGCGTCCGTGCTGGCGCGGGCCGCGGCCTCCGCGTTGCCGACCGCGATCGCCATGAAGGCGGCGACCTCCTCGCCCAGCGCGACGTCCGCCTGGCCGAAGGCGTCCCTCCGTCGCGAGTAGTTGTTCAGCGCGCCGATCGTCGCGCCCTGGAAGGGCAGCGGGACCGACAGCGAACTGCCCACCCCGTGTTCGGCGGCGTGCCGGGCGTAGTCGGGCCAGCGCTCCTCGGTGCGCATGTCGGTGATGACGAACAGCTCCCCGGCGCGCCCGGCGTCCAGGCAGGGCCCGTAGCCGCGCCGGTACTGCAGTTCGTCGGCGTCCATGGCCAGCTGCCCGTCGTAGGCCGCGGTGAAGGCCTGCTCGCCGCGGATCAGCGTGATCGACGTGCCCTCGGAGCCGGGCAGCGCGCGCCGCGCGATGCCGACCACCTCGCCGAGCACGTCCGGCAGCTCCCGGCCGACCTGGACCACGCCGGCCAGTTCCCGGTGCAGCGCTGCCAGGTTCTCGGTCATGGGTGGCACGTCCTCTCGGGGGCTGGGCGGACGGCCGCCGGCTCGACGGCCGTCCGGTGCGCGGTTGCCCGCCGTCGCCCGAGGGTAGAGCGCCCGGATTCTCCGGGGATCCGCGCCGTCTGGTGGGATGGACCGGTCACCGGCGCCGCCCACGGCGCCGACGAGGAGGCAGCCGTGCAGTACGCCGAGTCCGTCGTCGAGCTCATCGGCGACACCCCGCTGGTACGCCTGCGGCGGGTGACCGAGCACCTGGGCCCGGACGCCCCGCTGGTGCTGGCCAAGGTCGAGTACGTCAACCCCGGCGGATCGGTGAAGGACCGGATCGCGCTGCGGATGGTCGAGGCGGCCGAGGCCTCCGGCGACCTCCGGCCGGGCGGCACCATCGTGGAGCCGACCAGCGGAAACACCGGGATCGGGCTGGCGATCGTGGCTCAGACCCGCGGCTACCGGTGCATCTTCGTGTGCCCGGACAAGGTGGGCCAGGAGAAGATCAACGTGCTCAAGGCCTACGGCGCCGAGGTGCACGTCTGCCCCACCGCCGTCGACCCGGCCGACCCCCGCTCCTACTACTCGGTGTCCGACCGGCTGGCGCGGGAGACCCCCGGCGGCTGGAAGGCCGACCAGTACGCCAACCCGGCCAACCCGCGCTCGCACTACGAGACCACCGGCCCGGAGATCTGGGCGCAGACCGACGGCCGGGTGACGCACTTCGTCACCGGCGTGGGCACCGGCGGCACCATCTCCGGCATCGGCCGCTACCTCAAGGAGGCCAGCGACGGCCGGGTGCGGGTGATCGGCGCCGACCCGGAGGGCTCGGTCTACTCCGGCGGCACCGGCCGGCCCTACCTGGTGGAGGGCGTCGGCGAGGACTTCTGGCCCGAGGCCTACGACCGCACGATCGCCGACGAGATCGTCGCCGTCACCGACGGCGACTCCTTCGCGATGACCCGGCGGCTGGCCCGGGAGGAGGGCCTGCTGGTCGGCGGCTCGTGCGGGATGGCCGTCGTCGCCGCCCTGCGGGTGGCCGAGCGCCTGACCAAGGACGACGTCCTGGTCGTGCTGCTCCCCGACGGCGGCCGCGGCTACCTCAACAAGATTTTCAGCGACGCCTGGATGGCGGACTACGGCTTCCTGGATGCCGGCGGCGGCGAGACCGTCGGCGAGCTGCTGGACGCGAAGTCCGGGTCGACGCCGACCCTGGTGCACACCCACCCGACCGAGACCGTCCGCGACGCGATCGACATCCTCCGCGAGTACGGCGTCAGCCAACTGCCGGTGGTCCGCGCCGAGCCGCCGGTCACCGCGGGTGAGGTGGTCGGCTCCGTCGCGGAGAAGGCGCTGCTGGACGCGCTGTTCACCGGCCGGGCGACGCTCTCGGACCCGGTGGAGCGGCACATGTCCGCGCCGCTGCCGATCATCGGCTCCGGTGAGCCCGTCTCGGCCGCGGTCGGAGCGCTGGGCGACGCTGATGCGCTGCTGGTGCACGTGGACGGCAAGCCGGCCGGCGTCGTCACCCGGCAGGACGTGCTGGGCCACCTCGTGGGCATCCCGGCTCTTACGGTGGGGTCATGACCGGGTTCAACACGCGCGCCATCCACGCCGGGCAGGACCCCGACCCCGCCACCGGCGCGGTCATCCCGCCCCTGCACCTGACCACCACCTACAAGCAGGACGGCGTCGGCGGGCTGCGCGGCGGCTACGAGTACAGCCGCAGCGCCAACCCCACCCGGGACACGCTGCAGACCGCGCTGGCCTCCCTCGAGCAGGGCACCCGCGGGATGACCTTCGCTTCCGGGCTGGCCGCGGAGGACACCCTGCTGCGCACCGTGTGCCGGCCGGGCGACTCGGTGGTGCTCGGCGGTGACGCCTACGGCGGCACGTACCGGCTCATCTCCCGGGTGCTCGAGCCTTGGGGCGTCACGCACTCCCCGGTCGACCTCAACGACCTCGATGCCGTCCGGGCCGCCGTCGCGCCGGAGACGGCCCGGGTGATCTGGTGCGAGACGCCGAGCAACCCGCTGCTCAACATCGCCGACATCGCCGCGTTGGCCGAGGTCGCGCACGCCTCGGGGACGCTGCTGGTCGTCGACAACACCTTCGCCAGCCCCTACCTGCAGCAGCCGCTGACGCTGGGCGCCGACGTCGTGGTGCACTCCACGACGAAGTACCTCGGCGGGCATTCCGACGTCGTGGGCGGGGCACTCGTGGTCGCCGATGCCGACCTCGGCGACCGGCTGGCCTACCACCAGAACGCGATGGGTGCGGTCAACGGCCCCTTCGACGCCTGGCTGGTGCTGCGCAGCCTGAAGACCCTCGGCGTCCGGATGGACCGGCACAGCACCAACGCCGGCCGGATCGCCGAGTGGCTGCTGGCGCACCCGGCCGTGGGTGACGTGCTCTACCCGGGGCTGCCGCAGCACCGCAACCACGAGATCGCGGCGAAGCAGATGTCCGGGTTCGGCGGCATGGTCTCCTTCCGGCTGAAGGGTGGCGAGGAGGCTGCGCTGCGGGTCTGCGAGCGGACCACGTTGTTCACCCTGGCCGAGTCGCTGGGCGGTGTGGAGTCGCTGATCGAGCACCCGCACCGGATGACCCACGCCAGCGCCGCCGGCTCACCGCTGGAAGTGCCGGCGGACCTGGTGCGGCTGTCGGTGGGCATCGAGGACGTCGAGGACCTGCTCGCCGACCTCGACCAGGCGCTGACATCGTGATGCGCTGACACTGTGATCCTGACGGATCACACCGCGGCCAGCAGAAGGACCCCCTTGCCCCCCACCGCTCGCACGCTCGCGGCGGGCCCCTGCAAGGGGGCCGTAGGCAAGGACTCCTCCTTCAGCGCGGGGCGGTGAGGATGCGGGGGCCGGTTTCGGTGACCGCGATGGTGTGCTCGACGTGCGCGGCCCGGCTGCCGTCGGCGGTGCGCAGCGTCCAGCCGTCGGCGTCGACCCGGTAGTCGTCGCTGCCGCCGGCCATGAACCACGGCTCGATCGCGATGACCAGCCCCGGCCGCAACGGCAGCCCGCGCCCGGCGCGGCCCTCGTTGGGCACGTGCGGGGCCTCGTGCATGGTGCGCCCCACACCGTGACCTCCCTGGTCGGTGTTGATGCCGCACCCACCGGCCCGCCCGACCGCGCCGATCGCGGCGGAGATGTCGCCGACCTTGTGGCCGACCACCGCTGCTGCGATGCCGGCCTCCAGCGCCCGCGTCGTGACGTCGACCAGCTGGACGTCCTCGGGGCGGGCGGTGCCGATCGGATAGGTCCGCGCCGCGTCGCCGACCCAGCCGTCGAGGGTGGCGCCGGCGTCGACGCTGAGCAGGTCGCCCTCCTCGAGCTCCCGGGTGGTGGGGATGCCGTGCAGCGCGACGTCGTTGACCGACAGGCACACGACCCCGGGGAACGGCGGGGTCGTCGGCAGCGGCGCGTAGCCGAGGAACGGCGACGTCGCGCCGGCGTCGGCCAGGACGTCGCGGGCGATGGCGTCCAGTTCGGTGAGCCGCACCCCCGGCGCGGCCGCCGCCCGCACCGCCGCGTGCATGTCGGCGACCACCGCGCCGGCGGCGCGCATGGCGTCGATCTCCCCCGGCGTCCGGAGCTCGATCACGGGCCCTCCTCGCACACTTCCGGTATTGCTATCCCGGTATTACTATCACGCCCATGGTGCGACCGCCGCTCAGCCCCCAGGAACGCGAGCGCGGTCGCCGACTGGGCGCCCTGCTGCGCGAGGCCCGCGGCAACCGCCCCCCGGCGGAGGTCGCGGCCGCCTCCGGGGTGAGCCTGGAGTCGCTGCGCAAGATCGAGTCCGGCCGGGTGCCGACCCCGGCGTTCTTCACCGTGGCCGCGCTCGCCGGTGCGCTGGGCCTTCCGCTGGACGGTCTCGCCGCCGCGCTGCACACCCCGACGGAGGGCGCCGCGCTCTCCGCCTGACTCCTCGGGTAGACCTACGGAGTGCCCCGCATCAGCACCGTCATCGCCACTCGCGACCGGCGCGCGTCACTGCTCCGCTCGCTGGCCCGGCTCGACGACGGCAGCCACCCGGTGGTCGTGGTCGACAACGGCTCCACCGACGGCACGGCGGCCGCGGTGCGCGAACGGCACCCGCGGGTCGACGTCCTCGAGCTGTCGGCCAACGTCGGCGCGGTCGCCCGCACCGACGGCGTCCGGCACGCGGGCACGCCCTACGTGGCGTTCGCCGACGACGACTCCTGGTGGGACCCTGGCGCGCTGGACCGGGCCGCCGACCTGCTCGACGACCATCCGGCGGTCGCCGTGGTGGTCGGGCAGGTGCGGCTGGCCGCCGACGGCGCGCTCGACGCCGTCTCGGTCAAGCACCGGGCGGCCGTGCTCGGCCGCTCCCCCGGCGCCCCGGGCCCCGACGTGCTGAGCTTTCCGGCGTTCGCCGCGGTGGTCCGCCGCGACGGCTACCTCGCCGTCGGCGGATTCTCGCCACTGCTCTTCTTCGGCGGCGAGGAGCACCTGCTCGCCCTGGACCTGGCCGCCGCCGGCTGGCAGCTGGTGCACGCCGACGACATCCTGGCCTGGCACGACCCGGCCGGCCCGGACCGGCCCACCCCGGCGCGCTGGGCCCTGCAGACCCGCAACGACCTGCTCGTCGACTGGCTGCGCCGCCCGCTGCCGGTGGCGCTGGCCGGCACCGCGCAGCTGGCCCGGCGGGCGGCGCGCGACCCGGCGTGCCGGGCGGCGCTGGCCGGGCTGCTGCGCCGGCTGCCTTCGGCGCTGCGCGCCCGACGCCCGGTGCCCGCCGCGCTGGAGCAGCGGTTCGCCACCGCGCAGCGGCCGCTCAGCGACCCAGCTGCCGGGTGAACCAGTCGCGGGCCTCGGCGTTGCCGGCCCGCATCCGCCGTTGCGCCTCGGCGATCTCCCCGCCCAGCGTCCCGGACAGCGCGTGCTCGAGCGCCGCGTCCAACGACGCCGGGTCGATCTCGCCGGCCGTGAGCCGCAACGGCCAGCCCAGCGCCGTCGCCTGGGCGGTCACCTTCGCCCCGCCGGCCACCGCGTCGCAGGCGACGACCGGAACGCCGTGCGCCAGGCCCAGCACGAGCGCGTGCAGCCGCATGCTCACCACCACGTCGGCCCGCCGGACCAGCGCCTCCACCTGCGCCGGGAAGCGGTCGTAGGGCTTGTCGTAGAGGTCCATGTCGAGCTCGAACCAGGGCAGCGCCCGGACCCGCAACCAGCCCTCGACCGCCTCGCGCACCCGGCCCGCCTGGCTGCGCGCGCCGTACTCCTCCTGCGCCGGGGCGAAGGCGACGGCCACCACCGGGACGTCGGGGGTCGTCGTCCCGCCGGCCAGGTCGGGCCGCGCGATCCCGCGGGCGTCCCGCTCCCACACCTGGTGGAACATCCCGCGCCCGACCTCGTCGACGACCGAGACGTTGACCGCCCAGCGTTGCGCGCCGGCGAACGTCTCGGTCAGCTCCTGGATCAGGGCGTAGTCGAACAGCGGGCCGCTGACGAAGACCAGATGGGTGTAGCGGCCCGGGTCGACGTCGCGCCAGTTCGCCCCGCGCTGCAGGTACGGCGCCCAGGCGACGTCGAAGTCGACCCCGAGCTCGGTCAGCCAGCCGCTGACGACGTCGGCGCCCAACTCGTCACCGATGGTCGCGATGACCTCGTCGAAGGAAAACCAGCCGGCGACCAGGAAGCGCATGCGCCCACTGTGTCAGCCGCGCCCGGGGAGACCCCCGGGTGTCAGCGGGCCGGCTCGTCGAGGCCGGCGAGCAGCGCGCCGGTCACCTCGGGCACCCTGAGCGCAGCACCCCGAGGAGGACGGCATGAGCAACGCGACCACCCCGCCCGACCCCACAGCGGCCGCACGCTCCCGGATCCGGGAGCGCCACCTGCGCCCGGCCGGCGAGCGCCCGGCCTCGAGCGCCCGCGGGCTGCACCACACGGCGTTGATCAGCAGCGACGTCGAGGCCACGATCGCCTTCTACCAGGACGTTCTCGGCTTCCCGCTCACCGAGCTGATCGAGAACCGCGACTATCCGGGCTCCTCGCACTTCTTCTTCGACATCGGGAACGGCAACCTGCTGGCGTTCTTCGACTTCCCGGGGCTGGACGTCGGCCCGTACGCCGAGGTGCTCGGCGGCCTGCACCACGTCGCGATCAGCGTCGAGCCCGAACGCTGGGGCCGGCTGGTCGAGTCACTCACCGCCGCCGGCGTCGAGCACGTCGTGCACAGCGGCGTCTCGGTGTACTTCCGCGACCCGGACGGCGCGCGCATCGAGCTGATCGCCGACCCGCTGGGTGAGATGTACGGGGAACAGGTGCTCTGAAAGAGGACCCCCCTGCCCCCCGCCACTCGCACGCTCGCGGCGGGACCCTGCAGGGGGGCCGTCAGGCCGGGGTGGCGACCAGGTCCTCGTACTCGGGGTGCCGCTCGATCCAGCCGGCCACGAACGAGCACTCCGGGACGACGGTCCGGCCATGGCCACGCACGTCGTCCAGCGCCGCCCGCACCAGCCGGCTGCCCAGCCCGGAGCGCTCGTCGGTGCCGTCGACCTCGGTGTGGGTGAACACCACCTGATCGCCGCGACGCCGGTAGGCGGCCACGCCGAGCAGGCGGTCACCGTCCCGGATCTCGTAGCGGCTGCTGTCCGGGGCATCGGTCACGGTCGGCTCCATGCACCGGACGAACCGCCCGGCCGTAAGGGGTGTTCCCACCCGGCCGGGAGCCGGCTCAGGAGAGCCGGCGGGCCGCCCCGCCCGAGGTGACCACCAGCGTGGCCGGGGTGGTCAGCCCCCGCCGGGCACAGGCGTCGACGACGGCGCGCTCGACGTCGGCCACGACCGCTTCGGGCACCAGGGCGATCGCCGAGCCGCCGAACCCGCCGCCGGTCATCCGCGCGCCGAGGGCGCCGGCGCCGGTGGCCGCCGCCACGACGGTGTCCAACTCCACGGCGGAGACCTCGTAGTCGTCGCGCAGCGAGGCGTGCGAGGCGTCGAGCAGCGGCCCGATCTCGGCCATCCGCCCGGCGGCCACCAGCTCGACCACCCGGTCGACGCGGCCGATCTCGCCGACCACGTGCCGGGCGCGGGCTCGCAGCCGCGGGTCGGTCAGCCGCTCGAGGTCGTCCGCCGTCGCCTCGCCCAGCTGCGCCAATCCCAGCTCGCGGGCGGCCTGCTCGCAGTCGCGGCGACGCTGCGCGTACTGCCCGTCGGCGAGCGTGTGCGTGACCCGGGTGTCGATCACGACCAGCACCAGCCCGGCGTCCGCCAGCCGGAGCCGAACCGGCGCGGTGCTGAAGTCGCGGGTGTCGATGAGCAGGGCTGCCCCCTCCTCGGCCAGCATGGCGACCGTCTGGTCCATCCCGCCGGTGCCGGCTCCGACCACCTCGTTCTCCGCCCTGATCGCGGCCTGGACCACCTGGTGGCGCAGCTGCGGGTCGTCGGTGCGGCCGGCGAGCCCGGCGGCCGCCAGCGCGACCGCGCACTCCAGGGCGGCCGAACTCGACAGCCCGGCACCCACCGGCACGTCACTGGCGACGGCGACGTCCATCCCGGGCACGTCGACGCCCGCCTCGCGCAGCGCCCACAGGGTGCCGGCGACGTAGGCCGCCCAGCCGTCGACCGCCCCTGGGCCCAGCTCGGTCAGCCGGCCCTCGAACGGCGCGGCCTCCGGGGCGTCGCTGCTCAACCGCACCCGGTCGTCGTTCCGGCGCCGGACCGCTGCGGCGGTCACCCGGGTCAGCGCCATCGGCAGGCAGCGGCCGCCGTTGTAGTCGACGTGCTCGCCGATCAGGTTGACCCGGCCGGGGGCGGCCCAGACGCCGTCCGGCCCGACCGACCAGGTGGCCGCGAGCTCGGCGGCCGCCCGTTCCGCCGGACTCACGACGCCCTCTGGTTCGCGCTCGCGGAACGCTCCGCTCACGACGCCACCTCGCGCAGCCGGTCGGCGATCCGCTCCGGCGTGGTGTCGTTGATCCAGGCGCCCATGCCCGACTCGGAGCCGGCCAGGTACTTCAGCTTGCCCGGTGCGCGCAGGAGCGAGAACAGCTGCAGGTGCAGCCGGCCGAGCTCGCGGTCCGGGCCGGTGGGGGCCTGGTGCCAGCCGGCGATGTAGGGCGCCTGCTCGACCCCGGGGTGGAAGCGGTCCACCCGGCGCAGCAGCTCCTGGTAGACGACCGCCAGCTCCGCCCGCTCCGCGTCGCCCAGCGCGGCGAGGTCGGGCACGTCCCGATGCGGGGCGAGGTGCACCTCGACCGGCCAGCGGGCCGCGCGCGGCACGTAGGCGGTGAAGTGCTCACCGCGCAGCACCACCCGCCGGCCCTCGGCCCGCTCAGCGGCGAGCACGTCCCGCAGCAGATCTCCGCCGGTGGCCCGCCGGTGCTTGCGGGCCTGCTCGACCAGCTGCGCGGACCGCGGCGGCACGAACGGATAGGCGTAGACCTGCCCGTGCGGGTGGGTCAGGGTCACGCCGATCTCCTGGCCGCGGTTCTCGAAGACGAAGACCTGCGCCACCCGGGGGTCGGCCGAGTGCGTCGCTGTCCGCTGCGCCCAGGCCTCGACGACGGTGCGCATCCGCTCGGCCGGTAGCTCGACGACCGAGGCCGCGTGGTCACTGGAGAAGACCACGACGTCGCAGTGCCCGTGAGCGGGGCGGTCCGGCGGTCCCAGCGTCGCGGGCCGTCCCTCGGCGGCGGGGCCCACGGTCAGCGGCGCCAGGCTCGGGAAGCGGTTGGCGAAGACGGCGACGTCGTAGTCGCTGTCGGGGACCTCGCTCGGGTGCGCCGGGTCCCGGGTGGGACACAGGGGGCAGTCGGCCTGGCTGGGCAGGAAGGTGCGGTTCATCCGGTGCCCGGCGATGGTCACCCACTCGCCGGTGAGCACGTCGAAGCGGACCTCCCCCGCGTGCGGCGCCTCGGGCAACGCCCGGGTGTCGGGCGCGGCGTGCACCTCACCCGGCGTCGCCCGGTCGTCGAAGTAGAGAACGGGGCGACCGTCGGCCAGCGTCCGCTCGGTCACCCGGCCCGGCCAGCCCTGCCCGGCACCTTCCGACTGCACGTGGTGTCTCCTGTCGCCGCACGCACCTGCCCGCCGGCGCTACCGGCAGGCAACAGACGAAGGGCCCGGTCACCACTGGTGACCGGGCCCTCCCTGAGTAGCGGGGACAGGATTTGAACCTGTGACCTCTGGGTTATGAGCCCAGCGAGCTACCGAGCTGCTCCACCCCGCGTCGGTAAGACCAACCATACACGGGTCCGCGCGGGCCGCGCGGGAGGGTCTGCCGGGGTGCACGCGCCTGCTCCAGGGCGCCCGACGACTTCGGGCCGAACACGACAGCGGCCCGGTCACCTGTCGGTGACCGGGCCGCTGTCGATCTGTAGCGGGGGCAGGATTTGAACCTGCGACCTCTGGGTTATGAGCCCAGCGAGCTACCGAGCTGCTCCACCCCGCGTCGGTAAGACCAACCATACACGGGTCCGCGCGGGGCGCGCGTGGGGGCCTGCGGGAGTCCGGCACCGGCGCCCCGCAGGGCGCCGGTGCCGGCCGGCTCAGCCCGGGGGCTGGGCCGCACCGCCCCCCGCCGCCTGCCAGGCCGCGATGGCCGCTGCGAGATCCTCCTGGGCCTGGCCGATGCCGGCGAAGTCTCCGCCCGCCTGCGCGTCCGCGAGCGCCTGCAGCGCCGCCTTGATGTCCGCCGCCGCATCAGCCAGTTCCGGCGTCGTCCCGTTGTCGCCGCCCCCGGCTGCCGGTGGCGCCGGCGTATCGATCGGCTCCTCCGGATCCGGCGCGGGGACCGGCTCGTCCACGCCGTCCCCGGCATCGGTGTCCTCGTTGTCGATCGCCACATCCCCGGCCCCGGCCCCGAATACCTGGTCCAGCGCCTCGGACAGCGTATCGGCGTAGCCGACCCGGTCGCCGAAGTTGACCAGCACCTTCTGCAGCAGGGGGAACGAGTTCTCCCCCGTGCCCTGGACGTAGAGCGGCTCGACGTAGAGCAGGCCGTCCCCCCCGATCGGCAGGGTGAGCAGGTTCCCGAACACGGCCTCGGATTCCTGGCTGTTGAACAGCGTCAGATCCGGGCGCACCAGGTCGTTGGTGATGAACGACTGCTGCACCTGCTGGGGGCCGCGGTACGGCGTGTTGCCCGGCAGTACCAACACCTGGATCTCGCCGTAACTCTGCGGTGCACTGGAGGCGGAGATGAACGCCGACAGGTTCTCCCGGTCGAAGGCGTTCAGGGCGCTGGTCAGCTGGAAGGTGGCTTCCTCATCACCCGGACGCTGCGCCAAGATGTAGTAGGGCGGCTGGTCCTCGTCGGTGTCCCGGGTCGGGTCCTCGGGGATCTCCCACCGGTCGTTCTGGGCGTAGAAGTTGGCCGGGTCGGTCACGTGGTACCGGGTGAGGATGTCCCGCTGCACCTTGAACAGGTCCTCGGGATACCGCACGTGGCTGATGAGTTCCTCGGTCATCGCACTGCGGGGCTCGACCGTTCCGGGGAACGCCTTCATGAAGGTTCGGAGCACCGGATCGCTCTCATCCCAGGCATAGAGCGTGACCGTGCCGTCGTAGGCGTCGACCGTGGCCTTCACCGAGTTGCGGATGTAGTTGAACGTCTCGTTGGGCAACGCCGTCGTACCGGCTCCGGTGAGGGAGTCCTGCGCCACCTCGCCGAGCTGCATCTGCTCGGCGTAGGGGTAGGAGTCCGACGTCGTGTAACCATCGAGGATCCAGGTCACGCGGCCGTCGAGCACTGCCGGGTACGGGTCGCCGTCCACCTCCAGGAAGGGCGCGACCTTCTCCACCCGATCCAGCGGATCACGCACGTAGAGCACCTTGGAGGCATCGTTGACCGCGCTGGAGAGCAAGAAGTTGCGCTCCCGGAAGTGGATGGCGTAGGTCAGCTGCCGGAAGAAGCTGCCGACCCCGACACCGCCCTCGCCGTCGTAGGTGTTGTTGATCTGCCCTTCCTCCGAGCCGCCCTCCGGCTGGTCGAACTCCCGTGGCTGGCTGCCCGCCGGCGCCCCCACCACGGAGTAGTTGTCGATCAGCTCGCCGTAGTAGATGCGCGCCTGGTCGACCGGGATGTTGCCCCGGGTCGGCAGGTCGCCGGTGGTGAAGTTCGGCTCGCCGCCCTCCTGCCCGGCGACCACCTCGTTGGCGGGCGCAGCGACGAATCCGTTGCCGTGGGTGTAGACGGTGTGCCGGTTGATCCAGGTGTCCTGGTTCTCCGACAGCCCGGCGCTGTCCAGCTCCCGCACCGCCACGACGTAGTCACGGACATCCTCGTCGCCGATCGAATAGCGGTCGATGTCCAGCTTCTCCGGAAAGCCGTACACGTTGCGGATCTGCTGCCGGGCGGTGAAGGTCGCGGACAACACGTTGGGATCCAGCAACCGCGCGTTGGGGATCGTCTCGGTGTCCGCGCGGAGGGCAGTCAGCGCCTCCTCCGGGTCGACCTGGTCGCCCGTGGTGTCCGCGGCGTAGTCCACGTACTCGACATCGGACAGACGGTAGGCGTCCAGCGTCGAACCGATGGCCCGCTCGATGTAGTCGGCCTCCTTGACGTTCGCGCTCGGCTTCACCACGAACTGCTGCACGATCGCGGGATAGGCCACCCCGATCACCAGGCTGGCCAGCAGCAGCAGCACCAGCGCGGCGGCCGGCAGCAGGGTGTTGCGGACCAGGATGTTGGCGAAGAAGGCGATCGCACAGATCGCCGCCACGAACACCAGGATGTTCTTCGCCGGGAGGAGGGCGTTGACGTCGGTGTACGAGGCGCCGGTGAACACAGCACCCCGGTCGGAGTAGACCAGGCCGTACCGGTCCAGCCAGTAGCCAACCGCCTTGAGCGCCACGAACAGGCCCACGAGCACCGACAGCTGCACCCGGGCCGCCGAGGTCAGCTTCTGCCCGGGGGTCTGCAGGCGCAGCCCACCGAACACGTAGTGGGTCAGCAGCGAACCGATCAGTGCCAACAGCACGATCGCGAACGCGAAGCCCAGCGCCAGCCGGTAGAAGGGGTAGTCGAAGACGAAGAACGAGATGTCCTTGCCGAACTCGGGGTCGACCCGGCCGAAGTCGGTGGAGTTGCGGAAGGTCAGCCAGGTCTGCCAGCTGGCCTGGGCGGTGAACCCGGCGAACAGCCCGAGCACCACGCCGATCGCGGTGATCACCGCCTTGCGGCGGGGCTCCAGCGACTGCCGGTAGCGCTCCAGGTTCTGCTGCTCCAGCGACATCGGCCGGAACGTCGGGCGGAACCGGTAGGCCAGGTACACCGCCAGTGCGGTGAGCCCTCCGGTCGCGACGCCGGCAACGGCGAACAGCAGCGCACGGGTCTGCACCTCGGTCCAGAAGACCTCGGTGAAGCCGGTCTCGTCGAACCACAGGTAGTCGACGTAGACGTTGGTCAAGGTGCCGATGACGGTGAACAGCACGAGCAGCACGGCAGCGATGCCGATGACCGTCCTCGCGCGCCGGGACAGCGTCGGCACCGGCACAGGGGGCCGCATGGCCACGAGCGGTCTCCTCACAGATCTGGAGTGGCCGGAAGGCCACGAGTTCGGCATCCTCGGGAATCCCGGGGTGCGCCTGTCCAACTGATGCGGGTGGTGGTGGGTTCCCCGGGCCACTCCAGCACACCATGGTGACGGGCGGTGGCGGCCCCGGCACCCCGGTCGCCGCCGGACCGTGACCCGCGGTCGGTCGCGGTGTCAGCAGGGGGCCGGGGTGCGACCCTCCCGAAGGTCGTCGAGGGCGGCGAGTGCGTCGTCGAGCGTGGCCACCCGGGCCATCGGCAGATCGGGCTGGGCGTTCCGCAACGCCTCTGCGCAGTTGTCCGCCGGCACCAGGAACAAGTCGGCCCCGATCTCGCGGGCCGAGACCAGCTTCAGCGGGATGCCGCCGATCGCCCCCACCGCACCCTCGCCGGTGATCGTGCCCGTCCCGGCGACCACTGCGCCTCCGGTCAGGTCGGTGTCCCCGACCAGGTCGAGGATGCCGAGGGTCAGCATCAGCCCGGCTGACGGCCCGCCGACGTCGTCGACCCGGATGTCCACGGTGAACGGCGCGTACGGGGCCTCCAGCACCAGCACGCCCAGCGCCGACCCGTCCCCCTCGGCCGCGGCCGTCGTCGTCACCGTGGTGCTGCCCGGCTCGCCCAGCCGCGTGTACGTGACCGGCACCGACGAGCCCGGCGGGATGGCCGCCAGCGCCGCCGTCAGCGCCGCGGTGTCCGGCGTCGGGGTGCCGCCGACGGACTCGAGCGCGTCACCGGCCCGGAGCCGGCCCTCGGACGGCGAGTCCTCGACGAGGTCCTGGACGACGACCTTCTCCGGGTAGCCCAGCTCGGCCAGCGCGGCCATCCGGGCGGACTGCTCGGAGGTCAGGAAGGCCTGCCGGTTCTGCTGCTGGGTCTCCTCCTGCGTCTGCCCCGAGGGGTAGACCGACTCCCGCGGCACGACGGTGACCTCGCTGTCGAACCAGCCCTGGACGGCGCCGACCAGGCTCAGCGCGTTCTGCGGCACCCCCACCGTGGTCAGGTTCAGGTTGCCGGAGGTGTCGTTCCGTTCGGTGCCCTCGAGGGAGATGATCGGCTCGCCGTCGATCTCCCCCAGGGTGTTGAAGGTGGGCCCGGGCACCTGCGCGACGTAGGGCACGGGCAGCAGCACCCCGACCACGCCGAAGAGGAGCAGCAGCACCGCACCGGTGACCAGGACGGCGATCCGACGACTCACGACCGGCGAGCGTAGGTGACCCGGCTGTCGATCTGCTGTGGGCGTACCCGTGGGCGGCTCGGGCCGACTCGCCGATGATCCGCCGCGACTACGGTGGAGGCATGAGTGACGTCCCCTTCGGCTTCGGGCCGCCCGATCGCGATCCCGAGCGCCGCGGCGAGCCCGGCGGCACCCCCGGCGACCCGTTCGGCCTCGGCGCCCTCTTCGGCGGTGCCGGGGCGGGCAGTGGCTCACCGGAGGAACTGCTCGGCAAGATGCCGCTGTTCGCCGAGCTGCAGAAGCTGATGAACTGGTCGGGCGGCCCGGTCAACTGGGACCTCGCCCGCCAGGGCGCCATCAGCCAGCTCGCACCGGGCCACCAGCCGACCTCCGAGGCCGAGCGGACGGCGGTGGCCGAGGCGCTGCGGCTGGCCGACCTGTGGCTGGACGAGGCGACCGAACTGCCCTCGGGCATCGACCGCGGGCTGGCCTGGTCCCGGGTGGAATGGGTGGAGCAGACGCTGCCCGCGTGGGGTCAGCTGATCGACCCGCTCGCCGAGCGGGTGGTCGCCGCGATGACCGGCGCCCTACCCGCGGAGGCGACCGCGATGATGGGCCCGCTGGCCGGGGTGATGGGCCAGATGGGCGGCGTCATGTTCGGCGCCCAGGTGGGTCAGGCGCTGGGCAAGCTCGCCGACGAGGTGCTCACCAGCACCGACGTCGGGTTGCCGCTGGGTCCGCGGGGCGCGGGCGTGCTGGTCCCGCAGAACGTGGCCGCCTTCGGCGAGGGGCTGGACCGCCCCGAGGACGAGGTGCGGCTGTTCCTCGCCCTCCGCGAGGCAGCCCACCAGCGGCTGTTCGCCCACGTCCCGTGGCTTCGTCAGCAGCTGACCGACGCGGTGCACGCCTACGCCCGCGGCATCCACGTCGACCGGGAGGCGATCGAGCGCGGGCTGACCGAGGCGATGGGCAGCATGGAGGGCGGGATCGACCCGAGCGACCCGGAGAGCATCCAGCGACTGCTCGGCAGCGGCCTGCTGGAACCGGAGGAGACGCCCCAGCAGCAGATGGCGCTGCGCCGGCTGGAGACCCTGCTGGCACTGGTCGAGGGCTGGGTGGACAGCGTCGTGAGCGCCGCAGCCACCGACCGGCTGCCCGGGCACTCGGCCCTGGCCGAGACGATGCGCCGCCGGCGGGCCTCCGGGGGCCCGGCCGAGCAGACGTTCGCCACGCTGGTCGGGCTGGAGCTCCGGCCCCGGCGGCTCCGGGACGCCAGCACCGTGTGGGGCGCGATGGTCCAGCAGCACGGCACCGCGGCTCGCGACCGGCTGTGGTCGCACCCGGACCTGCTGCCGACGTCGGACGACCTGGACGAGCCGCTGGACTTCGTCGGCCGCCAGGGCGTGCGGGATGCCTTCGCCGAGCTGACCGGCGACCTCGCCGACGAGGACCGGACGAGCGACGGGAACGGGGACACCGGCCCGGACGACACCGACGGGGACGCCCGGGGCAACTGACCACCCGAGGCCGGCCGGCCGAGGCAGTCAGACGAGGCCGGCCGGCTCCTCGACGTCACCCTCCGGCGCGTCGCCGGCCGGCGACGCGCTGCCGAACTCGACGCCCTCGAGGAAGCCCAGGGCACGCTCGGTGCGCGGATAGGCCCGCACGAGCGCCCAGAAGCGTTCGTCGTGGCTGGGCTCGAGGAGGTGCGCCAGTTCGTGCACCAGCACGTAGTCGACGACGAACTCGGGCATCCCCTGCAGCCGGCTGGACAACCGGATGGTGCCCTCGCTCGGCGTGCACGAGCCCCATCGACGGTTCTGGTTGTCGACCCAGCGGACGCTCGAGGGAGCCGCACGCCCGGCGAAGAACGCCTCCGACAATGACGTCGCCCGGGTCATCAACTGACTGTCGGAGGCCAGGCTGCGCCGCCGGCGCTCCTCCCGGGTCTCGAGCTTGGCGACCATCTGGTCGACCCAGCGCTCCTCCTCGGCGGCGCTGAAGGCCGCCGGGATGAGCACCACCGTGCGCCCGTTCTCCCGGTAGGCGGTGACGGTGCGGCGACGCCGGGGGCTGCGGCGCACCTCCACGGCGTCCCGGCCTCCCGTCGCCGTCATGGTGCCGGCCGCGGAGACGGTGGAGGCACCGGGCTGACGGCGGTCGGGGCGGGAATCCACGCACGCACGGTAACCGGCAGCGCTCCTCCCGCCCATGGCAGGACACCCGGTGGTGGACACGTGCACACGGACAGTGGAACCGGCGCCCGCCGGCGTCACCCGTACGGGTGCGCCCGGGCCCGGTCCACAGGCCGAATTCGGCTGTCGTCGCTGGTGGAGAGCCTGGTCGCCGCCCCTCGCGCGGGCCCACCCCACCCCTCTCCCGGGTCGGTGCACAGCGACACACCGGCCGGTCCCCACGGTGTCCACAGGCCCGTCCACAGGCTGTGGGAAGCGGGCCTGGACGGTCCGCCTCGCAACCGTCCACCGCGGCCCGCAGGCCGGCCGCCCACCCGCCCGGCGGCGACCTGTGGACGACGCCCGCGCTGGAGGCGTCCGCCCTGGCACCCTGCGCCGGTGACCGAGAGCCCGCATCCACTGCTGCCCGCCGGCACCCCCGTCCTGCACCTCGGCGGCGAGACGGTCCAGGTGGGCGGGGTGGACGGCGGGGACGGTCTGCGCGTGCAGCCGGCCGGTGCCGCGGTCCGCAGCCTGCTGCGTGGCCTGGACGGCCGGCGCAGCGAGCGCACCGTGCGCGCGGAGGCGCAGGCCGACGGGCTACCGGCCGCCGCGGTCGACCACCTGCTCGCCGGGCTCCGGGCCACCGGGCTGGTGCACGACCTGGCGCCCGTCGACCTGCTCGCCGGCGACCCGGGGCCGGCCGCCGTCGCCCGGGCCGCCGCTGAGCTGCCCGCCGCCGTGCCCGGCACCGCCGGCGGAGGTCGCTGGCGGATCCGCCGGCAGAGCTCGGTCGTGGTCGACGGGGCGACTCGGGTCGGTATCCCGCTGGCCGCGGTGCTGGCCGGGAGCGGCGTGGGCACGGTGCACGTGCGCGACCGCGGGCTCACCACGGCCGCCGATGCCGTGGTCGGCGGGGCCGGCGCCGACGACGAGGGCCGCCCCCGGTCGCTGGTCGCCGCCGACGCCATCCGCCGGGTGAACCCGCTGACCGACCTGCGGCCGCTGCCACCGACCCAGCACCCGGACCTGGTGGTGCTCTGCCGACCGTGGTCGGCGTCCGACCCGCTGCAGGTGGGGCTGCAACGCGACGGGGTGCCACACCTCGTGGCCACCGTCCGCGGCGAGACCGGCGTCGTCGGGCCGCTCGTGCTGCCCGGTGCGACCAGCTGCCTGCGGTGCGCCGACGCCTGGCGACGCGAGGCCGACCCGGAGTGGCCGCGACTGGCCGCCCAGCTGGCGGCCGCCGACCCTCCGCCCAGCGGTGCGACGGTCACCTGCCTGCTGACCGCGGTCACCGCGGCGGTGCAGGTGCTCGCCTACCTCGACGGCGCCGCCATCCCCGCCTCGTGCGGGGCCACCCTGGAGTTGCGCCCGCCGGCGCTGTCGCCGGTGCTGCGGCGGTGGCCACCGCACCCGGAGTGCCCGTGCGGCGCGACCGCCCGGGGCGGTGGGGCGGCGGAGAGTGGACACTGAGGGGGTGAGTGACTCCGGACGGGACATCCCACGGGGGACGGTGTCCCGGACGGCACGGCTGGCGTCCCTGCCCCTGGGCGCCGCGGGACGCGCCACCCTGGGCATCGGGAAGCGGTTGTCGGGGCGGCCGGCCGAGGAGGTCAACGCCGAGCTCCAGCAGCGCACCGCCGAGCAACTGTTCGCCGTCCTCGGTCAGCTCAAGGGCGGGGCGATGAAGCTCGGCCAGACGCTGTCGGTCTTCGAGGCCGCGGTGCCCGACGAGGTCGCCGGCCCCTACCGTGAGGCGCTGACCAAGCTGCAGGAAGCCGCTCCGCCGATGCCGGTGCGCACGGTGCACTCGGTGCTCGCCCAGCAGCTCGGCGGCCGCTGGCGGGAGCGGTTCCGCGACTTCGACGACAGCCCCGCGGCCGCGGCGAGCATCGGCCAGGTGCACCGTGCGACGTGGCATGACGGGCGGGACGTCGCGGTGAAGATCCAGTACCCGGGCGCCGGCACCGCGCTGATGGCCGACCTGAACCAGTTGGCCCGCTTCGCCCGGCTGTTCGCCGTCCTCTTCCCGGGCATGGAGGTCAAGCCGCTCATCGCCGAGCTCAAGGCCCGGGTGGTCGAGGAGCTCGACTACGGCATGGAGGCCGACGCGCAGCGGGCGTTCGCCGCCGCCTACGCCGATGACGAGCAGATCGTCGTCCCCCGCGTGGTGGCCAGCGCCCCCAAGGTGATCGTCTCCGAGTGGCTGGAGGGCATCCCGCTCTCCCGGATCATTGCCGACGGGAGCCGCGAACAGCGCGACCGGGCCGGCCTGCTGATGGCGGTGCTGCACTTCTCCGGCCCCCAGCGGGCCGGCCTGCTGCACGCCGACCCGCACCCCGGCAACTTCCGGCTGGTGCCCGACGGCCGGCTGGGCGTCATCGACTTCGGCGCGACGGCCCGGCTCCCCGACGGCCACCCCGAGCCGATCGGCCGGCTGGTGCGGTGGGCGCTGGAAGGCCGGGCCGACGACGTGCTCGCCGACCTGCGCGCCGAGGGGTTCGTACGGCCCAGCGTGGAGGTCGACGCCCAGGGCGTCCTGGACTACCTCCTGCCACTGCTGGCACCGGTGGCGGCCGACTCGTTCACGTTCACCCGCGCCTGGATGCAGGAGCAGGCGGTCCGGATCGGTGACCCGCGCAGCGAGGCCAGCCAGCTGGGCCGGCAGCTCAACCTGCCGCCGGCCTACCTGCTCATCCACCGCGTGACCATCGGGTCGATCGGGGTGCTCTGCCAGTTGGACGCGACGGCGCCCTACCGGCGTGTCTGCGAGGAGTGGCTGCCCGGCTTCCGGGGTTAGGAGATCCGGCGGCGCGAGCCGCTGTGCGTCCCGGTTGTGGGGCCGGAGGCTCCCGACCGGGACGGACGTAACGGCTCACCGGCGGCCGGGGACGGCCGTTGGCCGCGGCGGCGTCAGCCGCTGTGCGTCCCGGTTGTGGGGCCGGAGGCTCCCGGCCGGGACGGACGTAACGGCTCACCGGCGGCCGGGGACGGCCGTTGGCCGCGGCGGCGTCAGCCGCTGTGCGTCCCGGTTGTGGGGCCGGAGGCTCCCGGCCGGGACGGACGTAACGGCTCACCGGCGGCCGGGGACGGCCGTTGGCCGCGGCGGCGTCAGCCGCTGTGCGTCCCGGTTGTGGGGCCGGAGGCTCCCGGCCGGGACGGACGTAACGGCTCACCGGCGGCCGGGGACGGCCGTTGGCCGCGGCGGCGTCCGGAGGACGACAGATCACGGAGCCTCACCGCACCGCCGCGCTGGCTCGTGCGGCGCGCCGGGTGGCGCGCTCGGCCCGGCGGGCCCAGCGCCGGGCAGCCAGCAGCCGGCGCGCCCGGGCGTGGGTGTCCGCCTGGATCTGCAGGTCACGCATGCGACTGCGCACCAGGTCGTGCTCGATCAGGTCCATCTCGGTTCCTCGCTGTACGAAGGCGTCGGACGCCTCGGGGTGGTGTGGGTGGGTGCTGGACCGGTCGGTCATGCGGCCTCTCCGACGCGGACCTTGCGGGGCCGGCCACGCGGCCGCTTGCGCGCGATCACGACGCCGTGGTCGAAGATCTCGCCGCCCCAGACTCCCCACGGCTCGCCGCGGTCGAGCGCGCCGGCCAGGCAGGCGCTGCGGATCGGGCACTGGGCGCACAGGGTCTTGGCGTGCTCCAGCTGGGCCGGGCTCTCGGCGAACCAGAGGTCGGGGTCCTGGACCCGGCACGGCACCGTCCGGCGGGCGGCTGCCTGCGGTCCGGCCGCCGGGAGCCCGCCCGTGGACACGTGCGTGCGGTCGAGCCCGGGACGGCGCGGGGACGCCGATCGCTCGATCGTGTGCTGCACGGCCGCTCCTCCTCTTCCTCAATCGTTTCGACCGGTCGACGGGGGCCCGCCGACCGGAGGTCGGGGTGGGTCCACGGCGGCGGACAAGACGAAGGCCGCGGATCCCGGTGTCCGGGTTCCGCGGCCTCGAGGAGGACCAGCTGAGCTGTTAGCTCAGTGGGGCTCTCGGGGGCTGGGCTCCCGGGGTGCTGCTGGCGGTGCGCTCGGCGTAGCCGCCCGTGGGAGCGGCATTGCCGGAGAAGTCGCTGGTGTGCTGCTGGGCGGCGGTACCGACGGAGCGCACGCGCGTGCCCGTCGGGGCCAGCTCCCAGGGCCGGACGACGAGGCCGGTCGCGTCACAGGACGGACCGGTTCCCTGGAACGGAGCGGCGGTGGGCGCCATCAGGACGGCCGCGGTGCGCGAGGACGGGCGCACGACAGCAGCCGGCATCGGGGCTGCGCCGACCGTGCCGGTGATGATCGTGTCGATGGTGGTCATGCGGATCCCTCCTCCCGGACTCGGGACCCGGCCTCTCGGCCGCGCCCCCTGCTGTCGTGTCGATCGTGCTGTCGTGCCGGTCGTGCCCGTGCAGACGTGCTCCTGGTCACTCCCAGGTGGTGTGCCCAGAGGCTAGGGGACGTCGCGGAGGCCGGTCAACGGAATTAGACGACGATCGCCGCAACCGGCCCGGCGCCGCCCGTAAGGCCAGCTCAGTCGGCCAGTTGGGCCAGCACGTCGGCGCCGTAGAGCTCCAGCTTGCGGGCGCCGATGCCCGGCAGCCCGGACAGCTCCCGCAGCGACGACGGCCGCGCCTCCGCGATCGCCTGGAGCGTGGCGTCGGTGAAGACCACGTAGGCGGGGACGGACGCCTCGGACGCGGTGCTGCTGCGCCAGGCACGGAGCCGCTCGAACCGCTCCCCCGCCTCCCCCTCGAGGACGACCTTGGGCCGCTTGGCGGGTCGGCGGGCGGCGGCGGAGTCGGGGGCGAGCCCGTCGAGGAAGCGGCTGCGTGGCCGCGAGCGCCGTCCCCCCGGGTTGCGGGCCAGCGACCAGGACAGCGTCAGCTGTTCCCGGGCACGGGTCACGGCGACGTACAGCAGTCGCCGTTCCTCCTCGACTGCCTCCGGCCGGCTCTGCGACTGGGCGATCGGGACCACCCCGTCGACCAGTCCGACCACGAAGACCGCGTCCCACTCCAGACCCTTGGCCGCGTGCATCGAGGCAAGGGTGACGCCCTGCACGGTGGGCGCGTGCTGGGCGGCGGCCCGCTCGGCCAGGTGCGCGACGAAGCCGCCGAGGTCCAGCGTCGGCTCCTCGGCGACCAGGTCGACGGCGAGGTCGACCAGCGCGGCCAATGACTGCCAGCGGTCACGTGCGGCTCCGCCCGCGGGCGGGCGGTGCTCGACCCAGCCGGTGGAGGCCAGCACGTCCCGGACGGTGGGGACCAGGGCACCGGGCTCGCTGCCCCCGGCCGCGGCGCCGCGGAGCAGCAGCACGGCCTCCCGGACCTCGGGCCGCTCGAAGAACCGCTCGCCGCCCTTGAGCACGTAGGGGACGCCGACGTCGGTGAGCGCGGCCTCGTAGACCTGGGACTGGGCGTTGATCCGGAAGAGCACCGCGATCTCGCTGGCCGGCAGGCCCCCGTCCACCAGTTCCCGGCAGGCCTTGGCGACGGCCGCCGCCTCGGCCGGCTCATCGGGGTGCTCGACGAACCGCGGTTCCACGCTGTCGCGCCGCTGCCCCAGCAGCCGGAGGCCGGGCAGCCCCTTGCGGGGCGGCGCCTGCCCGATGAGCTTGTTGGCCAGTCCGACGACCTGCGGCGTCGACCGGTAGTCACGCTCCAACTTGACCACCGCGGCGTCGGGATAACGGTCGGCGAAGCCCAGCAGGTAGTCGGGGTCGGCGCCGGTGAAGGAGTAGATGGTCTGGTTCGGGTCGCCGACGACGCACACCTCGGCGCGGCCGCCCAGCCAGGCGTCCAGCAGCCGCTGCTGCAGCGGGTTGACGTCCTGGTACTCGTCGACGACGAAGAAGCGGTACTGGCCGCGCACCTCGCGGGCCACATCACGGTGCTCCTCGAGGGCGTAGGCGGTGACCAGCAGCAGGTCCTCGAAGTCCAGCGTGCCGTCGCGCTGCTTGGCCGCCTCGTAGCTGCGGTAGACCTCGGCCACCGCCGCTGCCTCGAACGGGAGCTCGCGGCCGGCCTTCGCGGCCCGAGCGGGGTAGTCCTCCGGGGTGGCCAGGGTCGTCTTGGCCCATTCGATCTCGCTCGCCAGGTCGCGGAGGCTGGCGCGGTCGGTGGTCAGCCGGGCACGGGAGGCGGCGGCCGCGACGACGCGCAGCTTGTTCTCGATCAGCTCCGGCATCGGCCCGCCGAGGACCCGGGGCGCGAAGTACCGCAGCTGGCGCATGGCGGCGGCGTGGAAGGTCCGGGCCTGCACGCCGCCGACACCCAGCGCGGACAGCCGCCCGCGCAGCTCTCCGGCCGCCCGCGCCGTGAAGGTCACCGCCAGCACCTGCTCGGGGACGTACACCCCGGTGTGCACGCCGTAGGCGATGCGGTGGGTGATGGTGCGGGTCTTGCCGGTGCCGGCACCGGCCAGGATGCACACCGGCCCCTGCACCGCCGAGGCCGCGGCGCGCTGCTGCTCGTCCAGCCCGGCGAGCACCTGTTCGGCGGCGGTCGCGGCGTCGCCCTGCTGGTCCGGTCCCGGGTTCTGTGCGATCTGCGGCATCCCCACGGCACGATCCTCCCAGCCGCCGCGTGCCCGCCGCGGGAAGCATCCCCAGGCGCCCCGCGTTGCCTGCCCCGGCACCCCGCGTACTGGTCCACCGCCCCCGGGTGGCCCGCGCCGGTGACCGCGAGAGAGGATCCCCGTGATGAGCGCTCCAGGAACGGCCGTGACGATGTACACCACCAGCTGGTGCGGGTACTGCGTGCGGCTGAAGAAGATGATGCAGGGCGAGGGCATCGAGTTCGCCGAGATCAACATCGAGACCGACGAGGGCGCGGCCGACCTGGTCATGCAGGCCAACGGTGGCAACCGCACGGTTCCCACGCTGGTGTTCGCCGACGGAACCGCCCTCACCAACCCCAGCATCGAGCAGGTGAAGGCCCGGCTCGCCGAGCTCCCCGGCGCGTGATCCCCGGCCCGCGGCCCGCGACGGGTGATGATCGCCCGGAGGGGGACTGCGGGGGCGCTCCCACCGAGGAACCGTCAGCGCGGGGAAGGGGTGCGATGACCGCACACTGCACGTCGGCCCCCGCCGGCGTCCCGGTCCAGGCGGCGTTGCCGGAGGACGTCGTCCGCACGCCGACCGGAGCTCCCGCGGTACTGCTGGTCCGCACCTCGCGGGGGTGGTCGGTGCTCAGCGCCTCTCCGGCGGCCGCGGAGCCCCTCACCGAGGTGCACGAGCCGCTGCCCCTGGTGGAGGCCATGTCGCTGGCGGACCTGGTGTCCGAGGAGTCCGGCGCCACTCCCGAACCGGGCCGCCCCGCCCGGCTGGCGGCCCGCGGCGCCGGTGGAACCGTCGCACCGGCCGAGGCCGTCGACCCGCGGGACGCCGAGCTGGCGTCGCTGCGCCGCACGGTGGGCCAGCTGGAACACGCGCTGGCCGCGCGGGTGTCCATCGAGCGCGCCATCGGCGTGCTCGCCGAACGGCACGGCACGTGCCCCCGCGAGGCGTTCGAGGAACTGCGCCGCCGTGCCCGCGCCCAGGGCCGTCCGGCCCAGGAGCTCGCCCGCGAGGTGCTCGACGGGGTGCCCGCCCTCGGCGCGTTGCCCGACCAGCGCACCGCCGGCGACGACCTTCCGGCGCCGGTCACTCCCGAGCATCCCGCCGCCCCGCGCGCGCCGACGGCCCGCCGGGTGTCCCGCGGCCGGGCGCGGCAGGCGGTGACCCCCGGCTCCGAGGCCGAGGGCCTCTCCTGACGGCCCCGGTCCCGCTCAGCCCGGCCGCCCTCACCGAGCGGCTGGCCGACTTGCTCGCCGGCCTGGCGCCCGAGCCCGGCGCCGCCGTCCTCCGGGTCGCCGTCGACGGTCCGGAGCTCACCGGGCCACCCGGGAAACCCGGCCTCCCCGGACCGCGCGCGCTGGCCGACCGGCTGGCCCAGCTGCTGCCGGCCCGCAGCAGACCCGTGGCCGTCGTCCCGGCCGAGGGCTTCTACCGTCCGGCGTCCGTGCGCCTGGAACACGGCCGCACCGACCCCGATGCCCGCTACACCGACTGGCTGGACGCCGGTGCGCTGGCTCGCGAGGTCCTCGACCGGACCGGCCCCGGCGGCCCGGGTGAGTACCTGCCGGCGCTGTGGGACCTCGAACGCGACCGCGCCGCCCGGGCGGACTACCGGACCGCGCCGGTGGGCGGTGTCCTGCTGGTCCCCGGCTCGCTCCTGCAGGGCCTGGGCCTCGCCGTCGACGTCGTCGTGCACCTGCGGGTGAGCCCGGCGGCCCGCCGGCGCCGGATCCCGGCGGACCGGGCCTGGGAGCTGCCGGCCTTCGACCGCTACGACGACGAGGTCGATCCGGGTGCGCTCGCCGACGCGGTGGTGCTCGCCGACCACCCGGACCGCCCGGCCCTCGTGCTCCAGGGCCGCTGGGCTGCCGGCTGAGTCGTATCGGTCCGCCGTTCGGCGAGCTTCAGGGGCCCGCGCCGAGCTAGCGAGGCGTGGGGGGAAGCTCGTCCTTCAACCAGCGGTCGACGATGTGCCGGGCGATGGAGACCACCGGGGGCAGCGCCTGGGGGCCGTTGCCCGAGCGCAGCTCGTCGCGGGTGAACCAGCGGGCCTCCTCGATCTCGTCGTGGTCGATCCGCAGCTCCTCGTCCACGGCTCGGGCGACGAAGCCGAGCATCAGCGACTGCGGGAACGGCCAGGGCTGGCTGGCGACGTAGCGGACGTCGGTGACCCGGATGCCGACCTCCTCGGCCACCTCGCGGGCCACGGCGCCCTCCGCGGACTCGCCCGGCTCGACGAAACCGGCCAGGATCGAGAAGCGGCCGGGCGGCCACACGGCCTGGCGACCCAGCACGCACCGGTCGCCGCCGTCGTGGACCAGCATGATCACTGCGGGGTCGGTACGCGGGAACACCTCGATACCGGTCTCGGGGTCGCGCTGCACCCAGCCGGCCCGCTCGATGGTGGTCGCGGCTCCTGACAGGGGGCTGAACCGGTTGCGTTCGTGCCACTCGACGATGCCGACGGCCTGGGCGAGCAGCCCGGCGTCCAGATCGCCCAGGTCGGCGCCCACCTCGCGCAGTCCGGCCCACTGGTCGACCGGGCGGCCGTTGACCGTCAGTGCCCGCTCGCCGCGGACCGCGGCGTAGACCACGCCGTCGGCCTCCCCCAGGTAGATCCCGCCGGTGGGCATCTCGCGGCGCTCGTCGTAGACCAGCGCGGGGCCCGCGGAGCCCTCGTGCACGGGCACGGTGCGCCGTTCGTCGACGGTCAGGACCCGCACCGGCCGGCCCTGCGCCGGATCGGTCAGCGCGCGGGCCAGGTGGCCCCGATCGTGCGCGGCCCGGGACAGCAGCGGCAGGGCGGTCGGCGTGGACGTCGCGGTGGTCGGCCACTCCGCCGTCGTGACCGGAGCCGGCCGGTCCGCCGGCGGCGGGTTGTCGGCCGGGGTGCTGCCGCCGGCCGGGACGTCGTCGGCGGGGCCGGCGGCCGGCAGGTCGGCGGTCAAGCCCCGGCCACCGGGGGCGGCGGGGCGGCGACGTCGACCGGGCCGAGGGCGCGCAGCGGCTCGGCGATCACCTCGGCGTCCCCGACCACGACCGCGGTCAGTCCGGCCGGGTGCAGCCACCGACGCGAGGCCTCGGCCACCGCGGCCACCTCCACCGTGGCCAGGGCGCGCTGGTGCTCGGCGAGCCACTCGGCCGACAGGCCGGCGCCGAACAGCGCGGACAGCGTGCTGGCCAGCCCCGAGTGGGTCGCCGTCCCGAGTGCCAGGGTGCCGAGCAGGTACCGCCGGGCGGACTCGAGCTCGGCCTCGGTCACCGGCAGAAGCGCCATCCGGCCGAGCTCGTACCAGGTCTCGAGGAACGCCGGTCCGGTCACCTCGGTGGCGACGTCGGCCTCCACGGTGAACGACGATCCGCCGACGAGGTGCTCGACGGAGCTGCGCGGGCTGTAGGTGTAGCCGCGCCGCTCTCGGATGTTCTCCACCAGGCGGGAGGAGAAGTAGCCGCCGAAGACCATGCTGGCCAGCCGGACGGCGGGCAGCTCGGGGTCGGTGCGGCCCGGGGCCGGCCCGCCCAGCCGGACGTTGGACTGCACCGCGCCGCGGCGGTCGACGACCTGGAGGCTCCCGGCGGCCGGCGTCGGCACCGGCGGGGCGGAGACGGCGGTGCCCGCCGCGGTCCAGCCGGCCAGCGCGCCGCCGACGACGTCGGCGGCCGCGGCCGGATCGATCTCACCCACCAGCACGAGGGTGCTGCCGGCAGGCAGCACCCGCTCGCGGTGCAGCTTGCGCAGGGCCGCCGGCGTGACGGCGCCGACCAGCTCGGCGGAGGGCAGCTGCTGGGCGTAGGGGTGGGCCCCGTAGCGCCGGGCGGCCAGTGCCGTGCGGGCCACCACCCCGGGCTGGGAGCGGGCGATCCGCAGCCGCTCGCCCACCCGATCGCGTTCGGCCGACACCTCCGCGGCGGCGTAGGCCGGGGAACCGAGCAGCTCGGCGAGCACCCCGAGCACCGGGCCCAGACCGGCGGGCAGCAGCGTCGTGGACAGCAGCAGCCGGTCGGGGTCGGCCGACACCGACAGCTCGGCACCGTGGGTCTGCAGCAGCTGCGCGAGCTCGAGCTGGTCGTGCGCGGCCGTGCCGAGCAGCAACGCGCCGGTGAGCACGGAAGCGCGGGCCACGTGGGCCGCTGCCGCCCGCGGGGTGGCGGCCGCGAACGGGACGCGCAGCCGCAGCTCGACCAGCGGCACGCCGGGCCGCGGGACCACGACCAGCCGCAGTCCGTTGGGCAGCGTGGTCTCGTGCACCTCGGGAACGGGCTGGGGCCTCGGCTTCCCCAGCGGCGGGATGAGCGGGGACGGGACGGCGGGGGCGCTCACGAGGTTCCTCCGGTCGCGCGCAGCTCGAGCACGGCGGCGGTGTCCGGGGACAGGCCACGGGCCGCCGTCTGCACCTGGTCGGGGGTGACCGCGGCCAGCCGGGCCGCCAGTTCCCCGGCCAGCTCGGCGCGGCCGTGCACCAGTTCGGCGGCGGCGAAGCCCAGGGTGCGGCCGAGCACCGAGTCGGCCTGCTGCAGCAGTTGCGCCTCCACGCGGGCCTGCACCCGGGCGAGCTCCGCGGCGGGGACGCCGTCGGTGGCCACCCGGTCGACCTCCTCGTGCACGGCGGCCAGCACGCGGTCGACGGGCACCTCGGCCGGGTGGTGCACCTGGCTGACCAGGAGCGTGGCGTCGCGGACGTCGAACGGGTCGCCGAACAGGCCCAGGTAGCTGCTCTGGGCGACGGCGAGCCGGTCGGTGTGCAGCAGCCGGCGCTCCAGCCGGGAGGCGTCGCCCTCGCTGAGCAGCTCGGTCAGCAGCACGGTGCCCAGGTAGGTGTCGAAATTCCGTACCGGGTCGGGAACCCGCCAGCCGATCGCCACGGCCGGGGCCGGGGCCAGTGCGTCCTCCACCACCCCGAACCGGCGGGTGGTCGGTGAGGGTTCGCTGGTGACCGGGACCGGCGGCGCGGGGCGGGCCTGCACGGCGCCGAACCACCGCCGCACGAGCCGCTCGGTCTCGGCCGGGTCGAGGTCGCCGCCGATGCACAGCACCGCGTTGGCGGGGGCGTAGTAGCGGTCGAAGAAATCGGCTGCGTCGTCGACCGTGGAGGACTCCAGGTCGACGAAGGACCCGTACCCGTCGTGGGTGTTGGCGAAGCTCTCGAACGCGATCGGCGGCAGCTGCAGCCAGGGGAAGGCGCCGTAGGGCCGGTTGAGCACGTTGACCCGGATCTCCTCCTTCACCACGTCGATCTGGTTGCGCAGGTTCTCCTCGGTGATCGCCGGGGCGGCCATCCGGTCGGCCTCGAGGAAGAGCGCGCGCTCCAGCGCCTCGGCGGGCAGCGCCTCGAAGTAGTTGGTGTAGTCCTGGTGGGTCGAGCCGTTGAAGGTGCCGCCGGCGGCCTGGACCAGCCGGGCGTGCTCCATCTTCGGCACGTTCGCCGAGCCCTGGAACATCATGTGCTCGAAGAGGTGGGCGAACCCGGTACGGCCCGGTGGCTCGGAGCGCATGCCGACGTCGTAGAAGACGCTGACGGCGACGACGGGGACGCTCCGGTCGGGTGCGAGAACGACGCGCAGGCCGTTGTCGAGCGTGAACCGCTCCACCGGATGCCGCAGGGTCAGATCGGCATCGACTGCTGTCACGGGAGCGACCCTATGACATCGCGATCCTCCGGGTCGTCACGCGGCCAGGAGCCGTACCCCGACCGCAGTGAGCCGTCTCCGCCCCTCCTCGTCACAACACTTCTACGTCGCCGAGCACCCGGTCGATGACCCCGTACAGCTCGGCGTGGGTGTTCGGGATCGAGATGTACAGCAACGCCGGCGCCGGACGGCCCACGTCGATGAGCAGCAGGGCGGCCCGCTCGCCGCTGGCGTCGTAGCCGGGGACGTCCCAGGAGAGGTCGAACTCCACGACCCAGGCGGCGGTGCCGTCGACGGGAAGCGCCTCGGACCGGCGGACCGTGCGCTCGTTGGGCGCCGGGTAGTAGTTGTTGCGAACGCTGTCGGCCAGCGTGGTGGCCGTCGTCTCCAGGCTGCCCGGGCCGGTCCAGCCGTAGCCCTCGACGACCGGACCCGAGGTGCACTGGGCGATGAACGGCCCGGGGCTGTCGGGCAGATCGTCCTGGGTGACGAAGTACTGCCCGGCCACGCTCGCCGTCTCGTACTGCGCGCTCAGGTCGAACTCGTACCAGCCATCGCCGAGGAACGGGTAGGAGATGCCGGCCGCCGGGTCGATGATCCGCACGGTGCCGGGTGGGAACATCGGTCCGGTCACCGGGGGCGGCAGCGCCACCGGACCGTCGTCGTCGATGTCGGGGCCGCCGCCGAGCACCGCGACGAGCACCAGGACGACGACCACCAGCAGGGCCAGCCCGCTGCCGCCGATGAGCAGCGCGGTGCGGCGGGAGCGCGGCGCCGGGACGGGTGCCTGCCAGGCGTCCCAGCCGCCCGCGGGTGGCGGCGGCCGGACCGGCGCCTCGAACGGGGGGCCGACGGCGACGCCGGGGCCGGCCGGGGTGGTCACGTCGGACCACGAGCCGCCGTCCCACCAGCGGACCAGCCCGGGCGCGCCATCGGGATCGGGGTACCAGCCGGGCGGCGCCGTCACCGGGCCACCCGACGGCGCCCAGCCGGCACCGGTCACTGCCCCGCCCCCCGGGCGCGCCGCCGGCGCAGCGCAGCGAGCCCCAGGGCGGCGAGTACGGCCGAGACCCCGCCGGCGAGCGCTCCCGGGCGGGGGCCGCGCCGGCCCGCGCCGGCCACGCCCCGGGCCGCGGGGTCGTCCGGGGGGCGGGCGACCTGCACGCCGGTGAGCGCCAGGCTGGCGCGCGCGGCGGCGGCCATCCCCCCGGCGGACGTCCAGCGCTGGTCGCGGTCGCCGGCCAGCCCGCGCCGGACCACGCCGTCGAGCTCGGGCGGCAACCCGGGCCGCAGCGACGAGGGCGCCGGCGCGCCGGAACCCGGACGCTCCCCGGTGAGCAGCTCGAACAGCAGGCCGGCCAGCGAGTACACGTCGGCGCGGCCGTCGACCGGCGTTCCGGCGGCGAGCTCGGGCGCCGGGTGGTCCGGCGGGCGCCCGACGACCGGGGCGACGCCGAGATCGGCCAGCCGAGCGGTGTCCTCCTTGCCCGCGGCAGGGCCCGCCGGGTCCGCGCCGGCCGGCCGCGCCACGAGCAGCACGCTGGAGGCGCCGACGTCCCGGTGCACCAGGCCGGCGGCGTGCACGGCGTCCAGGGCGCGGGCGATCTGCCCGACCAGGTCCACGGCGCGGGCGGGGTCCAGCGGGCCGGTGCGCGCGAGCACCGCCGCCAGGTGCTCGCCCGCGACCAGTTCCGCGGCGACGAACAGCCGGCCGTCGACGTCGCCGTACCGGTGGACCGGGACCAGGTGCGGCTCGCTCAGCCGGACGACGACGGGCATCTCCCGGAGGAACCGCTCCCGCCGGCCCGCCCGCGGGGCGAGCACCCGGAGGGCGACGTCCCGCCCGTGCCCGGGGTCGTGCGCCCGGACCAGCCGGTCGGTGTCGGCGCTGCCCAGCTCCGCCAGGAGCCGGTAGTTGCCGAACTCCCCGCTGCTGCCCACGTCGTCCGCCACGGGGTCAGCGCCGGAACGGAACGGTGGCCAGCTCGCGCCACAGGTGGGCGGCCGCCTCGGCTCCGCGGTGGAGCATCGGCAGCAGCACCCGCTCGTTCGGCGAGTGGATCCGGTCGGTGGGCAGCCCGGCGCCGAGGAACACCAGCGGGGCGCCCAGGATGCCGGCCAGGTCGGCCTCCGGTCCGCTGCCGCCCTCGCGGGTGAAGAGCACCTGGTCGGCGGTGGTGTCGAAGGCCTGGGCGATCGAGCGCAGCAGTGCGTCCATCGCCGGGGAGTCGAGGTCGCTGGCGCACGGCGCCACCCCGCCGGCGGGGACGTGCACCTCGGCGTCGATGCCCGCAGGGACGTTGGCCGCCACCCAGGCGCGGACCTGGTCGGCGAGGTCGGCGGGTGCCTGGTCGGCGACCAGCCGGAAGGTGATCTTGGCGTGCGCCTCGGCCGGGACGATGGTCTTGTGGCCGGGGCCGGTGTAGCCGCCCCACATGCCGTTGACCTCGGCGGTGGGCCGGGCGCCGACCCGCTCCAGGGTGCTGAAGCCGGCCTCGCCGGCGGTGGCCCGGGAGGCCGCCGGGCCGGCCAGCCAGGCCTGCTCGTCGAAGGGCACCCGGCCCATCAGGTCGCGCTCGCGATCGGTGAGCGGACGGACCTTGTCGTAGAAGCCGGGCAGGGTGACCCGGCCGTCGGCGTCGTGCAGACCGGCGATCAGGCCGGCCAGGGCGTGCAGCGGGTTGGGCACCGCGCCGCCGAAGGAGCCGGAGTGCAGGTCGACCGCCGGGCCGCGCAGGGTGATCTCGGCGTCGGCCAGGCCGCGCATGGCGGTGACCACGCTGGGCACGTCGGGGGCGGCCATGCCGGTGTCGCTGACCACGACGACGTCGCAGCGCAGCCGGTCGGCGTGCTCGCGGAGCAGGTCGGGGAAGTTCGGCGACCCGGACTCCTCCTCACCCTCGATGAGCAGCTTGACCGTGACCGCGGGGGTGTCCCGGCCGGTGGCGGCCAGGTGGGCGCGCATGCCGAGCAGGTGGAAGGCGACGTTGCCCTTGTCGTCGATGGCGCCGCGGGCGTGCAGCTCGGGGCCGTCGGGGCCCTCGACCCGGGTGGGCTCGAACGGTGGGTGCTCCCACAGCTCCAGCGGGTCGACCGGCTGGACGTCGTGGTGGCCGTAGACCAGCGCGACCGGGGCGCCGGCGTCGGCCGACGGCCACTCGGCGAAGACGGCCGGGGCGCCGGCGGTCGGCCAGATCTCGACCGTCGGGAAGCCGGTGCGGCGCAGCGCTTCGGCCAGCCACGCGGCACTCGCGGCGACGTTCCCGGCGTGGGCAGGGTCGGCCGAGATGGACGGGATCCGCAGCCACGCGTCGAGGTCGGCGTGCAGGTCGTCGAGGTGGGCGGTGACGTAGTCGCGTTCGGCGCTGTCCACGGCCCCGACGGTATCCGGCTAGGTTGCCGGGGTGGCCGTGGGCATGCAGCAGGTGGACGTCGGGGACCTCAGCTTCGACGTGCGGACCGACGGCCCGGAGGACGGCCCACCGGTGCTGCTGCTGCACGGCTTCCCGGAGACCTCGCTGAGCTGGTCGGCGGTCACGCCGCTGCTGGCCGCGGCCGGGCTGCGCACCTTCGCCCCCGATCAGCTGGGCTACTCCCCCGGCGCCCGGCCCGACGAGGTCGACGCCTATGCCCTGCCGAACCTCGTGCAGGTGACGGCGGACCTGATGACGGCGCTCGACGTCCCGGTGGCGCACGTGGTGGGTCACGACTGGGGTGCCAACGTGGCGTGGGGCCTGGCGGCCTGGCACCCCGACCGGGTGCGCACGCTGACCGCGGTGTCGGTGCCGCACCCGACCGCCTACACGATGGCCTACCGCGCGGACCCCGAGCAGAAGGAGCGGTCGGGCTACATCCGGCTGTTCTGGCAGGCCGGCAAGGCCGAGGAGGTGCTGCTCGCCGACGACGCCCGCCGGCTGCGGCGGATGCTCGACGCCCCGGGGGTGCCACCGGAGGCGGTGGACGGCTACGTCGCCCAGCTCTCCGCGCCGGGCGCGCTGACCGCGGCGCTGAACTGGTACCGGGCGATGCGGTCGGGCAGCCGGGTGGACCCGGTAGATGTGCCGACGACGTACGTGTGGAGCGACGGCGACGTGGCGGTCGGCCGGACGGCGGCCGAGGCGTGCGCCGACCAGGTCACCGGCGACTACCGGTTCGTGGAGCTGCCGGGCATCTCGCACTGGGTACCGGAACAGGCACCCGAGCAGCTGGCCCGCGCGGTGCTCGACCGGATCGCCTCGGCCGGGCCGCTCACGCCCTAGCCGAAAGATCTGCTACGGGTCTTGTCGCCCGATGCGCGCATCTTGTCTACTGTCCGTGACCCGAGCCACAGTCGTCGCGTGGGGCACCCCCAACAGTCACTGTCTCGGTCTGTTGATCGCCACGTAGCCGCGAGGACCGTCGGGCGTCACGAGTGCCTGGTCCGCGGCGCATCCCCACCGGCCGTGCTGCCCACCACGAGGAGACACGTGAAGTCATCGTTGCGCGCCTGCGTCATCGCCGGAGGACTGCTGCTGGCCGGTGTGACCCCGACCACCGCGCTGGCCGGACCACCCGACCACGGGCCGCCGGAGCGCCCGGTCAGCGTGTCCGCCCCCGAGTCGGCCTGCTCCGCCATGGCCGGCACGGTGATCAGGGCGAACAAGATCGGCACCCCTCAGATGCTCCGTGCCGACGCGACCGTGACATCGGCCGAATACTTCGCGGCGACCGAAGCGGAGCTGACCCCGGACGGCGCTCCGGTCGACAACGCCGGGGGCTCGACGGCGGTCGTCACCCCGGCGAAGCCGGCCTTCTGCCAGCTCGTGGGCACGATCGCCGCCGTCACCGAAGGCGCCCAGCCCATCGGCTTCCAGGTCAACCTGCCGACCGAGTGGAACGGCTCGTCGACCCAGTTCGGCGGTGGCGGCTTCAACGGTCGGTTGGTGGACTCCACCGGCTACCTGCCCATCGACACCAACGCCGGCGACTTCGCGACCCCGTTGCAGCAGGGGTACATGACGGTCAGTACCGACGCCGGTCACCTCATCACCGAGAGTCCGTACTACGACTCGACCGACCCGGTGGAGCGGGCTCACTCGACCTTCGACTTCGCCCTGAACGACGAGATGTTCCGCAATTTCGCGACGGACGCGTACAAGAAGGCGCACGATCTCGGCGAGCAGATCGCCAAGGCGTACTACGGGCACAAGCCGCGGACCCAGCTGTGGGTCGGTGGCTCCGAGGGTGGACGGGAAGGCCTGCTGATGGCCCAGCGCTTCCCGCGGGACATCGACGGCATCTTCGTCCGCAACCCGGTCATCGGCTGGACCGGGCTGTTCGCCAACTTCATCGAGACGCTGCAGGCCGTGGAGCGCGACGGGGCGGCCGGAGGCTTCACCGCCGCCGACATCGACCTGCTCGGTCGCACCTCCGCGCAGGCCTGCGACGCCCAGGACGGCATCGCCGACGCCGTTCTCAGTGACTACCTCGGCTGCCAGGAGCCGGTTCTGCAGGCAGTGCGTGACCTGCAGTGCGAGCAGGTCCCGGCGGAGCCGGGAACGTGCTTCACCGCCGACCAGATCGAGGTCATCGAGACGGTCTACACCCCCCTGGAGCTCGGCTTCACGCTGCCCAGCGGGATGGACACCTACCCCGGCTTCCTCTTCGGCGGGGAACCCTGGTCCCTGCACACCAAGATCGGGAACGATCCGTCGACGAGCTACGGCGACGAGGGCTACCCCAACTACGCCCTCTACGGGACCGGGGCCGGCAAGTTCGTCTTCGGTCAGGACGCCGACCTGGACGTCGTCGACGACTTCGACCGGCTGGAGTACCAGGACCGGATGGCCGAGGTGTCGGCGATGATGGACACCCTCGACCCGGACCTGAGCGCCTTCCACCGGCACGGCGGCAAGCTGATCGTCCTCGAGTGCAGCAACGACTACGCCCAGAGCGCGGCCATGGGGATGCAGTACTACGAGTCCGTCGTCGACACCATGGGCCAGGAGACCGTGGACGAGTTCATGCGGCTGTACGTCTCCCCGGGCACGGACCACGGTTGCGCCGGCTCCATCGACCCGGCCGTACTCACCGAGGACGGGATGACCCCGTACGGCGTGGACACCAGCTCCGGAACCGCCAACGGCGTTCCCCGCAACGTCGACTGGTTCGACATCCTGGAGGACTGGGTCTTCCACGGTGACGCGCCGGGCGCAGCCGTGATCGCCACCAGCAACTCTGCGGCGCCGCCGTTCGAGGTGCTGGCCGCCAAGCCGATCTGCGCGTACCCGCTGATCCCGCGCTACACCGGCGGGGATGCCGCACGGGCGACCAGCTACACCTGCCAGGTCTGAGCCGACTCGGTTCGCGAGCGCCCCGACCAGGCGCCGTCCTGGTCGGGGCGCTCGCGGAGCGCCGGTCTCGTATCGTCGGCCGGCATGCGGGCCCCGGCAGCGGTCGACTCGGGGCGCGGCTGGGTGATGGTCGCCGCCGCGTTCGCGGCGATGTTCACCTCGTTCGGGATCGCCTACTCCTTCGGCGCGTTCCTCGAGCCGATGGCGGAGGAGTTCGGGGCCAGCCTCGGCACCACGTCGGTGTTCTTCGCCCTCACCTCCCTGACGTACTTCGGTCTCGGTGCTCTCAGCGGCGTCGCGGTGGACCGGTACGGCCCGCGGCGGGTGCTGCTGGTCGGTGCGGTGGCCCTCGGCGCCGGGCTGACCGCGACCTCGCAGGCCGGCGAGCTGTGGATCGGACTGGTCACCTACGGGCTCGGGGTGGGCATCGGGGTCGCCTGCGCCTATGTCCCGATGGTCGCGGTCGTGAGCGGCTGGTTCGAGCGGCGGCGAACGCTCGCGATCGGAGTGGCGGTCACCGGCATCGGCCTCGGCACCCTCACCGTCGCGCCGCTGGCCGCGGCGCTGATCGGCGAGCTGGGCTGGCGCACCACCCACCTCCTGTTCGGCCTGGTCGGCGCCGCGGTGCTCGTCGTCTGTGCGCTGGTCGTCGCCCGGCCGCCGCTCCGGACCGGGCCGGCGGCGCTGACCCTGGGCGAGGCCGTGCGCAACCGCGACTACCGGCGGCTGTACCTGGCGATGGGGCTCATGGCCGTCGCGCTGTTCGTGCCGTTCGTGCATCTCCCGGGCTACGCCGAGGGTGTCGGGGTCGACGAGGTCGCCGCGGCGGCGCTGGTCGGCGTGATCGGCGCCGCGAGCATCGCCGGTCGGCTCGTGCTCGCCGCGCTCGCGGCTCGGGCCGGTCCGCTGCGTGCCTTCCAGGGGTGCATCCTGACCATGGGCGCGAGTTTCGCGCTGTGGGGCGTCGCCGATGGGTACGGCCTGCTGCTCGCCTTCGCCGTCGTGCTGGGTGTCGGCTACGGCGGTTTCGTCGCCATCGGTCCCGCCGTCGTCGCCGAGCGGTTCGGCACGACACGCCTCGGAGGCCTGCTGGGGGTGCTCTACACCAGTACCGGGATCGGCTCGGCGTTCGGTGCTCCCCTGGCGGGTGCGTCGGTCGACGCGTCGGGCTCCTACGGCCCCGCCATCGCCGGATGCCTGGCGCTCGGTCTCGCCGCGTACCTGACCGTGCTCACCGTCGGCCGCGGATGAGTGCCCCCTCTGCCGCCGCGGCCCGGTGCTCGGCGACGGCGCCGCGGCGGAGAGCGCGGGCGCCCAGCGCGCGGGCGGCGACAACAGGCAGGCCTTCGCCCGCCGTCTCGGAAGCTGTGCAGTTGTGCCAGCAGGTTCGACATGCAGTAAGCGGGACGACGCCCCGTCCGGATAGCAAGCAGCCGTCCCCGAAGCCGCCTGCGCGCGCGGCCGGGCTAGGCACGCAGCATGCTCCAGTCGACGTCGAGCCCTGCGTCGTGAAGTTCTCGCACCAGCCTGGTCTTCCAGCCACCCCCAGGGTCGATGGCGATGTAGTGGATCCCACCCGCATCGGAGGGCAACTCGACGTCCTCTTCGACCAGGACGGCAACCCGATCGCGCCCGAGCAGACCCCAGAAGTAGCCGAGTTCGAGGATGACATTTTGCCGCGCACGGGGCCTCATTTCGCCGCCGCGGAGACCACCCTCATCGTCACCCGTCAGCAGGATGATGGCGTAGCCAGCCGACGCCCCGTGTCGCTCGATCTGCTCAATGACGGTTCTCCCGCCAGTGACCTGCTCGTGCAGCACAACGGTCGTGCGCCCCGTTGTCCGCTCTACGAGCAGTTGGGTCTGGCTCTCTACTGCAGTGTTCCGGCCATGGACGACGAAGATGGATGCGGCCGCGTCGACTTCGGCGGCGACCCGCGTTGGTTGGGAAGTGCGGTTGTCCGGACTGGTGGTCGCCGAGGCCCTGGGCAGGCGGTACCTCTCTGCCGGGTCTGCGGGCCCCGCATAGATCGGTCGCCATGCGGTGGTGTGCTGCTTTGCAGAAGGTTCGAGCGCCACTGGATCGCCGTCGCCACCATCCTCAACGAAGTCGCGCGCGAGGTCGGCGACTGTTTGAGTAGGTAACCCGCCGACGATCTTGCTCAGCGTCCTTCGCTTTGACGCTGGGCTGAAGTCTCCCCAACCGGGAGGAAGTCGCTCAGCTCCAACAGACTGAAGCACCCCCCGTACTTCGAGGTAGTTCGATTGGAGCAGGGCTGCCACGAGTGCATCGGCGAGCCCGTCGTCGCTGCTTTCGGGAGGCACCTCCCGAGCTTACGGCCGCTCCGGAACGCCCCTCCTGCCACGAGACCCGTGTCGCGGACGTCGGGCGGCCGCTGGCACCGGAAGCCCGACCCGACTTTGATCATTTGCTTAGTGCGTGACTTCTGCCTGTGGTAGCGCATCGAGGATGGCCCGCTGAGCC
>JABAKE010000094.1 GCA_019779905.1 Modestobacter lapidis | reverse complement strand
TATGTCCCATGAAGGAGGAGGTTCGTAGTAGGGTAGTGTGAGAAGTGGAAGGGTTATACCCTTTACTAGTTCTCTCCTACTTGTAGGGTATGTCCCATGAAGGAGGAGGTTCGTAGTAGGGTAGTATGAAATTAATGGGTAAGTTATAAACTATATAGTATAATATTAGCACTTCACAAATATGACGGAATAATTCCGACAGCATAACAGCTAACACATAGTGTGTGCGGGTGATAAGTCATGTGTCCTACAAGTCAGTCTACATGGACTAAAAGGGTAGGTAAAGGGTCCTTTACTCGCTCGGATCATCGATATACCTAACCACATGTGACATCAGGAATGCCGCGTGGGTCCAACAGTACGTGAGTGATCCATTTTATATACCCGAAGGTACGTGGCGAGAAAGGTTGATGACTTAGACATGAAACCGAGAATCAGGAAAACCCGAAATCATGGCTAAGACCATCATGGCTATAGCATACAACGAGCATACAACGACCTAGCATACAATGCAATGCACACACAATGCAGAAAATGAAGCACACAATCAAGCGAATGCAAGTGGTTGATTTTAATTAATAATAAAAATTTAATAGCCCTTTTAAATTGATGGAGTTTAGCCCACTGGATCCCCAGCGGAGTCGCCAAGTCTGTGAATCCTAAAATTGCGATCTCACAGCGGGGTTTGAAAAATGATTTGATTTTGGGAGTCGCCACCTTATTTTTAAAGGAATAAGGAAACCAAAAAGTTAACTCCATTGAAAGGAAAAGCATGGTCTTGAACCACAGGTGGATCCGGGGGCTAGGTTATGATGTGGGAAGGTGTTAGGCACCCACATCACCCTTTCGGTCTCCGATTTAATTGGGCTATTTAATCTTTATTTTCCACATAATCCTACTAACTAGGTTACATTTAGACTAGCATTTAATTGTGTGTGTTTCAATCCTAAGGTGTGATTTGGACCTAATAATCTAAGTTAGAAATGTTGACTAAGAGGTGAGTTTGATCCTAATTTCTATGTTAACTTAATATGTAGTTTGGTCCTATTGAACTATATTATTAAAATAAAAGGACTAAGCTAGACTCCTAATTGGACTTGAACTTTAGGAGCGCCTACGTATCCCGCTAATTCCTAAAAGGGAATCAAAGTCCACGTAGTTCGACAAGGATTAAACTATCCATATCGGTCTTTGAAGTTGATAACTCGAAAAGAGTTTGGTTTGAAAGAGAATTCTTAATTAAAAGAATTCGATTTGAAAAAGAGTTTTAGTTTAAAAAGAGTTCTTGTTTGAAAAGTGTTTTGGTTTGAAAAGGTGTTTTAGTTTGATTATGATTGATTAATAGAGATTAAGTTTAA
>JABAKE010000093.1 GCA_019779905.1 Modestobacter lapidis | reverse complement strand
CACTCAAAACGCCTTTTAAAGGATTACGTGGTACGATTGGATAGAATAAGCCCTTATGGAATAAATATTCAGCTGCTTGTGAACCTTCAGGTACTGTCTTATTCAATGTTTGTTCAATTACTCTTTTACCCGCAAATGCAATGTAAGCATTGGGTTCGGCAATAATGATATCCCCCAACATACCAAAACTAGCTGTCACCCCACCAGTAGTAGGAGATGTAAGGATTGATACATAGAATAACTTTTTATTTAATTGATAATCATATAAAGCGGAAGATATTTTAGCCATTTGCATCAAGCTCAAACTTCCTTCTTGCATGCGTGCTCCTCCGGAAGCACAGACTAGAATAAGAGGTAGAAATTTATTGGTAGCATATTCGATCAAACGGGTGATTTTCTCGCCTACTACAGATCCCATACTACCCCCCATAAACTGAAAATCCATAACCCCAATTGCTATGGGAATACCGTTTAGTTGACCTGTGCCTGTTTGAACAGCCTCAGTTAATCCTGTCTTTCTTTGATAAGAATCAATACGATCTTTATAGGGTTCCTCCTCCGAATGAAATTCAATGGGATCCAGAGAGACCATGTCTTCATCCAGAGGATCCCAAGTACCTGGATCAATCGAAAGCTCGATTCTATCTGAACTACTCATTTTCAAATGATATCCACATTGTTCACAAATATTCATTTTTGACTTAAAAAATTTCTTATAATT
This sequence comes from Modestobacter lapidis, assembly GCA_019779905.1. Lineage (GTDB taxonomy): Bacteria > Actinomycetota > Actinomycetes > Mycobacteriales > Geodermatophilaceae > Modestobacter > Modestobacter lapidis. The sequence goes on along the minus strand of JABAKE010000093.1, from coordinate 639 downwards.
TAATCCATAACAATTTTCGCATTGAACCCACAAATGCCTGTATTTTTGAGTTACATCGAGATCATTAGAACTTTTAGTTAAATCACTACCATTCGTACTAGTTCTTATACTGGCATTCTCGCTTTCACTACTATTTCCACTTTCACCACAAATGTAACTAGAAATGTAACTGTCACTGTAATTGTCACTACCACTTAAAATGTAACTATCAATATGGATTTGAGAACGAAGATAACTGTCAATACAACTATGAATGTGATTATTCCAACTATCTTTAGTATCATACATGGAACGATCATAGTAGGGATCGTCACTCTTAGATCCATTATTCAGATAACTAGAATTCCGATAACTATAAAAAGAACTTTCTACTTCACTCAGAAAAGAATGATCATTGTCAATCTCAAAAATCCTATTTTCAATATCAAAATAGATGGAATAACTATCCCCATTACTATCCCTAACTAAAAAAGTGTCATCGGAGATGAAATTCTGAATGTCCCTGACACCAAATAAATGATCAACATTACTGTAACTAGAACTGTCACTATTACTCCAACGAGGCATTTTTTTATCCGTATCAGTTATAATTTGGTCTTTACTCCCACCGGTATTTTCAATAGGACCAAGACTGTCCAT
>JABAKE010000092.1 GCA_019779905.1 Modestobacter lapidis | reverse complement strand
CAACTATTTTGGAACTATTTCAAGCAAATGTACATTCCCCCCTTTTTTTGGACAGAATAGACAAACCAACCTTTTTTTCTTTTGATATCTCCGGACTGATGAAACTCATTTTTATAAATTGGATGGGGAAAAACACAGAATTCAAAATTTCGGATTATGCGAAGGAAGAGACAAAAGAAAGGGATAAAAAAGAGGAGGACAAAAGGGAAAAGGACAAAAGAGAGGAGAAAGCACGGATAGGAATAGCAGAAGCCTGGGATACCATTCTATTTGCTCAAGTAATAAGGGGTTCCGTATTAGTAACCCAATCAATTCTTAGAAAATATATTCTATTACCTTCATTGATAATAACTAAAAATATTGGCCGTATGTTATTATTTCAATTTCCTGAGTGGTCCGAAGATTTAAAGGATTGGAATAGAGAAATGCATGTTAAATGCACCTATAATGGTGTTCAATTATCAGAAACAGAATTTCCGAAAAACTGGTTAACAGACGGTATTCAGATAAAGATCCTATTTCCTTTCTGTCTGAAACCTTGGCACAGATCTAAGCTACGATCCCCTCATAGAGATCCAATGAAAAAGAAAGGGCAAAAAGATGATTTTTGTTTTTTAACAGTTTGGGGAATGGAAGCTGAACTACCTTTTGGTTCTCCCCGAAAACGATCTTCCTTTTTTGAACCTATTTTTAAAGAACTTGTAAAAAAAATTAGAAAATTGAAAAAGAATTGTTTTATAGTTCTAAGAGTTTTAAAAGAAAGAACAAATTTGTTTATAATGGTCTCAAAAGAAACAAAAGAATGGGTTATCAAAAGCGTTCTATTTATAAAAAGAATAATAAAAGAACTCTCAAAAATAAATCCAATTCTATTATTTAGATTGAGAGAAGTATATGAATCGAGGGAAACTAAAAAAGAAAAAGATTTGATAATCAATAATATTAATCAGACGATTCATGAATCGTCCATTCAAATTCGATCTATGGATTGGACAAATTATTCACTGACAGAAAAAAAAATGAAAGATCTGACTGGTAGAACAAGCACAATCAGAAATCAAATAGAAAAAATTACAAAAGACAAGAAAAAGGAATTTATAACTCCAGGAATAAATATTATTCCTAACAAAAAAAGCCATAATGTTAAAAGATTAGAATCCCCCCAAAATATTGGGCAGATATTAAAAAGAAGAAATACTCGATTAATACGTAAATCACATTATTTTATAAAATTTTTCATTGAAAGGATATACATAGATATCCTTCGATGTATCATTAATATTCCCAGGATCAATGCACAACTTTTTCTTGAATCAACAAAAAAAATTATTGATAAATACATTTACAATAATGAAACAAATCAA
>JABAKE010000091.1 GCA_019779905.1 Modestobacter lapidis | reverse complement strand
ACGGCAGTGATGATTGAAGGCGAGCCCCGCACCGGTGGTCTGACTCTGGGAACGGCTGACCGTTGGTGTCTTCCAGTTGATCTGTCGGCCGCCCGGTGCGGGGCTCGTTGTGCACCCGCCGGACGTGCGTCGTGACCTCATAGGAGCCTGTGCCTGCAGGTACCCGTCACTGTCTTGTCCGCATCGCCCGGCCGGCGCGTGCCGCCCCCACCGGTCAAGGCGAGAGGACGGCGATACCAACGATGACAGCAGCACTGGAACTGGTCCACCCCGCGGCGGTCGAGCAGCCTCGGTCGGAGGTGTTCGGCGGGGTGGACACCCACAAGGACACCCACACCGCCGCCGCGGTCGACGTGACGGGGCGGATGCTGGGCCACCAGCAGTTCCCCGCGACCGCAGCCGGCTACGCCGCCCTGTGGGGCTGGCTGATCGGCCTGGGGGCCGTGGTGAGGGTCGGCGTGGAGGGCACCAACAGCTGGGGTGCCGGCCTGGCGGAGTTCCTGCGCACGGTGGCGGTACCCGTGGTCGAGGTCAACCGCCCCAACCGCGCCACCCGACGGCGGGTGGGTAAGTCCGATCCGGTCGACGCCGAAGCCGCCGCCCGGTCTGCGCTGGCCGGGCAGGCGACCGCGATCCCGAAGACCGCCGACGGGCCGGTGGCCTCGATCCGGGCTCTGCGCATCGCCCGGACCAGCGCCATCCGCCAGCGCACGGACGTGATCCGGCAGATCAAGAGCATCACCGACACCGCCCCCGAGGCGCTGCGCGCCGAGCTGCGGAACCTGGCATCTCCGGCGCTGGTCACCACCTGCACCCGGTGGCGGCCGGCGACCGGCAACGCCGCTGATCCCACCACCGCCACCAAACTGGCCCTGCGGTCGCTGGCCCGGCGGCACACCTTCCTCGAGGAGGAGATCGGAGCTCTCGACGCGCTGCTCGGCCCACTGGTGCAGGCCACCGCCCCGGCGCTGACCGCCTGCTTCGGCGTGGGCACCGAGGTCGCCGGGCAGCTGCTGGTCACCGTGGGAGACAACTCCCACCGGGTGCACAGCGAGGCCGCACTGGCCATGCTCTGCGGCGTTGCTCCGATCCCGGCATCCTCCGGCAGGACCCACCGGCACCGCCTCAACCGCGGCGGAGACCGGCAAGCCAACGCCGCGCTCTACCGCGTGGTGATCGTCCGCATGCGCTACCACCAGGCCACCCGCGACTACGTCGAACGCCGCACCGCTCAAGGCCTGTCCAAGACCGAGATCATCCGCTGCCTCAAGCGCTACCTCGTCCGCGAAATCTACTCCGCCCTCGTCTCCACCGCAGCCGGCAAAGATCTTGAAAAAGCGGCTTGACCATCTATAGGAGCATCAC
>JABAKE010000090.1 GCA_019779905.1 Modestobacter lapidis | reverse complement strand
AAAAATATCAAATAATGTAGTTATCCATTCTAATAATAATTATAGATTAAAAACTACAAATGTTAGAGGGATAGAAAACATTATTAATTTCTTAAAAAATGCTCCTGTAAAATTATTAGGTTATAAAAAAATAAATTATCTATTATTTTTAAAAGAAATTCGTAGTATTCCTAGATATTCTAAAAAAATTAATATCCCTAATAATTATTAAATATTAATATTTAGCATTTTTTGCCTTTTTTATTTATAGATATTCAATATAAATTACTTTTTTTACTCATTTATTAGTAATCCTCCTCTCGTCATGGAGGAGGATACCAGGGCTACGCCCTAGTTATCTTTAATTTTAATAAAGATTTGATAAATTATGTAATGTATGATAAAAGTTATCAAATTAAGATATAGTCCGATCATTATAGAGATATAATGCGTATAGTAAGAGTATTATATATATAATATATAATATGGAATACCTAGTTTGCATCCCTCTCCCCTCTTTGAGAGGGGGGGAGGATATAATTAAATATTTATTTAATTAATCAATAAACTAAATAGGTATACTTAACTAATATTTATTTAAGTACTATCAACATTTACCGCTCAGTAAGTAATCCAACAATCCAAAGATTCTTTGCTTTACATTATTTATTACCATTTGTATTAGCTGCTTTAGTAGTAATGCATTTAATGGCATTGCACGTGCATGGATCATCAAATCCTTTAGGAATCACAGGGAATATAGATAGATTACCAATGCATCCATATTTTATCTTTAAAGATTTAATTACAGTATTTGTATTCTTACTTGCATTCGCATTATTTGTATTCTTTTCACCTAATACACTAGGTCATCCAGATAATTACATCCCTGGTAATCCTCTAGTTACTCCAGCTTCTATTGTACCAGAATGATATGGGAAATAAATGTCATTTTAAAATCTTGCTATATACTGGAAATTTTCCCTTAGGGGAAACAATCAGTAGGAAAAATTAATTGATCCCAAATAAACCATTAGGAAAATAGATTCCTTTTATTATATGGGATTATAATACATCCTCAGAGACTACATGCAAGACAATTAACTTAAAAAAAAAAGTTAATTGAAGATATAGTCCAAAATTAAAATTATTACAACATTAATTATAATTCTGATTAGATTGAGATCCTATTATAATACTGTTTACTTCACAACTAGTTTTATTTGCAGCACGATCTACAAAAGGAATAACTCGTTTATCTCCTTCTCAAAGATCTTCAATAATATTACCTGATGAAGTTAAAGATATTTTAATAGGGATTTTATTAGGGGATGCTCATATAGCTAGAAGATCGCCTACAGGTAATTCAAGATTAGTTTATACTCAAACA
>JABAKE010000089.1 GCA_019779905.1 Modestobacter lapidis | reverse complement strand
ATATCCATGTGGGATAATGATAAAGAAAAGGAATAAAAGAGGTTACAAAAAATGAGATTCATAAAAAAAGGGTTGATTAGGAGAGGGGGGGTCGAACTAGGTATATGTAATCTAATGGCTATAAGCCAACTCTTGTGGATGTTTCGAAGAATGATTCTAGAATCCGATTAAATCTAAGATACGAATAGTTGGTTTACGTTATGGAAGAAACACATGTATATGTGATAATTGACTAGTTATATGAACTAAAGATATATCTAATTTGCCCTACTACTGTCAATTTAGATGGGGATTCCAATAGAAGTCCTTCCGTTTCGTCTGTGATGTGAATTGAATGAATAAAGAGATGAAATCAAGAAAAAGAACGAAGAATTCAAAGAATGATTCGGAACAAAGAAATGGAAGAACTAAAGTCGTATGGATTCACAAAGACTCCGTGGAGGATAGGAACTAAAAAAGAGATATCGAAGTAGTTCTGATGATTCAATAATATTATTATTATTACTTCCATTCGGAGTTCTTAGTTACTTCGACTGGATGAATCTTAGCGACGGAATAATTAAGTTATAATTCATTGGTTGATTGTATCATTAACCATTTCTTTATTTTGGTGCGAGGAACTTATCATGAATCCACTGATTTCTGCCGCTTCCGTTATTGCTGCTGGATTGGCCGTAGGGCTTGCTTCTATTGGACCTGGAGTTGGTCAAGGTACTGCTGCGGGCCAAGCTGTAGAAGGTATTGCGAGACAACCCGAGGCGGAGGGAAAAATACGAGGTACCTTATTGCTTAGTCTGGCTTTTATGGAAGCTTTAACAATTTATGGACTGGTTGTAGCATTAGCGCTTTTATTTGCGAATCCCTTTGTTTAATCTAGAAATATGAAAAATATGTATTTTTTTTCTTATTTTATTGCTGCCGCTTGCTTTTTCGAATTATATCAAGATTTCGCTCCTACAATTATTTATTCGTTGAGACAATAACCCATGGGAAGGACTGATTTGAGGATGAGGAATTAGCATACCGACTCGCTTTCTTCCTTCCCCTTCTTTTTCTTTTCTTAGTCCAATGGAATGGAACCCCCTTTTTAGGAAATGTTGCAACAAACGAGGTATTTCGCAATTGACATGAGGCCTGGTACCTAATTCTAAATAAGTATCATTCTTATTGGGAATCTCAATTGAAAAAAAAAAAATCCATTTCTAAATCGAATATATTTTGGACTTTGTTTAGAAATAGGAGAATTAATAAAACAAAGGAGGGGCGAAGTGATACAAAAAAAACTCTGTTCGATTTTTTTAGTCTATCTATAAGGGGAGATCATATGAAAAATGTAACCGATTCTTTCGTTTCCTTGGGTCACTGGCCATCCGCCGGGAGTTT
>JABAKE010000088.1 GCA_019779905.1 Modestobacter lapidis | reverse complement strand
CTAAACGTTTGGTAATTTCTCCTCCGACCAGGATAAAGGATCCCATTGAAGCGGCCAATCCCAGGCATACTGTATGTACATTTGGTCTCACAAATTGCATGGTATCATAAATAGCTATTCCGGGTATTACCCATCCGCCAGGAGAGTTTATAAACAAATACAGATCTTTGGTATCATTATCTATACTGAGATAGACCATAAGAGCAATAAGTTGATTCGAGATCTGGCTATCAATCCCTTGGCCTAAAAAAAGTAATCTTTCTCGATAAAGTCGGTTGATTGGGATAAAATTGTATCCCCTAGGAACCGTACATGCACCTTTTGATGCATACGGTTCAAAAAAAAATCGCGAAAAAAAAAAAAAAGAAGAAAAAGAATCAATGTGTAGATTTCAGCCCCTTTTCTTTTTTCATAGCAGGCTCTTTCTAACTTCTAACGAAGGAACTTTTTCTTCCATTTTTCAAGAAAGATAAGTTTTGGCTCGTTTCCCTATAACTATAATTATAAAAAGAATTCACTAAACTTATCGAATTAACTTCTCATTGATGTATTGTTTCATCGAGATACAATCCAAATCACGATGTCATTTTCTTGTTCCTGAATGGGCCTCTTCAATTCTTTTAGGTTTATGCTCTACTCCAGGTAAAGATATGCCCGATTTCGATTTGCACATATAGGACAAATGCCCCCAATACCACTTCTTTTTGCTACGACTTCCTTTTTTTTTTCACATGCCTTCTGCCAAATATTCGACGTATTCATCATATTACTCAATTGATTAACACTTTGAGATCACTCCTATTTATAAAAAAAAATCGTTTATGATACAAGTAGTAATCATAGATATATTACCAATTGGGTTTTTTCTAAACGGAGCCTGGATACTTCATTTTATTGGTCCAACCAAGCCAACCATAAATTATTCTAATTGATAATATTAATCTGGATCCCCCCAAAAATAGATCTAATTGCACTTCACGCTCCAAATTTTTGATAATTCAATCAATCTTTCTTGGGCGAAACAGAGGATATCTCGATCGGGGGAGAGAACGGGGAAATCCCATATGACCCAATATATCTGACAAGTCGCACTATACGTCAACCCAAGATGCATCTTCCTCTCCAGGACTTCGAAAAGGTACTTTTGGAACACCAATAGGCATTAAATGAAAGAAAAAAGAATTAAGTACTATATTTCACTTTGATTTGGAAACGTAACAATGGATTTATTGTCTTCATAATATTGGCCTTTAGCATATTTTATCCATAGATTGGATAGGAAGACAGAATGAATAAAGTAAAATTCTTACGAATAGGTCCTTTGAATGATGAACAAGTATGGATGCATTCGTCCATAGAAAATGGGATCAACCCCCCATTGCGTATTGGTAC
>JABAKE010000087.1 GCA_019779905.1 Modestobacter lapidis | reverse complement strand
CTAAGGTCGCCTTTCGGTTTTCGACCTTTCAGATTATCCCTAAGGTTGCCTTTTTTCGGTTTTCAACCTTTCGGGATTACACATGGTACTTCTTGAGCTGATCGAGATTAGTAGGGTGCGCGAATTCGTTTCCGTCCAAATCCATAAGCTGCACCGCTCCTCCTGACAGGATGTTCTTGATGATATATGGTCCGCCCCAACTTGGTTTGAACTTTCCTCTCGGATCATGTATTGGTGCTCTGATTTCTTTTAGGACTAAGTCCCCTTTCTTTAAGCCCCTGTTCTTAACTCGCTTGTTGAATGCCCTTGCGATCCTTCGTTGATAACCTTGAACATGGTAAATGGCCCTGAGGCGTTTTTCATCTAGCAAAGTGTCGACACCCCATTTTTGCCTTGATACACTTCTATTCACTCGCTGCCACTTTCAGAAATGAATTTGGAGTACAATCGGTCAAATGACCATTTTGCCCCTGAGGCCCCTATCTCTCCGATTTATTCGATCTTCTCGATCAATGATTTTTCTATGTGAAAAATGAAGTTAAACTTCATTATTAACATCTTCTAATGATACTTGACTAGCACGTCAAGTTTCGTTGCAATCAGAGGTCATTTCATAAAGAAATGAACCTATTTGCCCCCCAAGGGCAAAACGGTCATTTAGCGGTAAAATTCCCGAACGAAGTCGGAAATTATCCCGAGAAGTGTCATTAAGCTTAAAATAGCTTATTGAATTCAATTGCGAAGTCAATTCCATGATTCCAACATCCCGAGCGATAGTTGGTTCATAACGGTCAATTTGACCCTTTTCGGGTCAAAACAAGGTCAAGCCAATTGACCATCGATTTCCCATCGATCGAGGTCAATCAAAGGTCAAAAGTGATTCATAATGAATCTCAATCAGTTCCCCCAAATTTAGTTCGAGAATCGAACGATTTGGTTCGATAGATTTCGAAACGGGATCGATTTGACCTAAAACGGTCCACCGCGGTCAAGCGAACTTGTGGTCAAACCACGGACCACGGTCAAGGTCAACTAACCATGGTTAATATGTCAAATTAACCAGCACTGAAACACGGTCGTTTTGACACTAGTTTCAGTCGAATTGGACAAGTGTGCATTAAGTTGCAACTTAATTAGTGGAAGAGTCCCGAAAAAACACAAAAGGAGAGCCCAGGATAAAGTGGCCGTCCAAGGCATGGACGGCCAACCGTCCATGGTGGACGGTTGACCGTCCATGGGGTGGACGGCCACCTTGTCCTGGAGTCCTCCTAGGACTCCTCTCGGGTTGTGGTTCAATTCAACCTTCTTTCTTGGTATTTTTCCGAGATAAAACTCTGAAAATTCACTTACTTAACCCTAATAAGATCGCCTAAGAGCCCTTGGATTAATTCCTCACGGATTAATCTCAAGCGTTGATT
>JABAKE010000086.1 GCA_019779905.1 Modestobacter lapidis | reverse complement strand
TTTCGGCCCTAGGGTTCTTCCTTAACCTAGAGTGTGTGAAACACTCATATTTATAGACTTTTTCCTCTTTGGGGTTGTTTGGTTACTAGTGCTAGCATGACCAAACATCCTTGAATAGAGTAATCCTATTCTCGGTTAGTTTTGACTTTTAATCAATTAACTTTTAATAATTAAAATCAAACAAACTCCATGATAGGATTCCCCTCCCACAAGCTTAAGGAACTCACTTACTCTCTATTGTGTGTGACCCTTTGGGTTCACCCTAACCTAGCAGTGACAGGGACATCTCTATGTCTCCCAAAAATAGAAACTTTCTATTTTAAGGTTCAATTGGAACGATTCCAATTTTGCCCTCATTGATAACACTTTATCAATAGGCTTTCACTGGTCATGAGTGACATCTAGCAACATATCATGACATACCCTAGGTTTAGGTGAATAGCAGAACTATGTGAACCCTTCATGTTATTTAATCCTTCATCCCCTAATGTCACAGTTAAGATAATAGGTATGGTTTTAGTCAAACCCTATCTTAACAACTTGATATCTGTCCCACAAAATATAATCTCAATAAGGTAATCGCAGTGAAACTCTTTTCACTGTTTACCTATCACTCTGGCCAGAGGTTCCCTTTGAGAATTATCTTTGTGAACTTATCCTGACATTCTCTCTCATATAACTGAGAGTGATGATCCCTTATTGCACACTCATCCATCTTCATGCATAACTCATTAGAGCCAATGAGCACCGATTACAACCTTGTGGATAAGGCTGTACAAGATACTATCAAACTCTAGCAACCTATGCATAAGACAGCTATGGTGTCTCAGGTCTAAGGACTACCAAATAAATGGACATAACACTAGAATATTCCTTTGACAGAACTACCATAGGAATACTCTTTGTAGATCATGTTCAGTGTACATATTCTCTAATATGCACCCACAGATTAACCTAAGTGTCACTACACTGATAGGAAAGACTACCTATCCTCCATATGAGTTGGTTTAAATCTGTGCTACTCTTCATACGGTTAATTAAATATCCACTTTAATAAACCTTTGAGTAGGAACTCTTTTAGAATAGATGTATATGAGAAATATCAGTCTCTCTATCTCAACACCTTGAGATGCATATTTCTCTTATCATTTATTCATGGACCTTATCATATATGTTAGAACATATTAGATAAGTTATACCTTCCATATATTGATAATATGAAACTCAATATACCCTTTAGGATTGGTTTTAGGGCATACTTCTAACAATCTCCCACTTGCACTAAAGCCAATCACCATAGTATCGTATACTAGTCTTCGTAAGACAAGGCTTTTAACACACACAGGTGTTAAGGCAAAGGAGATTCATGCAAAACCCTTTTTGCATATTATTATTTTCAATAATAGTATTAAAACTAAAATTCGC
>JABAKE010000085.1 GCA_019779905.1 Modestobacter lapidis | reverse complement strand
GATCTTCTATATATTATATACACATATTAAGAATAAAGTTCTTATCAGCCATATTAATAAATATATAAAATATATGATAAATATCACAACAATCAACATAATAATAATACCTTAAACACCTCTATATAATCTCTATGTATCTGTAGCTTATATTACCCGCGGGTTGCGCGGGTAATTGAGACTTCATATAATAAAATATAATAAATTAAGATTAAATACTAGCCCTCCCCCCGAAAAAGGGGGGGGCCAGGACCCTCTGGGGGCTAGTATATAAAAAAGTAATAAGAAATATATTAAATAGTAATAGGAAGTGCATCAAATGCAGCTAAAATACAAGGAACAAGTATAATTACACCAAAAAGTAAAGGTAATAGTATTACTCAACAGAAATTAATTAATTGATCATACCGAATTCTTGGGAATGCAGCTCTAACTCAAATAAATGTGAACATTAAAATATTTGCTTTAAACCCTAAAGAAGCTCCATAAATTAATCCTTCTAAAATAACTAATAAAACAGAATTACTAAGGAAACCTAAAGATAATCCATTAGTGATTCAAGAAAAGTTCAGGTAACCCCCTAGGAATAAAATAATATTCAGACAACAAATTAACATAATATTACTATATTCAGATAAAAAGAATAAAACAAAAGGAGATGCAGACATCTCAGTAAGATGTCCACTAACTAATTCTGATTCAGCCTCTACCAAGTCAAAAGGAGGTCTATTAGTTTCAGCAACAGAAGCAATAAAGAAAATAAGTAAAATAGGGAGAAGAGGGATAACGAATCAAATACTCCGTTGAGCTTCAACTATTTGAGTCATATTTAGATTACTAACAAATAAAATCACAATTAACACAATAGTAGTTAAAACAAGTTCATAACTAATTAATTGTGCAGTAGATCTAATACTACCTAATAAAGCATATTTAGAGTTAGAAGCTCATCCAACTAATAAATTACCAAAAACTCCTAAACTACTAATAGCTAATCCATATAATAAACCAAATTGAATATCTCCAATAGTAATACTAGGACCAAAAGGAACAACAGCTCATCCTAGAAGAGCAGAGAATAAAGCAATTAAAGGAGAAAGAAGCATTATAGTAAAGTTAGCTTCTCTAGGAATAATAATTTCTTTTAATAAAAGTTTAAGAGCATCCGCAAAAGCCATTAATAAACCGTAATAACCTACGGCATTAGGACCTAATCTACGTTGCATATATGCTAAAGTTTTACGTTCAGCCACTGTCAGATAGGCAACACTTAATAATATACATATTACAAAAATTAATATAGTTAATAAATTTACAATCATTATTTTACATTTTTTATATATTTTATCTAATTATGACTTATATTTATATACTAACTGTATATGTGTAAATATGGTCTTCCCTATATTTTAATATATTAATATT
>JABAKE010000008.1 GCA_019779905.1 Modestobacter lapidis | reverse complement strand
AAGCTAAGCCTTTCAGCGCCGATGGTACTGCCCGGGGGACCGGGTGGGAGAGTAGGACGCCGCCGGACATCTTTTCCCGAAACGGGGTCACAGCAACTGCTGTGACCCCGTTTCGTGCGTCCACCCCGGGTGGGGACGGATCAGGGCACGGCGCGGCGGAGCCCCGCGAACGAGATGCCCGCGAGCAGCAGCGCGAGCGCGGCCGGAAGGCCCGCGGCGAGGGTGCCGATCGACTGGCCGACCAGCCAGCTAGAGCGAGGTCACCCCGCCGGTGGCCGCGTTCGCGTCCTGCGCCGCGACGTCGACCAGGCCCCAGATGGCCACGTTGATGGCGAAGGAGATGCTCACCACCATCCAGGGGACGCCCAGGATCACCAGGGGGTGCGCCAGGTGCACGCGGGCACCGCCGAGGACGCGGTTCATCGGACGACCCCTTCCAGATCGGCGGCGGGCGTGGTGGACGTGGTGGCTGCGCCGCGGGCGTTCCGGCCGAGGGCCACCACCAGCTGCTGGATGCACGCGGGTTCGACCGTCAACCCGAGATCGGTGGCCACCCGGGAATCGGCGGCGGAGCTGGCCCGCACCACCGCGCGGCTCTGCCCGGCCATCGACTCCAGGTGCAGCACGCGGTGCACGCTGCCGAACGTGGCGCCCTGCCGGGCCGGCCCGGTGACGGTCAGCGCGGTCGCCCGCAGCGACTCCGCGTCGGCGTCCAGCAGCACCCGCCCACGGTCGATCAGCAGCACGTGCTCCAGCAGGTCGCTGATCTCCTCGATCAGGTGCGGGGAGAGCACGACCGTTCGCGGGTGCTCGGCGTAGTCGGCCAGCAGTCGGTCGTAGAAGAGCTGGCGGGCCACGGCGTCCAGGCCGAGGTAGGGCTTGGCGAACAGCGTCACCGGCGCACGAGAGGCCAGTCCCAGCACGATCCCGACCGCCGACGTCATGCCGCGCGACAGCTTCTTGATCGGCCCCTTGGATGGCAGGTCGAAGTCGGCGAGCAGCGTGGCCGCCAGGTCGCCGTCCCATCCCGGGTACAGGCAGGCGGCAGCGGAGACGGCGTCGCCCACCCGGAAGTGGTCGGGGTAGCGCTGGCTCTCCTTGATGAAGCAGATCCGGCTCAGGACGTCGTCGTCCTCGTAGGGCGAGCGGCCGAAGACCGCCACCCGGCCCGAGGTGGGCGCGCGGTGCCCGGTGAGCAGCTGCATCAGGGTGGTCTTGCCGGCGCCGTTGCGGCCGAGCAGGCCGGTGATGGTGTCCGCCTCGATGGCGGTGATCTCGGCGACGGAGATGCCGACCTTCGCCGCCTCGGCCAGCAGGGGGGTCACGAACTGCTCGGCGAAGTCGCTGCGCCGCCGCTTGAGCAGCCTGGCCCTCCTCGGGGAGGGAGCCGTCGACGATCGCGTCCTCGAGCTGGGTGGCGACCTGCCGGAAGATGGGGCCGCCGTCCTCGTTCACGCCGACCCGGTTCCCATGGCGCGAGCCCCCCGGCTCATGGGTTCGTTACTCGGTCGGCAAGCCCCTGCGCCGTCCCGCTGCCCTCCCCGCCGGTTAACGTCTCTGCCTCAGGGGCGTCGTCGCGCCCCGCGGGGCGCAGGAGGTGGCCGGTGGGCGGGTCGTTGGTCGTCCGGGCCCGGCGGGTCGTCCTCCCCGACGGTGAGCGCCCCGCCGCGGTGCACGTGGCCGGTGGCCGGATCGGCGCGGTCACCGGCTACGCCGACGCCGGAAGTGCGCCGGTCACGCTCGCCGACGACGAGGTGCTGCTCCCCGGCCTGGTCGACAGCCACGTGCACGTCAACGAGCCCGGTCGCACCGAGTGGGAGGGGTTCGACTCCGCCACCCGGGCCGCGGCCGCCGGTGGGGTCACCACGATCGTCGACATGCCGCTGAACTCGGTCCCGCCGACGGTCGATCTGGCGGCGTTGCACGTGAAACGCCAGGCCGCTGCCGGGCAGGTGCGGGTGGACGTCGCCTTCTGGGGCGGCGCGGTACCGGGCAACGCCGGCCAGCTGCCGGGCCTGCTCGACGCCGGCGCGGTCGGGGTCAAGTGCTTCCTGCTCGACTCCGGAGTGCCGGAGTTCCCCCCGCTGGACGACCAGCAGCTGCGCACCGCGCTCACCGCGCTGGCCGCCGTCGACGGGTTGCTGATCGCGCACTGCGAGGACGGCGACGTCATCGCTGCGTCACCCGACCCCCGCGGCGCCAGCTACCCGGCGTTTCTCGCCAGCCGGCCGGGCGCGGCGGAGGAGACGGCGATCGGCCGGCTCGTCGCGGCCGCCCGGAACACCGGCGCCCGGGTGCACGTCGTCCACCTGGCCGGCGCCGGCGCGCTGCCGCTGCTGCGCGCCGCCCGGGCTGAGGGGGTCCGGATCACCGTCGAGACCTGCCCGCACTACCTGACGTTCAGCGCCGAGGAGGTCCCCGACGGCGACACCTCGTTCAAGTGCTGCCCGCCGATCCGGGAGGCGGTGCACCGCGAGGCGCTGTGGGCCGCGCTCGCCGCCGGCGACATCGACCTGGTCGTCAGCGACCACTCGCCGTGCACCCCGGAGCTCAAGGGGCTCGAGGTCGGCGACTTCGGGCTGGCCTGGGGCGGCATCGCCGGGCTCCAGCTCGCGCTCCCGGCGGTGTGGACCGGCGCCCGGGCCCGCGGGCTGGGGCTGGCCGACGTCGTCCGGTGGATGTCGGCGGCCCCGGCTCGGCTCGCCGGGCTGCCGACGAAGGGGGGCATCGCGGTGGGTCGGGACGCCGACCTGGTCGCGTTCGCCCCCGACGAGCGCCGGCCGGTGGGCCGCCTGCACCACCGCAGCCCGATCACGCCGTACGCCGGCCGGGAGCTCGACGGCGTCGTCCGCCGGACGTGGCTGCGCGGGCAGGTGGTGGAGCCGGACGGCGTCCCGCTCGGCCGGTTGCTGGACCGGGGTGCCGGCGGCCGGCCCGTGCCACAGTGACCCCGCCCGACCGCTCGCCGTCTGGAGACCGATGACCGACCCGCTGCAGCTGCCCGATCTGGCCGGAAGAGCCCTCGGCGGGGCCGTGGTCGCCGCCAACGACGAGTTCTTCGCTGCCAAGGAGAACCTCGTCCTCCCGCACCCGGCGATCGCCCGCAGCGAGTTCGGGCACCGGGGCAAGGAGTACGACGGCTGGGAGACCCGCCGCCGGCGCAGCCCGGGGCACGACTGGGCGGTGGTCCGGCTCGGTGCCCCCGGGATCGTGGCGGCCGTCGTCGTCGACACCGCGTTCTTCACCGGCAACTACCCGCCGCAGGCGTCGGTCGAGGGCGCCGCGGTGGAGGGCCACCCCTCGGTCGACGAGCTCACCCGGGCGACCTGGGAACCGCTGCTGCCGCTGAGCGACCTGGCCGGCGACACCGCCAACGTCTTCCCGGTCGTCACCGACCGCCGGGTCACCCACGTGCGGCTGGCCATCCACCCGGACGGCGGGGTGGCCCGGCTGCGGGTGCACGGCACCGTCGTCCCCGACCCCCGGCTCGTCGACGCCGGACCGTTCGACCTGGCCGCGCTGGAGAACGGTGGCCGGATCACCGCGGTCAGCGACGCCTTCTACGGCAGCCCGCACCAGCTGGTCGGCCGCGGACTGGCCCGGTCGATGGGCGAGGGCTGGGAGAACGCCCGCCGCCGTGGCCCGGGCAACGACTGGGTGGACCTGGCCCTCGCCTGCGAGGGCGGCGTGACCCTGGCGGAGCTGGACACCTCCTGGTTCCTGGGCAACGCCCCGGGTGCCGCCGCGCTCACCGGTCGCACGGCCGACGGCGAGGAGGTGGCGCTGCTGCCCCGCACCCGGCTGCAGCCCGACACCCGGCACCGCTTCGTGCTCGACGGCGCCATCGGTGTCGACCGGGTCCGGCTGGACGTCTTCCCCGACGGCGGGATGGCCCGGCTGCGACTGTGGGGCCGCCCGACGGCGCGCGGGCGTGAGCAGCTGGGACGGCGCTGGTTCGACACGCTGCCTGACGTCCAGGCGCTGGAGGTGCTGGGTTCGCTCGGCACGGAGCCGGCCGTCGCGGGCCGGCTGGTCGGCGGCCGCCCGCTGCCCGCCGCGCTCCCGGCCGGGCTGCCGGACGCGGTGCTGCGCCTGCTGGCGGGGCCCGCTGCCTGACGGCCGTGTGACCGCCGGAACGCGACGGTCGGCTGGATGCCGGACGGAGCGCGCGGGACGTCATGCCGCTGCCGGACCTGCAGCAGCCGGCCACCCGCCCGGTGAGCTGGCTCAGGGCACCGGCTCGGCCAGCACCACCACGTTGTCGCGGTAACTGCGCAGCTCCTCGTCGAAGGGGCCACCGCAGGTCAGCAGCACCAGCCGGCGCGGCCCGGAGCGGGTGAAGAGCTCCGCGGTCGGCAGCTGCTGCTTGTGCAGGGTCTCCCTGGCGACCACCCGCCAGCGGGAGACCGTGCCGGCCTCGTCGAGCACCCGGACCTCGGCGCCCACCTCCGCGGTGCGCAGGGCAGCCATCGCACCGAGCCCCTGCGTCCGGCTGTCGACGTGGCCGGCCAGGACGACGGAACCGGCGCCGTCCCCGGGGGCCGGCCCGTGCTCGTACCAGCCCACCCGGTCGACGTCGGCCGGGATCCGCATCGCGCCGGTCCCCGACACCCCCACCGGATCGACGGGCGCGTCGACCCCGATCGACGGCACCACCAGGCGGGCCGGGGCCGGGACTTCCGGAACCGGCGGCGCCATCGCCGACCGGAGGGTCACCTCCGGGACCCAGTCCGCCGGTGCGCGGGGCGCGGGGGCACCCGGCGGCGCAGCAGCCAGCACCTCGGCGACCGCCGGCCCCGCGGCGTCCGCGGGCCGGCCGACCGCCCACGCCGCCGGCGCCCCCAGCCCACCGACGAGGCCCAGGACCAGCACGACGTGGGCACCCCGCAGCCTCGCCACCGGAACCCCGGATCAGGCCCGGGTGGTCACGAGCCGGCGGCCGGCGGCGGCCGCAGCGACCAGGCCGACCAGGGAGACCGCGACCAGTGGCAGCGGCAGCCCGTCGTCGTCGACCAGGCCGGCCGTGCCGGTGGGCACGCTGCTGGGAGCCGAGGCCGTGTTCGTGCTGGTCTGGGTGGCCAGCTGGTAGCCGGACTCCTCGTCGCCGTACGCGTAGACGGTGGTCACCACGCCCTCGGCCAGCTCCAGGTCGACCGGGTCCACGACCCCCGTGTCCTCCCCGGCGAGGACCACGTCCGCACTGACCACGCCCGGGTCGACGAGCAGCATCTCCTCGTCCGGGTTCGCCAGGTCCTCCACCAGCGGGGTGCCGTCGGCTCGCACGTCGACGGCGGGCGCGGCGGCCACGTGGCGCACCACCAGGCGCGCCTGCCCGGCCGGCACGACCGAGACGTCGTTCACGAAGGGCACCAGCGCCGGGCTGCCGTCCTCGGCCAGGAACGCGGTGACGGTGGCGTCCAGCCCGGGGGTGAGGGCCACGTCGGCCAACTCGGCCGTGGGCTCGGCGGTCGCCGGGTCCGCGTCGACCGGGAAGATCTCCAGGTCGTACTCGCCCGCAGGCAGCTCGAGCGGGTCGGTGAGCGTTCCCGGCGCGAAGTCCGCGATGAGCTCCTCGCCGTTGGCGTAGACGTCCACCGGGACGTCGGGGATGGCGTGCAGGACGGTCACCGTGGCGGGGTCGGTGGCGTCGGTGGCTACGTCGTCGCCCGGGGCGGCGAGGGCGGGGGCCCCTGCTCCGAGGACCAGGGCGCCGGCGGTACCGGTCACCAGAGTGATCGTGCGGGTCCTGCGCATGGCGGGTCCTTCCTCAGGGGCGACGGTCACCACCTCCGGTGCCCACCCGTCACCGCGGGACCCATGACAGTTGTGTTGCGGAGAGGAGCGCCCGGATCACGGTCAGGTGCCGGTGAGGTGCTCGGGTCGGACCGGGACGCGCGCCAGCGGCAGGCCGGTCGCGGCCCGGATCGCGGCGAGCACCGCGGGGCCGGAGGAGATGTTCGGCGCCTCCCCGACCCCGCGCAGGCCGTAGGGGGCGTGCGGGTCGGCGTACTCGAGCACCTCGATGCGCATCGGCGGCATGTCCAGGATGGTCGGGATCAGGTAGTCCGTGAACGACGGGTTCCGCACCGTGCCGTCCTTGATCAGGATCTCCTCCATGACGGCCAGCCCGAGGCCCTGCGCGGTGCCGCCCTGGATCTGGCCGATCACCGCCTGCGGGTTGATCGCCTTGCCGACGTCCTGGGTGCAGGCCATCTCGACGACCTTCACCAGCCCCAGCTCGGTGTCGACGTCGACCACCGCACGGTGCGCGGAGAAGGCGTACTGCACGTGCGCGAAGCCCTGGCCGGTCTCCGGGTCGATCGCCTCGGTGGGGCGGTGCCGCCACTCCAGGGTCTCCTCCAGCACGTCATCGCCCAGCAGGTCGGCCAGCGGGACGGTGATGTCCTCGCTGTCGGACACCACGGCACCGCCGGCCAGCCGCAGGTCGGGCACGGTGCGGCCGACCAGCCGCTGCGCGCGGGCCAGCACCTGCTCGCGCACCGCCTCGCAGGCGGCCTTGACCGCGCCGCCGGTGACGTAGGTCTGCCGGGACGCCGAGGTCGAGCCGGCCGACCCCACGGTGGTGTCCTTCGGGTGCACGACGACGCGCTCGACCCCGAGCTCGGTGCGGGCGATCTGCTGTTCCACGGTGACCAGGCCCTGGCCGACCTCCGCCGCCGCGGTGTGCACCGTCGCGGTCGGCTCACCACCGACGACCTCCAGGCGCACCCGGGCGGTCGAGTAGTCGTCGTAGCCCTCGGAGAAGCCGACGTTCTTGTAGGCGACCGCGTACCCGACGCCGCGCCGGACGCCCTCGCCGTGGGTGGTGTTGGAGACCCCGCCGGGCATGTCCCGCAGGTCGACCTCGCCGCCGTCGTCCCGCGTGGGCAGCGGCATGGCCGCCAGCCGGCGCAGCAGCTCGGCCACCGGTGCCGGGCTGTCCACGACCTGGCCGGTGGGCGTCGTCGAGCCCTGCTCCATCGCGTTGCGGCAGCGCAGCTCCACCGGGTCCATGCCCAGCTCGGCGGCGAGGGCGTCCATCTGCGACTCGTAGCCGAACGCGGTCTGCACCGACCCGAAGCCGCGCATGGCGCCGCACGGCGGGTTGTTGGTGTACGCCCCGTAGCAGTCGACGTGCACGCTGGGGACGACGTAGGGGCCGATCCCCATCGTCCCGCCGTTGCCCACCACGGCCGGGGTGCTGGAGGCGTAGGCGCCGCCGTCGAAGTAGATCTCGGCCTTGACGTAGACCAGCTGACCGTCCCGGGTGGCGCCGTGCTCGTACCGCATGGTCGCCGGGTGCCGGTGCACGTGGCCGAAGAAGGACTCCTCGCGGTTGTAGGACATCTTCACCGGCCGGCCGGTGCGCAGGGCCAGCAGGCAGGCGTGCACGTGCATGGACAGGTCCTCGCGGCCGCCGAAGGCCCCGCCCACGCCGGCCAGCGTCAGCCGCACCTGCCCGGGCGGCAGGCCCAGCGCCGAGCAGATCTGCCGCTGGTCCACGTGCAGCCACTGGGTCGCGACGTGGAGCTCCACGCCGCCGTCCTCGGCGGGCACGGCCAGACCGGATTCCGGGCCCAGGAAGGCCTGATCCTGCATACCGACCTCGTACTCGCCCACCACCACGACGTCGGCGGCCGGCGCCGGGTCGCCCTTCCGGATCTTCAGGTGCCGGACCAGGTTGCCCTGCGGGTGCAGGTGGGCGTTCTCCCGGCTGAGCTCGGTGACCTCGGGGGCGGAGTCGTGCACCTGGTTGCCCGTGCGGTGCCCCAGCGCGGTGCGCGCGTCGGTGACCGGCTCCCACACCTCGTAGTCGACCCGGATCCGGGTGGCGGCCAGCCGGGCGGTCTCCGGGTGGTCGGCGGCGACCAGCGCCACCGGCTCGCCCTGGTAGCGGACGACGTCCAGCGCGAGCACCGGCTGGTCGGCCAGCTCGAGGCCGTAGACCTTCTCGCCCGGGACGTCGTCCGCGGTGAGCACGGCGCGGACGCCGGGAGTGGCCAGCGCGGCGCTGGTGTCGACCGAGCGGATCCGCGCGTAGGGGTGCGGGCTGCGCAGCGTGGCCCCCCAGAGCATGTCCGCCATCCACAGGTCGCTGCCGTAGGCGAACTCGCCGCGGACCTTGAGGACGCCGTCGGGGCGCTCGGCGTCGTCGCCGACCCCGCCGCTGCCCGGGCCGGTCAGGTGCTCGGGCGCCCCGGCCGGTACCCGGGTCGGGGCGCTCACCGGTGCGCTCCCGGCTCCGACATGCGCTCGGCGGCCAGCCGGACGGCGTCCAGGATCTTCTCGTAGCCGGTGCACCGGCACAGGTTCCCGGCCAGCGCCTCCCGGATCTCCGGGTCGCTGGGCCGCCCGCTCCGGGTGAGCAGGTCGTGGGTGGCCACCAGCAGGCCAGGGGTGCAGAAGCCGCACTGGACGGCGCCGGCGTCGAGGAACGCCTGCTGCACCGGGGAGAGCGCCGCGGCGCCGGCCAGGCCCTCGACGGTGCCGACCTGCCGGCCCTCGGCCTGGCCGGCGGCGACCAGGCACGCGCAGACCGGCAGCCCGTCCAGGTAGACCGTGCACGAGCCGCACTCGCCCTGCTCGCAGGCGTTCTTGGACCCGGGCAGCCCCATCCGCTCGCGCAGGACGTACAGCAGGCTCTCCCCCTCCCAGACGTCGTCCACCTGCTGGGAGGCGCCGTTCACGGTGCAGGTCAGCCGCACGTCAGATCTCCTTCGCCGGGTCGTTGCGGTAGTCGGCCCAGGCCCAGGTCAGGGCGCGGCGGGCGATCACGGACAGCGCGTGGACGCGGTAGCGGGCCGTGCCGCGGACGTCGTCGATGGGGGCGGCCGCGGCGGCGACCAGCTCGCCGAAGCGGGCGGCCGTGGCCTCGGGCAGCTCGGCGCGGGACTCCCACAGCCCGGCGCTGGTGAGCTCGCCGGCCAGGAACTCCTCGGCGGCCGGCGCGCGCCGCGGGGTGGGCGCGGCCGAGCCGATGCCGGTGCCGACCGCGCGGCGGTCGGGGTGCAGGGCCAGGCCGAAGGCGGCCACGGAGACTACCATCGCGTTGCGGGTGCCGATCTTGCTGAACTGCTGCGGGCCGCTCGGCGGGACGACGGAGACGGCGGCGATCAGCTCGTCGGGGGCCAGCGCGGTGCGCTTGACCCCGGTGTAGAAGTCGCGCACCGGCATCCGCCGGGTACCCCGCACCGACGCCACTTCCACCTCGGCGTCCGCGGCCAGCAGGGCGGGGTGCGCGTCGCCGGCCGGTGAGGCGGTGGCCAGGTTGCCGGCGACGGTGCCGCGGTTGCGGATCTGCGGGGAGCCGATCGTGCGGGCGGCCATCGCCAGGCCGGGCAGCCGGTCGCCGAGCTCGCCGATCACCCGGGCGTAGCTGACCCCTGCGCCCAGCCGGACCGCGCCGTCCTCGGTGCCCCACTCCTGCAGGCCGGCGACCCGGGTGAGGTCGAGGAGCGACGCGGGGCGGAGGCGGCCGAAATTGATGCCCACCATGACGTCGGTGCCCCCCGCGATCGCCACGGCGCCGGGGAAGGCCGCCCGCGCCTCCAGCGCTTCCGCCCACGTCGTGGGTCGCAGGAAGTCCATGTCGCTCCTCGTCGGTGCTCAGTGGATGACGGCGTGCTCCGCGTCACTGAAGTGCTTCAGGGCGAACCGGCTCGAGGAGCCCACGTGCTCGCGCATCAGCTGCTCGGCCCGGTCCGCGTCCTGGTCGCGCAGCGCGTCGAGGATGGCGCGGTGCTCGGTGAGCACGGCCTCGGCCCGGTCGGCGGGATAGGCGTAGTTGGAGCGATAGCTCACCGTGAAGGCCAGGACCTGGCCCATGATCGTCTGCAGCAGCCGGCTGCCGGTCGCCTCGCTGATGACGGAGTGGAACGCGAGGTCGGCGAGCGCCTGATCCGGGGCCGACCCCGAGGCGCTGATCCGCTCGAGCTTCGCGTGCGCGTCCTCGAGCGCGTCGAGGTCCTGCCGGCTGCGCGTCTGGGCGGCCTCGCGCGCGGCGTAGGACTCCAGCACGCCGCGCAGCGAGTAGATCTGCACGATGTCGTGCGACGTGATGGTCCGGACGGTGGCACCGCGGTTCGGGGTGAGCTCCACCAGCCCCTCGCTCTGCAGGGTGAACAGCGCCTCCCGGACCGGGGTGCGGCTGACCCCCAGCTGCTCGGCGAGCAGCCGTTCGGGCAGCGGCGCGCCCGGCTTCAGCTGCCCGGAGAAGATCTCCGTGCGCAGGATGCGGGCCACTCCTTCACTCGTCCGTTGGGACATGGGGACGAGGCCACGTCCCAGGGGCTGCATGGTGTGCTCCGTCCTTGGCAGGGCGGGCGGCTGCCGACCGCATCGCCTGCATCGCATGGCGTGCAGCGGAGGATACGGCTGCGCGGGTCCGTGGCGCCCCGGACGGACGGCGAACAGGGGCGCGCCCGGCAGCGGGCGCGCCCCCGTCGGGCGGGACGAGCAGGTCAGACCGGCTCGATGTCCGGAGCCGCCGCCGGCGTCGAGGCCGCAGCGGCGCCCGGGCGGGAGCCCCCGAGATCGTCCCCGAAGTTGGACACCCCCCACTGAGTGACGTCCATGCCGACGAGTTCGGCCTCCGCCGAGACGCGCAGACCGCCGAACCTCTCGAAGACCAGGCACATCAGCAGCGCCGGTACGCCGACGACCAGCACGGTGGCGACGACGCCGGCCAGCTGCCACCACGGCGTGATCTCGGCGACCCCGACGGCGTAGTCGCCCTCCAGGCCGATGTAGCCACCCGTGGGGGTGCCCCACTCCAGGAAGCCGCAGAGCAGGGCGCCCAGGATGCCGGGGCCCAGGGCGAGGGGGACGACCTTGGGGTCGTCGATCCGCGCCCGGCGCATCAGGGCGGCGGTGCCGAGGGCGACGAACGGGCCGACCGCGCCCACCAGCAGGCAGACCCAGGCGGTGCTGACGTCGAACATCGTCCCGCCCATGACCATCCCGGCGATGGGGCCCAGCAGTGCCCAGGTGGCCTCCCGGCGGACGTAGGCCAGGACGAGGCCCGTCGTGGCACCGCCGAGGACGGCGGCGAACAGGTTGATGATGACGATCCCGATGCCGCTCTCGGTGAACGAGATCCCGAAGAAGCCGACGTCGGCGACGATGAAGCCGCTGCCGATCGTGACGAACGGAAGCGCGAACAGGATCAGCAGCACGCCCACGCCCACCAGGCCGATGTTGTGCCCGACCGGCCGGGCGCTGCTGGCGTGCGGGCGGAAGGCGCCCAGGCGTGGGCCGACCCGCCAGGCGAGCACCAGGACGAACGTCCCGGCGGTGATGTACAGCGGGAAGATGCCGTCGAAGTCGTGGGTGCCGCGCAGGGTGAGCGGGGACAGCGAACCCCAGCAGAGGTAGCCGACCAGCGGGGACAGCACGGCGCCGATGACGAAGGACATCACGTAGAGCGGCAGGGGCTTGATCCGCTCGACGACGCCGGTGTGGATCAGGCCGATGGTCGCCATCGTGAAGGTCACGAAGAAGACCAGGAAGATCTGCAGGACGTCGGCTTCGGGCAGCGCCGCGGGGTCGATGTACCGCGAGGCGGTGGTGGTGAAGTTGCCGCCCAGCCACCAGTCCTTGACCGCCTGCCACAGCGGCGAGGGCACGCCGAAGGCCTGGTTGAACTGCCACTGCCAGATCGGGTAGCCGATCAGCAGGGTGCCGAGACCGCCGATCATGGCGGCGCCGATCTTCTGCACGACCGTGTCCAGGACGTTGCGCCGGCGGACCATGCCCATGTCCACGAGGACGAGGCCGATGAGCACCAGCAGGACGGCCACGGCGCCGAGCGTGTAGATGAACGTCGCCATGATCCAGTTGGTGGACGCCTGTTCGGGGAACTGTTCCATTGCGTCTCCTGTGCAGCGGAAAGGAGCCGACGGCGCGGAGGCGCGCAGGCGGCTGAGGTGGGTGGAGCCGACCGGCCGGACCGGCGTCGGACGGGCGGGGGGAGAGGGAGCCCCGATCCGCGGCAGTAGACGGCGCGGGATCGATTGAGGCGGGAACGTATACCGGTATGCCATCGCTCGACAAGAGCCTCGCTCGCAGGTCACGGGCCCGCCGGCGCCGTCGATGGCGGTGGGGTTACGTCCGATTTCGACGTCGTTACGTCCGCTCGGACGTCTTCCGTTCCGGGTCCGGATGCCGGAAGGTGAGGTCGGCGTCCGGCGCTACTGGTGACTCTGGACAGTCTTGGTATACATGTATGCCACATCACGACGGTGGCGTCGCGCACACCGTCACCGGGCGGCGGCCGATGCACCACGACACGGAAGAGGGCAGCTGTGGACCTCGCTTCGACCGCCGGCGTCTACGACCGGGCCGGCTTCGGCCGACCAGTGCAACGGGGCAGTCGTCCGGTGCTCGTCGTCGTCGACTTCAGCTACGGGTTCACCGACGACCGTTACCCGACCGGTGCCGACCTGACCGGTCCGGTGCTGGCCACGGCCCGCCTGCTCGAGGTGGCACGGGCCGGCGGTGTGCCGGTCGTCTTCACCACGATCGCCTACGACCCCGGGCAGATCCGCAGCCTCGCCTGGCTCCAGAAGGCCACCGGCATGGCGGCCCTGGAGCTCGGCTCCAGGCTGGTGGACGTCGACGAGCGGCTGACGCCGCGGACCGACGAGCACCTGGTGGTGAAGACCGGCGCTTCGGCCTTCTTCGGCACCGCGTTGGCGTCCTACCTCGCCTCCGTCCGGGCCGACACGGTGATCGTCACCGGCGCGACGACGAGTGGCTGCGTGCGCGCCACCGTCGTCGACGCGGTCCAGTACGGCTATCCGACCCTGGTGCCGCGGGACTGCGTCGGCGACCGGGCGCAGGCGCCCCACGACGCGAGCCTGTTCGACATCAACGAGAAGTACGGCGACGTCGTCGACAGCGACGACGTCGTGGCCTACCTGCAGGCGCTGCCCGGCACCGCCGGCGCAGTTCCCCCCGTTCCAGCAGCACAGCGGCCGGGTCCTCCCGCGCCGTGCCACCGGTCCACGACCCTGTCCCAGGCGGAGGCGCCCGCATGACGCTCACCAGTTCGAACTCCTCGACCGACGGCGTGCCGAGTTCCGAGGGAGCCGCTCAGGCGGTCCCCGGCAAGCGGTTCGCCAGCCCGTTCGCGGTGCAGACCCCGGCCGGTGCCGAGGGGTGGCAGCGCATGTACCCCTACTACGCGCTGCTCAGCGACGCGCGGCGCGAGCTCGAGGACGGCAAGTTCTGGTTCTTCGACGGGATGCACAACCCCGAGCCGCTCTACCCGTTCGACACGATCATGACCGAGAACTGGTGGGTCGCGGCCAGCCAGATGTCGACGCGGGTATGGCCGGTGCCGCCGGCCGGCGGGATCGACCACCGGATCATCAACGGCTACCTCTACATCAGCCCCAACGCGGTGACCGACCCGGCGGCGGTCGCCCGCCGCGCGGAGGACTTCGCCGTCCGGGCCGGGCACTACTACGAGAACTGGGACGAGATCTACGAGCAGTGGGTCGCGAAGGCGACCGACTGCATCGAGCGGCTCAAGGCCATCACGTTCGCCCCGCTGCCGGAGATGGAGCCGCTGGAGAGCGTCCTGGAGCACCGCGGCGTGTACAGCAGCTACCAGCTGCTGACCAGCTACGGGGCACTCATCGAGAACCTGTTCGAGATGGGCTCCTATCACTTCGAGATGCTGAACCTCGGCTACGGCGCCTACCTGACCTTCCGGGAGTTCTGCCAGGCCGCCTTCCCCGGCATCAGCGACCAGACGATCGCCAGCATGGTGTCGGGCATCGACATCCTGCTGTTCCGCCCGGACGACGAGGTGCGCTCGCTGGCCAAGCTGGCCGTCGAACTCGAGCTCACCGACCTCGTGCTCGGCAACGAGGACCCGGCCGCCGCGCTGAAGGCCATCGGGGCCCACCCGAACGGCGCCCGGTGGCTGGCGGCCTTCGAGGAGGCGAAGGACCCCTGGTTCTGGTTCTCCACCGGTGCCGGCTACACCCACAGCGACCGGGCGTGGATCGATGACCTGCGGCTGCCGTTCACCGCGCTCCGCGGGTACGTGCAGGGCCTGCTCGACGGGGAGGACATCCGCCGCCCGCTGGACGAGATCCTCGCCGAGCGGGTCCGGGTCACCGCGGAGTACCGCACGTACCTGCCGACCGAGGCCGACCGGGAGTCCTTCGACGGGCTCGTCGAGCTCGCCCGCCAGGTCTTCCCGTTCGTCGAGAACCACAATTTCTACGTCGAGCACTGGCACCACTCGCTGTTCTGGTCGAAGGTGCGCGAGCTCGGTGATGTGTTCGTCGCGCACGGCTTCCTCGACGACCGCGAGGACGTGTTCTACCTGCACCGCAACGAGATCTACTCGGCGCTCTACGACCTGAACATCGGCTGGGCCACCGGCACCGAGGCCCGCGGCGTCACCTACTGGCGCCCGGAGGTGGAACGCCGCCGCCGCATCCGCGACGTGCTCAAGGCCAATCCGCCGGCGCCCGCGCTGGGCGCACCGCCGGAGTTCATCACCGAGCCGCTCACCGTGATGCTCTGGGGCATCACCCAGGAGTCGGTGCAGGAGTGGCTCGGCGTCGACGGTTCCGACGGCGGCGAGCTGCGCGGCGTCGCGGCCTCGGCCGGCAAGGCCACCGGCCGGGCCAGGGTGATCATCGACCCGGAGCAGCTGCACGAGATCGAGGACGGCGACATCCTGGTCTGCCGGATCACGGCGCCCAGTTGGGCGCCGGTGTTCTCGCGGCTCTCGGCGGCGGTCTCCGACGTCGGCGGGATCATGGCCCACACCGCCATCGTGTGCCGCGAGTACGGCTTGCCGGCGGTCGTCGGCACCGGCTTCGCCACCACCTCCATCCGCACTGGCCAGCTCATCGAGGTCGACGGCAACACCGGCGTCGTCCGCGTTCTCGAGGACGTGTCCGCATGACCGACCCCACCACCTCCCCGTTCGTCCTCTGGATCGACGACCCCGCCGCCGTCGGCAGCCGGCTGCTCGGCGGGAAGTTCGGCAGCCTCGCCGAGATGACCGCCGGTGGGTTCGCCGTGCCCGGCGGGTTCGGCATCACCACGACCGCCTACCGGTACTTCCTGGAGTCCGCCGGGCTGGCCGACCGGGCCCGCGAGGTGCGGGCCCAGGCGGTCGGCGCGGACCTCGCCCAGGTGCAGGCGATCAGTGCGGAGTTCACCGCCGCGATCGAGGCCGCTGCGCTGCCGGCCGACCTGGAGACGGCGATCCGGACGGCCTACGCCGAGCTCGAGCGGCGCACCGGACGGGCCGGGCTGCCGGTTGCCGTGCGCTCCAGCGGTGAGTCCGAGGACCTCGCCGGGGCCAGCTTCGCCGGGCAGTACGACACCTTCCTGTGGATCCGCGGCGCCGAGGAGGTGCTCCGGTACGTGCGCAGCTGCTGGGCGGGCATGTTCGGCGCCGCAGTGCTGACCTACCGCCCCGACTCCGACCCGGCGGCGGCCACCGCCGACCACGGCATCTGCGTCGGCATCCAGCAGATGGTCGAGGCGCGCGCCGCGGGCGTCATGTTCACCCTGGACCCGGTCACCGGGGACCGCTCCAAGGTGGTCATCGAGGGGTGCTGGGGCCTGGGCGAGGGCGTGGTCAGCGGCGGGGTCACCCCGAGCCGCTACGTCGTGGACAAGGTGACCTTCGAGGTGCTCAAGCGCGACGTGGCGCACCAGGAGTCGATGTACAGCTTCGACCCGGCCGTCGCCGCGGTCGGGCTGGTGCCGGTCGCGACCGAGCGCTGCGACGCCCCCTGCCTGGCCGACGACCAGATCCACGCCCTCGCCGAGCTGGCCAAGAAGATCGAGCGGCACCGGGGTGCGCCGCAGGACGTCGAGTGGGCGGTCAGCGAGGCCGGCGACGTGCACGTCCTGCAGGTCCGCCCGGAGACGGTGTGGAGCCACCGGCCGGCCGAGCAGCTGGTCACCGAGCGCAAGTCCGCGGTCGGCCACGTGCTGGCCCGCTTCGCCGGGGTGGGCGTCGCCTCCAACGGCGGCCGGCCCTCGTGAAGCCAGCTGCCTTCGCCTATCACCGACCGACGTCGGTCGCCGAGGCCGTGGCCCGGCTGGCCGAGTACGAGGGAACGGCCCGGGTGCTGGCCGGCGGCCAGAGCATGGTGCCGATGCTGAACATGCGGTTGTGGCGGCCGAGCGCGCTGATCGACATCAACGAGGTCGACGAGCTCGACGACGTCCGGGTGGACGGCGAGCGCACCGTGATCGGTGCGCTGGTGCGCTACTCCACCCTGGAGCGGTCCGCGCTGATCGCCGAGCGGCTGCCGCTGCTCGCCCGGGTCGTGCGGCACATCGGCGACCGCCAGGTGCGCAACCGCGGCACCGTCGGCGGCTCGCTGGTCCAGGGCGACCCGACCGGTGAGATGCCGCTGGCCTGTCTGGTGCTCGGTGCGGTGGTCACCGCCGTGGGGCCGGCGGGCAGCCGCCGCATTCCGCTGGCCGAGCTCTACGAGGGCTCCTACGCCACCGTGCTGGCGCCCGAGGAGCTGGTGACCGCCGTCGAGTTCCCCGCCCACCCCCAGCACGTGGCGTTCCGGGAGGTGACCCGCAAGCACAACGACTTCGCCCTGCTGAGCGTCGTCGCGACCGGCGACCGGGCCGCTGACGGTCGGTGGGGCAACGTGCGGATCGCGCTCGGCGGCGTCGCCGACAGCCCCGCCCTGGCGACGGCGGCCGCGGCGCTGCTGGAGGGCAGCGAGCTCGCCGACGCCGACCTGCTCGCCGCCGCCGAGGCGGCGCTGGAGGTGGTGGATCCGCCGTCGGACATCCGCGCCTCGGCCGAGTACCGCCGCCACCTGGTCCCCGTCCACGTGCGGCGGGTCCTCGCCGACCTGAGAGACGCCGGAACCGGCCCGCCGGCCGACGGTGCAGCCGAGACCGACCCCGCTACTGGAGGAGCCAAGCCGTGAAGTTGCGTGAGGAGTTCGAGGTCGCCGAGCCGGTGGCCTCGGTGTGGACGTTCTTCGAACAGCCGGAGGCCGTCGCCGGGTGCGTGCCCGGCGTCGAGCAGCTCACCGTGGTCACCCCGGACGACATCGACGTCCGGCTGACCCAGAGCGTCGGCCCGATGACGGCGACCTTCGCCGCCTCGGTGAAGATCGTCGAGCGGGTTCCCGAGAAGCTGATCGCCTTCACCGCCACCGGCAAGAGCGTCGGTGGCGCGATGGGCAACGTGCGGGCCACGGTGACCGTGCAGCTGGAGCCGGTCGGCGAGCGCACCGTCGTCCTGGTGGAGGGCGACGTCGCGCTGGCCGGGGCGTTGGGCAGCGTCGGGCAGAAGGTCGTGGCCAAGCAGGCCGGCAAGGTGACCGCGCAGTTCTCCCGCAATCTCGAGGCAGCGCTCGGTGGGGGTGCCGCGACGTCCGCCGGGGACACCCGCGAGCAGCGACCGACCGGGGAGCGGCCGGGCCCGCTGCGGGTGCTCCCGCCGGTCAGCGGTGCGCCGGCGGCGGCCGACCCCTGGTCGAAGGTGGCCGCCGCGCTCAGCGCCGTGTCGGTGGTGCTCAGCATCGCCGCCCTGCGGCGCTCGCGCCCGCGCCGGCGATCCCGGGGGTCCCGGCGGTGACGGCGTCGACGGCGCTCGAGACGCCGGAGGCCGCCCCCGAGGTGCCGCTGGACACCGAGATCGAGGTCCTCGCGGCGGAGTGGGTGCGCCCCTACGACCAGGCGCTGCACCTGATGCGGGCCCGGGACTGGCTGGTGCAGCTGAACCCGGCCGCCACCGTGGAGATGCGGCTGGCCGCGATGACCCACGACATCGAGCGGATGTTCCCCGGCGGTCCGCGGCTCGACCACGCCGTCATGGAGTGGGACAGCCCCTTCTACCTCTACCCGCACTCGCTGCGCTCGGCGGAGTCGGTCGGCGTGTGGCTGGGCAGCATCGGCCCGGCCGCGGCGCAGGTCAGCCTGGCGGAGGTCCGCCGGCTGGTCGGCCTGCACGAGGTCGGCGGGCTGCGCGGCGCCGACGACGTCCAGGCCGGGGACTCGTTGTCCTTCCTGGAGACGCTCGCCGGGCTGACCCGGGACTGGGTGGCCAGCGGCGCCTGCTCGCGGGACAAGGCGGCCGAGAAGCTCGCCTACATGGCCGACCGGATCCGGGTTCCGGCAGCCCGTGAGCTCGCCGGCCCGTGGCTGGCCTGGGCCCTGGACCAGCTCCCCGCCGGACCCGTCACGGAGGCCGGCCGATGAGCACCGTCGAGATCCGCGGCGAGAGCAGCTTCGTGCAAGCCAACGGCCTGCGGCACCGGGTGCTCCGCTACGGCGCGCCCGGCGCCCGGGACCTGCTGTTCCTGCCCGGCATCACCAGCCCGGCCGAGACGGCGGACTTCCTGGCGGTGCTGCTCGCCGACCTGGGCTTCCGGGTGACCGTCCCGGACGTGCGCGGCCGGGGGCAGAGCGACCGCGCCGGTACCGGCCGGTACCGGCTGACCGACTACGCCGCCGACGTGGCCGGCCTGGTGGACGCGCTGGACCTCGTCGACCCGGTGGTGCTCGGGCACTCGATGGGGGCCCGGATCGCCGCGGCGTGGGCGGTGCTGCACGCCCCGGCGCACCGCGGGCTCGTGGTGCTGGTCGACCCGCCGGTCTCCGGTCCGGGCCGCGGCCCGTATCCCACGAGCCGGGACGCCTTCCTGCAGCAGCTGCACGAGGCGCAGGCGGGTACCGACGCCGATGCGGTGCGCCGCTTCTACCCGAAGTGGCCGGAGCGGGAGCTCCAGCTGCGCGCCGAGCTGCTGGCCAGCTGTGACGAGACCGCGGTGCTGGAGACCCACGAGGGCTTCGAGACCGAGGACTTCTTCCCCTACTGGGCGGAGCTCGCGCAGCCCGCGCTGCTGATCCGCGGGGGCGACAGCCCGGTGGTCCCGGTGCCGGCCGTGGCGGACCTGCGCCGGGACCGCCCGGACGTCGAGATCGTCACCGTGCCCGGGGCCGGCCACATGGTGCCCTGGGACGCCCTCGACGGCTTCCTGGGCGCCGTCCGCCCGCACCTGCTCGCTCAGCTCAGCTCCGCTCCGCACTGACCCGTCCACCGACCTGGAGACGACCATGGACCAGAACCTGTTCAACGACATCTGCCTGCAGCAGCTGAGGCTCTCCGCGGTGCACGAGGGCGAGACCGTCGCCGTCCTCTCCCGGGGGGCCGAGCGCGGCGAGTACGCCGACGCGTTCCTGTGGGCCGCCCAGCAGCTGGGTGCGGCGACCTACCACATGCGGCTGCCGGCGCCGTCCTCGGCGAAGGGCGCCTGGGCCGTCGGCGAGTCCGGCCTGGCGACCAACCCGCTGGCCGTGCAGGCGCTGCAGGCCGCCGACATGGTGGTGGATCTGACCTTCCTGCTGTTCAGCAAGGAGCAGTTCGCCATCCAGGACGCCGGCACCCGCATCCTCACCGCCGTGGAGCCCGCGCCGCTGCTGGCTCGGCTGATGCCCACCCGCGAACTGCGGGAACGGGTGGAGATCGGTGCCGAGCTGCTGGCCAAGGCGCGGACCATGCGGATCACCAGCCCGGCCGGCACCGACGTCACCTACCGGCTGGGCGTCTACCCGACCCTGTCGGAGTACGGGTTCACCGACACTCCCGGCCGCTGGGACCACTGGCCCGCCGCGTTCGTGTTCACCGGCGGCGCCGACGACGGCGTGGACGGCACGATCGTGCTCTCCCCCGGTGACGTCCTCCTGCCGTTCAACACCTACGTCCAGACCCCGGTGGTGCTCACCGTGGAGGCCGGGTTCATCCGCGACATCCGCGGCGCCGGCGGGCAGCCCAGCCTGGACGCCGACCTGCTGCGCTCCTACATCGAGAGCTTCGACGACCCGCGCGGCTACGGCATGTCGCACGTCGGCTGGGGCCTGGACGAGCGGGCCCACTGGCACGGCCTCACCCAGTTCGGCGGCGGCATGGGGATGGAGCTGCGCTCCTTCTACGGCAACGTCATGTTCTCCATCGGCCCCAACAACGAACTCGGTGGCCCGAACGACACCCCCTGCCACTTCGACATCCCGATGCGCGGCTGCAGCCTCTACCTCGACGACCAGCTCATCGTCGACGCCGGTGAGCTCACCGTCCCGGAGATGCGCCCGGCCACCCGACGGTGACCGGCTCCGAGATGACAGCGAACCCGGCCAGCACCGAGCTGCTGGTGGAGCTCACCACCACGGTCAACGGCGAGGAGGTGACCGCGACCGTGCCACCCCGGCTGCACGCCGCGGACTTCCTGCGGTCGAAGCTCGGCCTCACCGGCACCCACATCGGCTGCGAGCAGGGCTCCTGCGGGATGTGCACGGTCGTGGTGGACGGCGAGGCGGTGAAGTCCTGCCTGATGCTGGCCTGCCAGCTCGACGGCCGGACCGTGCAGACCGTCGAGTCGCTGGCCACCGACGACCGGCTCGCCCCGCTCCAGCAGGCGTTCAAGGACGCGCACGCGCTGCAGTGCGGCTTCTGCACACCGGGCTTCCTGATGACCGCCACCGCGCTGGGCTATCAGGGGAGCTGCCCCTCCCGGGCCGAGATCCGCGAGGAGATCGCCGGGGTGCTCTGCCGGTGCACCGGGTACGAGAACATCGTCTCGGCCATCGAGAACTGGTTCGCCGGATCAGCCCCGCCTGCCGCCGACGAGGCCGGCGACGGCGCCACGGTCGTCGACGTCCCGGGAGGTGTGCGGTGACGACCCTGGAACGGCCACTCCCGGCCGCAGACACCCCGGCGGCGCCCCGCGGGGTGATCGGCACGTCGGTGACGCGCAAGGAGGACGACCGGCTGCTCCGCGGCGACGGCCGGTTCACCGACGACGTCGAGCCGGCGTACCTGCTGCACATGGCCGTCGGACGTTGTCCGTACCCGCATGCCCGCGTCGTCCGGGTCGATACCTCGCGCGCCCTGGCCCTCGACGGTGTCAAGCACGTGCTCGTCGGCACCGACGTCCGGACGGCGACCGAGCCGCTGTCCGTGCTGCGCCCGGTCCCCGGTGCCCCCGCGCTGCCCTACTACGCGCTGGCCCAGGACGTCGCCACGCACGAGGGACAGCCGGTGGTCAGCGTGGCGGCCACCAGCCGGCACGTCGCCGAGGACGCCCTCGAGCTCATCGACATCGAGTACGAGCCGCTGCCGCACGTCGTCGACGTACTCGCCGCACTGGAGCCGGACGCCCCGGTGCTGCACCCCTCGGTGCTCGACTCGAACCTGCTGGCGGCCAACTCCGACGGCAGTGGCGACCCCGAGCGACGGATGCTGGAGGCCGACGTCGTCGTCGAGGGACGGTTCCGGATCAACCGGGTGACCGCGCTGCCGATGGAGACGCGGGCCGTCGTCGCCGAATGGCGGCCCGGTGCGCGGGAGCTGACCGTGCACATCTCCACCCAGGTGCCGCACCTGGTCCGCAAGCAGCTCGCCGAGACTCTGCGGCTCAACGAGAGCGACGTGCAGGCGGTCGCCTCGGACGTCGGGGGCGGCTTCGGCCTCAAGCTGGGCGTCTTCCCCGAGGACGTGCTGGCCTGCCTGCACGCCATGGCGCTGCGCCGTCCGGTGAAGTGGGTGGAGGACCGGGCCGAGCACTTCCGGGCCAGCACGCACGCCCGGGAGTCGGTGCACGACTACCGGATCGCGGCCGACTCCTCTGGTCGCATCCTCGCGATGACCGACGTCTACGCCACCGACATCGGTGGGTGGAACTCCCCGTTCGGGTCGGCGCAGCTGTCCAGCGTGGTCCTGAACGGGCCGTACCGGGTCGAGGACGGCTACGCCGAACGGCGGGTGACGCTGACCAACAAGACGCCGATCGGGGCCTATCGCGGGTACGGGCAGCCGGAGGTGAACTTCGCCTACGAGCGGCTGATCGACACCCTGGCCCGCCGGCTGGACCGGGACCCGGTCGAGCTGCGGGCGCAGAACATGGTCAAGCAGGAAGACCTGCCGTGGCGGAACCCGACCGGGGCGGTCTACGACAGCGGTGACTACGAGCGCTGCCTGCGGATGGCCGCCGAGGCGATCGGCTGGTCGGCGCACCGGGCCGCCGGGCGGGTGCTGCGCGCCGACGGCCGTTTCGTGGGCATCGGCTTCTCGTCCTTCGTGGAACGGACCGGGTACGCCAGCGCCCGGTTCCTGGCCAAGCGCGGATCGCAGTTCGGCGCGCACGAGAGCGTCACGCTGCG
This sequence comes from Modestobacter lapidis, assembly GCA_019779905.1. Taxonomy (GTDB): domain Bacteria; phylum Actinomycetota; class Actinomycetes; order Mycobacteriales; family Geodermatophilaceae; genus Modestobacter; species Modestobacter lapidis. The sequence goes on along the minus strand of JABAKE010000008.1, from coordinate 163,854 downwards.
GGCCAACCGGTCGGGCGGCATCGACGTCTACACCGGGGTGTCGACGATGGGGCAGAGCGCGGAGACGGCGTTCGCCCAGGTGGTCAGCGACGTCTTCGGCATCGACTACGCGGCGGTGAAGGTGCACGCCGGCGACACCGGGGCCTCGCCGCTGAACACCGGCGCGTTCGCCTCACGGACGATGATCGCCGCGGCCGGCGCGCTCAAGGAGGCGGCCGAGGAGCTGGCGGCCAAGACCCTCCGGCTGGCCGCCGCGCGGCTGGAGACCGAGGCCGCGGCCCTGACGATCACCGGGTCGCTGGTCCGCCGCCGGGACGACGCCAGCGTGCAGGTGCCGCTCGCCGAGGTGTTCACCACCGCCATCACCGGCCAGGGGATCCCGCCCGGGGAGGACCCCGGGCTGGAGTCGACGTCGCACTTCGAGCCGTCCGACGCCGCCTACTCCTTCGGCACCGCGGCGGCCCTGGTGTCGGTCGACCCGAGCACCGGCGAGTTCGACGTCGAGCGGTTCGTGATGGTGCACGACGCCGGCACGGTGGTGAACCCGACGGTCGTCGAGGGGCAGGTGCGTGGTGCGCTGGCCCAGGGGTTCGGCGCGGCACTGAGCGAGGAGCTGCGCTACGACGGCGACACCGGCCAGCTGGTGAACGGCTCCATGCTGGACTACTTCGTGCCGACCGCCGCGGACCTGCCGCCGATGGAACTGCTGCACACGGAGGTGGCGTCCCCGGTGACGCCCTTCGGCATCCGCGGCGTGGGCGAGGTGGGGACCATCCCGCCCGGCGCCGCGGTCGCCAACGCCGTCTGCGACGCCCTCGCCGATTTCGGCGTGGAGCTGAGCAGTCTCCCGATCACCCCGGAGGCGGTCTGGCGTGCACTGGCCGACCGGGCCGCGTCCGAGACCCCGGACGACCATCTCGCCCCCACCCCGGGGGACCTGCCCGACGGAGGAGTTGGCTACTGATGAGCACCGACCTGAGCACGGACCTGAGCACGGATCTGAGCACGGAGGCCGTGGCCTGCGAGGACAGTCCGGCGCCGAAGGCGCCGAACTCCTCGCGGGTCGGCCTGATCGTGCCGAGCTCGAACACGACCATGGAGACCGAGCTGCCGGAGCTGTTCCGCCGGCAGACCGAGGCCACCGGGCACCGCTACACGTTCCACTCGGCCCGCGCGGCGATGAAGCAGGTCAACCGCGAGGAGCTGCTCGCGATGGTCGGCAAGGCCGCCGACTGCGCCGCCACGGTGTCCGACGCCGACGTCGAGGTGATCGCCTACGCCTGTCTGGTCGCCGTCATGGCGCAGGGCCCGGGCGCGCACAAGGAGTCCGAGCAGGTCATCGCCGAGGCGGCGCGGGCCAACGGGCACCCGGCCGAGGTGGTCAGCAGCGCCGGCGCCCTGGTGCGGACGCTGCAGGCGATCGGTGCGCACCGCGTCGCCATCGTGACGCCCTACATGGCGCCCCTCACGCAGATGGTGCGCGAGTACATCGAGGCCGAAGGCGTCGAGGTCGTGGACGCGGTGGCCCTGGAGGTGCCGGACAACCTGGCCGTGGGCCGGCTGGACCCGGAGGGGCTGCCGGCGATCGCCCGCGGTCTACAGCGTGAGGGCGCCGAGGCGATCGTGCTCTCCGCCTGCGTCCAGATGCCCTCGTTGGCCGCCGTCCAGCGGGTCGAGGACGAGCTGGGGCTCCCCGTGGTCACCGCCGCGACCGCGACGACCTACGAGGTGCTGCGGGCGCTGGGGCACACCCCGGCCATCCCGGGCGCCGGGCGGTTGCTGACCGGCGCGCTGTGACGCCGGTGGGCCCGGCCCGACCGGCCGGGCCCACCGGGTGCACGACGGTCACCCGGGCTGGGCAGGATGCGCCCGTGCGGACCGCAGACCTGCTCGTGCACGACGCCGAGCTCGTGGCCACCGTCGACGCCGCCCGGCGGGAGCTGCCCGGCGGGTGGGTGGCCGTCACCGACGGGGTGATCAGCGGGGTCGGCGGTCCGGCCGACCCGCAGCCGGACGCGACCCGCCGGGTCGACGCCCGCGGCTGCCTGGTCACCCCCGGGCTGGTCAACACCCACCACCACCTGTACCAGAACCTCACCCGGGCGTACGCGCCCGCGCTGACCGGCGGGCTGTTCGACTGGCTGGTCACCCTCTACCCGCTGTGGGCCCGGCTGGACGAGGAGGCCGCGCACGTCAGCGCGTTCGTCGGCCTCGCCGAGCTGGCCCTGTCGGGCTGCACCACCTGCGCCGACCACCTGTACGTGCACCCGCGCGGCGCCGGTGACCTGATCACCGCCGAGGTCACCGCGGCCCGGGAGCTCGGCGTCCGCTTCCATCCCACGCGCGGGTCGATGTCGCTGTCGGTGGAGGACGGTGGCCTGCCGCCCGCCTCGGTCGTCCAGGACGACGACACGATCCTGGCCGACTCGCAGCGCCTGGTGGCGGCCCACCACGACCGCTCGCCGACCGCGATGACCCGGATCGCGCTGGCCCCCTGCTCGCCGTTCAGCGTCTCGGCGTCGCTGATGGCGCGGACGGCGGAGCTCGCCGAGCGGCTCGACGTCCGGCTGCACACCCACCTGTGCGAGACGCAGGACGAGGAGGCCTTCTGCCTGGGGACCTTCGGTCGCCGACCGGTCGACCACCTGGCCGACGTCGGCTGGCTGACCGACCGCACGTGGCTGGCGCACGTGGTGTGGCCCTCGGCGGGCGAGATCGCCCGGCTGGGCGCCGCGCGGGTGGGGGCGGCGCACTGCCCGTCGTCCAACATGATCCTGGGCAGCGGGCTGGCCCCGATCGCCGAGCTGCGCGCCGCCGGCGCACCGGTCGGGCTGGGCGTGGACGGCTCGGCGTCGGCGGACTCCGCCTCGCTGTGGCTGGAGGCCCGCACCGCGATGCTGCAGGGCAAGCTGCGGCACGGCGCGGCGGCGATGCCCGCCCGCGACGCCCTGGAGATGGCCACCCGCGGCGGTGCCGCGTGCCTGGGCCGGGCCGGCGAGGTGGGGGAGCTGTCGGTCGGCGCCTGCGGTGACCTGGCGGTGTGGTCACTCGAGGGGGTGCGGTTCGCCGGCGCGCTGAGCGATCCGGTGGAGGCGTGGCTGCGCTGCGGGCCGGTGTCGGCCCGGCACACCGTCGTCGCCGGCGCGTTCGTCGTCGAGGACGGCGTCCTCACCCACCCGGGGCTGGACGAGCAGCTCGCCGTCCACCGGCGGGTGGCCACCCGCATGCAGGCCTGAGGACGGGGCCTTCCTCAGGTTTCCAGCTCGCCGCGGGCCACGGAGACGCCGGAGTGCGTGGGGACGCCGTCGAGCGGCTCCACCGAGACGTCGACGAGGGGGTAGGCCCCCAGGTCGATGCCGTCGGGCAGCGGCAGCACGGTGGCCCCGCGCTGCACGACGCCCACCTGGACCATCCGCTGCGCGTCGGACTGCAGCAGCCAGACCTCGTAGTAGCCGTCGTCCAGCTCCGGCGCGTCCAGGTCGACCGCCAGCACCCGTCCGGTGGCCTGCTCCCGCACCTCGGCGCGGCCGGCGGAGCCGTCGTCGTCCAGCGGGGCCAGGGCGGTCTGCGCGACGAGCGCGCCCTCGTCCTGCCCGCGGACCACCGCGACGGCACCGGCACCGACCACGCCACCGACCAGCAGCGCCGCCGCGACGGTCAGCCAGCGGCGGGCGGGCCGGGCCCGGCGGCGGAACGGGACGACGTCGGCCCCGCTGTCCTCGGCCGGCACCGCCTCGGCCGGCACCGCCTCGGCCGGCACGAACTCGGGCCGCGGGGCGGTGGTGGCGCCGGTGGCGGCGGCGATCGCGTCCCAGACCCGCGCCGGCGGGGGGACGGCGGGGCCCGGGGCGGCCATCGACGGGACCGCCAGGGCGTCGACCGCCCGCTGCAGGGAGGCGACCTCCTCCCGGCACTGCGCGCACGCGGCCAGGTGCGCCGCGTCGTCGGCGGGCAGCTCCTCGTGGAGAGCGGCCAGTGCGAGCTGCTCAGGGCTGCAGTGCGGCACCGTCGGCCTCCAATCGGTTGCGCAGGCGCTCCAGTGTGCGCCGGATGTGGCTCTTGACCGTGCCCAGCGGGATGCCGGTGCGGGCCGAGATCTGGGCGTGGGTGAGGTCGTCGAAGAAGGCCAGCTCGATGATGCTTCGTTGCGGCTGTCCCAGGCGGTTCAGCTCGCCCAGCAGCAGCACCCGGTCGGCGACGACGCTGTCGACCTCGACGCTGCCGGAGCCGGGCGGGCGGGACCGGGCGTCGTCGGCCGCGGCGTCGGCCGAGCGGCGCTGCCGGTCCCGGCGGGCCCAGGTGTCGGCGATCTTGTGCCGGCAGATGCCGACCAGCCAGCCCGGCAGCGGACCCTGCCCGGCGGCGTAGCCCGCCCGGCCCGTCCAGGCCGCGATGAACGTCTGCTGGGTGACGTCCTCGGCGTCCGGTCCGGGCCCGAAGGCGCGCACCGCCATGCCGTGCACCTGGCCGGCCCACCGCTCGTAGGCCCAGGCCAGGGCCTGCTCGTCGCCGGCGCTGAACCGCCGGGCGACCTCCGCGTCGTCGGGGTCGGACGGCGCCCGGTGGAGCGGTGTCGGCTCCGTTCCCATCCCCGAACCGTAGGGGGCAACCGATCGCAGGCCCAGCCCCGCCCCCGCGCTCACGGCACCGGGACCGCGACGACGACCACGTTGTCCCGGTAGCTGCGCAGCTCGGCGTCGAACGGTCCGCCGCAGGTGATGACGGCCAGCCGGGCCGGTCCGGACCGGGTGAAGAGGTCGCCGAGCGGCACGCCGGGTTTCCTGATCAGCTCCCGGCTGACGACCTGCCAGCGGCTGACGGCGCCGTCCGCGGCCTCGACCAGGAGCTCGTCGCCCGGCTCGGCCGCCCGCAGGGGCGCCAGGGCGCCGAGCCCCTGCTCCGCGTCGTCCACGTGGCCGGCGACGACGGCGGTGCCCTCGGCCGCTCCCGGCGCCGGCCCGAACCGGTACCAGCCCACCCGGTCGACGTCGCCGGGGAGGGTCATCTCGCCCTCCGGCTCGACCCCGACCGGGTCGACCGGTGCGTCGATCCCGAGGGCCGGGACCGACAGCCGCACCGGGGGCACGACGGTGGCGGCCGGGGCCGGTGCGGCCGGCCGGGCGGTCGCCGTCGGCAACCGGTCGGGCAGCGGGCCGGTGACGGGCCCGGGCTCGGGCGCCGCCTCGGGCGCCGTCTCGGGCGCCGCGGCCAGCGCCGCGGCGACCGGCACCCCCGCCGCCGGGTCGGGCCGGGTCAGCGCCCAGGCGGCCGGTGTCCCGATCGCCAGGGTGAGACCCAGCGCCAGCACGGCGGCAGGGGTGCGCACGGTCGTCGTCCCGGGTCCGGGTCGGTCAGCCCCGGCTGGTCGCCAGGCGGCGGGCGCCGAGCGCAGCGGCACCCAGCCCGAGCGCGGACAGCGCGACCACCGGCAGCGGCAGGCCGCTGTCGTCGGTCAGGCCGGCCGAACCGCCGGGGACGCCGGACGGCGAGGAGTGCATGCCGCTCACCGTCTGGACGGCGAGCTGGTAGCCGGCGTCGCCGTTCCCCCAGGCGTAGACGATGGTGTTCGTGCCCTCGGCCAGGGCGAGGTCGGCCGGGCCGATCGCCACGGTGTCGGTGCCGGCCAGCGTGACGTCGGCGGTGATGGTGCCCGCCGGCACGACCAGGCTGGCCTCGTTCGGGTTGGTCAACCCGGGAACGACCACGGTGCCACCGGCGCGGACGTCCACGGCCGGCGCAGCGGCGGTGTGCCGCACGGTGACCCGGGCCTCACCCGCGGGAACCGGGGAGACGTCGTTGACGAAGGGCGTGAGCACCGGGGCGCCGTCGGCGGTGAGGTGCGCGACCACCGTGGCGTTCGCGCCGGCCGGGACGGCGACGTCCTCGGCTGCGGCCGCGGGCTCGGTCGACGACGGGTCGGCGCCCGCCGGGTAGATGGCCAGGTCGTACTCGCCGGCCGGCAGCGACAGCGGGTCGGTGAGCGTGCCGGGCGCGAAGTCGGGGATCAGTTCCTCGCCGTTGGCGTAGACGTCCACGGTGACACCGGGGACGCCGTGCAGGATCGAGACGGTGGCGGTGTGCGAGTCGGCCATCGCGGGGGTGGCGGCGAACAGGAGCGCGAAGGTGCCGGCGGCGCCGGCGGTGACGGCCAGGGGGCGACGAACAGTGCTCACGGTGGTGGTCCTTCCGGTAGGGGGGGCTTGCACCACCTCTTCCGCGCTCCCCGCCACCCTGGATGCAGTGCTGCCTAGGAAGCGAGCGCGGCGGCCAGCACGTCGAGCTCCTGCTCGGTGGCGTCCAGGTGCGGCGACACGCGCAGCACCGGCCCGGTCAGCTCCGCCGGCGCGCGCTCCCGGCCGGCCGCCGTCACCAGCACGCCGTGCTCCGCCCGCAGCCGGGCGGCGGTCGCCCGCACGTCCACCCCGGCCGGGGCGCGCAGCGTGGTGATCGCCGTCGGCTCGTCCACCGGCTCGGCCACCGACCAGCCGCCGCGCCCGTCCAGCCGCTCCCGGGTGGCCCGGCCCAGCGCCGCCAGCCGCTGCCGCACCCGGTCCGGCCCGGCGGCCAGGTGCTCGCCGACCGCCAGCACCAGCCCCACCCGGCCGGCGATGTGCGCGTCGTGCGACTCGTACCAGCGGGCATGGTCGGTGCCCGCGCCGCCGTCGTCGTACCGCTCCGGGCCGACCACCGGGGTCAGCCGGGCGCTCACCGCCGGCGCCAGCACCAGGAAGCCCACGCCCCGCGGGCCGGCCAGCCACTTGCGCGAGGTGCCGTAGGCGACGTCGGCGCCCAGGTCGCAGTCGACGTGGCCGAGCGCCTGCGCGACGTCCAGGACCAGCGGCACGCCGGCGGCCCGGCACAGCGCGGCGAGCTCGCGGCCGGGCTGGACGACGCCGCGGTGGCTGGCCACCAGGGTGACGTGCAGCAGCGCCGGCGGGTCGGTGCGCAGCATCCGTTCCACGCCGGCCAGGTCGGCGCGGCCCGGGCCGTCGGCCGGCAGGACCACCGGCACCAGCCCCGCGTCGGTCAGCGCGGCCAGGTTGTGCCAGTACTCGCCCGGCAGCACCCCCACCCGGGTGCCCGGCGCGAGCCGCCACCGGCCGACCAGCGTGCGCAGCGAGGCCGAGGCGCTCTCGGTGAAGGCGACGTCGGCGGCGGCCCGGCCCAGCAGCCCGGCCAGCACCGAGCGGCCCTGCTGCAGCAGCCCCTCGGCCGCGGCTTCGGCCGCGCTGCCGCCGATCTCCGCCTCGTGCCGGGCGTGCCGGGCGACGGCGTCCAGCACGGCGGTGCTCTGCCGGCTGCACGCGGCGCTGTCCAGGTGGACGCCGGCGGGACGGGGCCGGGCGGTGCGCCAGGTGGTGGCGAGGTCGTCGTGCGGAAGGGTGCTCACCCGCCCGACGCTAGGTCAGCGCCGGCCGGGATCCGACCGGCCCGGTCGGTCGGGCGTGGACAGCGAGAGCGCGAAGTCGCCGGCCGGGTCGGTCCACCAGTGGGTCATCCGCAGCCCGGCTGCGGCCAGCTCGGCCGCCACGCCGGGACGCCGGAACTTCGACGACACCTCGGTCCGCATCTCCTCGCCGGCGGCGAAGGGCACCGTCAGGTCGAGCGCGGCCACCCGCACCACCTGGTCGCGGGCCGACCGCAGCCGCATCTCGATCCGCTCCGCCGCGGGGTCCCAGACCGCGACGTGGGTGAAGGCGGCGGGGTCGAAGTCGGCCCCCAGCTCCCGGTCGAGCACGGCGAGCACGTTCTTGTCGAACGCCGCGGTCACCCCGGCCGCGTCGTCGTAGGCGCGCACCAGCCGGCCGGGGTCCTTGACCAGGTCGGTGCCGAGGAGGAAGGAGTCGCCGGGGGCCAGGGTGCCGGCCAGGGTGCCGAGGAAGTCCGCGCGCGGCCCGGGCTCCAGGTTGCCGATCGTGGAGCCGAGGAAGGCCACCAGCCGGCGCCCGCCGGCCGGGAGCAGGCCCAGGTGGGCGGTGAAGTCGGCGACCACCGCGTCGACGGCGAGGTCCGGGTGCTCACCGGCGATGGCCGCGCCGGCCAGCCGCAGCACCGAGGGGTCGACGTCGACCGGCACGTAGCGGCGCAGCGTGCCCGCCGCGGCCAGCGCCGACAGCAGCAGCCGGGTCTTCTCCGACGTTCCGCTGCCCAGCTCCACCAGGGTGTCGGCGCCGGACGCGGCGGCGATGTCCGTGGCGTGCGCGGACAGCAGCCACCGTTCGGTGCGGGTCGGGTAGTACTCCGGCAACCGGGTGATCTCGTCGAACAGCTCGCTGCCCCGCGCGTCGTAGAGCCAGCGGGGCGGCAGGTGCTTCGGCGTCGCCGTGAGGCCGGCACGCACGTCGGCCCGCAGGGCGGCGGCGACGTCCACCGGCCCGAGGTGGTCGGTCAGGGTGACGGTCACGGGGTTCCCGCCGAACCGGGGTCGACGTCGAAGGCCAGCCGGATGCCGCTGAACACCTGGCGACGGACCGGGTGGTCCCAGTTCCGGAAGCTGGGCCGCAGGATCGAGGCGCCGACCGCCCACGAGCCGCCGCGCAGCACCCGGTAGTCGCCGCCGAAGAAGGGTGCGGAGTAGTCGGCGTAGCGCATCGGGGTGAACCCGGGCCAGGGCCGGAACGGCGAGGACGTCCACTCCCAGACGTCGCCGATCAGCTGCTCGACGCCGTAGGCCGAGGCGCCGGCGGGATAGGCCCCCGCCGGTGCCGGCCGGAGCGCCGACCCGCCCAGGTTGGCCACCGCCGCCGTCGGGTCGGCCGCGCCCCACGGAAAGCGGCGGCGGTGTCCGGCGACCGGGTCCCAGGCCGCGGCCTTCTCCCACTCCACCTCGGTGGGCAGCCGCCCGCCCGCCCAGGCGGCGTACGCCTCGGCCTCGAAGAACGTGACGTGCTGGACCGGTTCGTCCGGCGGCAGGTCCTCGACCAGCCCGAACCGGGTGCGGGTGCCGTCGGGGCCCCAGCACCGGGGCGCGGTCAGCGCGGCGTCGCACCGGTGCTGCCAGCCCCGCGCCGACCACCAGCGGGGCTGGTCGTACCCGCCGTCGGCGACGAAGTCGGCGTACTCGGCGTTGGTGACCGGCACCCGGCCGATCCGGAACGCCGGGACGTCGACGCGGTGGGCGGGGCGCTCGTTGTCCAGCGAGAACGGCTCGTCGGCGCCGTCGACACCGAGGATGAAGGCGCCGCCGGGCACCAGCACGGTCGTGCCGGTCAGGCCGGGCCGCCCGGCCGGGAGCGGCGCTCCCGCGCCGAGCAGCGGGGGGCCGGCGCGCAGCTGCAGCGCCTGCAGCATGGTCTCGTCGTGCTGCTGCTCGTGGCTCACGACCATGGCGACCTCGAACGCCGGCCCGCTCGAGGGGTCGCGGTCGGCGCCGGCACGCCCCAGCCGGTCGAGCACCCGGCCGCGGACCTCGTGGCAATAGGCGCGTGCCTCCACCGGGGGCAGCAGCGGCAGCCGGGCGCGCACCGCACGGGGGTGGGTGAAGGCGTCGTAGAGCGACTCGACGGCGGGGGGCAGCACCCCCGCCCGGCGGGTGTCCCCGGCCCGCAGCAGCCAGAGGTCCTCCTGCTGGCCGATGTGCGCCAGGTCCCAGACCAGCGGGCTCATCAGGGGCGAGTGCTGGCGGAGCAGCTCGGGCTCGTCGTGGTCGGTGAGCAGCAGCGTGCGGTCCCGGGCGGTGGTCAGCTCGCGGGCCAGCAGGTCGGTCAACTCGGGCACGGCTCCTCCTCGTGGTGGCGTGCGGCGGCGTGCAGGGCCGCGCGCGGGCCCGCTGTGCGGGCGGTGTGCAGCAGGGCGTCGCCGGGGCAGCACCGCTGGTCGACCAGGTCGGCCAGCGCCGCCACCTCCGGAGCCAGGGCTGCGGGGGCGCGCCGGCGGGCGGCGTCCAGGCAGGTCACCGCCGCGGCGTGCAGCGCGGGATCGGCCAGCCCCGCGCGGGCGGCCCGGTCCCAGGCGCCGGCGACGGGCTCGGTGGCGGCGGCGGCCACGTCGGCCGCCACCGGGTCGTCCAGCAGGGTCGCGGTCACCGCGGCCAGCGCCGGCCACCAGGGCTCGGGCGCCGCATCGAGGTAGCGGATCTCCAGGAAGCCGCGCAGCCGGACCGGCGGGAAGAGCGTGGTCAGGTGGTAGTCGAGGTCGGCGGCGGTGGGCCGGCGGTCGCCCAGCCGTGCCCCGGTGACCCAGTCGGCGAACGACGTCCGGCTGCACACCGGAACGGCGCCGCCGGAGCTGTCCCGGACCAGCATCACCGGTGCGGCCAGCGCGTACGCCGCCCACTCCGCCGCGGGTGCGTCGCGCCCGAGCAGCGGACCGCAGCGCGACTGGTCCAGCGCACCCCACACCGATTGCCGGCTGGACCGCCAGCCGGTCTCCCGGCCGGCCAGCAGCGGGGAACACGCGGAGACGGCGACCAGCACCGGACCGAGGGCATGGGCCAGCCGCACCCGCGCGTCCCACCCGGCGGCCGGCCCCGCCTCCAGGTTGACCTGCAGGGAGGCGGTCGAGGTCATCATCGCCGTTCCGGCCGGCAGGCAGCCGACGGCGGCGAAGTGCTCCTCCATCGCCAGGTAGCGCGCGGCGGGAGCCACCCGCCGGGGCGGCCGGCAGGGGTCCGCGCCGACGGTCGCCAGCGCCAGCCCGTCCGCCGCGAGGTGCGTGCGGACGGCGGCCGTGTCGCCCCGCAGCGCCGCGACCGCGGCCGCGACGTCCCGGGCCGGGGGACCGGACAGCTCCACCTGCCCGCCGGGCTCGAGGGTCACCCGGCTGCCCCCGGCCAGCAGGGGCAGGCCGGCCACCGCGGCACGCAGCCGTGCCCACGGCACCCGGTCGGCGGGGGAGCCGAGGTCGACCAGGTGCGACTCCAGTTCCAGGCCCACCTGGCCCAGCGGGCCGGCGCGCAGGGCGCCGGCGGCGACCTGCGCCCGGGCGGCGTCCAGGTCGGGGAGCGCGGCGTCGGGATGTGGTGCTGACGTGGCCATGGCCACCCCCTCCAGGTCCGGACCGGTCAGGATTCGACCGCGGGTCGGTGCGGGGGCGGCGAGTCACACGGGAGCTGCCGTCCTCACCGCCATCCTGCCCCGAACTCGGTTGTGTGCAACCCCGGTGGCGGAATTTCCCGCCCCGGACGGCGAGGTCGGGCCCGATCGCGCGGGGAGGCCTAGGTCCCGGTCCGGCCGGGTAGGGGTGCCGTGCACGGCTGCCAGCTCGAGCAGCAGGACCGCACGGACGGGAGCTCGCGACGCATGGACGGGGCAACGGGGGCCGGCGTGCACCGTGCGCTCATCGCGGGCTCGGACGCCGATCTCGGCGCGGGAGCCGTGGCGTTCGTCGCCGAGGGTCTGGCGGCCGGGCAGCCGGTCGTCATCGCGTGCACGGCGCCGATGGCCGAGCTGCTGCGGCCGGCGCTCGCCGACTCGCCGACGGTGGTCTGGGCCGAGTGGTCCGACGTCTTCGGCAGCGGCGCGGCCGCCGCGGTGACCGCCGTCCGCCGGCTCGCGGAGCGGCACCGCGGTGCGGACGGCAGGCCGGTCCGGATCGTCCTGGAGCCGCAGCCCGGCGAGAACCCGGACGAGTGGCGCGAGTGGCAGCGCTACGAGGCGGTGCTCGACCACGAGGTGCACAACGAGCCGCTGCTCACGCTCTGCATCACCGACACCCGCCGGGTGCCCCCGGCGCTGGTCGAGACGGCGCGGGCCACCCACCCGCTGCTGGTGGTCGGCGAGCGGGAGCAGCCCAACCCCGCCCACGTCGACCCGGCGGCCTACCTCGAGTCGCTGCCGGTGCCGCACGAGCCGCTGGAGGACACCGAGCCGCTGCTGTGGGCCGATTCGGTGCGCGACCTGCGGGGGCTCCGCCGAGAGCTCGCCGAGCGGGCCGCCGACGCGGCGCTGGCGCCCGGCTCCGCGCCCGCGCTCGAGGACTTCCTGCTCGCCGTGGACGAGATGACCACCAATGCCCTGCGGCACGGCCGGCCGCCGGTCAGCCTGCGGCTGTGGGCGAACGGCGAGCGGCTGGTGTGCACCATCACCGACCGCGGTGCCGGCTTCGAGGACCCGTTCATCGGTTACGGCCCGGCGCACGGCTCGGACCTGTCGCTGGGCGGCATGGGCCTGTGGCTCGCCCGCCAGCTGTGCGACCACGTCGACATCACCCCCGACGGCGGTGGCGACGGCGTGCACGTGCGGCTCACCACCGTCCTGGAGTGACCGGCGGTGGCCACGCCGGACCGGCCCCGGGCCGCTGACCGGGACGCCGACCGGGACCGGGACGCCGAGGGGCGGGCGCGCAGCGCCCGCCCCCGCGACGCGCTCGGCCGGCCGCTGCCGCACGGTGCGGCCGGGGAGGAGCGCGCTCCGGAGGGCGTCGTCCGGACGCCGGCGGAGACGCTGGCCGCGGCGCAGGAGCTGCTCGACGCCGGCCGCCCCTTCCACGCCCACGAGGTGCTCGAGGACGCCTGGAAGACCGGGCCGGCCGAGCAGCGCGACCTGTGGCGGGGCCTGGCTCAGCTGGCCGTCGGGCTGACCCACGCCGCGCGGGGCAATCGCGCCGGCGCGCAGACGCTGCTGGCCCGCGGGGTCGCGTCGCTCGGTCCGGCGGCCGGGGTGGCCGACCTGCTCGGCGTGGATGCCCGCGGCCTGACCGCGTGGGCGACCGCGCTGGCGGCCGCGGCCGACACGGACGCCCTGCTGGAGCTGCGGCCGCCGCGGTTGCAGCGGCCCTGACCCCACGCGGTGCCCAGTGAGGTCGATGGGCCTTGTGGTTTCCACCAAGCGGGATAGCCGGCCCGCGTAATGGAAAGTAAGCGGCAGGAGTGTCAGGATGCACGTGCCATGAGCATCGACATCCAGAACGGCACCGCTGCCGCAGCCCCCGTGCGCGGCCCGGTCACCTCGGCGTCCTACTCGATCACCGTCCGGCTCTCCGCCGACGGCGACCCGTCCAGCATCGGCCGCATCGCGACCGCCGTCGGCAGCGCCGGCGGCGCGGTCACCGCGATCGACGTGGTGGAGTCCCGGCCCGACGGCCTGACCGTCGACGTGACCTGCTCGGCCGCGGATGCAGCGCACTCCGAGGAGGTGGTGGCCGCCCTCGATGGCGTCGACAACGTGCACGTGCACAAGGTCAGCGACCGCACCTTCCTGCTGCACCTCGGCGGCAAGATCGAGGTCGCCTCCAAGGTTCCGCTGAAGACCCGCGACGACCTCTCGATGGCCTACACCCCCGGCGTGGCGCGGGTCTGCATGGCGCTCGCCGAGCACCCCGAGGACGTCCGCCGGCTGACCATCAAGGGCAACACCGTCGCGGTCGTCACCGACGGCTCGGCGGTGCTCGGCCTCGGTGACATCGGCCCGGGAGCCTCGATGCCGGTCATGGAGGGCAAGGCCGCGCTGTTCAAGCGGTTCGCCGACATCGACGCCTGGCCGATCGCGCTGGACACCCAGGACGTCGACGAGATCGTGCGCACCGTCGAGCTGATCGCCCCCGGCTTCGGCGGGATCAACCTGGAGGACATCTCCGCGCCGCGCTGCTTCGAGATCGAGGCCCGGCTGCGCGAGAAGCTCGACATCCCGGTGTTCCACGACGACCAGCACGGGACGGCGATCTGCGTGCTGGCCGCGCTGCGGAACGCGCTGCGGGTCGTGGAGAAGCAGCTCGAGGACGTGGCGATCGTGGTCGCCGGCGGCGGTGCGGCCGGCACGGCGATCGTCTCGCTGCTGCTGGCCGCCGGCGCCACCAACGTGCTGGTCTGGGACCGGGAGGGCATCCTCTCCCCCGACGACGAGCGGCTCTCCCCCGCCAAGCTCGACCTCGCCCGGCGCACCAACCCCGGCTGCCGCCGGGGTGAGCTGCCCGACGCGCTGGTCGGTGCAGACGTGTTCATCGGCGTGAGCGCGGCCAACGTGCTGCAGGCCGAGTCGCTGGCCGGGATGAACGAGCGGGCGGTGGTCTTCCCGATGGCCAACCCGACCCCGGACGTCGACCCGGTGGGCGCGCGGAAGTACGCCGCCGTCGTCGCCTCGGGCCGCTCCGACCTGCCCAACCAGATCAACAACGTGCTGGCCTTCCCCGGTGTCTTCCGCGGGCTGCTCGACGCCCGGGCCAAGGAGATCCGCCCGGGCATGCTGCTGGCCGCGGCCGACGCGCTGGCCGCCGTCGTCCGCGACGACCAGCTCAACGAGAACTACATCATCCCGAGCGTCTTCGACCCCGCCGTCACCCCGGCGGTGGCCGCCGCCGTCGCGGAGGAGGCCCGGTCCGAGCCCGGGGCGACGGTCGACCTCGACGAGGACCGGGGGGTCACCAGCTGACCGAGGGGCCGCCCACCGCCTTCGACGCGCTCACCGAGGACGCGCTGCGCTCGGCGGGCAGCCTGAAGTGGACCCGGTACGGCCCGGCGATCGGTGCCTTCGTCGCCGAGATGGACTTCGGCACCGCGCCCGCCGTCACCCGGGCCCTGCACGCCGCGGTCGATGCCGCGGCCTTCGGTTACCTGCCCGACGCGGCCGCCCTCGACATGGCCCGCGCGTGCGCGGACTGGCAGCGGCAGCACCACGGCTGGGACCTGCCGGCCGAGTGGGTGACGCCGCTGCCCGACGTCCTCGCCGGGCTGCAGGCCGCCGTCGAGCACTTCAGCCCGCCCGGCTCGCCGGTCGTGCTGCCCACCCCGGCCTACATGCCGTTCCTCTGGCTGCCCGGCCTGCTGGGCCGGGACACCATCCAGGTGCCGATGGTTCCCGGGCCGGACGGACGGCCGGTCCACGACCTCGACGGGCTGGACCGGGCGTTCGCCGCCGGTGGCCGGCTGCTGGTGCACGTCCAGCCGCACAACCCCACCGGCCGGGTGTTCAGCGCCACCGAGCAGCTGGCCCTCGCCGAGGTGGTGCACCGGCACGGCGCCCGGGTGTTCAGCGACGAGATCCACGCGCCGCTGGTGCACCCCGGGGCGCGGCACCTGCCCTACGCGTCGCTGTCCCCGGTCACCGCGGCGCACACGGTCACCGCCACGTCGGCGTCCAAGGCATGGAACCTGCCGGGGCTCAAGGCCGCCCAGTTCCTGGTGTCCAACGAGGCGGACGCCGCGCACTGGGCCGAGGTCGGGCACGTCGCCGCGCACGGCGCCGCCACCCTGGGCGTGCTGGCGAACACCGCCGCGTACACCGGGGGCGGCCCGTGGCTGGCCGGCGTCCTCGACTACCTGGACGGCAACCGGCGGCTGCTGGCCGACCTGCTCGCCGAGCACCTGCCGCAGGTGCGGTACACCCCGCCGGAGGGCACCTACCTGGCCTGGCTGGACTGCCGCGAGCTCCCGATCGAGGGGCCGCCCGGCGCGTTCTTCCTCGAGCGGGCCGGTGTCGCGCTGGTCGAGGGGCTGGAGTGCGGGCCGCCGGGAGCCGGTCACGTGCGGCTGAACCTGGCCACCCCGCGACCGGTGCTCACGACGATCGTGGAGCGGATGGCCGCCGCCGTCGGCTGACCCAAGGGCCAAAGTCGCGACTTTGGCCCTTCGGGGGGACGGCGGGTCCGCAGGTGGGGTCCGGCGTGGATCATGGCCGGGTGCCCGAGTTGCCCGAGGTGGAGGCGCTGGCGGCGTTCCTGCGGGAGAACGCCGTCGGCCGAGTCGTGACGCGGGTGGACCTCGCCGCCGTCCAGGCCATCAAGACCTTCGACCCGCCGCTGTCGGCGCTCGGCGGGCTCGAGCTCACCGGCGCCTCACGGGTGGGCAAGTTCCTCGACCTCGATGTCTCCGGGCTGCACCTGGTCGTCCACCTGGCCCGGGCGGGCTGGCTGCACTGGCGCACCGCGCTGCCCTCCGCACCGCCCAAGCCGGGGAAGGGGCCGCTCGCGCTCCGGGTGCACCTGAGCCCGGCCGAGGACGGCGGGCTGCCCGACGGGTTCGACCTCACCGAGGCGGGCACCCGCAAGGGGCTGGCGGTGTACGTCGTCCGGTCGGTGACCGACGTCCCCGGGGTGGCCCGGCTCGGCCCGGACGCGCTGGCCGTGGACCGCGAGCAGTTCGCCGCGCTGCTGGCCGGGAAACACGGGCAGCTCAAGGGCGCGCTCACCGATCAGACGCTGATCGCCGGCATCGGCAACGCCTACTCCGACGAGATCCTGCACGCCGCGCGGCTCTCGCCGTTCAAGCCCGCCGACCGGCTCAGCGACGACGAACTGGTCCGTCTCCACGACGCGATGCAGGGCACGCTCGCCGACGCCCTCGCCCGGCAGGTCGGTCAGCGCGCCGCGACGTTGAAGGGCGAGAAGCGCTCGGGGCTGACGGTGCACGCCCGGACCGGGCTGCCCTGCCCGGTGTGCGGCGACACGGTGCGCGAGGTCAGCTTCGCCGACACGTCGCTGCAGTACTGCCCGACCTGCCAGACCGGCGGCAAGCCGCTGGCCGACCGCCGGCTGTCCAAGTTCCTGAAATGAAGGACCCGGCCCCGTCCTTCTTCAGTGGTCGAAGCCGACCTTGTCGACCTTGCGGTGGTACCGGGCGCCGAGCAGCCCGCCCAGGACGGCGGCCACCAGGGTGACCACCAGGACGGCGACCAGTGCGATGACCCCGGCGGTGGTCGCGCTGCCCTCGTCGATCGGGATGCGCGGCAGGTCCAGCTCGGACAGCACGTTGTACTGCGAGCCGAAGACCAACCCGGCCAGCGCCAGCAGCAGCACGGCGAGCAGGCCGATCACCCAGACCGCGACGCCCTGCTTGGCGCCGTCGAAGCGGGCCATCCGGCCGGCCACGTACCCACCGGCCAGGTAGGCCAGGAACAGCGCGACGAGCAGCGCGATGCCCGCGCCCAGGCCGATGCCGCTGGTGGCCTGGTCGGTGGCCGACCGGGCGTCGTCCACGCCCGCGGTGAGGCCGAACGCCACGCCCAGGGCCGACAGCAGCGCGATGAGCAGGACGGCGACCCCGTTGGCCGACAGCCAGCCGAAGAACGCCGAGCCCCAGGAGATCCCGCCGTACTCGGCCCGCTGGGCGGCGACCACCTCCGCGCGGCCGGCCGTCGGCGCCGGGTGGAAGCCGGTGTCCTGGACGGGCGGCCCCGTGGACCCGGCCACCGGCGCGACCGGCGCGACCGGCGCGACCGGGGCGACGGGGGCGGTCGGCGTCCGGTCGGTCGGGGCCACGGCGGGCTGGACCAGCGTCGGCGGATCCGCCGGGGGGCCGCTCACCGCGGTGCTGCCGTGCGCGTCGCCTCCCGGGGCCGCCCCGCCAGGCGCTGCGGCGCCAGGGACGGCGTCCTGCCCGCGGGTGGGATCGTCGGGGTCGTTGTCGCGGCGGTGGCCGGGCATGTCGGTCCTCCTGGTCGACCCGGGCTGGATCGTCGTCCGGGTGGTGCCCGTGAACCGGCACGATCAACCGTCAGCGTGGACCATGGCCCCATGGCATGGGTGACCTTCGACCTGTTCAGCGCGCTGATCGACGCGCGCACCGGTGGCTCGGCCGCGCTGTCGGCGATTGCCGCGACCCACGGCTGGAGCGTGCCGGGAACCGACCTCTACGACGAGTGGGACACCCGCAGCAAGGCCGGCCAGAAGGACACCCCCGCCGGGGACGGCGCTCCCTGGGTCTCCTTCGCCGAGCACAGCCGCCGCGCGCTCGCCGCCACCTACGCCGCCCGCGGCCTCGCCACCGACGACGACGCGGCGGCCGACACCGGAACGCTGCTGGGCACCCTCGCCGACTGGCCGCTGTGGCCGGACGTGGCGGCCGCCCTGCCCGAGGTTGCCCGGTCCCACCGGGTGGGTGTGCTCTCCAACGTCGACGACGACCTGTTCGCCCGCACCCGGGTGGCGCCGCTGGTCGCGGAGCTGTCCGACGACGCCGCGGTCCTCACCAGCCAGCGGCTGGGTGCCTACAAGCCCGCCGCCCGGCTCTACCGGCGGGCGGCCGGGGCGGGGGTCGACGTGCACGTACCGGCGTCGGCCCGCGACACCCGGGGGGCGCTGGAGGCCGGGCTCACCGTCGTCCGGGTCGAGCGGCCGGGCCACCGCGTCGACCCGGACGGGCCGCAGCCGCAGCACGAGATCACCGATCTCACCGACCTCCCCCGGGTGCTGGCCACGCTGACCGGGTAGCGGCCGGAGGAGGACGTGGCCGGCTCCGACGGCCGCGCGGAACGAGGAGGAACCGATGAGGGACACCCCCCGGATCGTCGCGGTGGTCGCAGCAGCCGTCGCCCAGATCGTCGGCAGCCCGCTGGGCTCGGCGCTCGCCGGCCGCAGCGTCGGCGACGTCAGCGGCGACACCCGCTCGCTGGTGACCCCGGCCGGCTGGGCCTTCAGCATCTGGGGGCTGATCTTCGCCGGGTCGCTGGCCTGGGCGGTGTACCAGGCGCTGCCCGCCCAGCGGGACCGCGAGGTGCACCGGCGCACCGGCTGGCCGCTGGCGGCGGCGTTCGCCGGCAACGCGGTCTGGGAGGTCGTCTACCCGCAGGGCGGGGTCTGGCTGTACGTGGCGCAGGTGCTCATCTTCGGCATCACCGCGGCGGCCGCGGTCGCCTACATCCGCCTGCAGACGGTGCCGGTGGACGGGCCGGCCCGGCTG
The DNA here is from genome assembly GCA_019779905.1 of Modestobacter lapidis. Taxonomy (GTDB): domain Bacteria; phylum Actinomycetota; class Actinomycetes; order Mycobacteriales; family Geodermatophilaceae; genus Modestobacter; species Modestobacter lapidis. The sequence goes on along the minus strand of JABAKE010000008.1, from coordinate 145,304 downwards.
CTGCCGCGGGCCGTCACCGGGCTGCTGCTGGGCTGGGTGACCGTGGCGCCGGTGGCCAACGTGGGCAGCACCGGGGTGGCCCTGGGGATCTCACCCACGACCCTGGCGTCCCGGGCGTGGGCGGTGGCGGCGCTGGTGCTGGTCGCCGGCATCGCCGCGGCGGTGGTCCTCGGCTCCTACGTCGCCGCCGGGCCGTTCGCCGCCGCCGTGGTCTGGGGTCTGGTCGCCATCGCCGCGGCCGGCGGCCCACGCCCGGTCAGCGTGGCCGCGATCAGCGCGGCGGCCATCGTCGTCGTGGCCCTGACCGCCCGGGCGCTGACCCGATCGGACCGGAGCGCGCTGCTGGTCGGCTAGCGCCGCGCCCGTGGCGTCCGGGCGGCCGGGCCGGCCGGCCGCGCGGCCGGTGCGTCGTTCCCGGACCCGACGGCCGACCACCAGTCGGCCAGCGGGGGCGGGGCCAGCACGTCGACCCGCTCGCCCGGCCGCGGCACGACCAGCTGCACGCCGCTGCGCAGGGCGCCGGCGGCCAGCCGCTGCACGGGTTCGGCCCAGCGGTGGAACGCCAGGTTGAACGTCGCCCAGTGCACCGGCACGAGCACCCGGCCGCCGACGTCGCCGTGCGCGCGCAGCGCCTCCTCCGGCGTCATGTGCATGTGCTTCCAGGCGTCGTTGTAGGCGCCGATCGGGAGCAGGGTCAGGTCGAAGGGCCCCAGCCGGGCCCCGATGCCGGCGAAGGCCGGGGTGTAGCCGGTGTCGCCGCCGAAGTAGACCCGGTGCCGCGGCCCGGCGATCGCCCAGGACGCCCAGAGGGTGGTGTCGCGGGCCAGGAAGCGGCCGGAGAAGTGCCGGGCCTCGGTGCAGGTCAGGGTGAGCCCGGCGACCGTGGTGGCGTCGTCCCACGACAGCTCGACGATGCGCTCCTCGGGCACGCCCCAGCCGCGCAGGTGGACGCCGATGCCGGTCGGGACGACGAACGGCGCGGACTGCCCGCGCACCAGCGCCCGGATCGTCGGCAGGTCGAGGTGGTCGTAGTGGTCGTGGCTGATCAGCACCGCGTCGACCGGCGGCAGGGCGTCGATCGGCGCGGGCGGCCCGTGCAGCCGGCGCGGGCCCACCAGCGGGGACGGCGACACCCGCTCGCTCCACACCGGGTCGACGAGCACGCGGCGGCCGTCGACCTCCAGCAGGGCGCTGGAGTGCCCGAACCACGTGACCGCGAGGTCGCCGGCCGCCGCGGGGAACGCGGCGGGCACCACCGGCACCGGCGCGGCCGGGAGGCCGACGTGCCGCTCGTCGTGCATCTGCCGCAGCAGGCCCGTGCGGGCGCTGGTCGGGGGCAGCACCGGGGTGGGCAGGGTGTTGTGGAACCTGCCCTCGCTGAAGTGCGGGGAGCCGGTGACCGTGGGCCGCAGCCGCCGCCGGCCGGCCCCCAGGGCGGTCGGCAGGCCCCAGGCGGCCCGGGCCACCCAGCTCACCGGCACGGCGACGGCGAGGGCGAGCGCGGCGGGCAGGACGGCGCCGCGGAGGGCGGGCGGGAGAGCGGAGGACACGTCCGCCAGCATCCCCCGCCCGCCGGCCTCGTGGAGCGCGGGGTCAGGGCGCTCCCAGGGTCCTTCAGCAGCCGGCGATGGCGGCGACCGGCGGCGTCCGCGCCGCGCGGCGGGCCGGGAGCACCGAGGCCAGCAGCCCGGCCACCGTCGCGACGACGACGATCGCGGCCACCTGCAGCCAGGGCACGCTCAGCACGATCTCCCCCAGCTCGCCGAGCACCGACGCCGCACCGACCAGCCCGTAGACCCCGCCGAGCAGGACGCCGAGCACCGCGGCCACGCCGGCGACCAGCACCGCCTCCCAGGCCAGCAGCCCGCGCAGCTGGCCGCGGGTCAGCCCGAGGGCCCGCAGCAGCCCGCTCTCCTGGCGCCGCTCGACCACCGACAGGGCCAGCGTGTTGCCCACCCCGATCAGCGCGATCACCACGGCCACACCCAGCAGGCCGGTGACGATCAGCAGCAGCACGTCGAGCACCGAGTCCAGCGCGGCCCGCTCGCTGGCCACGCCGGTGACGAACGCGGTGGGCACCGCGGCCCCGGCCAGGTCGGTGATCTCGTCGATCGCCGCGGTCTGGTCGGCGTCGTCGGCCAGCCGCAGCCAGACCGTGGCGTCCGGCGCACCGGGCACCAGCGCCTGGAGGTCCACGGTGTTCAGCAGCGGGGAGCCGGTCTCCCCGGCCACCACGGTCAGCGTGCGGGAGCGGTCGCCGGCGGTCAGCGTGACCGGGTTCCCGACCTGCGACTGCCAGGCGTCGGTGGTCCATCCGGGCACGACCACCTGGCCCGGCGCGGGCAGCGTCGTGTCGGCCGTCGAGCGCAGCACCGGCCGGGCCTGCCCGGGGTCGATCCCGGCGGCCCAGGTCTCCGCGCCGTCCGGCCCGGTGAGCGTCGCGCCGGTGAGCGTGGTGGTGGCCACGACGCCGTCGACCGATTCCAGCTGGCCCTGCAGCGACGCCGGCAGCGGGGTGCCGCTGCCGTCGACGATCACATCCGTCGGGTACGCCGCGGCCAGGCCTGCCTGCGCCGTGGCCCGGGTGGAGGAGGCGCCGACCACCATCGCCGTGGTCAGCGTGACGCCGATGAGCAGCGCGGTGGCGGTGGCCGCCGTCCGGCGGGGATTGCGGGTGGCGTTGCCGGTGGCCAGCTTGCCGGGCACCCCACCGAACCGGCCGAGCAGCCGGCCGGCCGCGGCGACCACCGGCGGTACGGCCCGCTGGGCGAGCAGCACGACGCCCAGGAAGCTCAGCACGCCACCGGGCAGCGCGATCAGGATGTTCGGCAGCACGACGCCCACCCCCATGAGGGCGGCGCCGGGCACCAGGAGCAGCAGGCCGAGGACGAGCCGCAGGACGCCGCCCCTCGAGCGCAGTGGTGCCGGGTCGACCGGCCGCAGCGCGGCCAGCGGCGCCACCCGGGTCGCGGCACGGGCCGGGGCCAGCGCGGCGACCAGCGTGGTGAGGGTGCCGACGGCGAGGCCGACCAGCACGGCGGAGACCGGCACGGAGAGCCCGGACAGCGGGATGGGCGAGTCGGTGGAGGCCACGACCGTCGAGACGGCGGCCGCCAGGCCGATGCCGGCGAGCACCCCCAGCGCGGAGGCGGCGAGCCCGGTGAGCGCCGCCTCGCCGAGCACGCTGCGGCGCACCTGCCGGGCGGTGGCCCCGATGCAGCGCAGCAGCGCCAGGTCGCGGGTGCGCTGGGCGAGCAGCACGGCGAAGGTGTTGGCGATCACCAGCCCGGCGACCAGCACCGCGACGGTGGCGAAGACCAGCAGGACCACGGTCAGGACGTCGGAGTTCCCGGTCAGCTGGGCGGCCTGCGCCGCGGCCTGCTCGGTTCCGGTGCGCACGGTCACGTCCGTGGGTAGCGTGGCGCGCACCTCGCCGGCCAGCGCGGCCGGGTCGGTGCCGGGAGCGCCGGCGATGCGCAGCTCGGTCGGGTCCACCGCGCCCCAGGCCCGGGCCTGGTCGGCGGTGGTGTACGCCCGCCCGTAGAGGCCGGCGGTGGGGTCGCCGCGGAGGTCGACGACGCCGGTCACGGTCGCGTCGACCGTCGTCCCGACGCCGTCGACGTCGTAGGTGGTCACCGGGAGGACGTCGCCGACGCCGGCGCCGACGCGCTCGCTGACCGCGACCTCGCCCGGTCGCACCGGCAGCGAGCCGTCGGCCAGCTGCTGCCAGCGCAGCGCCGGGTCGGTGGCCACGGACTCCACCAGCAGGTACTGGGCACCGGTGCGCCCGGGGGCGACGGCCTGCACGGACGTCTGCCAGGTGGGGTCGACCGCCTGCACGCCGTCCAGCGCCGCCACGGCGTCGACCTCGTCGGTCAGGCCGGTGCCGTCGCCGGAGGTGACCACGACGTCGGTGTCGACGTACTGCGCGCCGGCCGCCTCCAGGACGGTCGACCTCGCGGTCCGGTTGAGCACCAGGGTGGCGACGACGAAGCCGACGGCGATGACGATCGCCAGGGTGGCGGCGACCAGCCGGGGCAGGTGCGCCCGGATGCTCGCCAGGGTCACTGCTCGCATCGGTCTCAGTGCCCCAGTCCGCGCAGCGCGTTGATGATCGCGTCGGTGGTCGGCTGGTGGACCTCGCCGGCGAGCCGGCCGTCGGCCAGCAGCACGACCCGGTCGGCGTAGGCGGCAGCCACCGGGTCGTGGGTGACCATGACGACGGTCTGGCCGGTCTCCCGGACGCTGGAGCGCAGCAGGCCCAGCACCTCGGCGCCGGCGGAGGAGTCCAGGTTGCCGGTGGGCTCGTCGGCGAAGACGACGTCGGGGCGGGGGAGCAGCGCCCGGGCCACGGCCACGCGCTGCTGCTGGCCACCGGAGAGCTCGTGCGGGCGGTGCCCGAGCCGGTTCCGCAGGCCGAGCCGGCCGATGACGGCGTCCATCCACTCCCGGTCGGGGCGCTGCCCGGCCAGCTGCATCGGCAGCAGCATGTTGTCCTGCGCGTCGAGCACGGGCAGCAGGTTGAACGACTGGAAGACGAAGCCGATCCGCTCGCGACGCAGCCTGGTCAGCTGGTCGTCGCGCAGGCCGGTGAGCTCGGTATCGCCCAGCCAGACCTGGCCGGCGGTGGCGGCGTCGAGGCCGGCCAGGCAGTGCATGAGGGTCGACTTGCCCGAGCCGGAGGGGCCCATGATCGCGGTGAAGGCGCCACGGTCGAAGGCGACGTCGACCCCGGCGAGCGCGTGCACCGCCGTCTCACCGGAGCCGTAGATCTTGCGCAGGCCGGTGGCGCGGACGGCGGCGGACAGCGACGCCGTGGGCTCACCCGGAACGGTCATCAGGGGTACGGACACAAGGGCCTCCAGAGGCGGTGATCGGGACGTGATCACGTTCTCCTGCGGAGGCGTTCGCCGGCGTCGCCGCACGGGCTGGTCTCGGCGCCGTCCCGACTGCCCTCCAGGGCTGACCCGACGTCATCCCCCGGTCGTAGGGCAGGCAGGTCTTTCGTCGAGGCGATCGAAGCGCGGGTGGGACGACGGTGGTCGACCTGCCGACGGTCACGCCTGTCGATCGACGAAGTCGTGCATGCCCGGAACGGTGAACGCGAGCAGTCCTCGTTCAGGCGCGTACACGAGACCCTTCTTGATCAGCTCGATCCGCGCCACGGAGAGGTCTGATGTCCTGGCCTTGCGCATGTGTCGGGCGATGTCCGCGATGGAGGCGGGGTCGGCCGCTCCGAGGACAGCCAAGGCGCGCAGGAGATCCCGCTGTGCGGGCGTGGCCCGTTCCCAGCGTGACCGGTAGAGCCCGTCGTCGACCTCGCGCCGTGCATCCGCGAGCCCGATGTCCACGTCCTCGGCCGTGATCGGTGTCGAGCGCGCCTGGTCCCATACGTGCTTGCCGACTGACTGCAGGAAGTAGGGATAGCCGCCGGCCGTCGTCAGCGCTGCTGAGATGGCATCTTCGTCCCAGAGGACGTCTCGAGCAGAAGCGGGCACGACCAGTGCGGCCCGTGCCGCGTCCTCCCCCAGCAGCCCGATGGGTCGGTAGTCGTAGAGCCGTTCGGCATAGCTGGTCGCGTCCGCCAGCTGAGCAGGCAGGGAGGGAAGTCCTGCGCCGACGAAGGTGACTGGTGGCGGCGAATCCTGCTGACCCAGGTGGTGGATCGCCGTGTTGATGGCCTGCAGCTCGTCCGGCGCCGCTTCTTGTAGCTCGTCCACGAGGACGAGCACTCCGATCCCGAGTGTCCGAGCGGTGTCGCCAAGGACCTCCATCAGCATCGCGAGGTCATCACCGAATCGGCCTGTGTCAGCCAGTCCGCGAAGCGGTTCCACGTCCACCCCGACACCGACTGCCCCACTGGGGTCGACCTTGAGGCTGAACGACTTGAGTACGCCCAGCCACCGCTGCAGCCCTCCACCGGGGTGCGCCCCCGTCGCCGTCCGGGTGGCTCGCACGAGCGATTGGCTCAGCGCCACGGGCAGCGCCGTCCCTGCCCCGGCCTCGACCTTCGCGGTGATCCACTGACGCTCGTTGGCGCGGGCCAGCAGTTCGTTGAGCAACGCCGTCTTACCGACGCCGCGAAGCCCGTTGAGGACCCAGCTGCGATCGCCCTCGCCAAACTCCTCGGCCCGCCTGCGCAGTACCTCGAACGCCTGGAGCGTCGACTCCCGGCCGGCCAACAACGGTGGCCGTCGCCCTGCACCTGGTCTGTACGGATTGAGCACCGGATCCATCTGTAACTCATCCTCAAAGCGTGTATGGAAGAACGTTATGCGGCATTATCGTTCCTTACACGCGGCTGCTCGTCAGCTCGTCGCGTCGCGGAGCAGGTCGGCCGGGGCCACCAGGCCGGTGCGGTAGGCCAGCACCACGGCCTGCACCCGGTCCCGGGAGCCGGTCTTGGCCAGCACCCGCCCCACGTGGGTCTTCACCGTGGCCTCGCTGACGAACAGCCGCCCGGCGATCTCGGTGTTGGTCGCGCCGTAGGCCATCAGCTCCAGGACCTCGCGCTCCCGGGGGGTCAGCTCGGCCAGCGACCGGTCGTCGGCCGGGGCCGCCACCGACGCGGCCGAACCGCGCAGCATCGGTGCGACGTGCTGCAGCAGCCGCCGGGTGGAGCTGGCCGCGATCACCGCCTCGCCGGCGTGCACGGTGCGCACCGCGGCGAGCAGCTCCTCCGGCTGCGCGTCCTTGAGCAGGAACCCGCTGGCCCCGGCGCCGATCGCGGCCACCACGTACTCGTCGAGGTCGAAGGTGGTCAGCACGACCACCCGCGGCGGGTCGGGCAGCGCGGCGACCTGCCCGGTGGCGGCGATGCCGTCGGTACCCGGCATCCGGACGTCCATCAGCACCACGTCGGCCGCCGTCCGGCGCAGCACGTCGACCGCCGCGGCGCCGTCCCCGGCCTCGCCGACCACGGTCAGGTCGGGCTGGGAGTCGATGACCATCCGGAAGCCGGCCCGGACCAGCTGCTGGTCGTCGACGAGGACGACGCGGATCGGGCTGCTGTTCATCGGGGAGGACGGTAGGGGAGCAGGGCGTGCACCCCGAAGCCGCCGCCGGTGCGCGGCGCGGCGGTCAGCCGGCCGCCGTGCAGCTCGGCCCGCTCCCGCATGCCCAGCAGCCCCTGCCCGAGCCCGTCGCCGAGGCCGTGCCCGGTGCGCGGCCGGTTCCCCGACGCGCCGTCCAGCACCTCGGTGTCGCGCTCGGCGAACCCGGCCGAGGCGCCCCGCCCGTCGTCCAGCACCGCCAGCTCCAGCCCGTCCGGCCGCCAGTGCAGCCGCACCCAGGCGCGGCTCGCCGGGCCCGCGTGCTTGAGCACGTTGGTCAGCGACTCCTGCACGATCCGGTAGGCCGCCAGCTGCGGACCGGCCGGCAGCGGCTGCGGCGTGCCCTCCACGATCAGGTCGACGTCCAGGCCGCTGGCCCGCACGTCGGCGACCAACTGGTCGATCGCCGCGACGTCGGGCTGGGGCGCGTACTCCTCGCCGCCGCCGTCGCGGAGCACCCCGAGCAGGGAGCGCATGTCGGTCAGCGCCTGCCGGCCGGTGGCCGCGATCGCCTCCAGGGCGCCGGCCGCGGCGGCCGGGTCGGACCGCCCCGCGTACCGGCCGCCGTCGGCCTGCGCGATCACCACCGACAGGGAGTGGGCGACGACGTCGTGCATCTCCCGGGCGATCCGGGCCCGCTCGGCGGTCGCCGCCAGCCGCATCTCCTGCTCCCGCTCCAGCTCGAGCAGCCGGGCCCGCTCCTGCAGGCCGGCGAGCTGCTGCAGCCGGGCGCGGCGCAGGTCGCCCAGCGCCCAGGCGGCGACCACGGTCACCCCGATCGCACCGGCGTTGGCTGCGAAGGTGTAGACGTCGCCGGCGCTGAAGTACTGGGCCGACGCCAGCACCGCGCCGACGAGGCCGGCTCCCAGCCCGGCGCGGCCGGCCCAGCGGGGCGCGTAGGCGGCGAGCGCGTGGACCATGACCAGCGCGGCGACGTCGGCGAACAGGAAGTCGTCGACGATGACGAGCTGCAGGAGCCCGACGGCGACGACCACGCCGGCCGCCGGGACCGGTGCCCGCCGGCGCCAGGCCAGCGGGGCCAGCAGCAGCAGGATGACCAGCGGCGTGTCCCCGTCGAGCGTGCCGTCCTGGAACAGCAGCGCGACCAGGACCAGCGCCGCGGCGATCGCGACGTCGACGGCGAACGGGTGCCTGCGGAGCCGGGCCGCCAGACGTTCGGGCAGCGGCTGGTCCATGCTGCCGACCTTAGGTAGCGCGGGAGGCGGCGTCGTCGTCCTGCGGGGTGAGCCGCCGGTCCCACCCCGGGATGACCCCGTCGGCAGCGTGCCGGTGGTGTCCCCTCCCGTTCCGCGCGGCGCGTGCCGGGGACACCGCCGGGGCTGGCAGGGTTCGGGCGTGTCCCGCTCCCTCGGCCCGGCGTTCTGGCGGCTGTTCGCCGCCAGCGCGTCGTCCAACCTGGCCGACGGGGTGAACCGGGTGGCGCTGCCGCTGCTCGCGGCGACGCTGACCCGCGACCCGGTGCTGGTCGCCGCGCTGACCTCGCTGGCCTTCCTGCCCTGGTTGCTGTTCGCGCTGCCGGCCGGGGCGGTGGTGGACCGCGTGGACCGGAAGCGGGCGATGGCCGCGGCCAACACCGTGCGGGCCCTGGCGCTGGCCGCGCTGGCCGCGACCGTGCTCGCCGGCGCGCTCTCGCTGCCCGTGCTCTATGTCGTCGCCTTCGTCGTCGGCGGAGCCGAGACGGTGTACGACAGCGCGGCCCGGGCGATGCTGCCGCAGGTCGTCCACCGCAACCAGCTCGATCGCGGCAACGGGCTGATCACCGTCGCCGAGGAGGCCAGCCAGGCGTTCGTCGGCGCGCCGCTGGGGTCGCTGCTGTTCGCCCTCGCCGTCGCCGCGCCGCTGCTGACCACCAGCGGGGCGTTCCTGCTCGGCGCCGTCCTGGTGCTGGGCATCGCCGGCAACCACCGGCCGGGGAGGCTCGCCGCGGGGCCGCCGACCACCATCCGCCGGGACGTCGCCGAGGGCGTCGCCTGGCTGTGGCGGCACCGGTTCCTCCGCGGGCTCACCGCGGTGTCGGCGACGACGTCGCTGCTGCAGTCGATGACCACCGGCGTCCTGGTGCTCTACGCGCTGGAGACCCTGCGGATCGGCGAGGCCGGGTTCGGGCTGCTGCTCACCGCCTCCGGGGTGGGCGCGGTGCTCGGCGGGCTCGCCGCCGCTCCGCTGGCCGCCCGGATCGGGCGCTCCGCCACGCTGGTCCTGGGCGCCGGCCTGGCCGCGGCCATGACCCTCGCGCTGGGGCTGACCACCCACGGCGTCGTCGCCGGGGTGCTGCTCGGGGTGGGGGCGGCCGGAGTGCTCTTCTGGAACGTGCTGACCATGTCGCTGCGGCAGGCGCTGATCCCGGAGGAGCTCTTCGGCCGGGTGCAGGGCGCCTACCGCACCCTGGTCTGGGGCGGGATCCCGCTCGGTGCGCTGGCCGGTGGCCTGCTGGCCGGCGTCACGAGCGTGCCGGCGGTCTTCGTCGTCGCCGGCTGCGCGCTGCTCGTGCTCGCCGGGGCGCTGTGGCGGCTGCTGGCCGCGCACCGGAACGAGGTGTCCGGGGCCTTCGCCGTCCCGGTCTGATCGGCGGGGCGGCCCGGTCCGGGTCGACCGGGCTGGTTCCGGAAGGCTTCCCGGTCACTTATCGATCACTTTCCGGAACCCGGCCGCTGCCCGCCGGTGGGCGGGCCGCCTAAAGTGACGGCGATCACTCCTCAGGCCACGCACACGGAAGGCGTCCCGTGACCCAGCCAGAACGCAAGCTGTTGAGTCCGGCGGAGTACCGCGCCGCCCAGGACTCGCCCGAGTTCGCCGAGCTGCGCCGCAAGTTCCGCAGCTTCGCCGTCCCGATGACCGTGGCGTTCCTCGCCTGGTACCTGCTCTACGTGCTGCTCTCGACCTACGCCCAGGACTTCATGTCCACCGAGGTCTTCGGCAACGTCAACCTCGGCATCCTGCTGGGGCTGGGACAGTTCGTCTCGACCTTCGTGATCACCCAGCTCTACGTCCGGCACGCGAGCAAGAACACCGACCCCATCTCCGACGAGATGCGCAACCGTCTCGAGGCCCACGAGTTCGCCGGCCCGGACCGTACCGAGGAGCCTCCCCGTGGTTGACCTGCTCGCCGCCGAGGGCGGCACCATCGGCAACCCGACGATCAACATCTCGATCTTCGGCGCCTTCGTCGTCATCACGCTGTTCATCACCTTCCGGGCGAGCCGCAACAACAAGAGCGCCGCCGACTACTACGCAGCCGGGCGCAACATCACCGGCACCCAGAACGGCCTGGCCATCGCCGGTGACTACCTGTCGGCCGCCTCGTTCCTCGGCATCGCCGGGGCCATCGCCGTCTACGGCTACGACGGCTTCCTGTACTCGATCGGCTTCCTCGTCGCCTGGCTGGTGGCGCTGCTGCTGGTCGCCGAGCTGATGCGCAACACCGCCCGCTTCACCATGGCCGACGTCCTGGCGTTCCGGATGCGGCAGGGGCCGGTGCGGACGGCCGCGGCCATCTCGACGCTGTTCGTGTCGCTGTTCTACCTGCTGGCCCAGATGGCCGGTGCCGGCGGACTGGTGGCGTTGCTGCTCGGGGTGAGCGGCGCGGTCGCCGAGGCGGCCGTGGTCGCCATCGTCGGCGCGCTGATGATCTTCTACGTGCTGGTCGGTGGCATGCGTGGCACCACGTACGTGCAGATGATCAAGGCGACGCTGCTCATCGCCGGTGCGCTGGTCATGACCGTCTGGGTGCTCGGCAAGTACGGGTTCAACCTGTCCTCGCTGCTGGGCGGGGCGGTCGAGGCCGAGGGCCCGCAGGTCCTGGAGCCGGGCGCGCGGTACGGCCTGTCCGGCACGACGAAGCTGGACTTCATCAGCCTGGCGCTGGCCCTGGTGCTCGGCACCGCCGGCCTGCCGCACGTGCTGATGCGCTTCTACACGGTGCCCACGGCCAAGGACGCCCGGAAGTCCGTGGTCTGGGCGATCTGGCTGATCGGCGCGTTCTACCTGTTCAGCCTGGTGATCGGCTACGGCGCCGGGGCGCTGGTCGGATCCGAGACCATCCTCGGCGCACCCGGCGGGGTCAACTCGGCGGCGCCACTGCTGGCCTTCGAACTCGGTGGCACCGTGCTGCTGGGCATCATCGCCGGGGTGGCGTTCGCCACGATCCTCGCCGTCGTCGCCGGTCTGACCATCACGGCGTCGGCGTCCTTCGCGCACGACGTCTACGCCTCGGTCATCAAGAAGGGCGAGGTGCCGCCGAACGGGGAGGTCAAGGTCGCCCGGATCACCGCCGTCGTCATCGGGGCGGTCTCGATCGGCCTGGGCATCCTGGCCCTGCGCGCCGGGCTGAACATCGCCTTCCTGGTCGCACTGGCCTTCGCCGTGGCGGCCTCGGCCAACCTGCCCACGATCCTCTACACGCTGTTCTGGAAGAACTTCACCACCCAGGGCGCGCTGTGGTCGATCTACGGCGGGCTGATCGTCTGCGTCGGGCTGATCATCTTCTCGCCGGTCGTGTCGGGTGCGGAGACGTCGATGTTCCCGAGCGTGGACTTCGCCTGGTTCCCGCTGAACAACCCGGGCCTGGTCTCCATCCCGCTGTCGTTCTTCCTCGGCTGGCTGGGCACCAAGGTTTCCAAGGAGCGCCCGGACGTCGACAAGTACGCCGAGCTGGAGGTCCGGTCGCTGACCGGCATCGGCGCGGAGAAGGCGGTCCCGCACTGAAAGAGGACCTCGCTGCCCCCCCACGGCTCGCACGTTCGCCGCGGGCCCCTGCAGCGAGGCCGCACGCGAGGCCCGTCCCTGGTGGGGCGGGCCTCGCGTCGTGCTTCAGGCGGCGGTCGCCGGGGCGGCGGTGGGTGCCACGGCCGGTTCCGGCACGACGGCGTCCGCCGCCCCGGTCGTAACGGCGACCGCGCCGGCGGTCGATCGGCGGCGGTGCACGGCCCAGCGGGCGGTCAGGCCGGCCAGGACGACGAGCCCGGCCAGGGTGTCGGCACCGGGCGCGGCCAGCGCCACGACGACGGCCGCGGCGTAGACGGCGGTCAGCAGGGCCGTGGCCACGGGCGGGCGCCGCCCGGTCAGCCGGGGCAGCGACAGGTGCAGGGCGGGAACGTGCGGTGCGGGAACGTGCGGTGCGGGGACGGACAGGTGCACGGCGGGACCTCCACGGGAACGAGGTGGGGCGGCCCGCCGTGCCGGCGTCCCAGGTCCGCGGGTGCGGGTGCGGGTCCGGGGCGCCGGCACGGCGACGGCGCAGGGGAGAGCTCCCCCTACTTGAGGGCGTCCTTGGCGCGCTGCAGCAGCGACTGCCCGGGCACCGGCGGCGTGCCGAACAGGCGCGGGTCACCCGGCGGGAGGATCGGCGCGTCGGCGTGCGCGGCGATCGGGGCGGCCCGCATGGTGTTGTCCGTGCCGTCCAGCGCCGGGCCGTTCGCCCACCGGCCGGCCGCGGCCTCGGGGCCGTCGGAGGCGTCGAGGAACGTGTAGGCGAACTCCGGCAGCTCCTCCTCCAGCGGGTAGGCCTCCGGCACCGGGATGCCGTCCAGCCCGTCCGCCTTGAGCTCCTCGGCGGCGGCCAGCCACTGCATCTGGTGGTAGTGGTCGCGGGTGATCAGGAAGCGGAGGGTGTCCTTCACGCCCGGGTCGTCGGTCATGTTGTAGAGCCGGGAGACCTGCAGCCGGCCCATCATCTCGGCGGTGGCGTTGTAGTGGAAGTCGGCCATCAGGTTGCCGCTGGCGGTCACGTACCCGCCGCTCCACGGCACGCCCATGCTGTCCATGTAGGAGGCCCCACCACCGTTGACGATGGCGTGCTGCGGGTTGCTCTGCCCGTAGGCGGCCGCGCTCTCCTTGGAGTGGTCGGCCGAGTCCGGCTTGAGCGGCTGGTGGTCCAGCAGCCGGTCGATCAGCGTCACCAGGATCTCGACGTGGGCCAGCTCCTCGGTGCCGATGGCCAGCAGCATGTCCTTGTACTTGCCGGGCAGCCGGCAGTTCCAGCCCTGCAGCAGGTACTGGGTGGCGACGGTCATCTCGCCCCACTGGCCGCCGAGCACCTCCTGGAGCCGGCGGGCGTAGTTGGCGTCGGGGCCGTCGGGCTTGGCCTCGTACTGCAGGGCGTGGGTGTGCGTGAACACGGGCGTCTCCTCTGCGTCGTCGCTGTCGCCGCCCTCGCGGTGACGTCTCTGATCTGCCCGCGCCGGGTGTCACCCCCGTGCCGTCCGGTGGCCCGCCGGGGCCGACCTGTCGTTCAACGGTCGGGCAGCCGGACGACGAGGGTGAAGGCGCCGTCGTCGTCGGTGTACCAGGCCAGCCGGCCGCCCAGCTCGAGGGTCTGGCGCTGCACCGACCACAACCCCAGCCCGGTGAGGTCCACCGGTGGCTCGGTCCGGGTCAGGTGGCCGAGCACCTGGTCGGCCGGCACGCCGGCCTGGGTGAGTGCGAGGTCGACCCAGACGTCCCGACGGTCCACCCGCAGCCGCACCGCGGCCCCACGGCCGTGCCGGTGCGCGTTCTCCAGCAGGTTGGTCAGGATCCGCTGCACCCGGGCGTCGGCCACCACCACGTTGCAGGCGTCCTCGCCGAGCTCGACGGTGAGCTGGGCGCGGGGCAGGCCGGCGGAGGCCACCGAGGCCCGCACCACGTCGCCGAGCCGGCGGGTGCCGCGCCGCTCGGGGGCCCCGCCGGTGGCGTCGGCGGTGCGCAGCATGGACGCGAGCTGGTGCGCCTGGTCCCGGGCCAGCTGCACCAGCTGCGGAGGGGTGTTCCCGTCGAGGTGGTCCAGCAGCGACTCCAGCGACGCGAGCGGGCTGCGCATGTCGTGGCACAGCGCACGTACCAGCGCGTCGGCCGGGGCGACCGGCTCGGTGGGGCGGGGCCGCAGCCGGGACCGGACCGCCTGGAGCAGGTCGGTGAGCAGTCCGGTCGGAATGGACGGGCGTGTGTCGGCGGACAGGGTCACGGGCACCTCCGGGAGTGCGGTCGGTCAGCCACGCCGGGCGCAGCTCGTTCAGGGAGTGACGTGGGAGAACACGGGATCGGTGCCGGGGCTGGGCACGGTCCTCCGGTGGACGTGGTGGTCATCGACGACCACCCGCTGTTCAGTCGCGGCCTGTCGCTGCTGCTGCCGCCGGTGAGCGAGGGCCGGGTGCGGGTCGTCGGGACGACGGACGACGCCTCGGCCGGGGCGGCGCTGGTCCGCCGGCACATGGCCGACGTCGCCGTCGTCGACCTGCACATGCCGCCACCCGGCGGCGTCCGGGCGATCGCGGCCATCCGCCGGGCCGCGCCGATGACCCGGATCATCGCGCTGTCCGGGCTGGCCGAGCCGGATGCCGCGCTGGAGGCGCTGCGCGCCGGGGCGGCCGGGTTCCTGCCCAAGACCGCCACGCCCGAGGCGCTGGTGCTCCCGCTGCTGGCGGTGCTCGACGGCTGGTCGGTGATCCCCGAGCCGCTGCTGCGCCAGCTGCTGGCCGACTCCGCGCCGAGCGACGACCAGGGCATCGTCGAGCGGCTGACCAGCGAGGACCGCCGGCTGTGGCGGCTGGTGTCGGCCGGCACGAGCACCGTGGACATCGCCACCACGCTGCACGTGTCCGAGCGCACGGTGAAGCGGCTGGTGGCCAACCTGCTGCGACAGCTGAAGGTGGCCACCCGGGTGGAGGCCGCGGCGCTGGCCGGGCGGGTCGGGCTCGAGGCCGACCCCGAGGGCGGCGGCCGCAGCGCGGCGCACTGGTCCCGGGGGTGAGCCGATCGGTCTCATCGCCGCCCAGCTACCCGGGGCGGTGATCGACACGCCTGCGCGCCGGCAGAGGAACGCACGGTTCCGGAACCGGCGGCGCCCGCGGCGCGCGCTGGCTACTGTCCGGCGATGGCCGCACGCATCGTCCTGCTCGGCGCGACCGGGCACACCGGCGGGCTGACCGCCCGCGCGCTGACGGCCGCCGGCGCCCGGCCGGTGCTCGCCGGCCGCGACCCGGCCCGGCTCGCACCCCTCGCCGAGCGGCTGGCCGGGGACGGCAAGCCGCTGGAGACGGCGGCCGCCGACGTCACCGACCCGGCGACGGTGCGCGAGCTGCTGGGCCCCGGTGACGTGCTGGTGACCACGGTCGGCCCCTTCCTGCAGCTGGGCGGGGCGGCCGTGGCCGCCGCGGTCGACGCCGGTGCGGTGTACCTGGACTCCACCGGCGAGCCACCCTTCCTGCGCCGGGTGTTCGAGCACGCCGGCCCGCGGGCGCGGCGGTCGGGGGCCGCGCTGCTGCCGGCGTTCGGGCACGACTACGTGCCGGGGGTGCTGGCCGGCGCGATGGCCCTCGCCGAGGCGGGGGACCGGGCGCACCGGCTGGACGTCGGCTACACCACCGACGGCACGAGCGGGCAGGCGTTCTCCCGCGGCACGCTGCGCTCGTTGCTCGGGGTGCTGCTGGAACCGGGCCACGCCTTCACCGGCGGGCGCCTGGTGGTGCAGCCCGCCGGGGCCCGGCTGTGGCGCTTCGAGGTGGGCGGACGGGTCCGGCGCGGGCTGTCGGTCGGCGGCTCCGAGCACCTCACGCTGCCGGCGCTCGCCCCGACCCTGCAGGAGGTCGGGGTCTTCCTCGACTGGTTCGGTCCGGCCGCCCCGGTGGCCCACCGGCTCGCGCCGCTGACCCCCTGGGCCGCCCGGCTGCCGGGGGTCCGCCGGAACGTTCCCCGGCTCGCCGACGCGCTGGCCGCCCGGGTCGCCGTGGCGCCGGCGCCGCAGCCGGACGCCCGGACGACGGTGCTGGCCGAGGTCCGCGACCCGGCAGGAGCCCGGGTGGCCACCGTCGAGCTGACCGGCCCCGACCCGTACGCGCTGACCGCCGGCCTGCTCGCCCGGGGCGCGGTGCGCGCCGCCGCCGGCGGGGTGCGGGACGTCGGCGCGCTGGGGCCGGTGCAGGCCTTCGGTCTCGCGGAGCTCACCGCCGCAGCCGCAGCGGCCGGCCTGCAGCGGCGGTGACGCACGCGCGGTGAGCTGATCAGCCGACGGTGATGCCCAGCTCGGCGGCCATCCCCGGGGCCCAGCCGACCAGCTGGGCGCCGTCGATCGTGCAGCCACGCAGCCCGGCGACGCCGTCCAGCCGGGTCACCTCGGCGCCCCGCAGGTCCACCGACCGGCAGCTGGCCTCCTCGAGCACCAGCGACCCGATCGTGCAGTCGACCAGTCGCACGTCGCGCAGCTGCGCGCCGGCCAGGTCCAGCTCGCCGATCGTGCAACCGGCCACGGTCACGTCGACCAGCGTGGCGTTGCGCAGGCCGACGTAGTCGGCCCGGAGCCTGCCGAGGCGGACCCGGGTCGCCTCGCAGCCGTGCGCGGTGACCGCGCCGAGCCGCCCGCCCTCCACGACGACGTCCAGCAGGGTGGCGTCCATCAGCGACCACGCCGTCGCGCGCACCCCGGTGAGCAGGCAGCTGGCGAAGCGGGACCGGTCGAAGCCGACCCCGCCGAGGTCGCAGTCGTCGAGCACGCACTCGAGGAACCGCGCGGCGGTGGCGTCGCCGGTGAGCGCGGCGCCGGTGAAGCGCAGCCCGTCCGCGGTGCCGGCGCCGGTCAGCTCCGGTCCGGGCGCGTCCTCCAGCGGGGGCAGCAGCGCCGCGAGGCCGTCGGCGTCGATGGGCACGGTTCCTCCTCGCGGTCGTGCGGCGGCCGCGCTCACGACGACGGGTGCAGCGTGCCCGCCCAGCGGCCCGATGCCGTCGTCACGAATCCCGCCGCCTCGTCGGCCGCCAGGTCCACGGCGGCGTAGCCGCCGCTGCCGGCGCCCACGCAGGCCACCACGGTGGCCAGCCCGGCCCGCCGCTGGAAGGGGCTCTGCCGCACCTGCCACCCGATGACGGCGCGGCGTTGCAGCACGGTGTGCGACCTCAGCAGCCAGCCCGAGCGGACGGCGAGCGAGTGCGGGCCCGCGGCGTGGCCGAGCGCGGCGTAGAGGCCCAGCCCCAGCGGCACACCCAGCACGGTCAGCACGATGCCGGCCACCAGCACGCCCCACCAGCCCAGCGTCGCGGTCAGCACGGCGCCGGCGAGCAGCACGACCGAGCCCGGGACGACCGACCGGACGACGGCCCGGCGCCGGGCCGCCGGAGGGTGCGCGCGCAGCGGGCCGGGGGCCTCGACGATCCGCTCGCCCAGCGACCACGCCTGCGCCCGGGGGCCCAGCGGGAACAGCTGTCCCCGGCGGGCGGCGTCCCCGAGCCCGGTGACCAGCGCGCTGGCCCGGGCGGCCCCGACCAGCCGCATGCCCAGGCCCTCGCTGACGGTGTAGCCGCGGATCCGGTCGATCTCCAGCTCGGTGTGCCGGCGGGTGACCAGACCGCGGACGGCGATCAGCGACCCGCCCCGGCGAACCAGCCGGAACCGCCAGTTGACCACCGCGGCGCCGATCACCGAGCCCAGCACCAGCACCAGCACGGCCGCGACGACCGCGATCGCGACCACCGGGCCGTCGACGACGTCGGGGCCCTCGACGTCGGGCACGAACCGTTCGGGCAGCTCGTCGGCCAGCCGGGTCAGCGCGCCCACGGCCGCCAGCGGCACGGCGAGGTAGCCACCGACCAGGGGGGCGTAGAGCAGCCAGCGGTTGTCGAAGCGGGCGATCTCCTCCTCGACGGGCTCGGTCGGATCATCCTGGGCGGCGTCGTGCTCCGGCTCCGGCTCGCCCGCGGCCGGGCGGGCGCGGCGGGTCAGCAGGACGGCGCGCAACCGGTCGCCCTCCGCCCGCGGGACACCGTCGACCAGCAGCTCCTCGGTGCCGGTGACCGAACTGCCGGCGGCCGCGTCGATGCGCACCCGCACCAGGCCGAACACCCGGTGCAGCAGCGGCGCCTCCACCTCCACCCCGCGCACCCGGTCCAGTGGCACGGTGCGCACCGAGCGGGTCAGCAGCCCGCGGGTGACGACGACGGCGCGGTCGCCCACCGCGTAGCTGAACCGCCACCAGGACACCGCCGCCGCCAGCAGCGAGAGCACGGTGATGCCCACGACCAGCGCGACGAGCGCGGCGGGCCCGTCGCCCAGTCCGCGGGCGGCGCCGATGCCCAGCACCACCGGCGCCAGCGCCCGGGCCTGCCGGAAGGTGATGGTGTGCACCAGCAGCACCCGCGGCGAGGTGCGCTCGCCGGGCTGCGGAGCCGGATCGATCACGTCGCCTCGTCCCGGACCAGCTCGGCCCGGCGCGCGAGGTCGTCGGCGACCCGGCGGGCGACGTCGGTCTCCAGGTGCGGCATCCGCACTGTGCCCTGCGACGAGGCGGTCAGCACCAGCACGGTCGACAGCCCGAACAGGCCCTGCAGCACACCGCGGGTGACGTCCACCGTCTGGATGCGCGAGATCGGCACCAGGGTCCACGTCCGGGTCAGCCAGCCGGTGAGGGTGAAGACGGCCTCGTCGGTGACCTCCCAGCGGTGCACCCGGTAGCGCAGCCGGGGGCGCACGCCGATGGCCAGCGCCCCGTGGACGACGACGAGCACCGGCCCCAGCCAGCGCACCAGGGTGACCGGGGTGCCGGCGTCGCCGGGGACGAAGACGAAGAAGGCGGCCAGGGCGAGCACGTAGACGACGGTGCTGATGACCCCCTGGGTGGTCCACAGACCGATGGCCGAGCGGGACAGGGGCCAGGCCGGGTCGCGGACGGGGGCCGGCGGGGGAGCGGTCATCACCGCACATCCTGGCAGCGGTCGCCGGCGGGGACGTGCGTGCCACGATGGACGGCATGACGATGCCGCAGCAGATTCCCACCGTGCCCGCGTCGGAACTGCCCGCCGACGCCGTCGTCCTCGACGTGCGGGAGGACGACGAGTGGGTGGCCGGGCACATCGAGGGGGCCACGCACATCGCGATGGGCGACGTCCCCGCGCGCCTGGACGACCTGCCCGAGGGCGACCCGCTCTACGTCACCTGCCGCGGTGGCGGCCGCTCGGCCCGGGTGGCCGCCTGGCTGAACCAGAACGGTTTCGACGCGGTCAACGTGGGCGGTGGCATGGGCGAGTGGCAGGCCGCGGGCCGGCCGATGGTGAGCGAGACCGGCCAGCAGCCCTTCGTGCGCTGACGGCCCCGTCCGGCCCCGTCCAGAGGCTCATCCCGAGCCTGCGAGGGACGAGGAGGACGGGGTCCTTCTGCCGAGCTTGCGAGGGGTGAGGAGGACGGGGTCCTTTCACAGTTCGTAGTCGGCGAACCGGGTGCGCAGGTCCTTCTTGGAGAACTTGCCGACGCTGGTCTTGGGCACCTCGTCGATGAACTCCACGGCGTCCGGCAGCCACCACTTGGCCACCAGCGGCGCGATGTGGTCGAGGATCTCCTGCTCGCCGGCGGTCTCCCCCGACTTGAGGACGACGCAGGCCAGCGGCCGCTCGTCCCACTTCGGATGCGGGACGCCGACCACGGCGGCCTCGGCGACCGCTGGGTGGCTCATGATCGCGTTCTCCAGGTCGACCGAGGAGATCCACTCCCCACCGGACTTGATCAGATCCTTGGTGCGGTCGGCGATCCGGATGTTGCCGAACGGGTCGAGGGCGGCGACGTCGCCGGTCTTCATCCAGCCGTCGGAGGTGGACAGCTCCGCGCCGGCGTCCGGGTTGTAGTACTCCTGCGCGCACCACGGGCCGCGGACCTGCAGTTCCCCGGTGGCGACGTCGTCCCAGGGCAGCTCGTCGATCGTGCCGGCCTCGACGATCCGGGCCTCGACGCCGATGAACGGGATGCCCTGGCGGGCCCGCTGGGTGGCCCGGGTGTCCTCGTCGGCGTCGTCGAACGCGCGGGACAGCACCCCGGAGGAGGCGACCGGGTGCGTCTCGGTCATGCCCCAGGCGTGCAGGATCGGTAGCCCGACCTGCTCGCGGTAGGCCTCCGACAGCGCCTTGGGCACGGCGGACCCGCCGCAGCCGATCTCCCGCAGGGAGTGCTCCCGGCCGGCCAGGTGCGGCAGCACGCCCTGCCAGATGGTCGGGACGCCGGCGGTGAAGGTGACCTTCTCGTCGACGATCAGGTCGGCGATCGCCTGCGGCTGCATCATCGCGCCGGGGAAGACCAGCGCCGAGCCGGCGGCGGGTGCGGCCTGGGCGATGCCCCAGGCGTTGGCGTGGAACATCGGCACGACCGGCATGGCGACGTCGCGGACGCTGAGCCCGAAGGCGTTGGGGGCGATGACCCCCAGGGTGTGCAGGAACGTCGAGCGGTGGCTGTAGACCACCCCCTTCGGGTTGCCGGTGGTGCCGCTCGTGTAGCACATCGAGGCCGCCGAGTTCTCGTCGGGAACGGAGAACTCGACCGGCTCGGCCGCGGCGAGCAGCGTCTCGTAGTCGAGCACCCGCGGGTCGTCGGGGATCTCGGCGTCGCCGCCGTCGTCCATGACGACGACGTGCCGGACCGTCGTCATGGTGTCGATCAGCGGCCACAGCAGCGGCAGGACCGTGCGGTCGACGAAGACCACCTCGTCCTCGGCGTGGTTGGCGATGTAGGTGAGCTGCTCGGGGAACAGCCGCACGTTGAGGGTGTGCAGCACCCGGCCGGTGCACGGCGCGGCGAAGTAGAGCTCCAGGTGGCGCGCGGAGTTCCAGGCGAAGGTCGCGACCCGGCCGTCGGCGCTGATGCCCAGGGTGTCCAGCACGCCACCGAGCCGCCGGGTGCGCTGCGCCCATTCGGCATAGGTGGTGCGCACCTTCCCGCCGGGGTTGTTCGTGACGATCGGGACGTCGCCGTGGTGCTGTTCGACGTGCCGGAAGATCGTGTCGACGGTGAGGGGGACGTCCTGCATCAACCCGCGCATGGCCGCATCGTGCCAGTGAGCAGGCTCACGTTCCACCACGGACGCGTCCCCGGGCCGGCGGCACCGGTCCCGGCCGTCACCCGTCCGGGGGAACGGGCGGGAGCGCCGCCGCCGGCCGGCGCCCGGATGAACGGGCCGTTACGCGACCGTGACGATCAACTTGGGGTGACGGGGTTGACGGACCACGGTTGTTAGCGCTCACACTGGGTCCGCCCGCACCGAGGTGGGCCTGCGCCATCGGGCGGCAGATGTCTCGAAGGAGAGATGTGGCAGTGAACAAGAAGCTGGGCCTGACCGCCCTGGGCGCCACGCTGGCGATCGGCCTCACGGCCTGCGGTGGCGAGGGCGCCGGCAGCAACACGGACACCGAGAACGCGGCTCCCGAGGACCTCACGATCGGTGTCTCGATGCCGACCGAGACCTCCGAGCGGTGGATCGCCGACGGCGCCAACGTCGAGGCGCAGCTCGAGGAGGCCGGGTACGACGTCAACCTCCTGTACGCCGGTGACGACATCCCGACCCAGATGCAGCAGATCGACCAGATGATCACCGAGGGTGCCGACGCCCTGATCGTCGCCGCGATCGACGGGACGGCGCTGAGCAGCCAGCTGGACGCGGCCGCCGACCAGGGCATCCCGGTCATCAGCTACGACCGGCTGATCCGCGACACCGAGAACGTCGACTTCTACGTCAGCTTCGACAACTACAAGGTGGGCGTCGCCCAGGGCACGGCGCTGCTCACCGGGCTGGGGATCCTCAACGAGGACGGCTCCGAGGGCACCGCCACCGGGCCGTTCAACGTCGAGCTGTTCGCCGGCTCGCTGGACGACAACAACGCGCACTTCTTCTGGGACGGCGCGATGGACACCCTGCAGCCCTACATCGACAACGGCACCCTGGTCGTCAAGTCCGGCCAGACCGGCATCGAGCAGGCCGCGACCCTGCGCTGGTCGCAGGAGACCGCGCAGAAGCGCATGGAGGACCTGCTCACCTCCAGCTACAGCGACGGCTCGGTCCTCAACGGCGTGCTCTCGCCCTTCGACGGCATCTCGCGTGGCATCATCACCGCCCTGCAGAACGCCGGCTACGGCACCCCGGAGAAGCCGATGCCGGTGATCACCGGGCAGGACGCCGAGATCGCCTCGGTCAAGCTCATCGCCGACGGTGTCCAGGACTCCACGATCTTCAAGGACACCCGGCTGCTGGCCGAGCAGGCCGTCGCCGCCGCGGAGGCCTACCTGGAGGGTGAGGAGCCGGAGGCCAACGACACCGAGACCTACGACAACGGTGTGAAGGTCGTCCCGTCCTACCTGCTCCCGGTCGAGACCGTCTACCAGGACAACATCCAGTCCGTCCTGATCGACTCCGGCTACTACACGGCCGAAGAGGTCGCCGCGGGCCAGACGGACTGACGTCCGTCTCCCAGTCCTGGCCGGGCTGGGCAGCACGGCTGTCCAGCCCGGCCGGAACCACCTCCCGACAACCCCACACAGCGCCGCACGCGCGCGACGAGGACGAGGACGACGGAGTCCATGGACGACCACATCCTGGAGATGCGTTCCATCACCAAGACCTTCCCCGGCGTCAAGGCGCTGGAGGACGTCTCCCTGGCGGTCCGCCGCGGTGAGGTGCACGCCATCTGCGGTGAGAACGGCGCCGGCAAGTCGACGCTGATGAAGGTGCTGTCCGGGGTGTACCCCAGCGGCAGCTACGACGGCGAGATCTCCTTCGACGGCGAGGTCTGCCGCTTCTCCGGCATCCGGGACAGCGAGCACGTCGGGATCGTGATCATCCACCAGGAGCTCGCCCTGGTCCCCTACCTCTCCATCGCGGAGAACATCTTCCTGGGCAACGAGAGCCGCGGTCGCGGTGGCCTGATCGACTGGAACAAGGCCCACGCCAAGGCGGCGGAGCTGCTGGCGTCGGTGGGCCTGAACGAGAACCCGGAGACCCCGGTCGGCCAGCTGGGTGTGGGCAAGCAGCAACTGGTCGAGATCGCCAAGGCGCTCTCCAAGGACGTCAAGCTGCTGATCCTCGACGAGCCCACCGCGGCGCTCAACGACACCGACTCCGCTCACCTGCTGGGCCTGCTCCGCCGGCTGCAGGAGCGCGGGATCACCTCGATCATGATCTCGCACAAGCTGAACGAGATCACCGCGATCGCGGACAACGTGACGATCATCCGGGACGGCCGGACCGTCGAGACGCTCAGCCTGCACGCCGGCGAGGTCACCCAGGACCGGATCATCCGCGGCATGGTCGGTCGCGACCTGGAGTCCTACTACCCCGAGCGGGAGTCGCACCCGGGGGAGGAGGTCCTCCGCGTCGAGGACTGGAGCGTCAAGCACCCGACCCAGGACCGGCTGGTCGTCGACCGCGCCGCCTTCGACGTCCGCGCCGGCGAGGTCGTCGGCATCGCCGGGCTGATGGGCGCCGGCCGCACCGAGCTCGCCATGAGCATCTTCGGCCGCTCCTACGGGCGGGACGTCTCCGGCCGGCTCTTCATGCACGGCCGGGAGGTCAAGGCCCGCAACGTGGCCGAGGCGATCGACAACGGCATCGCCTACGCGACCGAGGACCGCAAGAAGTACGGCCTCAACCTGATCGAGGACATCCGCCGCAACGTCTCGGCCGCCGGGCTCGGCAAGCTGTCCCGCCGCGGCTGGGTGAACGCCAACGAGGAGACCAAGGTCGCCGAGTCCAGCCGGCGGAACATGAACATCAAGGCGCCCAGCGTCTCCTCGATCGTGGGCAAGCTGTCCGGCGGCAACCAGCAGAAGGTCGTGCTGGCCAAGTGGCTGTTCACCGACCCGGACGTGCTGATCCTCGACGAGCCCACCCGCGGCATCGACGTCGGCGCCAAGTACGAGATCTACACGATCATCAACCAGCTCGTCGCGGCCGGGAAGGCCGTCGTCGTCATCTCGTCCGAACTGCCCGAGCTGCTCGGCATCTGCGACCGCATCTACACGCTGTCGGCCGGCCGGATCACCGGCGAGGTGCCGGTGCGTGAGGCCACCCAGGAGAGCCTGATGGCGCTCATGACCAAGGAGAGGGAGACCGCAGCATGACCAGGACCGTGCCTCAGGAAGAGGAGCTCAAGCCGGCGCCGGGTGCCGGCGCGCGCGGTGGGCTGCTGGACGACGGCTCGAACGACCTCCGGTCGCTGATCATCCGGAACCTGCGGCAGAGCGGGATCTACGTCGCCTTCGTGGCGATCGTCGCCCTCTTCGCGGTCCTGACCGACGGCACCTTGCTCAGCGCCGGGAACATCACCAACCTCGTCCTGCAGTACTCCTACATCCTGGTGCTGGCCATCGGCATGGTCATCGTGATCATCGCCGGGCACATCGACCTCTCGGTGGGGTCGGTGGTGGCGCTCACCGGGGCGGTCTCCGCCGTGCTGGTGATCCAGCAGGGTTGGCCGTGGTGGGCCGGTGCGCTGGCCGCCATCGCCGTCGGCCTGGCCGTCGGGGCCTGGCACGGCTTCTGGGTGGCCTACGTCGGCATCCCGGCGTTCATCGTGACCCTCGCCGGCATGCTGCTGTTCCGTGGCCTGACCCTGCAGGTGCTGGACAACGTCTCGCTGTCCCCGTTCCCGTCGCAGTACCGCGAGGTGGCCAGCGGGTTCCTCAACGGGCTGATCGGCGGCAACGGCTACGACGCCTTCACCCTGCTCATCGGCGCGATCGCAGTGGCCGGGTATGCGTTCGGCGCCTGGCGCACCCGCACCGCCCGGATCCGCTACGAGCAGCCGGTCGGCTCCATGGGCCTGTTCATCGCTCGGATCGTGCTGGTCGGCGTCGTCGTCATGGCCTTCGCCTGGCAGTTGGCGCACGCGCGTGGCCTGCCGATCGTGCTGATCATCCTGGGTGTGCTGGCCATCGTGTACGGGCTGGTCACCAAGCGGACCGTGTTCGGGCGCCAGGTCTATGCGATCGGCGGCAACCTGTCGGCGGCCACGCTGTCCGGGGTGAAGGTCAAGGCCGTCAACTTCTGGATCTTCGTCAACATGGGCTTCCTGACCGGGATCGCCGGGGTCATCTTCTCCTCCCGGTCCAACGGCGCCCAGCCCGGCGCGGGTGAGATGTTCGAGCTCGATGCCATCGCCGCCGCCTTCATCGGGGGGGCCGCGGTCACCGGTGGGGTCGGCACGGTGGTCGGCGCCATGGTCGGTGGCCTGATCATGGCGGTCATGAGCAACGGCATGTCCCTCTTGGGCGTCGACCAGTCGGTCCAGTCCGTGGTCAAGGGCCTGGTCCTGCTGCTCGCCGTCGCCTTCGACGTCTACAACAAGCGCCGCGCCGGCGCCGCCCGCTGAGTCCCGGTCGCCCGGCGCGACCGTGGGCACCCGGCCGGGCTGACCGTGCCATCCGATGGGCCGTCCCGGCCCCGACAGCATCGACGAGGGGGAGAACGGTGGAGCCCGAGGGGGCGACCCGAGCGCTGGTCATGTCCGACGTGGCCGCCCGGGCAGGCGTCTCGCACCAGACCGTCTCGCGCGTCGTCAACGGGCACCCGCACGTCGCCCCGGCGACCCGGCAGCGCGTGCAGCAGGCGATCGAGGACCTGGGGTACCGGCCGAACACCGCCGCCCGGGCGCTCGTCACCGGGTCGACCCGCACGTTCGGCCTGGTCACCTCGCACATCAACCAGTACGGGCCGGCGCAGACCCTGCTCGGCCTGGAGCAGGCCGCCCGCGCCGCGGGCTACTCGCTGAGCGTCGCCATCCTCGACGACGACAGCGAGGGGGCCATGCGCGAGGCCGTCGACCGGTTCGTCGCCCAGTCGGTGGACGCCGTGCTCGCGCTGTCCACCTACGGGCAGGCCGTCGAGTCGCTGCGGCGGTTCGAGGTGCCGGTGCCGCTGATCGCCGTCCAGGTCGGCCGGGACGAACGGCGGCCCACGGTGTGGGTCGACCAGGAGGCCGGCGCCGCGCTGGCCACCCGCCACCTGCTCGAACTCGGCCACCGCACGGTGCACCACGTGGCCGGTCCCGGCGACTCGATGGAGGCCCGCGGCCGGATCGTCGGGTGGCGCCGGGAACTGCTCGCCGCCGGCGCGGAGGTGCCCGAGGTGCTGACCGGCGACTGGTGGCCGGCGTCCGGCCACGCCGCCGGCCGCGAGCTCGCCGCCCGCATCCGCGGCCGCCGGGCCGGGGAGCCCGCGGTCACCGCCGTTTTCCTCGCCAACGACCAGATGGCCCTCGGCCTGCTCAACGCGCTGCACGGCGAGGGCCTGACGGTGCCCGGCGACCTGAGCATCGTGGGGTTCGACGACGTGCCCGAGGCGGCCTACTACACCCCGCCGCTGACCACCGTGCGACAGGACTTCGCCGAGCTGGGACGGCGGGGGGTCGAGCTGGTGCTGGCCCGGCTGGGCGGCGGGGACCACCAGGCCGAACCGGTCGAGCCGCAGCTCGTGGTGCGGTCGACCACCGGCCCACCGCCCTCCCCGAAGGGGCGGCGCGAGGCTCCGGTGGCGGCTCCGGCCGGCACGCGCGCGCTCGCAGCACCGGGTCGGCTGCCGCGCCGTGCGGCCGACCGGACCGCGGGCACCACACCTGTCACCGGTGGGCGGAAGGGGCTCCTGACATGACGACGGATGCCGGTGCAGCTATCACCTCGGGTCGCACGGCCCTGGGGATCGAGCTCGGATCGACCCGGATCAAGGCGGTGCTGATCGGCCCGGACCACGCTCCGCTCGCGGTCGGCAGTTACGACTGGGAGAACCAGCTCGTCGACCGGCGGTGGACGTACTCGCTGGCGGCCGTGTGGTCGGGGGTGCAGGGCAGCGTTGCGGCCCTGGCCGAGGACGTGCGGCGACGCCACGGGGTCGAGCTGGCCGGAGTGGGCGCCCTCGGCGTGTCCGCGATGATGCACGGCTACCTCGCCTTCGATGCCGACGGCGAGCTGCTCGCCCCGTTCCGCACCTGGCGCAACACGAACACCGGCCGGGCCGCCGAGCGGCTCAGCGCGGAGTTCGGCTGCAACATCCCGCACCGGTGGAGCGTCGCGCACCTGTACCAGGCGGTCCTGGACGGCGAGGAGCACGTCGGCCGGCTGGACCACCTGACGACGCTGGCCGGGTACGTGCACTGGCAGCTCACCGGCGAGAAGGTGCTGGGCATCGGGGACGCCAGCGGCATGCTGCCGATCGACGCCTCCACCGGCGGGTACGACGCCACGATGCTGGCCCGGTTCGACCAACTGGCCGCCGAGGCCGGGGTCGACCTGGACCTCGCCGCGCTGCTGCCCGCCGTCGCCGTCGCCGGCCGGCCGGCCGGCACGCTGACCGAGGCGGGGGCGCGGCTGCTCGACCCGATCGGGCGGCTGCGTCCCGGAATCCCGCTCTGCCCTCCCGAAGGGGATGCGGGCACGGGGATGGTCGCGACCAACTCGGTCGCCCCGCGCACCGGCAACGTCTCCGCCGGCACCAGCATCTTCGCCATGGTCGTGCTGGAGCGGGAGCTCTCCGGGGCCCACCGCGAACTGGACCTGGTCACCACGCCGGCCGGCGACCCGGTGGCCATGGTGCACTGCAACAACGGGGCCAGCGAGCTGGACGCCTGGGCCGGGCTGTTCGCCGAGTTCGCCCGG
Source organism: Modestobacter lapidis (assembly GCA_019779905.1). Lineage (GTDB taxonomy): Bacteria > Actinomycetota > Actinomycetes > Mycobacteriales > Geodermatophilaceae > Modestobacter > Modestobacter lapidis. The sequence goes on along the minus strand of JABAKE010000008.1, from coordinate 117,872 downwards.
GCGATGGGTGTCCGGGCCGGCCCGTCGGAGGTCTTCGAGACGCTCTTCACCGCCGCGCTGGGCGGTGCGAGCGACGGTGGCGGGCTGCTGGCGTACAACTACCTCTCCGGAGAGCCGATCACGGACTTCGAGGAGGGCCGGCCGCTCTTCCTGCGGTCCCCGGACAGCAGGTTCGACCTCGGCACCTTCATGCGGGCGCAGCTGTTCGCGTCCCTGGCCACCCTGCGGATCGGCATGGACGTGCTGCAGAAGACCGAGGGGGTGCGGCTGGACCGGATGTTCGCGCACGGCGGCCTGTTCAGGACCGAGGGCGTGGCGCAACGCTTCCTGGCTGCGGCGATCGACACGCCGGTCGCCGTCGGGGACGCCGCGGCCGAGGGCGGCGCCTGGGGGATCGCCGTCCTCGCCGCCTTCGCCACCCGGCGCGCGCCGGAGCAGGGCCTGGCCGACTACCTGGACACCGCCGTCTTCGCCGGCACCGCGCTGGAGACCGCCGAGCCCCGGCCGGACGACGTCGCGGGCTTCGACGCGTTCATGCGGCGGTACGTCGCCGCGCTCCCGGTCGAGCGGGCCGCCGTGGAGCACGTGGGCATCGGGACGACCGCCGCCGCACCGATCGAGGAGCACGCATGACCAGCCCTGCCGAGCACGGCACCCACCGCGTCCAGCGTGAGCACGTCGCCGCGCTGCACGCCGAGCTGACCCGCTACCAGCTGGTCACCTGGACCGCCGGCAACGTCTCCGAGCGGGTGCCCGGCGAGGACCTGTTCGTCATCAAGGGCAGCGGCGTCTCCTACGACGAGCTGACCTGGGCGGGCATCACCGTCTGCGACCTCGACGGGGCCGTCGTCGACGGGGCCAGGGCGCCGTCGTCCGACACCGCGGCGCACGCCTACGTCTACCGGGCGATGCCGCAGGTCAACGGCCAGGTGCACACCCACAGCCCCTACGCGGCGGCCTGGGCGGCCCGCGCCGAGCCGATCCCGTGCGTGCTCACCGCGATGGCCGACGAGTTCGGCGGCCCGATCCCGGTCGGCCCGTTCGCCCTCATCGGCGACGACTCGATCGGCCAGGGGATCGTGGCCACCCTCGCCGGGCACCGCTCGCCGGCGGTGCTGATGCAGAACCACGGCGTCTTCACCATCGGGCCCTCGGCCAAGGCCGCGGTCAAGGCCGCCGTCATGACCGAGGACGTCGCCCGCACCGTGCACCTCTCCCGCCAGCTGGGGGAGCCCGTCCCCATCGCGCAGGCCGACATCGACAGCCTGTACGCGCGGTACCAGAACGTCTACGGACAGCGATGACGAAGGAGCAAGAGGTGGCGTTCGACGGACTCGAGGTCTGGTTCCTCACCGGCAGCCAGGGGCTGTACGGCGAGGAGACCTTGCAGCAGGTCGCCGGGCAGTCCCAGCGGGTGGCCGCCGTGCTGGACGACGCCGACGCCGTCCCGGTGCGGGTGGTCTGGAAGCCGGTGCTCACCGACGCCGGCGGCATCCGCCGGATCATGGGCGAGGCCAACGAGGACCCGGCCTGCATCGGCGTCATCACCTGGATGCACACCTTTTCCCCGGCGAAGATGTGGATCTCCGGGCTCGACGCGCTGCGCAAGCCGCTGCTGCACCTGCACACCCAGGCCGACGCCGCGCTGCCGTGGGCGACGATCGACATGGACTTCATGAACCTCAACCAGGCCGCCCACGGCGACCGCGAGTACGGGTTCATGCTCACCCGGTTGCGCACGCCGCGCACCACGGTGGCCGGGCACGTCGGCAAGCCGCGGGTGCAGGCCCGGGTCGGGTCCTGGGCCCGGGCCGCGGCCGGCGCCGCCGCCGCCCGCGGTCTCCGGCTGGCCCGGTTCGGCGACAACATGCGGAACGTCGCGGTCACCGAGGGCGACAAGGTCGAGGCGGAGATCCGCTTCGGCATGTCGGTGAACACCTGGGGCGTGAACGACCTGGTCGAGGTGGTCGACACCGTCGGCGACGCCGCGGTCGACGCGGTGGTGGCCGAGTACGGCGACCTGTACGACATGGACGACGACCTGCGCCCCGGCGGCGCACGGCACGACAGCGTGCGCTACCAGGCCCGGGTCGAGGTCGCGCTCCGGTCGTTCCTGACCGACGGGGGCTTCGGCGCGTTCACCACCAACTTCGAGGACCTCGGCGGGCTGCGGCAGCTCCCCGGGCTCGCCGTCCAGCGGCTGATGGCCGACGGGTACGGCTTCGGCGGTGAGGGTGACTGGAAGACCTCGGCGCTGCTGCGGGTGCTGAAGGTCGCCGCCGCCGGGCTGCCCGGCGGCACCTCCTTCATGGAGGACTACACCTACGACCTGGCCGCGGACACCCCCAGGATCCTCGGCGCGCACATGCTGGAGGTCTGCCCCACGATCGCCGGCGAGCGGCCCCGGCTGGAAGTGCACCCGCTGGGGATCGGCGGCCGGGAGGACCCCGCGCGGCTGGTGTTCAGTGCCGCACCGGCCGCCGGCATCACGGTGGGCTGGTCGGACCTGGGCGACCGGTTCCGCTGGGTGGCCAACGAGATCGACGTCGTCGCGCCGTCCGAGCCGCTGCCCAACCTGCCGGTCGCGCGCGCGGTCTGGGAGCCCCGGCCGGACTTCGAGACGGCGACCGAGGGCTGGCTGACCGCCGGCGGGCCGCACCACACGGTGCTGTCGACCCAGCTCGGGGCCGACGAGCTCACCGACCTGGCCGAGGTGTTCGGGACCGAGCTGGTGCTGATCGACGCCGACACCACGCGGCGCAGCCTGGCCCAGGAGCTGCGCTGGAGCGCGGCCTACCAGCGGCTGGCCCAGCGCCTCTAAGCGACCGTCGCCCGGGCGCGGTGGCGTTGGCCTGATCCTACCGACGGTAGGATCAGGCCATGAGTCCAGAGGCGTCCCGGGCGCTGGCCGTTGCTCCCGAGAAGCCGCCCCGGCGGCCGGCCGGAACAACGGGGGGTGCCTTCACGAAGGTCAGTGTGACGATGCCCGAGCACGTCCTGGCCGAAGCCCGTGCGCGGGCGGACAAGGGTGGCCTCTCCGCGTATCTGACCGCCGCCGTGGAGGCGTCGTTGGCAGCTGATCGGTTGCGGGATCTGCTCGACGAGCTGGACGCGGAGCACGGCCCCGTGCCGGAGGCCCTGGTCGCGGAGGCGGAAGCCGCATGGCCCAGAAGCACGTGACCGCCCCCGGGACGCTGTTCCTCGACTCGGAGGGCATCAGCAAGGCAGCTGTCGGTGACGTCGGGGTGCGGGCCTTCCTGCAGGCCGCCGAGCGGCGGGGTGCCCGGGTCGTCGTGTCGGCGCTGAGCCTGACCGAGACGCTCGGAGGTGGTCCGCGGGACGCAAAGGTGCGCCGCGTCATCAAGGCCGTGGACGTCGTCCCGGTGACCGAGGAGAGCGCGAAGGAAGCCGGCCGGCTGTTGGGCACCGTCGCCACCAGGAACGACGCGACGGTCGACGCGAACATCGCGGTCGCAGCAATGGTTCAGCCCCGCCCGCTCATGCTGCTGACCTCGGACCCCGTCGACATGACCGCATTGACGGCGGCGCATCCGCACATCGTGATCACACACATCTGATCGCGGCTCCCCGGACAGCTGACGGGAGCGTGCGGAGCGGCCCGGGATCACACCGTGAGGATCACCGGCAGTTCCCGGAGCCCGCGGATGACGAACTCGGGACGACGCCGCGCCGGGGCGCCGAGCTCCAGCGCCGACGTGCGCCGCAGCAGCGCGCCGAAGGAGGCCTGCAGCTCCACCCGGGCCAGCGGGGCGCCGATGCAGAAGTGCACGCCGGCGCCGAAGGTGATGTGCGGGTTGTCGGTGCGGCCGACGTCGAGGGTGTCGGCGTCGGCGAACACGGCGGGATCGCGGTTTGCCGCGCCCAGCAGCGCAGCGATCTTCTCCCCAGCCTGCACGGTCACCCCGCCGATCCCGATGTCCTCGGTGGCGGTGCGCTCGAACAGCTGCAGCGGGGAGTCGTAGCGCATCAGCTCCTCGATCGCCGTCGGCAGCAGGGCGGGGTCGTTCCGCAGCCGCTGCAGCTGGTCCGGGTGCTCGAGCAGCGCCAGCAGCCCGTTGCCGCTGACGTTCACGGTCGCCTCGTGGCCGGCGTTGAGCAGCAGGATGCAGGTGGTGACCAGCTCGTCCTCGGTGAGCCGGTCGCCGTCGGAGTCGCGCACGGTGACCAGGTGCGACAGCAGGTCCTCACCGGGCGCGGTGCGCCGCTGTGCGGCGAGCTCGCGCAGGTAGCCGACGAACTCGGCGGCCGCCCGCTCGGCGTCGTCCTCGACCTGCGTCGTCCGGCCGTACTCGTACATCTTCACGATCGCGTTGGACCACGGCCGCAACAGCGGCCGGTCGGCGTCGGGCACGCCGAGCAGCTCGGCGATCACCGCAACCGGCAGCTCCTCGGCCATCCCGCTGAGCACGTCGACCGGCGTCGAGCCGCCGGAGCGCGCCACCAGGCCGTCGACCAGCGAGTCGGCCAGCTCCTGCACCCAGGGCCGCAGTCGCTCGACGTGCCCGCGCGCGAAGGCGGTGCTGATCAGCCGGCGCAGCCGGGTGTGGTCCGGCGGCTCCATCTCCAGGATCGCGTTGCGGTGGATCAGGTTGAAGCTGCCGAACCGCTCGGCCGGCTCCTTGTCGCGCCAGATCCGGCCCAGCCGGCGGTCGCGCAGCACCGCGTTGGACTCCGCGTGGGTGAACGCCAGCCAGAGGCCCATGCCCTCGTGCCACTGGACGGCAGCTTCGGACCGGGCCCGGGCGAACGCCGGATACGGGTCGGCGACGACGGCCGGGTCGGTCAGGTCCAGGGGAGTCACGGGAGGGCAGCCTAATGAAAGGACCGCCTCGTCCCCCGCCACTCGCAGGCTCGTGACGGGACCCCGCGAGGCGGCCACCTACGCTGACAGCCATGGTCTCCCGCAAGCGCTCCGCCGCCCCCGCCGCCCCCGGGGAGGTCAACCCCAAGGCGCCGTGCCCCTGTGGTTCGGGCCGCCGCTACAAGCACTGCCACGGCTCGGGGTACGCCCCGCCGGTGCGCCGTCCCTTCGAGGGGCTGCCCGGCGAGGCCGACTGGATCGCCCTGCGCGAGCTGGTGCCGGCCGCCACCGCGCCCCTCACGACGACGGCCGGCCGGCGCATCACCCTGGCCAGCGTGCTGCCCGGCGGCGCCCCCGCGCTGGTCCGCGCCAGCGGCGAGATCCTGCTGGGCCTCCAGCTGCCCACCTCCTCCGACGACGTCAGCCGCGACATCGGGACGGCGCTGGCCGCCGCCCTCGAGGCGCCGGCCGGCGCGCCCGTGGACCCGGGCCCGATCGGCGGCGCCGGGTCGGCCGGTCCGCGGCTGCAGGAGCTGCTCGACCCGAGCGCCCCGCTGGACGTCACCGTGCACGACGACTTCGAGTTCTGGCTGGAGGGCACCGACCCCGGCCCCGCCGCGCGCCGCGGTCTGGAGCAGGCCAACGAGGCGGTCATGCCCACCGTGCGGCTGGCCGGGCTGGACGCCGCCTACTGGTGCCAGCCGGCCGCCGACCGCGCCCACGTGCGGTGGGTGCGGCCGGAGCCGGAGGAGCGGTTGCTCGACGCGCTGGCCCGGCTGCGCGCCGCCGAGCAGCTGACCCTGGGCGAGGACACCCGCTACGCCGGCGCCTTCCGCGCCCACGGCCTCGTCGTCCCGGTCTGGGACGTGCCGGCCGGGACGCCGGGCGCCGACTGGGCCGGCCCCGCCACCGAGCTACAGGCGGCGCTGGAGGCCGCGTTGCGCCTGGACTCCCCGCTGACCGCCGACGAGCGGCGGTCCCGCGCCGGGCTGCTGTCCCGCCAGGTCACCCTCCGGTGAGGCCTACCGTGAGGGCGGTACCGAGGGGCTGAGGAGGAGCAGGCGTGGAGCACGAGCACGGCAGCATGGGGCACGTCCTGCCGGAGCCGCCGCCCACCCTGGGGCGGCTGCTGGCCCTCGACCTCGGCTACGCCTCCCCGGTCGCCTGGCTGGCGCTGGTCCTCGCCGCCGTCTACCTGGCCGGGGTCTGGCAGCTGCACCGGCGTGGGATCGCCTGGCCGGTGCTGCGCACCGTCGCCTTCCTCGCCGGCGCCGCGAGCGTGTTCCACGTCTGCGCCAGCGGCCTGCAGTCCTACGGCATGGGCCTGTTCAGCGTGCACATGGTCCAGCACATGGTGCTGACGATGCTCTCGCCGCTGGGCCTGCTGCTGGGCGCGCCGGTGACCCTCGCGCTGCGGGTGCTGCCCAGCAGCCAGGGGACCTCCGGGGTGCCGCGCCGGCTGCTGCTGGCCGGGCTGCACAGCCGGCTGGGCCGGTTCGTGTCGCACCCGCTGTTCACCGTGCCGCTGTTCATCGCCAGCCTCTACGGCGTCTACTTCACCCCGGTCTTCGACGACCTGATGGCCACCACCCCCGGCCACACGCTCATGCTGCTGCACTTCCTGGTCACCGGGCTGCTGTTCTTCGGGCCGATCCTGGCCGTCGACCCGTGGCCCCGGCGTTCCGGGCACGGCGGCCGGATGCTCGAGCTGCTGCTGCCGGCGCCGTTCCACGCGTTCTTCGGCGTCATCGTGATGATGAGCAGCAGCCTGCTGCTGACCAGCTACTCCTCGATCCCGGAGGCCTGGGACATCGACCCGCTGTTCGACCAGGGCTGGGCGGGTGGCATCGCCTGGTCGTTCGGCGAGTTCCCGACGGTGATCGTGCTGGCCATCGTCTTCGTGCAGTGGAGCCGCTCGGAGGACCGCGCCAACCGGGCGGCCGAGCGGGCCCGCGAGCGGGCCATCGCCCGCGGGGAGAGCGGTGAGGACCCGGCGCTCACCGCCTACAACGAGAGGCTGCGCCGGCTGGCCGCCCAGCAGCCCTGAACGGAGTGGATCCGTCGGCGTCACGCCGACGAATCCGCCGCTCCACGACGAGTGCCCAGCGCCTCGACCAGGTCGGTGCGGGCCCGGGCGACCCGGGAGCGGATGGTGCCGATCGGGCAGCCGGCCACCTCGGCGGCCTCGGCGTAGGGGAGCCCCATCAGCTGGGTGAGCACGAAGGCCTCGCGGCGTCCGGGGTCGAGCCGGTCGAGCAGGTCCTGGGCGGCGACCGTCCCGGCCACCTCGCCGGCCGGGACGTCGCGCGCCAGGCCGGCCAGGTCGGTGTCCTCGCCGACCAGGACCAGCGGGCGCCGCTGCTTGGCCCGCACGTGGTCGGCGCACACCCGGCGGGCGATGGACAGCAGCCACGTCCGCAGGCTGGCGCGGCCCTCGAACCGGCCCAGCGCGGGCAGCGCCCGCAGGAAGGTCTCCTGGGTGAGGTCCTCGGCGACCTGCCGGTCGGCCAGGTGCGCGCACAACCGCCACACGTCGGCCTGGGTCGCGCGCACCAGGGCCGCCTGCGCGTCCCGGTCGCCCGCGCCGGCCAGCGCCGCGAGACGTTCCAGCTGTCCCACGTCGCCCTCCGGGAACTCCTCGGCTGTCGCCGCCGACTATGCCAGCGTGACCTGTGAACCCTTCCGCGAGGCGATGTCCGCCCAGCTGGACGGCGAGTCGCCGGGGATGCCCGCGGCCCGGGTCGACGAGCACCTGACCGGCTGCGCCGCCTGCCGGAACTGGCAGCAGGCCGCGGCCGAGGTGACCCGCCGGGTGCGGCTCGTCCCGGCTCCCCGGGTGCCGGACGTGAGCGCGGCCGTGCTGGCGGCCCTGCCGGCCGGTTCCCGGGGGATCCGGCGCCGGTGGGTGGACGCCGGGCTCCGGCTGGCACTCCTGGCCGTCGGTGCCGGTCAGCTGGCCGTGGCCCTGCCGGCGCTGACCGGCGGCGCGGAGGCCGCGATGTCGGCGCCCCCGCACCTGGTCAACGAGACGGCGGCGTGGAACCTGGGTCTGGCCGCGTGCTTTCTCGTCGTCGCCGCCCGCCCGCGGCTCGCGGCCGGCTCGCTGCCGTTCCTACTGCCGTTCACCGCCGTCCTCGCCTGGGTGACCGTCGGCGACCTGGGTGCGGGGCACGTGCACGTCGAGCGCGCCGGGGTGCACCTGCTGCTGGTCGGCGGGGCGGTCCTGGTGGGGTTGCTCGCGCTGCGCGGCCGGACCGGGAGTGGCGGTCCGGTCGGGGCCGGCGTTCCGCGGTGGCCGTCGTCCCGGCGGGCGGCGTGGCCGCGCCGGAGCGCCGCGGACGGCCTCGTCCCGCTGGTCCGGGTCGCCGGCCCGACGTACCGGTCGGGTGCTCCGGCCGCGGAGCGCCCGGCTGCGTGACCCGGCGGCCGGGCAGCCGCGCTGCTACCGTCACCGGCCCGACGAGGACCGAGAAGGAGACCCATGGAGCGTCGTCCCCCGGCTGTGCTGCTCGCCCTCCTGCTCCTCGCGGCCGGGTGCACCGGCGCCGAGGCCGAGAACGGGGCGGAGCCGGCGGCCGCCGCGAGCACCCCCGTCCGGGACGTCGAGTGGGGCGCCTGCGGGTTCGACGTGCCGGCCGGGGTCGACATCGAGTGCGGGACGCTCGAGGTGCCCGCCGACCGGGCCGAACCCGACGCCGGCACGATCGACCTCGCCTTCGGGATCGCCCGCTCCACGGCTGATGCCCCGGCCGACGACCCGGTCGTCTACCTCTCCGGCGGGCCGGGCCAGGGCGCGCTGGAGTTCGTGCCGCTGGCGTTCGGCCAGCTGTACGAGCCGCTGACCGCCACCCGCGACCTGGTGATCCTCGACCAGCGGGGAACCGGGCTGACCGAGCCGTCGCTGGCGTGCGACGAGTACAGCTCGTGGGTCCGGGAGACGCTGGGGTCCGATCTTCCCGAGGAGGAGCTGGCGGAGCAGGCCGTCGAGTCCCTCGACACCTGCCGGCAGCGGCTGCTCGACGAGGGCATCGACCTCGCCGACTACAACAGCGCCGCGTCCGCCGCCGACCTCGACGACCTGCGCCGGGCCCTGGAGTACGAGGAGTGGAACCTCTACGGGATCTCCTACGGCACGCGGCTGGCGCAGACCGCCATGCGCGACACCCCCGGGGGCATCCGCTCGGTGGTGCTCGACGCGGCGTACCCGATCGACGCCGACCTGTACGGCGAGGCGCCGCGGAATGCTGCCCGGGCGATGGAGGCCCTCTTCGACGTCTGCGCGGACGACGCCGGGTGCGCCGAGCGCTTCCCCGACCTGGAGCAGACGTTCACCGGCCTCGCCGAGCAGTTCGACGCCCAGCCGGTACCGGTCACCCTGCTCGACCCGACCACCGGCCAGCGGGTGGAGAGCGAGCTGGACGGCGCCGGGCTCACCGGGTTCCTGTTCCAGAGCCTCTACTCCACCGAGCTGGTGCCCTTCCTCCCCGAGATCATCGACGCGGCGGCGGGCGGGGACGTCGGCACGATCGGCCTGCTCCTCAGCGCCTTCGCCCAGCAGCTCGACCTCGTCGCCGTCGGCCAGCAGCTGGCCGTGCAGTGCCAGGAGGAGGTGCCGTTCAGCAGCGAGCAGACGGTCGCCGCGGCCGCCGACGACCACCCCCTGGTCGAGGGCTTCTTCGAGAGCGCACCGACCCTGGGCGCCGGGATCTTCGACGTCTGCGCCACCTGGGACGCCGGTGAGCCGGGGGAGGCGGAGAACGAGCCGCTGGTCAGCGAGATCCCGACGCTGGTGCTCGCCGGCGACCTCGACCCGATCACGCCCCCGCGGTGGGGGGAGTCGATCAGCGACGACCTGCCCAACAGCTTCTTCTTCTCCTTCCCCGTCACCGGGCACGGATCCGTCGCCGTCCACGAGTGCGCGGTGCAGCTGACCTCGGCGTTCCTCGACGACCCCGGTGCTGCACCGGATGCCGCCTGCATCGAGCAGATCGACGCACCGGCGTTCACCGCCGACTCCGTCGCCGTCGAGATGGCGTCGTGGCAGGCCGAGGACGGCGGAGCGGCCGGGGTGCGGCCGGACGGGTGGACCGAGGTCGTGCCCGGGGTGTTCCAGGCGTCGCCGCTGGTCTCCCTGATCCAGCAGGTCGTCCCCGGGGTCACCGCCGACCAGCTGCTCCAGCAGCTGGGCGCGCAGCTCGGCACCGGCTCGCCCCCGGAGCCGGTGGGGCAGCTGCAGTCGCCGTTCCTCACCTGGGACCTCTACCGGGTCGACGACCTCGGGCAGCGGGTCGACCTGGCCCTGGCGCAGCACCCCGGCGGGCTGGCGCTGGTGCAGCTCACCGCCAGCCCGGAGCGCAGCGACGTCTACCGCGAGCAGGTCTTCCTGCCGGCCGTGCAGGCCTTCGCTCCGGCAGCCTGACGTCGGGCCGGCACCGGAACGGGTTCCCGCCGGAGCCCGTCAAGGTGCCTGGCTTGCCCGTGCTCCTGTGGTGTCGGTCACACCCGCGGCGCTAGGGTCGCCGCACCGGGCACGGACACCGGGCTGTGCCGGTTCCATGGAAGGGACCGCTCGATGACGTTCCGCACCCGCCGATCGACGCTGGTCGTCGCGACCACGTCGGCCGCCCTCGTCGCCGCCGGCCTGGTGGCCACCCCCGCCGGTGCCACGACCGACCCCGATCCGTCCTCGTTCGCCTCCGGCGTGACGACCAAGGAGGTGCTGCGGCACCTCGAGGCCCTCCAGGACATCGCCGACGAGCACGGCGGCACCCGCGCCTCCGGCACCCCCGGTTACGACGCATCCGGCGACTACGTCCAGGGCCTGCTCGAGGACGCCGGCTACGACGTCGAGCGGCAGCCCTTCGACTTCGTCCACACCGAGACGATCGCCGCGACGTTCCTGGTCGGGGCGGCCCCGGTCGAGGTCATCGTCATGGAGTACTCGCCGTCGACGGCCGAGGGCGGCGTGACCGCCCCGCTGCGGGCGCTCCCCGCCGACGATCCGACCCCCGGCTGCGAGCCCACCGACTTCGACGGCTCGGTCGCCGGGACGATCGTGGTGGTCTCCCGCGGGGTGTGCGCCTTCGGCGACAAGCAGGCCCACGCCACCGCGGCGGGCGCCGTCGGCGTCCTGGTCTCCAACAACGAGCCCGGCCCGCTGGTCGGCACCCTGGGCGGTCCGGTCGAGGGCGCGCCGGCCGGTGGCATCAGCCAGGAGGACGGCGTGGCGCTGCGCGCGCAGCTCGCCGCGGACCCGGCGCTTCCCGGCACCCTCGACCTCCGCCAGCTCCGCGAGAACCGGACGACGTTCAACCTGATCGCGCAGACCCCGCACGGCGACCCGGACAACGTGGTCATGCTGGGTGCCCACCTGGACTCCGTCGTCGAGGGCCCGGGTATCAACGACAACGGCACCGGGTCGGCCGGCGTGCTGCAGACCGCACTGGAGCTCGCCTGGCTGGGGCAGCCGACGCAGAACGCGGTGCGGTTCGCCTGGTGGGGGGCCGAGGAGTCGGGGTTGCTGGGCTCGCTGGAGTACGTCGCCTCGCTGGACGAGGCCCAGCTCGCGCAGATCACCGGCTACCTCAACTTCGACATGATCGGCTCACCGAACTACGTCATCGGCGTCTACGACGCCGACCAGTCCACCTACCAGGCGCCCGTCGCGGTGCCGCCGGGCTCGGAGTCGCTGGAGCAGGTGTTCACCGACTACTTCGACGGCACGGGCCAGCCCTGGGTGGACACGGAGTTCTCCGGCCGGTCGGACTACCAGGGCTTCATCGAGGCGGGCATCCCGGCGAGCGGGCTGTTCACCGGGGCCGACGATGTGAAGACCGAGGAGGAGGTCGCACTCTTCGGCGGCACCGCGGGAATTCCGCACGACCCGAACTACCACGCGGCCGCGGACGACCTGGCCAACGTGGACCTGAAGGCGCTGAAGATCAACAGCCGGGCGATCGCGTTCGCCACGCTGAGCCTGGCCACCGACCCCAGCCCGCTCGACCTGACCGACAACGGCTGAGGGAGCTCCGCTACAGCGGGTCGCGGAACACCGGGCAGGACATGCACCGCGGCCCGCCCCGGCCGCTGCCCAGCTCCGACCCCGCGATCCGCACCACCTCGATGCCGGCGGCCTCGAGCGCGGCGTTGGTGACGGTGTTCCGCTCGTAGGCGACGGCCAGCCGCGGGGCGAGGGCGAGGGTGTTGTTGCCGTCGTCCCACTGCTCGCGCTCGGCGGTGACCGGGTCCAGCCCGGTGTCGATCAGCCGCAGCCGGTCGATGCCCATCGCCGCCGCGGCGGCGACGAGGAAGGGCTGCGGCCCGGACACCGCCAGCTCGGTGGTGTCGGCGTCGTCCGGCGCCTGGTCGCCGGCGGTGACCGTCCAGGCCAGCAGGGTGTCGGCCACCGCCGGGTACATGACCATCGCGTCGACGTCGACCATCGTGCAGATGGTGTCCAGGTGCATGGTCGCCCGCTCCTGCGCGATGGGGACGACGAGCACCGTGTGCACCAGCCCGCGGGCGAACACCCGCCGGGCCAGCCGCTCGGCCCCGCCGGCCGTCGTCCGCTCCCCGACCCCGACGGCCAGCACGCCCGGCGCGAGCAGCAGCACGTCGCCGCCCTCCAGGTGCTCCAGGTCGGCCCCGTAGAGCGGCTCGACCCCGGCGAAGCGCGGGTGGTGGGCGTAGACGGCCGCGGTGAGCGCACTCTCCCGGTGCCGGGCGGGCATCGCCAGCGAGGTGACCGCGACCCGGTTCCCGATCCACACCGAGGAGTCGCGGGTGAACATCAGGTTGGGCAGCGGCGGGACGACGAACTCCCCGCGGCCCATCAGCTGGTAGGCCAGCCCCCGCCCGCCGCGCAGCTCGTCGTGCGCCACCCCGGTGACCAGCGCCCGGGCCAGGTCATCCGGGGCCAGCCCGTCCAGGTGGGCGGTCGTGGCGTGCTGCAGCGTCGCGCCGAGGCGCGGGTCGTCGACGGCGGCGGCGATGGCGGCGGCCCGCGCGGCCGGCGCGGCCAGCACGTCGGTGAGCAGCCGGTCGAGGTGCAGCACCTCGACCCCGCGCGCGGTCAGTTCGGCGGCGAACGCGTCGTGCTCCTCCTGGGCCCGGGCCACCCACGGGACGCCGTCGAAGAGTAGTTCGTCGTTGTTGCGGGGGGTGAGCCGGCGCAGCTCGGCGCCGGGCCGGTGCAGCAGCACGGTGCGCAGCCGGCCGACCTCGCTGGTCACCTGGTTCCCCGTCATGCGCCGAGCCTGCCCGATCGGCGCGGCGGTTCCCCGCCGGCGCCACGACGGAGTGCGCGGCCGGCTGGTTCCCCGGCCCGGAACTACGCGTCAGCGCCCACCGTCGGGGTCCCGTCGGGGGCCAGCGCCCAGTGGCTGAGCCGGGTCAGGCCACCCTGCTCCATGGTGCGGCGCAGTGCCGCGGGCGGCTCGACCACCTCCAGCTCGCCGCCGAAGCGCTTCTGCTTGCGGGCCAGGTGCAGCAGCAGCTCCAGCCCCGCGGTGTCCATCGCGGTGACCCCGCTGAGGTCGACCCGGGCCGGCCAGTCGGTCGGGCGGACGCGCAGCCGGAACTCGCGGACGACGTCCTTGGTGACGGCGCCGGTGAACCGCAGCTGACGCACCGGCCCCTCCACCGCCTCGATGCTGGCGGGCACGTCGTCCCGCGCGGCATCGGGGCTGCTGACCATGGTGCCGAGGTGCCCTCGGCCGGCCGCCGGGAAACGCCCTCGGCCGTGTCCTGCCGCTCAGCCGGGCGGCAGCACGCCGGGGCTGCCGCCCGGCCGCGGTCGCGCGTCGTGCGGGAGGCTGGCCGGGTGGACACCTACACGCACGGGCACGCGGAGCCGGTGCTGCAGTCGCACCGCTGGCGGACGGCGGAGAACTCGGCGGGGTACCTCCTGCCGTCGCTGCGCCCGGGGCTCGACGTCCTCGACGTGGGCTGCGGCCCGGGCACCATCACCGTCGACCTGGCCCGGCGGGTAGCGCCCGGCCGGGTCCTCGGGCTGGACGTGTCGCCGGCGCCGCTGGACGAGGCCCGCGCACTGGCGGCCCGGGGCGGGGTGACCGTCGAGTTCGCGGTGGGCGACGTCTACGCGCTCGAGGCCGCCGACGACTCCGTCGACGTCGTGCACGCCCACCAGGTGCTGCAGCACCTCACCGATCCGGTCGCGGCGCTGCGCGAGATGGCCCGGGTCTGCCGCCCCGGCGGGGTGCTCGCCGTCCGCGACGTCGACTACGCCGCGACCACCTGGTTCCCCGCCGACTCCGGGCTCGACCGCTGGCTGAACCTGTACTCCCGGGTGGCCCGGCACAACGACGCCGAGCCCGACGCCGGCCGCCGGTTGCTCTCCTGGGCGCACGCCGCCGGGCTGCGCGACACCGTGGCCACCACGACGGCCTGGTGCTTCGCCACCCCGGCCGAGCGCCAGTGGTGGGGGAACTCGTGGGCCGGCCGCGCCACCGCGTCGGCGTTCGCCGAGCAGGCGGTGGCCTACGGCCTGGCGACGCCGGCCGAGCTGGCGGACGTGGCCGCCGCGTGGCTGCGCTGGGCGGCCGCCGACGACGGCTGGCTCGGCATGCTGCACGGAGAACTGCTCATCCACGTCTGACCCCGGGCGGCAGCAATGGCCATCTCTGCCGCCCGGAGCAGGGGATCAGGCCGGGGATCAGGCCGGGGGAGTGGGCCAGACCGGCCGCGGGAACCGCTCGTGGGCGTCGAGCGCCAAGAGCGAGCGGCGGGTGCCGACCGTCACCGCGCCGAGGGCGAAGAACCCCTCGTCGTCGGCGATATCCGAGGTGCGCAGCAGCGTGGTGAGCCGGGCGAGCGCGGCCATCGCGTCGGCGATGGCGGCGTCCCGGTCGTCGGGCGCCTCCATGGCGGCGTGGTACGGGATGCGGACGACGCGGGCCAGCCCGTCGAGGGTGTCGGCGAGCACCCAGCCGGTGGCGCCGTCCACCCGGTCCAGGCCCCGCCGGTGCGGCTGGAACTCGACCACCAGGGTGGTGAGGTCGTCGACCAGGACGGCGACCCGGTCCAGCGCGCGCGACTGCTCGCGGATGCTGCCGGCGATGCCCTGCCAGCGGTGTGCCCGCGGGTTCGCCCGCCGGGCCCGTTCGACCTGGGTCTCGGCCCGGCGCATCGCCTCCAGCGCAGCGTCGAGCGCGGTTCCCCGGCGCTCCCACTCCCGGGGTTCGGGCACGCCGCCCGCGCGCAGTCCGGCGGCGATCTCCGCGAGGTGGGTGGACAGCAGCAAGCGGGTGTCGGCGATCCTCGTCACCGCCGTGGTGAGCTGCAGCGGCGGGAACAGCACGGCGGTGACCAGCACTCCCACGGCCGCCCCGAGCAGGGTCAGGCCGGCGTACCGCAGGACATAGGGGCCCGGCTCACCGGCACCGACGGTGATCATCAGCACCGCCGCGAAGCTCACCCAGCTGGCCTGCTCCCGCAACAGCCGCCGCCACTGCTCCACCGCGATCGACAGGGCCACGATCAGGGCGATCGTGAGGGCGGCGGGCACCGCCAGGGTCAGCTGGTACACCCCGTAGGCCAGCGCGAAGCCCATCAGCATCGCCAGCACCGACCGCCAGGCCGCGCTGGCCGAGTCGGCGACGGTGGGGTGCACCGCGATCACCGCGCCCAGCGGGGCGTAGAACGCGTACTCCGACAGCATCGGCGGCAGCAGCACCGCGATCTGCCAGGCCAGCCCGGCGGCCAGCGCCGCCCGAATCCCGCGTTGCACCCAGGGCTGCTGTAGTCGCGCGATCACCCACCCCACCCGTCCAGCATGCGGCCCGCGGCCCCGCCGGCGGCACCGGGGGCACCGTGACGTTCCTCGCCGGGTCGACCCGGGTGGCCGACCGGTAAGCCGGGTCACGCCCCGGCTTACCGGTCGGCCGGGCGGCTCAGCCCTGGCGGGCGGCGTTGGCCTTCACGGCGGTGCTCACGTACTGCGCCAGGCCGGGCGCGATCTGCTCGTAGTACGCGGTGAACCGCTCGTCCGCCACGTACATCCGGCCCAGCCCCGCGTGCATCTCCGGGGAGCAGTCGTAGAAGTTCCGGCTGATCTGCTGCCGGTGCTCCTCGGCCAGGCCCATCGCGGTCGCCGAGTCGGCCGGCACCCCACCGGCCAGGGCGGCGGCGAACCGGCGCTCGACGTCGTCCCCCTCGGCCTTGACCCGCAGCCAGTCCTCCTTGGACATCGCTGCCGTCCGCCGCTGGGACTGGCTCCAGGCCTCGGTGTCGCCCCACTTCTCCTCGGCCTCGGCCGCGTACTCCTCGGGCAGCCAGTCGCCGAACACCTCGAACCGTTCCTCCGGGGTCAGGGAGATCCCCATCTGCCGTGCCTCCATCTCCTTCTCGACGGCCGCGACCATCGCCTGGGTGCGCTCGAGCCGGTCCCGCAGCAGCCGCGGGAGGACCCGCCTGCCCCCCCACGCCTCGCGAGCTCGGCGCGGGCCCCTGCAGGCAGGCCACACAGACATGCTGTCCGCCGGTGCAACGAAAGGACCGGCCTGCCCCCCGCACCTCGCAAGCTCGGCGCGGGCCCCTGCAGGCGGGCCGCAAGTACAACAGCATCCGTGAGCAGCAGCACGTTCTTTTGGCCCCGCTGCAGGGGCCCGCCGCGAGCGTGCGAGCGGTGGGGGGCAGCGGGGTCCTTCGAGTAGTGGTGCAGCGTGCGCACCGTGACGCCGGCCAGCCGGGCCAGCTCGCCCACCGTCCAGCTCATGACCCCTCCTCTCCGTGTGTTCCGGACAGGGCAGAGCAGACAGCCTGACGTCGCGTCAGGGTCAAGCCCGTTCCAGGATCCGCCTCAGACCAGCCGGCGGCGGGCCCACTTCACCCGGTACATCGCCTGGTCGGCGGCGGTGAGCAGCGCCTCGGGGGCCGAGTCGGGCGTCGAGAGGGCGACCCCGACGCTGATCCCCACCCGGTGCACCCGGCCGGCGCCGGAGGGCAGTGGGGTCTCCATCGCCGCGACCACCCGGTCGGCGACGGCCTGGGCGGCCGCGCGGTCCTCGATGCCGGGGCACAGCAGCACGAACTCGTCGCCGCCGATCCGGGCGACCGTGTCCCCCGGACGGACCGCGGCGGACAGCCGGCCGGCGGCCCCGGTCAGGACGGCGTCCCCGGCGGCGTGCCCCCACCCGTCGTTGACGGCCTTGAAGCCGTCGAGGTCGCAGTACAGGACGGCGAGCGGGGCGCCGTCCCGGCCGGCCGCGGACAGCGCCAGGTCCAGCCGGTCGACCAGCAGGCTGCGGTTGGGCAGTCCGGTGAGCGGGTCGTGCAGGGCCGCGGTGCGCAGCCGGTCCTCCAGCTCGCGCTGGGCGGTGACGTCGGACATCACGATCACGGCCCCCAGCCGGCTGCCGTCCGGGCCGCGGACCGCCGCACCGTTGCAGGAGACCACCCGGGCAGCCGAGCCGTCCGGGACGATGCTGATCTCTACGTCCTCCAGCCGCCCCTCGCGGAACAGCCGGGTGAGCGGCACCTCCCCGGGGGCCAGCAGCCGGGTGGCGTCCGCCGTCCGCAGGGTGAAGTGCTGGGCGAACTCCTCCGGAAGCAGGGTCGGGTCGCTGTCGGTGCCGTGCCACAGCCGGCTGACCCGGTTGAAGACGGTCACCCGACCGGAGGGGTCGGCCGCCACGACGGCCACCGGCAGGGCGTCGAGGAGCGCCTCGTCGAAGGCGCGGGCACTGGTCAGCGCGGCATGGGCGGCGGCGAGCTCGTCGTGCGCGGCGGTCGCCTCGGCGTGCGCGGCCGAGCTGGCCCGGGCCAGCTCGGTGGTGCGCCGGCTCTGCCGGCGGCGCTCGAGCAGCGCGACGACCACCGTGCCGAGGTCGCGCAGCCGGTCCAGCTGGTCGGCCGACAGCGCCCGGACCTCGCGGTCCTGCACGCACAGCGTGCCGACGACGCCGCCGTCGAGCTGCAGCGGCACCATCGCGTACCCGCGCACCTCGTCGCGGCGGCCATCCACCCACGGGCTGTCGCTGAACCGGTCGTCGGTGCTCAGGTCGGCGGAGGCGAACACGCTGCCGGCCTCCAGGGCGCGGGTGCACAGCGACTCGTTCCGCGGGGTGACCCGGCGCGGGAAGCCGACGCTGGCCAGCTGCGCCTGACGGTGGGTGTCCAGCACGTTCACGGTGGCCATCGCCATGCCCGTGACGGCCGCGGCGATCCGGACGATGGCGTCGAGCTCGGCGTCCTCGGGCACGTCGAGCAGGTCGACGGCGGACACCTCGGGCGTGGACACGGGCACGGCGGGACGGGCGGGCGTCAGTCGGTGCGGCCGGCGGCCAGCCGGTCGGCACGGACCCGGGCCATCGCCTGATCGGCGGCAGCGAGCAGGGACGCCGGCGTGGAATCCCGGCCGGACAGGGCCGCCCCCACGCTGATCCGCACGGGTGCGGCGACGTCGGGATCGGGGCGCAGCGGCTCGTCGAACGAGGCGGCCACCCGCTCCGCGATGCCCTCGGCGTCCTCGGGGACGACGATCCCCGGGCACAGCAGGACGAAGGTCTGGGTGCCGACCCGGGCGACCAGGTCGCCCTGGCGGACGGCGGCCACCAGCCGGCCGGCGACCTCACCGCGGGCGGTGTCGGCCACCGTCGGGCCGTGCCGGTGCTCGAGGCTGGCCAGGCCGTCCAGGTCGCAGGAGAGCACGGCCAGGCGCCCGGAGCCGGGGCCGGCCGCGGCCAGCGACAGCTCGAGCCGGTCGACCAGCAGGCTGCGCACGGGCAGGCCGGTGAGCGGGTCGCGGATCGTGCGGCTGCGCAGCCGGGAGGCGAACTCCCGCTGCGCGGCGACGACCGCCGCCGTCTGCACCAGGAGGTCCTGCGACTGCTCCAGCCGGACCGCGTCCATGACCCACTCCCGTCCCGGGGCCGGCTGTCGGCCCCCGCTCAGGACGTCGACCGTCCGCCGGGCCGTCTTGAGGACGGCGGGGCGGGATCTGCCCCCTCCGGGTCAGGCCGTGAGCGTGCGGACGGTCTCGACGATCGCGATGACGGCGAAGACCAGGAACAGCACGGCTGCCACCCGGCGGATCATCGCCACCGGCAGCCGGTCGGCCAGCCTCCTGCCCAGGAAGGCGGCCAGGCCGGAGACGACCAGCAGCGCGGCCCAGGCGCCGAGGAAGACCGACACCGGCTCGTCGTAGCGGGCGGCCAGGCCGGCGGTGGCCAGCTGGGACAGATCGCCCCACTCGGCCGCAAAGAGCACCCCGAAGGAGATGGCGGCGGCGCGGAGGAACGAGGTGTTCTCCCGGGTCTGCGCGGTGGCATCCTCGTCGGGGGCGCTGGTCGCGCTGCGCCACAGCAGGACGGCGCCGACCAGGAACAGCACCGCGACCACTCCGGTGACGAGGGCCTCGGGCAGCAGCGAGAGCAGGCTGCCGGCCGTGACGGCGATGGCGACCTGCAGGCCGAATGCGGTGCCGACGCCGACGAACACCGGCAGGGCCGGGAAGCGGGTGGCCAGCACCAGCGTCGCGAACAGCGTCTTGTCGGGGAGTTCGACCGGCAGGACCAGCACGAACGCGGCCAGGATGACCGAGGGGACCACGCCTGCTCTTCTCTGCTCACACGACCGGGCCAGGGCTGCTGCCCCTCTCGCCGGACGAGGGTAGGCGACGGCGCCGGCGGGATCAGGCCCCGGGCTCGACGGGGTGCGCGCGCTCGGCGGCGGCGGTCGCGGCGCGCAGCACCTCCTTGACCGGCAGGGCCAGTGCCCCGGCGAGCGCGGCGACGTCGTCGAACTCGACGCTCACGTTCACCACCCGGCCGGCCGACCGGGCCACCTTCACCCCGACCTCCCCGCCCAGCACCGGAACGTGGCCCTGGGTGCGGTCCAGGGCCAGCTTGGACACCGCGGAACGGCGGAGCCCGATGGTGGAGCTCGCCGACAGCACCACCTGCTGCACGGCGGCCAGCCGCGCCGGGGCGCAGAGCACCGACAGGGTGTGCGCAGGCCGGCCCTTCTTCATCAGGATCGGGGTCAGCCAGGCGTCGGCGGCACCGGCGGCGAGCAGGTCGGTGAGCACCCCGGGCCACAGCCGCGGGTCCAGGTCGTCGACGTTCGCCTCCAGCACCAGGTCGCCGCCGCCGGGTTCGCCGGCGGCGGCGTCGGCGGGCTCACCGAGGACGAGCCGGACCAGGTTGGGGTGCTCGACGGGGTCGCGGCCGCCGGCGCCGCTGCCGACCCGCTGCACCCGCATCGGCGGCAGCGTCGTCCACTGCTGGACCCGGGCGGCCAGCAGCGCCGCGCCCGTGGGCGTGCAGGTCTCCGCCGGCACCGGCCCGGCGACGACGGGCACGCCGGCGAGGAGCTCGAGGACGGCGGGCCCGGGGACCGGGACGACGCCGTGCGCGCCGCGGGCCGAGCCGCTGCCCAGCGCCACCGGTGAGGCCGACAGCCGGGCGAGCGCGAGGTGCTCGAACCCGGCGACCACGCCGACGACGTCGGCCAGCGCGTCGAGGGCGCCGACCTCGTGGAAGTGCACCTCGGCGGGTGGAACCCGGTGCACCCGCCCCTCGGCCGCGGCCAGCCGCCCGAAGACGGCCAGCGCGCCGTCCCGGACGGCCGGGGGCAGCGCGGCGGTGGCGAGCAGGCCGCGGACGTCGGCCCAGGTGCGGTGCACGTCGCTGGCCGGTGCGTGCACGTGCACCCGGGTGGCACCCAGCCCGTGCCGGGTGACCGGCTCCGCGGTGAGCGTCACCGGCTCCACCGGCAGCGCGGCGACGGCCGCGGACAGCACCCTGAGCGGTACCCCGGCGTCCACGAGCGCCCCGAGCAGCATGTCGCCGCTCGCGCCGGCGGAGCAGTCCAACCACCCGATGGTCATGCCGTGATCATCGATGACACTGTCGTCCTCCGGACGACACCGCGGCCACGTGCCGTTCCCGGCTGGCGTGGAGCCGTTGACCGTGTCCCCGTCGGGGAGCCTCCGGCCCCCGCGACGAGGCCACTCCGGCCAGGAGCCGTCCCCCGGTCCGGCTGGACCGTCACCGCATCCCCGTGTGGCTCGGTCCGGAAGTCGGGTCCGTCGCGACGACCGAGCACCCGGCCCGCTGCGCGGTCCGCATCATCAACCCCGGCTACTCCGCCGCGCGATCCTTGCCGCGAAGACCCCGGCCGACCAGCCGTTGTCGATGTTGCTGACCACGACGCCGGGGGCGGCGGAGTTCAGCATGGTCAGCAGCGCGCCGAAGCCGCCGAAGGAGTTCGGCTGCCCGGCCGAGGTGGGAACGGCGACGATCGGGACCTCGGTGAGGCCGCTGACCACGCCGGCGAGCGCGGCATCCAGCCCGGCGACGACGACCAGGCAGTCGACCTCGGTGAGCAGCGACGAGTCGGTGAGCAGCGGGCGCAGGCGGCTGCCCCCGACGTCGTCGACCCGGACGACCGCGGTACCGGTGACCCGGGCGACGAAGGCGGCCTCGGCCGCGATCGGGGTGTCGCCGCTGCTGGCGCACAGCACGCCGACCCGGCCCACCGGCTCGGGCAGCGGGCCGACGGCGCAGGACATCGCGGCGTGGTCCATCGTCGTGTACGCGTCGTGCTCGCTGGCCAGGGCGACCAAGGTGTCGGCGTCGGCCCGGACCACCAGGGCGGCGCGGTCGGGGAACTCGCGGCGGGCCGCACGCACCAGGGCCAGCACCTGCTCGGTGCTGCGGCCGGTGCCCCAGATGATGTCCGGGCCGACCGGCACGGCCGGCTCGCGGGACGGCGCGGCCGCGGTGCCGGCGACCGGCGCCGGCGGCGCGGCCGGGGAGATGGTGCGGGTTCCGGTGGCGCGCGGGCCGCCGCCGAACAGCTCGTCCAGCGGGCTGCGCGGGCGGGCCGGCGCCTCGTCGGCCGGGGGCTCGACGAGCAGCGGGGCGAACCCGCCCGCGGCGTCGGCGAGGTCGTCGGCGTCGTCGTCGGCCCGGTATCCGGGGTCGTCCTCCAGCGGTCGGGCGCTCACGTCGCCGACCCTAACCGCCGGCCCGGCCGTGCCGGGGACGTCGGCGGAGGCCGTGTCGGCAGGCGCCGGCCCGCTCGCGGCGGGCGTGTCACCGGGCGTGTCGTCGGGCGTGTCCCCGGTGCCGAGGGCGCCGTCGTCGGCGAGCGTCTGGGTCACCCCGGACAGCCGGACCACGCGGTCGCGGCCGCCGCGCTTGGCCTCGTAGAGCACGCCGTCAGCGGCGGCGAACAGGGTGCGGCGGTCGTCGCCGCGGGCCGCGGAGGCGACGCCCACGCTGATCGTGACCGGCACGTCGACGCCGAGGGAGGACCAGTCGTGCACCGCGATCGAGCGGCGGATGCGCTCCATCGCCCGCTCGCCCTGCTCGGCGGTGGTGTCGGGGAGCAGGATGACGAACTCGTCGCCGGCCCAGCGGCACACCTCGTCGGTGTCGCGGCACCCGTCGACCAGCAGCTGGCCGACGGCCCGCAGCACCGCGTCACCGCCCGGGTGGCCGGCGGCGTCGTTGATCGACTTGAACCGGTCGATGTCGACGACGGCCAGCGCCGGCACGCTGCCCGCGGTGAGCAGCCCGTCCAGCCGGGCCTCGGCGTACCGCCGGTTGGGGAGGTGCGTGAGCGGGTCCTCGTAGGCCTGCCGGCGCAGCTGCCCGGCGGCCCGCTCGGTCTCCAGCAGGCTCTTGCGGCGGCCGAAGAGCTCCACCCAGCGGGTGCGTCGCTCATCGACCCGGTCGAGCTCGTCGGCGAGGTAGGCCTGCAGGTACGGCAGCGCCCGGGCGGCGTCGTCCAGCTCGGCGTGCAGCGTGCACAGCTCCCGCAGCGCGGCCCGCCGCAGCCGGGGCAGGCCCTGCTCGGTGGCCAGCGCCAGCGCCGCCGCGAGGTGGTCGTCGGCCGCGCGACGGTCGTCGGACCGGCGCAGCGCACGGCCCAGCCCGAGCTGGGCCGAGGCGGTCAGCTCGGCCTCGTCGGCGGCCTCCGTGGCGGGTACGGCCGACCGCAGCAGCGTGACGGCGGCCTCGTGCTCGCCCAGGCCGGCCAGCGCCCAGCCGTGCACGACCTGCGCCTCCAGCACCCCCGGGTCGTCGGTGGGCAGCCGGCCCAGCGCCCGGACGGTGAGCTCGCGGGCCTCGGCGAACCGGGGCGCCGCCGCCTCCGGGGCGTCCTCGTCGAGCAGGCCCTCACCGACCTCGGCGCACAGCGCGGCGAGCCGGGTGGCGGCCTCGGCGGCGACCGCGGATGCCGTCCGCCCGTCCGGACGCGGCTCGCCGGGAGTTTGCTGGGCGGCCAGCTCGGCGGTGTCGGCCGCGCGACGCTGGTAGTCCAGGGCGAGCGGCATGAGCTCGAGGTCGGCCAGCACGCCGGCCAGTGAGCACAGCGTGTGCACCAGCAGCGGGGTCGGGGGGAGGCCCGGGTCGAGCAGGCTGGCCGCCTCGACCGCTTCGTCCATCGCGGCGTCGACCCGGCGGGAGAGCAGCTCGATGCGGGCGTGCCGGGCCAGGCCGGCGGCACGCTGGAGATCGTCGTCCTGGGCGTCGAAGGCCGCCCGCGCCGACCGCACCAGGGCGATCGCCAGCGCGGCGTGCGTCGCGGACTCGGCGCGGCCGTCGGTGGCCGGCGCCGGGGTGGGTGTGGCCGTCGCTGGGTCGTGCAGCCCGGCGACGCCGGTGTGCAGATCCAGGGCGGCATCCTGCTCGGGGCCGCCCTCGACGAGCGGGTCGCCGACCAGCGACCAGCCGGCCCGCCGCAGCCGGCGGACCAGCAGCTCGGCGTGCAGCGTGTCGGCCCAGGCCCGGGCCAGTGGCGGCAGCGGCGGGGTGCCGGGCTCGGTGGCCGGCACCGCGAGCGCGCCGTCGATCTCGGCGAGCAGCGCCTCGGCGGTGTCCAGCTGCCCGTTGGCCAGCGCCGAGGTCACCTGCTGGTGCAGGACTCCGGGTGGCACGAGCGCACTGTGCCTGGTGCCGGCCCGGGAGTCACGCACCTGCGCCCTGCTGGCACGTCGCGCGCGGCCCGGGCTGCCGGCCGGGCCGCGGGGGCCCCGCGAGGCGCGCAGGTTCATTGCCCCTCCTCGCTGGCGCTCGTCGGGCAGCTTCGCCCGGTTGCTGTGCTCCTGCGTGAGCTCGCGAGCTCGCTCACGAGGCCACCTCGCCGTCGTCGAACGCCCAGCCCGGCGGCCGGGCGGCCTGGCTGCCGAGGACCTCGGCGACCAGGTCGTCCACGGAGGCGGTCATCGGCAGCGGGCGGCCGGCGGGCTGGGTGCCGGCCTGGCCGGCGGTCGTCGCGCGCACCCGGTTGCGCCCGCTGCGCTTGGCGCCGAACAGGTGCAGGTCGGCGGAGTCGAACAGGGCCCGCCACGAGTGCGGGCCGCCGACCCGGTCGGGGGCGGCGGTCGCGACCCCGATGCTGACCGTGATCGGCCGGTGCACCGGCAGCGCGGCCCAGTCGGCGTCGGCGACGGCGGTGCGCAGCCGCTCCATGGCGACCACGGCCTGTGGCTCGGCGGTCGCGGGCAGCAGCACGACGAACTCGTCACCGGCCCAGCGGTACACCTCGTCACCGGTGCGGCTGTGCACCCGCAACAGCTCGGCGATCCGGCGCAGCACCGCGTCCCCGTGCACGTGGGAGCTGGCGTCGTTGACGGCCTTGAACCCGTCGACGTCGACCACGGCCAGCGAGACCGGGCCGGCCTCGAAGTCGAGCTCGGCCATCCGCCGCTCGGCGTTGCGCCGGTTGCCCAGCCCGGTCAGGGCGTCCTCCATCGCGTGCCGGCGGAGGACGGCGGTCTGTCGCTGCGCCTCTCGCAGCCGGCTGCGGCGCACGAACATCTCGGCCCAGAGCTCGCGCCCGCGGAGGTGGGCGCGGGTGGTCTCGGCGCGGTAGGCCTCCAGCCAGTGCAGGGCCTCGGCGCTGTGGCCCAGCGTGGCCGATGCCTGGCCGAGCTCCAGCAGGCACTGGCGGTACCGCCGCCGGTCGCCGGCGGCGGCGAACGCGCCGGCCGCGTCCACCAGCAGGTCGATGGCCTCCTCGCCGGGCCCGGTCGGTGCCGGCGCGGGAACCGGCTGGGCGGCGGACGTGCCGGTGACCGCCGCGGCCGCGTCGCGCTCGCCGAGGGAGAACAGCAACCGGGCGAGCACCAGGTCGGCGTGGCCGAGCAGGTGCAGGCCGCCGCCGTCGCCCTCGATCCGTCCGCGCACCCGGCGCAGCGGGGTCAGCGCCTCGTCCAGCTGCCCGGCGAGCGTCATCGCCCAGGCGGTCACCACCGCGAGCAGGTCCTCCTCGGGCTCCGGTGCGCTCCAGGGGAGTTCCCGGGCGGAGGTGGCGCAGCCCAGCGCCACCGCGGCCAGCTCGCGGGAGCGGGGGAGGTCGCCACGCCGGTGCACGGTCTGGGCCAGCTCCGCGTGCTGCTGGGCGCTCAGCCGCAGCAGGCGCCAGCGGTCGGCGACGTCGGGCAGCGCGTCGGCGACCCGGGAGCCGCGCAACGCCTGGGCGGCGGCGAGCTCCTCGAGGTCGAGCAGGGTGAGCGCCCGGGAGAGCCAGTAGTGGGCCTGGTGCAGCGCGCGGCTGGGCTCGCCGGTGCCGGCCTGGTCGGCGAGCAGGCTGGCGTCGACGGCCAGGTGCAGGGCCGCGTCGAGGCGGTCGGCGGCCACCTCGACGTGCGCCAGGTAGGCCAGGGTGAGCGCGCGCTCGGCCGTCGGCGGGCAGCGTTCCAGGTCGGCGCGGGCGGCGGCGACGTCGGCGGCAGCAGCGTCCAGGTCGCCGCCGTCCAGCTGCGTGCGGGCGGCGAAGGCACCGGCCCAGGCGTCCCAGCACGGCGAGCCGGCGGTGCGGAACGCACCCTCGACCGCGGCGAACTCGGTGCCGAAGGCCCCGGCGTCCCCTGCGTCGCTGACGGCGAGCAGGCGCCAGCGGGCCGCCTCGAGCTGCTGCTCGTCGACGGCCTCGGGCCCGGGGGTCACGGATTCCTCCAGTCAACTGACGGTTGACGCAGCAGCTGCGCAACCGGCCGGTGACGAGGCAGCTCCCCCCGTGCCGGGCGCCTGCCCCGACACGGCCGCACTACCCTCGCCGGATGCCTGGTACAGCTCCGACGAGGTTCGCCTATCTCGGCCCCGAGGGTACCTTCGCCGAGGCCGCGCTCCGCATCCTCGGTGCCCCTCGCGAGGAGGAGGCCCGCCCCGAGCCCAGCGTGGGGGCCGCGCTGGCCGCCGTGCGCGCCGGGAACTGCGACGCCGCCCTGGTCCCGTTGGAGAACTCCGTCGAGGGATCGGTGCCCGCGACGATGGACGGGCTGGTCACCGGCGCGCCCCTGGTGATCACCCGGGAGGTCTTCCTGGCGGTGGCGTTCGTGCTCGCCGTCCGCCCGGGGACGACGGTCGCCGACGTCCGCACGGTCGCCAGCCATCCACACGCGCTGGCCCAGTGCCGGAGCCGGCTCGCCGGGTTGCTGCCCGGCGCCGAGGTGGTCGTCGCCGCCTCCACCGCCGACGCCGCCCGCCGGGTCGCCGCCGGCGAGTGGGACGCCGCGGTGTGCGCGCCGATCGCCGCGCAGCGGTACCGGCTGACCGCGCTCGCCGAGGATCTCGCCGACCACCCGGGGGCGGTGACCCGCTTCGTGCTGGTCACCCGGCCCGGGCCGCTGCCGGCACCCACCGGCGCGGACAAGACGACCGTCACCGTGGTGGTCGACGACCGGACCGGCGCGCTGCTGGACCTGCTCGCGGAGTTCGCCGTCCGGGGGATCAGCCTCACCCGGATCGAGTCGCGGCCGACGAGGGAGCGCCTGGGCGTCTACTCCTTCTCCATCGACTGCGAGGGGCACGTCGCCGACCGCCGGGTGGGGGACGCGCTGGCCGCGTTGCACCGGCTCTGCGCCGATGTGCGGTTCCTGGGCTCCTACCCGCGGGCGGACGCCCTGCCGGGCAAGCCGGTCGACGAGCACGTGGCCGACCCGGCGTTCGCCGACGCCGAGGAGTGGCTGGCCCGGATCCGGGAGGGGGAGGCCGACTGAGCGCGTGGAGTACACCGCACCGCCTTCGCTCGTCACGCTGGTGACCCAGTGTGCTCCATCGGCAACCGATGGCAACCCCCCGGCGGGACCAGTTCGTCACACGCGACAACTCCGGTCACAGCTGCGTGTCGCTGCGGGCCTTCCGGTGAACCGGCTGGTAACGCTCGCCGGGCCGGAAGGGCTCAGGACGCGGCGGTCGACGGGGCGGTGTTCCCCGGCGGGGCCGCGCCGGCACCGTCCGGCGCGGTGCGCAGGTACTCCACCGCGCGGTAGGAGGCGGCGAGCAGCGGAACGGCGAACAGCGCACCGGCGATGCCGGCCAGCAGTGTTCCGGCCGTCACGGCCAGCAGGATGGCCGCCGGGTGCAGGTGCAGCGCCCGGCCCATGATGACCGGCTGCAGCACGTTGCCCTCGAGCTGCTGGACGACCAGGACGACGACCAGCACGATCACCGCGTCGGTGAAGCCGTTGGTGACCAGCGTGACCAGGACGGCCACCGCCCCGCTCAGCGTGGCCCCGAAGATGGGCACGAACGCCCCGATGAACGTCAGCAGCGTCAACGAGATCCACAGCGGGACGTCCAGCAGGAACAGCGCGGCGCCGATCCCGACGGCGTCGATCAGGGCGACGACGATCACCCCGCGCACGTAGTGGGACAGGGTGTCCCATGCTGCCCGCCCCGCTCCGTCGACCCGCGTGCGCGCCCGGTCGGGCACCCGGTCGAGCAGCCACGACCACATCTGCCCGCCGTCCTTGATCAGGAAGAACGTGAGGAAGGCGGTGAGGACGAGCGCGGCGAGCAGGGAGAGCCCCAGGCGTGCGCCGTCCGCCGGGGCCGGGGTGGCCGCGTAGATCTGGGTGACGATCTCGTTGCGGAGCTCGGACACCCGGGTCGGGTCCAGGCCCAGCGGCCCCTCGATCAGCCAGACCCGGATCCGGTCGACGCCGGCGGCCAGCGGGCGGGTGAGGTCCTGCAGCTGGGCGACGGCCCGGAACCCGATCAGGACCCCGATGCCGGCGACGACGGCGAACGGCGCCAGGACGCCCACCAGCGCCGACACCCCCCGCGGCACGCCGCTGCGGGTCAGGCGCCGGGCGATCGGCCCGGCCAGCGCGGCCAGCAGCAGGCCCACCAGCAGCGAGAGGGTCAGCAGCGGCAGCCGGAAGAGCAGCCAGAAGGCGAGCCAGGCGACCCCCGCCCCGGCGAGCACGGCCCCGGACACCGCCAGGACCCGCAGCGTCCAGGCAGGCACCACCCCGGTCGGGGTCCGGTCGACGCCGGGCCCGCCGTCGACGTCCGGAGCGGAACCGTCGGGAACCGGTCGACCGGCGCCCGGGGTGCTGGGGGCACCCGTGGATCGGCGTCTCATCGTGGCCCGTCTGCTCGGCCGGGCACGACGGGCCCGGCGGTGAAAGGAGGAAGGAGGAGGAAGGAGGCGGGTCTAGTCGCCGCCCTCCCCGAAGACGTCGATCCGGTCGGCGGAGAGGGCGAGATCGCCGCCGGCCGCCGCCAGGAAGGCATCCGGTTCCTCCAGCAGGGCGTCGGCGGCCACGCCGAAGTCCGCCTCGAAGGTGTCGGGCCGGACCCGGACGACCGTGCCGGAGACCTCGACGACGTCGCCGCGGTCGAGTTCCGGGAACGGGACGGCCGACAGCACGGCGATGGGGTCGCCGGTGCCACCGTCGGCGCGGAACGCGGTGCCGACCCCCGTCGACGGGATCACCTCCGCGACCACGGCGCGCACGCTGGTCGTCCGGCCGACGAGGTCCTCGCCGATGCCGGGGAAGCCCTCCCCGGGCGGCCCGCCGTCGGCCGGGGCCTCACCGGAGGGGTCGGCGGGCGCGGCGGGGGTGGAGCTGCCGCTGTCCTCCAGGGTCGCCACCCGGTCCTCGAGGGTGTCCACCCGCCCCTCGAGCGTGTCGACCCGGTCCCGCAGGTCCGCCAGGCCCTCGGTGGTCCCCGCGCTCGGCGCCGGCTCGGCGGGGTCGGTGCAGCCGGCCACCCCGGTCAGCGCCAGGACGGCGGCCGCGAGGGCGGTCAGCCCGCGGCGCCGCCGCGCGCGGCGACCGTCGTGCTGCACCACGATCCCTCCCCACCCCGCTGCGCTCGTCCTCGTGGACCCACTGCGGACGCCCATGTCCCCGGTGTGCCCGCTGCGGCGACGGGATCGCGCTGCGGCCCCGGACCGACACGCACTTGTCACAATCCCCGACCTGGTGGCCTCAGAGGTAGAGACCCGTCGACTCCTCGATCCGCTCCGCGGCGACGGCGTGCACGTCGCGCTCGCGCAGGATGATCAGGTCCTCGCCGTGCACCTCGACCTCGTGCTGGTCCTCCGGGGAGAACAGCACCTGGTCGCCGACCTTGATCTGCCGCACGGTCGGCCCCACCGCCCGGGCCTCGCCCCACACCAGGCGCTTGGCCACCTGCGCGGTGGCGGGGATCAGGATGCCGCCGCTGGACCGGCGGTCGCCGTCCTCGCGGCGCAGCGACACCAGCAGCCGGTCGTGCAGCATCTTGATCGGCAGCCCGCTGGCGCCGGTGGTGGGGCGAACGTCGTCCTGGGGCACGTCGGCCGACGCTACCCGCGGCCCCCTCCGGTCGTGGCCCGAGCTTGCGAAGGGCTCGTGGGAGGGGGTCCTTCTGCTACGCCCAGCCGAGGGCGTGCAGCCGGTCGTCGTCGATGCCGAAGTGGTGCGCGATCTCGTGGACGACGGTGATCGTGACCTCCTCGACCACCTGGTCCTCGTCGTCGCAGATGTCGCAGATGGCCGACCGGTAGATCATGATCCGGTCCGGCAGGGCCCCGCCGTAGTCCCAGCCGCGGTCGGTGAGCGCGTACCCGTCGTAGAGGCCGAGCAGGTCCGGCTCCTCGTCGTTGCGGTCCTCGACCAGCACCACGACGTTGTCCAGCAGGGCCATCAGCTCGGCCGGGACCTCGTCGAGGGCGTCGGCGACCAGCTCCTCGAACCGGTCCTGGGGCAGGGCGTCCATCAGCTCACCAGCTGGTCGGCAGCGGCCGGCCCTCCTCGTACCCGGCGGCGCTCTGCACCCCCAGCACGGCCCGCTCGTGCAGCTCGTCCACCGTGCGGGCGCCGGCGTAGGTGCAGGCCGAGCGGACGCCGGCGACGATCCCGTCGATCAGGTCCTCCACGCCCGGCCGGGCCGGGTCCAGGTACATCCGCGAGGAGCTGATGCCCTCCTCGAACAGGCCGGCGCGGGCCCGGTCGAAGCCGCTCTGGGTCGACGTCCGGGCGCGCACGGCGCGGGCCGAGGCCATCCCGAAGCTCTCCTTGTACTGCCGGCCGTCGCCGTCGGTGTTCAGGTCGCCGGCGCTCTCGTAGGTGCCGGCGAACCAGGAGCCGACCATCACGTTGGCCGCCCCCGCGGCCAGGGCCAGGGCGACGTCGCGGGGGTGGCGGACCCCGCCGTCGGCCCACACCTGCCGGCCCAGCGCACGGGCGGCCGCGGCGCACTCCTCGACGGCGGAGAACTGCGGCCGGCCGACGCCGGTCATCATCCGGGTGGTGCACATGGCGCCCGGCCCGACGCCCACCTTCACCACGTCGGCACCGGCCTCGATCAGGTCGCGGGTGCCCTCGGCGGTGACCACGTTGCCGGCGACGACCGGGGTGGACCCGGCCACCGTCCGCACGGCGCGGACGGCCTCGATCGCCTTCTCCTGGTGCCCGTGCGCGGTGTCCACGACGAGGACGTCGACCCCGTGCGCCAGCAGCGCAGCGGCCTTGCCGGCGACGTCGCCGTTGATGCCGACCGCGGCCGCGGTGAGCAGCTCCCCCCGGGCGTCGACGGCCGGCTGGTAGAGGGCCGAGCGCAGCGCGCCCTTGCGGGTGATCACGCCGACCAGCCGGTCGCCCTCCACGACCGGGGCGGCCTGCACCCGCTCCTCGGTGAGCACCTCGAAGACCTTGGGCAGGTCGGTTCCGGCCGGGATGGTCAGCGGGCCGGGGGTCATCACCTCCGACAGCTGGGTGAACCGGTCCACTCCCTGGCAGGCGCCGTCGGTGACCAGACCGACCGGGCGGCCCTCCTCGACGACGACCACGATCCCGTGCGCGCGCTTGCCCATCAGCGACAGCGCCTCGCCGACGGTGGAGCTGCGGCCCAGCGTGATCGGGGTGTCGTAGACGGGGTGCCGGGCCTTGAGCCAGGACACGACCTCGCCGACGACGTCGATCGGGATGTCCTGGGGCAGCACGGCCAGGCCGCCGCGGCGGGCGACCGTCTCGGCCATCCGCCGTCCCGAGATCGCGGTCATGTTGGCGACCACGACCGGGATCGTCGTCCCCACCTGGTCGGGGGTGGTCAGGTCGACCTCCAGCCGGGAGCCGACCGCGGACCGGCCCGGCACCATGAAGACGTCGGCGTAGGTCAGGTCGGTGGCGGGGCGGTCGCCGAGGAAGCGCATGCGGCCATTGTCCCGCACCCTCGCGCCAGCGAGGTGTTCCGCACGCCGACGGGCCCGCCCGGTCCCCGGCGTGCGGGACGAACGCGCCGGGAGTTCTGTCGTGAGCGGTGCGGAGCCCGGAGGGTTCCCGCCGCGCGCGACGAAGCGGCTCAGCGCGAGTGGGGCACGGCGCCTGGCCGCGGTGTCATCCGGAGGATGACAACATTGCACCGTGATCGACCTGCGACTCGTGCGTGAGCACCCCGACCTCGTCCGTGCCAGCCAGCGGGCGCGTGGTGCCGACGAGTCCCTGGTCGACGCGCTGCTCGCCGCCGACGCCGGACGGCGCGCGGCCGTGCAGGCCGCCGACGACCTCCGCGGCGCGCAGAAGGCCGCCTCGCAGGCGGTGCGCGGCGCCTCGCCGGAGGAGCGGCCCGCGGTGCTGGAGAGGGCCAAGGCGCTCAGCACCCAGGTGCGGGCGGCCGAGGAGGCCGAGCGGGCCGCCGACGCGGCCCTGCGCGCGGTCCACCTCCGCATCCCGAACGTCGTGCACCCCGACGTCCCGCCGGGCGGTGAGGACGACGCGGTGACGCTGCGCACCGTCGGCGAGGTGCCCGGCTACGACTTCGAGGTCCGGGACCACCTGCAGATCGGCGAGGCCCTCGGCGCGATCGACATGGAGCGCGGCGCGAAGGTCTCCGGCGCCCGGTTCTACTTCCTCACCGGCCCGGGCGCGCTGCTGGAGTTCGCGCTGGCCCAGCTGGCGATCACCCGGGCCGTCGCGGCCGGTTTCATCCCGGTGGTGGCCCCGGCGCTGGTCAAGCCCGAGGCCATGGAGGGCACCGGCTTCCTCGGCGAGCACGACGAGGAGGTCTACCGGGTCGAGCGCGACGACCTGTACCTGGTCGGCACCTCCGAGGTGGCGATCGCCGGCATGCACAGCAACGAGGTGCTCGACCTGTCCGCCGGCCCGCGCCGCTACGCCGGCTGGTCGTCCTGCTTCCGCCGCGAGGCCGGCTCCTACGGCAAGGACACCCGCGGCATCATCCGCGTGCACTGGTTCGACAAGGTCGAGATGTTCAGCTTCTGCGCACCCGAGGAGGCTGCCGCCGAGCACCGGCGGCTGCTGCAGTGGGAGGAGGAGTTCCTGCAGGCGCTGGAGCTGCCCTACCGGGTGGTCGACATCGCCGCCGGGGACCTCGGCACCAGCGCGGCCCGCAAGTTCGACATCGAGGCGTGGTTCCCCAGCCAGGGCACCTACCGCGAGCTGACGAGCACCTCGGACTGCACCACCTTCCAGGCCCGCAGGCTCGCCATCCGCACCCGCGACGCCGACGGCCGGCCGCAGCCGGCGGCCACCCTCAACGGCACCCTGTGTGCGATCGCCCGCACCATCGCCTGCCTGCTCGAGGTGCACCAGCAGGCCGACGGCTCGGTGCACGTGCCGGTCGCCCTGCGGCCCTGGCTGGGCGGTCACGCGGTGCTCACCCCCGGCATGGCGCTGGCGCCGGTGGCGGCCCCGGGGCTGGTCGGGTGAGCACCCGACTCCCCGCGCGTGCCGCCAACGGCCTCACCTCGCCGCACGCCGCGGCCGGGGCACGCGAGGTGGTCGATCTCGGCGACCTCGCCGCCGAGCTCGACGGCTGGCGTCCGCGGCTGGTGGCCACCGACCTGGACGGGACGCTGCTCGACTCCGCGGGCGGGGTCAGCCCCCGCACCCGGGCCGCGCTGGCCGCGTGCTGGGACGCCGGCATCCCGGTCGTCGGGGTGACCGGCCGGGGCCCGCGGCTGCTGGACAGCGTCCGCGGGGCGGTCGGCGGCCGGGGCATCGCCGTCCTCGCCCAGGGCGGGTACGTCGTCCGCTTCGGCACCGACGGCGGCCGGGACGAGGTGCTGCGCACCGTGGGCATGGCGCGGGACGACGCGACGGCGGTCATCGCCGCGATCGAGGATGTCGCCGGCGAGCTGATCGTCGCCGTCGAGGACGCCGCCGAGCAGGCCGAGGCGCTGCAGGACGGTGAGCTGGCCCCGCTGCGCGTGCAGCACGGCTTCGACTGGCCCTACCCCGAGCCCGCGCACCTGCTGCCGCGCCACGACGTGCTGCCGGTGGGGGCGGTGCTGAAGGTCTTCCTGCGCTCGTCGTCGCTGGGGGAGGACGAGCTGCTCGGCATCGCCCAGCGGGTGGTCGACCCGGCGGTCGCCGAGCTCACCCACGCGGGGCTGGGCTTCATCGAGGTGCTGCCCCCCGGCGTCACCAAGGCCACCGGTCTGGCCGTGGTGCTCGACACCTACGGCCTGGCCTTCCCCGACGTGCTCGTGTTCGGCGACATGCCCAACGACCTGCCGATGATCGACGCGGTCACCGAGGCCGGCGGCCGGGCGGTGGCCATGGCCAACGCGCACCCGGCGGTACGCGCCGCGGCGGCCGGGCGCACCAGCGGGCACGACGCCGACGGCGTCGCCCGCTACCTCGAGACCGTGCTGGCCGGGATCGACAGCGGTCGCGAGGCCGCCGGTGTCTGACTGGCGGCCGCGGCTGATCGCCAGCGACATGGACGGCACGCTGCTGCGCAGCGACGAGACGGTGAGCGCGCAGACCCGGGCGGAGCTGGACCGCTGGCGCGACGACGGCGTCCCGGTGGTGCTGGCCACCGGCCGGCCGCCGCGGTGGATGGCCGGCATCCGCGACGTGATCGGCTCCGGGACGGCGATCTGCTGCAACGGCGCCGTGCTGCTCGACCTCGGCGGGCTCACCGTGCTCGAAGAGTTCCCGGTGCAGCCGGAGGTGCTGCGGGAGATCACCGCCGGGCTGCGGGCCGGCGAGCCGACCACCTGGTTCGCCGTCGAGTACGGCGACCAGTTCCGGCACGAGCCGGTGTACCAGCCGCGCTGGGACGTCAACGCTCCCGGCGTCGCCGTCGCCACGCTGGAGGAGATGGTGGCCCGGCCGGTCGCCAAGCTGCTCGCCCGGCACGAGTCGATGCCGCGGGACGCCTTCGTCGCGCTGGTCGAGGAGGTGGTGGGCGACCGGGCGACGGTCACCAACAGCTCCACCGACGCGCTGGCCGAGATTTCGGCGCGCGGGGTCACCAAGGCCACCGGGCTCGCCCGGGTCGCCGGCGACCTGGGGCTGGGGCCGGGCGACGTCGTCTACTTCGGTGACATGCCCAACGACGTCGCCGCGTTCGACTGGGTGCGCGAGGGCGGGGGCCGCGCAGTGGCGATGGCACACGCCCATCCGGAGGTGCTCGCCGCGGCCACCGACGTCACCGGCACCAACGACGCCGACGGGGTGGCGGCCTTCCTGGCGAGCCTGCCCCGCAGCTGAGCCGGACACCACCGCCGGAGCGGTTGCGGATTCCGGACCCGCCGGCCTGCCGGGTTCAGGTGCCGCCCCCGGCTGCCGATGACGGCAGGACCGGGCGTGCTGGACGCCCCCTCGTCAGGAGAGCGCAGATGGCAGTCCCCGACCTCGATGTCCGCACCTCCGACGGCTCGGCCGGCCGAGCCGTGCTGGCCCGCGTGGGCCTGCGTGGCCGGCTGCTCGCCGCGATCCTGCTGGTCGCGCTGACCACGCTGGCCGTCGGCGCCTTCGGGGTGCAGCGGATGTCGGTTCTCAGCGCCGACGCCGAGCGGGTCTACACCGAGGGAGCGGTGCCGCTCAAGGAACTGCAGACGCTGCAGGCCGCCTGGTGGATCCACGAGGCGTACTCGGCGCGGTCCAACATCGTCAGCGCCGGCCCCGCGGTGAACGCGCAGGACGCCGCGTCCGCAGCCGAAGCGCAGGAGGCCCTGGAGGCCCAGGGCGCCGTGGTCGCGGCTGCCCCGCTCGCACCCGGGGTGGCCGACCGTTTCGCCGAGTACCAGGCGGCGGCGGCCAGCTACTTCCAGCTGCAGCGGGACCTGCAGGCGTCGCTGGCCGGCAACGACATGGTGACCGCAGCCGCGACGATCGGGCAGATGAAGGAGTTCGAGGCCGTCGCGGTGGAGGCGCTGGGAGAGTCCACCGAGGCGCAGAGCCGCGTCGCCGCGGACACCGCCGCGATGGCGCGCGACACCTACGCCGCGGCGCGGAACTGGACGGTCGTGGTGGTGGCGCTGGGCCTGGCGGTCGCCGTGGTGCTCGCCCTGCTGGTCGTGCGGTCGGTGACCCGGCCGGTGCAGCGGGTGCGGCAGGTGCTCGACCAGGTGGCCGACGGCGACCTGAGCGTGCGGGTCGGGGAGACCGGCGGCGCCGAGATCGGCGAGGTCGCCCGGTCGCTGGACCACACCCTCGATGCGTTGTCGGGCGTGCTGACGCTGGTGGGCGCCTCGGCGAACCGGCTGGAGACCGCGTCGCGGAAGCTGAGCACTGCCTCCGACGCGATCGCCGACAACGCGCAGACCGCGGCGGGTCAGGCGGACGTGGTGGTGGCGTCGGCCGGTGACGTGGCCTCGAGCGTGGACACGGTGGCGACGGGGTCGCAGCAGATGGAGGCGGCGATCCGGGAGATCAGCCAGAACGCGACGGAGGCCTCGCGGGTGGCCGGTCAGGCCGTGGGTGTGGCCGAGGCGACGACGCGGACGGTGGGGAAGCTGGGTGACTCCTCGACCGAGATCGCCGCGGTGGTGAAGCTGATCAACGGGATCGCGGAGCAGACCAACCTGCTGGCGCTGAACGCCACGATCGAGGCCGCGCGGGCCGGGGAGGCCGGCAAGGGCTTCGCGGTGGTGGCCAGTGAGGTGAAGGAGCTGGCGCAGGAGACGGCGCGGGCCACGGAGGACATCTCCCAGCGGGTGGCGGCGATCCAGGCCGACACCGCCGGGGCGGTGGACGCGATCGGTCAGATCAGTTCGGTGATCGGGGAGATCAACGACTTCCAGGCCACGATCGCCGCCGCGGTGGAGGAGCAGACCGCCACCACGAACGAGATGAACCGGAACGTCGGGGAGGCCGCGGACGGCTCCCGGTCCATCGCCAGCGCGATCACCGGCCTGGCGGCCGGCACCCAGCAGACCAACGACCGGGTCGCCGACGCCCAGCTGGCCGCGGCCGAGCTGTCGCGGATGAGCAGCGAGCTGCAGGACGCCGTCCGCAGGTTCACCGTCTGACGGCGGACCACCAGCACCGTCCGAGGGCAGGGAACCCTGCCCCCGTCGTCCTAGAGGTACTGCCCCCCGCCGGGGCGGACCTCCGGGCCGGCCTGCTGGCCGCCGGGCAGCGCCTTGCGCCGCATCTCCTCCAGCTGCGCCCGGGCGGCCATCTGCTGGGCGAACAGTGCGGTCTGGATGCCGTGGAAGACGCCCTCCAGCCAGCCGACCAGCTGGGCCTGGGCGATCCGCAGCTCGGCGTCCGACGGCGTCTCGTCCTCGGCGAAGGGGAGGGTGATCCGCTCGAGCTCCTCGCGCAGCTCCGGGGCCAGCCCCTGCTCCAGCTCGCGGATCGAGGAGGCGTGGATGTCGCGCAGCCGGTTGCGGCTGGCGTCGTCCAGCGGAGCCGCCCGGACCTCCTCCAGCAACTGCTTGATCATCGTGCCGATCCGCATGACCTTGGCGGGCTGCTCGACCAGGTCGCCGATGGCCGCCGCGCCGTCATCCTCGCCGTCGGCCGGCATGGGCATCGAGCCCACCGGCTGACCGTCGGGCCCCACTACGAGGACCTGCTGGGGGCGCTGCCCGCCGTTTCCTGCTGCCGTCATGCCCCCCATCCTGCCTGCTGGCCGCCGAGCAGGTGCGGGCGCGGTCGGGTCCGGGAGCTCGCGGCGGGCCGTTCCGGCCGGTCGGCGGCGGACCGGCCGGGAGGTGGCCACTGACTAGGCTCGCGGCATGTCATCGGGGGGCGGGCGGCTGGACGTCGCCCGTGTCCGCGGGCTGTTCCCCGGCCTGTCCGACGGGTTCGTGCACGCCGACGCCCCGGCCGGTTCACTGGTCCCCGAGAGCGTCATCCGCGCGGTCTCCCAGGCGATGCGGGTGCCGATCGCCAACCGCGGCGGCGTCTTCCCCGCCTCCGCCCGGGCCGAGCAGCTCGTCTCCGGTGCGCGCTCGGCGGTGGCCGACCTGGTCGGCGCGACGCCGGCGGGCGTCGTCCTCGGGGCCAACATGACCAGCCTGACCTACTCGCTCGCCCGGGCGCTGGCCAAGCAGTGGCGGCCCGGCGACGAGGTCGTGGTCAGCCGGCTGGACCACGACGCGAACGTGCGCCCGTGGATGCAGGTCGCCGACGAGACCGGCGTGCAGGTCCGGTGGGCCGAGGTCGACATCGAGACCGGCGAGCTGCCCGTCTGGCAGTACGACGAGCTGCTCACCCCGCGCACCCGGCTGGTCGCGGTCAGCGCCGCCAGCAACGCCATCGGCACCCGGCCCGACGTCGCCGGCATCGCCGAGCGGGCGCACCGGGTCGGGGCGCTGGTCTACGTCGACGGCGTGCACGCGGCACCGCACGGGCTGCTCGACCTGCGCGCCATGGGCGCGGACTTCCTCGCCGTCTCGGCCTACAAGTGGTGCGGTCCGCACGTGGCGGCCGTCGTCGCCGACCCCGGGCTGCTCGGGGAGTTCTGGCCCGACAAGCTCATGCCCGCGCCGGACCGGGTGCCCGACCGGTACGAGGCCGGCACCCCGCCGTTCGAGCTCTACGCCGGGCTGACCGCGGCTGTCGAGCACCTCGCCGATCTCTGCCCGGCCGCCACCGGGACCCGCCGCCAGCGGCTGGCCACCTCGATGGGCGCGGTCGAGCGGTACGAGGGAGAGCTGTTCGGCCGGCTGGACCGGGCGCTGCGCGCGATGCCGCACGTCCAGGTGCTCGGCGCGCCGGTGCGCCCGACCCCGACCCTGTCGTTCACCGTCTCGCGGATGCGGCCCCGGCAGGTGGCCCGGGAGCTGGCCCGCCACAACGTGTGCGCCTGGGACGGCGACTTCTACGCCCGGGAGCTGTTCGACGCGATCGGGGTCAACGAGACCGGCGGAGCGGTGCGGTTCGGGCTGCTGCACTACAACACCGCCGGCGACGTCGAGCACCTGATCGAGAGCGTCGCCGCCCTCCGCTGAGCACTACAGCTCGACCTCGCCGGTGATACACGTCGTCGACGCACCCCCGATCCAGGTGCCGCCGTCCTCGTGCCGCACCGCGATCACCCCGCGGCGGCCCACCCGGCTGCCCTGGGCGGCGCGGTAGGTCGCGGGTGCGGCGCCGGTCTGGATCAGCCACTGCGCGACGCCGGCGTTGAGGCTGCCGGTGACCGGGTCCTCGCGGACGCCGAGGGGCGCGCAGAACGCGCGCAGCTCGAACTGCTCGGGCGCGCCGGCGGGGTGCGCGCCGACCACTCCGAGCACCAGCTCGCCCATCAGGGCGTCGTCGGGCTCCAGGGCGAGCACCTCGGCGGCGGTGGCCAGCTGGACAGCGGCCCACCCCGGGCCGTTGTCCACCCACTGGTGTGCCACGACGGCGGCCGGGTCGGTCCGCAGTCCCCGGGCGATCCGGGCCAGGAGGTCGTCGTCCAGCGGGCCGGTGCGGAGCGGCTCCGGCGCCCTGAAGCTGATCTCGTCGGTGGCCGGCCGGAGCTCGACCAGCCCCAGCGCGCACTCCTGGACCAGGACCCCGGGGCGGCGCGGGGAGCCGCCGGTGGTCAGCCAGGCGTGCGCCGAGCCCAGCGTCGGGTGCCCGGCGAAGGGGATCTCCCCGCCGGGGGTGAAGATCCGCAGCCGGTAGTCGGCGTCGGCGGTGGTCGGGGGCAGCACGAACGTGGTCTCGGAGAGGTTGGTCCACCGGGCGAAACCGGCCATGGCCGCGTCGTCGACGTCGGTGCCGTCCAGGACGACGGCGACCGGGTTGCCCAGGTAGGGCCCGGCGCCGAAGACGTCGACCTGGGCGAAGGGGCGGGCGCGCTGCGGCATGGGGTTCTCCTCGGGGTGGTGGAAACCAGTGGCCCCGCTGCAGGGGCCCGCCGGGAGCCTGCGAGCGGTGGGGGGCAGTGGGGTCCTTTCTCAGGCGTCCGGGAGCAGCAGGACCTTGCCGATGTGGTCGCTGGCCTCGATCAGGGCGTGCGCCTCGCCGGCCCGCGACATCGGCAGCCGGCGGTCCACGATCGGCCGGACGGCGCCGCGCTCGACGTCGGGCCACACGTCGTGCCGCACCGCAGCGACGATCTCCGCCTTGCCGCCACGGCCCTCGACCGGGCGGGAGCGCAGCGCGGTGGCGTGCACCGAGCCCCGCTTGCGCATCAGCTTGCCCAGGTCCAGCTCGGCCTTCGTGCCGCCCTGCATGCCGATGCTCACCAGCCGGCCACCGGTGGCCAGCACGTCGACGTTCCGGGCGAGGTACTTCGCGCCCATGATGTCCAGGACGACGTCGGCGCCGTGCCCGTCGGTCGCCGTCCGCACCCGCTCCACGAAGTCCTCGTCCCGGTAGTTGACCAGGATGTCGGCACCGAGCTCGCGGCAGAAGTCGAGCTTCGCCGGGCTGCCGGCGGTCACCGCGACCCGGGCGCCGGCCCGCACGGCCAGCTGGACCGCCATGGTGCCGATGCCGCTGGAGCCGCCGTGCACCAGGAAGACCTCGCCGGCGCGCAGGCCGGCGAGCAGGAAGACGTTGGACCAGACGGTGCAGACGACCTCCGGGAGCGCGGCCGCGGTGGCCAGCTCGACCCCGGAGGGCCGGGGCAGCAGCTGGGCCGCCGGAACGGCCACCCGCTCGGCGTAGCCGCCGCCGGACAGCAGCGCGCACACCTCGTCGCCCACCGACCAGCCGGAGACCCCGGGGCCGACCTCGCTGATGACGCCGCTGCACTCCAGGCCCAGGACGGCGCTGGCGCCCGGGGGCGGCGGGTAGTTGCCGCGCCGCTGCAGCAGGTCGGCCCGGTTGACCGCGGCCGCGACGACGTCGACGAGCACCTCACCCGGCCCGC
Source organism: Modestobacter lapidis (assembly GCA_019779905.1). Classification (GTDB taxonomy): domain Bacteria; phylum Actinomycetota; class Actinomycetes; order Mycobacteriales; family Geodermatophilaceae; genus Modestobacter; species Modestobacter lapidis. Next base: position 77,789 of record JABAKE010000008.1, on the reverse strand, counting down.
ACACCGGATCGGGCACCTCACCCCAGCCCAGGACCTCGGGGCCGCCGGGTTCGCTGATCGTGACCGCACGCATGACCCCGACGCTAAGCCGGGGGCCGCTGCCGCGCACCGTGTGGCCCCGTCCAGAGGTTCATCCCGAGCTTGCGAGGGGTGAGGAGGACGGGGTCCTTCCTTTCAGGTCCTTGCGCAGGATCTTGCCGGCGGCGGACTTGGGCACCGCCTCGATGAACTCCACCAGCCGGACCTTCTTGTGCGGGGCCACCCGCTCGGTGACGAAGGCCTTGACGCCGTCCTCGGTGAGCGAGGAGCCCGGCGCCCGGACGACGAACGCCTTGGGCAGCTCCTCGCCGTCGGCGTCCCGCACGCCGATCACTGCGGCATCGGCGATCTCCGGATGGCCCAGCAGCACCGCTTCCAGCTCGGCCGGGGCCACCTGGTAGCCCTTGTACTTGATCAGTTCCTTGACCCGGTCGACCACGGTGTAGCGGCCCTCGTCGTCGACCATCGCGACGTCGCCGGTGTGCAGCCAACCGTCGGAGTCCAGCGTCTCGGCGGTGGCCTGCGGGTTGTTCAGGTACCCCGCCATCACCTGCGGGCCGCGCACCCACAGCTCGCCGCGCTCGCCGGGGGCGGCGTCCTCGCCGGTGGCCGGGTCGATCAGCCGGCACTCGGTGTTGGGGATCGCGTAGCCGACCGTGCCCTTCGGGACGGGGCCGCCGGCGCCGGGCGGCTCGTGGCCGGCCTCGGGGCTGCTGTGCGAGACGGGGGACAGCTCGGTCATCCCGTAGCCCTGCCCGACGACGACGCCGTCCGGGGCGCCGCGGCGCAGCCGGGTCTCCACGGCCTGGGCCAGCGACTCGTCCAGCGGCGCGGCACCGGAGGTGATGGTGCGCAGCGAGGAGAGATCGAACTGGTCGACCAGCGGGTGCTTGGCCAGCGCCACCAGGATCGGCGGAGCCACGTAGGCCCGGGTGACCTGCTGGTCCTGCAGGGTCCGCAGGAACTGCTCGAGGTCGAACCGCGGCAGCGTCACCACGGCGCAGCCCCAGGCCAGCCCCTGGTTCATCAGCACCGTCAGGCCGTAGATGTGGAAGAACGGCAGGACGGCGATGACCCGCTCGTCGCTCTCGTGCAGCTCGAACAGCGGGCGGCACTGCTCGACGTTGGCCACCAGGTTGCGGTGGGTGAGCATGACGCCCTTGGGCAGCCCGGTGGTGCCGCTGGAGTAGGGGAGGGTCACCAGGTCGGTGGCCGGGTCGATGGAGACCTCGGGGGCCGGGGCGTCGCTGGTCAGCAGGTCCATCAGCGAGGCATGCCCCTCGGCGCCGTCGAGCACGATGACCTCGTCGACCGGCTGCTTGTCGACCGCGGCCAGCGCGCGTTCCATGAACAGCGAGATGGTGACCAGCACCTTGGCGCCGGAGTCCTTCAGCTGGAAGGCGATCTCCTCCGGCGTGTAGAGCGAGTTGATCGGGCTGCTCACGCAGCCGGCCGCCGCGATGCCGTGGAAGACCACCGGGTACCAGATCGTGTTGGGGCACAGCACCGCCACGACGTCGCCCTTGCGCAGGCCCCGGGCGTGCAGGGCGGCGGCCACCCGACCCACGTGGTGCGCCAACTGGGCGAAGCTGATCGTGTCGCCCGTGATGCCGTCGATCAGCGCCGGGGCGTCGCCGCGCGCGGCCGCGCCGGCCAGCACGAACTCCGGCACCGACAGCTCGGGGATCTCGACATCGGGATAGCGACTGGCGAACGCCACGGGTCCTCCTCGACTCAGGTGCAACGTGACGCCAGTCTCACACCCGTTGCCGAGCTGCGGGGCGAACGGATGACCGGCAGGTACCGATCAGGTCCTCGGCCAGAGGACCGACTGGGTGCACCGGAAGAGCGCGACCGTCCGCCCGCTGCCGGCGTCGGTCACCACGGCGTCCCAGACCTGCGTCGTCCGCCCGGCGTGCACGTTGGTGGCCACCGCCGCGATCCGGCCCTCGCGAGCGGTGCCCAGGTGGTTGCTCTTGAGCTCGACGGTGGTGAAGCCGCTGGCACCCTCGGGCAGCAGCGCCCGGGTGGCCAGCCCGCAGCCGGTGTCGGCCAGGGCCACCACGGTGGCCGCGTGCAGGTAGCCGTTGGGGGCCAGCAGGTCGGGGCGGACGTCGAGGTGGGCGGTCAGCCGGCCGGCCTCGTGGCTGTCGATCACGATGCCCAGCAGGCCCGGGAGCGTGCCCGGCAGCATCTCGTTGAGCTGGTCGGCGGTGTGGAACCCGGTGGCGGCCATGCCGGGCAACCTAGCCCGGCCCCGCCGCAGGGACCCGCGCCGATGGCCTCCCTCCAGGGGCCCGCCGCGAGCTCGCGAGCGGTGGGGAGGAGGGAGGTCCTTTTTCAGGCCAGCCCGCGGATGCCGTGCACCGGCGGGCGGTCGCCGCGGATCGAGGCCACCATGTCCAGTGTCTGGCGGGTGGCGGCGACGTCGTGCGCCCGGAACACCCGCACGCCCAGCCAGGCGCTGACCGCGGTGGCGGACAGCGTGCCGGTCAGCCGCTGGTCGAGCGGGACGTCGAGGGTCTCGCCCACGAAGTCCTTGTTCGACAGTGCGACCAGCACCGGCCAGCCGGTGGCGACCATCTCGTCCAGCCGCCGGGTGACCTCGAGGGAGTGCCGGGTGTTCTTGCCGAAGTCGTGCCCGGGGTCGATGAGCACCCGCTCCCGTGGCACGCCGGCGGCGACGGCGGCCTCCGCGAGCGCCGTCGTCCGGGTGAGGACGTCGGCCATCACGTCGGGGTAGCTGACCCGGTGCGGCCGGGTGCGGGGCGGGAGCCCACCGGCGTGGGTGCAGACGATGCCCGCACCGGCCGCGGCGGCGATCCCGGCGAGCTCCGGGTCGACCCCGCCCCAGGCGTCGTTCACCACGTCGGCGCCGGCGGCCAGCGCCTCCCGGGCCACCTCGGCCCGCCAGGTGTCGATCGAGATGGGCAGCGCGGGGTGGGCGTCGCGGATGGCGGCCACCAGGTCGACGGTCCGCCGGACCTCCTCGGCCGGCGAGACGAACTCACCGGGCGCCGCCTTGACCCCGCCGACGTCCACCATGTCCGCGCCCTCGGCGACGACCCGGCCGACCCGCTCGACCGCCGCCTCGAGCTCGTAGGTCGCACCGCGGTCGTAGAAGGAGTCGGGGGTGCGGTTCACGATGGCCATCACGACCAGCCGCCCGTCGGGCACGTCCAGGGCACCGAGTCGCAGCACCGGTACAGCCAAGCAGACGCCATGCTGTGCCCATGACCGAGTTCCCCGCCGTGCCCGAGCGCGTCGACCCGCCGTTCCGCGACGGTGAGCGGGCGGCGCTGGAGGCCTGGCTGGAGTTCCACCGCGCGACGCTGCTGCACAAGTGCGCCGGGCTGACCGCCGAGCAGCTGGGCCGGCGGTCGGTCCCGCCGTCGACGATGAGCCTGCGCGGACTGGTCCGTCACATGACCGAGGTGGAGCGGTCCTGGTTCCGCCGGGTGCTCGACGGGCAGCAGGCCGCGCCGCTGTACTACGGGCCGGACGACGACGACGGCGACTTCGACGGCGTGGGCCGCGACCCCGACCACCCCGACGCCGACACCGCGGTCGCGCGGGAGCTCGCCACGTTCACCGGGGAGCTGGCGACCAGCCGGGCGCTGGCGGCTGCGCACGACTCCCTGGACGACACCGGCGCCAGCCCCCGCCACGGGCAGCGGGTGTCGCTGCGCTGGATCCACCTGCACATGATCGAGGAGTACGCCCGGCACAACGGCCACGCCGACCTGCTCCGGGAGGCGATCGACGGCGTCACCGGCGACTGACGCCGTCCTGGCTCACCGGCGAGCGGCGCCCCCGCCCGCCGCCTGACCGCGGGTCGGGCGGGGGCGGGGGCGCAGGTGCCGGGTCCTCAGTCGACCGGAACGGCGCTGGCGGCCTTCTTCAGGTTCGAGCCGGCCGTCACCTTGACGGTGTGGGCCGCGGCGATGTCGATCGACTCGCCGGTCTGCGGGTTGCGGCCGGTGCGCGCCGAGCGCTGCGTGCGCTCGACGGTCAGCAGGCCGGGGACGGCCACCTTGTCGCCGCGGGTGATGGCCTCGACCAGCTCCTCGCGCAGGCCGTCGATCACGGAGTCGACGGTCGACGCGGGAACGTCGGCGCGCTTGGCGATGGCGGAGACGAGTTCAGCCTTGTTCATCGGGTTCCTCTCGCTGGGGTATCGGCGACCGACCCCGGTGCGGGGCGGTCGCCGTTGGTCGGCGCGCCCGGTCGACGGGCGCGGCACCCTGGTCGTCCTGGTGGACGCCGGGGTCTCCACCGTGCCCGGTGCTGCTGACAACTCCAGCACAGGGGTCCCGGTGGGAGGGGCTGGCCGACCACGTCGTCGACCAGGAACTGGGCGCACGCTGCCATGACTACCCCGGTCCTGGCCAGCCGAAGTCCCGAGTTTCCGGGCTTTTTCGACCCGCGGGCCCCAGCAGTCACGCCCGGAGGATCACCGGGCCCGGCGGGCAGCCGCCCGGGGGCGCACATAGCGTGGCGGCCATGCCACAGCTCCCCGGGACCGATCTGACCGTCAGCGACCTCTGCCTGGGCGGCAACGTCTTCGGCTGGACGGCGGACGAGCCGACGTCCTTCGCCCTGCTCGATCGCTTCCTGGACGCCACGCCGAGCACGCAGTCGCCGTTCGTCGACACCGCGGAGATGTACGGCAACGGCGTCTCCGAGCAGGTGCTCGGCCGGTGGATGGCCGAGCGCGGCACGCGGGACCGGATGGTGGTGGCGACCAAGGCCTCGCCGGGGAAGAAGGAGCACCCGCTGTCGGCCGGCGAGATCGCGGCCGCCGCCGAGCGGTCGCTGCGCAACCTGCAGGTCGACACCATCGACCTCTACTACGCCCACTACGACGACGAGACCACGCCGCTGGAGGAGACGCTCACCGCCTTCGACGCGCTGGTGCAGGCTGGCAAGGTGCGGTACGTCGCGGCGTCGAACTACTCGGCGAAGCGGCTGACCGAGGCGCTGGAGATCTCCGAGCGGCTGGGCGTTCCCCGCTACGTGGCCCTCCAGCCGCTCTACAACCTGATGGAGCGACCGGCCTACGAGGACGAGCTGGCCGGCGTCGTCGCCGCCAACGGTCTGGGCGCGCTGCCCTACTTCTCGCTGGCCAAGGGCTTCCTGACCGGCAAGTACCGGGCCGGTGAGCAGATCGATTCGCCGCGCGCCAAGGGCGCCTCGGTATACGTGGGCGAGCAGGGGGACCGGGTGCTCGGCGCCCTGGCCGGCGTCGCCGCCGAGCAGGGGGTGCCCGGGGCGGCGGTGGCGCTGCGCTGGCTGGCCGACCAGCCCACCGTGGTCGCGCCGATCGCCAGCGGCCGCTCGGTCGAGCAGCTGGCCGACCTGCTGCCGATGCAGGACCTCGTGCTCACCGACGAGCAGCGCCGGCGCCTCAGCGACGCCAGCGCATGAGCGGAGTGGATCCGTCCGGCGACACGTCGACGGATCCACTCCACCTGCGGGTTCAGCGGGTCGCGGCCGCGGAGGCGAGGTCCTCCATCCGCAGCAGGCCGAGCACCTCGCCGTTGCGGGCGGTGCACACGACCGGGTCGAAGCGCTGGGCGGGCGACCGGGTCAGCGCGCGTTGCAGGGTCTCGGTGACGTCGGCCGCCGGCGGCACCCGCAGGGACACCGCGGCGGGGTACGACCGGCCCGAGTGCGGGTCGGTCAGCACCATCCCCGACGGCGTCCCGTCGTCGTCGACCAGGACGTAGGGCGGCGGCGCGGTGCCGTCGTCCCCGCCGGCCGGACGCTGCCGCACCGGACGCAGCAGGCCGGCCACGCTCTCCGACCGCCGGGCCCGGGCGACCTGGCCGCGCACCATGTCGACCACCTGCGGGGTCAGCGGCGCGAACCCCGGCGCCGGGCGGCCGAGCAGCCAGCCCTGCGCGAGCGGGACCCCGAGCCGGGCGAAGGCGGCCAGCTCGCCGGAGGTCTCGATGCCGTCGGCCAGCAGCCAGGCGTCGATCCGCCCGGTGAAGGCGCCGACCAGCTCGGCCAGCGCGTATCGCACCGGGTCGTCGTCGACGCCGGTCACCAGGGCGCGGTCCAGCGTGACCAGCTGGGGCCGCAGCTCGGCCAGTTGCTGGAGTCCGGCGTAGCCGGAGCCGTCGTCGTCGATGGCGATGCGGGCACCGCGGCCGCGCAGCGCGGCAGTCTGCTCGCGTAGCGCGCCGATGTCCCCGACCGGGGTGTGCCCGGTCAGCCTCACCACCACCCGGCGCAGGGTGGCCGGCGCGGCGAACGCCGCGGCGACCGGGGCGCTGCCCAGCAGGTGGGGGCTGACGTCGACGCTGAGGAAGGTGCTGGGCGGTAGGTCCGGCAGCGCGGCGAGCGCGTGGCTGATCGCCAGCGCCTCCAGCTCGGCGCCGAGACCTGCTTCCGTCGCCGCGGCGAACCAGACGTCGGGGGCCGCGGTGCCCGGGAAGCGGGCCGACGCCGCGTAGCCGGCGATGCCGGCCGAGGCGAGGTCCACGATGGGCTGGAAGACCACCGTCAGGTCCTTGGGGTCGGCCAGGAGCGGCCGGCAGTCCCAGGGCGGCCGCGGGAGCATCGTCGTCACCTCCCCGGCATCGACCCCCGGCGGGCGCCGCTGAACGGGGATTCACCCCATCGAGGCGTTCCGCTCGACGCGGCCGGGGGGTGGGGCATGGCAGCATGGTCCGACCGTCGCCGTGCCGGGCACCGCCGTCGATGTGCAACGAGGAGGTCCGTCGCCGTGCCCGTCCCGTGTGCAGAACGCGATCCGCTGGACGACCCGGCGCGCCTGGCCGTCACCCGCCGGCTCGTCGCCGAGCTTCCCGGCAGCGCCCCGTTCGACCGGCTCGCCGGGTTGGCCGCCCGCCTGCTGCGGGCGGAGACGGTGCAGGTCGTGCTCTACACCGACGTCGCGGTCGCCGTGGGCGGGGTCGGCCGGCCGACCGTCCGCGGCCCGGCGAGCCCGCTGGGCGATGCGCCCGGCGCGATGGCGGCGCGGTTGCGGGCGCCCCTCGTGGTGCCCGACGTCGCGGCCGACGCCCGGTTCGCCCGGGTGCCGGCCGTCGCCGCCGGGCAGGTGCGTGCCCTCCTCTCCCTGCCCCTGGAGCTCTCCGGCCACGCGGTCGGTGCGCTGACCGCGCTGTCCGCGGTGCCGCGCGCGTGGTCCACCGAGGACGTCGCGCTGGCCGGTGAGGTGGCGGCGGCGGTGCGCACCGAGCTGGAGCTCGCCGCGGCGTCCGCCGAACTCCGCAGCTCGCTCGGCCGCCTGGAGGTGGCCCTCGAGGCCAGCATGGTCGGCGTGTGGGAGCTGGACCTCGACACCGGCCAGGTGAGCTGGGACGAGCGGTGCGCGGCCCTGTTCGGCCGCGAGTACGTGCCCGGCCCGGACGCGCCGGGCAATGTGCTCGAACACGTCCACCCTGACGACCAGGCCGCGGTCGGGGCGGCGATGGACGCAGCCGTCGCGGAGCGCGGCCACTACGCCGCCGAGATGCGGATCCTGCGCACCGACGGGTCGGCGCGCTGGGTCGTGTCCCGGGGCCGGGTGCTGACCGACCCGACCGGACGCGCGGTCCGGTTGCTCGGCGCCCTGGTCGACGTGACGGAGGGGCGCCGGCACGCCGAGGGGCGGCTGTCCTCGCTCCAGCGCACCACCGCCGTCGCCGAGGTCGCCGCCGCACTCGCCGGCGCCGGTCGGATCGACCAGCTGGCGCAGATCACCCTCCGCGGCGCCGAGGTGCTGGGCGCCGCGACCGGGGCGCTCGCCGTCTTCGACCGTGCGGGAGTGCTGCGCGCGCACCTGGGCTCCCGGCTCAAGGACATCGTCGAGGTCGCGGCCGCCGAGGTCGGCGTGCCGGCCCCTGCCGACGGCGTGGAGATCGCCCTCGACGACTCCCTGCCCACCCAGTGGGTCGCCCGCCACGGGGAGCGGGTGCTGCTGCCCGACCCGGCGGCCGCTGCCGCGCGCTTCCCGCGGATGGCCGAGATGACCCGGCTGCTCGGCGCCCAGGCGGTCGCCGCCCTGCCGCTGCGGGTGGAGGGCCGGCTGCTGGGCGCCTTCGTGGCGGTGTGGAACACGCCCCACCCGTTCGGCGACGACGACGTCGAGGTGCTCGAGGCGCTGACCGCACAGATCGCGCTGAGCGTGATGCGCCTGCAGGCCGACGCCGAGCGGGATGCGGCGGTCGAGCAGATGGCCGCGGCGAACGCCCAGCTCCGCCTGCTCGCCGACGTGGGCGAGGTCCTGTCGGGCACGCTGGACATCACCGAGCAGATCAGCCGGCTGGCCGAGCTGGTGGTCCCCGCCCTCGGGGACTGGTGCTGGGTCGTGGTCACCGACGAGCACGGCCGGCTGCGCGAGCTCACCTCGGCGCACTCCGACCCGGCCCGGGGCGCCGAGCTGGCGGAGTACGTGCGGGCCATGGTCGCCACGATGACCGACGAGGCCGGCGCCCGGGTGGCCATCCGCACCGGCCGCCCGGTGGTGCTCCCCGTGCTGGCACCGGAGTACGTCGAGCGCGCGCTGCCCGACCCGGCGGCACGGTCCGCGCTCGCTGCCCTGGGGCCGGCCTCGGGGGCCGTCGTCCCGCTGGTGGCGCGCGGCGGAACGCTGGGGGCGCTGGGGCTGTACACCGGCGCCGAACGCGGCCCGCACACCCGCGTGGAGCTGGACACCGCGACGGAGGTGGGCCGGCGGGCGGGCCTGGCCCTCCAGCAGGCCCGGCTGTTCGGCCAGCAGCGCCAGCTGGCCGAGACGCTGCAGCGCAGCCTGCTCACCGAGCCGCCGGCGCCCGACCACTGCGAGATCGCCGTCCGCTACGTCCCCGCCGCGGCCGGAGCGGAGATCGGTGGTGACTGGTACGACGCCTTCGTCCAGTCCGACGGCGCGACGGTGCTGGTCATCGGTGACGTGGTGGGCCACGACAGCCGGGCCGCCGCCGCGATGGGCCAGCTCCGCGGGCTGCTGCGGGGCATCGGCCACCACACCGGTGGCACCCCGGCGGAGGTGCTCGGCGGGCTGGACCGGGCCGCCCGGGGGCTGGACCTGGACATCATGGCGACGGCCCTGGTGGCGCGGCTCGAGCAGGACGATCCGGAGCTGCGGGCCGGGGAGACCCGGGTCCGCTGGTCGACCGCCGGCCATCCACCGCCGTTGCTGCTGTCCGCCGAGGGCGCGGCCACCCTGCTCGACGAGGAGCCGCCGGACCTGCTGCTCGGGGTGGACGCCGACCGGCCACGGATGGACCGGGTGGCCACCGTGGAGGTCGGCGGGACGCTGCTGCTCTACACCGACGGCCTGGTGGAACGCCGCGACCGCGACCTCGACGCCGGCATGGAGGAGTTGCGGGAGGTGCTCGCCGAGCTGTCCGCGCTGCCGCTGCAGCAGCTGTGCGACCGCCTGCTGCAGCGGATGTTCCTGCCCGACACCGAGGACGACGTCGCGCTGCTCGCCGTCCGGGTCCACCGGCAGGACGCCCCGCGGCCGGCGGAGGCCGGGCCGCAGCGGGTGCCCCCGGGGATCGAGCCCTCCCCGGCGGTGGTCTCCGGCGCCGGCACCGCCGGCGACCCCCCACGTCGCCCCGCCGACTGAGCAGTTGTGGTCGGCCGGCACGGCGTGCCCCGCCGTGTCGGTGACCGCAACTGCTCAGTGGGCCGGCCGCGAGGTCACCGAGCGGGCGCCATCTCCCGGTCGGTCGCGGCATCGTGCGCGGCCATCGCCTCCTGACGGGCCGGCTCCTCGGTCAGGATCGCGCAGGCCAGCCAGCTGTCGCGGATGGCGAAGGCGTCGACCAGGGTGCGCATGTGCGGGCGCAGCTCGCCCAGCAGCTCGTTGACCGCGCCGGTCAGCGCCTTGGCGCGGGCGGGGGTGAGCCGGCCGTGCTGCAGGAACCAGCCCTTGTCCGCCTCGATGGTCGACAGCGCGAACAGGTCGCACACGCGCTCGAGCAGCGCCCGGGCCGCCGGATCGGCGGCGCGCTCGATGCCGGCGACGAACGCCTCGAGCACCACCCGGTCGATGTGCGCCTGCGCCGCCCTCAGCACGTGGTCCTGCACGTCGTTGAAGACGTCGAAGGGGGTGATGTCCTTGCGGGTCGCGTTGCGGCGCAGCCGCTTGATCGCGCCGTCCAGGATGTGCTTCTCGCGGTCCTCGAAGGCGGCCAGCTGCCAGCCGCGGTCGGTGAGGGCGACGTCGTCCTCCCGGCCGGGGACGGCGTCCACCAGGCGCTGGATCAGCCCGCGGGCCGCGGTGCGCTCCAGCACCGTCTCCCGCACCTGCTCAGCGACGAAGGCAACCTTGCCCCAGCCGTCCAGCGAGCCGAACGCGTCCCGGTAGCCGGTGAGCAGGCCCTTGGCGACCAGCTGCAGCAGCACCGTGTTGTCGCCCTCGAAGGTGGTGAACACGTCGGTGTCGGCCTTGAGGCCGGGCAGCCGGTTCTCCGCCAGGTAGCCGGCCCCGCCGCAGGCCTCGCGGCACAGCTGGATGGTGCGCGTCGCGTGCCAGGTGGTGGCCGCCTTCAGGCCGGCGGCCCGGGACTCCAGCTCGCGCTGGGCGGCCTCGTCGAGGTCCGCCGCGCCCTGGACGTCGTGCATCGCCGAGACCAGCTCCTCCTGCGCGAAGTGCAGGGCGTAGGTCCGCGCCAGCACCGGCAGCAGCTTGCGCTGGTGCACCCGGTAGTCGTTGATCACGACCTCGCGCGGCTCGCCGGGCGCGGTGAACTGGCGGCGGGTGTCGCCGTACCGGACGGCGATCTCCAGCGCGACCTTGGTGGCCGAGCCCGCCGAGCCGGCGACGCTCACCCGGCCGCGCACGAGGGTGCCCAGCATGGTGAAGAAGCGGCGGGTCTCGTTCTCGATGGACGAGGTGTACGTGCCGTCGGGGGCGACCGAGCCGTGGCGGTCCAGCAGCATCTCCCGCGGCACGCGCACGTGGTCGAAGGTGAGCCGGCCGTTGTCGACGCCGAGCAGCCCGGCCTTCGGGCCGTCGTCGCCGATGGTGACGCCGGGCAGCGGGTTGCCGGCCTCGTCGCGGATCGGCACCAGCCAGGCGTGCACGCCGCGGCCCTCCCCACCGGTGATCAGCTGGGCGAAGACGACCGCCATTCGCCCGTCCCGCGCGGCGTTGCCGATGTAGTCCTTGCGGGCGGCCTCGTGCGGGGTGTGCAGGTCGAAGGTCTCCGTGGCCGGGTCGTAGGTGCACGTCGTCCGCAGCTGCTGGACGTCGGAGCCGTGGCCGGTCTCGGTCATCGCGAAGCAACCGGGCAGCTCGAAGCTCATGATCGCCGGCAGGAACTCGTCGTGGTGGCGCCGGGTGCCCAGCGCCTGCACCGCCCCGCCGAACAGGCCCCACTGCACGCCGGCCTTGACCATCAACGACAGGTCGGTGAAGGCCAGCATCTCGACCGCGGTGACCGAGCCGCCGGCGTCGTCCCGCCCGCCGTACTGCGCGGGGAAGCCCAGCGTCACCGCGTCGGTGCCGGCCAGCCGGCCGGCCAGGGCGGTGGTCCGCGCCCGGGCCTCGGCCATCGACTCGCCGGGGACGGGGGTGAACGCGGCGTCGTCCAGCTGCTCGCGGACGGCCCGGCGGACGTGCGCCCACCGGCCGTCGAGCACCTCCTGGATGCGGACGGGGTCGACGGATGCGGGGATGGTCACGGGCCCTCCAGGGGAATCGGTGCGGGGATCGCGATGCCGGCCAGGCCGGACCACGCGAGATCGGTGAGGTGGGCGGCCAGCTCCGCGCGGGGCATCGGGCGGTCGGCCTGCAGCCACCAGTCGGCGGCCGAGCGGATCAGCCCGACCAGACCGTGGCCCCAGGGTTCGGCGGCGGCCGGGTCGCGCCCGGCGCGGCGCAGGCCCACCGCGACGAGGGCAGCGGCCTCGTGCCCGACCAGGCCGGAGAGGTTGCTGATCGGGTCGAGCGGGCGTCCGGCCGGGTCGACGGGCCGGTCGGGCAGCTGCTGGTGGACGACGAAGCGGTAGACCTCGGGGTCGGCCTCCAGGAAGGCCAGGTAGGCCTCGATGGCGGCGGCCACCATCTGCCGCGGGTGGTCGGTGCCGCTCATCGTCTCGCGCAGCTTGCGGGTCAGCTGCTCCGCGACCAGGGCGCAGACGGCGACGTGCAGCTCGCTGCGGTCGGCGAAGTGCCGGTAGACGACGGTCTTGCTGGTGCCGGCCTCGGCGGCGATCTCCTCCATGCCGACGCCGGCGCCGTGCTTGCCGACCGCCGCGATGGTGGCCTGGACCAGCTGCTCGCGGCGCGCCCGCCGGTGCTCGTCCCACCGGGAGTCGCGCCGGTCCCGCGCACTTCCTCGGTCAGCGTTCACGCAACGAACGGTACCTGATACCTTGAGTACCGACGCATGCTTCCGCCAGAATGGCCATTTTGGCGGACCGCCCCGCTGAGAGGTCTCCCCGATGGCAGCTCCGACCCGGAAGGCCGCGATCGTCGGCGGCAACCGCATCCCCTTCGCCCGCTCGAACTCCCGGTACGCCCGGGCGTCCAACCAGGACATGCTCACCGCCACCCTCGACGGGCTGGTCGCCCGCTTCGGGCTGCAGGACGAGCGGCTCGGCGAGGTGGCGGCCGGCGCCGTCCTCAAGCACGCCCGGGACTTCAACCTGACCCGGGAGAGCGTGCTGGGCTCCCGGCTGGCGGCGAGCACGCCGGCCTACGACGTCCAGCAGGCGTGCGGGACCGGTCTGGAGGCCGCGATCCTGGTCGCCAACAAGATCGCCCTCGGGCAGCTCGAGTCGGGCATCGCCGGCGGCGTCGACACCACCTCCGATGCCCCGATGGCCATCAACGAGGACATGCGCCGGGTGCTCCTGGCGGTCAACAGCGCCAAGACGGTCCAGCAGCGGCTCAAGGCGCTGGCCGGAATCCGGCCCGGCCAGCTGCTGCCCGAGGTGCCGCGCAACGCCGAGCCGCGCACCGGGCTGTCGATGGGTGAGCACGCGGCGATCACCGCCGCCGAGTGGGAGATCGGCCGCGAGGAGCAGGACGAGCTCGCCGTCGCCTCGCACCGGAACCTGGCCGCCGCCTACGACCGCGGCTTCTTCGACGACCTGGTCACCCCCTACCTCGGGCTGGCCCGCGACCAGAACCTGCGGCCGGACTCCTCGCCGGAGAAGCTGGCCACGCTGCAGCCGGTGTTCGGGAAGGGCGAGGGCGCCACGATGACGGCGGGCAACTCCACCCCGCTGACCGACGGCGCCTCCGCCGTCCTGCTGGGCTCCGACGAGTGGGCCGCCGCGAAGGGTCTGCCGGTGCTCGCCCACCTGGTCGACGCGCAGACCGCCGCCGTCGACTACGTGCACGGCGGCGAGGGCCTGCTGATGGCCCCGGTGCACGCCGTCCCGGTGCTGCTGGCCCGCAACGGGCTCACCCTGCAGGACTTCGACTTCTACGAGGTGCACGAGGCCTTCGCCTCCACCGTGCTGGCCACCCTCAAGGCGTGGGAGGACCCGGCGTACTGCAAGGACACCCTCGGCCTGGACACCCCGCTCGGCGCGATCGACCGGTCGAAGCTCAACGTGAACGGATCGTCGCTGGCCGCCGGCCACCCGTTCGCCGCGACCGGGGGCCGGATCGTCGCCACCCTGGCGAAGCTGCTGCACGAGGCCGGCCCGGGCAAGCGCGGCCTGATCTCCATCTGCGCCGCCGGCGGCCAGGGCGTCGTCGCCATCCTGGAGTCCTGATCGTGTCCCTACGCTCTTCCGGGCTCGAGCACGTGGAGGACCCATCGTGAACGACTGGTACCGCAACTTCGCCAACTCCGGCGTCGGGACGACGATCACCAGGCAGCTCGGCCTGCCCCGGCCGGCCGTGCTGCGCCGGTACGAGCCCGGCCAGCCGCTGCTGCCCGGCCCGGCCGTGGTCGGCTCGGCGGCCGCGGGGCGGCTGGCCGACCGGCTGACCGCGCTGCTGCAGGACGCCGGGGTGCCGGTGCAGTCGCTCGGCACCGCAGACGGGCCCGAGGACGGCGAGCGCCCGGCCGCCGTCCTGCTCGACGCGACGGGGCTGACCGGCCCGGCCGACCTCGCCGGCGTGCACGCCTTTCTGGCCCCGGCGGTCAAGCGGCTGCGGCCGAGCGGGCGGGTGCTCGTGCTGGCCGACCCACCGGCCGAGGCGGCCACGCCGGCCCAGGCCGCGGCCCGGCAGGCCCTGGATGGGCTGGTCCGGTCCGTCGCCAAGGAGCTGCGCGGCGGGTCGACGGCCAACCTGGTGCTCGTCCCGGCCGGCGCCGAGGAGGCGCTGGCCGCGCCGGTGCGGTTCTTCCTCTCCGGCCGGTCGGCCTACGTGGACGGCCAGCAGGTCACGGTGTCGGCCCCGGTGGCCCCTGCGGTGCAGGACGAGGAGCGGCCGCTGACCGGCAAGGTCGCCGTCGTCACCGGCGCGGCCCGCGGCATCGGCGCGGCGATCGCCCGGGTGCTGGCCCGGGACGGCGCGCACGTGGTCGCCGTCGACGTGCCGGCCGCCGGTCAGGCGCTGGCCGGGATCGCCAACGAGGTCGGCGGAGCAGCGCTGCAGCTGGACATCACCGCCGCGGACGCCGCGAGCCGGCTGGTCGAGCACCTGCGCGAGCGGCGTTACGCGGGCGTAGGCCCTGGCGTGGACATCGTCGTCCACAACGCCGGCATCACCCGGGACAAGCTGCTGGTGAACATGGACGCCGACCGCTGGAACACGGTGATGACGGTCAACCTGCAGGCCCAGCTCGACCTCACGCAGGCGCTGCTGGACGCCGACGGCCTGCTGCGGCCGGCCGCCCGGGTGGTCTGCGTCAGCTCGCAGTCGGGGATCGCCGGCAACCGCGGCCAGACCAACTACGCGGCCAGCAAGGCGGGGGTGATCGGCATGGTGCGCGCATGGGCGCCGGAGTTCGCCGGGCGCGGCGCGACGATCAACGCGGTCGCACCGGGCTTCATCGTCACCGAGATGACGGCGTCGATGCCGGTCGGCACCCGGGAGGTCGGTGCGCGGCTGAACTCGCTGCAGCAGGGTGGCCTGCCGGTCGACGTGGCCGAGACGATCGCCTGGCTGGCGCAGCCGGCCAGCGGCGGGGTCAACGGCCAGGTCGTGCGGGTCTGCGGCCAGTCGCTGCTGGGGGCGTGACCGTGGCCGAGCGCACCGTGCTGGCGGAGGCACCGAACCTGCCCGCGCTGTTCGGCCGGGCCGCGCTGAGCGCGCGTGGCCGCGGCGGCGACCTGCCGGCGACCCGGCTGGCCCGGGTGGGCGTCCCGGTGGACGCCGCGCAGGCCGCCGACTACGCGCGGGTCTGCGGTTTCCCGCTCACCGACACCCTGCCGGTGACCTTTCCGCACCTGCTCGCCTTTCCGCTGCAGGTCGCCCTGATGGCCGACCCGGCCTTTCCGCTCGCGCTGCCCGGGCTGGTGCACGTGCGCAACTCCATCTCGTCGATCCGGCCCGTCCGGGCGTCGGCGGAGCTGGACGTCGAGGTCTGGGCCGAGCGGTTCGCTGCGCACGTGCGGGGCGCGACGGTGGACCTGTGCGCGTCGGTGTCCACCGGCGGCACGGAGGTGTGGCGCGGCCGGTCGACGTACCTGGCCCGCGGCGCCACCGCGCCGGCGGGTGCCCCGGACGCCGACGTCACGGTGGACGTGGTCGCCCTGGACCGGACCGCGGCCCAGTGGCGGGTGCCCGCCGACACCGGCCGACGCTACGCGAAGGTCTCCGGTGACGTGAACCCGATCCACCTGTCGACGCTGTCGGCGAAGGCGTTCGGGTTCAAGCGGGCCATCGCGCACGGCATGTGGGTGCAGGCCCGGGCGCTGGCGGCGCTGTCGGGCCGGCTGCCCGAGGCGGCCGACGTGGACGTCGCCTTCCGCAAGCCGCTCTTCCTGCCCTCGACGGTCACGCTCGGCACCGAGCAGGTGGACGGCGGCTGGGACCTCGCCGTTCGCAACGCCGGCAGCGGCGCGGAGCACCTGGTCGGCACGGTCCGCCCGCGCTGACCCTCCGCGTGGCTCGAGTGGGCAGTTGCGGTCGCTGCGCCCGGCGGGTCTGCCGGTGTCGCCGACCGCAACTGCCCACTCGGCCGGAGGGGTCGGCCTACGGCGCGGACGGCGCGGTGACGAGCCGCTCGGTGACCAGGCGCGGGCGGGCAGCGGCCAGGCCAACCGCGGTCTGGGCGACGACGAGCACCAGCAGGAGCGCCAGCCCGAGGTTCCAGCCTTCGGTCAGGTCGTGCAGCAGGCCGACGCTCAGTGGCCCGGTGGCGGCCAGCAGGTAGCCGGTGCTCTGCGCGGCCGCGGACAGCCGGCCGGTCTGGGCGACGTCCCGGGTGCGCAGCAGGATCAGGGTCATGGCCAGCGGGAAGGCGACGCCGGTGCCCAGGCCGTAGAGCAGCGCCCACAGCACGGGTGCCGTACCGGGGGCGACCAGCAGTCCGAGGATGCCCGCCGCGATCAGCCCACCGGCCAGCAGCACCCAGCGCCCCTGGTTCGGATGGCGCGCGGCGAGGGTGGGCACGACCAGCGACGCCGGCGCGCCCACGGCGGCGGCCAGGGCCAGCAGCCCGCCGGCGGCGACGGGGGAGATGCCGGCCTCGGTCTGGAGGACGTCGGGCAGCCAGGCCAGCATCGAGTAGAAGCTGAGCGACTGCAGTCCGAAGAACAGCGTCACGAGCAGCGCGACGCGGTCGCGCAGGATGGCGCGCCGGGTCGGCTGGGCCGGCGCGGCCGTGTGGGGCCGGGCCCGGGCGAGGACGGCGATCGCGGCCGCCGCGGGGACCGTGAGCAGCAACCACAGCGCGAGCCCCGTGCCCGCACTGCCGCTGACCGCGGTGAGCGGCTGGGCCAGCCCGGCGCCGATGGCCGCCGACAGGGCCATCGAGCACACCACCACCCCGATGACGGTGGGGGCGCGCTCGCCGTACTCGGCGCGGGCCACCGCAGGCAGCAGCACGTTGCACACCGCGATGCCGCCGGTGAGCAGCACCGTGCCGAGGAAGAGCCCCGCCGTTCCGCCCAGCCGGACCGCCACACCGAGGGACAGGACCACCGCGGCGGCCAGCACTGCGCGGTGCACGCCGAGCCGGGCGGCGAGCGCCGGGGCGAAGGGGGAGACCAGGCCGAAGCAGACCAGCGGCAGGGCGGTGAGCGCCCCGAGGGCGGCGGTGGACAGCTCGAACTCGGCGCGGAGGTCGGCGGCCACCGGTCCGACGGCGGAGAACGGGCCGCGCAGGCACAGGGCGATCAGTACGAGCGCCGCGGCGGGAGCGAGGAACCGCAGCCGCCCACCGGCGCGAGTGGCGCGCGGGCCGGGGCCGACGCTCGACGATGAACTCACGTGGCCATCTTCGGTGGTGTGGTCCCCGCCGAGGTCAGCGGGTCGCCGGCGCACAGCCGGTATCCAGGTAGCCGCCAGTTGATTTGGCAGAACAAGCCAAGGGAAGGCCTGGATATCTCCATGTAACGGTTTGATAACGCGACGTAACACCGTCGCGTCGGCGCATGTTGCGGTGATTCCCGCATGGTGTTGTTCTCTTGCACCCGGGAACCCGGGTCGACGTGCCCGGCGTTCCGGGCCATGTCCCTCGGGGGAGCACCGCGTGAGCATCAAGAGCCCGTCCCGGCGCTGGGGCAGCCTGCTGGCTGCCAGCACCATCGCCCTGTCCACCGCTGTCCTCGGCGTCTCCGGCGTCGCGAACGCCGAGACCGACCCGGTCACCACCCCCGTCTGCGTGGACCCGGGCGACGCCGACGCCGCCGCTGCTGCCGCCGCCGCTGCTGCTGCCGAGGCCGCTCTGGTGGCCCGGACCGCTGCCGACGCCGCCGCTGCCGCCGCCGTCGATGCCGCCGAGGCCGCCGCCGTCGCGACTGCCACCGCTACCGCGGCTCTCGCTGACGCCGCGACCGCTGCTGCAGCCGCCGAGGCCGCTGCCCTCCTGGCCGACGAAGCCAAGGCGACTGCTGTCAACGCTCTCGCCGCCCTCGACCTCGTCAAGGCCGACGCCGCGGCTGCCGATACCGACCTCCTCGCCGCCCAGACGGCTGCCGGTACCGCGCAGACCGCTGCCGATGAGGCCGCGGCGAGCGCTCAGCTCGCTGCCGCCGCCCTGGTGACCGCCGACGCGCTGGTCGACACCACGGCCCAGGCCAAGCTCACCGCCGACACTGCCGCCGCCGACGCGCAGGCCGACGCGGACGCCGCTCAGACCGCTGCCGACAACGCCCAGACCGCTGCCACCAGCGCCCAGACCGCTGCTGACGAGGCCCAGGCCACTGCCGACGCTTCCGGTGATCCCGCAGACCAGACCGCTGCCGACGAGGCTGCCGCTCTCGCCGTGACGGCTGCCGAGGAGGCTGCGACCGCTGCCGGCCTGGCCGCCACCGCTTCCGCCGATGCTGTGACCGCTCACGACGCCGCGGCCACCGCTGCGACCGATGCCTCTGCGGCTGAGGCCGACGCCGTGCTGGCCGCTCAGGCTGACACCGACGCTGCCGCGGCCAACACCCTGGCCGCTCAGGCCCTCACGGACGCTCTCACGAACCTCACCGTGGCCGAGACCGCGGCCGGGGAGGCTCAGGTGGCTCTCACGGCCGCGCAGGGCGCCGCCGACGAGGCCGTAGCCGCCGAGACCGCTGCCGTCCAGGCCGCTGCCGCTGCCGCCGAGGAGGTTGTCGCCAAGGACGCTGCCGCCCTGGCCGCTGCCGCCGACGCCGAGGCCGCCGAGGCTGCTGCCACCGAGGCGCAGGCCACCGCCGACAAGGCCGAGGCCGACGCCGTCACGGCCCAGGCCGAGGCCGATGCGGCCGCCGCGGCCGCCGGCATCTCCACTGGCGCGGCGCTGTACACCCTCGGTGAGGGCAAGGCCGCCGCGACCATCGCCACGGTCGCTGCCGCCACGGACTGCACCACCGACGGCACCCTCCCGCCGGTGACCCCGACCATCCCGACCATCCCCACCATCCCCACCACGCCGGAGGTCACCACGCCGGAGGCTCCGCAGGCCTCCATCGGCGCCGTCCGCGACGTCAAGGCCGTCGTCGGCACCTCGTCGATCCTGGTCAGCTGGACCGCGCCGGCCGACGACTCGGCCGTCGTGGGCTACGAGGCCTTCGCCAACCCGGTCGGCGCGCAGAGCAGCCAGGACCTGGTGTCCTGCATCGTCAGCGCCGCCGTCCGCACCTGCCTGCTCGGTGTCCAGGCCGACGTGGCCTACACCGTCGGCGTCTACGCGTTCGACAAGGACGCCAACCTGAGCGAGTCCGCCGGCTTCCTCGAGACGTCCGTGGTTCCGGCCCCGGTCAAGGCCACCACCGTGCCGGCCGCCACCCCGGGCAGCACCGCGCTCAAGAACAGCGACGGCACGGCGATCTCCAAGGTCACCGCCGGCCAGAAGATGACCCTCAAGGGCGAGGGCTACCTGCCCTTCTCCACGGTCGCCCTCTACGTCTACTCGGAGCCCACGTTCCTGCAGAACGTCACGGCTGACGAGAACGGCAACTTCACCGTCGACGTCACGATCCCGGCCAACCTGGTGAACGGCGAGCACAGCCTGGTCGCCAGCGGCGTGGACCTGAACGGCAACCCCTACGTCGTCCGTGCGGACTTCACCGTCACCGGTGGCGTCGCCGCCGCCAGCAGCGGTGGGCTCGCCTACACCGGCGCCTCGGTCGCCGTCCCGCTGATCGGTGGCCTGGCCGCCCTCGGCCTCGGTGGCGGGCTGCTCGTCGCCTCGCGCCGCCGCAACACCCAGGAGGCGTGACCTCCGCCGCCGGTAGGCGGTAGCACCACGGTTCGGGCCCTGCTCCTCTCGGAGCAGGGCCCGAACTGCGTCATCAGCGGCCCTCCGTCACGGCAGGGCGGCGAGGACGGCGTCCAGCACCCGGTCGGGCCCGAACCGGATGACGTCGTCGGCGACCAGGCCGGTCGCCGCCTCGGCCTCGGCGATCGCCGCCCGGGCCCCGGCCCCGTCCAGGTGGGCGGTGTTCAGCGCGACCGCCGCCACCGGCGCCGGCCGCACCCAGCCGGCCGCCTGCTCGTAGCCGCGGACGATGTCGGCCAGCCCCGGCAGCGGGGTCCGCGGGTAGTCGACGATCGCCGTCTGCCCGGCCCGGTGGCAGAGCACCAGGGCGTCGGCCGAGGAGCCGTGCAGCAGACCGAGCGTGACGCCGGAGTACGCCGGGTGGTAGATCGAGCCCTGGCCCTCCAGCCACAGCAGGTCCCCGCGGGCGGCGCCCTCCCGCACCAGCCGGTCGGCGGCCCCGGCGACGTAGTCGGAGACCACCGAGTCGACGGCGATGCCCCAGCCGGAGATCGCCACCCCGGTCTGGCCGGTCGCCACGAACACCGATCGCCGGCCGCGGTTCCGGGCCGCCCGGTCCAGCTCCAGCACGACGCTCATCTTCCCGATCGCGCAGTCCGAGCCGACCGTGTGCACCACCCGGGCGGCGAGCGGCTCCGAGCGGGGCACGTCCAGGTCCGCCGGGGCGGCGCGCAGGTTCCGGATCTCCGCACCGTGCTCGCGGGCCAGCCCGGCCAGCGTCGGGTCGGTGCGCAGGTCGGTGTGCAGCCCGGCCTCCACGTGCAAGCCCAGCCGCAGTGCCCCAGCCAGCAGCGCGTGCCACTCCGGGGTCAGCCGGCCACCCAGCGGCGCGACTCCCAGCAGCACGGTGGTCGCCCCGCGCTCCGCGGCCGCGGCCACGTCGGCGACCACCGGGGCGGGGTGGTCGCAGAACGGCACGACGTCGACGGCCCGGCGCCCGGCGTGCACCTGGTCGACGACGCACACCACCTCGCGTGTGCCGTAGCGGAGCACCCCGTGCGCGGTCTTGGCGTAGGACTCGGTCAGCTGACCGGCGGTGAGCACGGCCAGCCGGTCGACGCTCATCGGGCCTCCGCCGGGGTGAGACCGAGCCCGGGGGCGTCGGGGAGGACGACCCGGCCGGCGTCCAGGCCCAGGCCGGTGAACGGCTGGTCGGAGATCAGCAGGTGCCCGTCCAGGTCGACCAGGTCGGCCAGCGACCCGAGCTGGGCGGCCTGGGCGATGCCCAGCTGCGACTCGATCATGCAGCCGAGCATGACCCGCAGACCCAGGGCCGCCGCCGCAGACAGCATCCGGTGCGCCTCGCGGATGCCGCCGCACTTGGCGAGCTTCACGACGACGCCATCGGCGTGCCGGGCGGCTGCGGGCACCGAGGCCAGGTCGGTGCACCCCTCGTCGAGGAAGACCGGCAGCCGGCCGGGCAGCTCGCGGTACCGGGCGAAGGAGTCCAGGTCGGCGGCGGGGAAGGGCTGCTCGATCAGCTCCACGCCGAGTTCGCGCAGCCGCGGCAGCAGCTCCCGGACGCCGTCCAGCGTCCAGCCCTCGTTCCCGTCGACCCGCAGTCGAGCAGGGGATACCGCACGGATCGCGGCCAGCCGGCCGAGGTCGTCCGGGCCGCCCACCTTGACCTTGTAGACCTCGAACCCAGGTGCCCGGCGCACCCGGGCCACCGTCTCCTCGACGCTGGAGATGCCGATCGTGAAGCTGGTCGGGGGCTGCCGGCCGTCCAAGCCGAGCAGCCGCCAGACCGGCAGCCCGTAGTGCCGCCCCACCCAGTCGTGCGCCGCGCCGTCCAGGGCCATCTTCGCGCCCTGCGGCCCGTCCCAGGCCCGCAGCCGGCGCGCGATGCCCTCCAGGTCGCGCAGGTCGCTCCCGAGCAGGGCCGCGCCGTCGGCCTCCACGGCCGCGGCCATCCCGGCCACCGACTCCCCGGCGTAGCCCACCGGCGCACCCTCGCCGTGGCCGGTCGCGCCGGCGGCGTCGACCCGGACGACGAGCACCTCCTCGGTGTCCACCGACGAGCGGGCGATGGTGAAGGTGTCGCGCAGGTGCAGCGTCCGTGCCCGGCAGGTCACGGCCACGGTGTCGCGGGCCATCGGCATCGCTCCTCGTCGGCGGGCCGCTCCGGGCGGCGGGCCCCACCCTGGCAGGCGGCCGGCAAGATCTCGAACGGGCAACGATCCCGCGCCTGCCTGTGCGCCGGCGGAGCGCGAGGAACAGGGTCGGGGGTGCGCGAGACCGTCGAACCGCTGGAGGTAACCCGTGCGCTGTCCACGAATCCTGCTGCTCGCCACCGCGGGCGGTCTCGCCCTGACCGCCTGCGGCGGCGGCGAGAGCGTCGACACGGGCGGGGGTGACGGCGGCGGCGGAGACGTCCTGGTCGCCGCCGTCAGTGCCCAGCCCGACCAGTTCGACCCGCACGTGACCAGCGCCTACCCCAGCTTCCAGGTGCTCGAGAACGTCTACGACACCCTCGCCGTCCCGAATCCCGAGGACCTCACGATGGAGCCGAGCCTGGCGACCGGGTGGGAGACCAGCGAGGACGGGCTGACCTGGACCTTCACCCTGCGGGACGACGTCACCTTCCACGACGGCAGCACGTTCGACTCCGCCGACGTCGTCTACTCGTACAACCGGATCATCGACGAGGAGCTGAACAACGCCTACCGGTTCGCCAACGTCGAGTCGGTCACCGCCGACGGCCCGGGCACGGTGGTCATCCAGGTGAGCCGGCCGACGCCGAACCTGCCGGCGCTGATCGGGGCCTTCAAGGGGATGGCGATCCTCCCCGAGGGCGCCGCCGAGGAGTACGACCTCACCACCGAGGCGGTGGGCACCGGGCCGTTCACGCTGGAGAGCTCCGACGCGAGCAGCACCGAGCTCGCCGCCTACGAGGACTACTGGGGTGGCGCGCCCGGCATCGGCGGGGTCGAGTTCCGGTACATCACCGAGCCCGCCGCGGCGCTCACCGCGCTGGAGAACGGCGAGGTGCAGTGGACCGACAACATCCCGCCGCAGCAGATCGAGCCGCTCTCCGACAGCGATGCCGTCGAGCTGGCGACCACCCCGAGCGTCGACTACTGGTACCTGTCGATGAACTACGCGCGCGAGCCGTTCGGCAACCCGCAGGTGCGCCAGGCGATCGCCACCGCGATCGACCGGGGTGCGGTCACCGAGGCGGCCCGCTTCGGCGCGGCCGAGCCGAACCAGACGGCGATCCCCGAGGACAGCTACTTCCACACCGACTACGCGCCGTACGACGCCGACCCGCAGGCCGCGCAGCAGCTGCTCCAGCAGGCCGGGGTGCAGACCCCGATCAGCATGGGGCTGATGGTCACCGACGAGTTCCCCGAGACGGTGACCGCCGCCCAGGTGATCGCCAGCCAGCTGCAGCCCATCGGCATCGACGTCGACGTCCAGACGGTCGACTTCGCCACCTGGCTGGACCGGCAGGCCCAGGGCGACTTCGACGCCTTCCTGCTCGGCTGGCTGGGCAACATCGACCCGTTCGACTACTACCACTCCCAGCACATCACCGGCGGGGCGAGCAACTACCAGGGCTACAGCAACCCGCAGGTCGACCAGCTGCTCACCGCCGCGGCCGGCGAGACCGACCGGGAGGCCCGCAAGGAGCTCTACGACCAGGCCGCCCAGCTCATCGTGGACGACGCCTCGTACGTGTACCTGTACAACCCCGACGTCGTGCAGGCCTGGACGCCGGGGCTCAGCGGGTACACGATCCGGCCGGACAAGGCGATCAACTTCGAGGACGTGGAGCTGCCCTGACCGGGTACCTGCTGCGGCGCACCGGGCAGTCGGTCGTCGTGCTGATCGGGGTGAGCATCATCGTGTTCGCCCTGATCCAGTTCGTCCCCGGCGACCCGGTGCGCCTGGCCCTGGGCACCCGCTTCTCCCAGGAGACCTACGACGCCCTGCTCGAGCGGTCCGGCCTGGACCAACCCGTCCTGCAGCAGTACTTCACCTGGTCCGGGCGGGCGCTCACCGGCGACCTCGGGGTGAGCTTCCGCAGCGGTGAACCGGTGACCGCGCTGATCCTGGAGCGGCTGCCGGCCACCCTGACCCTGGCGCTGGCGGCGATCCTCGTCGCCCTGCTGATCGCCGTTCCGCTGGGCACCCTGTCGGCGCTGCGCCCCCGGTCGCTGGTCGACCGGGGGGCCACCGTGCTCAGCCAGATCGGCATCTCGGTGCCCGACTTCTGGATGGGCATCGTCTTCATCCTGGTCTTCGCCGGCACCCTGGGCTGGCTGCCCTCGGGCGGGTACGTCCCGCTGACCGAGGACCCGTGGGGCTGGCTGCAACGGCTGATCATGCCGGCGATCGTCACCGGGGTGGTCTCCGGCTCGGTGATCACCCGGTTCGTCCGCTCCAGCGTGCTGGAGGCGCTGGGCCAGGACCACGTCCGGACGGCGCAGGCCAAGGGCCTGCCGGCCCGGCAGGTGCTCAGCTGGCACGTGCTGCGCAACGCCCTGCTCCCGCTGGTCACCGTGACCGGCGTGCAGCTGGCCTACCTGCTCTCCGGGGTGGTGGTGGTGGAGATCGTCTTCGCCTGGCCGGGGCTCGGGCAGCTGGCACTGCAGGCGGTGCAGGCCCGCGACTACCCGGTGCTGCAGGGCGCCGTGCTGCTGTTCGCCCTGGTCTTCCTGCTCGTCAACCTGGTGGTGGACCTGCTCTACAGCCGGCTCGATCCGCGGATCGCCCGCCGATGACCACCCCCGCCGACCCGGGCCCCGGCCGCACCGTTCCCTCGACGCAGCCGGCGCCGCAGACGGTGACCGACCGGCCACCCGGTGCGGGCTCGGACACGGCTGCGGGAACGCTGCGGCCGGCCCGGCCGCGCTGGCGCGAGACGCTGGGCCTGCTGGCCCGCAACCCCACCGCGCTGATCGCCGCGCTCGTGGTGCTGGGGATGATCGTCGTCGCCCTGCTCGACGAGCAGCTGGCCCCGGAGGGCCCCAACGAGATCGACGTTGGCGCCCGGCTGCAACCACCGAGCCCGGACCACCCGTTCGGCACCGACGACCTGGGCCGGGACGTGTTCTCCCGGGTCATCCTGGGGGCCGCGGTCTCGCTGCGGGTGGGGCTGATCGCGGTCAGCATCTCCCTCGTCGTCGGCACCCTGATCGGCCTGCTCGCCGGCTTCTACGGCAAGTGGGTGGACGACGTCCTGATGCGCCTGATGGACATGCTGTTCGCCTTTCCCGCGGTGCTGCTGGCGATCTCCATCGTCGCCATCCTCGGCCCGGGCCTGACCAACACCACCATCGCCATCGGCATCGTCTACATCCCGATCTTCGCCCGGGTCACCCGGTCCAGCGTGCTCGGCGTCCGGGAGGAGGTGTACGTGCGCGCCGCACGCTCGGTCGGCTCCTCCGACGTGCGGCTGCTGGCCCGGCACGTGCTGCCCAACGCGGCGCCGCCGATCATCGTGCAGACGTCGGTCAGCCTCGCCTTCGCCGTCCTGTCCGAGGCGGCGCTGTCCTTCCTCGGCCTGGGCACCCAGCCGCCGGACCCCTCCTGGGGTCTGATGCTGTCCGAGGGCCGCGGGTACATCGAGCTGGCCTGGTGGATCGCGGTCTTCCCCGGGCTGGCGATCTTCCTGCTGGTGCTGTCGTTCAACCTGCTCGGCGACGGGCTGCGGGACGTGCTCGACCCGCGGCAGCGCACCGCGATGAGCGGGGGCCGCCAGTGACTGTGACTGCGCCGCTGCTGGAGGTCGAGGACCTGCACGTCCGGCTGCGCACGCCGCGGGGCACCGCGTCGGTGGTCAACGGGCTCAGCTACACCGTGGGTGCGGGCGAGACCGTGGCGGTGGTCGGGGAGTCCGGCAGCGGAAAGAGCGTCTCGGTGCTCGCCCTGCTGGGGCTGCTCCCGGCCGGCGTCGCGACCGTGACCGGCCGGGCGCTGCTCGACGGCGAGGACCTGCTGGCCATGCCCGCCGACCGGCTGCGCCAGCTGCGCGGGCCCGGTGTCGGCATGGTGTTCCAGGACCCGATGACCTCGCTGAACCCGGTGCTGACCGTGGGCCGGCAGCTGGTCGAGGGGATCCGGGCGCACGTCGACGTCCCGAAGGCGGTCGCCCGCCGGCGCGCCGTCGAGCTGCTCGGCGAGGTCGGGCTGCCCGGCCCGGAGAAGGCCGTGGACCGCTATCCGCACGAGCTCTCCGGCGGGATGCGCCAGCGGGTCATGATCGCGATCGCGCTGAGCAACTCCCCGGCGTTGCTGATCGCCGACGAGGCGACCACGGCGCTCGACGTCACCGTGCAGGCGCAGATCATCGACCTGGTCCAGCGGCTGCAGGCCGACCACGGCACCGGCGTCGTCTGGATCACCCACGACCTGGGGGTCGTCGCCGGGATCGCCGACCGGGTGCTGGTCATGTACGGCGGGCGGTGCGTGGAGGACGGCACGGTGGACGACGTCCTGGAGCGGCCCGCGCACCCCTACACCCGCGGGCTGCTCGGCGCCCTGCCCGACCTGGCCGTCGCGCGCGCGGACGGCGGGCTCCCCGACCTGGCCACCGTGCCGGGCACGCCGCCCGCGCCGACCGACCTGCCGGCGGGCTGCGTGTTCTGGCCGCGCTGCCCGGTGCGGGCCGACCCCCGGTGCGAGACCGAGCAACCCCCGCTCGCCCACGTCAGAGGCCAAAGTCGTGACTTTGGCCCCTCCTTGGCGCACCGGGCGGCGACCTGGTGCGCCGAGGACGGCGGGGCCCCGGGGACGACGGAGGAGGACCGGTGAGCGACGACGTCCTGGTCTCCGCGCGGGGGCTGCAGGTCCACTTCCCGGTCCGCGGCTCCGGCCTGCTGCGCCGGACCACCGGTGCGGTGCGCGCGGTCGACGGGGTCGACCTGGACATCCGTCGCGGCGAGACCCTCGGCCTGGTCGGGGAGTCCGGCTGCGGGAAGTCCACGCTGGGCAACGCGCTGCTGCGGCTGGTCGAGCCGACCGGTGGCTCGGTGACCTTCGACGGCACCGACGTCACCGGGCTCTCCGCCCGCGGGCTGCGCGACCTGCGCCGCCGCGCCGGGATGGTGTTCCAGGACCCGTTCGCATCCCTCGACCCGCGCCGCACGGTGGCCCAGACCGTCGCCGAGCCGCTGGAGGTGCACGGCCTGCGGTCCGGCAAGCGGGAGCGCGCCGCCCGGGTGGGGGAGCTGCTGGAGCTGGTCGGGCTCGACCCGGCGGTGGCCGGGCGGTACCCGCACGAGTTCTCCGGGGGGCAGCGCCAGCGCGTCGGCATCGCCCGGGCGCTCGCGGGTGAGCCGGACTTCCTGGTGTGCGACGAGGCGATCGCCTCGCTGGACGTGAGCGTGCAGGCCCAGGTGCTCAACCTGCTGCGCCGCCTGCAGCGCCGGCTGGGGCTGACCTACCTGTTCATCTCCCACGACCTGTCGGCGGTGCGGTACCTCTCGGACCGGATCGCGGTGATGTACCTCGGGCGCGTGGTCGAGGTCGGTCCGGCCGCGGCGGTGGGCGGCGACCCGCAGATGCCCTACACCCAGGCGCTGCTGTCCGCGGTGCCGCTGGCGAAGCCGGCCGAGGAGCGTGCCCGCGAGCGGATCGTGCTCACCGGGGACGTGCCGTCACCGGCGGCGGTGCCCAGCGGCTGCCGGTTCCGCACGCGCTGCCCGTACGTCTTCGAGCCGTGCGACCGGGTCGACCCGGCGCTGCAGCCGGCCGGTGCCGCCGGTCAGGTGGCCGCCTGCCACCTGCACGGGGTGGTCGGGACGCCGGTGGCGCAGGAGCAGGACGCGGCGGCGCCGTCCCGGAGGCCGTGAGTCCTGCGGTTCTCCTGCCGGTCCTGCGGTGCTGCACCACCGCAGGACCGGTGGCAGAACCGCAAGAGCCCGGCCCGCCGGCAGGTCAGCCCCGGCCGCTGCGGCTGGGACGCCGGCCCTGCCGGGAACCGGAGCGGGAGCCGGGCCGAGGACGCCGCTGGTCGCGGCCGGGACCGCCCCGGTCGCTGCCGTCCCGCCCGCCCCGGCCGGCCGGCGGTCCGCTGCACGGCCGGCAGGTGCTGAACCACGGGGCGATCGCCGTTCCGCACTCCGCGCACTTGCCCGACCGGCCCAGGGCGATCGCGCCGGGCAGCAGCTCGGTGATCGTCTCGGCGCACTCCTCCTCGACCCAGGCGGCGTCGTCGCTGCTCAGGCCGGCGACCCCGGGGAACTGCCGCAGCAGCGTCTGGGCGTCGCGCGCGCCGGCCGCGGCCTGCTCGAACTCCTCGACCGTGCCGCCGACCGGGACGTCGGGGAGCACCGTCTCCGGCGCTACGGGCAGCCCGACGGCGTGCTGCAGCGCTGCCTTGGCCAGCACCAGCCAGCGGGTGCGCCGCGGCGGGTTGTAGTCGATGGCCAGGTTGACCAGGCGCCAGACGGTGTCGAGGTCACCGGCCGCGCCGAGCGGCCCGCGCAGCAGCGGCAGCAGGGCGTGCACCCGGACGACGAGGCTGGTGACGTCGTCGGCGGTCATCGCCTCGTCGCGGGTGGCGGCGCGGGCCCAGGCCATCCACCGGGTGAGCGCCTCGGGCAGGTCCTGGGGCTCGAAGGCGCCGAGGTCGGCGAGCTCGGGACGCAGCCGGGGCGCGCGGCGGGGCAGGTCGCTGATCGCGTCGCCGCGGGCGACCTCGGCACCGGCCATGAGCAGCCCCTGGGAGGGCTTGAGCCCGGCGACGCCGATCAGGATGCCGACCTGGCCGTGCCCGGTGAGCCCGTAGCGGCCGGCCCGGCCGGCGATCTGGGCGGTCTCCCAGGTGCGCAGGGGGCGCATCTCGGTGCCGTCGAACTTGGTGGTCTCGGCGAAGAGCACCGTGGTCGCCGGGACGTTGATCCCGTGGCCGATCACGTCGGTGGTGACCAGCACCTCGAGCTCGCCGGTGGTGAACCGTTCGATGACCTCGCGGCGGGTGGCCGGGGGCAGCGCCCCGTACAGGACGCCGACCTTTCCGGGCCGGTGCTGGTCGAGCTCGGCGGCGACGGCGTAGACGGCCTTGCGGGAGAACGCGACGACCAGCGTCTGCGGCCGCACCCCGTTCGCCCGCACCGGGGCGCGCAGCACGTCGAGCCGGGACAGCCGCTTGTGGTTGACCACCTCGACGTGCTTGGCATCGGCGACCAGCGGCTTGAGCAACAGGTAGGCCTCGGCGGCGGAGATCAGGTGCATCACCCGGTAGTCGCCGGTGAGCAGCAGCCGGGCCCAGTGGTGGCCGCGGTCGGGGTCGGCGACCCAGTGCGACTCGTCCAGCACGAGCATCTCCCCGCGCATCGGGGCCTTCTCCACCGTGCAGCACACGATGGGCGCGTTCGGGTCGATCTCCTCCTCGCCGGTGGAGAGCCCGACGGTGCCGGGGGGCAGCTCGGCGGACAGCCGGGCGTAGGCCTCGTGGGCCAGCTGGCGCAGCGGCGCGGCGTAGACGCCGCTGCCGGTGCGGGCCAGGGCCTGCAGCGACTCGTAGGTCTTGCCGGAGTTGGTGGGCCCGAGGTGGAACACGACCTCCTCGGGGCGGGTGGTGCGCGCCGGCAGGGCGGGCGCGGCGCCGTCGACCCAGATCTGCTGGGCGCGCTTCTCGTTGCGCGCCTCGACGCGGTCGGCGTCGCGGGTGGCGGCCTCGCGGCCCGCGCTGCGCTCGCGGCGGCGGGTGGACGGCTGGGGGGCGGTCACAGGCAGGCGGTGTCCTTCGATCAGGCGGGCTCTGGGGGACGTCGACGCGCCCGTGCGCGGACCGTCCGAAATGGTGAACGCCCGCAGCGGCCTGATCATGCCCGTTTCGCCGACCTGACGGTTCCGACGGGCCGTTGTCAGCAGTCCTCACCACTCCGAACGCGGAAACGATCCGGTTTCGACTCATAACAGTTGGCACAAGTTGGGGTCAAACTGCACCATGCAGCGCAGATCACGGTTCGATAACGGCTCACACCATCGTCGCGCCGCCACCCGGGCGGGGCCGGGGCCGGTGGTCCAGTCCTCCCCGTGTCCGGCACCCCGGACCGACGAGGCCCGGCGTTCCGGGCACACCATTCCTGGGAGTCCGGCGTGCGCACAGCATCCCCATCCCGTCGTGCGGCCGGCCTGCTGGCCGTCGCCACGATCGGCATGTCCACCGCAGTCCTCAGCGTTTCTGGCGTCGCTTCCGCGACGCCGGTCCCGGCCCTGTCCTTCTCCACCGTGGACGGCGACACGACCTCGGGAGCGGTGCCCGAGGGCATCTGCGGCATCGCCTGGCGGGTCATCGGCGGCGAGGGTGGCGTGGACGTCGACGGCGCGCCCGGGCAGCCCGGTGGCGAGCTGAGGGTCACCACCGAGGTCTCCGCCGGAGAGGACTTCACCCTGTCGGCCGGCGCCGCCGGCACGGGCACCGCCGGCGCGGACAGCGTGGTCACCCTGGCCGGGGCCGAGGTCCTGATCGCCGCCGGCGGGGAGCTGGCCGGGCTCGGCCAGCCGCAGAACGAGATCCTGGTGCCCTGGCCGGGGAGCCAGCCGTTCTACGACTCCTCGGGCGCCGCCGAGGGCAACACCCTCGAGGGCTCGAACGCAACCGGTGCCGGCCTCGTCGCGGGCGAGGGCGTGCTCTGCAGCGCGCCGCCGGCACCGCAGGTGGAGCTCACCGACACCGAGGTCGGGGAGAACTCGATCACCGTGCGCTTCTTCGAGCCGAGAACCTCGTGGGAGGGCGAGCAGCTCCGGGACTACGAGGGCAGCGGCATGCCCTACGCCGACGTCACCGGCTACGACATCAAGGTCGACGGCGGCGCCTGGGCGCCGATCACCCCGGTGCGCGATGCGGACGACGCCCAGGACGAGGCGCTGTACGCCACCGTCACCGGCCTGACCAACGGCACCGCGCACACCGTCCAGCTGCGCACCACCAGCATCGTGGGCGTCGGCGGTGAGAGCGCCGTCGTCACCGCCACGCCGGTGCACACCTACCCCGCCCCCAGCGACGTGACCGTCAAGACCGGGGTCAGGTCCCTGACCGTCAGCTGGAAGGCGCCTGCCGACAGCGCGGGAATCACCGGCTGGGGCGTCGAGGCGTACCCGCAGTTCGAGGGCGACCCCCAGGGCCAGGACCTCGCCGTCGGCACGTGCGCCACCGAGGCCGACGACTACAACTGCACCTTCCCGGTGAAGGCGGGCTGGAACTACTACGTCGGCGTCGCCGCGCTGGCCGAGGGCGACTACCGCAACACCGGCTCCGAGCCGGTCCGGAGCGGCACGGTGCCCGGCTTCGTGGCGCCGACCGCGGTGCCCACGGCGTCCGCGCCGCTGGCGACCACGGACGCGGACAAGTCGGTCGCGGTCGGCGAGCTGGTCAAGGTGAACGGCTCCGGCTACCTGCCGGGCTCCTCGGTCGACATCGTCATGTACTCGACCCCCCAGGTCCTCGCCACGGTCGTGGCCGACGCCAACGGCGACTTCACTGCGATCGTGACCGTGCCCGAGGGCCTGGCCGACGGCACGCACAACCTGGTGGCGGCCGGCGTCGACGAGGACGGCAACCCGCGGTACCTGGTCGTCGAGGTCACCGTCACCGGCGGCGTCGCGGCCGTGGCGGCTGTCGTCTCCGACAGCACCTCCCTCGCCACCACCGGCGGCCTGGCCTACACCGGCTTCACCGCGCTGCCCTTCGTGGGTGCCGGCGTGCTGGCCCTCGGGGTCGGTGGCGGCCTGCTGGTCGTCTCCCGTCGTCGCCAGGCCTGATCTCCAGCACTACCTCAATACCAGGCCACCGGCCCCGTCCCGCACCCGCGGGCGGGGCCGGTGCCCGTTGCCCGGTCAGTCGCCCGGTCCGGCGGGCTCGTCCCGGGCGGCGTCCTGCTGCTGGCGGAAGCGCAGCGACTCGATCAGCACGTAGCCGAACAGCACGCTCCAGGCGCAGCTGAGGAACGCCTCCCCCCATTCGGCGCCCACGAGGTGCAGCACCGCCTGCACGAGGTTGTAGAGGAGCGCGCCGGCGGCGAGCACCTGCACACCCCTGTGCTCGAACCAGGGCGGGCGGAACGGAGCGGTGGCCACGGCGCAACGCTAGGCCGAGCCCGGATACGCTCCCCTCTCCGGTCTCCTGCTGCGCCGCTGCGGCGGTCAGGGGGTCTGGAGGAGGGCTCGCCTAGTGGCCGATGGCGGCGGTCTTGAAAACCGCTATGGGGTAACACCCATCGTGGGTTCGAATCCCACGCCCTCCGCTCAGCTCGCCTGAACGGCCGGCAGCTCGACCGTGGAGGGTGTGCGTGGACGTAGCGTTGCTGGTGGCCGGCGGCATCGTCGTCTTCCTCGCCAGCGTGCTGGCCGGCGGCACGGGCTTCGGCTACTCCCTGGTGTGCGCCCCGCTGCTGCTGCTCGCCGGCATCCCACTGGTCGACGTGGTCGTCGTCAACCTCAGCGTCGGCGTCGCGACCCGGTTGGGCGCCGTCCTGCGGCTGCGGCACTCGGTCAACCGGCAGCGCTCCACCTACCTGCTGGCCGGCTGCGTGCCCGGCCTGCTGGTGGGCTACCTCGTCCTCGACCTGGTGAACGAGAACGCGCTCAAGGTGACGGCCGGGAGCGTGGCGGTCGTCGCCGCCGTCTTCCTGCTGCTCCGGCGGCCGGCCGTGAGCTCCGGCGCGCCGGAGGCCCCGTCCCGCGTCGCGCCGGGCGTCGCCGGGATGCTGGGCGGGTTCCTCGGCATCACCACCTCGATGAACGGCCCGCCGCCGGTGATCCTGCTGTCGCACCGCAACGTGGCACCCCGGGAGTTCATCGCCGACATGGCGGTGTACCTGCTCGTGTGCAACGCCCTCGCCCTGGCCCTGATCGGGCTGGCCGGTGGCCTGTCGTGGGAACGGGTGGGGCTGCTGCTGGTGTGCTGGCTGCCCGGCGCGGTGCTCGGCAACGTCGTGGGGGTGACCTACGGCTCCCGGCTGCCCCTCGCCCCGTTCCGGCTGCTCACCCTGGGTCTGGTGCTGGTCACCGGGCTGACCACGGTGGCCACGTCGATCGGCTGACCAGCAGCGACCCACCGCGCGACCGGGTCGCCGTCGCTCCCGGCCGACGGCTGCTCAGCGCAGCCGCCGCGCCGCCCCGGCGAGGGTGCGCGCGGTCAGCCGGCCGTCGGCCAGCCCGAGCGCGACGACGTCGTCGAACACCCGCTGGTCGGCCGCAGCCGCCTGCACCGCGGCGTCCATCACGGCCGGCCACCGGCTCAGCTGCGACGCGGCGCCGGACGCGCGCAGGTGCCGGCCCAGCCGCGCCCGCAGCAGCTGCCGGTGCGCCCGGCCCGCCGCCGCCCCGTGCGCGGCGGCCGCGCCGGCCAGCGCCCCGGACAGCACCGCGTAGAAGATGCCCTCCCCGGTGAGCGGGTTGATCAGCGACTGCGCGTCGCCGGCCAGCAGTACTCGGCCGTCGGGCAGCCGGGGCCGGCCGGTCGACAGGGGCAGCCGGTGCGCCCGCAGCCCGGACGGCGCCGCGCCCGGCAGCAGCCGGTGCAGCCCGTCGACCAGCCCGGCGCGGGTCACGTCCCCGGTGACCAGCTCGCCGTAGCCGACGTTGGCCCGGCCGTCGCCGATTGGGAACGACCAGGCGTACGCCGGCCAGCGCCGCCCGGTGGTGGCGATGACCTGGACGCCCGCCTGGCCGGGCAACTCGGGCGCGTAGCCGCGGATCGCCACCGCCAGCCGGTCGGGTGCGTTGCCCGGCAGGCCCAGCGATCTCCGGACGGCGGACTCCGCGCCGTCCGCGCCCACCACGACCCCGGCGGTGAACCGGCCGTCGACGTCGACGTGCGTGGGGTGGGCGGTGACCCGGCGGACGGTGTGCCGGGTGAACTCCGCACCGGCCGCGAGCACCTGGCCCAGCAGCCGGCCGTCGAGCACCGCGCGCGGGACCGTCCGGGCCGGGCGGTGCATCGCGCGCTCGACCATCGTCCCGCGCGGGGAGGTGAGCCGCAGCCGGGGAACGGCCGGGAAGCCCTCGACCAGCGCCTCGGCGTCCAGGCCGAGCCCGGCCAGGACGTCGAGCGCCTCGAGGGCGACGCCGTCGCCGCAGACCTTGTCCCGCGGGAAGTCGGCCCGGTCGACCACCAGCACCCGGCAGCCGGGGGCGGCGCGGAGCGCGGCCGCGGCGCAGGCCGCCCCCGCCGGACCGCCGCCGACGACCAGCACGTCCACCTGCACCGACCCGACGTTAGCGGAACCGGCTCCGCAGATCGGGCTTGCGGATCTTTCCCGTGGCGGTCTTGGGCAGCTCGTCGACGAACTGGAAGTGGCGCGGCATCTTGAACCCGGCCAGCCGGGCCCGCAGCGCGGTGCGTAGCGCCTCGACGTCCTCGCCCGCGCCGGGGGTGGCGACGACGATCGCCAGCCCCACCTCACCCCACTTGTCGTCGGGGACGCCGATCACCGCCGCCTCCTGCACCGTGGGCAGCTCCAGCAGCGCCGACTCGACCTCGGCCGGGTACACGTTCTCCCCGCCGGAGATGATCATGTCCTTGTACCGGTCGCGGATGTAGAGGAAGCCCTCCTCGTCGACCGAGCCCGCGTCGCCGGTGTGGTACCACCCGTCGCGCAGCACGGCGGCGGTCTGCTCGGGCTCGTTCCAGTAGCCGGCCATCACGTTCGGCCCCTGGACGACGACCTCGCCGACCTCACCCGGCGCCACCGCGGCTCCGTCGGGGCCGAGCACCCGGACGTCGGTGAAGAAGCACGGCTTGCCCGCCGAGCCGAGCTTCCGCTCGGCGTCGGTGGAGTCGAGCACGGTGCAGCCCGGCGCGGCCTCGGTCATCCCGTAGGCCTGCTGCATGGTGATGCCCCGGTTCTGCCAGGTGCGCAGGGTGGACAGCGGCAGCGGCGCGCCGGCCGCGCCGATGGTGCGCATCGCGGACAGGTCGCGGGTGGAGAAGCCCGGCTCGCGGGCCATCGCGTCCAGCATGGTCGGGACGGCGAAGAAGGAGTTCACCCGCTGCGCCTCCATGACCTCCAGCGTGCCGGCCGGGTCGAACCCGCGGACGACGACGGCGCACCCGCCGCGCAGCAGCGTCGGGTTGACCGTGCCGTTGAGCCCGCCGATGTGGAACAGCGGGGCGAGGGCGAGGGTCCGCTCGTCGGCGGTGAAGTCCATGCCCAGCACCTGGTTGACCGCGTTCCACGTCATGTTGCCGTGGGTGAGCACCGCGCCCTTGGGCCGCCCGGTGGTGCCGGACGTGTACATGATCAGACACGGGTCCTCCAGCGTCACCGGCTCGTCGCGGGACTCCTCGGCCGCCGCGGCGAGCAGGTCCTCGTAGGGCAGCGAGTCGGAGCCGCCGGCGACCGGCGGCTCGGCCGCGACCCAGGCGCGCACGCCGGGCAGCCGGTCGCGCAGCGCGTCGGCGACCGTGCCGTGGTCGCGGCCGTGGACGACGACCGAGGCGCCGGAGTGCTGCAGCACGAACTCCGCCTCGGTCGCGGTGAGCCGCCCGTTGACCGGCACCCAGATCGCGCCGAGCTGCCCGCAGGCGTACAGCGTCTCCAGCGCCGACGGGTGGTTGCCGCTGACCCAGGCCACCCGGTCGCCGGCCTGCACGCCGAGGGCGGCCAGCGCCGACACGGTGCGCCGCACCCGCAGCGCGAAGGCGCCGTGGGACGTCGTCGTCCCCTCGAACCAGAGCGCGTCCTTGTCCGGGGAGATGCGCAGCCGCCGCTCCGGCCAGGAGCCGATGCCCGCGTTGCGCACGCTCAGCCCAGCTTCAGGGCGCGGACGGCGTTGTCCTTCATGATCAGCGGCCGCACCTCGTCGCGGATCTCCAGCTTGGCGAAGTCGGCGATCCACCGCTCGGGGGACAGCAGCGGGTAGTCCGAGCCGAAGAGCACCTTGTTCTTCAGCAGCGTGTTCGCGGCCCGCACCAGCTGCGGCGGGAAGTACTTGGGCGACCACCCGGACAGGTCGATGTAGACGTTGGCCTTGTGCTGGGCGATCGAGATCGCGGCGTCCTGCCAGGGCACGGAGGGGTGCGCCATGATCACCGTGAGGCCCGGGAAGTCGGCGGCGACGTCGTCGAGCAGCATCGGGTCGGAGTACCGCAGCTTGATCCCGCGCCCGCCGGGCAGGCCGGAGCCGATGCCGGTCTGGCCGGTGTGGAACAGCGCCGGGACGCCGAGGCTCTCCAGCTCCGCCCACAGCGGGTAGTGCCGCCGGTCGTTGGGCTCGAAGGCCTGGATCGACGGGTGGAACTTGAACCCGCGGACGCCGTGCTCCTCGACCAGCCGGCGGGCCAGCCGCACGCCGGACGCGCCCCGGGCCGGGTCGATCGAGCCGAACGGGATGAGCACGTCGGGGTGCTGGGCGGCGGCCTCGGC
Source organism: Modestobacter lapidis (assembly GCA_019779905.1). Taxonomy (GTDB): domain Bacteria; phylum Actinomycetota; class Actinomycetes; order Mycobacteriales; family Geodermatophilaceae; genus Modestobacter; species Modestobacter lapidis. Next base: position 41,638 of record JABAKE010000008.1, on the reverse strand, counting down.
GATCTCCTCGTTGGACAGCGTCGGGTGCCCGGTGGCCAGCTCGGAGTCGACGGTGAAGACGATCGCGGCCATCTGCTGGTCGCGGTAGTGCGCGGCGATCTCCGGCACCGTCGGGTGGTTCGGCTCGCCCTTGAAGTACTTGGCGGCCGCGTCCAGCAGCTCGGCGTCCATCGACAGGTGGCCGTGCAGGTCCTGCTCGACGTGCACGTGCACGTCGATCGCGACCAGCTTCTCGAGGTCCAGGCCGGTCATTTGCCCGGCTCCTGCGGAAGCTGCTGGCCCACGGTCTGCTGAGCGGAGGCGAACTTCTCCGGCCACACCTCGGCGATCGCGTCGGGCGACCAGCCGGTGCCCTCGGCGAACTCGACGACGACCTCGCTGGGATGGCTCCACAGCGCCAGCCGGTCGCCGCCGATCCCGACCGCCTGCCCGGTGATCCCGGACGCCGCGTCGGAGGCGAGGAAGGCGACCAGGCCGGCGGCGTCCTCGGGCGTGCCGAAGCCGAGCTCCTGCCGGGCGAAGGCCGGCAGCGGCTCGCCGTTCTTCAGCATCTCGATGTAGGGCTGCACGAACGGAACGGTCTCGGTCATCGCGGTGGCCGCCACGGGCACGATCGCGTTGACGGTGATCTCCGCGCGGGCCAGCTCCATCGCCCAGGTGCGCACCATGCCGACGATGCCGGCCTTGGCCGCGGCGTAGTTGGTCTGGCCGAAGTTGCCGACCTGGCCGGTGGGGGAGCCGACGCAGATGATCCGGCCGCCCTCGCCCTGCTCGCGCATCCGGATCGCGGCGGCCCGGGTGCAGGTGAAGGTGCCCCGCAGGTGGGTGGTGAGCACGGCGTCGAAGTGCTCGTCGGTCATCTTCCACAGCGTGGTGTCGCGCAGGATGCCGGCGTTGTTGACCAGCACGTCGAGCCGGCCGAACTCGCCCACCGCCCGGTCGACCAGGGCCTGCGCGGCCTCGCTGGTGCCCACCGCGACCACCTCGGCGACGGCGGTGCCGCCCGCGGCGGTGATCGACCCGACCGCGGCGGTGGCCACCGCCTCGTCGACGTCGTTGACGACCACGGCGGCGCCGGCGCGGGCCAGCTCCTGCGCGTAGGCCAGGCCGAGCCCCCGTCCGCTGCCGGTGACGATGGCTACCTTGCCGGACAGGTCCACGATGGCTCCTTCTCGGTGCGTACCGGGGTGTCGGGGAGGGGCGCGCTGGCGGGCCTCGAACTCCCGCGGCCGACGCTAGGGCGATATCGTGGAGCTTGTCAATCATTGAGGGAGGCAGCGGCGTGACCGAACTGACCGACGACGCCGGCTTCCTCCTGTCGCGCGCCAGCGGTCTGGTCGCCCGGGCGACGAATGCCGCACTGGCCGAGCACGGCCTCCGGGTGCGGCACTACTCCGTCCTCGTGCTGGCGTGCGGTGCGGCCGAGGGGATGTCGCAGCGCGATCTCGCCTGCCGGCTCGGTCTCGACCCGAGCCAGGTCGTCCAGCTGGTCGACGAGCTGGCCGACGCCGGGCTGGTCGAGCGCCGCCCCTCGGCCACCGACCGCCGCACCAAGCTCGTCGCGGGCACTCCGCTGGGGCAGCGCGTCCGCCGGCAGGCCGCCCGGCGGGCCACTCGCGGGCAGCAGCGTCCGCTGGGCTGCCTGAACGAGGAGGAGCAGGCGACGCTGCGCGCGCTGCTCTCCCGGGTCGTCGACTCCGCCGGCTGACGGCGCGGCCGGCCGGGCCGGCGCGACGGCGGCGAGCCGGCCGTTACCTCGGATGGGTGCGGGCGTGCCGGCCCGCAGCCACACCCGTTCCATCGCCCAAAGTATTAGACGCCTGTCCATCTTGACCGGGTGACCGTTCCATGAATGGATGGCCGGGATCACATTCCGATCGGGTGGAGGCGCAAGATGCAGTACGCCGACGTGGCGATCCCGCTGGGCCACGCATGGTCCTCGCCGTTCGCCAAGTGGCAGGGAACGCTCGCCGAGGTGAACAGCCTGGACCTGGCGGTCGCGGTGACCTCCCGCGCGCTGGCCGACCGGTCGGTGGACCTGGCCGGGTTCGACGGGGTGGTGCTGGGCTGGACGGTGCCCCAGCGGGACATCTTCTACGGCGCCCCCACCCTGGCGGCGAGGCTCGGTGCCGAGGGGCTGACCGGCCCGATGGTCAGCCAGGCCTGCGCCACCGGCGTGGCGGCGCTGCACGCCGCCGCGGGGGCGGTGGCCGCGGGCACGGGGCCGCAGCTGGTCGTCGGCACCGACCGGATCTCCAACGGGCCGACGCTGTCCTGGCCGGCGCCCGCCGCCATGGGCGGCGCGCCGGTCACCTCGCACTGGGTGCTCGACAGCTTCGCCCGCGACCCGTGGGCCGGTGCCGGCATGCTGGCCGCGGCCGAGGCGGTCGCCGCGGAGATGGGCGTCACGCGCGAGGAGCTCGATGACCTGACCGCCCTGCGCTGGGAGCAGTACGCCGCCGGGCTCGCCGAGGACCGGGCGTTCCAGCGGCGCTACCAGGTGCCGGTGGAGATCCCGCAGCGCAAGAAGCCGCTCACCCTGGACGCCGACGAGGGCATCCGCCCCAAGACCCGGGACGGCATCGGCGCCCTGCCCCCCGCGGCACCGGGCGCGCTGCACACCTTCGCCTCCCAGACCCACCCGGCCGACGGCTGCGCCGGCGCGGTGGTCACCACGGCCGACCGGGCGCGGGAGCTCTCCGGCGAGGGCATCGTGCGGATCCTGTCCAGCGGCTTCGCGCGGGTGGCCAAGAGCCGGATGCCCCAGGCCCCCGTGCCGGCCGCGCTGTCCGCGCTGCAGTCGGCCGGGCTGGACATGGGCGACGTGCAGGCGATCACCACCCACAACCCCTTCGCCGTCAACGACCTGTTCTTCGCCCGCGAGACCGGGGCGAAGGTCGAGGACATGAACGTCTACGGCTGCAGCCTGGTCTTCGGTCACCCCCAGGGGCCCACCGGTCTGCGGTCCATCGCCGAGCTGATCGAGACCCTCCGGCTGCGCGGCGGTGGCATCGGTCTGTTCACCGGCTGCGCCGCGGGTGACACCGGCGCCGCGCTCGTGATCGAGGTGACCGAGTGACAGCTGGCTCGGACACCCGCGAGCAGGCCTCGTTCGCATCGCCGCAGATCACCGCGGAACAGCGGCCGGACGGTCGCCTCGTCATCCGGTCGGCCGTGCCGCTGGCCCCGCACCCGGTCAGCCCGGTGCACGAGTTCCGCCGGGGCAGCGACGAGCACCCCGATCGCCTGCTGACCGCCGAGCGCGGAGGCGAGGGCAGCTGGCTCCGGCTGACCTGGGGCGAGGCCCGCGCGGCAGCCGACCGGATGGCCCAGGGCCTGCTCGACCACGGGCTGGCCGACCGGCCGGTCATGGTGGTCTCGGGCAACAGCCGGCTGCACCTGGTGGCCACGCTGGCCGCGATGACCGTGGGCGCACCGGTCGTGCCGGCCAGCGTCGCCTACTCGCTGCAGAGCACCGACCACGCCAAGCTGCGCGCGATGGTCGACGTGGTCGACCCCGGCCTGATCGTCGCCGAGGACGCCACCTTCGCCGATGCGGTCGCCGCGGTGGCCGGGAACCGCCCGGTCGTGAGCCGGGACGGCGACCTGCCCGGCTCGGTCGCCCTCGACGGCTTCGGCGCCGAGCCCACGCCGGAGGTGGACCGCCGCTGCGCCGCCCTGCGGCGGGAGGACGTCGCCAAGATCCTGTTCACCTCGGGATCGACCGGCCAGCCCAAGGGCGTCGTCAACACCCACGGCATGCTCATGGCCAACCAGCAGCAGATGCGCCAGGCGTGGCCGTTCCTCGAGCACGAGCCGCCGGTGCTGCTGGACTGGCTGCCCTGGAGCCACACCTTCGGCGGCAACCACGACCTGAACATGGTGCTGGTCAACGGCGGCACCCTGTGGATCGACGACGGGCGGCCCGCACCACCGCTGATCGGCCGGACGGTGCGCAACCTCGCCGACGCCCGGCCGACGCTCTACTTCAACGTCCCCGCCGGCTACGCCGCGCTGCTCCCGGCCCTCGAGCAGGACCCGGAGGCGGCCCGGGCGTTCCTCGACCGCCTGCGGCTGGGCTTCTTCGCCGCGGCCGCCCTGCCGCAGCGCCTGTGGGACCGGTTGCAGGCGCTGGCCGCCGAGCACGGTTCCCGGATGCAGATGACCACCTCCTGGGGGCTGACCGAGACCGCGCCCGCGGCGACGTCGGCGCACTTCCCGATCACCCGCAGCGACGTCCTCGGCGTGCCGCTGCCCGGCGTGGAGCTGGCGCTGGTGCCGGTGGGGGAGAAGACCGAGCTGCGGGTGCGCGGGGCGAACGTGACCCCCGGCTACCACGGCCGTCCCGACCTGACCGCCGCCGCCTTCGACGAGGAGGGCTTCTTCCGCACCGGCGACGCCGTGACGCTCGCCGACCCCGCCGACGTCGCCGCCGGGCTGCTGTTCCGCGGCCGGATCGCGGAGGACTTCAAGCTGTCGACGGGCACGTTCGTCAGCGTCGGCACGCTGCGGCCGGCCCTGCTGTCCGCCTCCGAGGGCCTGCTCACCGACGCGGTGATCTGCGGCCAGGACGGCGACTGCGTGACCGCGATGGTCTGGCTGCGCCCGGACGCCGCGGAACGCTGCGATGCCGACGGGGTGCCGGCGGAGTCCCTGCGCCGGGAGCTGGCGCAGACGATGCAGCACCTGGCCGACCAGGGCGGCGGTTCCTCCCAGCGGGTCGAGCGGCTCCTCGTCCTGCGCGAGCCGCCGGTCCTCGACGCCGGGGAGATCACCGACAAGGGCTACGTCAACCAGGCCGCCGTGCGCGAGCGGCGGGCCGACCTGGTGGCCCTGCTCGACGCGGAGCCGCTCCCGCCCCAGGTGGTCGTGCGCGGATGAGGCGTCCGGGCGCCAGGACGGGCAGGTCGCTGCCGATCGGGAAGTTCCGCGGGATGACGGGTCGGGAGCAGCAGATGGTCGTGCGGGTGGAGTGCGCGGGTGCGTGGCGGTGGCCCGGTGGCTGAGGCGCGCGGAGCCACCGGCTCCTCGGCCGCGACGGCCGGGACGCGGGATGCCCTGCTCGAGGTGACCGACCTGCACGTCTCCTACGCCGGCTCGGTGCAGGCGCTGCGCGGGGTCTCGCTGTGGGTTCCCGACGGCGGCATCGTCGCCGTGCTGGGCAACAACGGAGCCGGCAAGAGCACGCTCCTGCGGGCGATCTCGGGCACGCTCGGCCGGGAGGGCGGCGCCATCGACGGCGGCTCCATCCACGTCGGTGGGGAGCCGATCGGCCGGCGCGGCGCGTCCGACGTCGTCCGCCGGGGAGTGCTGCAGGTACCGGAGGGCCGGCGGGTCTTCGCCGCCCTCACCGTCGAGGAGAACCTCCGCGCCGGCGGGACGGCGGCGCGGGATGCCGCGGCCCGCGACAGGGCGCGCGGCGAGGTCTACGACCTGTTCCCGATCCTGCGCGAGCGGCGCCGGCAACGCGCCGGGCTGCTGTCCGGCGGCGAGCAGCAGATGCTGGCGATCGGCCGGGCGCTGATGGGCAGCCCCCGCCTGCTCCTGCTGGACGAGCCGTCGCTGGGGCTCGCACCGCTCATCGTCGAGCAGATCGGTGAGGTCATCACCGAGATCAACCGGCAGGGCACCTCCGTGGTGCTCGTGGAGCAGAACGCGGCGATGGCGCTGCGGGTGGCCGACCACGCGTTCGTCCTCGAGGTCGGCCAGATCTCCCTGCAGGGGCCGGCGGCCGAGCTGGCCCGCACCGACGAGGTCCGCGACCGGTACCTCGGCGTGGGCGCGGAGGCCGCCCCCGCCACCGACGTCCCCGCCGCCGGCGCCACCGCCACCGACGTCCCCCCAACCGGCGCCACCGCCACCGGCGCCCCATCCGCGGATGCCGGAGCGGCGCGGCCGGCGGGCGCCGCGGTGCACGACCTCGTGGTCGAGGGCCTGACGGTGCGGTTCGGTGGCATCACCGCGCTCACCGACGTGTCGTTCACCGTCGCGCCGGGTTCCCTGCACGCGCTCATCGGCCCCAACGGCGCGGGCAAGTCCACCTGCCTGAACGTGCTCAGCGGGGTGTACGCCGCGACCGAGGGGGCAGCGCGGTACGGCGGGCGCGACCTCACCCGGTTGCCGCGCCACCAGATCGCCGCCCTCGGCATCTCCCGCACGTTCCAGAACATGGCCCTGTCCTCGACCGAGACGGTCCTGGACAACCTGCTGGTCGCCCGGCACCGGCACATGCGCACGGGGTTCTTCTCGGCCGCGCTGCGGCTGCCCGGCGCCCGCCGGGAGGCCGCCGCGCAGGAGGCGACGGTGGTGCGCACCGCCGAGCTGCTCGGCCTGGGTGGCGTGCTGCACCAGCTGGTCAGCGAGCTGCCCTACGGCGACCGCAAACGGGTCGAGCTGGCCCGCGCGCTCTGCGCCGAGCCGGGGCTGTTGCTGCTCGACGAGCCGGTGGCCGGGATGAACTTCAACGAGTCGGTCGCGATGGAGGAGGCGATCGGCACGGTGCAGCGCGAGCTGGGCATCTCGATCGTGCTGGTCGAGCACGACATGCGGTTCGTCATGGGCCTGGCCGACCGGGTCACGGTGCTCGACTTCGGCAGGCGGATCGCCGACGGCACCCCGGCCGAGGTCCAGGCCGACCCCGACGTGCTGCGGGCCTACCTCGGCACCGAGCAGGAGGAGGAGCGGTGAGCAACCTCTTCGGCCTCGTCCTCAACGGGCTGTCGCTGGGCGCGATCTACGCGCTGATCGCGCTCGGTTTCGTCATGATCTTCAAGGCGACGCACGTGCTGAACTTCGCGCACGGCTCGGTCCTGCTGCTCGGCGCCTACGTCGTGGGCGTGACGAACGACGCCCTGGGCTTCTGGCCGGCGCTGCTGCTGGGCATCGTGGTGGCCGCGCTGGCCGCGGTGGTGATCGATGTCGTGATCATGCGCCGGGTGCGCGCCGCGGACCTCGGGACGCTGGCGATCCTCACCCTGGGCGTCGACGTCCTGATGGTCACCGAGCTCACCCGACGGCTGGGCACCGCCACCCTCACCACCGGGGCGCCCTGGGGCACCAGCACCGTCGACGTGCTCGGCTCCAGCATCCCGCTGTCCCGGGTGATCGCCGCCCTGGTGACGGCCGTGGTGGTCGGGGTGCTGTGGGCGCTGTTCCAGTTCACCAACTGGGGCATCGCGATGCGGGCGGCCGCCGCCGACGGCGGAACCGCGGAGCTGATGGGCATCCGGCTCAACCGGGTGGCCGCGAGCGCCTGGGGCGTCGCGGGCGCGCTGGCGGCCGTGGCCGGGATCTTCCTCACCTCGTTCCCGTCGCCCGGCATCAGCCCCACGGTGGGACTGGTCGCACTGGCGGCGATCCCGGCCTGGGTGCTCGGCGGGTTCGACTCCTTCCCCGGCGCGGTGGTCGGCGGACTGATCATCGGCGTCGTGACCACGCTGTCCGCCGGCTACCAGGGCGACCTGACGTTCCTCGGCCGCGACCTCGCCCAGGTGACGCCGTACGCCGTGATGCTGCTGGTCCTGCTCATCCGACCGTCCGGGCTGTTCGGCACGAAGGAGGTCGCCCGTGTCTAGGCCACCGACGACCCGGCGGGTGCGCACGCTGGCGATCATCGCCGTCGTCCTCGTCGCGCTCGCCCTCCCGCTGACCCTGCGCGCCTTCTGGCTGCAGTCCGGCCTGTTCGCGATGGCCGCCGTCATCAGCGCGATCGGGCTGACCCTGCTGGTCGGGCGCTCGGGCCAGCTCTCGCTGGGGCACGCGTTCTTCGTCGCGATCGGGGCCTACGGGTACTGCTACCTCGCCGGCGACCCGTCCTCGCCCCTCGCCTCCGGGCTGGGGCTGCCCCCGGTGCTGGCGCTGCTGGGCGCGGTGCTGGCCGCCGGGCTCGCCGGAGCGCTGTTCAGCCCGATCTCCGGCCGGCTGCGCGGCATCTACCTGGGGCTGGCCTCGCTGGGCCTGGTGTTCCTCGGCCAGCACATCCTGTTCAACGCCGTCCCGCTGACCGGCGGCTACAACGGGCGCAACGCCGAGCCCTTCAGCCTGTTCGGGTTCAGCTTCTCCGACGGCACCCCCGAGGGCCTGACGGTCCTCGGCGTGCAGTTCGGCGGCCTGGAACGGCTGTGGTACCTCGGGCTGCTGCTGGTCGGCGTCTCCTGGTGGTGCGCGCGCAACCTCGTCCGCAGCCGGCCGGGGCGGGCGCTGGCGACCATCCGCGACAGCGAGGTCGCGGCCGGCGTGATGGGGGTGAACGTGCCCCGCTACAAGGCCGCCGCCTTCATCGTCTCGTCGATGTACGCCGCGCTGGGCGGGGTGCTGATGGCGCTGGTGTTCGGCCGGATCGTCCCGGAGAGCTTCGGGCTGACCATGTCGGTCGACTTCCTCGTCATGATCGTGATCGGCGGCATCGGCTCGGTCGGCGGCGCGGTGGTCGGCGCCGCCCTGGTCACGCTGCTGCCGCTGGTCCTCAACCGCTACAGCGACCTGCTCCCGCTGCTCGCCCAGCCCGGGTCCAGTGGGATCAGCGCCGCGGACCTGAGCCGGATCATCTACGGCCTGGCCATCGTGCTGATCCTGCTGTTCGCCCATGACGGGCTGGCCGGCCTCGGCCGCCGGCTGGGCTCATCTTTCCGCCGGAACGCGGACGGCCCCGGCAGTCCCGATCGCCCGATGTCCGATTCGCCCACCACGAAGGAGCTGGCTCGATGAAGAGACCACTGGTCACGAGTGTCTGTCTGATGGTCGCGCTCGCCGCGACGAGTTGCGGCAAGGCCGAGGAGCAGAGCGGCGGCAGCGCGGGCGGCGCCGCCGAGGCGGTGCCCGGCGTCACCGAGGACACGATCACCCTCGGCTCGCTGATGGACCTCACCGCGGTGTTCGCGTCGAACAGCCGGTCGATCCTGCAGGGCACGAACCTGTACTGGGATGCGGTGAACGCCGACGGCGGCGTCTGCGACCGGCAGGTCGAGCTCGACGTCCAGGACCACGGCTACGACGCCCAGACCGCGGTCTCGCTCTACCAGACCATGTCCGGGAACGTGCTGGCCATCGCCCCCGTGCTGGGCTCGTCGGTCATCACGGCGCTGCGGCCCTCCTTCCAGGAGGACAACATGCTCGTGGGCATGGCGGCGTGGACCTCCGACGTCCTGCCCGACCCGCAGTTCCAGATCACCGGCACCACCTACGACATCGAGACGATCAACGCGATCGACTGGCTGACCCGTGAGCACGGGCTGACCAGCGGCGACTCCATCGGCGTCGTGTACTTCGAGGGCGACTTCGGGGGCAGCTCGCTGCGCGGCGCCGAGTACGCCGCCGAGGAGCTGGGCCTGACCGTCGTCCCGCACCAGATCAAGCCCAGCGACACCGACCTGTCGGCGCAGGTCAACGCGATGGCGAACGACGGCGTGAAGGCGATCATCGTCGCCGCCGCGTCGCCGCAGACCGCCTCGATCGCGAGCGTGGCCGCCTCGATCGGGCTGGACGTCCCCATCGTCGGCAACGGCCCGGCCTTCACCCCGGACCTGCTCGACACGCCGGCCGGTGCGGCGCTGGAGCAGAACTTCTACACCGCCACGTCGATGGCCCCGCCCTCGCTGGAGGAGGAGGGCGTGCAGGAGTTCCTGACCGCCTACCAGGCGGAGTACCCCGATGAGGAGCCGATCCAGAACGGCGCCATGTACGGCTACGCGTCGTCGCAGATCATCCACGAGGTCCTCACCCGGGCCTGCGAGGAGGATGCGCTCACCCGGGAGGGGCTGCAGGAGGCGCTGCGCTCCATCACCGACTACGAGTCGGGCGGCACCGTCGCCGGCGTGCTGGACTACTCCGACCCGAGCGTCCCGCCGACCCGCGAGATCTACATCTCCAGGGCCGACCCGGCCGCTGCCGGTGGCCTGACGGCCGTGGGCGACTCGTTCGTCTCCGAGCTCGCCGAAGGGTACGAGTTCACCGGCTGAGCACCACCGATCGATCGGGCGCCCGCCCGGCCCCTGCAGTCGGCCGGGCGGGCGCCTTCCCTCGACACCCCCGGGTCCAGAGCAGCTTCCATATGATGGAAGCTGGCTGGCCGACCGCCGGTGACCGCAGTCACCCTGGGGAGGAGTCGAAGAGGACACCGCCGGGAGGGCACCCCATGACGTCGATCGTCCGGAACCAGTGGTACGTCGCGGCCTACGGCCGCGAGGTCAGCCGCGAACTGTTCAGCCGCACCATCTGCGGGGAGTCGATCCTCTTCTGGCGGACGGAGGCCGGCGAGGTCACCGCGATGAGCGACCGCTGCGTGCACCGCCGGTTCCCGCTCTCCCAGCAGCCCAGCCACCTCGTCGGCGACACCGTCGTCTGCGGCTACCACGGCTTCACCTACGACGCCGAGGGCGCCTGCGTCGCCGTTCCGGGGCAGACCCGTGTGCCGCGCACCGCCCGGCTGCGGTCCTACCCGGTGGTGGAGCAGGACAGCTTCGTCTGGGTGTTCATCGGCGAGCCGGAGAAGGCCGACGCCAGCACGATCCCCCGCGCCCCGTGGCTGGAGCTGGAGGGCTGGACCGCCGTCTCCGGCATGGAGCCGCTCGCCGCGCGGGCCAGCCTGCTGGTCGACAACCTGATGGACCTCTCCCACGAGACCTACCTGCACGGCGGGTACATCGGGACGCCGGAGGTGGCGAACACCCCGATCACCACCGAGGTCGACGACGCGGCCGGGATCGTCTACGTCAGCCGGCACATGGCCGACGCCGACTGCCCGCCGTTCTACGCCAAGAGCACCGGCATCACCGGCCGGATCACCCGCTGGCAGGACATCGAGTTCACCCCGCCCTGCCTGTACAAGCTGCACAGCCGGATCGCGCCGGTGGGCGTGCTGCCCAACGAGGACGGCACCGACCCCGACGCCTTCCACGTGGAGGTCGTCTACGCGATCACCCCCGAGACCGAGAACAGCACCCACGACTTCTGGGCCGTCGCGCGCGACTTCGCCCTGGACGACGAGGGCGTCTCGGACTTCCTGCGGGAGAGCAACCGCACCGTCGTGCTGCAGGACGTCGTGGCCCTCGACGTGCTCGAGAACGTGCTCACCGGTGAGCCCGACGGCTACCAGGAGCTGTCGATCAACATCGACACCGGTGGCCTGGCCGCCCGGCGGATCATCGCCCGGCTGGCCGCCGAGGGCGCCGGCGAGGCCGTCGCGGAGAGCGCCGCGGTCCCGGCGGCCGGCCGGTGAGCGGCGGCCCGCTGGGCGACGTCCCGGCCGAGGAGGTGCCGCTGAACGCGGCCGAGGTGAGCACGGTGCGGCAGGGCGTGCTGAGCCTGCCCGCCCCCCGCCAGGTGCTGGCGGGGGAGCGCGTCCTCCGGGTGAACTGGTTGCCGGGCTCCGACCGGCTGCGCGGGCTGTGCTTCTGCGGTGCCGAGGCCGAGGCCGCCGACCCGCAGGAGATGTGGGAGTGGCTGCTCGCACACCCCGACCACCCGGCCGGCGGCCCCGTCGAGCCGCCCGTGACCGGCCCGCTGCCCCCGCCACCCGCGCACTACATCACCGACCCGACGATCATCCGGACGCACACACCCGTCCCGGTCTGAGGAAGGACCCCGCTGCCCCCCACCGCTCGCAAGCTCGCGGCGGGCCCCTGCAGCGGGGGCTGACCTGCCCCCACACCGCTCGCAGGCTCGGGGCGGGTTCCCGGAGCGGGCCTAGACTGCCCCGCACCGCCCGCGAGGTCGCGGCGGGTCCCGACCGGGGCGACGAGAAGGAGAACTGTGCACAGCACCCACGACGAGGTGGACCTGCGGCTGGTCGTCGCGCGCCGGACGACGGGCGCCGAGGGCGTCGCCGTCCTGGAACTGCGCGACCCGACCGGCGCCGAGCTGCCGGCCTGGGGCCCCGGCGCGCACATCGACCTGAAGCTGCCCGGTGAGCTGGTCCGGCAGTACTCGCTGTGCGGCGATCCGCACGACCGGTCGGTCTGGCAGATCGGCATCCTCCGCGAGCCCGAGGGCCGCGGCGGCTCGGCGTACGTGCACGACCGGCTCCTCGAGGGCGAGGAGATCGACGTGCGCGGGCCGCGCAACAACTTCGAGCTGGCGCCGTCCCCGAGGTACGTGTTCATCGCCGGCGGCATCGGGATCACCCCGATCCTGCCGATGGCCGCCACCGCCTGCGAGACCGACGCCGAATGGGAGTTCCACTACGGCGGGCGCACCCGCACCTCGATGGCGTTCCTCGAGGCCCTCGACGCGCTGGAGGCGAAGACCGGCCACGGCCCCCGGGTCACCCTGCACCCGCAGGACGAGGTGGGGCTGATCGACCTCGACCGGATCCTCGGCACCGTGCAGCCCGACACCAAGATCTACTGCTGCGGCCCCGAGCCGCTGCTCAAGGCCGTCGAGGAGCGCGTCGCCGCCGCCGGCTGGCCGTCGGGCTCGCTGCACGTGGAGCGCTTCTCGCCCAAGGAGCAGGGCGAGCGCGTGCTCAGCGGCAGCTTCGAGGTCGAGCTGACCGTCTCCGGGATGACGCTCACCGTGCCGCCGGAGAAGTCGATCCTCGAGGCGGTGGAGGAGGCCGGCGTCCCGGTCCTCTCCTCCTGCCAGGAGGGCACCTGCGGCACCTGCGAGACCCCGGTGGTGGAGGGCGAGGTCGACCACCGCGACTCGCTGCTCACCCCCGAGGAGCAGGCGGCGAACGACACGATGTTCATCTGCGTCTCCCGCGCGGCCTGCCCCAAGCTGGTCCTCGAGCTCTGAGGGCAGCTGCGGTGGCTGCCGCGGGCCGGCGGACGGCGGGCACCAAGCTGCTCGACGTCCTGGACGCGTTCGGCCGCGAGCGGCGGTCGCTGAACCTGTCGGAGATCGCCCGCGCCATCGACGTCCCGCTGTCGACGGCGCACCGGCTGATCGCCGAGCTGTGCGCGTGGGGCGGTCTGGAGCGGGACGAGGACGGCCGCTACCGGATCGGGCTGCGGCTGTGGGAGCTCGGCGCGCTCGCGCCGCGCGCGCTCGGGCTGCGCGAGGCGGCGCTGCCGTTCATGGAGGACCTCTACGAGGTCACCCACGAGAACGTGCAGCTCGCCGTCCGGGACGACACCGACGTGGTCTTCGTCGAGCGGTTCGCGGGGCGGAACGCCGTCCCGGTGCTCAGCGAGGTGGGCGGGCGCTTCTCGCTGGCGCCGACCGGCGTGGGGCTGGTGCTGCTGGCCGCCGCGCCGGCCGAGGTACAGGAACAGGTGCTCGCCGGCCCGCTGCGGCGCTACACGCCCTGGACCATCACCGACCCGGCGCAGCTGCGCCGGGTGCTGGCCGACGTGCGGCGCGCCGGGGTGGCGATCAGCGACCGGCAGGTCACCGCGGACGCGGTGTCCGTCGCCGCGCCGATCACCGAACGGGACACCGTCGTCGCCGCGCTGTCGATCGTGGTGCGCGGCGACGGGCCCGGCGCGGTGCGGGCGATGGCCCCGGGCGTGCGGGCCGCCGCCCGGGCGATCAGCCGGGTGCTGTCGACCAGTTGAGCGTCACAGCACCGGGCGGACGAACCCGATCTGCATCGTGGTGATGCACGCCGGGAAGGTCTCGAACACCGCGGCGCGCTCGGGGGAGGCGTTGTAGGTGGCCTCCACCTCGCGGAACTGCGCCTCGTCGCCATCGTGCTCGACCGCCCAGGTGAAGGTGTCGTTCACGTCGTCGGCGTAGGCGAACAGCAGCCGGAACCCGTACTCGGCCCGCACCGGGGCCAGGGTCGGGAACCAGGCCAGGAAGTCGGCCATCCGGCCGGGTTCGACGTCGTAGCGGCGCAGCTGAACGGTGGTCATCCGCCCATCCTGCCCCGCGGGAGGTTCAGGCAGACTCGAGGCGTGTTCGACCGTTCCCCGACCGACGGCTGGACGACGTGCGCCCAGGGCCACCGGCACTGGGGGCTGGCCGGCGCGGCCGGGCTGCTGCTGCACCGGCCCGGCCCCGACGGCGTCGAGGTGCTGCTGCAGCTGCGCGTCGAGTGGTCGCACCACGGCGGCACCTGGGGCACGCCGGGTGGGGCGCTGCACCGGCACGAGCCGGCGGTCGACGGTGCGCTGCGCGAGGCCGGCGAGGAGCTGGGGCTGCGCCGGGCCGACGTCGTCCTCGGGCCCGGGTCGGTCGACGACCACGGTGGCTGGACCTACACGACCGTGCTGGCCACCCCGGTCGGGCTGCTCGACCCGGGGCTGCTGGAGCTCAACGCGGAGAGCGTCGACGTCGGCTGGTTCCCGCTGGCCGCCCTGGCCGACGTCCGGCTGCACCCCGGCCTGGCCGCCTCCCTGCCGACGCTGCGCCCCCTCCTCCTGCCCTGACCCCCTGCCCCTGTGCTTTTTCGGGCTCAAGTACGCGTACTTGAGCCCGAAAAAGCACAGGGGCGGCGGGTGAGCCCGTTCAGGCGGGGTGCACGGTGGCGGTGACCAGGCGGTGGTCGCCGACGGCGAGCTCGCGGACCTCGACGTCGCTGGCGGTCAGCGCGCCCAGCGCCAGCAGGTGGTCCAGCTGCACCCGCGGGGCCGGCCCCGGATAGGTCGGCGCGGTGACCAGGCGCTGCCCCCCGGTCAGCCTGGCCGGGGCGGGGCCGGGCAGGTTGAGGTCGCCGGCCACCAGCACCGGCCCGGGCAGCTGCCGGGCCCAGCCGCGCAGCCGCAGCAGCTGCCGGGCGGCGGTGTGCGGGGCGAACGACAGATGGGTGCCGACGACGGTGCAGCCGGCCAGCTCGGCGGCCAGCGCGACCCGCGGCTCGTCGGGGAACGACCACCAGCGCGCAACGCCGGTGCGCGGGTCGGGCGCCCGGATCGGCAGCCGGGCCCGGCCGGCGCCCAGCGCGTGCACCGACCAGCGGCGCACCGGCAGCCGGGTGAACAGCGCGATGCCGTAGCGCGGGCCGGCCGGGTCGTCGTCCGGGCCGCCGAGCACCGCCGGGTCGACCGGACGCCAGCTGCGGACCGGGTCGGGTGTTCCGTCGATGGTGGGCGCGAACCGCCAGTCGGTGGCGCTCAGGGCCGCGGCCACCACGGCCGGCTGCGACAGCCCGTGCGAGCGGGGCTGGCCGGCGTCGACCTCCTGGACGGCGAGGACGTCGAC
Organism: Modestobacter lapidis; assembly: GCA_019779905.1. Taxonomy (GTDB): domain Bacteria; phylum Actinomycetota; class Actinomycetes; order Mycobacteriales; family Geodermatophilaceae; genus Modestobacter; species Modestobacter lapidis. The sequence continues at coordinate 26,557 of JABAKE010000008.1, read as the reverse complement.
GTCCACCCCGGCCAGCGCGGCGGCCAGCCCGGCGCCGTCGAGGCAGCGGCCGGTGGCGTCCCGCCCGGACGCGAGGTTGAGCGTCCCGACCCGCATCGGCCGAACGGTAGCCCCCGCCGCCGCTGACCTGCGGGACAGCGGGGAACCGGACCGGCCGATAGGTTCCCCTGGTGAGTGCGCGCGCGGACGTCTCGGAGATCTTCGACCCAGCCGCCTGGGAGGCGGTCGACGGGTTCGCGGAGCTCACCGACCTGACCTACCACCGCGCGGTGGACGCCGGCGTCGTCCGGGTGGCCCTGGACCGGCCGGAGGTGCGCAACGCCTTCCGCCCGCAGACGGTCGACCAGCTGCTCGCCGTCCTCGAGCACGCCCGGCTGTCCACCGACGTGGGCTGCGTGCTGCTCACCGGCAACGGCCCGAGCGAGTCCGACGGCGGCTGGGCCTTCTGCTCCGGCGGTGACCAGCGGGTGCGGGGCAGGTACGGCTACGAGGCCGGTGCCGGGGTCAGCGGACGGCTGCACATCCTCGAGGTGCAGCGGCTGATCCGGTTCATGCCGAAGGTGGTCATCTGCGTCGTCCCCGGGTGGGCCGCCGGCGGCGGGCACAGCCTGCACGTGGTCTCCGACCTGACCCTGGCCAGCGCCGAGCACGCCCGGTTCAAGCAGACCGACGCCGACGTCGGCAGCTTCGACGGCGGCTTCGGCTCGGCCTACCTGGCCCGCCAGGTCGGGCAGAAGTTCGCCCGGGAGATCTTCTTCCTCGGCGAGGAGTACTCCGCCGCGGACGCCCAGGCGATGGGCATGGTGAACCGGGTGGTGCCGCACGCCGAGTTGGAGGCCACCGCGCTGGACTGGGGGCGGCGGATCGTGGCGAAGAGCCCGACCGCGCAGCGGATGCTCAAGTACTCGTTCAACCTGATCGACGACGGACTGGTCGGCCAGCAGCTGTTCGCCGGGGAGACGACCCGGCTGGCCTACATGGCCGAGGAGGCCGTCGAGGGGCGCGACTCGTTCCTGGAGAAGCGCGACGCCGACTTCTCCCGGTTCCCGTGGCACGTCTGAGGACCCCCGTGCCCCCCACCACTCGCAAGCTCGCGGCGGGCCCCTGCACGGGGGCCTTCCAGGTGTCAGCAGGAGCCATACCTATGGAGGGACGCAGATGATCGTCGAGGTGGTGGGGGGTGCCGGATCGGCACCCGAGGTCCGGGTGTCCGACGTCGACGAGCTGAAGCGGCTGCACCTGGCCGTGGGGGCGGTGACCCCCGAGGAGGCCGACGAGGCGCTGCGGGCGGCGGGTCTGGGCCGGCTGTCCGGCGCCGACACGGCCTTCCTGGACGTGGCGGCGCTGCGCGCCGCGGCGGAACCGCAGGCCTCCGCGGCGGACTGGGGGGCGAACTTCGACGGCATGGTCGAGTACGCCCGCGGCAAGGGCTGGGTGGGCGACGACGGAGCCAGCCTGCAGGCCCACGTGGAGACCGCCGCGAGCGGCTGACCGGCGCCGGACGGCGGACGGCGGACGGACCCGCCGGGCCGGTCGGCGAGCCACCCGGTTGTGGTCGACGTGTCCTCCTGGGCACGATTGCACCGTGACCACGACCGGCCAGCCCGCGCGCACCGCTGTCAACCGTCCTCCGGGCCGGCCGATGTCCGCGGAGCTGTCCGACCAGCTGCTCTCGGTGGCCGTCGACATCCTGGCCGACGAGGGCTGGGGCCGGTTGAACAGCGACCGCATCGCGGCCCGGGCGAAGGCCGGCAAGGCCGGCATCTACCGGCGCTGGCCCACCATGGCGGCCCTGGCGCGGCACGCGCTGGCCCGGTCCACCCTGGTGCAGCTGCCGGCCGACTCCGGCTCGCTGCGCACCGACCTGGCCGGCCTGCTGGAGCCGTGGACCCGCCCGCTGGGCCGCGCCGAGCGGGCGGCGGCCAGCCTGGTCAGCGCCGCCCGGCACGACGAGCAGCTGCGCGCCGGCCTGGAGGAGGCGCTGGTCCGCCCGCTCGCCGCGGTGGTCCGGGAGATCGCCGCGCGCGAGACCCGCCGCGGCCGTGAGCTCGCCCCCGACCGGGTGTCGCTGCTCGGCTCGGTGCTCGAGGCGCTGTGGTGGCAGCGCTACACCGCCTTCGAGCAAGCACCGCTGGACGCCGACGGGGTCCGGCAGCTGGTGGCCGACGTCCTCCTGCCGATCACCGACCCGGAGCCGGTTCCCGACCCGGTCTGACCGGATCGGCCGACCCCGCCGGCACCGGGTGCCACCCCGGCGCGCGGGCGTGGCGGACGGGCGCCTAACGTGCGGTGCGTCACCTGCTGCGCGGGCCGGAACGGCGTCCGGGCGGGTGGCCACCGGCGCCCCGTCCGAGGGCGGCGGCGTGGGTTCGAGCCTCCGGAGGACGCACGGATGAAGACGCAGGGCGCGGTGCTGCGGGGCCCGGGCGACTGGGAGGTCGTCGAGCTCGAGGTCCGCGACCCCGGGCCGGGTGAGGTGCTGGTCGACATGGCCTACGCGGGCCTGTGCCACTCCGACGAGCACCTGCGGTTCGAGAGCGCGCGGTACCCGATCGTCGGTGGGCACGAGGGCGCCGGCGTCGTCCGCGCGGTGGGGGCGGGTGTCACGAACGTCGCGCCGGGCGACCACGTCGTCACCACCTTCCTGCCGGCCTGCGGCCACTGCCGCTGGTGCGCCTCGGGCCGTTCCAACCTCTGCGACCTGGGTGCCACCATCACCACCGGTCAGCTGCCCGACGGGTCGTTCCCCTTCACGCTGGACGGCGAGCCGCTCGGCGGCTTCTGCATCGTGGGCGCCTTCGCTCAGACCTCGCTGCTCTCCCAGTTCTCCTGCGTGCGGATCGACGACCACTACCCGCTGGACGTCGCCGCGCTGATGGCCTGCAGCGTGCCCACCGGCTGGGGCTCGGCGGTCAACGCCGGCCCGGTGCGGGTGGGTGACGTGGTCGTGGTCGTCGGCACCGGCGGCGTGGGCTGCAACGCGGTGCAGGGTGCGGCGAGCGTCGGCGCGCAGCACGTCATCGCCGTCGACCCGGTGCCCTTCCGGCGCGAGTTCGCCCAGACCCTGGGCGCCACCCACGCCGTGGCGAGCACGGAGGAGGCCGCCGCGCTGGCCCGGGCGCTGTCCCGCGGCACCGGCGCGGACGTCGTCGTCCTCGCCACCGGGGTCACCAGCCCGGAGATCGTCGGCGGCGCCTACGGCTGCCTGGGCAAGGGCGGCACGCTGGTGCTCACCGGGCTGTCCGACCATGCCATGGACACCACCGTGGTGCTGCCCGGCAACATCGCCACGGTCTTCGAGCAGCGGGTGCAGGGCGCGCTCTACGGCATGTGCAACGCCTACCGCGACATCCCGCGGCTGCTGCGCATGTACGAGGAGGGGAAGCTCAAGGTCGACGAGCTGATCACCAAGCGGTACGGCCTCGACGAGATCAACCAGGGCTACCAGGACCAGCGCGACGGCACCACCATCCGCGGCGTCCTGCAGCACCAGCACTGAGCCTTCCTCGAGGGCCAAAGTCGCGACTTTGGCCCTCGAGGGGTGAACGGGTGGCCGGGCGGGCAGGCACGGCACCGTGAACGAGCCCACGATCGCGGTCCTGGACGTCGACGGCACCCTCGTCGACACGAACTACCAGCACGCGCTGGCCTGGTACCGCGCACTGCGGTCGCTGGGGGAGACCTTCCCGATCTGGCGCATCCACCGGCTGATCGGGATGGGCGGTGACAAGTTGGTGGGCGCGCTCGGCGGCGACGGGCTCGAGGAGCGGGTCGGCGGGCAGGCCCGGGAGCGCTGGGTCGAGGAGTTCGACCGGCTGATCGGCGAGGTGGCGCCGCTGCCCGGCGCCCGCGACCTGCTGGTGGCGATCAGGGAGCGTGGTCACCGGCTGGTGCTGGCCAGCTCGGGTAAGCCGCAGCACGTCGATGCCTTCCTCGACCTGCTCGACGCCCGCGACCTCGCCGACGACTGGACCTCCACCGACGACGTCGAGGCCTCCAAGCCGGCGCCGGACCTGCTGCAGGTGGCACTGGAGAAGCTCGGCGCCCCGGCCGACGCCGCCGCCGTGCTGATCGGTGACTCGGTATGGGACGTGGAGTCGGCGAAGAAGGCCGGGATGCCGGCGATCGTCGTCCGCTCCGGGGGTTTCGGCGACGACGAACTGCGCAGTGCCGGCGCGATCGCCCTCTACGACACCCCGGCCGACCTCGCCGCCGCCCTCGACGAGACGCCGCTGGCCTTTCCTTAGCCGACGACGCCGGCCCGCAGTGCCGTGTACTCGGGCACCGCGGCCAGCGGCGGGCGCTGGTCGGCGGCCACGGTGCTGCTGTGCGGCACGAACCCGGTGCCGTCGTGGGTGAACTGGGTGAGCAGCCCGCCGGGCTCCAGCCGGCCGCGCCCGGCGCGGGCCAGCACCGCCGACACGATCTGCCCGGCCATCCGGCCCAGCGCCTCGTCGGTCTGGTGCGAGTGCCGCCGGGTGCCCAGGTCGACCTGGGCCAGCCCGCCGAGCCCGCACACCTGCAGCAGGTCGACCAGCAGGCCCACCTCCACGCCGTAGCCGGACGCGAACGGCACCTGCTCGAGCACCGAGCGGCGGCCGGCGTACTCGCCGCCCAGCGGCTGCACGAAGCCGGCCAGCTCCGGCCACAGCGCGTTGAGCAGTGGCCGGGCGGTCAGCTCGGTGACCCGCCCGCCGCCGGCCGGGCGGTGCTCGCCGCCGACGTCCAGCGGCCGGGTGTAGCAGCCCTTGACGTAGTCGACCCTGGGGTTGGTCAGCAGCGGGGTGAGCAGCCCGGGCACGTAGTGGCCGATGTCGCCGAGCAGGTCGGCGTCGATGAAGACGACGAGGTCGCCGGTGGTGGCGGCCAGCGACTTCCACAGCGCCTCGCCCTTGCCGCGCCGGCTGCCGCAGGCCGGCAGCACGTCGGCGGCGGCGACGACCTCGGCGCCGGCGGCCCGGGCGACCGCCGCGGTGTCGTCGGTGGAGTCGGAGTCGACGACGAGCAGCTCGTCGACGAGGGGGACGCCGGTGACCCAGCGGTCGGCGAGGTCGGCGACCAGCCTGCCCACGGTGGCCGCCTCGTCCCGGGCCGGCAGGACGACGCTGATCCGGTGCCCGCCCCGGCGCTTGGCCAGCAGCAGGGCGTCGACGTCGATGTCGGCCAGCGAGGTGGCCGCCGTGGTGCGGTGCTCGAACCATGCGCGGGCATCGGGTCGCATGCGCCCACTGTCGGTCACCGGGCGGTGTCCGCGCACCTCCGGTCGCCGCCGTTCACGCAGTCTTCACGCGGCGTACCCGGGTGGCCGTCCCGGCGGCGGAAACGGCCATTCCGGCCGCCGGGGGTGGATCAGGCGGGCAGTGGCCAGGGGGTGAGGGGCGCGTGCCGGGCGTCGCGGTCGCCGGCCGGCTCCGGGTGCCCCAGGTCGGTCAGCCAGCCGCGCAGCACCCGGTGCAGGTGCTCGGCGCCGACGATCTCGCCGGGGTCGGCGAACGACGTCGGGTGCACCAGGAAGCCGCGCTGCTGCCCGCCGCCCAGCCCGCCGTGCGACCCGACGTGCGGCTCGAACGGGGAGGCCTCGTCGGTGACCGGGTCGTAGCGGCTGTTGACCACGACGTCGGCGCAGTGCGGAAAGCCCGAGTACCGCGCGACCAGGTCCGCGGCGTGCCGGCCGTAGGGCGCCAGCGGGTCCGCCCCGATCACCACGCCGCTGCCCAGCCGCCGCAGCCCGTTGCGGCCGAGCACGACCGGCCCGAACTCGGTGGAGTGCACGAGCAGGAAACCGACGCCGTCATGGTCGACCAGGGTGGGCAGCAGGTGCGGCCAGTGCCGCTCGATGGTCTCCAGCGGCACCCGGCCGGGCAGGTCGGCGAAGGAGATGGCCGCCATGTGCCCGGAGACGGTCGCCACCACGCCGGGCGCGATCCGGGCGACCGAACCGTGGTCGCCGGCCGGGGTGGCGGCCGACGCGGTGCCGGCGCGCTCCACCCGGTCGCGCAGCCGGCGGGCGATCGGCCCGCCGCCGGAGGCGGCCTCGGCCAGCGCGGAGGTGATCTGCCAGCCCTCGGCGGGGCGGCGGCTGTCCTCGACGGGACGGCGGCCGAACAGCCCGCGCCGCGGCGCCGGGGCGACCGGCCCGCCGCACAGCCGGCCGACCAGCTGCGGGAACGACTCCCCGAACCGGGCGGTGAACGCCTCCCCCTGGGTCTGCCCGTGGTCGGACAGGCAGACCAGGTGGTACGGCCGCGGCGCGAGCTGGGTGGCCCGCCACAGCCGGCCGATCTGCTGGTCGATGCTGCGCAGCACCTCCAGGGTGTCGAAGCGCTCGACGCCGGAGTGGTGGGCGACCTCGTCGTAGCCGAGGAAGTCGGCGTAGACCACCGGGCGGCCGGCCAGCATGTCCTCCAGCAGGGCGGCGACGACGATGTCCCGGGCGATGACCGTCGTCCCCGGGCGGGCGAGCGGGTAGCTGCCCCCGCGGCTGACCCGGGGCCGCACGTCGGCCCGCCGCTGGCGGGCGGCGGCAGCCAGCTCCCGGTAGACGTCGACCAGCGAGACGCCCAGCGTGCGCAGCGCGTTCACCGGGTTCGCGAAGTAGGCGTAGTAGCCGGCACCGATCCGGTGCGGCCGGCGGCGCGAGCCCCGGGCGACGACGACGGGCAGCGAGCTCATCGTCAGCGACACGTGCGGGGCGTCGCCGGTGAACAGGTTGCCCCGGCCCGCGCCGTCGACGGCGAGCAGCCCTCGCCCGTCGGAGTGCCGGCGCTCCACCTCGGCGGCGTCGGCGGGATGGGAGACCGCCACGATCTTGTCGCGGTCCTTCTCGTACCAGCGGAAGCCGGGCACGTCGTCGTTGCTGCCCTGCAGGATCCCGCAGACGCTGGCCCCGGTCTGCGAGCTCCAGTCGGTGTGCCAGGAGGTGAGCACGTGGCTGTCGGCGCGCAGCCAGGCGGCCAGCGTGGGCATCGAGCCGTCCCGGACGGCGCGGCGGGCGACGTCGTGCCCGAGGCCGTCGATCTGCAGGAACAGCACGCCGGGCGGGGCATCGGCCAGCTCGGCGGCCCCGGCCCGGCGGCGGGCGCGGCGGAAGAAGACCTCGTCCTCGTTCACGGCCAGCACGCTGCTGATCACCCCGGCGACGCCGGCCATGGCCAGCGCGACGACGACGGAGGTGGCGAAGCTGGTCACCACCACGCCGGGGATGACGGTGAAGACGGCGAGCACCCCGGCGCCCATGAGCAGGAACCCGCCCAGGCCCAGGGTGAACACCGCGACCGGCAGCGCGACCCGCATCACCAGCGGCCAGACGACGGCGGCCAGCACGCCGAGCAGCAGCGCCGCGACGGGCGGCTGCCACCACGAGCGCATGGCGAAGCCGGACAGCCAGCCGTCGAGCACGGTCAGCGCGGCGGTGGCGACGGTCCAGACGAGCAGCACCCGGGCGAGGGTCCGGCCGCCGCGCAGCACCCGGCCGGGGGAGCGGGCCCCGCTCACCGCGGCTCGCACCCGGCGGGGGACGGGTCGGCCTCGGGGTCGGGGAGCGGGTCCGCACCCGGCGGGGTCCGCCGGCGGTGCGGAACGACGTTGAGGACGACGCTGACCAGCAGTACCAGCATCGTGGCGATGAGCGTGGCGATCAGCGGGGAGTCGAAGATCCCGCCGCTGACCACGCCGAGCAGCGCGTACGCCACCGCCCAGATCAGCCCGGCGGCCAGCGACGCCGGCAGCAGCCGCCGCCACGGATAGGCCAGCGCGCCGGCCGCGACCAGCACCGGGATGCGGCCGGCGGGCAGCAGCCGGCCGGCGATGATGATCTGCCAGCCGTGCTGCCGGAACTGCCCGCGCACCTCGTCGAGCCGCTCGGCGTGCTGCCCGCGGGACACCCGGCGCACGGCGGCCGGGCCACCGAACCGGCAGACGGCGAAGGTGAGGACGTCGCCCACGAACGCGCCGAGGGTGGACAGCAGCAGCACCAGGGGCAGCGACAGCGAGTCGGTGGTGACGGCGACTGCGGCGGTCGCGCCGACCACCGCACCGGTCGGCACCACCGGCACCACCGAGCCGAGCAGCACGCCGCCGAAGAGCAGCGGGTAACCCAGCGACGAGGCGTCGGTCCACTCGACGGCCAGCGGGACGGTGCTCACGTCGCCGTCCCCGGGGGCACGGCGGCGGGCAGCTGCACCCGGGCGCCGGGCCGGGTCAGCGCCACGGTGGCGCCGGACCCGCCGGCGGCCACCGCGGCGGCGAACTGCTCGGCCGGCTCGGTGAGCAGCGCGCGCATCCGGGCCCGCCAGGGGCTGGGCAGCGAGCTGAGCCCGGCGAGGGCGAGCGTGCCCCAGTGCACCGGGACGGCGACCCGCGGGCGCAGCAGCGCCACCGCCGCGGCCGCGCGCACCGGGTCGAGGTGACCGGGGCCCAGGCTGGGGCCCCAGCCCCACACCGGCAGCACCGCCACGTCGAGCGGCGCGGGGCCGCCGAGCCCGGCCATGCCCGGGAACAGGTCGGTGTCACCGGCCAGGTAGACCGAGGATCCACCGCCGCGCAGCAGGTGCCCGACGGCGGGGGCGTGCGGACCGTGCGTGAGCCGCGGGCCCCACCGGTGCGCGCTGTGCCGGGCCTCGGTGGCGGTGACGGTCAGGTCGCCGTCGGTGAGCGTCGCGCCGGGGGCGAGCTCCTCGACGGCGGGAAAGCCCTTCGACCGCAGCCAGCGCCCGGCGCCCCGCGGGACGATGATCGGCACGCCGCGGCCCAGCCGCCGCAGCGAGGGCAGGTGCAGGTGGTCGTTGTGCAGGTGCGAGACGAGCACCAGGTCCACGTCGGCCCAGCTGTCGGCCGGTGGCGGGTCGACCACCCGGCGCAGCGGGCCCAGCCGGGGGGTGAGCAGCGGGTCGGTGAGCACGGCGCGCCCGGCCAGCTCGACCCGCACGGTCGAGTGGCCCAGGAAGTGCAGGTCACAGTTCCGCTGGGGAGCCGGACCACCTCCGGTGGGCTGATCGGCGGGTGCGCTCACCCGGCCAGTATCGGCGCTGATCATGGCGCGGAACAGCGCCTTTCAGGACACCGCGACGGCGGCGACCGGGGTGTGGCGCAGCAGGCCGTCCAGCGCGCCGGCGGAGAGCCCGGTGGGCAGCACCGGGCCGCCGATGGCGACGAGTCCCTGGGCGTGGATGGCGGCGAACATCTCGGTGGTGGCGACCGCGGTGACGACGGTGCGGACGTCGAAGGTGCTGGTGCTGTTGTAGATGCCGGTGAGCACCTTCAGCGCGCGCTCGGTCTGCCCGGCCGGGGCCAGGTCGCGGACGTCGACCATGACGACGTCCAGCGGCAGCCGGGCCAGGTGAGCCCACAGCGTGGCGCCCATCCCGTAGTCGCTGAGGGCCAGCTGCACGCCTGTCTCGTGCACGGTGTGCAGCGCGGGGATGAGCGCGGCCGACGCGGTCTGCAGCGCCTCCTCGGTGAAGGTCAGGGTGAGCCGGTCGGGGGCCAGCCCGGCCCCGGCGAGCGCCGCGGTCACGTCCCCGGTCAGGTCATCGGCGTGCACGTACCCAGCGGGCAGGTCGACGCACAGCAGCAGCCGGTCGCTGATCGCGGCGACCTCGGCGCAGCTCTGCGTGAGCACCCACTGCTGCAGCAGGCCGGTGTGGCCCTGCCGTTCGGCGGCGGCGTACAGCTCGGCGGCGGGCAGCGGGCCCAGCTCGGGATGGACCCAGACGGGGGTGGCGCCGGCGGCGACGTAGACGCCGGTGTCGCCGTTGACGACGAGGTCGTACCGCAGCTCGACGTCGCCGTCCGCGAGCGCCACCGCGACGTCGCTGGTGGCGGCGGCGAGGGCCAGCCGGTCGCTGGAGTGCACCCGCCAGCAGCCCTTGCCGGCCTGCTTGGCCGACCGCAGCGCGGTGTCGGCCTCGCGGAAGGCCAGCTGCCCGCCGCCGGGGCGGACCCGGGACAGGCCGACGCTGGCCCCGACGGAGAAGGTCCGGTCGCCGACCCGGTAGGGCTGGGCGAGCACCTCGACGATGCGCTGGGCGGCCTCCACGGCGGCCTGCTCCCCGCCGACCAGGAGGACGGCGAACTCGTCGCCGCCGAGCCGGGCGACCAGGTCCTCGCTGCGCATGAGGCCCTGCAGCCGGCGGGCGACCTCGACCAGCAGCAGGTCACCGGCCTCGTGGCCGGCGGAGTCGTTGACCGCCTTGAACCCGTCGAGGTCGAGCACCAGCAGGCTGCGGTCGCCGTCGGCCGGGCCGAGCTCGGCGAGCTCCTGGAAGAGCATGGCGCGGTTGGGCAGCCGGGTGAGGTGGTCGGAGAAGGCCATCCGCTCGAGCTCGCGCTCGCGACGGCGCCGGGTGGTCACGTCGCGCAGGTGCAGCACCCGGCGACCGCTGCCGGGGCGCTCGTGGTGGGTCACCTCGAGGTCGCGGGGGTCGCTGCCGGCCGGCCGCACGCGCAGCAGCACCGCGGGGGCCACGTCGCCGACGACGCCGGTCAGCTCGGCGCGGGCGCGGGCCCGGTCGTCGGCGTGCAGCAGGTCCAGCAGCACCGGGTGGGGGCCGAGCTCGGGGGTGAGGCCCAGCAGGGTGCGGGCCGCCGGGGAGGTGAACTCCAGCCGGAACCCGCCGTCGACGATCGCGACACCGTCGGAGCTGGCCTCGACCAGGCCGCGGAAGTCGGCCTCGCTGCGGAGCAGGTCCTCCGACATGCGCCCGCTGTCGCGGATGCGCACCACCAGGCGGATCAGCAGCAGCGCGATCAGCGCGGCGGACAGCGCGATCGCCCCCGGGGGGATGGTCAGGCCCAGCAGCAGCGCGGCGACCAGGGTGACCGGCACGCCGAACAGCGCACCGCAGGTGACGAGCAGGCCGGCGGCGGTGGGCGCCGGCCGGCCGGCCGGCGACGACGGGTCGGGGACGTCGGCCGGGGCGAGCTGGACGGCGAGCACCGCGGTGCTCAGCGCCAGCACGCTGGCCACGTCGGCGATGCCGACCCACACGGTGCCGCGCTCGACGACCAGCACCGCGAGCATCGCGGCGGCCAGCCCCTGGAACGCGGTCATCCCGATGATCGCGGTCGCCGACCGGCGCACCGCCCGGCTGGTCACCGTGCACAGCGCGCCGACCAGCCCGAGCGCGATGGCGGGGTAGATGGCGTAGCCGAGGACGAGCAGGAACAGGCCGGGGTCGATCGCTCCGGGCCGCAGCGCGGGGTGTAGCAGCAGCACGTCGGCCACCACCACCAGCGCGACCACGACCAGGACGCCGTCGAGGGCCAGCACCGGCCAGCGGGTGCCGCTGCCCCGCCCGGCGAGCAGGCCGGCGCAGATGATCGGGCCGACCACCGCCAGGATCAGCAGCACGTCGCCGAGGCTGGAGCGGGCGAAGACACCGCCCACCCCGAGCCCGGTCAGCAGGCTGGCCGCGGTGAACAGCAGCCCGCTGACGATGATCGCCGTCCACGGCCGGCGGGCGGCCGGCGTCATCGCCCGGGTGAGCCGGACGACGCGCTCGGTGGCCCACGCGGACACGGCGGCGAGCACGAGGTTGTCCCACTGCGGGGTCTGGTCGCCCGGGCTGAACGGCAGCGTGACCGCGATCCCGGCCAGCGCGGCGGCCACGACCAGCAGGTGCTCCCGGGCGATCCGCTGGGTGGCGGTCACGCGGCACCGCCGGGGTGCTGGTGCGCGGCCGCGGGCGCTGCGCAGGTGTCGCCGGGCAGTTCGCGGGCGAGGGCGCCCGCGTCGACCGGCCGGGCCAGCAGGAAGCCCTGGATGAACCGGTGCCCCATGTCGCGCAGCAGCCGCAGCTCCGCGGGGGTCTCCACACCCTCCACGACCACCGACAGCCCCAGGCTGCTGCCCAGGTGCAGCACGGAGCTGCACAGCGCCCGGCGCTGCGGGTCGGTCTCGACGTGGGCGAGGAACTGCCGGTCCATCTTCAGCATGTCGATGGGCAGGCCGACCAGGTAGGCCAGCGACGACCAGCCGGTGCCGAAGTCGTCGACGGCGATCCGGACGCCGATCCGGCGCAGGGTGGCCAGGTCGGCGGTGACGTGCCCGTCGTCGAGCAGCACCGATTCGGTGATCTCCAGCACCAGCCGGCAGGCCGGTAGCCCGCTGGCCTCCAGCGCGGCCAGGACGTGGCCGACCAGTTCGCCGCTGCGCACGTGCCGCGCGGAGACGTTGACCGCCACCCCCAGGTCGGGGTGGGGCAGGGCGGCGATGGTGGTGGCGGCGGTGGCCAGCACCCAGCGGCCCAGCTCGGTGATCAGCGGCGACTCCTCGGCCAGCGGGATGAACTCCGCGGGGGAGACGTCGCCGTAGACGGGGTGGCGCCAGCGCAGCAGGGCCTCCACCGAGACGGTGCGGTGCAGGGCCAGGTCGACCACCGGCTGGTAGACGAGGTGCAGCTGGTCGCCCTCCAGCGCGCGGGCCAGGTCGGTGCGCAGCGCGTCCTGCCGGTCCTGGGTGATGCGCAGGGCGTCGTCGTGCCGGTGGACCCGGCCGGGGCCGGCGGCCCAGGCGCTGCGCAGCGCCAGGTGGCCGCGGCGCAGCGCCTCGCCGGCGTCGACGTCGGCGGAGAGCGGGGTGACGCCGGCGGCGGCGGTCAGGCGCACCGTGCCGGCGCGGGTGGCGACCGGCTCGACGGCGCCGACCAGCCGGGCGGCCACGATCTCGGCGTCGGCGACGGTGCCGTTGACCAGGACGGCGAACTCGCTGACCGCGATCCGGGCCGGCCAGTCGTCGCTCCGCAGCACCCGGGACACCCGGGCGGTGAGCTCGCGCAGCACCTCGCCGGCGTCGGTGTCGGGCAGCCCGTCGACGCCGAGGACGACCAGGGCGGTCGAGCCGGTCGCCGGGGCGCGCAGCGACGCGGCCAGCCGCAGGCTCAGCGCGGCGCCGTTGGGCAGCCCGGTGGCGGGGTCGACGGTGCTGAAGGCGGCCAGGTCGGCGTCGGAGACCGGCGACGGGGTGGCCGCGCCGGCGTCGCGGCAGTACAGCACCAGAGCGCCGACGTCGGGATCGCGGCGCAGATCGTGGACCCGGGCCTGGATCATCCGCCAGTGGCCGTCGACGTGCCGCACCCGCGCGGTGCGGATCTTGGTCTCCGGGTCGCCGGGCACCGCCACGGCGTCCAGCCCGGCGAGCAGCCCGGGGACGTCGTCGGGGTGCAGGACGTCGGTGAGCGTCAGGCCGACCGTGCGGGCGGGGTCCAGGCCGAGCAGGTCGGTGATCGACGGCGAGCTCCAGCGCAACGTCAGGCCCTCGTCGAGGATGACGATCGGGTCGACGCTGCCCCGCACCAGGGTGCGGAAGTAGGCCTCGCTGCGCTGCAGGTCGGCGGTCAGCCGTCGCTGGGTGCGCCAGGACGCCGACTGGTGGGCCAGCAGGGCGCTCAGCCCGAGGAAGCCCAGCAGGCTCCCGAAGCCGGTGAGCCGGCCGGTGACCTGCACGCTGAGCAGCAGCAGCGACCCGCCGACCACGGCGGTGATGTGGGGCAGCAGCGCGCCGACGACGGAGCCGCCCCGGACGGCGGACGCCTGGGCGGCGGTCGGCGCGGGGCGGTCCAGCCCGCAGGCGACCGGCAGCAGGGCCATGCCGAGCACGCTGCACCCGCAGGCCAGCGCCTGCAGCAGCCCCGGTCCGGTGGTGATCGAGGAGAAGGCGCCGGCCAGCGTGTTGGCGATCTGCGAGGCGAGCACCAGGCCGGCGACGAGCCGCTCGTGCGGCCGGCTGACCGAGACCATCACCAGCGCGACGCCGGTGGCGATCGCGATGCTGCAGAGCAGGGCGAACAGGGCGACCGTCTCCGACGCGGTCAGCAGGCCGCGGCCGTGGACGGTGAGGCGGTAGAGCGCGTAGACGCTGAGCACGTCGGCGAGGACGAAGAGCCCCAGCAGGGCGGCCAGCTGCGCCCGGGCGCAGCGCACGGCGTCGCGGTCGAGCAGGTGCAGGATCGCGACGACGGCGAGCAGCTGGCCGGGGATGCTGCCCAGCGCGTTCTGCCCCCACGGCAGGACGGACGCCGCCAGGGCGGCACCGATCGCACCGACCGCGACGAAGGCGGTGAACCAGCGCCAGCCCGCCGGGTGGGCGGAGCGCCCGGCTGCACGGGCGAGGAGCAGGGTCACCACGACGACCGCGGCGAAGTTCAGCGTGACGGCGAGGCCGACCCCGAGCTGGCCGGGGACGAGGCCGGCCCCCGTGGTGACGGCGGCGGCCAGCCCGGCCAGCGCCAGGGGGCGGCCCACGGAGCGGCTCGGGCCGGCGCCGGGGCCGCCGGCAGGCGCCGGGGTGGCGGGGGTTCCGGTGGTCACCCTGCAGTTGTCGGGCGGCTCCGCAGCGCTCTGGACCGGGGCGTGCCCCGGGTCACCCGAAGGGGGAGGGGGCCCGTCGTCGGAGGTGTGCCGGCCGGGTCACCAGCGCAGCGGGCTCTTCGCCCGGGAGTCCGCCGTCCGGCAGACGCGGCAGTGCCCCCAGTTGACGATGGGCAGCGGGTTGCTGGGCTCGCCGCACTCGGGGCATTCGACCAGCTCCGGGGAGCGGGCGTCGCCGATCTCCTGGGAACGTTCGGAGTGGGTGGCCTCGTCGCCCCCGCAGGTGCAGCCGAGATGGTCGTGTGCGCAGCGTCCGGCCTCGATGGCGATGGCGAGCCTCCTGTTCCTCGGGATCAACGCTACTCAGTACCGCCAGCCCCCCGGACTGATGACGCCGGACGGCGTTCCCGGGCCGGGCCGGCCGGCCGCGGTTACCGTTCGCGCGTGCTGCGCCGGCTGTGTGCCCTCGTCCCCGCCGGCGTGCTCACCGCCTTCGCGTTCCTGCTGATCACCGGGCGCTACCTCAACGACGGCCCGGTGCTGGTGCAGGTGACCGCGAACCACGGTCTGCACGAGGGCGACCTGTTCGTGCTCGCCGGCTGGCTGGTGGCGCTGCTGGCCCTCGCCGTCCTGGCCCGGCGGCCGGCCGGCTGAGCGCCGCAACGCCCCGCGTACCGCCGGACGCGCGGCGCGCACCATCGGGTGGCAAGCTCTCCGCTGTGAAGACGTGGCTGGATGCGTGGCCGGTGTTCCGGCAGCTCACTGGGGACGATCCGCTCGGTCGCGGCAAGGCGGCCCGCAGCAAGGCGACCGAGGCGGTGGTCAGCCGCACCGCGACGGCCGACCGGGTCGTGCAGTCGGTCTGCCCGTACTGCGCGGTCGGCTGCGGGCAGCGGGTGTTCGTGAAGGACGAGCAGGTCGTCCAGATCGAGGGCGACCCCGACTCCCCGATCAGCCGTGGCCGGCTGTGCCCGAAGGGCAGCGCGAGCAAGCAACTGGTCACGAGCCCCACCCGGGTCACCACGGTCAAGTACCGCCGCCCGCACGGGACGGAGTGGGAGGACCTCGACCTCGACACGGCGATGGACATGATCGCCGACCGCGTGCTCGATGCCCGCCGCAAGGGCTGGCAGGACGAGCACGAGGGGAAGCAGGTCAACCGCACGCTGGGGATAGCGAGCCTCGGAGGGGCGACCCTCGACAACGAGGAGAACTACCTCATGAAGAAGCTCTACAGCGCCATGGGCGCGATCCAGATCGAGAACCAGGCCCGCATATAGCACTCCGCCACGGTCCCCGGTCTGGGGACCTCGTTCGGTCGTGGCGGCGCCACGAACTTCCAGCAGGACCTGGTGAACTCCGACTGCATCGTCATCGAGGGTTCCAACATGGCCGAGTGCCACCCGGTGGGATTCCAGTGGGTGATGGAGGCCAAGGCGCGGGGCGCGAAGGTCATCCACATCGACCCGCGGTTCACCCGGACCAGCGCGCTGGCCGACCTGCACGTGCCGCTGCGCGCGGGCACCGACATCGCGTTCCTCGGTGGGCTGATCAAGTACGTCCTGGACAACGACCTGGACTTCCGCGAGTACGTGGTCGCCTACACCAACGCGGCGGCGATCCTGCGTGAGGACTTCCAGGACACCGAGGATCTCGACGGCCTGTTCTCCGGCTTCGACCCGGAGACCGGGCAGTACGACGAGACCAGCTGGCAGTACGAGGGCGTCAACGTGCCCTCCTCGGCCGGTCAGCGCTCCCCGAGCCTGCCGGGCGGGTCGGCCTTCCGCACCGACGACGAGGGCGACCGGCCCGACGACGCCGCGAACGACGGCACCGCGAACGACGGATCCGACGACGAGACCGAGGGCGTCAAGGAGGCCGACCAGCAGCAGGGCGCCCAGGGCTCGGCCGACATACACGGCAAGCCGCAGCGGGACGAGACGCTGCAGCACCCGCGCTGCGTCTTCCAGGTGCTCAAGCGGCACTACGCCCGCTACACCCCGGAGATGGTCGCCGACATCTGCGGCATCGAGCCCGAGGTGTTCCTCAAGGTCGCCGAGTGGGTCACCGCGAACAGCAACCGCGACCGGACGACGGCGTGGGTCTACTCGGTGGGCTGGACGCACCACACGGTGGGCGTGCAGTACATCCGGACGGCGTCGATCCTGCAGGCGCTGCTGGGCAACATGGGCCGGCCCGGCGGCGGGATCCTGGCGCTGCGCGGTCACGCCAGCATCCAGGGCTCCACCGACATCCCGACGCTGTTCAACATCCTGCCCGGCTACATCCCGATGCCCCACGCCCAGCAGCACACCGACCTGGACAGCTTCTGCGCCTCCAGCGACGACCGGGTCGGCTTCTGGGGCAACATGCGCTCGTACACCGTCAGCCTGCTCAAGGCCTGGTGGGGCGACGCGGCGCAACCGGGGAACGACTTCGCCTTCGACTACCTGCCCCGGCTGACCGGCGACCACGGCACGTACACCACCGTCGCCGACATGATCCAGGGGAAGGTGCCCGGCTACTTCCTGGTGGGCGAGAACCCGGCGGTGGGCAGCGCCAACGGGCGCATGCAGCGCTTCGGCCTGGCCAACCTGGAGTGGCTCGTCGTCCGCGATCTGCAGATGATCGAGTCGGCGACGTTCTGGAAGACCGCCCCGGAGATCGAGACCGGGGAACTGGTCACCGAGGACATCGCCACCGAGGTCTTCTTCATGCCCGCGGCCACGCACGTGGAGAAGGAGGGCACCTTCACCCAGACCCAGCGGCTGCTGCAGTGGCGGCACAAGGCGGTCGAGCCGCCGGCCGACAGCCGCAGCGACCTGTGGTTCTACTACCACCTCGGGCGGCGGCTCCGGGAGAAGCTGGCCGGCTCCACCGACCCGCGGGACCGTCCGCTGCTGGACCTCACCTGGGACTACCCGACGCACGGGGAGACCGAGGACCCCAGCGCCGAGGCGGTGCTGCGCGAGATCAACGGCGTCGGCCCGGACGGTAGGGCGCTGTCGAGCTACCTGGACATGAAGGACGACGGCTCCACCAGCGGCGGCTGCTGGATCTACACCGGTGTCTACGCCGACGAGGTCAACCAGTCGGCCCGCCGCAAGCCCGGTCGCGAGCAGGACTGGGTGGCCGCCGAGTGGGGCTGGGCCTGGCCGGCCAACCGCCGCACGCTGTACAACCGCGCGTCCGCCGACCCGGACGGCAAGCCGTGGAGCGAGCGCAAGGCCTACGTCTGGTGGGACGAGGAGGCAGGTGAGGACGGAACCGGCCGCTGGGTCGGTCATGACGTCCCCGACTTCGAGGCGACCAAGCGGCCCGACTACGTGCCGCCGGACGGCGCGGTCGCCGAGGCCGGCCTGGGCGGAACGGACCCGTTCGTCATGCAGGCCGACGGGAAGGCCTGGCTCTACGTGCCGGCCGGGCTGGCCGACGGGCCGATGCCGGCGCACTACGAGCCGGCCGAGTCGCCGGTGGCGAACGCCCTGTACGGCCAGCAGGCCAACCCGGGGCGGGAGGAGATCCAGGCTCCGTGGAACCGGGGCAACCCGCCGCGCAGCGACGTCTACCCCTACGCGATGACCACCTACCGGCTCACCGAGCACCACACCGCCGGCGGGATGAGCCGCACGCTGCCCTACCTGTCCGAGCTGCAGCCGGAGTTCTTCGTCGAGGTCAGCCCGCAGCTGGCCGAGGAGCGCGGGCTGGAGAACGGTGGCTGGGCGACGCTGGTCAGCGCGCGTACCGCGATCGAGGCGAAGGTGCTGGTCACCGAGCGGATCCGGCCGTTGCGGCTCAAGGGCGGGCAGATCGTGCACCAGATCGGCATCCCGTACCACTGGGGTGAGCAGGGGCTGTCCACCGGCGACTCCGGGAACGACCTGTTCGGGGTGGTGATGGACCCGAACGTGCACATCCAGGAGACCAAGGTGGCCACCTGCGACATCCAGCCCGGGCGCCGTCCGCGCGGCAAGGCGCTGGTGCAGTTCGTGGAGGAGCACCGGCTGCGGGCAGGTGTGCCGTCGGGTCTGATCCCGACCGGCGGCCGCGCGCCGGTGGAGGGGAAGACCTGATGCCGATCGACCCGATGGAGGAGAAGCGCTCGTGACCACCGTCAGCTCGGCCAGCCCGGCGCTCACCGGGAACGACCCGGCCAACCGGCTCTACGGCCCGTTGCCGGACGTGAGCGGGGAGGCCGGGTACGCCGAGGACCACCCGGCCCGGGTCGGCTTCTTCACCGACACCTCGGTGTGCATCGGGTGCAAGGCCTGCGAGGTGGCCTGCAAGGAGTGGAACACCCTCCCGATGGACGACGCGGACGGCAACCGGGACGCCATGGGCCTGTCGGGGATGTCCTACGACAACACCGGGATGCTCGGGGCCAACTCCTGGCGGCACGTGGCGTTCGTCGAGCAGAGCCGGGCGGTCGACCTGCCGATGCCGACGGTCGGGTTGCCGGGTGCGGGCGCCGAGGGTGCCGGCCGGCACGGCGAGAGTCAGGCTCCGGGTGACGCGCACGCCACGTCGCACGGCGGGAACGCCGACGGCGGGCTGACCGCGCAGGCCAGCGTGCTCAACGTCGAGGCGCTCAGCGAGTTCGACCCGCAGACCGGTCACTCGGCCGACCGGGAGATCCGCTGGCTGATGTCCTCCGACGTCTGCAAGCACTGCACGCACGCCGCCTGCCTGGACGTCTGCCCCACCGGTGCGCTGTTCCGCACCGAGTTCGGCACCGTCGTGGTGCAGCAGGACATCTGCAACGGGTGCGGCTACTGCGTCCCGGCCTGCCCCTACGGCGTCATCGACCAGCGCAAGGACGACGGCCGGGTCTTCAAGTGCACGATGTGCTACGACCGGCTCACCGACGGGCTGCAGCCGGCCTGCGCGACCGCCTGCCCCACCCAGTCGATCCAGTTCGGCGACCTGGACGAGCTGCAGGCCCGGGCCGACGCCCGGCTGGCCACGCTCAAGGAGCAGGGGGTGGAGACCGCCCGGCTCTACGGGCGGGACGAGGACGACGGCGTGGGCGGCGCGGGGGCGTTCTTTCTGCTACTCGACGAGCCGGAGGTCTACGGGCTGCCGCCGGACCCGATCGTCACCACCCGCGACCTGCCGTCGATGTGGAAGCACGCGGTGGGCGGGGCGGTCATGGTGGTCGGGGTCGCGCTCTCCGCGATCCTCGGGTCCAGGAAGGGGCTGCGCCGATGACCCTCCCCGAAGCACCAAAATGGCCATTTTGGTGGGAGGAGCAGCTGTGACCGAGGGACTGGCCACGCCGGGCGCCGGCTGGCGGCGGGCCGACGGGCCGCCCGCCCAGGCGCGGGAGAAGAAGCGGCGCAGGGGCGGCCGCCGTGGCGGCGCGCGGGACGGCGACCCGACCGTCGAGGAGGCCGAGTTCACCTCCTACTACGGCCGGCCGATCATCAAGCCGCCGGTGTGGAAGACCCCGGACGTGCCGCTGTACCTGTTCCTGGGCGGCGCGGCGGGCACGTCGGCGGTGCTCGGCGCGATCGCCGACGTGACCGGTCGCCCGGCGCTGACCCGGGCCGCGCACTACACCGCGGGCGGGAGTGCGCTGGCGTCGGTGGCGTGGCTGATCCACGACCTGGGCCGGCCGGCACGCTTCCTGCACATGCTGCGGGTGATCAAGCCGACCTCCCCGCTGTCGGTGGGCTCCTACATCCTGGCGCCGTTCAGCGCGCTGGCGGCCGGAACCGCGGGCATCCAGCTGCTGGACGCCTTCCCCGGGCTGCAGAAGTTCGGGCTGCGGCGGATCGCCGGCTGGTTCCCCGGGTTGCGGAAGGTCGCGGGCACGGCCTCGGCCGTCTTCGGTGGCCCGATGACCACCTACACGGCGGTGCTGCTGGCGAACACCGCGGTGCCGTCGTGGCACGAGCCGTACAAGGAGCTGCCGTTCGTCTTCGCCGGCTCCGGCATGGCCGCCGGTGGCGGGATCTGCATGGCGTTCACCCCGGTTGCGGAAGCCGGTCCGGCGCGGAAGATGGCGGTCGCCGGGGCGGCGGTCGAGCTGGCGGCGATGCACAAGGTGGAGCACGACCACGGCATCGTCAGCGAGCCGTACCACCTGGGCCGGGCCGGCACGCTGATGAAGGCCGCGAAGGCGTGCACCGCCGGCGGCGCCGGGCTGACCGTGGTGGCCGGCCGCACCCGGGCCGGGGCGGTGGTCTCCGGTGCGCTGCTGGCCGCCGGCTCGCTGCTGACCCGCTTCGGCGTGTTCGACGCCGGCATGGCCAGCGCCCGCGACCCGAAGTACACCGTCGTCCCGCAGCGGGAGCGGCTCGAGGCCCGCAACGCGCAGGCCGCCGAGGGCGAGGCGCGCGCCGTCACCCGCTGAGGTGTTCGTCCCGGCCCGCCTTCTAGAAGGTGGTTGCTCCGTCTAGAATTCGATCATGGCTCTGAGCATCAAGACGACGGAAGCTGATGCCCTGGCCCGGGAGCTCGCTGCCGCCACTCATGAGACGTTGACGGCGGCAGTCACCACGGCCCTCCGGGAGCGATTGGCGCGGGTCAGGGCGCAGGAGGATGACGTACCGGCCCGCCTCGCGCGCCTGGCCGCCGAGTATGCGGCCATGTCGGTTGTCGATCGACGCAGCGCGGAGGAGATCGTCGGCTACGACTCCGCGGGGCTCCCGGGTTGACCGCGCTGGTCGTCGATACGTCGGCGATGGTGGCCATCCTGACCGGTGAGCCAGGAGGCCAGTGGCTGTCGACCCAGCTCGGTGCGGCGCCCGATCGGATCGTTGCTGCCCCGACCGTCCTCGAGCTGGGAATCGTGCTGGAGGCCCGCGCGCCGGCGGCGATCGGCATCGCCGGGCGGGCGCTGCGAGACGCTGGTGTGCGGGTCGTGCCGTTCGACGAGGAGCTGGCCGACCGCGCCCAGGACGCATGGCGGCGCTTCGGCAAGGGCCGTTCGGCAGCTGCCTTGAACCTGGGTGATTGCGTCACCTACGCCCTCGCGGAGCGCACCGGGTATTCGATCCTGTGTGTCGGCGACGACTTCCCTCGCACCGACCTGCCCGTGCTGCAGCTGCCGGATTGAGGCCTGGGTCCCGGCAGGGTCGTCGCCCCACCAGGCGCGTTCCGACGGGGTGAGCCACGGCTGCCGGTGCGGTCAGCGGGTGTCCCTCAGCGGGGCGATGCAGCAACCGTCGCAGGAGTGGGCGGCGGAGGCGCCACCGACCGACTGGAGATCGACGATGTCATCGGGATCGGGGTGCCCGATGCCGTGCGGGCACACGCGGTCGAAGTAGCCGTAGTACGCGCGCCAGACCTTGGGCCAGTTCCGCATGTGGTGGTCGCTGGGATGGTGCCAGGAACACCCACGCCCCGCGCAGTGGTCAGGTGGATGGGAGGCAGTGGGCTGCGTCATGGCCCCTCCTGCCTGGTCCGGCGCGGCGCTCGGGGTGGCCCACGTCGGTGAGCGGACGAGCGTCCGGCTGCCCGTCCGAGGGCACGATGACACATGCGGCGAGGGCCGGGGGAGCGTCGGCGGTCGGCCGCGGGAAGGGCGTCGTCGGGCGGGCATGCCGAGCAGTGTCGGCGGGGTGCGTGCGGTTCCCCGAGGTGCGGGCTGTGCGGCGGCTGTGCAGCGTCAGCGCCCCGGTCGGGCGGTCGGCATGCGGCTGAGCCGCGGCCGGCGGGTCGTCGTCACGACAGGGCGCCGACGTCGCGGAGGACCGCGAGCACCTCCGGCAGCTCGGCGAACGCCTCCCGGACGTCGTCGGGTGTGGCGACGGTGTAGGCGTTCTCCTGCAGGTACTGCGCGAGCGCGGCGTCGAAGGCCTCGTGCCCCGCTTCGTTCCGGGCCTTGACCAGGGCCGTGCCGCCGAGGGTGTAGACCGTGTCGTAGTAGGTGCTGCTGGGCCGGCGGAACTCGGTCCACGAGGTCATCGAGCCACCCACGGGTGGCCTGACGTCCTCGGACACGTGGGCGTAGACCGGCTCGTCGTCGTCGGCCACCATCTGGGCGAACGTCGCGAAGGACTCGTCCAGCCACGGGTCATCACCCTGGTCGTTGCCGACCAGACCGTAGAACCACATGTGCGCCAGCTCGTGCGTCACCAGGCCCCGGCGGGCGTCGGGGTCCACGTCGCCGAACTGCGCTGCGCCGGGGAACTCGATGCCGCTCGTCTGGCTGGACAGCACCGTGACCCAGAGGTCGTCGTACGGGAAGGGGCCCAGCAGGTCGACCAGGGCGCGCTTGGACTCGGCGATCTGGTCCAGCCAGTCCGCCGCGTCCGCCTGGTCGACCTCCTGGTCCAGGCCCAGGTGCACCCGGACCCCGTCGATCTCTTCCTCGACCACGTCGAGGTCCCCGACCGACACCGCCACGTCACGCACGGCCGGAGCGGCGTAGCGGTGCACGGTCGTCCCGTCCGGGCCGTCCTCCGTGCCGACCGCGCGGCCGGTGCCGAGCACCTCGTACTCCGAGGGGGCCACCACCTCCAGGCTGTCCAGCCTGAAGTCCTCGCTGACCGCCATCTCGCCGCTGACCGGTACCGCGGGGCCGCGTTCCCAGCCGCGGCCGCGTTCCCAGGCGAGCAGGGGGAATGCCGTGGCGAACCACGCCACCTCCGCGTCGGCGGAGGTGCCCATCCGCTCGTTCGTGTCCTCGCCCAGCTCGACGTCGAACTCGACCTCCACGGTGATCTCGTCGCCGGCGGCGGCACAGTTCTCGAGCGGGACCTCCAGCAGCGTGCCGGCCTCCGCGGCCTCCGGGGCGCCGGCGGCGATGTCCACCGGGTCCGCCGGCCGGCCGTCGACGCGCACCTCGGACACCACCAGGGAGTTCCCGGCCCGCGCCGTGATCGGCTTGTTCGGCCAGGCGCGCAGGACCACCTGGCACGTCGGGAGGTCGGGCGTGAACGTGATGCGTTCCCACCCCGCCACCGAGGCCAGGTCGTCGGCCACCTCGAAGCGCAGCTCCACCACCGGGCGGTCGGGCCAGGGCTCGGGAGTGGACGACGGGGCCGGCGGCTGAGCCGTGGTCGGTCCCGCTGTGGGCGTCGCCGGATCCGGGTCCGGTGACGTCCCGGTGCACCCGCCCATGAGGAGCACCGCGCCGGCCAGGGCAGCCAGGCGCCACCACCATCGAGTTCCGCGCATTCCCGTCCTCGGGTCGAGGCCTGGCCGGTCGGCCCGATCGCTCGACCCAGCATCCCGCGCCTGCGACATCCGCGCCGCGAGCCACCGGGAGCTTCCCATTCGAACCCTCATCGGCAGGCGGAAGTGACGCGCGGGACCAGCGGGTCAGATGAGACAACCATGACCCCACCGTGACCTTTCCGATGCAGAGAGTATGTGCCAACATCTCTCCGTCACTTCATAAATACGGACCGTTGCTCGCAGTGACGGACGACCAGAGGAACTTCTCTCGTGCGCTCTTCTCTCTCCATGGCCAGGCGTCCCGCCCTGGTGTTCACCGCCGCGACGCTGGTCGCATTGACGGCGGCCTGCGGCCCCGGCGACCTGAGCGCCCTCGGCGCGGGCGCCGCTGCGCCGGTGGCCGCAGAAGCCGGCGCGCAGTCCGCGTCCGGAGCCGGCGAGCAGGTCCCGGCCGTTCCCGTCGTCCCGCCGGTCGAGGAGACCCCTGCCCCTGCCCCGGCGCCGGTTCCGCCGGTCGAGGAGCCGGTCGAGACCTTGCCGGAGCCGACTGCCGAGACCGAGCCGGTGGCCGAGCCGACGACCGAGCAGGCGCCGGCCGAGCCCGTCACCGAGGCCGCGGACAAGGTGCGCACCCACGCCGCTGCTCCGAAGCACCAGGGCTCGCGCAGCCGGTCGGGCGGGTCGGGCCGGCAATCGACCGACACGCGGTCGACCGACACGCGGTCGGCCGGCGCGCCGGCGGCGAGCGCACCGGCTGCAGCCGCGCCCGCGCCCGCGGCCGCAGCCGGTGCCGCCAGCGGCGGCTCGGGCGGATCGTTCGCCGACCAGCAGCGGACGAAGTTCACCGCCGCCAACGGGCAGAGCGGCCAGTACCTCCGCTACGCCGCCGGCGTCGACCCGTCGCGCCCGGTGGGCCTGGTCGTCTACGTCGACGGAACCGGCGAGTACGGCGTGGACAACCCGAACGCCTCGTACGCGCTGGGCGGGTCGTCCGGGCTCGTCGCCGTCGCCAAGGCCCGCAACATGATCACCCTGGCCGTGGAGAGCCCCAACCAGTCCTGCGAGTGCTGGCACTCCGGCGACACCGCCGCCTACGCCGACTTCCTCGCCGACCTGATCGAGCAGCAGTACGGCAGCTACCCGATCGGTGAGATCTGGCTGGCCGGCTTCTCGTCGGGCGCGCAGGAGATCACCCGCTTCCTGGTGCCGCGGCACCCGGAGCTGATGCGGGTCGGTGGTGGCTGGGTGGTGTTCGGCGGCGGCGGCCCGCCGGCGGGCAGTTCCTCCGCGGTGAGCGCCGACCGGATGGCCGGAGTGCGCGGGCACTGGTTCACCGGCACGGCCGACACCGCTGTTCCGCTGACCGCTTCCTGGGGCGCGCGGGCCGGGGAGAGCTGGTACGCGGCCCGGGGCGTCCGGGCCACCTCCGAGTACCCGTCCGGGGTCGACCACGGTCTCTTCGGCCGGCTCGGCTCGACCGTCGCCCGGATGATCGACGCGGGCTGATCCGGAGCCGGCCCGGCGCCGGCCCGACGCCGGCCGGGGAGGGATCACCCTCCCCGGCCGGCGGGCACGACCCGGCCGTCGGCCGGCAGCTCAGGCGCTGCTGCGGGCACCGCGGTCCGCCGCGGGTGCTGCGCCCAGGACCTTGCGGCGGGCGGCGCCGGCTGCCTCGGCGACGATCTCCTCGAACGGGCCGCGGGTGTGGGTTCTGCTCCAGATGAGGGCGAAGGCGATCAGTACCGCGGTCTGGATCAGGAAGCCGGTGGGGCCGCCGGGCATGACCGGCCAGCTGAGCATGAGCAGGTGCAGGCAGTAGAGGGTCAGGGTCATGCTGCCGGCGGCGGCCAGTGGCCGGAGCAGGGTGGTGGTGGTGCGGCCGATGAGGATGCAGACACCGAGCACGGCCAGCGCCACGCCGATCGTGTAGGCCAGGTCCAGCGGGGTGCTGGAGTGCGGTGCCATGGTGGCCAGCCACCAGCCGGTGTCGGTGGGGGTGACCCCGGACCAGCCGGATTGCAGAACCCTGGCGATGTCGCTTTCGGTCATCGTCTGCAGCGCGGTCTCTTCGAGCCGGCCGCGGCCGCCGAGTACGTCGAGCAGCAGCCAGGACACCGCGGTCGACGCGGCGGCCAGAGCGGCGCCGATGAGGGTGAAGGACACCACGGTGCGCCGGGCGGAGAGCACGGCGCGGCCGACGGCCAGGCCGACGCACAGGTACGCCATCCAGGGCAGTGCGGGGTAGAGGCCGGTCAGCGCCAGGTCGCGGGCGACCTGCACCGGGTGGTCGGCCAGGTCGGTGAAGGTCAGGTTCCCCGGCGTGGTGGCGTCCGTGCCGGCCCGCAGCAGGTGGCTGAGCACGGGCATGGCGACCGCGATGGCCGCGGCCAGCCCGATCAGGGCGCGGATGGACAGTGCCAGCAGCGGGATGGCCAGCACGAACAGCAGCGCGTAGTAGGGCAGGATCACCGCGGCGTAGTCATCTGGGACCAGGTAGCCGATGGTGAGCCCGACCGCGCCGATGAGCAGCGCCCGCACGGCCAGCGAGGCCGCGTTGGCGGTCCAGGTGCGGCCGGTGGGGCGCCGGCGGCCGCCGCTGGCGAAGGCGATGCCGACCCCGGCGAGCAGGGCGAACAGCGCCGCGGACTTGCCCGCCGACAGCGTCCAGGCCAGCGACAGGGTGCCGTCGGCGTTGGTGGCGTCGATGTTGTGCACCGCGACCATGCCCAGCAGCGCGATGCCGCGGGCGGTGTCGATACCGACCAGCCGGGGCTTGGACCGCTGGGCCGGGGCGGTGCTCGGCGGGGTGCCCGAGACGTCCCCGGAGGGGACCGGCTCGCAGGCGTGGGCCAGCATGGCGGCCCCGCCGGCAGCCGGCTCGCGCGTCCGGGTCGCCGTCGATCCGGCGTGCCGCATCCCGTTCTCGGGGGCCTGCGGTTCGGCGGTCATCGGTGGCCCGCCGTGGGGAGGGTCCGGCCGCGGCGGTCGACGGCTGCTGGTGCGGTGGGTGGGCGGTTGACCTTCTGGGCGGGGATGCCGCACCAGGTGGTGCGGGTGGGGAGTACTTCGCCCTTCATGACCAGGCTCATGGCCAGCAGGGTGGCGTCTTCTTCGATGAGGGAGT
>JABAKE010000084.1 GCA_019779905.1 Modestobacter lapidis | reverse complement strand
AGAAGATCGCCTACAGGTAATTCAAGATTAGTTTATACTCAAACAGCAGTTAAACATAAAGAATATTTTGATTTAGTATTAAGTTTATTTATATCTTTTTGTGTTGATAATTACACACCTCAATATAGATTGATGGTAGATAAACATATTAAAAAAAAACTTATAGTGCAGTATCCTTCACAACTATGCAGCTTCCTTGTTTTAATAAATATACCCCGCGCGGCCGACTTGCTCGGCCGTAAGGGCCTCGCGCGTACCGCGCCGGAGACGAGAATTATTTTATGATTCAAATAAAAAAAAATAATTCCAGATAACATAAATGAATTGTTAACACCACGTGGTTTAGCTTTTTGAATTATGGATGATGGAAGTAAACAAGGTAGTGGTTTACATCTTAGTGTTTATGGATTTTCTAATACAGATGTAGACAAATTAATGTTTACTTTACAAAATAAATTTAATCTAAAATGCTTTATACATTATAACAAGGATAATAAACCTCGTATATATATTTTTAAAGAATCTAGGTTTTTAACCTGGATTCCTCCCCCCGAAGGGGGGGAAGAATCTATCCCCGAAGGGGTGGATTCCTGGGCTTCGCCCCAAGAATCTATGGATACTTTAATAACTTTAGTAAAACCATTTTTTATTAAAGAAATGTTATATATACTGGGATTATAAATATATTTGATCATTTCTCTATATAAAAAAAAAACACAAATATAACAACTAACATATTGTTATTCAGAAAATTAATGGTTAATTGATTTATTACCATTCTATGCTATTTTACGTTCTATTCCTGATAAACTAGGTGGTGTTATAGCTATGTTCGGTGCTATTTTAATTCTTTTAATCTTACCTATTACTGACCGTAGTGTAATTAGAGGGAATTCTTTCAAGGTGCTATCTAAATTCTTCTTCTTCTTATTTATCTTTAATTTCTTATTATTAGGACATATTGGTGAACTTCATGTTGAAGTACCATTTATCGCTTTAGGACAATACGCTACTGCTTTCTACTTCGCTTACTTTATTATTGTTGTTCCTTTCATCTCAACATTAGAGAATATCTTATTCTTTACAGGTAGACCTCAGTAGGTTTCTTCCCCGGCCCCCTTTATGGGAGGGGCGGGGAGGAATCCACCCCTAAAGGGGTAGGAATACATCACCCCCCACCAATGGAGGGTAGGTGTATATCTATCTCTACCTTTAATAGTTATTAAAAGAATCAAAAATAGAAATTATTCTCTAAGGGGATTTGTTCCTTCGAATTTTGTCGAGGATACTATCCCCTTTGATTACCCCCAGAGGTAGGAAAATTCTTCACATTTTTTTGTTAAGGTCATCGCCTCTGAGGTAAGAGGATCCTTCAGATATTTGGAGAACTAAAAGAGTTAAACCATGGATCATCAAATGTATAGCAA
>JABAKE010000083.1 GCA_019779905.1 Modestobacter lapidis | reverse complement strand
AGTGGCGTCCACCAAGGTGGTGTGCGACGGCCCCGGTGACCAGCGGGCCCTCCACGTGAAGGCGGCCACCGCGTGATCTTCTGGAAGACCTCTCACAGCACCCCAGGAGAAGAACGCGATGACCGCTCCAAGCAGTATCGACCCTGCCCACTTCCTGCACGAGCAGCTGGCCCAGGCCAGCCCTGACCTGCTGCGCCAGATGCTGACCACGTTCATCAACACCCTGATGTCGGCCGAGGCCGACGCCGTGTGTGGCGCCGAGTACGGCGCCCGGTCGGCCGAGCGCACCAACGTCCGCAACGGCTACCGGCAACGTGACTTCGACACCCGCGCCGGCACCCTGGACGTCGCCATCCCCAAGCTGCGCGCCGGGTCGTACTTCCCCGACTGGCTGCTGGAGCGCCGCCGCCGCGCCGAACGCGCACTGACCACGGTGGTCGCGACCTGCTACCTGCTGGGGGTCTCCACCCGGCGGATGGAGAAGCTCGTCGAGTCCCTCGGCATCACCCGGCTGAGCAAGTCCCAAGTCAGCGAGATGGCCAAGGACCTCGACGCCCAGGTCGCGGACTTCCGCCACCGCCCACTGGACGCCGGCCCCTACACCTTCGTCGCCGCCGACGCCCTGGTCCTCAAAGTCCGCGAAGGCGGCCGGGTGGTGGGTGTGCACGCCTTGGTGGCGACCGGCGTGAACGCCGACGGGCACCGGGAGATCCTCGGCCTGCAGGTCACCTCCGCCGAGGACGGCGCCGGCTGGCTCGGGTTCTTCCGAGACCTGACCGCCCGCGGCCTGACCGGCGTTCAGCTTGTGACCAGTGACGCGCACGCTGGGCTGGTCGCCGCGATCGGCGCCACCCTGCCCGGTGCGGCCTGGCAGCGCTGCCGCACCCACTACGCCGCGAACCTGATGGCGGTCTGCCCCAAGAGCAGCTGGCCGTGGGTACGGGCGCTGCTGCACTCGGTCTACGACCAGCCCGACGCCGCCTCCGTGCACGCCCAGTTCGACCGTGTGCTCGACGCACTGGCCGACAAGCTGCCCAAGGTCGCCGAACACCTCGAGACCGCCCGCGCCGACGTACTCGCGTTCACCGCGTTCCCCAAGGAGGTATGGCGCCAGATCTGGAGCAACAACCCCTCCGAGCGGCTCAACCGGGAGATCCGCCGGCGCACCGACGTGGTCGGCATCTTCCCCGACCGCGACTCCGCCATCCGGCTCGTCGGCGCCGTGCTCGCCGAGCAACACGACGACTGGATCGAAGGCCGCCGCTACCTCGGCATCGACGTCCTCGCCCGCTGCCGCATCAGGCCCGTCACCGACACCGGCGCCAGCAGCGAGGAGGTGACCACGCAGCCGACCATCCCGACGCTCAGCGCCTGACCAGACATGAAGATCACGCGGTAGCCGTCACACACCACGCCCGGGGACTTGACC
>JABAKE010000082.1 GCA_019779905.1 Modestobacter lapidis | reverse complement strand
TGTAAGTACCAAGTTTTAAAACTAAGCAGATTAGTTTTTTATTTTTTTAAAGAAAAAAAACTAAAAAAAAAAAAAAAATAAAAGAAATAAAAAAAAAAATAAAAAAAAATAAAAATAAAAAAATAAGTAGATAAACCTTAATGATTCCGATTTTCTTGAAAAGATTAAGTCTGCTTAGAAAGCTTGGTATAGTGTTTTCTATACTATGGGTTGGGTGTTGTTTTTATATTTGGGTGATTTCTTCAATTATAGAATATGTTTATGTGATGGTTGGGTAGATAACCTCAACTAAATTTTAAACCATCACATATCTGTTTGTTTTCCATCTTTGAACCAAAAGCAATTTTAAGCCCATAAAGTCCTACCTGATCTTGAAAATTGGTATGAGTTGGAAATCGGAAATGATTCGAACATAATTTGATGGCATATATTTTTCTCAGTATTTAACATTCCTATCATGAGACTCATATTTTGTTCTTATCAGCGTTTTTCAAAATGAATTAATATGCGAGATATACTTTGCTTTTGATATACATAAATTCTCCTCGCATAATGAGAGTACATATAATTTCACCTAACTCTGAGCGAATTATTCATGAGTGGATTATCCTGGTGAGATTTGAAGTCAAAACTACAATTCTGATAGAAATTCGAGTGGTGTAAGCTTTACAATTGAAGGTATATTTTGTTGGCTAATTCACACACACACTCTGAATTTTGAATATCATAGCTTGAGTTATCTTTTTGATAGTATTTTGAACTCTGACTGATTTTCTTGTTAAAGTGATGAAAACTCATGACTTTGTCTTTAGTAAAATGTCATAAACTGAGAAATACTATTGATGTATATGAGAAAACTTTTACATGTTTGTGGGCATCATTTCTGCAAACCCTCACGAGACTACAACTCGTCCACTAGGGGTAACCTAGGGGTTTAAAGGCTTATTGCATACGCTAAATGCAATCGCGATTTCCTGCGAAAGTGGCATTTTAATTCCGTTTTTTTTTTATTTTGCTTTACTCGAGGACTAGCAAAGTTTAAGTTGGGGGGTATGATAAGTGCTAAAATTTTCGAAATTTAAACCCCAAAGTAAGCTTTGTTAAAGCTCTAAAGGCATGTTAATTAGGTTAATTAGGTCATTTTAGTGTTTTTCAGTTATTTTAGAATTGTTGCAATTATCGCATAAGAGTAGCATTTTAGCTTGATTTTATTTTTATCTTTATTTTAGATTAAAGCTGTGTGGAGCAGGTGCGCGTAATTGGTTTGCTGTTGTTTTGCATTGCAGGTAAAAATCAATGTGAAATCAGGGACCACCACTGCATGGACACTTGGCCCAGCCAGGACAGCCTTTAAATCCACCTGATCATTTTCAGCCACCTAATGTATCAATAAAATAAAAATATAAAAAAAAAAAATTAATTAATTAATTAA
>JABAKE010000081.1 GCA_019779905.1 Modestobacter lapidis | reverse complement strand
TTTTATTAAATGAGAGAGAGATCCACCAGGGCAAAAATACTATAAATGCCAGATATAGAAGGGGAGTGAATGCTTTCTTTTTTGCCATTTTTTTCATCTGTGAATTGTTAATGAACCCACCTCATTCGTCGACTCTATGCGATCTAATATTTCTATCAAGCATGAGTTCTATTACAAGGTATCGAGCCTATGAATCTATTCCCTGTTTTTTATTTGTGATTCAGTGGGTAGTCCTTGAATATATAAAGAATACAGAAATAGAATAAGAGTCCACTTTGAATTCGAATGAAGAAATAGTAAAAATTTTTGTTTCCAGATATCTCAATTGGTCAAATTCGAAGCAATTGCCTCCTTTCGATGAATGCCCGAAAGAGCCATTTCAAGTAATGAATATTAAATATTATTCGTATTTCGAGACGAAAGAACTCCCTTTCTATTAAAAAATATTTCGAAAAAAATTTCGCTGGCTACCCATAATCCCGGAATAATTGAGATAAATTTATGAAGAATATTGTGATGATCAAAAATGAGTGGCAAAACAAGACAGAAATTGGATAGTTATTGTTATAAGAGATACAATCATTTGGGCATTAAGGAGCCCAAAAGAAAGGATAAACGTCAATTGACAAAAGAAAAGAGAGATAATTTACAAGATATGATCTATCTGTATCTAATGTATCAATTCAAAATATTGGACCTAAAATAAAAAGATAAATTCTTTTTCTTTATTCCGAAATGTTTTGATATATGAGATGAATCTATTATTTCGATTTTTTACTTGTTTTGTTACTGAATTGAGTTGAGTGGATTTCCATAATACGCATAAAAGACCATTTTTGCGGACAAAAACAGTTTTGTTTTATGGCTGTTCCATATACGTCTACTTTGGCTCGAATGAGCGTTCTGAAGAAACTTCAGTTAAGTTATGCTATAGAAAAAGAGGATTTTCCCTCCTGATGAGAAAACATTTATTCTTCAATTCATTTCAAAATACTTCAATTGGTACGCGCAAGAAATAGGCCAATTCAGCAGCTTTTTGTTCAATTTCTCGTGGAGTCAAATTCTCATCAGTACGAGTCAAGGGAATGGCCCCCTGGCCTCTAATTTCCATATAAAGAACACGACGGGCAGAAATACCCTCTTTAACTTCTATTCTGATGGACTGAATATCTTTCATAAGGAATCGAAGGAAGATGCGACGATTTTTTCCCGGAAATCCCCAACGAAAAATACACAATATTCCTTCTTTTCTATCGAATCGATCATAACCACTACCTACATTCCACGAAATTGTGCACCACAAATAAGAGCTAATAAAGAGACCTGCGATCCCATAGAAAGACATCACGATCCCTTGTGGAAAAAAAATTATTTGCTGAGACGGAAATAAAGATATCAAATTCCTACCAAGATAACTGGAAGTTCCAACCAAT
>JABAKE010000080.1 GCA_019779905.1 Modestobacter lapidis | reverse complement strand
CTTTCAACTGTTTCGCACTAACCACTCATCATATGGCCAGATAGATCTGGATCGTAAGTTCTATCGCACTTCTTTTTATTCTTTTGAATAAACATCTATATGTAGTATTATAAATTATCTAATTTATATTTATTAGGATTGTGCATAGCATCCAGGACAGGTCTAGATAGCTGTAAAGTTGAAATACGGTCGTGGTAGGGGAACCTGCTGCGGAGTTATTTATTTCTTTAATATTCCCCCACATTTTTATAATTATATTATATATATCTAATTATGATTATAATTCTAAGAACATAGTTTAATGGTAAAACTGTTGATTTCAAATCAATTGTTGGGAGTTCGAATCTCTCTGTTCTTGAGATCAATAATAGTTTTCAGTATATTTTGGTATTGAATTATTTTTAGTTAAAAAAAAATTTATTCCTACTGGAAAAGTGGGAACATCGGCTTAGCAGATGTTCCTTTCGTAACATCTTAAGGATTGTTACTTTTGTAACTATTATTGTGTAATAATATAGATTAAAAAAAATTTTTTTATTTGTTCATCGAAAATGAGTATATCAATAATTTTATTCTTAATCGGTTTAATCGGTTTTGTTTTAAATAAGAAAAATCTTATATTATGTTTTATAAGTATCGAAATGATGTTATTAGCTATAACAATATTAATATTACAAGGAAGTGTATTAATGGATGATATTACTGGAGTACTATATGGTATTATAATATTAATATTAGCTGGTGCTGAATCAGCTGTAGGATTATCAATATTAGTAGCTTACTATAAATTAAGAGGATCTATATCTTTAGATATTTAATTTTAGTTAATCATGCTTTTTATTACATTATTTTCTCCTTTTTTAGCTAGTTTAATAGCTGGATTATTTGGTAGATATTTAGGTTATTTAAATACTAAAAAAATAGTTATTTTTAATATTTTAATATCTGTGATTGGTGCTTATGCTATCTTTTATGATGTTGTTATTTTAGGTAATGAAATTACATTATATTTAAGTAATTGATTATATATAGAGAATTTAGATATTGATTGAGCTTTTAATATAGATAAATTATCTGGTTCAATGTTAGTAACTGTTACAACTATATCTTTATGTGTTCATATATTTGCTTATTCTTATATGAGTAGTGATCCTCATCAACCACGGTTCTTTTCATATTTATCTTTATTCACTTTCTTTATGTTAATTTTAGTTACTGGGAATAATTATTTAACTTTATTTGTTGGTTGAGAATTTATTGGAGTGACTTCTTATTTACTAATTTCTTTCTGATTTACAAGAATTAACGCTATGAAATCTGCTTTATCTGCGGTATTAGTTAATAGATTAGGTGATACTTTCTTTATTATCGGAATGCTTCTTATGTTCTCTACTTATGGATCTTTAAATTTTAATAGTGTATTTATTTTAGCTCCTTATATT
>JABAKE010000079.1 GCA_019779905.1 Modestobacter lapidis | reverse complement strand
TGGCGGGCATGAGGTTGGCGGGCATGTTGGTGACGTAGCCCTTCAGCCCGACCAGGCTCTGCGCTCTGGCCAGCGCCTTCTCATCCAGGGATCGGGCGCCGTTGCTGGTCTTGACGAACCGCGGCGTGCGGGCCGCGCGTTCGCCGTCGACGACCTCCCGGGCGCGGGTCTCCTGCAGGGCGAGGGTCTTGCGGTCCCGGGCTGCGCGTTTGGCCGAGTACGCCCACACCGCCCGCCACGACCCGGGGTGCTGCGTGGGGTCCCACACGGGCTCAGCGCGGCGCGCAGTGTCGTTCTCCCCGACCTTCCCGCCCTTGGCGCGGCCGGTCTTGGGGGTGATCGTGTCGATGACCTGGCCATCGGTGAACGCATCGCCGTGCCAGTGGAAGTGGGATTCCAGATCCGCCGGCGCTCGGGTCACCCGCGAGCCGACGATGAACCGCACGTGCGCCTCGTCCAGCGCCTTCAGGTTCGCCGCCGACAGCATCCCGGCGTCGGCGGTAACGGCGAGGTCGGCCAGGCCGTGCCGCTCGGTGAACTGGGTGATGATCGGGATCAGCGTGCTGGTCTCGGCCTTGTTGCCCTCGAAGCAGCCGATCTCCAGCGGGAACCCCTGACGGTCAACCAGCAACCCGACCACGACCTGCGGGTCGACTCGACGTTCCTTGGAGTAGCCGACTTTCCGCAGGTCGTCCTCGTGTTCGGCCTCGAAGTAGAGCGTCGTCACGTCGTAGAGGCACAAGGTCAGATCCCCGACCGTGCTGGCGCGGGCGAAGCACGCCGCTGCGACCCGGTCCCGGTAGTCACCCTTCACCGCTTTCCGCAGGGTGCGGTTCATCGTCGGGTAGCTGGCCGGCCGGCGCCCCAGGTCGGTGAGCACCCGCCCCGCGTCCAGCAGTGACGTCGGTTCCACGATCCGGGCGATGACCAAGTCGCAGAACACCTCATCGGTGGCCGCGGTGAACCCCAGCGCGGTGACCACCCCAAGCAGGGCGTCGTACAGCAGCCGCGACCCGGTCGCCAGCACCCGTCCTGCACTGTCCCGCGCAGCCGCCGACCGGCGAACTGGTGGCGCCGGCACCGCCGGGAGCACGCCCTGCCCGCCCGGGGCCGCGGCCAGCGGCAACACCCGCGGCGTGGGCTCGACCCCCAGATCCAGCACGCCTTGGGCCGGGTCGCCCAGCAGCTCCCGAGCCCGCTCCATCAGCACCCCGAGCTCGGCATCGGTGTGCGCCGACCCCACGTGCTTGACGATCTCCTGCCGCCCGGCCCGGTACGCCGCGATCTGCACCGCCGTGGCCCCCGAGGCGGTCCGCACCCGCCGGATGAACGCCACACCCCGACCCTAGGCCGACCCCGTTAGTGCGTGAAACCGCGCCGAGTCCAGACCGTTCCCGCAGCTCAGCGAGCCGCAGCAGAAATGATCATGCGGCCCTGATCAAAGTCAGGC
>JABAKE010000078.1 GCA_019779905.1 Modestobacter lapidis | reverse complement strand
ATGTGAGAGGATTGTTAGAGATATGCCCTAAACCAATTGTTCTGTTGAGTTTAAAGGGCTTTGTATTTCATTATTAAATCATGTATTAACATTATTGATTTATAATATGGCTATTTTATCATGCAAACCTGTGTTTAATTACTGTTCATGATAAAGTCCCTGGATAGGATGATAGAGAGTAGTATCTCAAAGTGTTGAGATTGAGAGACTTACAACTCTCAAGTACATCTATCCTAAATCAGTTCCTGATCATAGGTTTATATATGTGGACGATTATAAACCGTTAAGATTAGCTCAGGTTATACTAGCTCCATGGGAGGATGGTGAGTCTCGAACCATTTGTGTAGAGACACTATAGTAAACCTGGGGGTGCTTGTTAGAGAACAAGTACACTGAACGTGACCAATGTGAGTACAGCTTATGGGATTCTATTTGTATGTCAAAAGCTGCTCATGTGTATAGTCACAATTATGTAATCCTTAGACTTGAGACACCACATGTTATCTTATGCATAGGCTGCTAGGGTTTGATAGTATCTCGTACACTCTTAATGATAAGGGTGTAATCGGTACTCATTGGCACTAGTGGGTTATGTATGAAGATAGGTGAGTGTGCGATAGAGGATCACCACCCTTAATCAGAGAGGGCGAATGTCTTAGTTAATTCACAAATATAATATCTCAGTGAAGTCTTTGGCCAAAGCAGAAGGTTACCAAGAAATGAGTTTCTAGGGTATACCTAATTGAGATTATGATTTGGTGAATTTGTAACACATGACTTAGTTAGGGTTTGACATGAATCCATGCCCAATTAACTGAGTCAAGACATTGATTGGTGAAGGATTATCTATTACACGAAGGGTTCATTTATGCAGGAATATTCACCCATACCTAGGGTACGTCGTGATATGTTGCTAGACGTCACTCATGACTAGTGAAGGCCTAATGATAAGAGTTATCATTGAGGGCAAAATTGGAATTGTTCCAATCGAACCTATAAATAGAAAGTTTCTATTTTTGGGAGACATTGAGATGTCCCCTGCCGCTACTAGGTTGGGATGAACCCAATGGGTCACACACAATAAGCTTAAGTGATCTTCTTGATTGAATGAGAGGAGTTATCCTAGTTAAGTATATGCCTATCCTTAATTATTAAGGGTTAATAATTAAACAAGGATGAGGATACTCTAAACAAGGATAAGGATACAGTTATCCTAATTATGAATAAGTCTATCCTTAATTATTAAATGTTAATAATTAACAAGGATAAGGATATTCTAAATAAGGATAAGGATATACAATGTGGGGTTTGGTCATGCTAGCACTAGTAACCAAACACCCCATTAAGAAGAGAGGGACTATATAAGTGGTGTTATAGGGTTAGGTCATTTAACCTAGCATCTCTTTTGAGAGAGCCTCCACCCCATTGCCGCCACTCCCTCTCTCTCTTCCTCTCTAGCTTG
>JABAKE010000077.1 GCA_019779905.1 Modestobacter lapidis | reverse complement strand
CATCTTATATCAAGAAAATAGATTTTTGTTGTTATAGAATCGGGGATTCTATGGGAACAATAAAATAATAAATAAGTATGAATATAACAAGAGAAGGGGTAATAGTAGAAAAAAGTTATACAAAGCTATATACGAGTCATCCCCACACTCTTATTTTTTTTTATTATTATTAATTGAATTTCATTTGATTAAAGCGAAGTTCTGTAAAAACCTCCGCCTTCTTTGAAATATCATAAACAGTTCCTGTAGGTTGAGCGCCTTTTTCAAGGAAATAGAGAATAGCAGGAACATTTAAATAAGTTTGATTCTTTATCGGATCATAAAAACCCACTTTCTGAAGATCTCTTCCTTCTCTTCGGGATCGAACATCAATTGCAACGATTCGATAGACGGCTCATTGGGATAGATGTAGATGAACAATACCCCCCCTAGAAACGTATAAGAGGTTTTCTCCTCGTACGGCTCGAGAAAAAATGATTCGAAGTTATGTCTAGGTATAGAATTCGAATGGCAAATAGATCCATAAAATCATCAAATCCATTAGACTATGATTTAAGTCTTTTTTTTTTTTTTTCTTCTTTCTCGAAAAAGCAAAAATCATTTGTACTCATAACTCAAGTTGGATAACTCCCAAATAGCTCAAAGAAAACCCTTAGGCATTTCATTTATTGAGTGGTCTCTAACCCCCTTTTTTTGTCTCGTTTAGAATCCATTTGGATTCTTCATTCTGATCTAGTTGTTGAGACAATTGAAAACGGTATTTCCTTGTTCCAGGATCCTTTATCTTTACTTTGAATCATTGGGTTTATACATTACTTCGGTGATCCTTAATCGTTTCAAAATGGCAGCAACATACCTTTTTTTCTTTCTATCAAAGAATCATAGAACGGTTGATTCCCGCGTGCTACACTTTTGATCGAAAGAGTTTTACCAATTCCAACAAACTTTCCTTTTGGGTTTGAAACTTGCTCGAATTGGATCCTTTCGATTTCTATATCGAAGATATACTTACGAAGTTGTTCCAACTTATTGATTGGCACTAACCCTAGATCCTTGTCCCTGAGAAATGAATCAATACTTTCTACTCGAGCTCCATCATATCATGTACTATTTATATTACAACCCAAATGGGGGTTCTAGTGGAACAGAACAAAGGATGTCGAGCCAAGAACACTTTCATTCCTAGATAATAGAAAATGGTGGATGTAAGAATCCACAGCTGATCATGTCCTTCAAGTCGCACGTTGCTTTCTACCACATCGTTTCAAACGAAGTTTTACCATAACATTCCTCTAGTTTGGAACCGGTATGTAATTGATTCAATTATGGAATCATGAGTAGTCATTGGTTCAGTCGGTACATAGTAATCCATACTTTTTTTCCTTCTATCTGGATGGGTAGATATTTTTCTGAAGAAGTCTCAGCAAGAATTCAACTTAATCCCGTATGAATGCAACATTTTTTTTTATTATTTCTAAA
>JABAKE010000076.1 GCA_019779905.1 Modestobacter lapidis | reverse complement strand
AACGTATTTACTAGTTATATCATCTGCAATCGCCTGAATCTCGAGACGTTCTTCGAACCAATCATAGACTTTATTGAGATAGGTAAACCAAGGGTATTCCCTCTCTGAGAACCATATATGAGAATTTCATCTCGTACAGCTCAAGCAGAAACACCCCAATACTGGTTGCAACGGATATGTAATAGAAAGTTTGAAACTTCTTACTCCTTTGATTCAATCTTCTCTGAAGATACGAAAGAATAAAAATCCAAAAGCTCTTCTTTGTGGTGATAATGCCAAAATATCAAGTCGGCTCATTCGTCTTTATGTTGATCGTTACAGGCCTCTTGAATCTTCTCTTTCCCTATTTTTTTGTTTTCTTGGATTTGTTATTTGTGTGTAATGCGGCTT
Organism: Modestobacter lapidis; assembly: GCA_019779905.1. Lineage (GTDB taxonomy): Bacteria > Actinomycetota > Actinomycetes > Mycobacteriales > Geodermatophilaceae > Modestobacter > Modestobacter lapidis. The sequence continues at coordinate 1,093 of JABAKE010000076.1, read as the reverse complement.
TTGTTTTCTTTATTATTGAATTATTGATAGGAATTCCCTTGTTAAGACCCTATGAATCGATTGAAACCTCAGATTCATACTAGAACCACGATGATTCAATAAAACTTTCAAGTTAAGCCCAAGGATTCCCTGAGTAAGAACCATTGGATCATCACTTATTCAATGAATAGATATAATGACTAAAAATCCAAAGAAACATTTGTCCTTTGGTCAAAATAAGCATAAACAGGAAAGAAGAAAAATCTTTCACTTCTAACTCTTTGAAAATTTTTTGGAGTCCGGCCGCGGGGTCTGAATATTAAGTATGAATCATAGTTCAAATATTTCGTGATCTATTTCATATATTCCGTGTTCCAGATACTAGAATAAATATCCGACGAGGTAAAACCCATCTCTATCAAGATGACAGACCCATTCTCTGTACTATCAATAGGATCAATTATAACAAGTCACACACTCATATTCCGGAAATACAGAAACAAATAAATTTCGCGGTCGAACTACCAAAATAGAATGGGCTAGAAATCCGAGCTCTAAATGATTCACTTTGTATTGAAAAGCTAGGACTTCGTGGTTCTTGTGGATCTAATTCATTGAAATTCCGTCCAGTAAAACAGAAGAATTATAAATCTCCAAAATAATAGATAGGAATATCGCAAAGAGAGCCATTGCGACACCCATCAAAGGAGTAGTTCCCCATCCAGGAGCTACTTTACCATATTCCGAATTCAATGGTTTCAATAAATCCCCTACAATAGTTCGTCTTGGACCAGATCTGGAACTACCCTCAACGGTTTGTGTAGCCATAAATCTTATTGTATTAATTGAGATCTGTTGACTTTGTATACTATTCTGTTGTAAATAAACGATCTTATCATAGATCTATTGTGGTCTTGAAATTATATAATAATGGAAACAGCAACCCTAGTCGCCATCTCTATATCTGGTTTACTTGTAAGTTTTACTGGGTACGCCTTATATACCGCTTTTGGGCAACCCTCTCAACAACTAAGAGATCCATTCGAGGAACACGGGGACTAGTTGAAGTAATGAGCCTCCCTTAATATTGGGAGGCTCATTACTTCAATTGAGA
>JABAKE010000075.1 GCA_019779905.1 Modestobacter lapidis | reverse complement strand
TAGACCTTTGGCTCCGAGGAAGTTTACCCCCGAGGTAATATAGTATATAGAGGATTTCCCAGCATCAAACAAAATTTTTAATATTATTATTGAATAATAATATGGTTCCTCAAAGTTGAAACCTCCTCAAATAAATGGTACAAGATCTCCTCCAATGAATGGAATAGCACTTAATAAGTTAGTAATAACTGTAGCACCTCAATGTGACATTTGCCCGTACACTAAACAGTAACCCATGAAAGCTGTAGCCATAGTTGCAATAAAGATAATAACTCCAATAATTCAAACTAAAGTTCTTGGGGCTCTGTATGATCCATAGTATAATGCTTTACCTATATGAATATACATAGCAATAAAGAAGAAAGAAGCTCCGTTAGCGTGCATATGTCTTATTAATCATCCTCCATTAACATCTCTCATAATCTAATTATTTTTTTTATTTTTGATGTTATTAAATATTTATTTTTATATAATTTATTAGTTTCTACCCTTCGCCCAGCGAAGGGTGGATACTCCGCTGGGCGAAGTATCTGCCCGTAGGGCGGATACCATAAATAAATTTATAGTATCTACCCGAAGGGTGGATACTCCGGAGGCCGAAGTATCTAGGGCTCCGCCCTGGATACAACCCCTTCGGGACCGTATCTAGGTTTTTTAAACTGGATACAACCCCTTCGGGGCGCTATCTATATATCTAAAAACAGTTCGACTATTATTTTAAAAATGGAATGCTAAATTAGCTGAAGAATATGTATTAAAAGGTGATCCTTCTATTAATTTATCATTTAAATAAATATATATAGTTTGTTTTACTTTATTTTTATTAGAATATTCGCCCCCGCGCGGTACGCGCGAGGCCCTTCCCCTTCAGGGGAGGGCCCACCTTTTTTTAAAAAGGTAGGCCCTTACGACCTAGCAAGTAGGCCGCGCGGGGATTAATAACTATTTAATATTTTCTTTTTATTTCACATTAATTTAAATAAATTATAATCAAAATGTTTTTTTAGTTTTTAAAGGAAATAAATCTAATATTTGTATTAAATACTCTATTTCATTTTCATTATAGACAGTAAATGAGTAATAATATTTATTAGGATAAGAATTTACATTACCTATTTCTAATTTATTTTTAATAATATTTAATGTTTCTAAATCATCTATATGTAAATTAATAACAAATTTAAATCTTATATTATTTTTATCTTTAAAAATAGAAAAATAGCCTTTTCCATCAATAAAACCAATAAATCGTTCTATAAGATTTTTATCTATATTGATGCATCTTTTATATGATTGTATTGTATTTAGACTTATATTTGTATTTGTATTTATATTCATATTAGTATTAGTCTTTAGTAAACTAAATAAATTATTATTATAATTATATTTTATATATAATAAAATTATATTTATAATTAAAAATAAAATAAAAAATAACATAATTAATTTAACTATATATATTTCTATATATAATGGACTAAATTATAG
>JABAKE010000007.1 GCA_019779905.1 Modestobacter lapidis | reverse complement strand
TTATCGCAGGTCAGGGGCACCTTCCGTTTGATCAACTTTGCGCTATGCAGTCCCGACATGAAAGCCCCGGGTTAGCCCGGATCTTTCGTGATCTTGCTGATCGTCACGGTCGTCGGGGTTCTGGTCCCGCGTAGGCCTGAGAATGGCATCGGGGTGTGACGGTTCGCCCGAGATCGCTCGGGTGGGCGCCGGTTCCACTGACCGGCCGGGTTTCTGGGTCGTCGGGACGGGTGTCGCTGGGCTCAGCCGGAGGCGACTCGTGGAGTCGCGGTCAGCTGGGTGAGCGCCGCCAGAGCTTGCAGCGCGAGCGCGGTGAACGGCGCGGTGGCGGCCAGGTGCAGCAACCGGCGGCGGCCGGTGCGGGCTGCCCGGGCGGGGATCGAGAAAAGTCGCAGACGTAGCCGCTTGGGCTCCCAGCGGCGGGCCTGGTGGTCGGGGAAGGCGAGGGTTTGCGTCCAGGCGGTCAGCTCGCAGGCCAGGGCGACGATGGCGCACCAAATCTGGTTCTGGGCGAAGTCGTGCAGCGGCAGGTTGGCCAGGCCGGTGTCCTTGGCGCAGCGGATCCGGTCCTCGCAGCGTGCCCGCCGGCGGTGCCGAAGCTCCAGGTCTGCCAGCTGGCCTTTCGTGGTGTTGGTGACGAACGCGGTGACCCGCAGCCCGTCGATGTCGGTGATCCGCAGCTGCGCGCCGGGATGGGGGCGTTCCTTGCGCACGATCAATCGCATGCCCTGGGGCCAGGAGGCGAGGTCGAACAGTCCGGTGACCTCGGCGACCCAGGCGCCGGGACGGAGTTGACCCTCGGCGTCGTAGGCCGGCTCCCACAGCTCGGTCGGGATGGTCGCGAGCTTGGCCTGGATCGAGGCGAGGTCGCCGGGCAGGGAGAACCCGACGGAGTAGGACAGCCTGCGGCGGGTCAGCCAGGCCAACAGCTCGTGGGTGCCGCCGGCGCCATCGACCCGGACCAGTACCTTCTTCCCGCGCGCATGGCCGCCGGGCAGCTGGGCGAGCGCCGCGCGGAGCACCGCGATGTGGTCGACGACGGTGTTCGACCCAGCGTTGCCCGGCCGCAGCGCGAACGCCAGCGGTTCCCCGGTGCCCTCGGTCCCGTGGTCGAGGAAGGCCCACAGCGGATGGAAGCCGAACCCGCGCTTGAACGTGGGCGCGGCCGACTCCTTCTCCGAGTGGGCGCCGACCAGGGTGGCGTCCACGTCGATGACCAGCGGTGCTGATGCATCCGCGGCGTGGTCGGGGGCGTTCTTGTCGGCCAGCGACCACGCCCTGGCCCGGGCGGCCGCCCGGGCGGTGTTGATCGCCGCCAGCGCGGCCGGCGCATCGGCGGCCAGCGCGGCGATGCACCGGGAGACGGTCGGATCCGAGGCCACCAGCCCGAACACCTCCGGGGCGGCCCGCAGCTGGGCGAGGTCGGCCAGGCAGTCTCCACCGATCGCGAGACTGACCGCGAGATCGAGCACGATCTTGCCTGGGTCGTGGCGGGCCAGCGGCTTACGCCACGGCGTCAACGCCTCGGCCAGCGCGCTCGTAAGCCCGACTTCCTGCGCAGTCCTGAGCAGGACTGTGCTGCCGGCATGCGGCACGACGCTCGACCCGGCGCCATCCACTGTTGAGGCCGGGTACGGCCCGGTAGCCTTCTTCACCAGAAAGGTGCTCCGGTCTCTGCGAAGTTGTGACCCTAGACAAGCCACATCTTCCCAGCTCAGGAGCACCTTTCCTACATCTCCCACCAGGTGATCAAGACCCGGCGTGAAAGCCCCGGGCTAGCGAGGTGACGCCGATGACGGTCCGACCGTCGTCCTCCGATGCTGACCGCTTCTCCGGTTTCGGTCATTGGCGTGATGCCATCTGTGAACACATCGTCGAGCTGCGGGCGCACACGGTCGGCACTCCGGATTCAACGAGCTTCACGGGTGGGATCGTGCGCAACTCGATGGACGGACTGCAGGTCAGCTCCGTGATCGCGGACGCGCACGAGGTGGTGCGCACTCCCCGGCTGATCAGCCGATCCGACAACAACGACCTGTTTCTCACCGTGCTCGTGGCTGGTGACGGGATGTTCGAGCAGGCGGGCCGGTGCGCGGTGCTCGCCCGGCCTGGTGACTTCGTGCTCCTCGACAGCTCCCGTCCCTACCGTGGCCGCCTCAACGGCCGGTCGCGGCAGGTCGTCGTGCGGGTGCCGCGCAGTCGGCTCGCCGTCTGGTTGCCGCGTTTCGAGCAGGTCACCGCCGTCACCGTCAGCGGGGCCAGCGGGGTCGGCGCCATGGCATCGGGCTTGCTGCGCTCCTTGCCGCTCTACGGCGAGGAGACCGGCCCGATGCCATCGCTGGCCGGGCCTGTCTATGACCTCGTGGCGGCTGCGCTCTACGCGAGAGGACGCGGAGGCGTCGAGCGCGAGTCGGTTCGCGCCTCGCACTTGGGGCGGGCCCGCAGCTTCATACGGCAGAACCTGGACGACCCGACTCTCACCCCCGCGTTGGTCGCGAAGGGCAGCAACGTGTCGCTGCGATATCTCTACGCACTGTTCGAGTCCGACGGCACGTCACCGGCCAGATGGATCCTGGAAGAGCGATTGGCCCGGGCGGACGCACTGCTCGTCGACCCGAGGTGGGAAGGGAGAACGATCGAGGAGATCGCCCTTCGTGTCGGGTTCAGTCAAGCGGCGCACTTCACCCGCACGTTCAAGACGAGGTACGGCATCACCCCGAGCCGGCGTCGCCGCGCGTGACGCCGGCACAGCGCACCGTGGTGCAAGTGCCGGTGCGCTGACGGTCAAGACGGCCGTCCGCGCTGCTCCTACGTTGACCGAACATCGACGAGGGGAGTTCGCCATGGGGCGGGTACAGGACAAGGTCGCATTCATCACCGGTGCGGCGCGCGGACAGGGCCGCAGCCACGCCATTCGACTGGCCGAGGAGGGCGCCGACATCATCGCGATCGACGCGTGCCAGGACTTCGACACTGTCGGCTACGCGATGGCGACCGAGGAGGATCTCGCCGACACGGTGAAGGCCGTGGAGGCATTGGACCGGCGCATCGTGGCGATCAAGGCAGACGTCCGCAATCCGGACGCGTTGCGCACGGCAGTGGACGACGGTGTCGCGCAGCTCGGCAGGCTGGACATCGTCGCCGCCAACGCGGGCATCTGCACGGTGCAGCGTTGGGACGAGGTCACCCCGCAGATCTGGGCCGACACCATCGACGTCAACTTGACCGGTGTCTGGAACACCTGCGTCGCGGCCATCCCCCATCTGCAGACATCGGGGGGCGGCTCGATCGTCATCACCAGCTCCACGTCGGGCATCAAGGGGCAGCCGTGGCTCGCGCCGTACGTCGCGGCAAAGCACGGGATCGTGGGGCTGATGCGCTCGCTGGCCAACGAGCTCGCCGACCAGCACATCCGGGTCAACACCATCCACCCTGCCGGCGTCGACACGCCGCTGGTCGCCGGGCTGGGCGGGATGAACAAGTTCATCGAGCAGAGCCCCACGTTGGGCCCGATCTTCATGAACACCATGCCCGTCGAGATGGTGGACCCGGTGGACATCAGCAACGCGCTGCTCTACCTGGCCTCTGACGAGGCCCGGTACGTCACCGGTCTCGAGATGAAGGTCGACGCAGGCTGCACCATTCGGTGACGTGAGGAGAGCGGCCCCGCGGGGTCGACCCGGCCCGGCGGTGGCTCCCCGGTCGAGTCGGTGTGGGTCACAGGAAACTCGTCGGGAGTGCTCTCGCGGGGTCGTGGGTCCGGTCCCCACGGAACGGCACTCCGTTGACGTGCGATCCACCCTTCGCGCGAAGCGCCTCAGTGTGGGGCTGAGGCGCTTCGCCCGGCCTCATGGCTGTCCAGCCACGCCTCGCTCGGAAACTGAGGAAGGCCCCGGGCGACATGCCGGGCGCGGCCGCTCCGCCGACGTGACCGAGCCTGATCTCGGAGGGCGGGCGCGGCCCGCCCTCCCCGCACCCGTCATCACCGCACCAGCATCGAGGAGCCATGACCACCGTTTCCCACAGGACCGTCGAGGGCAGTCCGCTGGCCGGCAGCCGGGTCACCGGCGACAGCTCGGTCGTGGACCTCCGCGACCGGATCGCCGCCCACGTCGTCGGTCGGGAGGGCGAGCTCGAGCTGCTGCTCGCTACCGTCGCCGCCGGACGGGATGTGCTGATCGAGGGCCCGCCCGGGACGTCGAAGACCACGCTGCTGCGGGCCATCACCGCCGAGTGGGGCATTCCGCTGGTCTTCGTCGAGGGCAACGCCGACCTCACGCCGTCCCGGCTGGTCGGTCACCACAACCCGGCGCGCGTGCTGCGGGAGGACTACACCGAGGACAACTTCGTGCCCGGGCCCCTGGTCGAGGCGATGCGCACCGGCGGCTTCCTCTACGTCGAGGAGTTCAACCGGGCGCCCGAGGACACCCTCAACACCCTGCTGACCGCCATGGCCGAGCGGCAGATCACCGTGCCGCGCGTCGGCACGATCGAGGCGCTGCCCACGTTCCGGGTCGTGGCCTCGATGAACCCCTACGACAACATCGGCACGACGCGGCTGTCCTCTAGCGTGCACGACCGGATGAGCCGGCTGGCGGTCGGCTACCAGGACGCCGACGCGGAACGCGGCATCGTCCGGTTGCGCACCGGGGTGCGCAACGAGCGGCTCGTCACCGACGCCGTCGCGCTCACCCGCGCCACCCGCGAGTGGGATGGCGTGACGCAGGGAAGCAGCGTGCGCGGCGCCATCGACGTCGCGCTGATCGCCACCCAACTGGCGGAGATGCGCGGCGTCGACCTGCCCGAGGCCCCCGGCGACACCCCGCCGCGGAACCTGCCCGAGGAGTACACCTCCCTGGTGCTCGACGCGATGCTGGTCGGGCTCTCCGGCCGCATTCACCTCGACGCCACGCTGGAGGCCGGCCCCGAGGCGGTGCTCCGGGAGATCTGGGAGGACCACTTCCTGTTGCAGCCGGCGGCCGCCGAGCCAGGTTGAAGAGCCGTCGAGGCCGACTCGCCGCTGACCCGGCGGACCCAGTCGGCGGATCGGCCGCGGTGGAAGCCGCTGCGCCGCAAGCCCAAGCAGCTGACCGAGGAGCCCTCGTTGTTCGAGCCGTCGGGCTCGGGCGCCGGGTCCCTCGTGCTCGCCGGCGGTGATCGGCGCCGCGGCCGCCCCGAGGGGACCCGCCCGGGTACGACGACGCCCGGTGAGACCGACGAGCCGGCCGAGGTGATCGCCCTGGCCGACCTCGACGCCGGGGCCGACGCCGTCGAGGCGAGCACCCGGCAGCGCGCCCGCGAGATCGCCCAGCGCCTGGCGGTGCCCGCGCCGCGGCGGGACCGGGCCGCTCGGCGGGCCGTCGGCAAGCTGGCGAGCCTGCCCTACCGGGGGGCGGCCGACGAGATCGATCTGGACCGGACGTTGGAGAACCTGGCCGGCAAGCCCTTCCCTGAGGACGAGGACGTGGTCGTCCGGGAACGGATCCGCCAGCGCCGGTCAGTGGTGCTGGTCGTGGACGTCTCCGGCTCCATGAAGGGCGAGCGGGTGCGGACGGCGGCCGCGGCGGTCGGTGCCCTGGCCGGCGAGCTGGCTCATGACCGGCTGGCCGTCGTCGCTTTCTGGTCCGACGCCGCGGTCCTCGCCCGGCTCGGGGAGCCGGTCGAGCCGCTGGAAATCCTCGACACCCTGCTCCGGGTGCCGGCCCAGGGCTTGACCAACGTCTCGTTCGCCCTGGAGGTGGCCGGTCGGCAGCTCGCCGGCGTCCTCCCCCGTGATGCCCGCGTCCTGCTGCTCTCCGATGCCGTGCACAACGCCGGGCCGGACCCGCGGGCGGTGGCCGCCCGGCTGCCCCGGCTCGACGTCCTGCTGGACACCTCTGGGGAGAAGGACGTCGACCTCGGCCGCGATCTCGCCCGGGCCGGTCGCGGGCAGCTGCGGCTGATCCGTGATCACCGGGACGTCGCCGGCGCGCTGAGCGCGGTGTTCGCCGACTGATCGCGGCGTGGACCGGGCAGAGTGGCCTCCATGAGGCTCGGGAATGCCACATGGATGGACGTGGACTGCCCGCGTGCCGGTGCCCTCGTCGTGCCCCTGGGTTCGCTCGAGTAGCACGGGCCGCACCTGCCGCTCGACACTGACGCGTTCATCGCCGACTCGATCGTCGATCGGCTGCAGGCGCGTCGGCCGGCCGCCGCGATCGCACCGCTGCTGCCCCTGGGAGCCAGCGGCGAGCACGCCGACTTCCCGGGGACCCTCTCGATCGGCACGGCCGCCACGACCGCGGTCGTCGTCGAGTTGGTGCGGCACGCCTCGGGGCACTGGCCGGCGGTGCTGGTCGTCAACGGGCACGGGGGAAACGACGAGGCACTGCGGGCCGCGGCCCGCACGTGTGCCTACGAGGGACGCCGGTTGGCCGTCGTCCACCTGTCGCTGGCGGGCATGGACGCGCACGCGGGGCGAGCCGAGACCTCGATCATGCTGCACCTGGCCCCCGAGCGCGTTCGGCTGGACCTGGCTGAACCCGGTACGACAGCACCGCTGGCCGAACTGCTGCCGCGGCTGCTGAAGGACGGCGTGCGCGCGGTGAGCCCCAACGGCGTGCTGGGCGACCCGACGGAACCAGCGCGGAAGAGGGCCACCGGCATGTCGACGCGCTCGTCGCGAAGGCGGTGGCCGCATACGACGCCTGCTCGGTCACCACCGACGGCGGACCGTCGGCCACCGGACCTGCGGGCACAGCACCCCGGGCCTCCTCGCCGTGACGGCGCTCAGCAGGACGCCGGTGCCGTAGGCCGCGTCCTCGATCAGCCGTAGGGCCGCGTACGACACGGGGCCGATCGCCGGCCGGCTGCGGACGTGCTCGAGCGCGATGGGAGCGAGCATGGCGACGGCCGCTGACGCCGCCACGGGTGATCGCCGGGCACATGCCACGGCGGCCCATCCCACCGGCCACCACTCGCGCCGGAGCGCGTGCCCAACTGCCAGCGCATCGGCGAGCACGCCCTTCCCGGCCACGACGGCCGTGAGCCACGGCGGCGCCTCCACCTTCCCGAGTCGGCGATGCAACAGCACCGTCGACGCTGTCGTGACGCCGGCCGCCGCGCCGAGCCAGCGGCCCAGGAGCAGTGCCACCGTGGCGACGTTCCAGGCCGAGGGGCGGACCGGTGCCAGCCGGCCCGGTTGCCGCCGGTCCAGCGGCCCCGCGGAGCTTCCGTACTGCAGACGGCGACGGGCCCATTCCAGGGGCCGAACGCGAATCTCGTGGTGCACCTCGACGCTCGGGTCATAGCGCGCGTGCCAGCCGGCGTCCGATACGCGCCACACAAAATCCACGTCCTCGCCGACCCGCATTCCGGCGTCGAATCCCGTTTCCGCCACTGCGGCGCGGCGGACGACGAGGGCCGCCGACGGCAGATAGCCGAGCGGCCCGCCGTCCCGCACGAGGTGCGGGTCTGGGCCCATGTCCAACGCCGATCGCATTTCCTCGTACCGGGCGAACAGCGAGGTGCCCGACGGACGAGGGCGCACCCGCGGCGCGACCATCCCGACCCGGGGGTCATCGAAGTGGGGAAGGAGGCCGTCCAGCCAGCCCGGTGGCACCGTGCAGTCGGAGTCGACGAAGGCGAGGAACGGCGTGCCCGCGGCCGCCGCCCCGGTGTTGCGCGCGGCGCCCGGCCCGCGGTTGGCCGAGTGCCGGATCAGCCTGGCTCGATGAGTGTCCGCGACCCGGCGGACGGCGTCGGCCCGGGTCGACGCGTCGTCGACGACGATGACGTCCAGCCCAGCCAGGCTCCGCAGGCACGCGTCGAGGAGGTCCACCCGGTCGAAGGCCGGCACGATGACCGTGACGGCGGCGACCGGGCGGGGCTGCACGATGGGGTGCGCAAACCCGCGCTGGACCAGCAGGTACGCGACCGTGCGCTCCAGCCCTTCCGCCGGCAGCAGCCCTTGGTCGCCGACGGCGAAGAGACGTCGCGCGAAGGGGCGGGCGGGCGGTGACAGACGCGTGACGCCCCAGGGCGCACCACCGGTAAGGAACGCGTCGCCGGCTCGGAGGCGAGCCCGGCCGTCCCGGACGACGCGCGCGCCGGGCGGCAGCCGGCCGGCCGGCGGTCTCGCGGGCTCCTTCCCGGAGGGACGGTCGCTGACGAGCACGTCAGGTGTCCTCCGCGATCAGGTCAGCCGCTCGCCAGGCCGCGGCCATGACGGGTGCGGCCATGGCGCCGGCGGGCGGAGTGGGGAACACCGAAGCGTCGACGATCCGCAGTCCCGGGGCACCGCGCACCCGGAGGCGCGCGTCCACCACGTCCGCATCGGTCGGCCCCATCGCACAGGAACCGACGGCGTGGAAGATCCCCATCCCCGTGGCCAGCGCATATGTCACGACGTCGTCGGAGGAGCGGACCCCGGGGCCGGGAACGAGCTCCTCGATCACGAGCGCGGCCAACGGCGACGTCGCAAGGAGCTCGCGCTCCCAGTCGAGCACGCGGGCGGCCAGATCGCGGTCGCCCTCCGACTGCAGGAAGCGGGCCTCGACGAACGGTGGGGTGTCGGCGTCCGCGCTGCTGATGTGCACGGAGCCTGCCGTCGAGGGGCGCAGCGCGTACCCCTGCACCAGCACGCCCGCATGCGGCGCGGGTCGGACGCCGGTGTCGTCGGTCGCCAGCGGCCGGAAGAGCACCTGCGTGTCGGGTCGCGCGGAGCCTGCCCCATCGACGCCGCCGGCGCAGATCAGCGCGGCCAGCTCGTACGCGCCGGCCCCGACCGGCCATCCGCGGTCCACGAGGTAACGGCCGACGGCGATGAGCCGTTTGGCCGGGGTGTCGAGCCGGGGACCCAGCCCCACACCGGGGTGCAGGCGTGCCTTGACGGTGATGAGCGCTGCTCGATCAATCGCCTTCCGACGCGCGGGCTCTCCACGCGCTTGGGGACGCCGGCCGTGCGCAGGACCTCGGGATCCCCGATGCCCGATCGCTCGAGCAGCAGGGGGGACTCGAGCGCTCCGGCGGCGACGATGACCTGGCGACGGGCCGTCACGTCCAGACGTTCGCCCCGCCGTCGCACCCGCACCCCGACGGCACGCGGACCGTCGAAGAGGAGGTGTCCGGCCCGCGCGTCGTCCGCCACCACGAGGTTCGGGCGTCGCCGTGCCGGAGCCAGGAAGGCCGACGCGGCGTCGACGCGCAGGCCATGCCGGATGGTGACCGACGTGGGGCCGATGCGAGCGCCGTCCACCCCGTTGACATCATCGACCAGCGGGATCCCCATGGAGGCGACTGCGCCACAGATCGCCTGCAAGACCGCGTCGTCGGCCTTGGTGACGGAGACCGGCAACGGGCCTCCGGCGCCGCGGTCAGGCGACGCGCCGAGGGCATGGTCCTCCATCGCCAGGAAGGCCGGCAGCATGTCCGCCCACGCCCACCCGGGATTCGCCGCGGCTAGGTCGTCGTAGTCCACGGGGTCGCCGCGGGAGTAAAGCATCCCGTTGAGCACCGTGGAGCCGCCGAGAGCTTTACCGCGCAACCAGGTCTCCTGACCGGAGCCGTTTACCCGCACGGGATAGCGATGCGTGTACCGAGCGCTGCGCATGGCCGCGTAGAAGCTCTTCGGCACCCGGAACCATGGATTCCGGACCGGGCCTCCGTGCTCCACCAAAACGACGGACACTGTCGGGTCGCGGGAAAGCCGCTCGGCGAGGACGCAGCCGGCGGCGCCGGCCCCCACCACGACGTAGTCCGCCCGCATGGTCACAGGATGCCAGCGGTTCGCGATTCGGTGACTTCGAGTGAGTCACCACGAGTCAAGGGGACATGTGCGTACAAGCAGACGGCGACCGAGTTCCTCGATTCAATCGGATACGACGCCCATGACGTCGGCGGGCTGTCCGGGAGCTGGCGTTCACCCGCGTCTACGGCTCCGCAGTCCGGAAAGTTCGAGGCCCCCAGGCCCGCCACTGCGGATCGGCGGTGAGCGCCTCGACCTGCTCGCCGATCTGGTCGTGCAGGGCGGCGATCCTCGCTGCCTGCGCGGCGTCGGTTGCCTCCCGCTGCGCCGGACTCAGCTGCGGCCGCCGGCTCCGGCTGCACCTGCCTGTCCGATTGCTGCTCGTGCCGCTGGCCGCGCTGCTGTGTGTGCTGTTGGTGTTGGTCATCTGGACCCTCCCGGAACTGGAGCCGAAGCCGGTACGGGAGGGACTGTGGAACGGGTGTCCTGCCACCCATTCCCCCCGGCCCGTCCGGCACAGAGCTCTGCTCAGGGGCCGGGAGCGGCGGCGGGGGACGACCGGACCAAGACTGCTTCCGCAGCGGAGCGCCCGAAGGGCGGAAGGATCTTGGTCCGGTCGGGAGGAGACGGCGCGGGAGGCCCCTACGCTGAGCTGCCGGACGGGTCGCGGGATCAGCAAGGACAGCCCCGCCGCAGGCGGACCTTGACGACGGCGCAGCCGGCGCCACGCGCAGCGTGGCCCGAAGGGTGCTCCTGGCCCGCCCCAGCGGCCGTGGCGCGAGGACGATGCCGGCGCGCCCACCGATCAGGGAGCCTTGCCCACCCGACACGTCGCCGAGGGCCGTGGCGGGCCGGTCACCGGCTCCGCGGTCCTGCCGCGCTCCGGGTGCGGTGTCCAGCGCCATGGGTCGAGCGTGGCCAGGCCGGCGCCCGCCCGGTTGTTGTGGACGAGGAGCGGCTGTCCACACGGACCACTTGCGCAGGAGCGCCCCGATGCTCACGGCCAGCATCGGCTGACTGGAGGACAACAGGAGGACAACTGGAGGACCCCCCGGTCAGCAGCGGACCTCCAGTCCTGTGGGCACACGGGTCCCCTGACGGTCGTCGGCCTACCGGAGAACGGCTTCACAAGCGCGGGCGGCGCAGATCGGTCAGCGACAGCGTCGCGGAGGACAACCGAGGCAGCGGCAGGAGAAGGACCGGAGACGAACTGGAGGCGGGTCCCGGGAATGCTTATCGGGACGGGGCCGAACCCGGCCGCAGGAGCGCGGCTGTCCCCCGACGGTCCCGGCGCCGCCTCCGGCGTCGGCAGATGAAGGGCCTCCATCGCTGGCGGGTGACACGCCAGGGGCGCACTACAGGAGAAGAACTGGAGGTAGTCCGACAAGGCTGGCTGTGCAGTGTCACCACCGGGCCCGAAATGGCGCCTTCTGTGGTGAAGCCACTCACCACCGACGACCCCCCGGGGAGCCAGCCATGCCCGACCTCACCGCCGACCACGAGCCCGAGTTGCTCACCATCACCGAGGCCGCGGACGTGCTCCGCGCGCCGGTCGCCACCCTCCGGTACTGGCGACACCGGAACATCGGCCCGAAAAGCTTCCGACTCGGCCGGCGCGTCCTCTACCGCCGCGCCGACCTGCGCACCTGGATCGACGGACAAGCAGACCAGTCCCCGCGCCGATAGCCCCGCGCCTCCAGAGGAAGCGGCTGCACGGGATGCGCTGCGGCTCCGAACTCCGGGCACACGGCGGGGCCTTGCGGCCAGCCCCGGCTGTGGACAACGACGGTCGTCCACCGAAGCCAACCGGGACAGGCCGGGGCAGCGCTGGAACGGCGACGCTCACGTCACCGAGAGGAGGAGTCATGGGATGGATGGGCCCGGTCGTAGACGACCAGGAGCACGAGGGCTGGGTGGTGCCGCTGTTCGCCGACGGCGCGCAAGGCGCCGGCACCAGCAGCGCCCGCGGTCTGCTGGTGGCCCGCCGACCCGACGAGGGGCCGTGCAACGGCGACCGGGTGCGGCTGACCTACCGCGACGGCTCCACCGCCGAAGGCGTCTGGCAGGACAGCACACTTCTCCGTGGCGACGGGATCGCGCACGCCCACACCAGCGGCCAGGTTCTCCTCGAGGTGACCGAGCAGGCGGAGGAGTGGCGCCCGGACGCCGCGGTCGTCGGCTGGGCCGCCGGCTGCACCTGCGGCTGGCGCGGCACCCCCTGGACCCGCGTACCACCGGAGCTGGCCGACCCCGCGGCGCGGCGGCTCGCCGTCACCGGCCCGTGGGCCGACCTGGAGGCCGCCGACGAAAACCGGGTGATGCAGGACTGGCGCCGCCACATCGCCGGATGGCAAGCCCCTCGAGGACGTCGAGGCGGCCGCCGCCCGGCAGGCCGCCGCCGCCCGCTCGCTGGACGAGGCGGTGCGCACCGCACTCGCGGCCGGAGCCGCGTGGGCCGACATCGGCCGGGCCGCCGGCATGACCGGCCCGGTCGGCCACCGAGCGGTGGTCCGCCCATGACTGAGCAGCCGACCGGCCACCCCGGACCAACCGCCGGAACCCAGCCGGGGCAGCGCGCCATGCTCGTCGTCGACCTCGACGGCGAGCCGCTGGCGCCGCTGCGCGCCCTGGAGGAGATCCTGCTGTGCCTGGGCATGTGGGAGGACGACGACCGGCGGAACCCGAGCGCCGGCACCGAACCACTGCGGTTGCCGCCGCCGCTGGCCGACCGGGTCGCTCTCGCCGCCGTGCAGCGCCTGCTCACCGCCCTGGCGCCCACCCAGTAGCGGGGCCAGGGTGCGGCCGGCTGCTCGCCCCGGACGGCCGCTACGAGCACGCGCCGATGACCGTGCTCACCTTGCCCGCTGCCGACGTCGACCTGCTCTCCGCGACCGCCGCCGCCCTCGGCCACCCCGGACTGCACCCCGACATCACCGAGCTCGTCGACGCCCACGCCGAGCAGCTCGCCGGCGGCTGCCGCTCGGGCGGCCGCACCGAGCTGGTCTCGCTTCTCGCACGGCTGGCCGGCCTCTGCTCGACCTCGCCCCCACCGACGAGACCCGACTGCTCACCGCCCGGCTTCGGGCCACCCCGCCCGGCATCGACTGCGTACTCAGCGACCCCGAGGAAGCCGCCCACGCCCGCACCGCCGACCGCATGAACCACATCTGGGCCCACGGCTCCGGCATCGACCGCTACCTCTACTGAATCCGTGCTCTTTCGCATCGCCGCGTGACGTCCTCAGGAAGACCCTCACGGCCGCGCGGTCGTCCGCCGGGCAGGTCGGGATACGGGTGTGCCGTACTGGATCCGCGGCGAACCTCCCAGCCGCAGCCAGGCGAACACGCACACCGCGATGAACGGCCGGAAGCACGCCGGGGCGGCGAAGAGCGCGCGCCCGACCTCCTCGACGGCGAGAATGGTCATGTCCGCAGCCGGCCTTGCGCGCTCCTGGCAACGGCAGGCCGGACGACAGGTTTGCCTGGATGACTCCTCAGGTGACGATGCTGCCGGCGCTGACAGCGAGGGTGACACCGGTGACGTACCGGCCCTCATCGGAAGCCAGGTAGAGCAACGCCATTGCCGCCGTCGATCATGTGGGGGATGGCGGCCTTGCAGGTCTGCCACTGACCCGTCAGGTTGACGTCGATCATGTCCTGCCAGACCTCTTCGGGCATCTCCCACGCCCGGTAGGGGCTGGAGCCGAGGCCGGCGTTGGCGGCGACGATGTCCAACCGCCCCAACTGCGCCACGCCGTCGTCCACGGCGGCCTTGAGCCCGTCGTAGTCCCGGATGTCGACCTTGTGCGTGATGATCCGCCGGTCCAGCGCCTCCACCTGCCGTGCCGTCTCTGCGAGATCCGCCTCGGTGGGGAACTCGTAGCTAATGTTGCGGACCGGTTCGCAGATGTCGACGGCGATAATGTCCGCGCCCTCCTGGGCCAGCCGCACCGCGTGTGAGCGGCCCTGCCCGCGAGCGGCTCCGGTGATGAATGCGACCTTGCCTTCAACACGTCCAGACATGGATGCCTCCTGCCGATAAAGTTCGCCGACGTCGGCCCACGAACGCTCGATGAATGCCCGGGAACCGGCTGTTGGCCTGGCTTTTCTATGGTCACCCTCGTGACGGGTTTAGGCAGGTCGAGAGGATCCGACGCCGAGCTCTCTAGCCGAAGTTCCGCAGCTGGCACGTGGAAGCAGCCATAACCCACAGCAAGCATGCGGTCATGCGTCAGGGATGACGACCGCGAAGCGTCAATTCCGTAGACACACGCGAGAGCGTGTAACGCTCGACAGGATGGGCGGGGCCGCCCGGCGACAGCGATACTTCCGGCAGGCTCGGCCGCCCTATGGGGAGCGGAGCCCTCGTCGTCCGGAGGGCGATCGATGAACAACCATCGCCACGATCCTGCTCCGCACAGAGTCCGCCGACAGTCCGCAAGACATCCGCATCTCGCCATTGACGGCCAACTACCTTCCACGCCTATACGCGCAGGCCAGGAAGGAGAACGCAGCCTATCCGCCGATCAGCAGCGAAGCCCGCAATCATGTCGGGGATGACGAGGGCGGCCCGTTGTCAGAGGCGTCCGGCACGCTGAGAGACGCATACCTCGCTACGGAGGTCCTCATGGACGGCTCGATCACCCGCATCACGCTCAGCGACGGCTCAACCCGCTATCGCGCCCGGTATCGCGACCCAGGCGGCCGTCAGCACGAGAGGCGCTTTGCGCGGAAGGTAGATGCGCAGCGCTGGCTGGATGAGGCTACGTCAGCCATGGTCACGCAAACGTGGACGGCGCCAGTCCGAGGCCGGATCACCGTCGAGGAGTGGTCCGATCGATGGCTGTCCTCGCAGACCGGGGTCAAGCCGAGCACCCTCTACCGGTACGAGAACCTGCTGCGGACCCACGTCCTGCCGTCGTGGAGTCGGTACCGGCTCGCCGACGTCACCCACGCCGACGTCGCCGTCTGGGTGGCTGAGCTGCTGACGCAGGGATCCGCCCCGGGCACGGTCCGCCAGGCCCACCGCGTCTTCTCACTCCTCCTGGGCCTCGCCGTCCGCGACGGGCGCATCCCCCGCAACCCGGCCGAGCGCGTACCCCTGCCCCGAGTGACGCGGCAGGAGCCGAGGTTCCTCAACCATGACGAGGTCGAGCGGCTCGCCGACGCGGCGGGTGAGGACGGGGACGTCATACGGCTGCTCGCCTACACCGGACTGCGCTTCGGCGAGATGGCCGCCCTGCGGGTCCGACGGGTCGACTTCCTCCGGCGCCGGCTCACCATCGCCGAGGCGGTCACCGAAGTCGGCGGGCGGCTGGAGTTCGGCACACCGAAGACCCATCAGCAGCGGACCGTGCCCCTGCCCGCGACCCTCGCCGAGTCGCTGGCCCGCCACTGCGAGGGCAAGCAGGGCGACGACCTGCTGAGGACCACGGCCAGCGGCACGGTGCTGCGGCTGCGGAACTGGCGTCGGGCCGTCTTCGATCCGGCGGTCCGGACGGCCGGGCTGAGCGACGTCACCCCACACGACCTCCGGCACACCGCCGCCTCTCTCGCCGTCGCCAGCGGCGCGACCGTCAAGAGCGTCCAGCGGATGCTCGGGCACGCCTCGGCGGCCATGACGCTGGACGTGTACTCGGGCCTGTTCGACGACGACCTAGCCGCTTTGGCCGACCGGATGGACGCCGCCGCGCGGGCAGCCACGGACGCGCGTGTGGGCGCCGTGTGGGCGCGGCCAGCAGCCGAGACTCCGACGAAGGGAAAACGCCCAGGTCAACGCGGTGGGCCCCGTGGGGATCGAACCCACAACCCGCGGATTAAAAGTCCGCTGCTCTGCCAGTTGAGCTAGAGGCCCGGCGGGGGCGAGTCTCCCAGACCCGGGTCAGAGCACGTCGAACAGCAGGAGCACCAGCAGGGTCAGCACCGCGGAGACCAGCAGACTGCCCAGGCAACCGAGCCGGCTGGAGAAGAGGAAGAACACCCGCTCCTGGTGCCCGGGCCGCCGGCCGCCGAACCCCCGTCAGCCACAGACCCGGTCGACCAGGTCCTGCAGCAGCGCGCGCTGGCCGCCGTCCACCGGGAGGTCGACGGCGACTCCGTCGGATCCGCCGACCACCACGGTCAGCGGGAAGACGAACGGCTTCTTCGCCTCGGCCAGCACGTGCGGTTCGCACGTCGCCGGCTCGAACGTCACCGGCAGCCGCAGCCGGTCCGCGTCCGGCCCGAGGGTTGCCGGCAGCTCCTCGTCCGGCACCGCGTCCAGCAGCACGCTGCGGGCCAGCGCCGTCACCGCGATCGGCTCGCCGCCCGCCCGGCGGCTCAGCACCACGGCCCCGGTCAGCCGCGTGCCGCCCGGCGCCGGGGCCAGGTCGGCCAGGGCGATGCCGACCACCTCGCGGACGGCGGCCAGCGCGCACTCCTCCGCATGCAGCTGGGTCAGCGTCCCGCCGGTCAGCGGCACCCGCAGCTCCGCCACCGCCCCGTCCGCACGGACGACGGTCAACCGGGCCGCGGCGGGCTCCGGCCCGGCCGCGCAGCGCGCCGGGCCGAAGGGGGTGGGCAGGTCGATCGTCCGCCCGGGGTCGAAGGTGGCCGACACGGGTTCCGCCGGCAGCGGCGCGAACCCCGGAGAGTCGATCGCCACCGCGGTGACGGTGAACGGCGTCGTCCCGGTGTCGGTGACGCGCACCTGGAGCTGCCCACCGACGGCCTCGTCGGTGCGCAGCCGGACCGCCTCCGCCTCGATCCCCGGCACGGCGGGGAGAGCGGACACCGTGGCCGTCGGCGTTCCCGCGGACGGCGCCGCACCTCCGCTGCAGCCGGTGGCCACCAGCCCGGCGGCCACCAGCGCTCCTGCCGCGCCCCGCATGGGGACGCAGCGTAGGGCGGGGTCAGCCCTCCAGGTGGCGCCCCGCCAGCCGGGCGAGGACCCGGCCACCCTCGTAGCGGACCTCGAGCTTCTCCTGCGGGTTGGCCGCCGGGCCGCGCCGCGGCTCCCCGTTCGACAGGTCGAACGCCGAGCCGTGCCACGGGCAGACCAGGCACTCGTGCCCGCGGACGTCCTCCACCGCCCCCTCGGCCAGCGGCCCGCCCAGGTGGGAGCAGGCGCCGACGAAGGCGTCGACGTGCGAGCCGCGCCGCACGACGGCCAGCGGCACCGGCGCGCCCTGCCCCTCCCCGGTGCGCAGCGTCGGCCGGCCCTCGGCCAGGTCGTCGAGCGGCCCCAGGTCGATCCACTCGTGCGTGAGCGTGCGGGCCGTCGTCGCCGCGTGCGAGGCGCCTGACGACTGGGCGTAGGACATGTGCCCGCCGATCGCCGCCGACCCGCCGGCCAGGCCGAGGCCGGTGTAGGAGAGCACCCGCCCGAGCGTCCCGGCGCCCTTGGCGCGGGCCACCAGCGAGCCGACGTAGAGGCCCAGGGCCACGCTGTTGGCGACGGCGTGTACCACGCCCAGCCGCTTGACCCCGATCTCCTGCTCCGACCAGTCGGCGGCGCCGGCCATCGCGGTGGGGACGGCGGCCGCCACGCCGGTGCCGATGAGCACCGTGGCGGCGGGCCGGGTGGCCGGGATGAGGTCGAGCACGCCGGCCGACACCCAGGTGCCCACCGGCACCTGGGCCAGCACCGGGTGCAGCGGGTGCCCGATCCAGGTGCCGTGCAGCGCGTCCCGGATCACCTGGGGGCGGAGCAGCGAGTTGACCGCCTTGCGGGCCGGCTCGATGGCCTTGTCGAAGGTCGGCAGGTCGGCGATGCGGTCCAGCACACCCAGCAGGCTCATGCGCGTTGCCCTACCCGGGGAGGACGGGGCGGAACCCGCCGGTTGCCGGTGGTTGCCGGCCGGGGCACGGCGGCCTCGGGCCCGCGGATGGATCGTGATACGAGACACGGGCCGAAATGGGGGGACACAGGGAATACCCAGGGGCGACACTGGTTCCCCCGGTCGACGGCCGGTTCGCTCCCTGCTGTCCGAGAAACGTCCACGCGCCCGTCAGGAGGCCCCCGGTGACCTGCCCGTCCCTGCTCCGCCGCGGCCATCTGGCCGGCGAGGCGGGCGGGACGGCGGAGATCGCCGGCACCGGCCTGCACCGGGCGGGTGACACCGTCACCCAGGCCGTCACCCACGCCCGCAACCACCTGCGGGGCGACGACACGTTCGGCCAGTTCGCCCGGTTCGTGGTCGTCGGCGGGTTGTCGACACTGCTCTACGGCCTGGTCTTCATCACCGCCAACGGGTTCGGCGACCAGCTCGCCAACCTGATCGGCGCCGTCCTCTCCACCCTGCTGGCCAACGAGCTGCACCGCCGGCTGACCTTCCACGCCGGCGGCCGGGTCTCCTGGTTCACCGCGCAGTGGGAGGGCGGTGGCCTGGCCGCCGTCGGGTTGATCGCGACCTCGCTGTCGCTGGCCGGCTTCCACGCGCTGTTCGGTGACGTCCACGCGCTGGCCCAGATCAGCCTGGTCACCGCGGTCACCGGCGCCATCGGGGCGATGCGGTTCGTGGCTCTGCGTGCCTGGGTGTTCTCGACCGGCACCGCCCAGCACGACTGAGTAGCCCCGCGGCCCGTCATCCGACGACGCGCATCCCCCGCGCTCACTAGCCTCGACGGCGTGACCGAGCCAGCGGCGTCCGCGCCGACCGTGGGGGCGAACCTCCAGCTGTCCCCACGCGCCCGCGACCGGGTGGTCCGCTGGGTGGTCCGGGTCCTGGTCGCCACCGCCGGTGCGGTGCTCGGGGTGGTGCTCTTCGCGCACGTCGAGGCGCCGATCGGCCCCTTCGACGCCACGGTGTCGTTCCGGCCGACCGGCGGCGGGGCCCAGCTGGAGATCCCCCCGCTCGGCGCGCTGGCCGTCGACGCCTACGACGGCCCGCTGCGTCTGGACGTCCAGCTGCGCCGGGTCGACGAGGTGCGGGCACTGACCCTCGCCAACGACCCCGCCCGGCTGGACAGCATCGTCGACACCGTCAGTGCCGATCTGCGCGCCGCCGTCGAGCGGCTGGCCTGGACGACGGGCGCCGCCGCACTCGGCGGGGCGGCGCTCACCTCGCTCGTGGTGCTGCGCCGCCGCCGGGAACCGCTGATCGCCCTCGGGCTGTCCGCCGCGCTCGTCACCGGCACCGCCGGTCTCGGGGCGGCGACCTGGCGCCCGGAGGCTCTCTCGCAGCCGACCTACACCGGGTTGCTGGTCAACGCGACCAGCCTGATCGGCAGCGCGGAGGACATCGTCGCCCGCTTCGACGCCTACCGGGCCTCCCTGGAGGACCTCGTCGTCAACGTGAGCAACCTCTACGCGGCGGTGTCCGCGCTGCCGGTGCCGGCCGGCTCGGCGGACACCGTGACCTTGCTGCACGTCTCCGACCTGCACCTCGCCCCGTCAGGATTCGATCTGATGACCGAGATCGTGGAGCAGTTCGCGGTCGACGCGGTGCTGGACACCGGCGACATCACCGACTGGGGCAGCGTGCCGGAGAACCAGATGCTGTCCGCCGTCGGCGACCTCGGCGTCCCCTACGTCTACATCCGTGGCAACCACGACTCGGCCGTCACCGCCGCCGCGGTCGCGGCCCAGCCGAACACGACGGTCCTGGACGACTCCTCGGTCACCGTCGCCGGGATCACCGTGGCCGGGGCCGCCGACCCGCGCTTCACCCCCGACAAGGACTCCTCGGAGGCCGCGGAGAGCCTGGAGGCCAACGGGGAGGAACTGGCCGACCTCGCCGCGGCCCTGCCCGAGCCGCCGGACATCGCGATGGTCCACGACCCGAAGGCCGCTCCGCCGCTGGACGGCGTCGTGCCGCTGGTGCTGGCCGGGCACACCCACGACCGCGACGTCTCGGTGCTCGACGACGGCACCCGGCTGATGGTGCAGGGCTCGACCGGGGGTGCCGGGCTGCGCGGCCTGCAGGGTGAGGACCCCACCCCGCTCACCGCCACGCTGCTCTACGTCGACCGCGCCACCGGCGAGCTCACCGCCTACGACGAGATCACCCTGGGCGGGCTCGGCCAGTCCGAGGTCACCATCGAGCGCAGCTACGTCCAGCCGCTGCCCACCGGTGGCGAGGACGGCGGTGGCGAGGACGGCGGTGGCGAGGACACCGGCAGCGGGGACGGCGGCAGCGGGGAGATCGAGGGGGTGGACATCGAGGGTGTGGACGGCACGTCCCCGTCCCCCTCACCGTCGCCCACCGATTGAGCCCCTACCGTGGCGACATGGCTTCCCCGCTGACCCTCCGCTCCGCCGGCCTGGCCACGGCTGCCGCCCTGCTGGTGCTGCCCCTGGCCGCCTGCAGCTTCAGCTCCGACAACGTGAGCTGCGCGAACAACGAGTGCACGGTCACGCTGACCGGCAGCGGCGCGGAGGCCGAGATCCTCGGCACCTCGCTCGCCTTCGGCGGCGTGCAGGACGGCCGCGCCACCCTGTCGGTGGGCAACGCCAGCGTGTCCTGCGCCGAGGGCGAGAGCGTCTCGGCCGGCCCGCTGTCGCTGACCTGCACCACGGTCACCGACGACTCCGTGGCACTGACCGCCGGACTCAGCTGACCGCACTCAGCCGGTGGCGACCTCGATGACCACCCGACTGCGGTCGTCGAGCGCGTAGACCCGGAACGGCTGCTCCGCCGACGTCCCGACGTAGACCAGGGCCTGACCCTCGAACGTGCCGTCGTACCAGGCGCCGGTGACGGCGTTGGTGTCCGGCGAGGTCACCGCGCCGCGCGCACGCTCCTCCAGGCCGGACTCGTAGGGATACGTGACGCCGGTGAGGATCACCCGCAGGTAGGCCGGGCCGGCCAGGTCGACCGGGTCGCCGCGCCCCTGCGAGGTGGCCGCGTCGACGTACTGGACGTCCCAGCCGGGAGTGCCCTGGCCGCCCACGTCCAGCACGACGCGGTCGAAGCCGTCGTGCGCCCCGATCCGGACGTCGGTCACGGTCAGCCCATCGGCGTCGACCGGCTCGGCGGTGTCGGGCGAGGTGTCACCCGGGAAGGGCTGACCGCCACCACCGCTCGCCTCCGCCCCGGAGGTGCCGGCCGCCGGCGCGCTGGTGCCGCCGGCGTCGCTGCTCTCGACGACGGTCGCCGGTGCGCTGCCCGTGCTGGCGGCCTCGTCGGTACCGGTCTGCTGGCCGCACCCGGCCAGCAGACCGGTGGCGGACAGCACCAGCGTGGCGGTGACCAGAGCGGCGGGGCGACGGCGACTGTGCATGCCGACAGGGTCGCAGCCGACCGGCCGGAGCCCCCGGCGACACGTCGAGGATCTCCCCGGCGGGGGGTGCGTCGTGCGGCGCCACCGGGGCCATGTATCGTTCTCCCTGCCTCCGGCGCACGAGCCCCCATCGTCTAGTGGTCCAGGACGCTGCCCTTTCAAGGCGGTAGCACGGGTTCGAACCCCGTTGGGGGCACGCACCACCGGTGCCGGTCAGCCGGCACAGCACGACGCAGCACGACACAGCAAGGCCCTGTAGCGCAGTTGGTTAGCGCGCCGCCCTGTCACGGCGGAGGTCGCGGGTTCGAGTCCCGTCAGGGTCGCCGCCCGGTGCCCGATTCGTCGGTGCCGGGAGGGGGCAGGTAGCTCAGTCGGTACGAGCGCTCGCCTGAAAAGCGAGAGGTCGGCGGTTCGACCCCGCCCCTGCCCACCCAGACTTTCTCCACCCCGGTTCGCGCCAGGACGAGGTCCGTTGCCGCGCCGGCCGCGGACCGGACGGCGGAGGGCTCGCGTGACGCTCGGCAGGAAGATCGGCGTCCTCCTCACCGCGATCGTGGTCGGCGGCTGCTCCGTCGCCCTCGCGACGTACGTACCTCCCAACGAGCGCCGGACCGGCACGGCGGGCGGCGAGCAGCTCGAGGGCACTCTCGTGGGTGCCGGGTCGAGCGCGCAGCAGGCCGCCATGCAGGGCTGGACCGCCGGGTTCAGCGCGCTCCAGCCCGGGGTGACCGTCAGCTACGACCCGATCGGTTCCGGTGGCGGCCGTGAGCAGTTCCTCTCCGGCGGCATCGACTTCGCCGGGTCCGACGCCGCCCTGGACGAGGAGGAGCTCCGGGCCGCCGAGGCGCGCTGCGGCGACGCCGGGGTGTTCGAGCTGCCGAACTACGTCTCCCCGATCGCCGTCGTCACCAATCTCGAGGGCATCGACCAGCTGAACCTCTCCCCCACCACGCTGGCCGGCATCTTCGCCGGCCAGATCACCCGGTGGGACGACCCCGCCATCGCCGCGGACAACCCCGGTACTCCGCTGCCCGACCTGCGGATCACCCCGGTCAACCGCAGCGACGACTCCGGCACCACGCAGAACTTCACCGAGTACCTGGCGGCGGCCGGCGGGCCGGCCTGGCCGTACGAGCCCGCCGGCGAGTGGCCGGTCGAGGGCGGCGAGGCGGCCCAGGGCAACTCCGGCGTCATCGCCGCGGTCGCCGGCGGGCAGGGCACCATCGGCTACACCGACCTGAGCCAGGTGGGTGAGCTCGGGGTGGCCCGGATCCGGGTGGGCGAGGAGTTCGTGGCCCCCTCCCCCGCGGCGGCGGCCGCGGCCGTGGAGGACGCCGAGCAGCTACCCGGCCGCGGGGAGCACGACCACGCGGTGGCCATCGACCGCGAGACCAGGTCGTCGGGCCGCTATCCGATCGTGCTGATCAGCTACCACATCGGCTGCCTGCGGCAGGAGGATCCGCAGGTCGCCGAGCTGCTGAAGGCGTTCCTGGGCTACGTGGTCAGCGAGGAGGGGCAGGCGGCCGCCGCGGAGGTGGCCGGATCGGCACCGATCTCCGCCGGCCTGCGCGCCCAGGCGGAAGCGGCGATCGAGGCGATCTCCGGCCCATGAGCGGACGGTCCGGTCGTCACAGCCACTTCCCCGGGCACGCTCAGGGAGCGTGCAGGAAACCCGCGCACAGTCGCCTCATGACCACGACTTCCGCGGCGACCCGATCCCGGGCCCAGCTCACCCGCCCCGACGGCACCGCGCTGCGCGTGCTGGTCGTCGACGACGAGCCCTCGATCTGCGAGTTGCTGTCGATGGCGCTGCGCTACGAGGGCTGGGACGTGCGCACCGCGCCCGACGGCACCGAGGCGGTCCGCACGGCCCGCGACTTCCGGCCCGACGCCGTGGTGCTGGACGTCATGCTCCCGGACATGGACGGCCTGGAGGTGCTGCGCCGGCTGCGCGCGGACTCCCCGCTGGTGCCGGTGGTCTTCCTGACCGCCAAGGACGCCCTCGCCGACCGGATCGCCGGGCTCACCGCCGGCGGCGACGACTACGTCACCAAGCCGTTCAGCCTGGAGGAGGTCGCGGCCCGGTTGCGCGGGCTACTCCGGCGCACCAGCCGCGTCGTCGCCGACGACGGCCTGCTGGTGGTCGGCGACCTCACCCTGGACGAGGAGAGCCACGAGGTCACCCGCGACGGCACCGACATCCGGCTCACCGCGACCGAGTTCGAGCTGCTGCGCTACCTCATGCGCAATCCCAAGCGGGTGCTGTCCAAGGCGCAGATCCTCGACCGGGTGTGGCAGTACGACTTCGGCGGCCAGGGCAACATCGTCGAGCTCTACATCTCCTACCTGCGCCGCAAGATCGACGCCGGCCGCTCGCCGATGATCCACACCTTGCGGGGTGCCGGGTACGTGATCAAGCCCGCCGCATGACCAGACCGCCCTCCCGGTGACCGACCGCCGGATCCGGGGCGCGACGCGCCGGCTGCCGTTGCGCACGCGGTTGCTGGTCGCCTTCCTGGTCCCGCTGGTCCTCGTGCTCGCGCTGGTCGGGATCGTCTCCACCGCCGCGCTGCGCGCCGAGCTGGTCGATCAGGTCGACGCCCGGCTGGAGGACGTGACCTTCCGCTCGAAGAACTACGACCGGCAGCCCGGCTACGACGGCCCGCCACGACGAGCCGACGGCCCCGGAGCCGACCCGGACGACCCCGGTGGCCCGGTCTTCCTGTACGCCCGCGGCCAGGGCGAGGGGACGCTGGGTGTCCGGATGGTCGAGGGGAACGTCGTCCAGTCGGGGGTGCTCGGCCCGCGCTTCGGGGTCACGCCGCTGAGCAGCGCCCAGCAGGCCCAGCTCGCCGGCGTCCCGGTGGACGGCGAGCCGCGCACGGTCGACCTGGGCGGCGACCTCGGGGAGTACCGGGTCGTCGCCGTCTCCGAGCCGGACCGGGACGTGCTGGTCAACGGGCTCCCCCTGACCAGCACCTCCGCCGCGGTCGCCAACCTGGTCACCGTCGAGGTGCTGGTCGGTCTGCTCGGGCTGGGGGCCGCCGCCGGCGCCGCGGTGCTCGTCATCCGCCGCACGCTGCGCCCGCTGGCCCGGGTGGCCGGCACCGCCACCCGGGTGTCGGAGCTGCCGCTGTCCAGCGGGGAGGTGCGCCTGGTGGAACGGGTACCTCCGCAGGACACCGACCCGCGCACCGAGGTGGGCCAGGTGGGCACCGCGCTGAACCGGCTGCTCGACCACGTCGAGGAGTCGCTGGCCGCTCGGCAGACCTCGGAGACCCAGGTCCGCCAGTTCGTCGCCGACGCCAGCCACGAGCTGCGCACGCCGCTGTCGTCGATCCGCGGCTACACCGAGCTGGTGCGTCGGCAGGGCGGGGAGCTGCCCGCCCAGGTGGGGCACGCCGTGGGCCGGGTGGAGTCCGAGGCGCTGCGGATGTCCGCGCTGGTCGAGGAGCTGCTGCTGCTCGCCCGGCTGGACGCCGGTCGCGAGCTGTCCACCGAGGAGGTCGACCTGACCGCGCTGGTCGTGGACGCGGTCAGCGACGCCCACGTCGCCGGCCCCGACCACCGCTGGCAGCTGGAGCTGCCCGACACCCCGGTGCTGGTGCCCGGCGATCCGGCGCGGCTGCACCAGGTGGTGGCGAACCTGCTCGCCAACGTGCGGGCCCACACGCCCGCGGGGACGACGGCGACGACGCGGCTGTGCACCGTGGACGGCTGGGCGCGGATCGAGGTGGTCGACGACGGCCCCGGCATCCCCCCGCACCTGCGCGGCCAGGTATTCGAGCGCTTCGCCCGGGGCGATTCCTCCCGGTCCCGCACCGCGGGCAGCACCGGGCTGGGGCTGGCCATCGTGCACGCCGTGGTCACCGCGCACGGCGGCACGGTCGCCGTGGCCGGCCTGCCCGGCGGCACGATGTTCACCGTGCGGTTGCCGCACGCCACCCACCCGCCCGGCGAGGACTGAGCCGGCGGCCGGCGGTCAGGCGGACAGGCGGTCGCCGGCGACCTGGGCGTAGACCTCGGCGTGCACCCGGCGGACCGCCGCACGCTGCTCGGCCCGCCAGTCCTGGTCGACCCGGCCGGGAACCGGCCGGGTGAGGGCGGCCACCACCGCCGAGGACAGCGACGTGGCGTCCAGCCCGGTCCGGGTGTCGTTGTCGTAGGCGACGACGTCGGACCACTGCTGGGCGAGGTACCCACCCCGCGGCGCGACGACCCGGGTGCCGGCGTCCCGGCACATCTCCACCCAGCTGGAGTGGGTGCAGGCCCGGTGCGGCAGCACCGAGACGTGCAACTCCTGCAGGTTCCGGACGCAGGCGGCGGGGTCGCGCGGATGACTGCGGCGCAGCTCGAGCTGCTGGTCCTCGGCGTACCCGGCGAGCTCGGGGAGGTCGACGGCCAGGTCGACGTCGGGGTGCACGTCCACCCGCAGCCGGCCACCGCCGGACACCGCGCCGGACAGCGCGCCGCGCACCAGCCCGGCGGGCTCGGCGATGCCCGGGCCCAACCGGCCCAGGTAGAGCCCGACCAGCCGGGTCTCGCGGCCGATGCCCGGGGTGGGGGCGGCCAGCGAGGGATGGGCCACCACGATCGCGGTGCGGCCGTACCGGTCGGCGATCTCGTCGGCCGCACCGCGGGTGAGCGTGAGGACGACCTCGGCGGTGGCCAGCAGGGCGGCCAGCTGGGCCCGGTGCCGGGCCAGCGATGCGCCCTCGACGGGCCGCAGCTGGTGCACGGTCACCACCAGCGGCAGTCCGGTGCGCCGGACCGCCGCCGTCCACGCCTCGAGCTGGGCACGGCTCAGCGACTCGTAACCGGAGTGGACGTGCAGCACGTCGACGTCGGCGGCGGAGGCGACCAGGTGGTCGGGGTCCCACCACGGGCTGGGCGACGTGGCCGGGCCGACCCGCACCGTGTCCGGCGCCAGGATCGCGTCCAGGTAGGCGCCGCCGGGCGGCACGCTGGCCACCCGGAGCGGAGGCCACGCCGGCAGTGCTGCGGTCACGCGGTGCTCAGCCTCCTGCGGTCGAGCACTGCGGCGGCAGGTGCCGTGCTCCTCGACGGACGGTGCGCGCCTCCTCGGGCGGCCGCTCTGGTCTACCCGCTGTAGCCGGGCCCGAACCGAGGGACACCGGCCGCTCCACCCGGACGGGGGAGGACACACCCCCACCAGGACGACCGGACGGCCTCAGGCCTGGGCCCGCAGCTCGGCCAGGATCGGCCTGGCGACCGCGAGGGCGTGGTTGGCCGCCGGGACACCGGCGTAGACGGCGGTGTGCAGGCACACCTCGGCGATCTCCTCGTCGGTGAGCCCGTTGTGCACCGCGGCCTTCACGTGCAGCGCGAACTCGTCCCAGTGCCGCAGCGCCGCGGTGATCGCCAGGGTGAGCATGCTCCGCTCCCGGCGGGCCAGCCCGGGCCGCTGCCACAGGTCGCCCCAGGCCACCCGGGTGATGAAATCCTGGAAGTCGGCGGTGAGCGGCGTGACCGCGGCGACCGCCCGGTCGACGTGCGCGTCGCCCAGCACTTCCCGGCGCACCCGCATGCCCGCGGCGCGGCGCTCGTCGTCGGTGGTCAACGGCGCAGGGTCGGTCATCGGGTGCCTCCGGTGGCGTGGGAGATCAGGGCGTCGGTGACCTGGCCGGCCCGCTCGATGTTGGCCAGGTGGGCACCGGGCGAGACGGTGAGCAGCCGGGCCCCGGGGATGCCGTCGGCGATGAGCTGCTGGTGGTCGGGCGGAAGCGCCGGGTCCTCCGCCCCCGAGACGACCAGCGTGGGAGCGGTGATCGAGCCCAGGTCGGCGCGCTGGTCCATGCCGCCGATGGCCGCGCAGCAGCTGGCGTAGCCCTCGTCGGGAGTGCCGGCGATGGTGGCGCGCATCCGGGCGACCAGGTCGGGGTGCGCGGCGGCGTAGCCGGGGGTGAACCAGCGGCCGACGACGGCGTCGGCCAGCGCGCCGGTGCCCTCGGTCCGCGCGGTGTGCGCCCGGTCCCGCCAGCTCTGCTCGTTGCCGGTGTACGCCGAGCTGCACAGCACCGCCAGGGTGGCCACCCGCTGCGGCTCGCGCACGGCCAGCCGCAGCGCCGTCATGCCGCCGACGGACAGCCCGGCCACGTGCGCGGTCTCGACGCCGAGCCGGTCGAGCAGCGCGACGACGTCGTCGGCGAGGTCGTCGATGGTCGAGTCGCCGCCGGGCACCGGCGAGCGGCCGTGCCCGCGGGTGTCGTAGCGGACCACCCGGAAGAGCTCGGAGAGCGCGGGCAGCTGGGGGTCCCACATGGCCAGGTCGGCCCCCAGCGAGTTGGACAGCACCAGGACCGGGGCGTCGTCCGGCCCCTCGACGACGGCGTGCACGGGGATGGCGGTCACGGAGCGGCCTCCTGGATCGGGTCGCCCTGGACGGCGACGACGTGGCTGGCGAGGGCGGCGTCGACCTGCGCGCCGGCCTCACCGACGTCCGGCGCGGAGCCGGCCAGCACGGCCGCGGCGTCCACCCCGGGATGAGCGGCCAGCACCTCCGGGACGACGTCGGCCAACCGGCGCCCGGACGCCGCGGCGGCCCGGACCGCGTCGGCGGCGGCCTCGTGTGCGGGACCGGCGCCCAGCGCGGGGGCCAGCGCCTCGGCGAGCGCGCCGGCCAGCTGCGGGTCGGCGGCGGCGGAGACGGTGGCCGCCATCCGGACGGTGTCCCAGCGGAGCACCGACAGCGACTCGGCCAGCCAGGACACCGCGGACCCGACGGTCGACAGCAGCTCGGTGAGCGTGGGCCACTCGGCGTGCCAGGTGCCCGCCCCCCGCTCGTGCTCCTGCTCCATGGCGGCCAGCAGGGTGGCGACCAGCCCGGGCGCGCGGCGGGCGCAGGCGCGGGCGGAGATCGCCGCGACCGGGTTGTTCTTGTGCGGCATCGCCGAGGAACCACCGCGGCCGGGGGCCACCTCGGCCACCTCCGCCACCTCGGTCTGGGCCAGCAGCACGACGTCCAGCGCGATGGTGGCGACCACCCCGGCGGCGGCGCCGAGCAGGCCGGCGAGGTCGGCGATCGGCAACCGGACGGTGAACCAGGGGACGTCGGTGCTCGACAGGCCGAGCTCGGCGGCGAACGCTCGGCGCAGGTCCACCCCCGACCCGGAGCTGGCGGCCAGGGTGCCGACGGCGCCGCCGTACTGGACCGGCAGCGCCCCGGCGACGGTGTCCAGCCGGGCGCGGACGCCGTCCAGCCCGGCCAGCCAGGTGGCGACCTTGAGCCCGACGGTCACCGGCAGCGCCTGCTGCATCAGGGTGCGGCCGATCAGCACGTCGTCGCGGTGCGCGGCGGCCAGTGCGGCACACGAGGCCGCGGCCGCGGACAGCTCGGCGTCCAGCAGCGTCAGTGCGCGCCGGGACAGCAGCATCGCCGCGGTGTCGACGACGTCCTGGCTGGTGGCGCCCACGTGCACGGCGCGGGCGGCATGCGGGCCGACCGCGTCCTGCAGGGCACGCACCAGCGGCGGGACGGGGTTCCCCGCGTCGGCGGCCTTCCGGTACACCGTCGGGAGGTCGAGCCGGGCCGGCTGCGCGCAGACCTCGGCCACCTCGTCGGCCGCTGTCCCGGCCACCAGTCCCACCCGGGCGGCGGCCCGGGCCAGGGCGGCCTCGGCTGCCAGCAACGCGTGCAGCCACGCGTCGCCGCCGACGGCCCCGGCCACCGGGCCGCGGGCGAACGTGCCGTCGAGCAGGCCCGTCACAGCGCCGGCCCGCTCACAGGGCGAAGAAGACGGTCTCGTCCTCGCCCTGGAGGTGGAAGTCGAGCAGGTACCCGTCCGCGGTGGGCCGGGCGATCAGCGTCCGCCGCGCGGCGTCGTCGGGCAGCCGCTGCAGGACGTCGTCCTCCGCGTTGGCCGCCGCTTCATCACCGAAGTAGATCCGGGTGACCACGCGGTCGAGCAGGCCGCGGGCGAACAGCGAGACGTCGACGTGCGGCGCCTGCAGGCCCCCCTTGCCGTCGGGCACCCGGCCGGGCTTGAGCGTGCGGATCCCGTACTCCCCGGGCGGCTGCACGGT
The DNA here is from genome assembly GCA_019779905.1 of Modestobacter lapidis. Lineage (GTDB taxonomy): Bacteria > Actinomycetota > Actinomycetes > Mycobacteriales > Geodermatophilaceae > Modestobacter > Modestobacter lapidis. The sequence continues at coordinate 193,136 of JABAKE010000007.1, read as the reverse complement.
GTGCGAGCGCCCGAAGCCGCGGAACCCGGGGAACCGGCGCGCGCCCTGCGGGGCGTCGGGGTGGTCGAACCCGCCGTCCGGGTCGGCCTGCCAGGTCTCGATCATGGCGTCCGGCACCAGGTGGCCGTTGCCGTCGAGGACCCGGCCGCGCAGCCAGACCGCGCCCTCGGTGCCCTCGGGGACGACGTCGGGGCCGTCGGCCCAGGTGAGCCCGATGGCCAGGTAGGGCCCCACCGTCGCACTGGGGGTCGTGCCCCGCCGGAGCGGCTCGTCCAGGAAGCCCGAGCCGCGCCGCGGCATCCCCTCGTACCGGTCGTTGCTCTCGTCGGCGTCCAGCACCTGCCGGGAGAAGTGTCGGTCCATCAGGCCACACCTCCGGCGTGGCTCCGGACTCGATCCGCTCCTCGTTCGCTGGCGCTCACTGCGATGCTCCCTCGCCCGTCGCTCACGCGACGTCCCCATCGTCGTCGGTCTCGAAGGGCGTCTGCCCGCTGCCCCGCAGCACGATGTCCCAGCGGAAGGCCAGCGCCCAGTTGTCCTGGGTGCGGTCCAGGTCGAACGTGCTGATCGCGCGGTGCCGGGCCGACGCCGGGATCGAGTTGTAGATCGGATCCTGCTCGAACAGCGGGTCGCCCGGGAAGTACATCTGGGTGACCAGGCGCTGGGTGAACGCCGAGCCGAACAGGCTGAAGTGGATGTGCGCCGGGCGCCAGGCGTTGTGGTGGTTGCCCCACGGATAGGCCCCGGGCTTGATGGTGGTGAACTCGTAGCGGCCCAGGCCGTCGGTGATCACCCGGCCCAGGCCGTCGAAGTGCGGGTCGAGCGGGGCCGGCCAGTTGTCGCCCACGTGCCGGTAGCGGCCGGCGGCATTGGCCTGCCACACCTCCACCAGGGCGTCCGGCACGGGCCGGCCGTCGCTGTCGAGCACCCGCCCGAACACGAAGATCCGTTGGCCCTGCGCCTCGCCGCCCCTGCGCAGGGTGAGGTCGGCGTCGGCCGCGGTCACCCGGTCCTGACCGAGGACGGGACCGGTGACCTCGGTGAGCCGCTGCGGCAGGTCGACCGGCGTGCGCAGCGGGGCCCGCAGGGCGGTGCTGCGGTAGCCCGGGTAGCCGACGGGCGTCCGTCGCTCCTCGGCCTCGCGCAGGTAGTGCGGCAGGATCAGCGCGCTCTCCGACGGCGGTCGCGGCTCCCGCGATGTGGTCCCGGTCATGCCGGAGAAGGTACGACGCCGGGACTACCCTGCGACAGCTTCGACTTCCACTGAACAGAAGGCAGGTGCCGAGTGGCCGGCGGCGCCACCGCAGCGGGCAGGTCGGTGACCTCGCGCGCGCTGGGCGTGCTGGACGCCTTCGCCAGCACCCACCCCCGCCTGACGCTGTCCGAGGTGGCCGAGCGGTCGGGCACCCCGCTGACCACCACGCACCGGTTGCTCGCGGAGCTGGTCGCCTGGGGGGCGCTGTCCCGCCGGCCGGACGGCCGCTACGAGATCGGCCGCAAGCTGTGGGACCTCGGCCTCCTCGCCCCGGTCCAGCTGGAGCTGCGGCAGGTCGCCGCCCCGTTCCTGCTCGACGTGCACACCGCGACCCGGGACACCGTGCACCTGGCGGTCCGCGACGGGCTGCGGGCGCTGTACGTCGAGCGCATCTCCGGCCGGGAGTCGGTGCCGGTGGTCAGCCAGGTGGGCAGCCGGCTGCCGCTGCACGCCACCGGGGTCGGCAAGGTGCTGCTGGCCGCCGCGCCCGACGACGTCCTCGAGCAGACGCTGCGCAGCCTCACCCGGGAGACCCGGCACAGCGTCGTCGACCCGCGGGTGCTGTCCCGGGAGCTGGCCGACGTCCGGCGGCGCGGGGCCGCGCGCACCTCGGAGGAGATGTCCCTGGGCGCCACCTCGGTCGCCGTCCCGGTGACGGTGGAGAGGCCGACCGGCCCGGTGGTCGCCGCCGCGCTGGGCATCGTCGTCCCGGTGCACCGCCGGGACACCGCACGGCTGGTACCGGTCCTGCAGGTCGCGGCGCGCGGCATCGGCCGGGCCCTGGCGCGGGCGGCGGAGTTCCGCTGACCGGCGGGGACGCCGCCCGGTTCCGATTCCGTTGAGTGGAAGGGCGTGCTCGCCACCCCCGGCAGCCCGGGTCACACTCGGCCGATGCGTACTCAGGTGGGGATCATCGGCGCCGGGCCCGCCGGACTGCTGCTCTCGCGGCTGCTCCAGCTGCAGGGCGTGGACACGGTCGTGCTGGAGAACCGGTCCCGCGACTACGTGGAGGCCCGGATCCGCGCCGGCATCCTCGAGCAGCACACCGTGCAGACCCTGCGCGACGCCGGGATGGGCGCCCGCCTCGACCGCGAGGGCCTGCCGCACGACGGCATCCACCTGCAGTACCCGGGCACCCGGCACCACCTCGACTTCGAGGAGCTGTGCGGGCGCAAGGTGTGGGTGTACGGGCAGACCGAGGTCACCAAGGACCTGATCGCCGCCCAGCTGGACGACGGCCCGCCGCTGCTGTTCGGCGTCTCCGACGTCACCCCGGAGGACGTCGACGGCGACTCCCCGCGGATCCGGTTCACCGACGCCGACGGGGTCGCCCAGGTGCTGGACTGCGACGTGGTCGCCGGCACCGACGGCTTCCACGGGGTGTCCCGCCCGCTGGTCACCGCCGGCACGGACGGCCGGGTGTGGGAGCGCACCTACCCCTTCGCCTGGCTGGGCATCCTGGCCGACGTCGCGCCGTCGGCCGACGAGCTCGTGTACGCCTGGCACCCCGACGGCTTCGCCCTGCTGTCGATGCGGTCACCGTCGGTCTCCCGGCTCTACATCCAGGTCGACCCCGCCGAGCAGATCGGGGAGTGGTCCGACGACCGGATCTGGGCGGCGCTCTCCACCCGGCTCGGGATCGACGGGTGGACGCTGCAGACCGGGCCGGTGACCGAGAAGTCGATCCTGCCCATGCGCTCCTTCGTCAGCGCGCCGATGCGCCGCGGCCGGCTGTTCCTGGCCGGGGACGCCGCGCACATCGTGCCGCCGACCGGCGCGAAGGGCCTCAACCTGGCCGTCGCCGACGTCACGCTGCTGGCCGAGGCGCTCGTCCGGCTGCTCGCCGAGCACCGGACCGACCTGGTCGACAGCTACTCCGACCGCGCGCTGGCCCGGGTCTGGCGCTGCACGCACTTCTCGTGGTGGATGACCTCGATGCTGCACACCTCCGGCGACGACTTCGACGCCGAGCTGCAGTTGTCGCAGCTGCGCCGGGTCTGCTCGTCCGAGGCCGCCGCACGCGAGCTCGCGGAGAACTACACCGGCCTGCCGATCGACCGCTGAGCCGGCCGGCGAACTGGCCACTTCCGCCGAGGGCGTCCCCCAGCGGATTCCTCCGGGCGCCGTCAACTGGCAGACTCTCCCGACTGCCACGTCCAGGTTGGGTACTTCTGCCCGCCGTGCGTCGCTGACACGGACCAGTTCGCACCACTAACTTCCACGTCATGTTGTCGACACTCCTGGTCATCGCCGGCGTGCTCGTCGGGCTGCTCGTGCTCCTCGCCCTGATCGTGAGCCTGAGCGCCCGACCCACGGAGAAGCGCGGCGCCACCACGGCCACCCGCACGCCGTCCTGGGTGGTGGACACCGGCGAGAAGCACCCGGACGCCTGGTCGCCGCTGTCCAACACCAGCACGGACATCCGCGCGGTCCGCTGAAGAAGGACCCGCTCCTCCCCAACCCTCGCAAGCTCGGGCCGGGCCCCTGGAGCGGGCCGGAGGCAGGAGGTGCCTACGCGCGGCGCTCAGCCGCCGGTCATCAGCTCCGCCGCGCGCTCGCCGATCATCACCGCGGTCGCGGCCGGGCCCCGCGAGGTCACCCGGGGCATCACCGAGGTGTCCACCACCCGCAGCCCCTCGACACCCCGGACGCGCAGGCGCTGGTCGACGACCGCCCCGGGGTCGCCGTCGGGCCCCATCCGGGCGGTGCCGGCCAGGTGGATGGCGGTGGCCAGGTGCCGGCGGGTCCAGCGGTCCAGCTCCCGGTCGTCGGCCAGCACGTCGTCGGGCAGGCCGGTGCGCCCGGCGACCAGCGGGGCGAACCCGGGAGTGCGCAGCAGCTCGGCCGCGAGCCGCACCACCTCCCGCATCCGCCGGCGGTCGGACCCCACCGTCAGGTAGCGGTACTCCAGCCGCGGCTGGACGAGCGGGTCCGCGCTGGTCAGCGTCAGGCTCCCGCGGCTGTCCTCCTGCTGCAGCGCCACCGCCAGGTACAGGTCGTCCCGGCGCCGCGCCTGGTCGAGCAGCCGGTGCAGGGATGCCCCACGGAGCGCACGGAGCACGGCTCCGGGATGGCGGAGGGTCTCGGCGACGCCGCCCAGCGCCGACCCCTCCGACCGGTCGACCAGCACCTTGCCGAACGGCTTGAGCCACGGCATCACCTCGAGGTCGCCGTGCGCCGGCGAGCCCTCGGCCGGGGTGTTCAGGGCGGTCGCCAGCGGCGGCAGGCCGCGCGGGGTGGGCAGCCGGCGGCGGGGCTGCCAGGTCACGTAGAGGTCCGGGTGGTCGCTGAACTCGGCACCGACCCCGGGGAGGTCGACCAGCACCGGCACCCCGGCCGCCCGCAGCTGCGCGGCCGGCCCGATCCCCGACAGCAGCAGCAGGTGCGGCGAGCCCACCGCACCTGCTGCCAGGACGACCTCGTCGGCCCGCACGACGCCCGCCGCCGTCCGGACGCCGACCGCCCGGCCGCCCTCGACCACCACCCCGGTCACCCTGGTGTCGCCGCGCACGCTCAGCCCCGGGTGGCCGCGGCGCGGCGACAGGTAGGCCATCGCGGCGTTCATCCGCACCCCGTCGCGGACGTTCACCGGGATCGGCCCGTGGCCCGGCTCCGCGCCGGCGTTCTTGTCCGGCTCGGCGCGGAAGCCGAGCTCCGCGCAGGCCGCGGCGAAGGCGTCGACCACGGGGTGGTCGGGCACCGGCCGGGTGACCGGGACCGGCCCGTCGGCGCCGTGCCCGGGCCGGTTCCCGAAGTCCGCATCGGCCTCCGACCGCCGGAACGCCGGGAGCACCCGGTCGTAGGACCACAGGTCGTTCCCCTCGGCGGCCCAGCCGTCGAAGTCGGCCGGGGTGCCGCGGACGAAGTAGGTGCCGTTGATCGCGCTCGACCCGCCGACCCCGCGGCCGCGGACCACCGGGTACCGCACGTCCTCGGCGAGCAGGCCGGTGTAGGTCCAGTTGGCGGGGTGGCCCGGCGTGGCCGCGCCGAGGGTCGCCACGTCGCGCAGGACGGCCGGGAAGTCGTCGACGGCCCGGTGGTCGGCGCCGGCCTCCAGCACCAGGACCCGCCGGCCGGCGTCGACGAGCCGGGCGGCGAGCGCGCACCCGGCCGAGCCCGCGCCCACCACGACGACGTCCCAGTGCTCCGCCGCGGCCACGGGGCCGACGCTAGGCGAGCCGGAACATCCCCGCCGCACCCGGCACGACGCGCTGCTCGCTGACCAGCTTGGCCAGCGTCGCCCGCGTCGACTGGGCCGCGGCCGGCCACACCTCCCGCGGCACGGCGGCGTACACGGTGGCCACCAGCTCCTCGACGGTGCGCGCCCCGCCGGCGAGCAGGTCCAGCAGCTGCGCCTCCCGATGGGCCCGGTGCGCGAGGTAGAAGTCCAGCACCGCCAGCGGGTCCTCGGTGAGCTCGGGGCCGTGCCCGCAGTACAGCGCCGAGGGGCCGAGGTCGTGCACCCGGCGCAGCGACTCGAGGTAGGCGAGCACGTCGCCCTCGGGATGGGTGACCACCGAGGTGCCCCGCCCCAGCACGTGGTCACCGACCAGCACCGCGCCGGACTCCAGCCGGAAGGCCAGGTGGTCGCGGGTGTGCCCCGGGGTGGCGACGACGCCCAGCGCGGTGCCGGACAGCGTCACGGTGTCCCCGGCCGCCAGCACCCGCCCGCCCGGGCCGGCCACCGCCGGGTCCGCCGCCGCGACCGGGGCGCCGAAGCGGCGGCCCCACGGCGCAGCGGCCGCCGCGTGGTCGCCGTGGTGGTGGGTGACCAGCACGGCCACCACCCGGGCGTCCCGGGCGGCGAGCACCGACTCGACGGCGGCGAGGTGGGCGTCGTCCGCCGGTCCGGGGTCGACGACCACCGCCTGACCACTGCCCGGCGCGCCGACCACGTAGGTGTTGGTGCCGTCCAGCGTCATCCCGGACGGGTTCGGTGCCAGCACCCGGGTCGCCAGGGGCTCCAGGTCGGCGGTCGGCGACATCGCGCCGGGAGCGGGCAGGTCCCAGCCGGTGCGGGGGTCCACGGGGGCGGTCACGTCCGGCAGGCTAGCCGCGCAGCGCCCGGCACCCTCCTCCGCCGGCCGATAACGTGTGGCCATGCGCCCATCCGCGACCGTCCTCCGGGCCGGTCTGTCCGCGACCGCCGCCGTCCTGCTGCTCACCGGCTGCGGCGGGTCCGACGAGGAGCCGGACGCCGCGCCGTCGGCCGGTGCGTCGACGCCCGCCGGCTCCACCGCGGAGTCCACGGCCACGTCCGAGGAGGACGTGCAGGCCTTCTGCGCCGAGGCCGAGGCCGCCTTCACCGGGGTGGCCGACGCATTCGGCTCCCCCACCGCGCCGGCCGACGTCGGCGCCGCGTTCGACCAGATCGTCACCGCGTTCGACCAGGTCGAGCCGCCGGCGGAGATCAGCGCCGACTGGTCCGCGCTGCAGCAGAGCCTCACCGGCCTGCGCGACGCCGTGGCCGGCACCGACGTCACCACTCCCGAGGGGCAGGCCGAGGTCCAGGGCGCCGTCACGACGTTCCAGAACGACACCGCCGAGCCGCAGCGGGCCGTCGAGGACTTCCTCACCACCAACTGCGACAACGCCGCGACCGGAACGCCCACCACCGCGCCGAGCAGCTGATCCGGACGCTCAGCCGCAGCGCTCCATCGGGACGCCGCGGGCCCGCAGCCACGGCACCGGGTTGACCTGCCCGCTGTACATGCCCCCACCGGGGTGGACCTCGAAGTGCAGGTGCGGACCGGTTGACTGGCCGCGGTTGCCGACCTCGGCGATCTGCTCGCCGGCCGAGACCCGCTCCCCGACCGACACGTAGTACTCGTTGACGTGCCCGTAGACGGTGATCGCCCCGTCGTCGCCGCGGATGTAGACGGCCAGCCCGAAGCCGGTGGCCGCGCCCGCGCGCTGCACGGTCCCCGACGTGGCCGCGTAGACCGGGGTGCCGACCGGGGCGGCGATGTCCACGCCGAAGTGCGTGACCCCCCAGCGGGCACCGAAGCAGCTGGTGATCCTGCCGCTGGTGGGGCGGACGTACCCCGCGGACGACGCGGTGGTGGACCGGCTGCCGGCGGTGACCGCGCGGCTGGCCGCCGCGGCCGCCGCGGCGTCCGCGCGCCGCTGCGCCTCGGCCGCCGCCTCCTCCTCGGCCCGCTTCTGGGCGAGCCACTGCTGATAGGCGTTGCGGGCGCCCTGCAGCTCCAGCAGGCGCACCTGGGCGTCCTGCAGCTGCTGGTCGTAGGCCGCCTTCTGCGCGTCCACCGCGGCGAACGCGGCCGCCGAGGCCGCCACCTGGGCGTCGGCGGCGGTCTTCGCGGCCGCGGCCCGCTGCTCGGCGGCCGCCTTCTCGTCGCGGGTGCTCCGCGCGGCGGCCTCGGCCTCGGCCTGCCGCACCTGGGCGCCCTCCAGCTGTCCCAGCACGTCGAGCTGGTGGTCGGCGACGTACTGCAGCATCGCCGCCTTCTGCACCAGCTCGGCCGGCCCGTCGACGTCCAGCAATGCCAGCTCGCTGGTCAGCGCGCTGCCGTTCATGTACGTGTCCCGGGAGAAGTCCCGGATCCGTGACTGGGACGCGACGACGGCGTCCGCGGCCAGCTGCAGGTCCCGGGCCGCCGCGGCAGCCGCCGCCTCGGCCAGCTGCCGCTCCTCCTCGGCAGCCAGGTACGCGGTGCCGGCGGCCTCGGCCTGCACCTGCACCTGCTCCAGCTGCAGCTCGGCCGCGGTGAGGAGCCCGGTGATCCGGTCCACCTCCGCGGCGGCGGCCTGCTGGGCGGTGGCGGCCTGGTCCAGCTCGCCGTCACTGGGGTTGGCCGGGTCGGCCGAGGCGGGTGCGGCGCCCACCACGAGGAGGGCGCCGGCGAGCAGGGCGGCGATCGCGCCGGCCAGGCTCCGGGACGGTCGCCGACCCGGGCCCGGACGGGCTGGAGGCGGGCGCAGCAGACGCTGCGGCATGGGTCGCTCCCTGGGGAAGAGGGGCGGATGGATGAGCTCCGCGACTGTCCCAGGAATCACCAGGAGTAACAAAGGCAACACGCGGCGCAGTGGTCGCCGATGTGGAACTGCACCGTCCGGGGCTCAGGATCCCGGCGGGCGCTCCAGCTCCTCGGCCAGCTCGGTGAGCTCCTGGCCGCCGGCCATCATGGTGGTCAGCTCGTCCCGGCCGACCTCGCCCTTCGCGAAGTCGCCCATGCTCCGGCCGCGGTTGAGCAGCAGGAAGCGGTCACCCACCGGGTGCGCGTGGTGCGGGTTGTGGGTGATGAAGACCACGCCCAGGCCCCGGTCGCGCGCCTGGGCGATGTACCGCAGCACGACGCCGGCCTGCCGCACCCCCAGCGCGGACGTCGGCTCGTCGAGGATCAGCACCCGCGCACCGAGATGCACCGCCCGGGCGATGGCCACCGACTGGCGCTCGCCGCCGGACAGCGTGCCCACCGGCTGATCGGGGTCGCGGATGTCGATCCCCATCGCGGCGAGCTCGCGGCGGGTGACCTCCTTGGCCGTCACGCTGTCGAAGCGGCGGAACGGGCCCCACCCGGTGGTCGGCTCCGACCCCAGGAAGAAGTTCCGCCAGATCGACATCAGCGGGATCATCGCCAGGTCCTGGTAGACCGTCGCGATGCCGGCGTCGAGCGCCTCGCGGGGGGCGGAGAAGCTCACCGGCCGCCCGTCGAGCAGCAGCTCGCCGCGGGTCGGGCGGTGCACCCCGGCCAACACCTTGATCAGGGTGGACTTGCCGGCGCCGTTGTCGCCCAGCACGCAGGTGACCTCCCCGGCGCGCACGCTGGTCGAGATGCCGTCCAGCGCGATGACCGAGCCGTAGTCCTTGCCGATGCCGCGCAGCTCCAGCAGCGGTGTGCCGGCCGGCGCGCCCCCGCTCATCGCCGGGCCGCCTCGGCGTAGCGGCGCACCAGCCGGTTGGCCAGCACCGCGAGCAGCAGCATCGCGCCGAGGAAGAAGTAGAACCAGTCGGCGTCCCAGTCCAGGTACGGGATGCCCAACTGCGTCATCCCGAAGATCAGCGCCCCCAGCGAGGCTCCGACCGCCGAGCCGAACCCGCCGGTGAGCAGGCACCCGCCGATCACCGCCGCCACGATGTAGATCAGCTCGTTGCCGGTGCCGGTGTTCGCCTGCACCGAGGTCAGCCGGACGGCGAGGATCGTGCCGACCAGCCAGGCGGCCGCGGCGGTGGTCATGAACAACGTGATCGTCGTCCGCCGGGCCGGGACGCCGACGTTGCGGCTGGCCACCGGGTCACCCCCGGTGGCGAACACCCAGTTGCCGAAGCGCGTCCTCAGCAGCACGTAGCTGGCCAGCACGGTGATCAGCAGCCACCACAGCACCGCCACCCGGAACTGCGCGCCGGCGATGGTGAACCGCGAGGCGAAGACGGCCTCCGCGGCGGCGTACCCGGGCGCCGAGGCGATGCCCCCGGCCACCACCGTGCCGGTGAAGGCCTTGGTCAGCCCCAGGTTCAGCCCCTGCAGCATCAGGAACGTGCCGAGGGTGATGATGAAGCTGGGCAGCCCCGTGCGGGTCACCAGCCAGCCGTTGGCGAAGCCGATCGCCAGCGCGAGCGCCAGCGCCGCGGCGATGGCCGCCCAGATGTTCCACCCCCACTGGCCGGTGGCGACGCCCACGGTGAGCGCCGTCGTCCCGGTCATCACGCCGGCCGAGAGGTCGAAGTGGCCGCCGATCATCAGCAGCGCCACCGCGACGGCCATGATGCCCAGCGTCGAGGCCGGGTCGAGCCAGTTGGCCACCCCGCCCGGGGACCGGAAGTCCTCGGACAGGACGGCGAAGAACGCGAACACGACGACGGCGCCGATCAGCGAACCCAGCTCGGGCTTGACCAGCAGGCGCCGCCAGAGCCCGGTGGTCGCCAGTCGTTCGTCCGCCCGCGCCGGTGGGGCGGCCGGCGCCTGGGAGACCGCGCTCAGCGGGTACCGGCCGAGGACAGGTCGGCGATCTCGTCGACGTTCGAGCTGTCCACGATCCCCGGGCCGGTCAGCACCGGCTGCCCGCCACCGACGGTGTTCAGGTTCTCGACGTACAGCTTGAGCATGACGATCGGCAGGTAGCCCTGCTCGTACTGCTGCTGGTCCACCGCGAAGGAGATGGTGCCGTCCTGGATGCCGGCGATCACGTCACTGTTCAGGTCGAACGTGGCGACCTCGGCATCGGAGCCGGCGTCGGAGACCGCCGCGGCGGCGACCGAGGCGACCGCGGAGTTCAGCGTGAGGACGGCGTCGACCTGCGAGTCGCCCTGCAGCTGGGAGGTGATCGTCGACTGGGCGGCCTGCAGGTCGTTGATGTCCACCTGCACGAGCTGCACGGGGGTGCCCAGGCCCTGGGATGCGCCCTCGCACCGCTGCTCGAGCCCGATGTTGCCCGCCTCGTGGACGACGCAGAGCACGTTCGTGGCGCCGTCGGCGGCCAGCCGCTGCCCGGCCCCGCGCCCGGCGATGACCTCGTCCTGCCCGACGTGCCCGATCGCCCCGAACTCCGCCGACCGCTCCGCGCCGGAGTTGATGGTGACCACCGGGATCCCGGCCGCCACGGCCGTCTCGATCGAGTCCTGCACCGCGTCGGGGTTGGCCATCGAGACGACGAGCCCGTCGACCTGCTCGTTGATCGCGGCGTCGATCAGCTGCGACTGGCGCTGCGGGTCGCCGTCGCTCTGGTAGTCGACGTCGATCCCGAGATCCTCGCCGGCGGCCTGGGCGCCGTTCTTGACCACGTCCCAGAAGGCGTCGCCGGCCGAACCGTGGGTGACCACGGCGAAACTGAGGTCGCCGGCCAGATCGTCGCCGGTACCGCCACCGCCGCCACCGCCGTCGCCGCCGGAGCAGGCGGAGAGGAGCAGGGGCGCCGCCAGTGCGAGTGCGAGCAGCCGCTTGGGTCCAGCCATCGTTGCGTGTCCTCCTGTGTCGGCGACCGGCGCCGCGCCCGGTGGTCCGCCCGGCGACCGTGGTCCCGGGCCCCGGACGGAGTGTGCGGCACCGGCTCCCGCCCGGCATGTACGTCGGCCCTGATCATGCCCGCCCGCCCCGGCTCAGGGACCAGGGACCTCCTCGCCGCAACCCGCGTTCCCGGTGCCGGTGCCGCCGGTGTGGACGACCGAACGGGAGGAGCGCACCTAGGCTCCTCCCGTGGACGTGATGGGCTCCGGGCACGAACAGGTCGTCTTCTGCTCCGACGAGGCCTCCGGTCTGCGGGCGGTGATCGCTATCTACTCGACCGCGCTCGGCCCGGCCCTCGGCGGCACGCGGTTCTTCCCCTACGCCTCGGAGGAGGCCGCCGTTACCGACGCGCTGGCGCTGTCCAGGGCGATGGCCTACAAGAACAGCCTCGCCGGGCTCGACCTCGGCGGCGGCAAGGCGGTGATCATCGGCGACCCGAGACGGGACAAGACCGAGGCGCTGCTGCGCGCCTACGGGCGTTTCGTGGAGGCCCTCGGTGGCCGGTACCTCACCGCCTGCGACGTCGGCACGTACAACGCCGACCTGGACGTCGTAGCCCGGGAAACCCGCTTCGCGCACGGCCGGTCGGAGGCCTTCGGCGGCTGCGGCGACTCCTCGGTGCTGACTGCGTTCGGCGTCTTCCAGGGCATGCGGGCCGCTGCCCAGCACCGCTGGGGCGGCCCCACGCTGGCCGGGCGGACCGTCGCCGTGGCCGGGGTGGGCAAGGTCGGCAGCTGGCTGGTCGACCGGCTGGTGGCCGACGGCGCCACGGTCGCGGTGACCGACGTCGACCCCGCGGCCGTGCAACGGGTCCGCTCCCGGCACCCGCAGGTCACCGCCGTCGCGGACACCGCGGCCCTCGTCCGGACGCCGCACGACGTCTACGCGCCCTGCGCACTGGGCGGCGCCCTGGACGACGAGACGGTGGCCGCCCTGCCCGCCGAGATCGTCTGCGGCGGCGCGAACAACCAGCTGGTCCACGAGGGCACGGCGGGTCTGCTCGCCGACCGCGGGATCCTCTACGCCCCCGACTACCTGGTGAACGCCGGTGGCGTGATCCAGGTCGAGGACGAGCGGCACGGGTTCTCCTTCGCCAGGGCCGAGGCCAAGGCGACCACGATCTTCGACGTGGCGCTGCGGGTCTTCGATGCCGCCGCCGCAGCGGGGGTGTCCCCCGCCGTGGCCGCCGATCGGCTCGCCGAGGAGCGGATGGCCTCGGTCGGCCGGCTGGCGACGATCCGCCTCCCCCGCTGACCGGTCCCGGAGGCCGGATCGCGGGCCCCTCGACGGCCGATCGGATGAGACTCCGGTCACGGACAGGGCCGCTGGGCCCTCCGGATGGGGGGCCGCGCGCAGGGACGCGTGCTCGTGACCGATACGTGTCGTAAGCTCGCCCCAGGACACAGTCACTCAGTCGGGGTCGCCGCACGGGCCGTCCAGCCCGGAGCTGGGCGCCCCTTCCCGGTCACCGAGGGGGTCGAGCCGATGGGGCGCGGCCGAGCGAAGGCCAAGCAGACACGCGTGGCCCGTGAGCTCAAGTACAGCTCACCCAACACCGACCTCACGGCTCTGCAGCGTGAGCTCGCTGGTCAGCCATCGTCGTTCCCCGCTCGCGGGGGCACCAGCGACGACGACGACGCGATCGACGATCGATGGGCGCCGGACGACGACGCGGACGACGACTGGGCTGCCAGTCGTTGACCCGCTGAGTTCTCCGGCCCAGTTTGACGACACCGCCGCTCCCACCCGGGGGCGGCGGTGTCGTCGCGCGCCCCGGCCCCAGCTGGCCCCGCTCCCAGCGGCCCCGTCCAGAGGCTCACCCTGAGCCACGATGGCCTCGTCCCGAGGCTCGTGCCGAGCTTGCGAGGCATGAGGAGGACGAGGTCCTTTTTCAACGGCGGTAGGAGCCCACCAGGTGCGCGCCGGTCTGCCCGCCGTCGGGCGTGCGGTCGACCGTGCCGGCCACCCACGCCGGGATGCCGCGGGCGCTGAGCAGCGCCACGGCGCGGCCGGCGACCGCGGGTGAGACGGCGGCCACCATGCCCACGCCGCAGTTGAACGCCCGCTCGGACTCCACCCGGGGCACCCCGTGCTGCTCCAGCAGCCCGACCACCGGGGGCAGCTCCCACGTACTGCGGTCGAGCACCGCGGTCAGCCCCTCCGGAACGACGCGGGCGGTGTTGCCGGCGAGCCCGCCGCCGGTGATGTGCGCGAAGGCGTGCACCTGCTCCACCCCGAGCTCGGCGACGAGGGCCAGGCAGGACAGCGCGTAGATCCGGGTCGGCTCGAGGAGCTCCTCCCCCAGCGACCGGTGCAGCCCGGCCGGGGTGGCGGTGAGGTCCAGGCCGGCCCGCGCCACGACCCGGCGGACCAGCGAGTAGCCGTTGGAGTGCAGCCCGGAGGACGCCATCGCGATCACCGCGTCGCCCGGCTGCACCCGCTCCGGCCCCAGCACGGCGTCGGCTTCGACGACCCCGACCGCCGTGGCGGCCAGGTCGTACTCGTCTGCGTCCATCAGGTCGCCGTGCTCGGCGGTCTCGCCGCCCACCAGCGCCGCGCCCGCCTCGCTGCACCCGGCGGCGATGCCGGTGACGATGGCGGCGATCCGCTCGGGCACCACCCGGCCGCAGGCGACGTAGTCCTGCAGGAACAGCGGCTCCGCGCCGCAGGCGACGAGGTCGTCGACGACCATGGCGACCAGGTCGATGCCCACGGTGTCGTGCCGGTCGAGCATCCGGGCCAGCGCGATCTTGGTGCCGACGCCGTCGGTCGACGACGCCAGCAACGGGCGGCGGTACTTGACGGTGTCCAGCGCGAACAGCCCGGCGAAGCCGCCGAGCCCGCCGACCACCTCGGGCCGGTTGGTCCGCTCCACCGCCGAGCGCATCAGCGTGACCGCCCGCTCGCCGGCGTCGATGTCGACCCCGGAGGCGGCGTAGGTCAGCTCCCCCCGGCCTGCGGGGTGCTGGTCACCGCCGGACGACGAGCCGGTCACGGCCGGGTGAGGGCGTCGTCGGCGCCGCCGGCCCGGGCCGGGCTGCCGGCCTGCTGACCGGTCCACCCGCTCACCGACCGGGCGGCGTCGGCGTCGGACATCGCCCGCCGGCCGATCCCGTCCAGCACGTGCTTGCCCAGCAGCTCCGGCTCGCCCAGCGGAATGGGGTACTCGCCGGTGAAGCAGGCGGTGCACAGCCGGTTGGCCGGCTGCTCGGTGGCCGCGATCAGGGCCTGCTCGGAGACGTAGCCCAGCGAGTCGGCGTTGATCGAGGCGCGGATCCCGTCGACGTCCAGGCCGTTGGCGACCAGCTCGGCGCGGCTGGCGAAGTCGATGCCGTAGAAGCACGGCCATTTCACCGGCGGCGAGGAGATCCGCACGTGCACCTCGACCGCGCCCGCCTCCCGCAGCATCCGGATCAGCGCGCGCTGGGTGTTGCCGCGGACGATCGAGTCGTCGACGACGACGAGCCGCTTGCCGCGGATGACGTCGCGCAGCGGGTTCAGCTTCAGCCGGATGCCCAGCTGGCGGATGGTCTGCGAGGGTTGGATGAAGGTGCGGCCCACGTAGGAGTTCTTGACCAGGCCCAGCCCGTAGGGGATGCCCGAGGCCTCCGCGTAGCCCACGGCGGCCGGTGTTCCGGACTCGGGCACCGGGATGACCAGGTCGGCGTCGGCCGGGTGCTCCCTGGCCAGCCGGCGGCCGATCTCGACCCGGGCGGCGTGCACGCCGCGGCCGGAGATGGTGGTGTCCGGGCGGGCCAGGTACACGTACTCGAAGACGCAGCCCTTGGGTGCCGCCGGGGCGAAGTGCTGCGAGCGCAGCCCGTTCTCGTCGATGGCGATCAGCTCGCCGGGCTCGACCTCGCGGACGAACGACGCGCCGCAGATGTCCAGGGCCGCCGTCTCGGAGGCGATGACCCAGCCCCGCTCCAGCCGGCCGAGCACCAGCGGGCGCACGCCCTGCGGGTCGCGGGCGGCGTAGAGGGTGTTCTCGTCCATGAACGTGAGGCTGAAGGCGCCGCGGAGCATGGGCAGCACCTCCATCGCGGCGCCCTCGACCGAGAGGTCCTGGCGGGCGCCGATCAGGGAGGTGATCAGGTCGGAGTCGGTGGTCGAGGTGAACGCCCCGGCGATGCCCTCGTCGGCGGCGGCCCTGGCCAGCTCCGCGGTGTTCACCAGGTTGCCGTTGTGGCACAGCGCCAGGCTGGTGCCGGCGTCCGTGGTGCGGAACGTGGGCTGGGCGTTCTCCCAGGTGGAGGCGCCGGTGGTCGAGTACCGGGTGTGCCCGACGGCGATGTGGCCGCGCAGGCTGCCCAGGGTCGGTTCGTCGAACACCTGGCTGACCAGGCCGAGATCCTTGAAGACCACGACGGACGAGCCGTCGGACACCGCGATGCCGGCCGCCTCCTGCCCGCGGTGCTGGAGGGCGTACAGGCCGAAGTAGCTGAGCTTGGCGACCTCTTCACCCGGCGCCCAGACGCCGAAGACGCCGCAGGCGTCCTGGGGGCCGGGTTCAGAGGGGTCGAGGTCGTGCGTCAGCCGTCCATCACCGCGAGGCACCCATCGAGCGTACCGGGGATGGGGGTTGCCGACCGTCCCGCCCGGGTGGTTCCGCTCACCCGGGCGGGACGGCCGCTTGCGACCTCAGCCGGGACGGCGCGGGCCCGGAGGATCCCGCCGTCACTGCTGGCAGCGGCTCAGCTCGGCTGTCGTGGCACCGGGCCGCGGTGTCGCCCGCGAGGGTGACGGTCAAGCAATGTTGCCCACCTCGGCGGCGATGGTGGTGTCGTCGCCGTGCCCGGTACGCACCACCGTGTCGCCGTGCAACGACAGCAGCCGGCCCCGGATGGAGCTGAGGATGGTCGGCTTGTCGCTGAACGAGCGGCCGGTGGCGCCCGGGCCCCCGCAGAACAGGGTGTCGCCGGTGAACACGGTGTTCAGGTCGGGGGCGTGTAGGCAGGTGCTGCCCGGCGAGTGGCCGGGGGTGTGCAGCGCCTGCAGCGTCGTGCCGGCCACCGCGAACCGGGTGCCGTCGGCGATCTCGGCGTCCGGAACCGCGGACGGGTGGACCTCGCCGTAGACCATGTCCCACAGCATCCGGTCGGCCGGGTGGAACCAGATCGGCGCGTCCACGGCCTCGCGCAGGGCGACCGCGGCGGTGATGTGGTCGTTGTGCCCGTGGGTCAGCACGATCCCGGCGACCTTCCGGCCACCGATCGCCTCGATGATCGGCTCCGCCCGGTGCGGGGCGTCGACAACCAGGACCTCGTCGTCGTCGCCGACCAGCCAGACGTTGTTGTCGACGTCGAAGTCCTGCCCGTCGAGGCTGAAGACCCCGCTGATGACCGCTTTGTCGATGCGCACGCCCGTCACTTGTCGAACACCACGACCGAGCGCAGCACGTCGCCGTGGTGCATCTTCTCGAAGGCCGACTCGACGTCGTCGATGCCGATGGTCTCGGAGACGAAGGCGTCGAGGTCGAAGCGGCCCTGCAGGTACAGGTCGATGAGCATCGGGAAGTCGCGGCTGGGCAGGCAGTCGCCGTACCAGGAGGACTTCAGCGCCCCGCCGTGCCCGAAGACGTCGATCAGCGGCAGCTCGATCTTCATGGCCGGGTTGGGAACCCCGACGAGGACGACGGTGCCGGCCAGGTCACGGGCCTTGAAGGCCTGCTCGTAGACGGCCGGGTGGCCCACGGCGTCGATCGCCACGTCCACGCCGAACCCGCCGGTGAGGTCCTTGATCGCCCGGACCGGGTCGGTCTCCTTGGAGTTGACCGTGTGGGTGGCGCCCATGCCCCTGGCCCACTCGAGCTTCTTGTCGTCGATGTCGACGGCGATGATCGTGCCCGCGCCGGCCAGCCGGGAGCCGGCGATCGCGGCGTCACCGACACCACCGCAGCCGAAGACGGCGACCGAGTCGCCGCGTCCCACCCCACCGGTGTTGATGGCGGCGCCGACACCGGCCATCACGCCGCAGCCGAGGAGCCCGGCCGCGGTGGGCTTGGCGGCCGGGTCGACCTTGGTGCACTGGCCGGAGTGGACCAGGGTCTTCTCGGCGAAGGCGCCGATGCCCAGCGCCGGGGAGAGTTCCGTGCCGTCGGCCAGGGTCATCTTCTGGGTGGCGTTGTGGGTGTTGAAGCAGTACCAGGGCTTGCCCTTGGCGCACGCGCGGCACTCGCCGCAGACGGCCCGCCAGTTCAGGATCACGTAGTCGCCCACGGCGACGTTGGTGACGCCCTCGCCCACGGCCGAGACGAGCCCGGCGGCCTCGTGGCCGAGGAGGAAGGGGTACTCGTCGTTGATCCCGCCCTCCCGGTAGTGCAGGTCGGTGTGGCAGACCCCGCAGGCCTGCACGTCCACGACCGCCTCGCCCGGACCGGGGTCCGGAACGATGATCGTCTCGACGGAGACCGGGGAACCCTTGCTGCGGGCGACGACGCCCTTCACCTCGTATGGCATGCCGTGAGCTTAGGGAGCCGTCGGCGCCGTGGTCCGGGGGCCTTGCACGGCACGGAAGCCCACCCCGAGATGCGCCGCGCAGACAACGATCCGATCTCGTCCTCCCCCGGAATGCGGCCCCAGGGGCACCATCCGCCCCAGGTGGACGTACCGTCCCACCCGTTCGTGCCCTGTGAGACAGGCATGCCCTGGCTGTGTCCGCTCGGCGCCGTCGTTCCCGTTCCCGGAGGTCATTCCGTGGCAGTACCCAGCTTCCTGGCTCGCGAGCGCATCGTCGCTCGACCGGGCTTCAACCGGTGGCTCATCCCGCCGGCAGCCCTGGCCGTGCACCTGTGCATCGGCCAGGCCTACGCCACCAGCGTCTACAAGACCGCTCTGGTCCAGCACTTCGACAGCAGCCTCACCGCGATCGGCATCATCTTCTCCCTCGCCATCGTGATGCTCGGCCTGTCGGCCGCCGCGTTCGGCACCTGGGTCGACCGCAACGGCCCGCGCGCCGCGATGTTCACCGCCGCCGTCCTGTGGTCGGCCGGCTTCCTCGTCGGGGCGCTGGGCATCAGCACCAACCAGCTGTGGCTGGTGTACCTCGGCTACGGCGTCCTCGGTGGCATCGGGCTGGGCATCGGCTACATCTCCCCGGTCTCCACGCTGATCAAGTGGTTCCCCGACCGCCCCGGCCTGGCCACCGGCATGGCGATCATGGGCTTCGGCGGTGGCGCGCTGATCGCCTCCCCGATCTCCCGCCAGCTGATGAACTTCTACGACGAGGGCTACGACGGCACGGCCGGCACCGTCCCCGCCGGCAGCGCCGTCGCCCTGCTGTTCGTGACCCTCGGCCTGGTCTACCTGGCCTTCATGCTCTTCGGCGCCCTCATCGTCCGGGTGCCGGCTCCCGACTGGCGCCCGCACGGCTTCGACCCGGCGACGGTCAAGCAGAAGTCGCTGGTCACCACCGAGAACGTCTCGGCCGGCAACGCGATCAGGACCCCGCAGTTCTGGCTGCTCTGGGTCGCCCTGTTCTGCAACGTGACCGCCGGCATCGGGATCCTCGAGCAGGCCGCCCCGATGATCCAGGACTTCTTCCGTGACGGTTCGACCTCCGCGGTCACCGCGGCCGCGGCAGCCGGCTTCGTCGGCGTGCTCTCGCTGTTCAACATGGGCGGGCGTTTCGCCTGGTCGACCACGTCGGACTACATCGGCCGCAAGCCGATGTACATGATCTACCTGGGCGTCGGCCTGGTGCTCTATGTGCTGCTGGCCACCGTCGGCAGCTCGGCCACCTGGCTGTTCGTCATCCTGGCCGCACTGATCATCAGCTTCTACGGCGGCGGGTTCTCCACCGCGCCGGCCTACCTGCGCGACCTGTTCGGCACCTTCCAGGTCGGCGCGATCCACGGCCGGCTGCTGACCGCATGGTCCGCGGCGGGCATCGCCGGGCCGCTGATCATCAACGGTGTCCTGGACTCCCGGGGCACCCCGGGTGAGCTCGTCGCCGGCGACTACCGGCCGGCGCTGTTCATCATGGTCGGCCTGCTCGCCGTCGGCTTCGTCGCCAACCTGATGATCAAGCAGGTCGACAGCAAGTGGTTCGAACCCAAGGGCACCGACGTCCCCACCGCCGCCTCGAGCACCGAACGGAGCGCCACCCGATGAGCACCCCCGAGCGTCCTGCCACGCACACCCCGACGGCCCTGATCGCCTTCGCCTGGCTGCTGGTGGGCGTGCCCCTGGCCTACGGCCTGTTCAACACCGTCCGCACCGCCAGCACCCTGTTCGGCGGCTGACCAGCACCACCACAGCGCCCCGGCCGCCCAGCGGCCGGGGCGCTGTCGTATGAGGACGGTCGGTCGGCCGGAGGCCGTGGTCCAGGACGAGTGGGGGCCGGAGGCCTCCGCGAGGAGTGGCCGCAGCGGCTCAGGACTCCGGGGGACGGCTCCTGGCCGCGGTGTCGCCGCGGAGCGGTGACAAGGGAAGCAGTTCCGACAGGTCCGCCCGGTTGCCGCTCGCGCTGACCCGGCCGGCGCCGACGGCCTCGGCCCAGGTCAGCGCCCCGGTCACCAGCCGCAGCCAGGTCGCCGGGTCGGTCTCGACCACGTTGGGCGGCGTGCCGCGGGTGTGCCGCGGCCCCGGCACGCACTGGACGGCGACGAACGGCGGCACCCGCACCTCCACCGAGCGACCGGGCACCTGCTGGGCCAGCCAGCGCGCCGAGGTCTTCACCGCCGCACCCAGCACCGCCCGGGTCGGCCGGTCGGCCTCCCCGGCCAGCCACGCCGCCGTGGGGGCGAGCGCCGCCCGCAGCTCGTCGGCCGGGATCGGCCCGGGCCCGGCCATCACGACCGAGCCATCAGCTGGTCGGGACGGTGCCCGCCGGAACGGTGCCGACCGCGTCGGCCGGCGACCCGAACAGCGCCGGCAGGGTGGCCGACCAGGCGGCCCGCAGCTCGTCCAGGGACAGCTCGAGCTCGCCGGCGGTCAGCGCGGCGCCGCCCGTCGTGCCCAGCTCGGTGACCGGCACGCCGGCCCGCTCGGCGGCGGCGCGCACGGCGCCGGCGTCGGACGTGGTGACGACGGCGCGGGCGACCGACTCGCTGAACAGCGTCGGGAAGGGCTCGCCGGGCAGCGTCAGCGTGGCCCCGACGCCGTACCGCAGCGCCGACTCGGTGAGCGCCTGCGCCAGGCCGCCGTCGGCCAGGTCGTGCGCCGAGCTCACCAGCCCGGCGGCGGAGAGGGCCGCCAACAGCCCGCCGAGGGCCCGCTCGGCGGGCAGGTCGAGCGCCGGCGGGCGCCCGCCGAGGTGGCCGTGCACGACCGACGCCCAGGCGGAGCCGCCGAACTCCGGCCGGGTCTCGCCCAGCAGCAGCACGGTCTCGCCGGCGGCCCGCCAGCCGGTGGGCACCCGGCGCCGGACATCGGCGTGCACGCCCAGCACGCCGATGACCGGGGTCGGGTTGATCGGCACGTCGCCGGTCTGGTTGTAGAGGCTGACGTTGCCGCCGGTGACCGGCAGGCCCAGCTCCCGGCAACCGTCGGCCAGCCCGCGGACGGCCTCGGCGAACTGCCACATCACCTCGGGCTCCTCCGGGGAGCCGAAGTTCAGGCAGTTGGTGACGGCCAGCGGGACCGCGCCGGAGACCGCGACGTTGCGGTAGGCCTCGGCCAGGTTGAGCTGGGCGCCGGTGTAGGGGTCCAGCCGGGCGAAGCGGGCGTTCCCGTCCAGCGCCAGGGCGATGCCGCGGTGGGTGACCTCGTCGATCCGCACCACCC
This sequence comes from Modestobacter lapidis, assembly GCA_019779905.1. Lineage (GTDB taxonomy): Bacteria > Actinomycetota > Actinomycetes > Mycobacteriales > Geodermatophilaceae > Modestobacter > Modestobacter lapidis. The sequence continues at coordinate 172,191 of JABAKE010000007.1, read as the reverse complement.
CGGCGTCCTCGGGCCCTGCTTGCACCGTGTTGCCCCGCACGTAGCGGTCGTACTGCTCGGTGACCCACGACTTGTCGGCGCCGTCCGGGCTGCTCACCACGGCCAGCCAGGCGGCGCGCAGCTCGTCGGGCCCCGACGGAGCCGGCAGCCGCGCCGGGTCGTCGGCCTGCAGCGCGTCGAGGTCGGCCGGGCGGCGCATCGGCCGCTCGTAGACCGGCCCCTCGTGGGCGACGGTGCGCGGCGGGACGTCGACGATCCGCTCGCCGTGCCAGTCGACGGTCAGCCGCTCGCCGTCGGTGACCTCACCGATGACGGTGGCCAGCACGTCCCACCGGCGGCAGACCGCGAGGAAGGCGTCGACCTTGGCCGGCTCGACGATCGCGCACATCCGCTCCTGCGACTCGCTCATCAGGATCTCGGCGGGCGTCAGGGTGCTGTCGCGCAGCGGGACGGTGTCGAGGTCGACGTGCATGCCGCCGGTGCCGGCGCTGGCGAGCTCGCTGGTGGCGCAGGACAGCCCGGCGCCGCCGAGGTCCTGGATGCCGGTGACCAGGTCGGCGGCGAAGATCTCCAGGCAGGCCTCGATGAGCAGCTTCTCGGTGAACGGGTCGCCGACCTGCACGGCGGGCCGCTTGGCCGGGCCGCGCTCTCCGTCCGCGGCGTCGTCGAAGGTCTCGCTGGCCAGGACCGACACCCCGCCGATGCCGTCGCCGCCGGTGCGGGCGCCGAACAGGACCGCCTTGTTGCCCACGCCCTCGGCCTTGGCCAGCCGGACGTCCTCGTGCCGCATGACGCCGACGCACAACGCGTTGACCAGCGGGTTGCCCGCGTAGCAGTCGTCGAAGAGCAGCTCCCCGCCGATGTTGGGCAGGCCCAGGCAGTTGCCGTAGCCGCCCACCCCGGCGACGACGCCGGGCAGCACCCGGGCGGTGTCGGGGGCGTCGGCACGGCCGAAACGGAGCGAGTCCATGACGGCGACCGGCCGGGCGCCCATGGTGAGGATGTCGCGGACGATGCCGCCGACGCCGGTGGCCGCCCCCTGGTAGGGCTCGACGTAGCTGGGGTGGTTGTGCGACTCGACCTTGAAGGTGACGGCGTAGCCGTCGCCGACGTCGACCACGCCGGCGTTCTCGCCGATACCGACGAGCAGCGCGTCGCTGGGCGGCAGGTCGCCGAACCGGCGCAGGTGCACCTTGGAGGACTTGTAGGAGCAGTGCTCGCTCCACATGACCGAGTACATGGCCAGCTCGGCGGTGGTGGGCCGGCGGCCGAGGATGCCGCGGATCCGGTCGTACTCGTCCGCGCGCAGGCCGAGCTCGGCGTAGGGCTGCTCGTCGTCCGGCGTGCTCGCCGCCAGATCGACGGTGTCGAGCCGGTTCGCCAGCCGGCCGGGGCCGGTGTCGAGGTCGGACAGGCCCTCGGTGGCGCTCACGAGGTCACCATCGCCGACAGCACCGAGGTGAAGAAACCCAGGCCGTCGGTGGACGGGCCGGTGAGCGCCTCGACCGCGTGCTCGGGGTGCGGCATCAGGCCGACGACCCGGCCGTCGGCGCTGGTCACCCCGGCGATGTCGCGGGAGCTGCCGTTGGGGTTGCCGCCGGTGTAGCGGACGACCACGCGGCCCTCGCCCTCGATCCGGTCCAGGTCGGCGGGTGCGGCGACGTAGCGGCCCTCGCCGTTCTTCACCGGGACGACGATCGTCTGCCCGGTCGTGTACGCCGACGTCCAGGCGGTGTCGGCGCGCTCGACCAGCAGGCCCTGGTCGCGGTTGCGGAAGTGCAGGTGGCTGTTGCGGGTGAGCGCGCCGGGGAGCAGGCCGGCCTCGCAGAGCACTTGGAAGCCGTTGCAGATGCCCAGCACGGGCAGGCCCCCGCCGGCCGCGGCCACGACGTCGCGCATCAGCGGCGACCGCGCGGCGATGGCGCCGGCGCGCAGGTAGTCGCCGTAGGAGAAGCCGCCGGGCAGGACGACGGCGTCGACGTCCTTCAGGTCGTGGTCGCCGTGCCACAGCGGAACCGGCTCGCCGCCGGCGAGACGGATCGCCCGCGCGGCGTCGACGTCGTCCAGCGAGCCCGGGAAGGTGAGAACACCGATGCGCACAGCACTGTCCTTCAAGGGGTAGGGCCGTCAGTCGGTCGAGAGGTGCAGTTCGACGTCCTCGATGACCGGGTTGGCCAGCAGTGTCTCGGCGATCTGCCGGAGTTCGGCCTCGTCGGGGTCGCCGTCGACCTCCAGCACGAAGTGCTTGCCCTGGCGGACGCTGCGCACCCCGCTGTGGCCCAGCCGGCCCAGGGCGCCCAGCACCGCCTGCCCCTGGGGGTCGGAGATCTCTGGCTTCAGCACGACGTCGACGACCACCCGGGACACGCTGGGAAGGGTACCGGCAGGCCGACAGCCGCTGCGGACGGTCGAGCCGGCCGGCGACGACCCGGCCAGGCGGTCCGGACCCCCGCGGGGCCGAACGCCACCACCCGACGGTCACCCGACAGGGCCAGCGGACTTCCGCCGTTACGTCACAGCTCGCTCACGCTCAGTTAAACTTTGTGCGTTCACCGCCGGGCCACGGGACCGGCGACCGCACCACATGGGAGCAGGCATGGTCGCCGGGCGGCCCAACATCGACTACCCCGACGCCGACACGGCGCTGAGCGTCGTCCCCTTCGGGCAGGACGACGCCCTCACCAGCCGCGTGCGGCACATCGGTGCCAAGAACATGCACGTGACCTCGCCGCGCAACGGCGTGGGCGTGGCGGTGGCCCTCCGCCCGGGTGACCTGATGGAGCTGTCCTGGCAGGCGGACGACGGCTTCCGGTCCGTCGACGCCCAGCTGGTCGACGTCGGCGCCGACGGGCTGCTCCAGCTGCGCATCAAGGGCGAGGCGACCCGCACCCAGCGCCGCGAGGCCGTGCGGGCGCCCCTCGGCCTGCCCGTCCGCGTCGTCTACGGCCGGACCGAGCTCGTCGGCAGCACCGTGGACCTCAGCGAGGGCGGCCTGCGCTGCGTCTTCCGGCCGCACGGCGACCTCGGGACCAACATCCCCTTCCCCAAGGCGGGACACCCGATCGGGCTGGTCCTCGACCTCTACTCCGACCAGCTGGACACCCAGGTCGAGTTCGTCCGGCGCCGGCGGCGGGAGGACCAGCTGCACGAGTGGTCGCTCAAGTTCCTCCAGCTCCCCGAGCCGGCCAAGGACCTCATCCGCTCGCACGTGTTCACCGCCCTGCGCAACGCCCGGGCCAGAGGATTGGTGACGTAGCACATGGCGATGCTCCGCATCGCACCGCGGGCTGTGCACATCGCGATGCTCCGCATCGCACCGCGGCCACGTGCCGTGCCCCTGCTGCGCTGAGCCGTTCCGTGGCCCGACGTCGGGAGGCCTCGGGCCTCCGCGACGCCCGGCCACAGCGGTCCTCCGGACCGCGGGCCCGTTATCCGAACGGTTGGCCGGTCAGCTTCTCGTAGGCGGTGACGTACCGCTCCCTCGTGGCGGCGACGACGTCGGCGGGGAGCTCGGGCGGCGGGGACACCCGATCCCAGCCCGAGCTGGTGAGCCAGTCGCGGACGTACTGCTTGTCGTAGGAGGGCTGCGCCGCGCCCGGTGACCAGGTGACGGCCGGCCAGAACCGGGACGAGTCGGGGGTGAGCACCTCGTCGCCGAGCACCAGCCCGGCACCGTCGGCAGCCGTGCCGAACTCGAACTTCGTGTCGGCCAGAACGATGCCCGCCGCCGCCGCGATCTCCACCGCCCGCCGGTAGAGCGCCAGCGTGAGCTCGCGCAACGCCGCCGCCTGCTCGCTCCCTACGGCGTCGCCGACCTGCGCGAAGGTGATCGCCTCGTCGTGCTCCCCCACCTCGGCCTTGGTGGACGGGGTGAACACCGGCTCCGGCAGCCGCGAGCCCTCGACCAGACCGGCCGGCAGGACGACGTCCCGGATCGCGCCGGTGCGCTGGTACTCCACCGTCCCCGACCCCGACAGGTAGCCGCGGGCCACGCACTCCACCGGCAGCATCTGCAGCCGGCGCACCAGCATCGCCCGGCCGGCCACCGCCGCCGGGACGTCGTCCGCGCCGACTAGGTGGTGGGTCGCGCCGTGCGCCTCCAGCACCGGGGCCAGCTGCCCGAACCACCACACCGACAGCGCGGTGAGCACCCGGCCCTTGTCCGGGATCGGGGTGGGCAGCACCACGTCGAAGGCCGAGATCCGGTCGCTGGCGACCAGCAGCAGCCGGTCGTCGTCGACCGCGTAGACCTCGCGCACCTTGCCCCGCGCGACCAGCGGCAGGTCCAGCGCCGGCCTCCGTCCGCTCATGACAGCGCGGCCAGCCGCTCGAACAGCGGGTCCAGGTTGGCCACGTAGCGCTCGGGCCGGCAGATCTCGTCCAGCCGGGCCTCGTCGAGGGTCACGTCGTCCTCGGCCGCCCGGGCGCGCAGCGTCTCGCGGAACGGCCTGCCGCCCTGCCAGGTCTGCATCGCCGCCGCCTGGACCAGGGCGTACGCCTGCTCGCGGCCCATCCCCGCCTCGACCAGCTCCAGCAGTACCGAGGACGTGTAGATCAGCCCGCCGGTGGAGTCGAGGTTGGCCCGCATCCGCTCGGCGTCGACGACCAGGTTCTCCACCAGGCCCGCGGTCAGGTTCAGCAGGTAGTCGGTGGTGATCGCGGCGTCGGGCAGGAACACCCGCTCGGTGGAGGAGTGCGAGATGTCCCGCTCGTGCCACAGCGGGATGCCCTCCATCACCGGCACGATCGCCGCCCGCACGACGCGGGCCAGCCCGGCGATCCGCTCCGACCGGATCGGGTTCTTCTTGTGCGGCATGGCGCTGGAGCCCTTCTGCCCCGCGCCGAACGCCTCGGACAGCTCCCGCACCTCGGTGCGCTGCCCGTGCCGGACCTCCAGCGCGATCGCCTCGCAGACGGTGGCGATGATCGCCAGCGCGGAGACCCACTCGCTGATCCCGTCGCGCAGCACGACCTGGGTCGAGGCGTCGGCGGCCCGCAGGTCGAGGGCCTGCGCGACCTGCTGCTCGACGGCGGGGTCGATCAGCGAGTACGTGCCGACCGCACCGGAGATGGCGACGACGCCCACCGCGGCCCGGGCGGCGCGCAGCCGATCCCGGGACCGGGCCATCGCGAACGCCAGGTCGGCCACCCGGTGGCCCCACACGTCGGGCTCGGCGTGCACACCGTGGGTGCGCCCCACCTTCAGCGTGTGCCGGTGGGCCAGCCCGTGGTCGCGCAGCGCCGCGACCAGCCGGTCGGCCTTGGCCAGCAGCACGTCGGTGGCGTCGGTGAGCTGGACGGCCAGCGCGGTGTCCAGCAGATCCGAGGACGTCATGCCGTGGTGCACGTAGGCCGCCGCCGAGCGGGGCTCGGTGTTGTCGGCCCAGGCGGTCAGGAAGGCGATGACGTCGTGCTGCGTCGTCTCCTCGATCTCGGCCACCCGCTCCGGGGTCGGTGGCGGCGCGGCGCGCACCGGCGCGACGACATCGGCCGGGACCCGCCCGGCAGCCGCATGCGCCTCGAGGACGAGGGTCTCCACGCGACACCACAACGCGTACTTGTGCGCCTCGCTCCAGACCCGGCCCATGTCGGGGAGGGTGTAGCGGTCGATCATGCGGGTACCGCCTGGGACTGGTCAGCTCGGAGCGCCACGGGACCATCCTCCCGCACCGGCCGCGCGCGGCTCGACCAGCCCCGAGCGCCCCGTCGTCCCGGCCGGCCACACCACCGCCACCGACGCACTGGAGGACCCGATGCCCGCTCGGGCGTCCCACCTGATCGCCCGGGCCCGCGAGCGCATCCGGGCCGCCGAACGGGACCCGCACGCCTGGCCGGACACCCGGGTGGTGCTGGTCATGGACGACGACCGGCACGGCCATCTGGAGCCCGACGACGGCAGCCACGACGGCGACGGCAGCCTGCCGGCCCCCGACGACTCCCAGGTGGGCGAGGACCCGGTGCCCCCCGGACTGCGGGTGGCCGCCGCCTGGTCGTGGCGGGCGCTCGTCGTGGGCGCCGCCCTCTACGCGCTGCTGATCCTGGTCGGCTACGTCGCGGTCGTCGTCGTCCCGGTGATCGTCGCGCTGCTGCTGGCCGCGCTGCTGCAGCCCGGCGCGGCGCTGATGGTGCGCCAGGGCTGGCCGCGCGCGGTGGCCGCGACCACCATGCTCGTTGTCGGGGTGGGCGCCGTCGCCGGGATCATCACCCTCGTCGTCGAGCGGTTCACCGCCGGTTACGCAGACCTCGCCGACCAGGTGGGGCAGGGCATCGAGCAGGTCCAGGACTTCGTCACCGCGAACTTCCCGGTCTCCCAGGCCCAGATCGACGCCGCCCTGGAGACCGCCCAGCAGTCCGTCCTCGACAACCGCGACACCCTCACCGCCGGCGCCCTCACCACCGCGGCCACCGTGGGGGAGGTCGTCACCGGGATCGTGCTCGCGCTGTTCACGCTGTTCTTCTTCCTCAAGGACGGCCGGCCCATCTGGCTGTGGTTCGTCGGCCTCGCCCCGCGGGCCTCCCGTGCCCACCTGGACGAGGCTGCGCGGCGGGCCTGGCGGACGCTGGTCGCCTACGTCCGGGCGACCGCACTGGTCGCCCTGGTCGACGCCGTGGTGATCGGCATCGCCCTGTCGGTCATCGGCGTGCCGCTGGCCATCCCGCTGGCCGCGCTGGTGTTCCTCGGGGCGTTCATCCCGATCATCGGCTCGTTCCTCGCCGGGACGGCGGCGGTCCTCGTGGCACTGGTGTCCAACGGGCCGATCGCCGCCCTGGTCGTCCTGGCGGTCACCGTCGGCGTCATGCAGCTGGAGGGGCACGTGCTGCAGCCGCTGCTGCTCGGCCGCGCCGTCCGGGTGCACCCGCTGGCCGTGGTGCTGTCCATCGCCGCCGGTCTGCTGGTCGCCGGCATCTTCGGGGCCCTGATCGCCGTGCCGCTCGTCGCCTGCCTCAACGTCGCCGGCACCTACCTGGCGCGGCGGCACGAGGGCCCGCGGCCGCCCGAGCCGGAGACCGGCCGGGCCGCGGCGCCCGTCGTCGTCGAGTAAAGAAGGACCACCTCCTCCCCACCACTCGCAGGCTCGCGGCGGGCCCCTGGAGGCGGCCGTCAGGGCGGTGAGATCCGGCCCTCGACGGCGGCCAGTGCGATGTCGGTGCGCCAGTGCGCGTCGGCCAGCCGCACGCCCGCGACCCGCTCGTAGGCCGCCTGCCGGGCCGCGGCCAGGTCGTCCCCGACGGCGGTGACGGCGAGCACCCGCCCACCGCTGGACCGGACCACCCCGTCCGGGCCGGCGGTGGTGCCGGCGTGCAGCACGCCCGCGCCCTCCGCGCCGGTGACCGGATCACCGGTGCGCGGCCGCTCCGGGTACCCGGAGGCGGCGACGACGACCGTCACCGCGGCGCCGTCCCGCCAGCGCAGCGGCGGCTGGTCGGCGAGGGTCCCGGTGGCGGCGGCGTGCAGCAACCCGGCCAGCGGCGTCTCCAGCAGGGGCAGCACGACCTCGGTCTCCGGGTCACCGAACCGGGCGTTGAACTCCACCACCCGAACGCCGCGGGAGGTCAGCGCGAGCCCGGCGTAGAGCAGCCCGGCGAACGGCTCGCCGCGGCGCGCCATCTCGGTCACGGTGGGCTGCAGGACGGTGGCCAGCACCTCCTCGACCAGCCCGGGCGGCGCCCAGGGCAGCGGCGCGTAGGCGCCCATGCCGCCGGTGTTGGGGCCACCGTCGCCGTCGTCCCGGCGCTTGGCGTCCTGGGCGGGCAACAGCGGCACGACCGTCGTCCCGTCCGAGAGGGCGAACAGCGACACCTCCGGGCCGTCGAGGTACTCCTCGACCAGCACCGCATGGCCGGCGCCGAGCACCGCCTGGCCGTGCGCGACGGCCGCGGCCCGGTCCTGGGTGACCAGCACGCCCTTCCCGGCGGCGAGCCCGTCGTCCTTGACCACGTAGGGCGCGCCGGCGCTCACCTGGTGCGCCTCGTCCAGCGCGGTCTCCAGCTCGGCGGGCCCACCGACCGGCCACGCCTGGGCGGTGGGCACCTCGGCGGCGGTCATCACGTGCTTGGCGAAGGCCTTGGAACCCTCCAGCTGCGCGGCCTGCTCCGACGGGCCAAAGCAGGCGATGCCGGCGTCCCGGACCGCGTCGGCCGCACCGGCCACCAGCGGCACCTCGGGGCCGACGACGACGAGGTCGGCCGCCCAGTCCACCGCCAGCGCCGCCACCGCCACCGGGTCGGCGACGTCGACCGGCCGGGCCTCGGCCAGCCGGACCGTGCCGGCGTTGCCGGGCGCACAGGCCAGCGCGGTGACCGCGGGGTCGGACGAGAGAGCCACGCACAGGGCGTGCTCCCGGGCACCGGAGCCGATCACGAGCACGCGCACGTCGCTGAACCTACCGTCGAAGGACCCCGTGCTCCCCACCACTCGCAAGCTCGCGGCGGTGCCCCGAGCGGGGCCGGGCACGCAGGCGGGCGTGCTCGAGCGCCCGCGCCCGGGCGTCGGCCCGCAGCTCCTGCCGGTACGCCTCGGCCTGCAGCTTGCGCCAGGCGGTCAGCCGGGCCGGGTCGAGGACGCCGTCGCCGATCGCGGCGGCGTCCAGGCCGGCGCCACCCGGCAGCGCCAGCTCCCGCATCCCCGGGGTGTCCACGAGCAGCGCGGCCACCACCTGGGCCACCGACCCCCGCCCGGCGGCGGTGCGGACGAAGGCCGTCCGCCGGGGCAGCACCGCGACCACCCGCTCCCCCTGCACGGCGACCCAGTCGCCACCGCCGGCTCCCCGGAGCCGGAGTCGTCGTGCAGGGCACCGGACCGGCGGGCCCACCGCTCACCGTCGGCGTCCAGCACGGTCAGCCGGCGCGCCGGCCGGGCGCTGAGAGATCCGTCACAGGGTCGATGGTGACGTGCAGGTGAGGCGGTTGTCCGCTGGTTCGTCGGCGTCCCGTCGGCGCGTGTTCACCCGCCGCACATCCAGACGCGTTCCACTGGTGTCCATGCACGAGACCGGCCTGAAGGCCGTGCCGTCGTCCCATCGGACCCAGCTGCAGGTGGTCATCGGCCACCGCGGCGCCCCGAGCTACCGCCCCGAGCACACCCTCGCCAGCTACGAGCTGGCCATCGACCTGGGCGCGGACCTCATCGAGCCCGACATCGTGCCCACCCGGGACGGCGTCCTGGTCGCCCGGCACGAGAACGAGCTGTCGCTGAGCACCGACGTCGCCGACCACCCCGGATTCGCCGCCCGCCGGCGCACCCAGGAGGTGGACGGCGAGGAGCTGACCGGCTGGTTCACCGAGGACTTCACCCTCGCCGAGCTCCGCACGCTGCGCGCGGTCGAGCGGTTGCCGGCGCTGCGCCCGCTGAACACCGCCTACGACGGCCGCTACGGCATCCTCACCCTCGCCGAGGTGGTCGCCCTGGCCCGCCGCCGGTCGACCCCGGCCCGGCGCATCCGGGTGCAGGCCGAGCTGAAGTACCCCGACTGGTGGGGCGCCCAGGGCATCCCGATGGTGGAGCTGGTCGCGGCGGAGCTGCGGCGGCTCGGTGCCGCCGGCCCCGACGGCCCCGTCGTCCTGCAGAGCTTCGACGCGGCGTCGCTGCGGGCGCTGCGCGCCGACCTCGGCCCGCGCGGCCCCCACCTCGTCCAGCTGGTCCTCGACGAGCCCTGCCACGACGCGATGGTCACCCCGGCCGGGCTGCGGGAGATCTCCACCTACGCCGAGGGGATCGGTCCCGGCAAGGCGCGCATCCTGCTGCGCGGCGAGGACGGCTCCCTCACCGGCGTCTCCGACCTGATCGGCCAGGCCCACCGGGCCGACCTGCGGATCTGCGCCTGGACCCTGCGCCCGGAGAACGCGTTCCTGCCGCGCCACCTCCGGCGCGGCGCCGACCCGGCCGGCCAGGGCGACCTGCAGACCGAGACCCGGCTGCTGTTCGCCCTCGGCATCGACGGCGTGATCACCGACTCCCCGGACACCGCCGCCCGCGCCCGCGCGGAGCTGTCGGCGGTGCACCCTGCGGTCCTCCGGACCGCCTCGCGGCCAGCAGCCGTTCCCCAGCAACGCTGAGCCGCTGCGAGCGGCGACCTCGGCGTCGTCCGGAGGACGACTGTGGGCTGCGGGCGCGGGGCCGGAGGCTCCCGCCCGGAGCGCACGAAGCGGCTCAACGCCCGTCGGGGACGGCCGTTGGCCGCTGTGGGCTGCGGGCGCGGGGCCGGAGGCTCCCGCCCGGAGCGCACGAAGCGGCTCAACGCCCGTCGGGGACGGCCGTTGGCCGCTGTGGGCTGCGGGCGCGGGGCCGGAGGCTCCCGCCCGGAGCGCACGAAGCGGCTCAACGCCCGTCGGGGACGGCCGTTGGCCGCGGTGCGATCCGGAGGATCGCAATGAGCACAGCTCAGATCAGATCGTGGAGAACGACATTCTCGTCGCGTCCGGGGCCGACGCCGATGACGCTGACGCGGGCACCGGCCAGCTCCTCCAGGCGCCGCACGTAGGCCCGGGCGTTGGCCGGCAGATCCTCGAAGCGGCGGCAGCCGGTGATGTCCTCGGACCAGCCCGGCATCTTCTCGTACACCGGGGTGGCGTGGTGGAACTCGGTCTGGGTCATCGGCATCTCGTCGTGCCGCACGCCGTCGACGTCGTAGGCCACGCAGATCGGCACCGTCTCCAGCCCGGAGAGCACGTCGAGCTTGGTGAGGAAGTAGTCGGTGATGCCGTTGACCCGGCTGGCGTACCGGGCGACGACGGCGTCGAACCAGCCGCAGCGCCGGTCGCGCCCGGTGGTGACGCCGACCTCGCCGCCCTGCTTGCGCAGGTACTCGCCCCACTGGTCGTGCAGCTCGGTCGGGAACGGGCCGGAACCCACCCGGGTCGTGTAGGCCTTCAGGATGCCGACGACGCGCTCGATCCGGGTCGGGCCCACGCCGGCGCCGACGGAGGCACCGCCGGCGGTCGGGTTGGACGACGTCACGAACGGATACGTGCCGTGGTCGACGTCCAGCAGCGTGCCCTGGGAACCCTCGAGGAGCACCCACTCACCGGCGTCCAGAGCCCTGCCCAGCAGCAGCCGGGTGTCGACGATGCGGTGCTTGAGCGCCTCGGCGTAACCGGCGTACTCCGCCACGACCTCGTCGACGTCGATCGCCTTGCGGTTGTAGACCTTCACCAGGACCTGGTTCTTCTCCTGCAGCGTGCCCTCGAGCTTCTGCCGCAGGATGGACAGGTCGAGCAGGTCCTGCATGCGGATGCCGACCCGGGCGACCTTGTCGCCGTAGGCCGGGCCGATCCCACGCCCGGTGGTGCCGATCTTCCGCTTGCCGAGGAACCGCTCGGAGACGCGGTCCAGCGCGCGGTGGTGCGGCATGATCAGGTGCGCGTCGGAGCTGATCACCAGCCGCGAGGTGTCCACCCCGCGCTCCTCCAGGCCGGCGAGCTCCCCGATCAGCACCTCCGGGTCGATGACGACGCCGTTGCCGATGACCGGCGTGCAGCCCGGCGTCAGGATCCCGGAGGGGATCAGGTGCAGCGCGTACTTCTCGCCGTCGGGCGTGATCACCGTGTGCCCGGCGTTGTTGCCGCCCTGGTAGCGCACGACGTAGGGCACGCGGCCACCGAGCAGGTCGGTCGCCTTGCCCTTGCCCTCGTCGCCCCACTGGGCACCGATCAGCACGACTGCCGGCATCGCTGGGATCTCCTCGTTCATCGACACCGGTGGTTCCCGGCGGGCCAGATGGCAGGGTATCCGCATGACGGCCCGACGGTTCGACCTCCGCGGCCTCGCCGAGGGTCAGGGGCCCTCGAGACGGCACGTCGCCTCGGTCGTCGACGTCGCCGAGGAGATCGTCGTCCAGGGCCCGGTACCGGCGCTCTCCGCCGTCCTCGCCCGGCTCTGGCGCACCGAGCGGCTGCCGGCGGTGCCGGTCGGCTGGGAGCCCGCGGACGACGCCGCCTCCACCGGGCTGGCCCGGTCACTGGGCATCGGCTCCGGCGGCGAGCGCGCGCTGCCGCTGGTCCGCGACGACCACGGCGGGGTCCTGCTGCACGCCGGGCGGGTGGAGCCCGCCGCGCAGCCCGGCCGGCGGGTGGTCCGGCCGCTGGGCCGGCGGTTCGGGGCGCAGGCCCACCACGACGCCGCCCGCGTGGCCGACGGCATGATCACCCGCATCGACGTCCGCCCGGACTGGGAGCAGGTCGACACCATCGGCGTCGCCGTCCGCACCCAGCCGCTGCGCCGGGCGCGGCGCACCAGCGGCCGGGCCCTGCAGGTGGCCTGCGACCCGGCCCGCGTGCTGCGCGACGGCGTCCCGTTCGACCGCGAGGTGACCCGCTGGACCTGGTACGCCGACGACCGGGTCCGCTGGCGGCTGCGCTCCTGAGGAAGGACCCCGCTGCCCCCTCGCACGCTCGCGGAGGGACCTGCAGCGGGGCCACGTTCCCGGCCCGCATCCTGCACGTGGACACTGGGGGCCCTGCCGTCGACCGAGGAGGTCCTGCTGCCCTCGCCCGACCTCCCGGGTCGGAGCCGCCGGTGAACGCCGGGCTGCCGACGTTCCGGGCTCCCTCCCCGGCCCCGCCTGCGCGCCCGACCGGCCGCCGGCTGCTGGACAGCCTGCTCGCCCGGCCCAGCGCCGCTGCGGTGGTGGGGTTGCTGGTCGCGCTCCTCGTCTTCGGCCTGCGCGCCCCCGGCCTGCTGACCTCCGGGGGCCTGGCCACGGTCCTCGACGTCGCGGCGCTGCTGGGCATCGGGGCGGTGGCGATCGCCATGCTGCTCGTCGGTGGCCAGTTCGACCTGTCGATCGGCGTGGTCGCCGTCTTCAGCAGCCTGGTGACCGCGGTGCTGGTCAGCCAGGTCGGGCTGCCCATCTGGCCGGCGCTGGCGGTCTCGCTGCTCGTCGCCCTCGCGGTGGGCGCGGTCAACGGGTTGCTGGTGGTCGCAACCGGCCTGCCCAGCTTCCTGGTCACCGTGGCCACCTTCCTGGTGCTGGAGGGTGGCGCGCTGGCGCTGGCCTCGGCCGCGGCCGGTTCCTCCCGGGTGAGCGGGCTGGACGGCGCGGCCGGCTGGTCCAGCGCCGAGTGGGTCTTCGACGCCACCGTGCAGATCGGTGACGGACGGTTCCGGATCTCGCTGCTCTGGTGGGTCGTCGCCACGGTCCTCACCACCTGGCAGCTGTGGCGGACCCGGTTCGGCAACGCGGTGTTCGCCACCGGCGGGGCCGGCCAGGCGGCCCGCGAGCTGGGCGTGCCGGTCGCCCGGACGACGGTGCTGCTGTTCCTCGGCACGGCCACCGCGGGGTGGCTGATCGGCACCATCGGCCTGGTCCGGCTGGGCGGGGTGCAGGTCGCCCCCACCCTGGGCACCGAGATCGAGTTCCTGGTGGTCGCCGTCATCGGCGGGTGCCTGCTGACCGGCGGCTACGGCTCGACGCTGGGGGCCTCGCTGGGGGCGCTGCTCTACGCCGTCGCCCGCGAGGGCATCACCCGGGCCGGTGGTGACCTCTACTGGTTCCAGGCCTTCCTCGGGATGCTGCTGCTGGTCGCGCTGCTGGCCAACGGCCTGGTCCGGCGCCGGCTGGGCACGGTGCCACGCTCATGACGACCCCGCTCCCCACCGCCGGCGCGGCCGGCGCGACCCCGCTGCTGGAGCTGCGCGACCTCACGGTCTCCTTCGGCAGCGTGGCGGCGCTGTCGCGGGTGTCCCTGCAGCTGGACGGCGGCCAGGTCTGCTGCGTGCTCGGGGAGAACGGCTCGGGGAAGTCGACGCTGGTCGCCCTGCTGTCCGGGCTGCTGCGGCACGGCGAGGGCGAGCTGCTCGTGGCCGGCCGTCCGGTGCGCTTCCGGTCGCCGGGCCAGGCCCGGGCGCAGGGGATCGCCACGGTCTGGCCGGACCTCGCGATCGCCCCGCTCATGTCGGTGTGGCGGAACTTCTTCCTCGGCGCCGAGCCGACCCGGGGTGTCTGGCCGCTCCGCCGGCTGGACGTCGCCACGGCGCAGCAGGTGACCGTCCGGGCGATGGCGCGGGTCGGCGTGGCCGGTCTGGACCCCGATCAGGCGGCCAGCGGGCTGCAGGCCGGGGAGCGGCAGAGCCTGGCCATCGCCCGCGCGCTGCACTTCGGCGCCCGGGTGCTGGTCATCGACGAGCCGACCACCCCGATGACGCTGTCCCAGCGGGGGCTCGTCCTGCAATCGGTGGTCACAGCACGTGACGAGGGGCTGGCCGTGGTGTTCGTGACCCACAGCCCCCAGTACGCGCACCTGGTGGGCGACCGTTTCCTGCTGCTGGCCCGCGGTCGGGTCGCCGGCAACCTCACCCGGGACGACGTCGATGCCGACGACCTCACCCGGCTGGTCGCCGGGGGTGACGAGCTCTCCCGGCTCACCGCGACGCTGCGCCGCGCCGCCCCCGGGCGGTGAGCCCGTCGTCGTCTGCCCAGGCCGGCCAGACGACGACGGGCGCCGTCAGGTGAAGACGCTCACCCCGCCGGGCCCGACGAGCAGACCGAGGATGATGAGCACGACGCCCCAGAGCACCTGCTTGCGCAGGATGGCGAAGATGCCGGCGATGACGAGCACGACTGCCAGGATCCAGAGCAGGGTCGCCACGGTGATCCCCTTCCACGTGGGGCGCCGCGGTGGCGCCCAGTGGGGCGACGTTAGTCACTCCGGGTCACATCGGCATCTCGGCGATCATCACCACGTCCGCGGCCGCTTGCGGCCTCCGTGCCGACGACGGAGGCCGCAGGCCTCCCTGAGGAGACGCGGGCAACGGCCCCCCGCACCGGGCTACGACGGCCGCCTGCGGCCTCCGTGCCGACGACGGAGGCCGCAGGCCTCCCTGAGGAGACGCGGGCAACGGCCCCCCGCACCGGGCTACGACGGCCGCCTGCGGCCTCCGTGCCGACGACGGAGGCCGCAGGCCTCCCTGAGGAGACGCGGGCAACGGCCCCCCGCACCGGGCTACGACGGCCGCTTGCGGCCTCCGTGCCGACGACGGAGGCCGCAGGCCTCCCTGAGGAGACGCGGGCAACGGCCCCCCGCACCGGGCTACGACGGCCGCCTGCGGCCTCCGTGCCGACGACGGAGGCCGCAGGCCTCCCTGAGGAGACGCGGGCAACGGCTCAGCGCGAGCCGGGGACGGCCGCTGGCCGCGGTGCGATCCGCCAGGATCGCAGTGTCATAGTGCCGGGTCGCAGTCGCGCAGCAGCTGGGTGAGCCGTTCCTCCTCGGCGGCCTCGCCGATCCGTTCCGCGGCCGTCGCGAGCACCGTCACGCAGCGCAGGAACCCCTGGTTGGGCGCGTGCGACCAGGGCACCGGGCCGTAGCCCTTCCAGCCGTTGCGACGCAATGCGTCCAGGCCGCGGTGGTAACCGGTGCGGGCGTAGGCGTAGGCCTGGATGGTCATGGCCCGGCCTTCATCGGTGCTTGCCAGGGCGCCCTCGGCCAGCGCGGCCCACGCAGCGCTGGAGGTGGGGTGCGCCGCGGCCACCTCGGCCGGGTCGGTGCCGGCGGCCAGCGCGCCGTCGGCGGCCGGCTCACCCGGGAGCAGGGTGGCCGGCGGCTCGCCGAGCAGGTTCTGGTGGGAGTGCGTCATGCGGTGCTCCTCGAGACTTCGACGGATGGGCTCGGCGGGTCAGCCGGCCTGCGACTGGCCGGCGGACAGCAGGTCCTCGCAGGCCCGGACGACGCGGTCGGCCATGCCCGCCTCCGCCAGCTTCATGTAGGTGCGCGGGTCGTAGTTCTTCTTGACCCCGACCTCGCCGTCGACCTTGAGGACGCCGTCGTAGTTGCTGAACATGTGGCCGGCGATCGGCCGGGTGAAGGCGTACTGGGTGTCGGTGTCGACGTTCATCTTGACCACGCCGTAGGACAGCGCCTCCCGGATCTCCTCCAGCGCGGAGCCGGAGCCGCCGTGGAAGACCAGGTTGAAGGGCTTGGCGTCGGCGCCGAGGCCGAACTCCTGGGCGACGACGGCCTGCCCCTGCTTGAGCACCTCGGGGCGGAGCTTGACGTTGCCGGGCTTGTAGACGCCGTGCACGTTGCCGAAGGTCGCGGCCAGCAGGTAGACGCCCTGCTCTCCGAGGCCGATGGCCTGCGCGGTGCGGATGAAGTCGCCGTCGGCGGTGTACAGCTTCTCGTTGATCTCGTGCGCGACGCCGTCCTCCTCGCCACCGACGACGCCGATCTCGACCTCCAGGACGATCTTGGCGCTGGCGCACTTCTCGATCAGCTCGGCGGCGATGTCCAGGTTCTCGCCCAGCTCGACGGCCGACCCGTCCCACATGTGCGACTGGAACAGCGGCGCCTGCCCGGCATCCACCCGGTCCTGCGAGATGGCGATGAGCGGCCGGACGTAGCTGTCCAGCTTGTCCTTGGGGCAGTGGTCGGTGTGCAGCGCGACCTGGACGGGGTACCTCTCGGCGACCACGTGGGCGAACTCGGCCAGCGCGACGGCGCCGGTCACCATGTCCTTGACCCGGGTGCCCGAGCCGAACTCCGCGCCACCGGTGGAGAACTGGATGATGCCGTCACTGCCGGCGTCGGCGAAGCCGCGCAGCGCCGCGTTGATCGTCTCCGAGGACGTGCAGTTGATGGCCGGGTAGGCGAAGCCGCCCTCCTTGGCCCGGCTGATCATGTCGGCGTAGACCTCGGGGGTCGCGATGGGCATGCGGGCACTCCTGGCGTCGGGGTCAGCGGCTGTGCTGGTCGTCAGTATCGCGCCAGCCTTCGGCCCCGCTGCAGGGGCCCGCGCCGCGCGGAGCGTGGCGTGGGGGGCAGCGGGGTCCTTCGTCAGCCCTGCTCGGTGCGGCTGACCGCTCGGGCGGCGACCGCGACCGGGTCGTAGACCGGGGAGAACGGCGGGGCGTAGGACAGGTCGGAGCCGGCCAGGTCCTCGGCGGTCATCCCGGCCCAGATGGCGGTGGCCAGCACGTCGATGCGCTTGGCCGAGCCGGGCCCGCCGACCACCTGGGCGCCCAGCAGGTGCCCGGAACCACGCTCGCTGACCAGCTTCACCGCGACGTCCTCGGCGCCGGGGAAGTAGCCGGCCCGCGTGGTCGCCTCGATGACGTCGGTCCGGTAGGCGAACCCCGCCTCCTCCGCCTGGGTGGTGCACAGGCCGGTGCGGCCGACCTCCAGGTCGCCGACCTTGGTGACCGCCGTCCCGAGCACTCCGGCGAAGCGGGCCGGGCGCCCGCCGATGACCGACCCGGCCACCCGTCCCTGCTTGTTCGCGTGCGTGCCCAGCGGCACGTGCGCGACCTCGCCGCTCACCCGGTGGAAGGTCTGCGCGCAGTCGCCGGCGGCGAAGACCTCGGGATGGTCGCGGCAGCGCTGGCTGCGGTCGACGTCGATCGCGCCGGTGACGCCGAGCGCCAGCCCGGCATCGGCGGCCAGCGTGACCTCCGGGCCCATGCCCAGCCCGAGGACGACGAGGTCGGCTTCGTAGCTCGCCCCGTCGGTGCGCACCCCGCACGCCCGGCCGTCGCCGTCGAGCAGTACCTCGCGCACCGCCGAGTCGGTGTGCACGACGATGCCCATCGCCCGCAGCCCGGCGCAGACCCGCTCCCCCATGTCGGCGTCGAGCAGCTGCATGGGCAGCGGGTCGGCGAGGACGACGGTGACCGCCAGCCCGCGGGCCAGCAGCGCCTCGGCCATCTCCAGCCCGATGTAGCCGCCGCCGAGGACGAGGCCGGTGCGCGCACCGGCGTCGATCGCCGTCCGGATGGCCGCGCCGTCCTCGAGCCGGTGCACCCCGAAGACGCCGGGGGCGTCCAGCCCGGGGATCGGCGGGCGGGTGGGCCGGCCACCGGTGCCGATCACCAGGGTGTCGTAGCCGAACCGGGTGCCGTGCTCGGTGACCACGGCACCCGCGGCCAGGTCGATACCGGCCGCCCGGGTGCCGGTGTGCACGCTGATGTCCTGGGCGGCGAACTCGGCCGGGGTGCGGGCGATCAGCTCGTTCCGCCCGGCCACCTGCCCGCCCACCCAGTAGGGGATCCCGCACGCCGAGAAGGAGACGTCGTGGCCCTGCTCGAGCACGGTGATCTGCAGCTCGGCCGCCGTGCGCAGCCGGCGGGCCTGGGTGGCGGCGGACATTCCCGCGGCGTCGCCACCGACCACCACGAGATGCCGGCGGGCGCTCACCGGGCCGGCCGGGGGGCCGCGGGGCGGATCACGATCCGGCCAGGGCGCCGACCGCGCCCAGGTCGGCCCGGTGGCCGCGGCGGAACAGCTTGCCCGGGTTGAGCAGGCCGGCCGGGTCCAGGGCGTCCTTGATCGCCTGGTGCACGGAGAGCGACACCGGACCGATCTCCCGCTCCAGCCAGTCGGCCTTGAGGGTGCCCACGCCGTGCTCGCCGGCGACCGTGCCGCCCAGCGACAGGCCCAGGGCCAGGATCGCGTCGAAGGCGGTGAAGGCCCGCGCCCGCTGGTCGTCGTCCGCGGCGTCGAAGACCACGGTGGGGTGCATGTTGCCGTCGCCGGCGTGGCCGACGACGCCGACGACCAGCCCGGCCTCGGCCGCGATCGCCACGCAGCCGTCGATGAAGGTGGCCACCTGCGAGCGGGGTACGGCGACGTCGTCGAGCAGCAGGCTGCCCAGCCGCTCCAGCGCCGGCAGCGCCATCCGGCGGGCGGTGAGCAGCAGGTCGCCCTCGGCGGGGTCGTCCGTGGAGTGCACGAAGTCCGCGCCGGCCTCCTCGCAGAGCCGGGTGAGCAGTGCGATCTCCGCGGCCGCGGCCTCGCCGCCGCTGTCGGACTGGGCGAGCAGCAGCGCCTGCGCGTCCCGGTCCAGGTCGGCGCGGATCAGATCGTCGACCGCGCGGATGCAGGTCTGGTCCATCACCTCGAGCATGCTGGGGACCAGGCCGCTGGTGACCACCCGTTCGACCACCTGGCCGGTCTGCGCGGAGGTTCCGAAGCTGGCGACCAGGGTGATCGGTGCGGGCGGGGACGGGCGCAGCGCCAGGGTCGCCTCGGTGATCACGCCCAGGGTGCCCTCGGAGCCGACGAACAGCCGGGCCAGGTCGTAGCCGGCGACCCCCTTGACGGTGCGCCGGCCGGTGCGCAGCACCCGCCCGTCGGCGAGCACGACCTCCAGGCCGAGCACGTAGTCGGTGGTGACGCCGTACTTCACGCAGCACAGCCCACCGGAGTTCACCGCCAGGTTCCCGCCGATCGTGCACCAGTCGTAGCTGGCCGGGTCGGGTGGGTAGAACAGCCCGTGCCCGCGGACGGCGTCCCGCAGCGTCTTGTTCACCACGCCCGGCTGGACGACGGCGAGCCGGTCGGCCGGCGCCACCTCCAGGACGGCGTCCATCCGGGTGAGCACCAGGGTGATGCCGCCGTCGATCGCGTTGGCGCCACCCACCAGCCCGGAGCCCGCGCCCCGCGGCACCACCGGGACGCCGTGCCGGGAGGCGACCTGCAGCACCGCCACCACCTCGGCGGTGCTGCGCGGGAGGACGACCGCGGCCGGTACACCGGCCTGGACCAGCATGGCCTGGTCGCGGGCGTAGGAGGCGGTCACCTCGGGGTCGGTGAGGACGCTGTCGCGGCCCAGGGCGTCCTGGAGCTCTCGGACCCACGTCGTCGTGCGGGCGGTCACTCCCCGACCGTACGTCCTCGACGGCTGCCCAGGTGGGCTGCGGCCCCGTTGCAGGGGCGGGGTGCGGCCCCGTTGCAGGGTCCCGCCGCGAGCCTGCGAGCGGTGGGGGTGCGGCCCCGTTGCAGGGGCCCGCCGCGAGCCTGCGAGCGGTGGGGGGCAACGGGGTCCTTCTAGAGTCCGAGGTCGGCCAGGTCGAACGCCGCCCGGTACTCGAAGCCGGCCGCCTCGACCGCCGCCCGGCCACCCCGGTCGACGATCACCGCGACGGCGGCGATCTCCGCACCGGCCTCCTGCAGCGCCTCCGCCGCGGTCAGCGGGCTGCCGCCGGTCGTGGAGACGTCCTCGACGACCAGCACCCTGCGCCCGGCGACGTCGGGCCCCTCGATCCGGCGCTGCAGCCCGTGGGCCTTGCCCTGCTTGCGCACCACGCAGGCATCCAGGAACCCGGCTCCCTCCGCCGCGGCGTGCAGCATCGCGGTGGCCACCGGGTCGGCACCCAGCGTGAGCCCGCCGACGACGTCGTAGGACAGGTCGCCGGTGAGCTGCCGCATCACCCGGCCGACCAGTGGGGCGCCCTCGTGGTGCAGCGTCAGCCGGCGCAGGTCGACGTACCAGTCGGCCTCCCGGCCCGAGGACAGCGTGACCTTCCCGTGCACCACGGCGAGGGAGAGGACGAGCTCGCGGAGCCGGTCGCGGTCGGGGTGCGCGGCCCCGTCCCGGGGGCCCGCCGCGAGGGACGAGGAGTGGGGAGGGAGGGGGTCCTTCTGCATGAGCGCAGACCCTACTGAGCACCCCCGGCCGTTCCGCAGTGCCCGCGGCAGGGCCGCCGTCCGGACGGCGGCCCTGCGGCGGGCGGGCGATCAGCCGGCGGCCGGCGCCAGGACCTGGTCGATGAGGTAGACCGTCGCGTTCGCCGTCTGCACGTTGCCGCAGATCACCGACGCGGGCGCGCTGCCCACGACGGTCTGGTCGGCGGTGAGGGTGAAGTCCTCACCGGAGCCCTCGATGGTCACGGTGCCGCCGGCCAGCGTGGTGTGCTCGCCGGCCAGCTCGTCGGGGGCCAGCCGGCCCGGGATGACGTGGGAGGTCAGGACCGTGGTCAGCTGGGCCTGGTCGGCCAGCAGCGCGTTCAGCGCGTCGGCCGGCACGGCCTCGAACGCAGGGTTGGCCGGGGCCAGCACCGTGACGTCCTCGGCCGAGTTGAGCGCGTCGACCAGGTTGGCCTGGGTGACGGCGGTCACCAGGGTGGACAGCAGCGGGTTGTTGCTGGCGGCGGTGGCGACCGGGTCGTCGGCCATGCCCGCCACGCTGCCTTCGCCCTCGGTCGGGACCTGCGAGCAGGCCGGGCCGAAGGGGGCGTCCGACGCCGGGGTCGCCTCGGTGGCCTCGGTGGCCTCGGGAGTCGAGCTGGTGCTCTCGGCGGCGCTGCTGGTCGTGCCCTCTGCGGCGGACGTGTCGTCCGAGCCGCAGGCGGTCATCGTGAGGGCGAGGCCGGCGGCGCCGGCGAGGACGATGCTGCGGTAGCGGCGGGGGCTGCTCATGGTGGTCTCCCATGGATCTCGTGCGACGGCTCGTCGCGGGGTTCGTGCCCGGACCGTCGGCCCGGGCGGCGCCGCCGGCCGGTGGCCGTCGACGAGCGTGGTGGGGTGCCGGGAGTGTCCCGGCACCCGGGTGGTCAGGTCGCGATGACCCGGATGGAGTGCCAGCCGGTGGCCCCGTCGGGGAACGGCGGGGTCCGGACGGCGGTCTGCACCGTGCCCGCGCGGTCGGTGGCGCGGACGGTGAGCTGGTGCTGGCCGACGGCGAGGTCGACCGGGAGCACCCACTGGCGCCACAGGTCGGCGTCCACCTCGGGGGCGAGCTCGGCGTCGACGAACTCCGCGTCGTCCACCTTGACCTCGACCCGGGCGATGCCGCGGGTCTGCGCCCAGGCGACCCCGGCGACGGCCTGCCGCCCGGCCGGGAACCGGCGCAGGGAGGCGGGCGTGTCGATCCGGGAGAAGACCTCGATCGGGCCGTCGATCGCCCAGTTCCGCTCGGTCCAGTAGGCGTCGAAGGCGCCGTACGTGGTCGCCTCGATACCGGTCAGCCACTTGCACGCCGACACGTAGCCGTAGAGGCCGGGGACGAGCATCCGGACCGGGAAGCCGTTCGCGACCGGCAGCGGTTCGCCGTTCATCCCGATGGCCAGCATCGCGTCCTCGACGTCGAGGGCGGCCCGGGTCGGGGTGCCGATGGTCATGCCGTCGCTGGACCGGCAGACCAGCTGGTCCGAGCCCGGCTGCACGCCGGCCTCCCGGAGGAACGCCCCGAGCGGGACGCCGATCCACCGGGCGGTGCTGGCCAGGGTGCCGCCGACCTCGTTCGAGACGCAGGTCAGGGTGATGTCGCGCTCGACGAGGTCGTCCCGGTCGAACAGCTCGGCCAGGCCGAACGAGCGCGGGGAGTCGAACATCCCGGTGAGGGTCAGTGAGTACTCCGACGGGCTGAGCTGGGGCACGACGAGCGCGGTGTCCACGCGGTAGAAGTCCCGGTTGGCCGTGAACAGCGGGGGAAGTCCGGGGACGCGCTCGGCGAGGTCGGCGCCCGGCGGCAGCGCCGCGGCCGGCGAGGACGGCAGGGGGAGGGCCAGGTCCGACCGCTCCCCGGCGACGGCGAAGCGCCGCTGCAGCAGCCGACCGCCGCCACCGGCGACCGCGGCGACGCCGACGGCCACCCCGCTGGTGACCAGGAAGCGCCGGCGGTCCACGGCCGCGTTCCCCCGGTCAGCGGCGGCCAGCACCTCGCGGAGCCGCCCCAGCACCCGGTCGTCGGCCCGCGCGGTGCCCGCGGCCGGAACCCGCCCGCCTCCCGCCGCGGCGTGCTCCTCGACACCGGATCCCGGCCGGGTGCCCAGCGGGGCCAGGAGTGCCGCGAGGGCAGCGGTCCCGGCGAGGGCGCCGGCGACCGACGGGACGCCGTCCAGCACTCCACCGGCCGGCCGGGTGACGGCCGCGACGAAGCCGACCAGCCCGAAGACCACGATGCCGGCGTAGCCCAGGGCCCGGGAGCGCAGGCCGACCATGCCGACCACGAGGGCGTAGATCGCGAGAACTGCCAGGGTGCCGACGACGAGGGCGATCTTGTCGTCCTCGCCGAACGTGCGGATGGCGAAGGTCTTGACCGGCTCGGGGGTCAGCGGAATGGCGGCGTTGCCGACGGCGATGACCGGGCTGGAGGCGGCACCGATGAAGCCGGCCGCCAGTTCGGCCACCCCGAGCGCGACGGCGGCGGCGAGCAGGCCGGCCAGCGCGGCCGCCGCCCGGCGTGCGGCCGGGCCGGTGCGCGGCGTCCCGGCCGCGGGCGCCGCGGTGGGCGCCGGGCCCTGCTCGGTGTCGGTCACGCACTGTCTTCGCGCCCAGGGCCCGTTTCGGTTGATCACAATCGCATAACGGGCCGCACAGTCGGCTGGAGCCAGCCTGCCGGGCGACGTGCCAGGCTGCACCCATGAGCGCCGCGCGCCCTGCCCAGCCCTCCTCGGATCCCGCCACCGGCGCGTCCGGCGCGCCCACCTCGGCCCGGGTCGCCGTCGTCGTGCTGGCCGTCGTCGGTGCCCTGCTGCTGATCAGCGCCCTGCTCACCTGGGGCGGCCGCGACGGGGTCGTCGAGCAGTACCTCCGGGCACAGCCGGACGCGACCCGGGCCGATGCGGACCTGCTGGTGCTGCTCAACGTCGTCCAGGGCCTCGTGTTCGGGCTCCCCGCCGTCGTGTCCGCGTGGTTCCTCGCGCACCGGCACGGCTGGGCCCGGTGGGCCGGGCTGGTGACGTGCGGGCTGCTCGGGCTGCTCACCGTGTGGGTCAGCGCGGGCGCCGGCGGGATCGCCGTCAGCTCGCTGCTCCTGCTCGTGCTCTGCGTGGCCGCGGCGAGCAGCCTGCTCGCGCCGACCACCGCCGCCTGGACGCAGACCGGGGCCCGCGGCCGCGCCTGACGCGGGCCACCGGCCCCGGTGGGCGACGTCCTCGCCCGGACCGACGGCGACGCTGCCCCATGCCACCGTCGCGTGGGAGGCCTACGCTCCGGCGGATGACGACGCCCCCAGGTCCGCCACCCGAGTCCTCCCGTCCCGACGACGAGCGTCCCGGGCCGGCCGGTCCCCCCAGCGGCTCGTCCGGTTCCGGGGAGTTCACCGGCTCCGGGCAGTCGTGGTCGGCCCAGCAGTTCCCACCGCAGCCGGGCTACCCGGCGGCGCCGCCGCCCGGCTACGGACAGCCGGGCACGCCCGGGCAGTACGGCCAGCCCGGGCAGTACGGCCAGCCCGGCGAGCCCCCAAAGTCCAACGGCCTGGGCATCGCCGCCCTGGTGCTGGGCATCCTGTCGATCCCGGCGGCCTTCCTCGCCGGCGTCCCGGGCATCGTGCTGGGCCTGCTGGCGATCGTGCTGGGCATCCTCGGCCTGCGCCGGGTCAAGGCCCGCCGGGCCGACAACCGGGGCATGGCGATCACCGGCATCGTGACCGGCGTCATCGGGCTGGCGCTCGGCGCGGTCATCCTGCTGGCCACCGTGTTCTTCGTCACCACGGCCGGCGACTGCATCACCGAGTTCAACCAGACCGGTGACCAGGCCCAGTACGAGCAGTGCCTGCAGGACGCCGTCGAGGGCTGACCCGGCACCACGGAGCCGGCGCGATCGACAGCGCAGTTGTGGTCGCCGACCCGCGCGGACGCGCCGGGGTGGGCGACCACAACTGCCCACTCACGATCCCGCGGCGCCCACGTCAGACCCGGGCCACGGTCAGGCCGGTGTCGCCGGCCTCGCCGGCCACCCCGGCGGGCCAGTCGACGAGCACGTCGTCGCCGTCCCGGATCTCGCCGGCCAGCAGCGCCCGGGCCAGCTGGTCGCCGATGGCCGACTGCACCAGCCGGCGCAGCGGCCGCGCGCCGTAGACCGGGTCGAAGCCGTTGATCGCCAGCCACTCGCGGGCCGCGTCGGTGACCTCGAGGGTGAGCCGCCGGCCGGCCAGCCGCCGGGCGAGCACCCCGACCTGGATGTCGACGATGCCGGTCAGCTCGTCGCTGCCGAGGGCCCGGAAGACGACGACGTCGTCGAGCCGGTTCAGGAACTCCGGCTTGAAGTGCCCGCGGACCACCTCCATCACCGCCTGCCGGCGGGTCTCCTCGGGAACCGACTGGTCGGCGATGAGCTGGGAGCCCAGGTTCGAGGTGAGCACCAGGATGGTGTTCCGGAAGTCGACCGTGCGGCCCTGGCCGTCGGTGAGGCGGCCGTCGTCGAGCACCTGCAGCAGCACGTCGAAGACGTCGGGGTGGGCCTTCTCCACCTCGTCGAGCAGGACGACGGTGTACGGACGGCGGCGGACCGCCTCGGTGAGCTGCCCGCCGGCCTCGTAGCCGACGTAGCCGGGCGGGGCACCGACCAGCCGGGCCACCGAGTGCTTCTCCGAGTACTCGCTCATGTCGATGCGGGCCATCGCGCGCTCGTCGTCGAACAGGAACTCCGCCAGCGCCTTGACCAGCTCGGTCTTGCCGACGCCGGTCGGGCCCAGGAAGAGGAACGAGCCGGTCGGCCGGTCGGGGTCGGCGACCCCGGACCGGGCCCGGCGGACGGCGTCGGAGACGGCGCGCACCGCGTCGGGCTGGCCGACCACCCGCCGGCCGAGCTCGTCCTCCATCCGCAGCAGCTTCTGCGTCTCGCCCTCCAGCAGGCGGCCGGCCGGGATGCCCGTCCAGGCCTGCACGACCTCGGCGATGTCGTCCGGGCCGACCTCCTCCTTGAGCATCGAGTCGCGGCCGGCGACCGACGCCTCGGCGTCGGACAGCGCGCGGTCGAGCGCCGGCAGCCGGCCGTAGCGGAGCTCGGCGGCGCGGGTCAGGTCGCCGTCCCGCTCGGCCCGCTCGGCCTCCTGGCGGACCGTCTCCAGCTCCTCCTTGGTGTGCTGGATCCGGTCGATGGCGGTCTTGTCCTGCTGCCAGCGCGCGGTCAGCTCGTCGAGCGCCTGGCGGCGGTCGGCCAGCTCGGACCGGAGGGCCGCCAGTCGCTCCATCGAGGCGGCATCGGCCTCCTTGGCCAGCGAGATTTCCTCGATCTCCAGCCGGCGGACCACCCGCTCGACCTCGTCGACCTCGACCGGCCGGCTGTCGATCTCCATCCGCAGCCGGCTGGCGGCCTCGTCGACCAGGTCGATCGCCTTGTCCGGCAGGAACCGGGCTGTGACGTACCGGTCCGACAGCGTGGCGGCGGCGACGATCGCGGCGTCGGTGATCCGGACACCGTGGTGCACCTCGTAGCGCTCCTTGAGCCCGCGGAGGATGCCGATCGTGTCCTCGACCGAGGGCTCGCCCACGAACACCTGCTGGAAGCGCCGCTCCAGGGCGGGGTCCTTCTCGATGTGCTCGCGGAACTCGTCCAGGGTGGTGGCGCCGACCATCCGCAGCTCGCCCCGGGCCAGCATCGGCTTGATCATGTTCCCGGCGTCCATGGCCGAGTCGCCGCTCGCGCCCGCCCCGACGATCGTGTGCAGCTCGTCGATGAAGGTGATCACCTGCCCCTCGGCGTCGGTGATCTCCTGCAGCACGGCCTTGAGCCGCTCCTCGAACTCACCGCGGTACTTCGCCCCGGCGACCATGGAGCTCAGGTCCAGAGCCATCAGCCGCTTGCCCTTGAGGCTCTCGGGGACGTCGCCGGCCACGATTCGCTGGGCCAGGCCCTCGACGATCGCCGTCTTCCCCACGCCCGGCTCGCCGATCAGCACGGGGTTGTTCTTGGTCCGCCGGGACAACACCTGGACGACCCGGCGGATCTCGGTGTCCCGGCCGATGACCGGGTCGATCCGGCCCAGCCGGGCGCGCTCGGTCAGGTCGACGGCGTACTTCTCCAGGGCCTGGAAGGTGCCCTCCGGGTCGGGGGTGGTGACCTTCCGGTTGCCGCGGACGGTGCGGAAGGCCGCGAGCAGCGCGTCCCGCCCGGCACCGGCGGCGTTCAGCACGGAGGCGGCCTCGCCCTCGGTGGTGGCCAGCCCCACCAGCAGGTGCTCGGTGGAGACGAACTCGTCGCCCAGCGCCGAGGCCTGCTCGCCGGCGGCGTTGATCGCCCGCAGCAGGTCGCGGGACGGTGCGGGAGCGGGCACGGTGGCGCCGCTGACCCGGGGCATCCGGTGCACGGCCGCCTCGGCCTTGGCGCGCACGTCGGCGGGGTCGGCGCCGGTGGCCTGCAGCAGTGGCCCGGCGATGCCGTCGGACTGCTCGAGCAGCGCGACCAGCAGGTGCAGGGGCTCCAGCGCGGCCTGGCCGCGGCCGACCGCGAGCCGCTGCGCGGCGGCGATGGCCTCCTGCGAACGGGTGGTGAGCTTGCTCTCCATGGTCGGGGATCCCGGTCCTCTCCTGCGACGACGTGCCTGTCGGTCGGTCCAACGACGAGGGAGTTGAGTCTGTTCCGCTCAAGTCTCACACGGGGCACTCCCATGGGGGGCGTTGGAACCGCTCCCGGCCGGGTGGCGCCCTACTCTGACGGCATGACGGAAACTCCGTCGCCGAGCGTCGCTCTCGACGACCAGCTGTGCTTCGCGCTCTACGCGGCCTCCCGCGCGGTCACCGCGCGGTACCGCCCCATGCTCGACGAGCTGGGCATCACGTACCCGCAGTACCTGGTGCTGATGCTGCTGTGGGAAGAGGACGGCCAGACGGTCGGTCAGTTGGGCGCCCGCCTCGCCCTCGACTCCGGCACCCTCTCACCGCTGCTCAAGCGCCTCACCGCGGCCGGCCTGGTGACCCGGCACCGCCGCGCCGACGACGAGCGGTCGGTCTCCATCCGGCTGACCGACGCGGGCCGCGCGCTCGAGGGACCGGCCTGCTCGGTCTCCGCCGAGATGATCGACGCGCTGGCCATGGGCAAGGACGAGTTCCTCGCGCTCCGCGACCTGCTGCACGTCATCACCGAACGGGTCGGCACCCCTCGGGCGGACGCCACCACCTCCTGAGCCGCCCCTCCGGGCAGCGCCCGGCTGGCGGCGCACGACCGGTCGCGGGATGGTCGGGCACGACCCGTCCACCCCCACCGACCACCCCGGCCGGTGGATCGTGCCCCCAGGAGGCCCCATGCCCACCCGCACCGCACGCACCGCCTGGAACGGCTCCCTGCAGGAAGGTTCCGGTCAGGTCGAGCTGAGCAGCTCGAAGGTCGGCACCTACGCGGTGTCCTTCCCCAAGCGCGCCGCCGACGAGGCGGGCGGCACCACGAGCCCCGAGGAGCTCGTGGCCGCGGCGCACTCGTCCTGCTTCGCCATGCAGCTGTCCGCGATGATCGGCGAGGCCGGTGGAACGACCCAGAGCCTGGAGGTGAGCGCCGACGTCTCCCTCGGGCCGGACGAGGCCAACGGCGGGTTCATGCTGACCGGCATCGCGCTCACCGTTCGCGGCGAGGTCGAGGGCCTGGACGCCGACGGCTTCTCGAAGGCCGCCGAGGCGGCCAAGGTCGGCTGCCCGGTCAGCAAGGCGCTCACCGGCGTGCAGATCACGCTCGACGCCGCACTCGTCTGAGGCGGAAGGCCCGGAGAACCCACCCGACGGAGGGCCGCCCACGGTCGGCGGTCCTCCCTCGCGTGCGGCGGGCGTGGCTACCGCCGGGGAACCACGGCGGGCCGCCCGGCCAGCTGTGCGTCGACGGCGGCGGTGGCGTCCGGCGGCCCGGCGTCGCCCGGGGCCACGCTCGCCGATCGCAGCCGCTGGTCGCCGGACTCGGTGCGCAGCGCCACCTCCCGGATGAAGAGGATCGCCGCGATCGTGATAATCGACAGCAGCGCGGAGATCAGGAAGATCCGGCCCGTCGCGTCGCCGTAGGACTCCATGATCAGCTGCCGCAGGGCGGGTGGGGCGTCGGCCAGGTCGGCCAGGCCCACGTCGCCCGACGCGGCGGCCGGGGCGCCGGGGACGTCGGCGATGCCCTCCTGGATGAGGACCCCCACCCGGCTGCTGAGCGCAGCTCCCAGCACCGAGACGCCGATCGTGCCACCGAGGCTGCGGAAGAAGGCCACCGCCGAGCTGGCCGCCCCGAGGTCGGCGGCCGCCACGGTGTTCTGCACCGCCAGCACCAGGTTCTGCATGGTCATCCCGATGCCGACGCCCAGCACCGCCAGGAAGACGCCCAGCACCACCATGTCCGTGGCGTGATCGAGCGTGGAGAGCAGCCCGAAGCCGGCGGCGACGAGCACCGACCCGGCCACCAGGTAGGCCTTCCACCGGCCGTACCGGGAAATGAGGATGCCCGACGCCGTCGAGGACACCAGCAGCCCGCCGACCATCGGGATGGTCAGCAGCCCGGCCGCGGTCGGCGAGTAGCCGCGGGAGATCTGCAGGTACTGCCCGAGGAAGACCGTCGAGCCGAACATCGCCACGCCGATCGCCACGCTGGCGATGATCGCCAGCGTCGTCGTCCGGTCGCGGAACAGCCGCAGCGGCACGATCGGCTCACGCACCCGCAGCTCGGTGACGACGAAGGCGACGACGGCGAGCAGCCCGCCGGCGACGAACAGCGCGCTCTCGGTCGACACCCAGTCGAAGCTGCCGCCGGCCAGGGTCACCCAGATCAGCAGGGCCGAGACGCCGGCGGTGAGGAAGGTGGCACCGAGGTAGTCGATGGACACCTTCCGCTTGGTGACCGGCAGGTGCAGCGTGCGCTGCAGCAGCACCAGCGCGACGATCCCGAACGGCACGCCGACGTAGAAGCACCAGCGCCAGCCCAGCCAGCTGGTGTCGACCAGCAGGCCGCCGATCAACGGGCCGCCGACGGTGGCCACCGCCATCACCGCGCCGAGCAGGCCGGAGTACCGGCCCCGCTCCCGCGGGCTGATCATCGCGGCCATCGCGATCTGCACCAGGGCGGTGATGCCGCCCAGCCCCACGCCCTGCAGCGCCCGCCAGCCGATGAGCATGGGCACCGACGAGGACAGCCCGGCCAGCATCGAACCGACCACGAAGACCACGATCGACAGCTGGATCAGCAGCTTCTTGCTGAACAGGTCGGCCAGTTTGCCCCAGATCGGGGTGGTCGCCGTCGAGGCGAGCAGGGTGGCGGTGACCACCCACGTGTACTGGCTCTGCGAGCCACGCAGGTCGGTGATGATCGTCGGCAGGGCGTTGGAGACGACCGTCGAGGACAGGAAGGCGACGAACATCGCCAGCAACATCCCCGACAGCGCCGACAGGATCTGCTGGTGGGTCATCCCGCCCTGCTGCTCGGCCGGCGCCGGTGCGGGTGGGCCGGCTGCTGGCCGGGCCGGGGCGGTGCTGCTCATCTGCGGATCTCCTGCGGAGTGCGGTTCGGGTGGAGCGGGGAGGACGGCGGGCACCCGCGGGCGGGGCGGGCTCACCCGGCGACCGGGGTCGACGGGCGGGGAACGGGTCGGCGGGCGGCCTCCAGGGCCCCGGTCAGCCGCTCCAGCCGGGCGGTCAACTCCCGGGCCTCCTCGTCGGTCCAGTCGTGGAGCGCGGCGGCCACCCAGGTACCTCGCACCTCGCGGGTCCGGGCGAGGGCGGCTGCACCGGCTGCGCTGAGGCTGACCAGGCTGGCCCGCCCGTCGTGCGGGTCGGGACGGCGGTCCAGGTACCCGGCCCGCTCGAGTGCCGACACCTGACGGCTGGCCACCGAGACGTCCACCCCGAGCCGGGCGGCCAGGGCACTGCACCGCTGCGGACCGTCCTGCTCGAGCGGCACCAGCACCGCCCAGCCGAAGGAGGGCAGGTCGCCGTAGAGGTCGTCGGCGACCCGGGAGCCGAGCCGGCGGCCGGCGCGCACCAGCTGGGTCACCCCGGCGGTCAGCCGATGGGAGGTCGCGGGGGTGATCTGCACGTCGCCGTCCTGGGAAGAGGGGCGCCGGGCCGGTCGGCCGTGCGCGCAACGTCGTCCAGCATCCACCAGTTGGTTGCTGTCTACAACATTGCGGGCTGAGAGGCCGCCCACAGCAGGACGGGCACCGGCGCGACCTCGGAAGAGATCGCGCCGGTGCCCGTCCTGGGTGGTGCGGAGTGCCGATCAGTCCTACGCGAGTGCCTCCAGGACCAGCTCGGCCGGGTGCCACGCCGTCCGCTGGGTGCCGTGGAAGATCTGCTGACGGCAGGAGACCCCGGTCGCCGCGATGACGGCGTCCTCGTCCGCGGCACGGACCGCCGGGAACAGCCGGTCCTCCCCCACCTGCAACGAGACCTCGTAGTGCTCGGACTCGAAGCCGAACGACCCGGCCATGCCGCAGCAGCCGGCGTCCAGCTCCTGCACGGTGACGCCCGGGATCCGCTCCAGCAGGGCGACGGTGGCCGCCGTCCCGGCCTCGGCCTTCTGGTGGCAGTGCCCGTGGAAGACCACGGTCCGGCCGGCCAGCCAGCTGTCCGCGCGCAGCCGCAGCCGGCCGTCGTCGATCGCCTCGACCAGCAGCTCCTCGGGCAGCTTCACCCGGGACGCGACGTCGCGGACGTTCGGGTCGTCGGGCAGCAGCTCCACGTGCTCGGCCCGCAGCGTGAGGATGCAGGAGGGCTCGCAGCCCACGATCGGCGAACCGGGCTCGGTGCCCTCGCACAGGTTCGCCGCGAGCTTCTGCGCCTTGCCCCGGGCGTCGTCGAGCATGCCCTTGGAGATGCTCGAGCGGCCGCAGCAGCCCTTGCTCTCCAACCGCACCGGGTGCCCGGCCGCCTCCAGCAGCCGCACCACGGCCTGGCCGATGCCCGGCTCGGTGTAACTGGTGAACGAGTCGGCCAGCATGGTGACCGGCTGCTGGGTCGCGCCGACCGGCGCCTGGTGACCCTTGAACCAGCGCATCAGCGTGGTCCGGTGGAACGTCGGCAGATCCCGCTGACGGGCGATGCCGAGCCGGGAGTCCATCAGCGCCCGCAGCGGCTTGATCTTCCCCGGCAGGTTCGACAGCGGCGCGGTGGCCGAACCGAGCCTGTTCAGCGTGCGGATCCCGCCGAACACCCGGGACCGCAGCGGGGTGCCCTGCACGTCGTGCTTGGCCGCGAGCGCCTCGCTCTTCATCTTGGAGACGTCCACCCCCAGCGGGCACTCGCTCTTGCAGGCCTTGCACATCAGGCAGAGATCGAGCACCTCGTGCAGCCGCTCGTCGGCCAGCGCGGTGTGCGGGTCACCCTCGCTCAGCGCCTTCACCAGCGCGCCGGCCCGACCGCGGGTGGAGTGCTCCTCCATCCGGGTCGCGATGTAGGAGGGGCACATCGTGCCGGTCGTGGACTTGCGGCACAGCCCGATGTTCATGCACCGGTCGGCCGCGCCGAACATGCCGCCGACGACGTCGAACTCCAGCCGGGTGCGCAGCGGGCCGGGCACCGGCGGGTTGGCGTCCCGGAGGTGCTCGGTCATCGCCGGGGAATCGACGATCTTGCCCGGGTTCAGCCGGCCCTCCGGGTCGAACAGCGCCTTGACCTCGCGCATGGCCTCGTAGAGCTCGTCGCCGAACAGCTCCCGGTTGAACTCGCTGCGGGCCAGGCCGTCACCGTGCTCGCTGGAGTTCACGCCGCCGTACTCGCGGACGAGGTCCTTGATCTCCACCGCCACCGACCGCATCACCTCGACCTGGCCCGGCTGGGACAGGTCGACGAAGGGGCGGATGTGCAGGCAGCCCACCGAGCAGTGCCCGTAGAAGCCCGCCTCGAGGCCGTGCCGGTCGAGCACGTCCCGGAACCGGGCGGTGTACTCGGCCAGGTGCCTGGGATCGACGGCGGTGTCCTCGACGAACGCCAGCGGTCGGCGCGCGCCGACCGAGTTGGCCATCAGCAGGCCGAGGGCGGACTTGCGCACCTTCAGCAGGGCCGACTGCTGGGCCGGGGTGACCGCCCGCAGGGTGTGGTAGCCGTGCCCGTTGCGCTCCCAGAGGGCGACCAGCCGGTCCATCGAGGACACCAGCTCGGCCTCGTCGTCACCGGTGAAGGAGACGAACAGCAGCGCGTCCGGGTCACCCTGCAGGATCTTGCCGAGCCCGGCGTACTCGATCTTCTCCCGGGACAGGTCGAGGATCGTCCGGTCCAGCAGCTCGACCTGGGCCGGGTCGCACGACAGCGCGTCCTCGGTGGCGTTGATCGCCCCCTGCACCGTCTCGAAGTGACCCACCGCGAAGACCTGCTTCTTGGGCTTCGGGACCAGCCCGACCCGGGCCGCGGTGACGATGGCCAGGGTTCCCTCCGAGCCGACGAGGAACTTCGCCAGGTCGAACGGGGCGCCGTCGGCCAGCCGGTCCAGCCGGTAACCACCGGCCCGCCGCCAGAACTGCGGGAAGCCGCTGGCGATCGCCTCGGGGTGCGTGGCGACCAGCTCGGGCAGCCGGCGGTAGATCTCGGCCTCGAGGGTCGTGCCCTGCGCGCGGCGGGCCCGCTCGGCCTCGTCGACCACACCGAAGGTGGCGGTGGACCCGTCCGCCAGGACGACGTCGACCTCCTGCACGTGGTCGATCGTCATGCCGAAGCGCACCGAGCCGCTGCCGGCGGAGTTGTTGCCGATCATCCCGCCGATGGTGGCGCGGTTGGACGTCGAGGTGTCCGGGCCGAACATCAGCCCGTGGGCCGCCGCGGCCTGGTTGAGGTCGTCCTGCACCACGCCCGGCTCGACCACCGCCGTCCGGGCCCCGGGGTCCAGCTCCCGGATCGCGTGCATGTGCCGTGAGAGGTCCAGCACGAGCCCGGGGCCCACCGTCTGCCCGGCGAGGCTGGTGCCCGCCCCCCGGGCGAGCACCGGGATGCCGGCCCCGGCGGCGAGCCGCACCGCGGCCGCGACGTCGGCGGCGTGCTTGGGGTACACCACCCCGGCGGGGGTGATCGTGTACATGCTGGCGTCCTGGCTGAACAGGTGCCGGGTGTAGTCGTCGAAGGCGACCTCACCGTCCAGCGTGGCCCGCAGCTCCCGCTCGAGATCCGCGGTGCCGGCCGGCGCCGTGCGCTCAGGAGCCGCTGTCATGGCTGCTGGAGCCGGTCGAGGGCGGCCTGCAGGCCGGCCGGGTCGATCTTCACGCCGGCCCGCACCAGGCCCATCTGCACCCCGGCGAGCGTGCCGGCCAGCGTCAGGTCGTTGAAGTGACCCAGGTGGCCGATCCGGAACACCTTGTCGGCCAGCTTGGTCAGCCCGGCACCCAGGGACATGTCGTACTCGCGCAGGATGACGTCGCGGATCGCGTCGGCGCCGCCCTCGGGCAGGTAGATGGCGGTCAGCGCGCCGGAGTACTCCCGCTCGTCGAGCGCCAGCACCTCCAGGCCCCAGCCGTGGACGGCGGCCCGGGTGGCCTCACCGTGCCGGGTGTGCCGGGCGTAGACGTTCGACAGCCCCTCGTCGTCCAGCATCTCCAGGGCCACCTTCAGCCCGTAGAGCAGGTTGGTCGCCGGGGTGTAGGGCCAGAAGCCGCGCTCGTTGGCGGCGAGGATCGGCTGCCAGTCCCAGAAGGCGCGCGGCAGGCGCGCGGTCTTGGACGCCTGCAGCGCCTTCTCGCTGACCGCGTTGAAGCTGAGCCCCGGCGGCAGCATGAGGCCCTTCTGCGAGCCGGCGACGGTGACGTCGACACCCCACTCGTCGTGCTTGAACTCGATGCTGCCCAGCGAGGAGATGGTGTCGACCAGCAGCAGCGCGGGGTGGCCGGCGGCGTCGAGCGCCCGGCGGATCTCCGGCACCCGGCTGGTGACGCCGGTGGAGGTCTCGTTGTGGACCACCATCACGGCCTTGATCTCGTGGCCGGTGTCGGCGGCGAGCCGCTCCTGGGCGGCCTCCGGGTCGGCGCCGTGCCGCCAGTCGCCCGGGACGAACTCCACCTCCAGGCCCATGCGGGTGGCCATGTCCTGCCACAGCGTGGCGAAGTGGCCGGTCTCGAACGCCAGCACCTTGTCGCCCGGCGACAGCGTGTTGGTCAGCGCCGCCTCCCACGCCCCGGTGCCCGAGGCCGGGTAGATCACCACCGGCTGCTCGGTGCCGAAGACCGGCTTGACCGCCTGGAGCACGTCCAGGCCGAGCGCGGCGAACTCCGGCCCGCGGTGGTCGATGGTCGGGGCAGCGATCGCCCGCAGCACCCGGTCGGGGACGTTGGTCGGCCCGGGGATCTGCAGGAAGTGCCGCCCGCCGGTGCTCGTGCTGACTGACATGCCTTCGCCCTCTCGTCAGAAGTCCTCGGGTGAGGCCCGAAGTCCACTCTGCGGAAGGTTACTACCGGCTGGTGGACAGTCCAGCAGGGCCATGACTGGGTCTGTGACGCTTGACACTGCGTCGCCTGGCGGCTCTAATCCCCGCTAGCGAAAAATCGGTTCCGCATCGCGGAAGCGCTGTGACCAGCGGGCTTCGGCCCGCCTCGACCTCAGGGAACGCCGGTGTCCGTACAGCTCGTCCTAATCCTGATACTGCTGGTGGTCTTCTTGATCGCCACGGTGCTCCCGGTGCACATGGGGGCACTCGCGCTCGTCGCGGCCTTCATCGCCGGGTACTTCATCTACGCCGGCGGGGAAGAGAGTTACGACGACACCATCTTCGGCTTCTTCCCGGGGTCGTTGTTCGTCGTCCTGGTCGGGGTGACGTACCTCTTCGCCATTGCGAAGAACAACGGCACCGTCGACTGGCTGGTGCACGCCGCGGTCACGGCCTCCGGCGGCCGGCTGGTGGCCATCCCGTGGGCGATGTTCGCCGTCACCGGCGCGCTCACCGCGATCGGCGGTGTCGTGCCGGCCGTGGTCGCGATCATCGCCCCGGTCGGCATGTCCTTCGCTCGCCGGTACGGGATCAACCCGGTGCTGATGGGCCTGTTCATCATCAACGGCGCCACCGCCGGTGGCTTCTCCCCGCTGTCGATCTTCGGCGTCATCACCAACACGGTGGTCGACGACAACGGCCTCGCCGGCAGCCCGCTGTTCCTCTGGGGCGCCTCGATCGTCATCAACATCCTGCTGTCGATCGCCGTCTTCTTCCTCTTCGGCGGCCGCAAGCTGCTCGGCGGCGGGCGCGTCGACATGACCGACCGGCGCGACGACGACTTCGTGGCGGCCACCGTCGCCGGCGACGCCACCGAGGACACCGGCGCCGACATCCCCGGCGGACCGGCCCGCGGGACCGCCGTGGGCAGCACCGGCACCGGCGGCGCGGCCATCTCCGGCGGGCGGGTCACCGAGCCCCGGCACGGCGAGCCCGGCCACCAGCACTCCAGCTCCGAGGACCGCGCCGACACCAAGGCGCTGCAGACCACCGCACTGGCCACCGAGGACCACGGCCAGGTCACCACCCTCGACCGGGACCGCAAGCTCACCCTGGCGGGCCTGGCGCTGCTGGTCGCCGGCGCGCTCGGCTTCGACCTCGACATCGGCCTGATGGCCATCACCGTCGGCGTCATCCTCTCCGTGGTCGCCCCCCGTGGGGCCAAGGGCGCCGTGGGGCAGATCGCCTGGCCGACCGTGCTGCTGATCTGCGGCATCGTCACCTACGTCGGCCTGATGCAGGACCAGAACGTCCCCGGGTGGCTCGGTGACAACGTCGCCGCGCTGGGCCTGCCGCTGATCGCCGCGCTGCTGATCTGCTACATCGGCGGCGTCGTCTCCGCGTTCGCCTCGACCACCGGCATCCTCGGTGCGCTCATCCCGCTGGCCGTGCCGTTCCTGCAGGGCGACAACGCGATCGGGGCGATCGGCCTGATCACCGCGCTGGCGCTCTCCTCGTCGATCGTCGACTCCAGCCCCTTCTCCACGAGCGGCGCCCTGGTGGTCGCCAACGCCACCGAGGCCGAGCGGGAGCGGACCTTCAAGAATCTGATGGTCTGGGGCTTCTCGATGGTCGCGCTCATCCCGCCGATCACCTGGCTGATCCTGATCGTGCCCGG
This sequence comes from Modestobacter lapidis, assembly GCA_019779905.1. Lineage (GTDB taxonomy): Bacteria > Actinomycetota > Actinomycetes > Mycobacteriales > Geodermatophilaceae > Modestobacter > Modestobacter lapidis. The sequence continues at coordinate 135,779 of JABAKE010000007.1, read as the reverse complement.
CTGGCTGTGAGCCACTGAACGACCGAGTGCACGCAACGACCGCGCCCCGGCAGGCCACCCGCCTCCGGGGCGCGGTCGCGTCCGGGCCCAGGATGGGCAGCAGACGACGTCGATACGGAGACAGATGTGAGCACCCCCGGACAGACCGACGAGCAGACCCCGGCGCGCCCTCCGCTGACCGGCATCACCGTGCTGGAGGTGGGCGTGTTCATGGCGGCGCCGTACGCCGCCATGCAACTGGCCGACCTCGGTGCCGAGGTGATCAAGGTGGAGGACCCCCGGTCCGGTGACCCGGTCCGAGCGAGCGGGCCGTTCGTGGACGGCGAGAGCTCGCCGTACCTGCGGCTCAACCGCAACAAGGAGTCCGTCGCGCTGGACCTGAAGTCCGCGGCCGGCAAGCAGGCCTTCCTCGCCCTGGTCGAGCGCGCCGACGTGGTGGTGGAGAACCTGCGTCCCGGCGCGATGGCCCGGCTCGGCCTGGACGCCGCCGGCATCTGGGCGGTCAACCCGGCGGTCGTCTACGCCTCGGGCTCGGGCTGGGGACAGGACGGGCCGCTGGCCCCGCTGCCCGGGTTGGACATCATGGCCCAGGCCCGCAGCGGGATCATGAGCATCACCGGCACCCCGGGCGGCGAGCCGGTCAAGGTCGGTGTCCCGGTCTGCGACCTGGTCTGCGGGCTGTACCTCGCCCTGGCGATCACCGCCGCGCTGCGCGAGCGCGATCGCACCGGCGTCGGCCAGGCGATCGACGTCTCGCTCTTCGAGGCCGGGGTGAGCCTGGCGGTGTGGGAGGCGGGCAAGTACTTCGCCACCGGCGAGGTCGGCGGCCCGCTGGGCTCGGCCCACCAGAGCCAGGCGCCCTACCAGGCGTTCCAGACCGCCGACGGGTGGATCACCATCGGCGCGAACACGCCCAACACGTGGGCGGGGTTCTGCACGACGCTGGACATGGCCGACGAGCTGGCCGACGAGGGTTACGCCGACGCCTCCCGCCGGCACGCCCGCCGGGGCGAGCTGCTGGACGTCATCGAGTCCCGCACCCGCGCCCGGACGACCGCGGACCTGCTCGAGGCGCTGGGCGCGGCCGGGGTCCCGTGCGCACCGATCAACGACTACGGCCAGGTGTTCACCGACGAGCACCTCGCCACCCGCGGGTTCTTCTGGGACGCCCCGCACCCGGCCCTGGGCCCGGTCCGGCAGATCGGGTCGCCGATGCGGCTGTCCCGGACCCCCGCCGTCCGTGGCGTCGCCGGCCCACCGCTGGGCGCCGACACCCGCGCGGTGCTGACCCGGGCCGGCGTGCCCGCCGACGTGGTCGACGCCGTCGCCCCGGCCCGAGGAGAGGAGCAGGCATGAGCGAGTTGGAGGTCACCCAGGACGGGGCGGTGCTCACCGTGCTGTTCAACCGTCCCGAGCAGCGGAACGCGATGACGTACGCGATGTACGACGGCCTCGAGCAGGCCTGCGCGCGGGCCGACGAGGACGACTCCGTGCACGTCCTGGTGCTCCGCGGCGCCGGCGGGCGGGCGTTCGTCGCCGGCACCGACATCAGCCAGTTCCTCGAGTTCGGCAACGGGAAGTCGACCAGCGGCGAGGACGGCATCGCCTACGAGGCGCGGATCGAGCAGGTGACCAACCGGCTCGAGGACGTCGGGGTGCCCACCGTCGCCGCGGTGGAGGGGTCCTGCGTCGGCGGCGGGCTGATCCTGGCGGCCGCCTGCGATCTGCGGGTGGCCACCTCGTCGTCCCGGTTCGGGGTGCCGGTCGCCCGCACCCTGGGCAACTGCCTGTCGATGAACACCTACTCGCTGCTCGTCGCCCACCTGGGGCCGGCGCGCACGCTGGACATGCTGCTGCGCGCCCGGCTGCTGTCCGCCTACGAGGCGGCCGCCGCCGGCTTCGTCAGCGAGGTCTGTCCCGACGGGGAGCTGGACGGGGCGCTGACCGAGCTGGTGACCCCGCTGCTGGGCCATGCGCCGCTGAGCATGCGGGCCGCCAAGCAGGCCGTGGCCCGGCTGCGGCGGGCGAACGTGCCCTACGGCGACGACCTGGTGCGGGAGGTGTTCGGCAGTGCGGACTTCCGGGCCGGCGTGCAGGCCTTCGTCGAGCGCGGGCAGGTCAGCTGGACCGGCCGCTGAGCGCGCCGGGACCGTCCTCGCTGAGCTCGGCGGCCAGCGCCACGGCCGTCGCCTGCAGGAGACGGACGACCTGCGGCACGCTCTCCATGGCCACCCGTCCCTCCGGGCCGGAGATGGAGATCGCCGTCATCAGCGGGCCGCCGGGGACCGGGACGGCGACGCACCGGACGCCGGTCTCCTGCTCACCGTCGTCGAGGGCGTAGCCCTGCTCGGCGATCCGGGCCAGCCGGACGAGCATCTGGTCCGGGTCGGTGACGGTGAGCGGCGTGCGCGAAGGCATGCCACCGCGCACGAGCAGCTCGCGGGCGGTCTCCGGCGGCAGCTGGGACAGCAGCGCCTTGCCCACCCCGGTGCAGTGCAGGTGCACCCGGCGGCCCACCTCGGTGAACATCCGCATGGAGTGCCGGGACGGGACCTGGGCCACGTAGACCACCCGATCGCCGTCGAGCATCGCGAGGTTGGCGGTCTCGCCGATGGTGTCGACCAGGGAGGTCAGGTGCGGGCGGGCCCAGGTGCCCAGCGTCCGCGAGGAGCTCTCGCCGAGGTGGATCAGCCGCGGGCCGAGCACGTAGCGGCGGGACGGCAACTGCCGCACGTATCCGCGGGCGACCAGCGTGCGCACCAGGCGGTGGATGGTCGACAGCGGCAGTCCGCTGTCGACCGCCAGCCGGGACAGCGCCACCTCGCCACCGTCCTCGGCCATCAGCTCCAGCAGCAGGAACGCCCGTTCCAACGACTGCACCCCGTCCGACGCGCTGCCGATCGTCGCCATACCACTCCCCTGCCCACGTCCGGAGCTCCCCGCTCGTCTTGACCGGGCTCCGGGAGCGAGGATACGTTTTCCACATCACAGATGGAACCTCCCGCATCTCGGAAGGTTCTCCGCGCGCGCCCGCGGGCATCGTCACGTCGGGGCCGCGGTCCGATCGACGAACCCGAGGAGAACCATGAGCACGGTCGACGGTGTGCAGATCACCGGCCCGATGGGCGAGCGTTTCGACGAGGTGCTCACGCCTCGCGCGCTGGACCTGATCGCCCTGCTCCACCGCGAGCTCAACGGCCGGCGGCTGGAGCGGCTGCAGGCCCGGCAGGAGCGGGTCGAGGCGCTCGCCGCCGGCGGCACGCTCGACTTCCTGCCCGAGACGGCCGCCATCCGCGAGGACGACTCGTGGCGGGTGGCCGAGCCGGCGCCCGGCCTGGTCGACCGCCGGGTGGAGATGACCGGCCCGACCGACCGCAAGATGACGATCAACGCGCTGAACTCCGGGGCCAAGTGCTGGCTGGCCGACCAGGAGGACGCCAACTCCCCGCTGTGGGAGAACGTGGTCAACGGTCCACTGAACCTGATGGACTCGATCGACCGCACGATCGACTTCACCAGCCCGCAGGGCAAGAAGTACGAGCTCAAGCCGGACGACGAGCTGCCCACGATCATCGTGCGCCCCCGCGGCTGGCACCTGCCGGAGAAGCACATCACCGTGGACGGCGAGCAGACCAGCGGCAGCCTGGTCGACTTCGCCCTCTACCTCACCGCCTGCGGCCAGAAGCAGATCGACCGCGGCCAGGGCCCGTACTTCTACCTGCCCAAGATGGAGAGCCACCTCGAGGCGCGGCTGTGGAACGACGCGTTCAACCTGGCGCAGGACCAGCTCGGCATCCCGCGCGGCACGATCCGCGCCACCTGCCTGATCGAGACCTACCCCGCGGCCTTCGAGATGGAGGAGATCCTCTACGAGCTGCGGGAGCACTCCTCGGGCCTCAACGCCGGCCGCTGGGACTACATGTTCAGCGTCATCAAGACCTTCCGGACCCGCGGCGAGGAGTTCACCCTCCCGGACCGCAACTCGGTCGGCATGACGGTGCCGTTCATGCGGGCCTACACCGAGCTGCTGGTGCGCACCTGCCACAAGCGCGGCGCGCACGCGATGGGCGGCATGTCCGCGTTCATCCCCAGCAAGGACCCGAAGGCCAACGAGTTCGCCTACAACAAGATCACCGAGGACAAGACCCGCGAGGCCAACGACGGCTTCGACGGCTCGTGGGTCGCCCACCCCGGCATGGTTCAGACGGCGATGGACGTCTTCGACAAGGTGCTCGGCGACCGACCCAACCAGCTGGACAAGCTGCGGGAGGACGTCACCGTCACCGCCGCCCAGCTGCTCGACGTCAAGTCCACGCCCGGTGAGGCCACCGAGGCCGGCCTGCGGGCCAACGTCAGCGTCGGCATCCAGTACGTGGAGTCCTGGCTGCGGGGTTCGGGCGCCGCCGGCATCAACGGCCTGATGGAGGACGCCGCCACCGCGGAGATCTCCCGCAGCCAGGTGTGGCAGTGGCTGCACAACCAGGTGACCCTGGCCGACGGCCAGGAAGTCACCCGGGAACTGGTGGAGCGAGTCATCGAGGACGAGATGGGCAAGATCCGCGACGCCCGTGGAGATGCCTTCGCCTCGGGCCGGTGGGACGATGCTCGGGCCCTGTTCACCGAGATGGCCCTGGCAGACGAGTACCCCGACTTCCTGACCGTCCCGGCCTACGAGCGCATGCCCTGAGCACTGCTCCGCAGGGAACCGGAACGACGGCCCCTGACGTACGGCGGGCCGGTGCCGGGGAGACCCGGCACCGGCCCGGCACCACCCCGCGGGACTCCCGCGGAGCACGACACCCGAGGTCCGGCGACGGAGGCGGCACCCGATGAGCGGTATGCACGGCACGGAGACGACGGCGGGCCCGGTCGAGGGGCACGTTCCACCGGAAGCCACCTCGGCCACCGGCGAACCCGGCGCCAACAGCGCGGGCATGGCGGCGGTCGGCCGGGTGGCCCGCGAGGTCATGCCCGTCACCGGCGTCATCGCCGACCCCACCCAGCTGCGCACCTACGAGTGCGACGGCCTGGCCCACTACCGCGTCACCCCGGCCCTGGTCGTGCTCCCCGAGACCACCGAGCAGCTCGCCGCCGTGGTGCGGGCATGCAGCGAGCACGGCGTTCCGTTCGTGGCCCGCGGCTCGGGCACCGGCCTGTCCGGTGGCTCCCTCCCCCGGGCCGACGGCGTGCTGATCGTGACGTCCCGGATGCGCACCATCCGCGAGATCCGGCGTGCCGACCAGCGGGCCGTGGTCGACCCCGGTGTGATCAACCTCGACGTCACCCGCGCCGCCACCCCGGAGGGCTACTACTACGCCCCCGACCCCAGCAGCCAGCAGATCTGCTCCATCGGCGGCAACCTGGCCGAGAACTCCGGCGGCGCGCACTGCCTGAAGTACGGCTTCACCAGCAACCACGTGCTCGGCACCGAGCTGGTCACCCCACAGGGCGACATCGTCACCCTCGGCGGCCTGGCCCCCGACGCCCCCGGCTACGACCTGCTCGGCACCGTCGTCGGCTCGGAGGGGACGCTCGGCATCGCCACCACCGCCACCGTCCGGCTGGTGCGGCTGCCCGAGGAGGTCCGCACCCTGCTGGCCGGCTTCGCCTCCACCGACGAGGCCGGCGCCGCCACCTCGGCGATCATCAGTGCCGGCGTGCTGCCGGCCGCGATCGAGATGATGGACGCGCTGGCCATCGAGGCCGCCGAGGCCGCCGTGCACTGCAACTACCCCGCCGGTGCCGGCGCCGTGCTGGTCATCGAGCTCGACGGCCCCTCCGCCGAGGTCGAGCACGAGTACGCCCAGGTGGAGCGCATCTGCCAGGACCACGGCGCCTTCGAGCTGCGACTGGCCATCGACGCCGCCGAGCGGGCGCTGATCTGGAAGGGCCGCAAGTCCGCGTTCGCGGCGGTGGGCCGGATCAGCCCGGACTACATCGTCCAGGACGGCGTCATCCCCCGGACGGCGCTGCCCGAGGTGCTGCGGGCCATCGCCGAGCTATCGTCGTCCTCCGGGGTGCGGGTCGCCAACGTCTTCCACGCCGGTGACGGCAACCTCCACCCGCTGGTGCTCTTCGACGACGCGAAACCCGGTGCCGGGGACGCCGCCGAGAAGGTCAGCGGCGCCATCCTGGACCTGTGCATCAGCCATGGCGGCGCGATCACCGGCGAGCACGGCGTGGGCGTGGACAAGGCGGCCTACATGCCGAAGATGTTCACCGACGACGACCTGGACACCATGCAACTGGTCCGCTGCGCGTTCGACCCGGGCAACATCTCCAACCCGGGGAAGATCTTCCCGACGCCCCGGCTCTGCGGCGAGGTGCCGGGCAAGCGCAAGCACGCCCACCCGCTGGTCGAAGCCGGCCTGGCCGACGCGTTCTGAGGGGCCCGAGATGACCACTGCTGCCCGCACCCGCCTGGACGCCGCCCGCACCGCGCTCGGCTCCGCCTGTGGCGAGGTCACCGACGGCACCCCGGCCGACGCCGTCGACGGGGTGCCCGTCGGCCTCGTCGCCCGGCCGGCGAGCACCCCCGAGGTCGCCGAGGTGCTGCGCGCCGCGGCGGTCTACGGCCTGGTGGTCGTGCCCCGGGGGCACGGCACCAAGATGTCGTGGGGCCGCCCGCCCGAGCAGGCCGACCTGGTGCTGGACCTCAGCCGGATGTCCGCCGTCCTCGACCACGCCGCCGGCGACCTGATCGTCGACACCCAGGCCGGTGCCCCGCTCGCCGAGGTGCAGCGGACGGTGGCCGGCGCCGGGCAGCGCCTGGCCCTGGACGAGCCGGTGGCCGGCTCCACCATCGGCGGCATGCTCGCCACCAACACCAGCGGTCCGGGCCGGATGGCCGTCGGGACGGCGCGCGACCTGCTCATCGGCGTCACGGTGGTGCGCGCCGACGGCGTGGTCGCCAAGGCCGGTGGCCGGGTGGTGAAGAACGTCGCCGGGTACGACCTGGGCAAGCTGGTCATCGGCTCCTACGGCACCCTCGCCGTCGTCACCCAGGCGGTGTTCCGGCTGCACCCGGTGCCGGTCGCCCGCCGGGTGGTCAACGTCTCGGCCGACTCCCCCGACGACGCCCAGCGACTGGTCCAGCAGGTCGTGCACGCCCAGCTCGTGCCGGCCGCCGTCGAGGTCGACTGGCCCGGCACCGGCGGCGGCACCGTCGGCGTGCTGCTCGAGGGCACCGAGGCCGGCGTCGAGGGGCGCACCGCGGCCACCATCGCCCTGCTCGGCGGGGACGCCGCTGCCGCCGACGGGCTCCCGTCCGGATGGGGCCGCCTGCCCTGGGACGAAGACCCGACCACCGGGCGGGCCACCGCCCTCAAGGCCACCTTCGCCCTCTCCGGGCTCTCCCGGGTGCTCGAGGCCGGCCGCGCTGCCGCGGCCGCAGCGGCGGTGCCGCTGCGCCTGCGCGGGTCCGGTGGCGCCGGGGTGCTGCACGGCTCGCTGCCGGCCGACACCGATGTCGCCGCCGTCCGCGAGGTCGTCACCCGGCTGCGCGAGGCGTGCGCCGTGGCCGGCGGCGCGCTCGTCGTCCTGGACGGGCCGCCCGAGGTCAAGGCGGGCGTGGACACCTGGGGGCCGGTCCCGGCGTTGGACCTGATGCGACGCGTGAAGGAACAATTCGACCCCGAGCGCCGTCTGGCGCCCGGCCGGTTCGTCGGAGGCATCTGATGACTGAACAGTCCGCCCAGGCCCGCGTGCACGAGCAGGAGCCCCAGGGCGACCCGCAGAAGGCCGGCGCGCTGGCGCACGGTCCGGTCCCGGTCGACGGGCCCGCCCTGCGGCCGGCCTTCGACGACGACCACCCGCCGTCGGCGGAGCTGATCAGCGACTGCGTGCACTGCGGCTTCTGCCTGCCGACCTGCCCCACGTACACGCTGTGGGGCGAGGAGATGGACTCCCCGCGCGGCCGGATCGACCTGATGAAGGCCGGGCTGCAGGGCGCCCCGATGAGCGACACGATGGTGCAGCACTTCGACGCCTGCCTCGGCTGCATGGCCTGCGTGACCGCCTGCCCGTCCGGCGTCCAGTACGACGCGCTGATCGAGGCCACCCGGGTGCAGGTCGAGCGGCACCACACCCGCGCCCCCGGCGACCGGGCGCTGCGGGCGGCGATCTTCGCGTTGTTCCCGCACAAGAAGCGGCTGCGGGCGCTGCGCGGGCCGCTGCGCGCCTATCAGGCCAGCGGGCTGCCCAAGCTGGTCCGGGGCAGCGGCCTGCTGGAGCGACTGGCGCCGAAGCTGGCCGCCATGGAGGGCCTCGCCCCGCCGCTGGAGAAGCGCGAGAAGCTGCCCACCCGGATGCCCGCCGTCGGCACCCGGCGTGCGGTCGTCGGGCTGCTCACCGGCTGCGTGCAGGGCGAGTTCTTCCCCGGCGTCAATGCCGCCACCGCCCGGGTGCTCGCCGCGGAGGGCTGCGACGTGGTGATCCCGCGCAAGCAGGGCTGCTGCGGCGCGCTGTCGGTGCACAACGGCCGCCAGGAGGAAGCGGAGAAGTACGCCCGGGCCACCATCGACGCCTTCGAGGCCGCCGGGGTGCAGACCGTGGTCGTCAACGCGGCCGGCTGCGGATCGAGCATGAAGGAGTACGCCGCGATCCTGGCCGACGACCCGGCCTACGCCGAGCGGGCGAAGACCTTCGCCGGCTCGGTCCGCGACGTCTCCGAACTGCTCGCGGAGCTGGGCACGGTCGCCGAGCGGCATCCGCTCGAGGTGACCGTCGCCTACCACGATGCCTGTCACCTCGCCCACGCCCAGGGCGTGCGCGCGCAGCCCCGGACGCTGCTCCAGGAGATCCCCGGCCTCCAGCTCAAGGAGATCGCCGAGGCGGAGATCTGCTGCGGCTCCGCCGGGATCTGGAACATCCTGAACCCCGAGCCGGCCCGTGAGCTCGGCGACCGCAAGGCCCGCAACATCGCCGCCACCGGGGCCGAGCTGCTCGTGACGGCGAATCCGGGCTGCCTGATGCAGGTGTCCTCGTCGCTGGAGCGGCAGGGCACCCGGATCGGGCTGGCGCACACGATCGAGGTGCTCGACGCGTCGATCCGCGGACTCCCGGTCAGCACGCTGGGCCCACAGCACTGAAGAAGGACCCCGCTGCCCCCCACCCTTCGCAGGCTCAGGGCGGGACCCTGCAGCGGGGCCTGACCGCTGCCCCCCACCCTTCGCAGGCTCAGGGCGGGACCCTGCAGCGGGGCCTGACCGCTGCCCCCCACCCTTCGCAGGCTCAGGGCGGGACCCTGCAGCGGGGCCTGACCGCTGCCCCCCACCCTTCGCAGGCTCAGGGCGGGACCCTGCAGCGGGGCAGCGGGGTCCTTCTTCAGTCCTCGCGGGCCTCGCCCTGCTGGTTCAGCCGGTTGAGCAGGGTGGCGAGCGTGGCGACGTCGGAGGTCGGCCAGTCGGCGAGGTTGGCCTGCCAGCGGGCCCGGCGGGTCTCGCGGACCTCGCTGAGCCGCCGGTGCCCCTCCGCGGAGATCGTCAGCACCTGCGCCCGGCCGTCCGCGGGGTCCGCCACCCGGTCGACCATGCCCAGGTCGACCAGGGCGGCCACCTGGCGGCTGACCGTGCTCTTGTCCAGGCCGAGCCGCACGACGAGTTCACTGGCCCGCAGCGGGCCGGCGTCGTCCAGCAGGATCATCAACCCGTACGAGGCGCCGTCGAGGTCGCGGTGCAGCTCGCCGCCCAGCCGGCCGGAGACGATCCGGGACCGGCGCAGCAGCAGGGCCACCTCGCGCTCAAGGCGGACGTAGGCCTCGTGGCTGTTCTCGACGTCGGCCTTCTCCGGGCCGGGGCCGGGCGTGGTGCTCACACCGTCTTCGACGTGCCGGAACGGCACCGCGTTCCCGTTCGGTGCCGACCCGTCGTCCCCGCCCGGGGCCGCCGAGGGCGTCACGGGCGGGCCGCCGGGCGCCACACCACGAGGGCCGAACCGGGGGTCGACAACGGGACCAGGTCGCGGCGGTAACCGGCAGGGACGGCGGACTCCGCGGCGATCCGCCGGCTCTCGGACACCTCGACCTCGTGCAGCAGCTCGCGCACCCGGTCCTGCAGCGCCTCGACCTGGGACTCCAGCTCGATGATCCGCTTGATGCCGGCCAGGTTGACGCCGGCCTCCTGGCTCAGCCGCTGCACCTCGCGCAGCAGGGCGACGTCCCGCGGGCTGTACCGCCGGCCTCCACCGGGGGTGCGGCCGGGGCGGACCAGACCGAGCCGGTCGTACTGGCGCAGCGTCTGGGCGTGCATGCCGGCCAGCTGGGCGGCCACCGAGATGACGAAGACCGGCGCGTCCTCAGCGACCGGCCGGGCGGCCCCGCGGGGGCCCGGCACGCCGCCGTCGGGAGCGGTCATCGCGCACCTCCGGCCCCCAGCACCGCGGTGATCTCCGGGCGCGGGTCGTCGGGCAGTTCGGCGGCGAGCTTCTCGATCGCCTCCCGGGCGCCCGGGGTGAGCTTCTTGGGCACCGCGACCTCCACGGTCACGAGCAGGTCACCGGTGACCCCCTTGCCGGGCACACCGCGGCCCCGCACCCGGAACGTCCGCCCGCTGGCGGTGCCCGGTGGCACCTTCAGCGACACGGGGCCATCCAGGGTCGGGACGGTCAGCGTCGTCCCCAGCGAGGCCTCGGCGAAGCTGATCGGCACGCTCAGCGTCAGGTCGTTCCCGTTGCGGCCGAACAGGTCGTGCCCGGACACGTGGACGACGACGAACAGGTCACCGGCCGGTCCACCGCGGCGCCCCGGAGCGCCCTTGCCGGCCAACCGGATCCGCTGCCCGTCCTTGACCCCGGCGGGGATCCGCACGGTGATCGTCCGGGTCTGGGTGGTGACCCCGTTCCCCCGGCACTCCGGGCAGGGGTCGTCGACGACCGAGCCGGTGCCCCGGCACTCGCGACACGGCTCGGAGAACGCGAACGCGCCCTGGCTGCGGCTGGTCACCCCGGCGCCGTTGCACACCGGGCAGGTGTGCGGGCTGGTGCCGGGGCGTGCCCCGTTGCCGTGGCAGGTCGGGCAGGAGCCCGGACTCTGCATGCGCAGGGGCACGGTCACGCCGAGGACGGCCTCGTCGAAGGACAGGGTCGCCTCGGTCTCGACGTCCTGGCCGCGGGCCGGGCCCGATGCCGCCTGGCTGCGGCTGCGCGGGCCGGTGGCGCCACCGGCTCCGCCGAACAACCCGCCGAAGATGTCACCCAGGCCACCGGCGCCCCGGCTCCCGGCGCCGGGAGCCCCGGCGCCGGTGAACAGGTCGCCCAGGTCGAAGGCGCTGCCCCCGGCACCGCCGGGGAACCCGCCGGCGCCACCGGGAGCACCGGTGCGGAAGCCGCCGGATCCGAACAGCCGCCGGGCCTCGTCGTACTCGGCCCGCCGCTTGGGATCGGACAGGACGTCGTAGGCCTCCGAGACGTCCTTGAAGCGGTTCTCGGCCGCGGCGTTGTCCGGGTTCTTGTCCGGGTGCAGCTCACGGGCCAGCTGCCGGTAGGCCTTCTTGATGGCCGCGGCGTCGGCGTCCTTGGGAACGCCCAGGGCCGCGTAGTAGTCCTTCTCGATGAAGTCCCGGGTGCTGCTCACGGGCGCCCCCTTCCTGCGGGGAGTGGCCTCCGCGGAGGCCGGAACGGACGGTGGGAGTGGCGGGCGCTCAGCCTGCGGTCGAGCCCGTGGAGCGGCCCGGGTCGCCGGCCGGGGTGTCGGCCGGGGTGTCGACGACATCGCCGTCGATCACCTGCCCGTCGATCGCCTGACCCTCGAACACCTGCCCCTCGGGCACCTGCCCCTCGGGCACCTGACCGGAGTCCGCGGCCGCCGACGCGGCAGGCGCCTCGGGGTCGGTGACCCCGACCATCGCCGTCCGCAGCACCCGGTCGCCGCGCCGGAATCCCGGGCGCAGCACCGTGGTGGCGGTCGGCGCCGACACGTCCGGGGAGGTGTCGTGCAGCACGGCCTCGTGCAGGGCCGGGTCGAACGGGTCACCGGCCTGACCGAAGGCGGTCACACCGAGCCCGTCGAGCAGCCCGAGGACCCGGTCGGCGACGCCCTTGAACGCGCCGGTGAGGTCACCGTGGTCGCGGGCCCGCTCGATGTCGTCGACGATCGGGAACAACTGGCCGGCGAAGCGCTCGGCCGCCTGGTCGACGACCAACGACCGGTCGCGCTCGACCCGCCGCCGGTAGTTGGCGTACTCCGCGGTGACCCGCTGCAGGTCCTCGGTGCGTTCCGCCAGCTCGCGGGTGGCGTCGTCCGGGGCCCCGGCGTCGGCCTGCTGGGCGGTCGCCGCGGCGTCCGTCTCGCTGTACTGCTCGCTCATCTGCTCTCCCTGTGCCGGTCGGCTCGTGGTGGACCGCGCGTCCCCCCGGCCCGGTCGCCCGGGCCGGGGGGACGCGCGAAGGGCGCACCGTCAGCGCTTGTCGGCGTCCTCGTCCACGATCTCGGCGTCGACGACGTCGTCGTCGTTGCCCGGCGCGGTACCCGGGGCGTCGGTCGGGTCACCGGCGGCCCCCTCCGCACCCGGGGCGCCGGCGGCGTCCTGGCCGGCCTGGGCGTAGAGCGCGCCGCCGACCTCCTGCGAGACGCGGGCGACCTTCTCCTGCGCGGTCTTGATGGCGGCGATGTCCGAGCCACCGAGGGCCGAGCGCAGCTCCGTCAGCGCCTCGCCGAGCTCGTCCTTCTTCTCGGCCGGGATCTTGTCACCGTTCTCGGCCAGGAACTTCTCGGTCTGGTACTGCAGCGACTCGGCCAGGTTGCGGGTCTCCGCCTCGTCGCGCCGCTTCTTGTCCTCCTCGGCGTGCGACTCGGCGTCCTTCATCATCCGCTCGATGTCGTCCTTGGGCAGGGCCGAGCCGCCGGTGATCGTCATCGACTGCTCCTTGCCCGTCCCGAGGTCCTTCGCGTGGACGTGCACGATGCCGTTGGCGTCGATGTCGAAGGCGACCTCGATCTGCGGCACGCCGCGCGGGGCCGGCGGCAGCCCGGTCAGCTCGAACATGCCGAGCTTCTTGTTGTAGGCCGCCATCTCGCGCTCGCCCTGGAAGACCTGGATCTGCACGCTCGGCTGGTTGTCGTCGGCCGTCGTGAAGATCTCCGAGCGCTTGGTCGGGATCGTGGTGTTGCGCTCGATGAGCTTGGTCATGATCCCGCCCTTGGTCTCGATGCCCAGGGAGAGCGGGGTGACGTCGAGCAGCAGGACGTCCTTGACCTCACCGCGGAGCACACCGGCCTGCAGCGCCGCACCCACGGCGACGACCTCGTCGGGGTTGACCCCCTTGTTGGGCTCCTTGCCGCCGGTCAGCTCACGGACCAGATCGGTGACGGCGGGCATCCGGGTGGAGCCACCGACGAGGACGACGTGGTCGATGTCGCCGACCTTCACGCCGGCGTCGCGGATCGCCTGGTTGAACGGGGCCTTCGCGCGGTCCAGCAGGTCCTGGGTCATCCGCTGGAACTCGGCGCGGGTGATCGTGACGTCCAGGTGCAGCGGGCCCTCGGCGCCGGCGGTGATGTAGGGCAGGTTGATGTTCGTCGACTGCGCGCCGGACAGCTCGATCTTCGCCTTCTCGGCCGCCTCGCGCAGCCGCTGGGAGGCCAGCTTGTCCTTGGACAGGTCGATGCCGTTGGCGGCGTTGAACGTCTTCACCAGGTGGTCGACGACCTTCTGGTCCCAGTCGTCACCACCGAGCTTGTTGTCACCGGCGGTGGACTTGACCTCGATGACGCCGTCGCCGATTTCCAGCAGGCTGACGTCGAACGTGCCGCCACCGAGGTCGAAGACCAGGATGGTCTGCTCGGTCTCGCCCTTGTCGAGGCCGTAGGCCAGCGCGGCCGCGGTCGGCTCGTTGACGATTCGCAGCACGTTCAGGCCGGCGATCTCACCGGCCTCCTTGGTGGCCTGCCGCTGGGCGTCCTCGAAGTACGCCGGGACGGTGATGACCGCCTCGGTGACCGGCTCGCCCAGGTAGGTCTCGGCGTCGCGCTTCAGCTTCTGCAGCACCCGCGCGCTGATCTCCTGCGGGGTGTAGGCCTTGCCGTCGATCTCGCCGGTCTTCCAGTTCGTGCCCATCTCGCGCTTGACGCTGCGGATGGTGCGGTCGACGTTGGTGACCGCCTGGTTCTTCGCCGACTGGCCGACCAGCACCTCGCCGTTCTTGGCGAAGGCGACGACGGACGGGGTGGTGCGTGCGCCCTCGGCGTTGGCGATGACGGTGGGCTCGCCGCCCTCGAGGACCGCGACGACGGAGTTGGTGGTGCCGAGGTCGATTCCGACTGCTCGTGCCATGGAGAGGGCCTTCCTTGTCGATCGGTGGTGGTTCCTGCTGCGGGAGCCGAGCGTCCGGGGGGCCTTCGCCGGCCCTTGCGCCGGAGCCGCTCAACTTTCCTGCCCACCCTAACGGCAGGCCGCGCCGCGGTGTTCCCGGGGTCCGCCGGCATACGCGACGACCCGCTCCTGGTTGCCGTCCTCACCCCACAGCGTGGGGACGGCGACCACCGGGTGAGGACGGCGACGAACCGGAGCCGCCGTGTCCACAGATCGCCTGGCACCGCCCCGGCAGCGCGTCGGCCCGGCCAGCCTTGCCCGGTGCACCCCGCCCTGCGCCACGTCGCTGCCCACCGGCTGGGCGTCTTCACCTCGGCCGAGGCCCGGCTCGCCGGCTACACGCACGGCGAGGTCCGTCACCTCTGCTCGTCCGGTCGCTGGGTCCGGCTGCGCCGTGGCGTGTTCGCGAGCGCCGCCGACCTGGCCGAGGTCGAGCAGCGCGGGGTCCGCCACGCGATCGACTGTCTCGGCGTCCTGCTGACGCTGGCCCGCCCGCACACCGTCGTGAGCCACACGTCAGCGGCCCGCCTCTAGGGGTGGCCGCTCCCGCGCGACCCGGCCCCCACCGTCCGGCTGACCGACCCGGAGCAGTGGCGGCGTCGCGCGGACTACCTGATGACCTGCGCGCCCCTCCCGGTGAGGGACGTCACCACACGCGGGCCGGTTCCCCCGACCTCGCCGGCCCGGACGCTCGTCGACTGCGCTCGTGAGATGCCCCTCGAGGACGCCGTGGTGGCGATCGACGCCGCCCTGCTCCGTCGACACACCTCGCCTGCCGAGCTCGAGCGCGCCACGGCGGCGGTGCGCCGCTGGCCCGGTTCGGCGCGTGCCGCGCGGGCGGTCGCGCTGGCCGACGGGAGGGCCGAGTCCCCACTGGAGTCCCGCGGCCGGCTCCGGGTCATCGGCGCCGGCCTGCCCGTCTTCGAGCCGCAGGTGGAGGTGCGGGTCGGTGCGCGCCTGGTCGCCGTCCTGGACGGGTGGTACGAGGACGCCGCGGTGGCGATCGAGTTCGACGGTCGGCTCAAGTACACCGACCCCTGGCGCGACCGCACCGCAGGCCAGGTGCTGTGGGAGGAGAAGCGACGCGAGGACGGACTGCGCGCCCTGGGCATCGGGGTCGTGCGCATCGCCGACACCGACCTCGGCCGGGGATGGGCACGGGTGGAGCAGCGGCTGCGCGACCTCCTGACCGGGGCGGGACCTGCGCAACGGCGGTTCACGGTGGTGCGGCGGACGGCAGGAGTGCTCCGACGGTCCGAGTAGCCGTTCCACCGGACTCACCTCGTGGTCGCCGTCCTCGCGCTACGGGATGAGGATGGCGACCACAACGTGCGGCCCGTCCCGCGACGGAACGGTCCCGACCGGGGCGGTGCGGTCCGGACGAGGTGTTACTGGCGAGTAGCCTGAGCCGCCCGGTTATGGTCCGGTCCGGGGTGGGCGAGCACGCCTGCGCACGCGCACGAGAGGGAGCTCATGGGCCCGTTGCAGATCGTCCTCGGCACGCTCGCCGTGGTGTTGCTCGTCGTGGCGGTGGTGTACGCCGTGAAGGCCGTGCGCTCGATGCTCGCGATCATCCGGACCGGCCAGCCCGACGGCAGCCGCTCCGGTCCGGTCGGACCCCGGTTGAAGACGCTGGCCATCGAATCGCTCGGGCACACCCGGATGCTCAAGTGGTCGACCATCGGCGTCGCCCACTGGTTCGTCTTCCTCGGCTTCTACGGGCTGTTCCTCACCCTGGTCGAGGCCTTCGGCGAGGTGTTCGATCCGGCGTTCCACCTGCCGCTGATCGGTACCTGGAGCCTGTGGAACCTCTTCGTCGACGTGATCGGCACCGGCACCGTGCTCGGCATCGGCTACCTGATCGTCCGGCGACAGCTCGACCACCCACGCCGCAAGGGCCGCGCCAGCCGCTTCGCCGGGACGAACGAGGGCCGCGGCTACTTCGTCGAGGCCGTCGTCCTGGTCATCGGCCTGTGCATCCTGGGCATCCGGGCCGCGAAGATCGCCGCCGGGCTGGACGACGCCCCCGGCTGGTCGCACCCGGTCTCCGGGGCGCTGGCGAACCTGCTGCCGGCCAGCCCCGACCTGGTCAGCGTCATCGCCTTCGTCAAGATCGTCGTCTCGCTGGTCTGGCTCATGGTGATCTCCCGGATCCTCAACATGGGCGTCGCCTGGCACCGGTTCAGCGCCTTCTTCAACATCTACTTCAAGCGCGAGGACGACGGCGGCCAGGCCCTCGGCCCGCTGCCGGCGATGACCTCGGCCGGCAAGCCGATCGACTTCGAGGACCCCGGTGAGGACGACGTCTTCGGCCGCGGCAAGATCGAGGACTTCACCTGGAAGGGGATGCTGGACTTCACCACCTGCACCGAGTGCGGGCGGTGCCAGAGCCAGTGCCCGGCCTGGAACACCGGCAAGCCGCTGTCACCGAAGATGGTGGTCATGGACCTGCGGGACCACCTCTACGCCAAGGCCCCCTACCTCACCGGCGCGACCAAGGCCTCCGACGAGGCACCGGACTTCGCCGACTACACGACGCTGGAGCCCAGCGACGAGCAGGTGTGGGCCGGCGGCTACGGCCGGATCGAGGGCACCAACGACGCCCAGGCCCACCGGCCCCTGGTCGGCACGCTGGAAGAGGGCGGGGTCATCGACCCCGACGTGCTGTGGAGCTGCACCAGCTGCGGGGCCTGCGTCGAGCAGTGCCCGGTCGACATCGAGCACGTCGACCACATCATGGACATGCGCCGCTACCAGGTGCTGATCGAGTCGAGCTTCCCCTCCGAGGCCGGCGTGATGATGCGCAACCTGGAGAACCGCGGGAACCCGTGGGGCGTGGGCGGCAACGTCCGCGAGGAGTGGATGAAGGACCTCGACTTCGAGGTGCGCCAGGTCGACGGCGCCATCGACGACGACGTCGAGTACCTGTTCTGGGTCGGCTGCGCGGGCGCCATCGACGACCGGGCGAAGAAGGTCACCAAGGCCGTCGCCGAGCTGCTGCACACCGCCGGCGTGGAGTTCGCCGTCCTCGGGTCCGGTGAGACCTGCTCGGGCGACCCGGCCCGCCGGATGGGCAACGAGTTCCTGTTCCAGCAGCTGGCCCAGGAGAACGTCGAGACGCTGAACACCGTCTTCGAGGAGCGCCCGGCCGGACGCCGGAAGATCGTCGCCACCTGCCCGCACTGCTTCAACTCCCTCGGCCGGGAGTACCCCCAGCTGGGGGGCGACTACGAGGTCGTCCACCACACCCAGCTGCTGGGGAAGCTCGTGGAGGAGGGGCGGCTCACCCCGGTCACGCCGATCGATCGCAAGGTCACCTACCACGACCCGTGCTTCCTGGGCCGGCACAACAAGGTCTACACCCCGCCCCGGGAGATCCTCGACTCCGTGCAGGGCCTGCGCACGCAGGAGATGCACCGCTGCAAGGACCGCGGCTTCTGCTGCGGCGCCGGCGGCGCGCGCATGTGGATGGAGGAGAAGATCGGCAAGCGGATCAACGTCGAGCGCACCGAGGAGGCGCTCGAGCTCGATCCCGACGTCATCTCCACCGCGTGCCCGTTCTGCATCACCATGCTGAGCGACGCGCTGACCAGCAAGAAGCAGAACGGCGAGGCCAAGGAGCACGTGGAGGTCCTCGACGTCAGCCAGATCCTGCTGCGCTCGCTCGCGCCGGCCGGCACGCCCGGCACCGGCTCCGGCCCGGACGTCGGCACGGTCCCGGGGGACGACGCCGGCACCGGCTCGGCCGCCACGCAACACTGAAGAAGGACCCCGCTGCCCCCCACCGCTCGCGAGCTCGCGGCGGGCCCCTGCAGCGGGGCCGCTCCAGCACGTCACCACGCTCGGCGCGGGACCCTGCACGGGGGCCGCCCGCGCCCCCCACCCCTCGCAAGCTCGGCGCGGGACCCTGCACGGGGGCCGCTCCAGCGCGTCACCAGGGACACTGGGCGGCGTGAGTTTCGTCTTCGGCGGCGCCCGGGGCCGGGCGGACGCCGAGCTGGCTGCCGGCAACCGCCGCACCCGGATGCACTACGCCCGTGACGTCAACGACGAGCGGGCGCTCGCCGACGACCGTCCCCCGGTGCACCGCAGCCGGCACTGGACCTGGCTGGCGGTCGCGGTGGTGGTCATGGCCGTGCTGGCGGCGATCGGTGGTCGCGGTGCCGAGCCGGTGCCCCTGGCCGCCGACTGCCGCACCCCGGCCATCGGCGTGGAGACCAGCGCGGTCACGGCCGGGCAGCCGCTCCGGTTCCGGCTCACCGGCCCCGACGGCGTGCTCTACGTGGTCACCCTGGACGGCGTACCGGTGCGCGGGAACGCCGGCAGCACCGTCTCCTACACCGAGTCGGCGGCCGGCCCGCAGCTGGAGCTGCAGCAGTGCCTGAGCCCCACCCTGACGGTGGCCACCCCGGCCGGCGACGGTCCGCACCGGCTGGTCCTGCGGCAGGTCGCCGCCGACGGCACCAGCCGGCCGGTCGCGGAGGTGCAGGTCACCGTCAGCGGCACGCGCTGACCCCGGGGCGCTGCGGCCCGGTCGTCGGAGGACGATGACCGGTCGTGACCCGCACCACCCCCGCGCCGCCGTCCGCCCCGGGCCGGCGGGGCCTGCTGCTCGTCGGTGCGGCGATCGTGCTCACCGGGCTGAACCTGCGCACGGCGGTCAACTCGGTCGGTCCGGTGCTCGCCGAGATCGAGCACGGACTCGGCGTGTCCTCCGCCGCGGCCGGGGTCATCACGACGCTGCCCGTCCTGTGCTTCGCCCTCCTGGGTCTGGCCGGGCCGCCGCTGGCCGCCCGCTTCCGCGACGGCCACGTGCTCGCCGCCGCGATGCTGGCCATGGCCCTCGGGCTGGTGGGGCGGGCGGTGGCCGGCTCGTTCGCGCTGTTCGTGCTGGGCACGGTCGCGGCGATGGCCGGCGGTGCCCTGGGCAACGTGCTGCTCCCGGGCCTGGTCAAGCGGTACTTCCCCGAGCGGACCGGCCTGCTCGTCGGCGCCTACGGCACCTCGATGGCCATCGGCGGCGCCCTGGCCTCCGGCGCCACGGCGGGCATCGCGGCCGGCATCGGCACCGACGGCTGGCGCTGGGCCCTGGGCATCTGGGCGGCGCTCGCGCTGGTGGCCGCGGTGCCGTGGCTCGCCGTGCCGGCCCGGCCGGGCAGCTCGCGCGGCGCGCACCGCTCGGTGCGGATGCGTGCCCTCGCCCGCAGCCGGCTGACCTGGGCGATGGGGGTGATGTTCGGGCTGCAGGCGATGCAGGCCTACGTGATCATCGGCTGGACCGCGCAGTACCTCCGCGACCAGGGCATGGCGGCGGCCACCGCCGGCCTCCTGCTCGGCCTCAACGCGGTGGTCGTCATCCCGGTGAACGCTGTCGTCCCGTCCCTGACGGTCCGGCAGCGCCTGCAGCGGCCGCTACTGCTGCTCTTCCTCGGCTGCTACCTCGCCGGCTGGACCGGTCTGCTGGTGTCGCCGCTGACCGCGACCTGGCTGTGGATGAGCCTGCTCGCCCTGGGCATGGGTACGTTCGCGATGGTGCTGACCCTGATGGGCCTGCGGGCCAGGACGCCGGAGTCGACGGCGGCGCTGTCGACGGTGACCCAGAGCTGGGGATACGTCCTGGCCGGGGTCGGACCGCTGCTGGTCGGGGTGCTGCGGGGGGTCACGGGCGGCTACACCGGCATGTTCGTGCTGGTCTACGTGGCCGTGGCGCTGCTGCTGGTCAGCGGCTGGGCCGTCTGCCGGGAGCGGTACGTCGACGACGAGCTGCCCGGTGCCGCCGGCCCCGCGGGATCCCGCACCGACGCCGCCGGAGCCCAGGGTCCGGACGTCGAGGTGGCCGGCGCCGAGCTCCCGGTGACCGTGTCGCACGCCCACCGGGAGCCGGGCGCCTGACCCCACCGCGGTGGCCGGCCCCGGACGGTCAGCCCGGCAGCTGCAGGGCGCGGCGCACCTGGTCGGACCGGTCCCGGACCTCGGGTGACCGGGTGAGCAGGGCGACGGCGACGACGTACTCGTCATCGCCGGCCCAGCCGCGTCCTTCGGCGACCAGTTGCTGGATGTGCCGGAGCACCTTCGGCTCACGGCTGTAGCGGCCGAACTCCAGGCCCATGGCCAGGAAATTCGCCACCCGGTAGCCCAGATGGGCCGCGGTGCTGAGCGTCTCAGCCGGATCGGAGTAGCTGGGCAGGGCCACGAGGACGTGCTCGAAGCCGGCCTTCAGCAGCCGCAGCACCAGGTCGTTGCCGTGCTCGCCGCCCCACAGCTCGGGCATCAGGAGGTCGCCGTCGGGGGCGGGGAGGTAGGGCGGGTTGGCGATCGCCGTGGCGATCCGCTGCCCCGCCGGGGAGTCGGCCCACTCGAAGAAGTCGCCCAGCTCGACGGTGTAGCGGTCGGCCACACCGAGCTCGGCGATGGACTCGCGGGCCCGCTGCACCGACGTGGCGCTGATGTCGGTGCCGTGCACCCGCAGCCCGGGTTGGGTGCGCACCACCTGGCCGATGGCCCGGGCATCGCCGCTGCCGAGCTCGGCGACCCCCTCCTGCCGCCAGGGCACGAGGGATGCGTACTGGGTGAGCAGGAGCTGCACGGAGAAGGCGTAGTGCGCGGACTCCTCCGCGCACTCGAAGGAGCCGACGCTGTCGGGTGCGGCGGGAGGGGGCCGCAGCACCGCGGCGTCAGGGCTGTCCCGGAGGTCCATGGGCGGCCCCTACCCCGCCGCCCCGCTCGTCACCCGGCCCATGATCGATCTCACCCTGCCGAGCGGGGGACGACGGTCAGGCCGGGTCGAGCCGGCGGGTGTCGGCCCGGCTGAAGTTCCGGAACGACCGGGACGGCGTCGGCCCGCGCTGGTCCTGGTACCGCGAGCCGTACACCGCCGAGCCGTAGGGGTGCTCGGCCGGCGAGCTCAGCTGGAACAGGCACAGCTGCCCGATCTTCATGCCCGGCCACAACGTGATCGGCAGGTTGGCCACGTTCGAGAGCTCCAGGGTGATGTGGCCGGAGAACCCGGGATCCACGAACCCCGCCGTGGAGTGCGTCAGCAGACCCAGCCGGCCCAGCGACGACTTGCCCTCCAGCCGGGCGGCGAGGTCATCGGGGACGGAGACGACCTCGAGGGTGGACCCGAGCACGAACTCGCCGGGGTGCAGGACGAACGGCTCCTCGCCCGCCGGCTCGACCAGGGTGGTCAGGTCGTCCTGCTGCAGCGCCGGGTCGATGTGGGTGTACCGGGCGTTGTTGAACACCCGGAAGAACCGGTCCAGGCGCACGTCGATGCTCGAGGGCTGGACCATCCCGGCGTCGTAGGGCGCGATGCCCAGCCGGCCGGCCGCCAGGGCGGCGCGGATGTCACGGTCGGACAGCAGCATGGCGCGGAGTCTAGGGACGGACCGGCCGGGGCCGTCGTCTCACCCGCGGGAGCCGGGTCCACCCGGGCCGCCCCCTGCCGATCCACCCCGGTGGGGCGCACTGTCCGCCACGGCTCGGCGAGCGTGGTGCGGGGCGACTCCGACATCACCGGGCTCTTCCGGATGGCGGAGCGGCTCCGGTCGGAGATGACCGGCTTCCTGGGCGAGATGCGAGGCTGAGCGGCAGCAGCCCAGGCCGCACGGAGAGTTGCGATCCGGCCTCGGTGCGTCACCACTCTGGGCGACTCCAGCGGTGCACCCCCTCCCGGTAACACCCGCTGCCGCCGTTGGCTCCTCAGTGGCGTGCCGTCCGGCACGCGCCAGGAGAGGGCCCGATGACACGCATCCCCACCCCGAGCGCCGCCCCACCGAGCACGGCCCGGTCGACCAGCACCCGCACCCGCACCCGCGTGGTGGCGGTCGCCGCCGCCGCCCTGACCGGGTTCGGCGGCGCCGCCGCCGTCGACGCCCTGGCCCAGCCCGCGCTGACGGTCGCCCAGGGGTTCGGTCCCGGGGACGGGCTGATCCGGTACGTCCTCACCGCCGCGGACGGCGCGGTGACGCCGGAGTTCCTCACCGCACTGGACGACGTCGCCGGCGTCGACTCCGCGCAGGCCCTGCACGACGGATCCGCGCTGGTGGCCACCGCCGGCCTGACCCCGCAGGAGCTCCGGACGCTGCCGGGCGTGGCGACGGTGGACTTCTCTCCCGCGGTGCCCGTCGCGGGCTCGGTCACCGATCCCTACTGGGCGCAGTACGGCTGGAACCTGGAGAACACCGGCTCCAACGCCTACCAGCAGGCCGCCCGCGCTGACGCCGACGTCGACGCCACGGACGGCTGGACCGCCACCACGGGCCAGGGCGTCATCGTGGCGGTCATCGACACCGGATTCGACTCCGACCACCCCGACCTCGCCGGTTCGCTGTGGACCAACCCGGCCGAGCGCTGCGGCGCGGTCGACACCGACGGCAACGGCAAGGCCGGCGACTGCCACGGCTGGAACTTCGCCGCCAACTCCGCGGACGTGGACAACGGCGCCGGCGGCAGCCACGGGACCGCCGTCTCCGGCGTCGTCGCCGCCGCGGCGGGCAACGGCCACGGCTCCGCCGGGATAGCGCCGGACGCCACGATCATGCCCCTGGCCGTCGGTAGCGGCGACACGCTGGACGTGTACCTCGCGGCAGAGGCCATCCGCTACGCCGTGGACCACGGCGCGGCAGTCGTCAACGCCTCCTTCGGCGGGGCGGTCTCCGGCCACCCGCTGACCACGCTGCAGGCCGCAGTGGCCTACGCCGCCAGCAAGAACGTCCTGGTCGTGGCTGCGGCCGGCAACGATGCCGGCAACCGGGACACCTCGATCGTGTACCCGGCCAGCCTGACGGACCCCAACGTCATCACCGTGGGGAGCAGCACGGCCGGTGACACGGTCAGCTCCTTCTCCGCGTACGGCGCCCGATCGGTCGACCTGTTCGCGCCCGGCAGCTGGATCGTGACCACGTGGAACGACGGCGGCTACCGGCCGATCAACGGCACCTCCTTCTCCGCACCCCATGTCGCCGCTGCGGTCGCGCTGTACCGCTCGCTGATGCCCTCGGCCACCGCGGCCGAGCTCAAGGCGGCGCTGCTCGGTGACGTGGACCCGGTCGCCGCCTTCGCCGGCAGGTCCGTCACCGGCGGGCGGCTCACGCTCGCCCACCTGCCGTCGCGGATCGCCGCCACCACCTCCTACCGGTTCGGCGGCATGACCGGCCCGGCGGGCACGCTGACCCCCCGGGTCACCGTCACCAGCCCGCCGGCCGCCGGCGAGTGGTCGGTGACCGTCGGCCTCGGCATGGCCCAGGACGGTGAGACGTGGGCGCTGGCCGACACGGGGATCACGCTGGACGGCGTCGAGCAGACCACGGACGACGCCGGACAGGCCACGTTCGCCCTCGGCAGCCGGCCGTCGGTGGACCAGCTGGAGCTGGCCCCCTCGGTGGAGCTGGCGGACGGCCGGTACGTGCTGGACGTGCAGCTGTACCGCGACGGCGAGGCCGTGGGCCGCACCCAGGCGGCTCCGCTGCTGGTCGGCACGGCAGCAGCCACCCCCGGCCCCGGAGCGACGCCGGGCACCGGCACCACGCCGGGCACCCCGACGCCCGGCAGCCCGACGCCCGGCAGCCCGACGCCCGGCAGCCCGACGCCCGGCAGCCCGACGCCGGGCACCGGCACCACGCCCCCCAGCACGGGAACCCCGGGTACCGGCACCCCGACGCCCGGCACCCCGACGCCCGGCACCCCGACGCCCGGCACCGGCACCACGCCCGGCACGACCCCGGGCACCGGCACCACGCCTCCCAGCACCGGGAGCCCGGCCCCCGGTACCACGCCCGGCAGCGGCACCACCCCGGGCACGGGGACCCCGACGCCGGACACCGGCACCACGCCCCCCAGCACGGGGAGCCCGGGTACCGGCACCACCCCGGGTACCGGCACCACCCCAGGTACCGGCACCACGCCGGGTACCGGCACGACCCCGGGCGGCACCCCGCCGGCCACCGGCGGTTCCAGGGACTACCCGAGCACCGGCGCCTTCCGGGTCACCCGGATCGCCCCGTCCACGGTGGGCACCGCGGGCGGCACCGAGGTGACGATCACCGGGTCGGGCATCACCTCCGGGGCGCGGGTCCTGGTGGGCCCGAGCGCCATGGCGACCGTGGTGCGCTGGTCGGCGACCTCGCTGACCTTCCGGGCACCCGCCCGGGCGGCGGGCACCTACGACGTCACCCTGTTCTCCGCCAGCGGGCAGCAGTCCTCGGTGCTGGCCGGCGGGTTGACCTACGTGGCCGGAGCGGGCACCCCGGCGCCCGGCACCCCGGCGCCGAGCACGCCGGCCCCGAGCCTCCCTGCGCCGGGCAGCGGACCGGACGCCGGGGCGGGCGGGGGCGCCGAGGCCGGCACCCCGACGAAGGCCGGGCCGCGCGGCGAGCGGCTCGTCCGGACGGCGAAGTACGCCTCGCTGCGGGCGGGATTCTGGGCGATGGACTGCAGCGCGGGCTGCAGCGGGGTCGTGATCTAGAGCGACCGCCCGGACGGCCTGCCGACCGGGCTACGGGCCTTGCTACGCTCTCCGACGAGGGCTGCAAGGCCCCACCGCGGGTGTAGTTCAATGGTAGAACATCAGCTTCCCAAGCTGACAGTGCGAGTTCGATTCTCGTCACCCGCTCTCCGCCTCCACCGGGCCCCGTCCCGAGGCCGCACCACTGCGCTTCGCGCCCGGCTCGACGAAGCTGGTCCGGTGACCAGCGCTCCTCCCACCGGGCGGGTCGACCTCCGCACGGTCGTCACCGCCGACCTCACCGCCGCCGAGACCGACCTGCTCCGCGCGTTCCTGAACGACGCCTTCGCCGGCCGGTTCGGCGACGACGACTGGTCCCACGCGCTCGGTGGAGTGCACGTGCTCGCCACGGTCGACGGCGACCTGGCGGCCCACGCGGCCGTCGTCGGGCGGCAGATGGTGGTCGGGGAGCACACCCTCCGCACCGGCTACGTCGAGGCGGTCGCCACCGGCGCCGCGTGGCGGCGCCGGGGTGTCGGCGGCCGGCTGATGGCCCCGGTGGAGCGACTGGTCAGCGGCGGCTTCGAGCTCGGCGCCCTCGCCGCCAGCGAGGACGGCGCACGGCTCTACGCCCGCCGCGGCTGGCTGCCCTGGGCGGGACCATTGGCAGCGCTGACCCCGACGGGCGTCGTCCCGACGCCGGATGGGCCGGTCTTCGTGCTCCCCACCCCGTCCACCCCCAGACCCCTCGACCTGGACCGGACGCTGACGTGCGACTGGCGGCGGGGCACGCTCTGGTAGGTTGTAGACCACCTGGTAGTTCGTAACTTGCAGTGATACGGCTACTGACTGTAGAGGCGCGCCGGAAGCAGCGCTCTTTCGGTACCGGACGGGTTTGGATCGTCAGGGACCGGGCCTTTCGTCTCTGTCCACAGCGTGACGGCGTGGACACGATGCCCGCATGCACCCCGCGCGACTGCTCGTCGTGGCCCCCGACGCCCCCGCCGCGCCGCCACCCGTGGCCGTCGCCGACTGCACCGTCCCCGGCCGGACCGATGCCCTGACCCCGCCGTCCGCCGGCACCCCGACGGCCGCCGCCCCGGCCCGTCCCATCCCGCGCCTCCCCCGCCGCCAGCGTCCGTGGCTGCTCGTGGCGGTGGACGCCGACCCGTCCAGTTCCACCGCCCTGGTGTGGGCCCTGCGCGAGGCGGCCCGCCGCGAGGCGACCGTCGTCGCGGTCAGC
The DNA here is from genome assembly GCA_019779905.1 of Modestobacter lapidis. Lineage (GTDB taxonomy): Bacteria > Actinomycetota > Actinomycetes > Mycobacteriales > Geodermatophilaceae > Modestobacter > Modestobacter lapidis. The sequence continues at coordinate 109,786 of JABAKE010000007.1, read as the reverse complement.
GTCCGTGCCGATGCGGCCGGGGACGACCTGCTCGTCGAGCGGCCCGGGCACGGGGCCTTGCTGGCCGAGCTGGACGCCCGCGTCCGCGCCGCCAGCGCGGAAGCCGGCGTGCAGCCGCAGGTGCGCACCGCCGTGCTGGACGCCCAGGTGTTCGAGGCGTTCGCCGGCGCCGCCCGGGGCGCCGACCTGGTCGTCGTCGGCACCCACGGCAAGACCCTGTTGCGTCCGGCCGTGGCCCGCACCCCGCTCCGGCGCGTCGCCCGGATCGCCTGACTCCTCCCCCGCCCACCGAGACGACCGGGCCCTGCCCCGTCCGGTCGTCTCGGGGGAACTCCGCACCGCGCGGCCCGCCGCCGGCCGCTGCGGCTCAGCCCGTGGGGTCCGGCTGTCCCAGCTTCGTCGCGAGGATCGCGGCCTGGGTACGCCGTTCGAGGCCGAGCTTGGCGAGCAGGTGGGAGGTGTAGTTCTTCACCGTCTTCTCCGCCAGCCCCATCCGGTCGGCGATCTGCCGGTTGGTCAGCCCCTCGCCGATCAGCCGCAGCACCGCCCGCTCGCGTTCGGTCAGCACGGCCAGCCGGTCCCCTCCCAGATCGCGACGCCGGTGCCGGAGCGGCCCGGCCGACGACGGGTGCATCCCGGCAGCGACCGCGTGCACCGCGGCCACCAGGGCGTTGCCGCGGACCGGCTTGCGGAGCGCCGCGGGCGCGCCGTTCCCCTCGGGGAACGCCCCACCCGGGCCCTGCAGGACCAGCACCGCGGTGCGGGGCAGCAGACCGCGCAACCGGCGGTGGACCTCGACGAGGTCGGCGCCGGGCAGGTCCAGCACGGCCACGTCCGGGCGCAGCGCGGGCAACCGGGCCAGGGCCTCGGCCACCGACCCGGCCTCGCCGACAACGGCGAGCTCCGGATCGTCGCCGAGCACCCCCGCCATCCCCCGGCGGAACACCTCGTCGGGGCAGAACAGGAACACCCGTACCGGGCCAGGCCCTGGACCGCTCACGCCGCCCTCCTCGACCGCCTCCACGCTGAGGTGGTCCCGTGGAGGGTAGGGCCGCGCGAGGTGCCCGAGGAAGCCCCTGCGGTGCGCCGGGCGTCAGGCCGGCAGCAACAGGGCGGCGTAGAGCGTCAGCCCGGGACCGAACGCCATGGCCACCACCGGGCCGTCGACGTCGGCGAGCTCCTCCAGCACCAGCAGGACGGTCGCCGACGAGCAGTTCCCGTGCTCGGCCAGCACCCGCCGGGAGGCCGCCATCTGCGGCTCGGTCAGCCCCAGCTCGTCGCGGACGACGTCGAGGATCCGCGGCCCCCCCGGGTGCACCGCCCAGCCGGCGACGTCCCCGAAGCGCAGCCCGGCACCGTCCAGCAGCTCGGTGACCACCTCGCCCACGTGCCGCGCCAGCACGTCGGGGACCCGGGGGGACAGCCCCATCCGGAAGCCGAGGTCGGTGACGTCCCAGGTCATGTGGTCGGCGGTCGAGGCGTCGGTGCGGGCGACCAGGCCGGCCATCCGTCGTCCGCGACCGGCGCCCGGCTCGACGACGACCGCGGCGGCGGCGTCGCTGAACAGCGCGTGGGCGACCACCTGGTCGAGGTCGCGCTGCGCCGGCTGGACGTGCAGGCTGGTCAGCTCGCAGCACAGCAGGACTGCCGGCCGCGACCGTGCCGCCACGAAGTCGGTCACCGCGCCGAGGCCGGGCAACGCGGCGTAGCAGCCCATGTGCCCGATCAGCAGCCGCTGCAGCCCACCGGGCATGCCCAGGTCGCTGGCCAGCCGGATGTCCAGACCGGGGGTGGCGTACCCGGTGCACGTGGCGACGGCGAACAGCCCGACGTCCCCGGGCGCCAGGCCGGCCGCGTCGAGCGCGCCGGCGACCGCCTGCTTCCCCAGCGGCAGCGCCTCGGTCAGGTACCGCTCCATCCGGGCACCCGTCCCCCAGTTCGAGAGGTCCTCGTCCACCGGGTTGGCCACCGCGTGCCGGGTGCGCACCCCGGTGGCCTTGAAGATGCGCTCCGCCGCCCGGATCTCGGAGTAGTGCCGGGCGAAGAAGCCGTCCCACACCTCGTCCTGGGAGTAGGTCGCCGGCAGGGCCCGCCCGGCGCCGGTGAGTACCGCCGCCGTCACGGGCCGGTCACCAGCACGTTCGGGTCCACCCAGCCGTTCTCGCTCATGCCCCCGAAAGTACGTGGGCCGCCGACCGCCCGCCGCCGGAGCCGGCTCACCGCTTCCGCCCGTACCCGGCGAACAGCACCCCGGTGTAGCGCAGCGGGCGCATCCGCACGCTCGTCCGCCCGTCGCGCCGCCAGGCCAGCAGGTCGCGCACCGACGGGCGCAGCCCGACCAGCCGCAGGTCCAGCCCCAGTTGCTCGGCGGTGGCGGTGAGCGCCGCGCGGTCGACGAACAGGGCGGGGTCGTGCAGGCCCGGCGGCGGGCCCCCGGGCAGCCGCTCCGCGATCCGGACGGCGATCAGGTCGGCCAGCCGGGTGGCGGCGATCGCGTCCACCACGAGGGTGCCCCCGGGCCGCAGCAACCGGGCGCACTCGCGGAGCACCCGGTCGTGGTCGGCGACGTGCTCGAGGATCTCGCCGGCGAGCACCACGTCGGCACACCCGTCGGCCAGCGGGACGGCGAGCACCGATCCGCCGACCACCGTGACCCCGTGGGTGCGGGCCACCGCCAGGCCGGTCAGCCCGAGGTCCACGCCGACGTGCCGGTAGCCCAGCCGGGCCACGTGCGGCGCCATCAGGCCGCCGCCGCAGGCCAGGTCGACCAGCAGGGCGTCCGGCCCGGGCGCGGGTGGCACGTGCTCGGCCCGCGCAGCAGCCAGCCAGTGCAGCATCGCGAAGGACCCGGCCGGTTCCCACCACTGGTCGACGAGCTCGTCGTACTGGGCCGGGTCGTTGCGGGCCCGGGACGGAGGGTGCGCCATGGTGCGGACGCTACTTCCGCGACGGCCGGCGATGGCTGCCCACCGACCTCCCCCGGGTGTCGGCGGGCCGGTCCGGCGGGTACCGGCCGGAGGTGGCCACAGACGGGAAGGACGTGCACCGGTCCGCCCGCGCCCGTGGCGAGACACCGGACGAGGTGCTCGACCGCAACGTCAACGAGCTGCTGCAGGAGATGCGGGTGGCCATCACCGGCGTCCAGGTGCTCTTCGCCTTCCTGCTGACCCTGCCGTTCCAGTCCCGTTTCAGCGAGCTCGACACCTTCGGCACCACCGTCTACACCGTGACCCTGACCAGCAGCGCGCTGGCCACCATGCTGCTCATCGCGCCCGTCTCGTTCCACCGCGCGGTCTTCCGCAAGCGCCGGAAGGAGGCCCTCGTCGACTTCGCGGCGCTGACGCTGTCCCTCGGCCTGGCGCTGCTGCTGACCGGTATCGGCAGCGCGGTGCTGCTCGTCCTCGACGTGGCGCTGGGCCGGTGGCCCGCGGTCGTCGGCTGCGCGCTGGTGACCGCGGTCGGGCTGCTCAGCTGGTACGTCGCTCCGCTGCGGGAACGGTCGCGGCCGGGCGGCTGACCCGGCGGGGCACCTGTGCTCTGCTGACCGGGACCGCGACCGGTCAGCGAACAGGAGGAACGGTGTCCGTTCTCGTCGTCGGCAGTCTCAACGAGGACGTGCTGGTCACCGTGGACCGGTTGCCCGGCCGCGGGGAGACCGTGATCGGCACGTCCGTACGGGTCGCCCCCGGGGGCAAGGGGGCGAACCAGGCCGCTGCCGCCGGCCGGCTCGGCCCGGGGGTGGCCATGGTGGGCCGGGTCGGGGACGACCCGGCCGGCGAGCGGCAGCGGGCCGCGCTGGCCGACCTCGGGGTGGACGTGCGGCTGGTGCACCGCACCCCCGGCGAGCTGACCGGCACCGCCACCATCCCGGTGGAGGCGGCCGGCGGGGAGAACCTCATCGTCGTCGTGCCCGGTGCCAACACCGCCCTCGGCCCGGACGACGTCGACCGGCCCGAGGTGCACCGGGCCGCCGTGGTGCTGCTCCAGCTGGAGAACCGGCTGGACACCGTGCGGGCGGCGGCCGCGGCGGCCCGGGGCACCGTCGTCCTCAACCCGGCGCCGGCGCAACCGCTGCCGGCCGGACTGCTGGACCGGGTCGACGTGCTGGTGCCCAACGAGCACGAGCTGGTGCGGCTGACCGGCGCGGACGACGGCGACCGCACACCCGCCGAGCTGACCGCGCTGAGCCGGCAGCTGGGCGTGCCGGCCGTGGTGGTCACCCTGGGCGCCCGCGGCGCGCTGGTGGTCCCGGCCACGGGGCCGGCGCTGCTGCAGGCCGCACCGGTGGTGTCGCCGGTCGACACCACCGGCGCCGGCGACTGCTTCTGCGGCGCGCTGGCCCAGGCGCTGGCCGGGGGCACCGAGCTGGCGGGGGCCGTGCGCTACGCGGTCGCCGCCGCGGCGTCCTCGACGACCGGCCCCGGGGCGCGCGGTGCGCTGCCCGACGACACCGCCGTGCGCGACCTGCTCTCCCGGACGCCGGCCGCCGTTCCGGTCGACCGAGGCGCGGGAGCGCCGGACGGTTGCCCGGCCGGGCCGCGGGGAAGGGCCGGGGCATGACCGAGAGCGCACCGCAGCGTGCCAGTGACGTGGACCAGCCCGACGGCGGGGCGGCGTCCCGCGACGAGGAGGGCACCGGGCGCACGCCGCACCCCGCCGAGCCTGCCGAGGGCGCCGACGACGACACGTCCGGAAGCGGCCCGGACACCCGGTGACCAGCAGCTGATCGCACCGCCGGCCCGGCCGCCCCCGGCGGCCGGGAGGGGCGGGTGGACGCCGGACGGCCGGACCAGTGATACTGACTTTGAGAATCATTGTCACTAGGCCGACCGGAGTCCCATCGTGCACCGCCCCCGCACCACCGCCCCTGCTCGCGCTGCCGCCCTCGCCGCCGCCGCGGCGCTCGCCCTGAGCGCCTGCTCCGGCGCGGCCGACGCGGGCGACCCGACCAGCGCCGGCGACCCGGCGAACTGCCCGGGCGAGGTGGTCGACGTCGTCGTGTCGGTCGGCCAGTGGGGCGATCTCGTCCGATCGCTGGCCGGCGACTGCGCCAACGTCACCACGATCGTCGACTCCGCCGCCGTCGACCCGCACGACTTCGAGCCCACCGCCGGCGACCTCGCCGCGTTCGAGGACGCCGAACTCGTCGTGGTCAACGGCGCCGGCTACGACTCCTGGGCGTCGGCCGCCGTCGCCACCCTGGACCCCGCGCCGGTGGTGGTCGACGCCGCCGCGGCCGCCGGCGTGGAGGGAGCCGGGGAGCACGGCGCGGCCGAGCACGAGACCGAGCACGAGACCGACCACGGCCACGCCGCCGGCGGGGCGAACCCGCACCTCTGGTCCTCCCCGGACGGCGTCACCGCGACGGGGGCGGCGGTGACCGCGGCGCTGAGCGAGCTGTCTCCCGACGCCGCCGGCTTCTTCGCCGCGCAGGCCGACGCCTGGACCGCGGACCTGCGGCCCTACCGGGACGCGATCACCGCCCTGCAGGCCGACGCCACCGGCCGGAGCTACGCCGCCACCGAGACGGTCTTCGACCCGATGGCCGCGGAGATCGGCCTGACCGACGCGACGCCGCCGGGCTACCGGGCCGCCGCCAGCAACGAGACCGATCCCGCCCCCGGCGACATCGCTGCCTTCCAGGCCGCCCTGGACGACGGCTCCATCGACGTGCTGGTCCACAACACCCAGACCGAGGGCAGCATCCCCGCACAGTTGCGGGCCGCCGCGGAGGACGCCGGCGTGCCCGTCGTGGAGGTCACGGAATCGCAGCCCGCCGGTGGCAGTTCGTTCGTGGCATGGCAGCTGGACCAGCTGCGGCAACTGTCGGACGCACTGGGCGGGACATGACCACGACGAGCCCGGACCGGACGACGGCGCGGCCGCGCACCGACGACGCCCTCGTCCTCGACGGCGTCCGGGCGGTGCGCGGCGGCCGCACCATCTGGTCCGACGGCACCCTGCGCGTCGGGACCGGCGCCATCGTCGGCGTCATCGGGCCGAACGGGGCCGGCAAGACGACGCTCTTCCAGCTCGTGCTGGGCCTGCTGCCGGTGGCCGAGGGGCGGATCGAGGTGCTCGGCGGAATTCCGCGGCGCGGCGACCGGCGCATCGGGTACGTCCCGCAGAACTACCGCTCCGCCGTGAGCGACGCCGTCCGGGCGCGCGACCTGGTGACCCTGGGCCTGACCGGCACCCGGTTCGGGGTCCGCCGGATCTCCGCCGCCGACCGCGCGCGCGTCGACGAGGCGCTGGCCCGCGTGGGCGCCCGCGACTACGCCGACGAGCGGATGTCCCGGCTCTCCGGCGGGCAGCAGCAACGGGTGGCGATCGCCCAGGCGATCGTCGACGACGCCGAGCTGCTGCTGCTCGACGAGCCGCTGGCCAACCTCGACCTGCGCCACCAGCACGAGGTCGTCGAGCTGCTCGGCGCGCTCCGCGAGGAGCGCCCGGTGACGATCATGGTGGTCGCGCACGACCTCAACCCGCTGCTGCCGGTGCTGACCGACGCGGTCTACCTGCTCGACGGGCACCCGCACCACGACCGGATCGACGAGGTGGTGCAGGAGGATCTGCTGACCCACCTCTACGGCACGCCGATCCGGGTGGTGCGCACGCCGCAGGGCGACCTGTTCACCCGCGGTGGCCGGAGCAGCACCTCGTGACCACCGAGGTGCAGGCCGCCGCGGTGCAGTTCCAGAGCAACTGGCTCCAGGTGCTGCAGACCACCTTCATGCAGCACGCGTTCATCGGCGGCACGCTGGTCGCGCTGGCGGCCGGGCTGATGGGCTGGTTCGTCATCACCCGGCAGAACGCCTTCGCCGCCCACGCCCTGGCCCACATCGGCTTCCCCGGCGCGACCGGGGCGATCCTGCTCGGCGCCCCGGTGACCCTCGGGCTGGCGGTGTTCTGCCTCGGTGGTGGCCTGCTGATCGGGCTGTTCGGCAGCCGCGGCGCCGACCGCGAGGTCGCCACGGGCACGGTGCTGGCCGCGGCCACCGGGCTGGGCGTGCTGTTCGCCTCGCTCGCCGCCGCGAACGCCAGCGCGACCACCAACGTGCTGTTCGGCAACCTGCTGGCCATCTCCTCGGGTCAGCTGTGGATCTTCGGCGCGTTCACCGCCGTCGTCGTCCTGACCCTGGCGGTGCTGGCCCGCCCGCTGGTCTTCGCCTCGGTCGACCCCGCCGTCGCGGAGGCCCGGGGCGTGCCGGTACGCGCGCTGGGCATCGCCTTCGTCGTGCTGCTGGCGCTCACCATCACCATGGCGGTGCAGGTCGTCGGGACCCTGCTGCTGTTCGCCCTGGTGGTCACCCCGGCGGCCGCGGCCCTGCGGCTCACCGCCCGTCCCGGGGCCGTGGCCGGCCTGGCGGTGCTGTTCGCCCTGGGCTCGGTGTGGCTGGGGCTGCTGCTCTCGGCCATGGTCGACCTCCCGCCGAGCTTCTTCATCGTCGCGGTCGCCACGCTGGTCTGGGTGGGGTCGCTCGCCGCGACCCGGGAGCGCATCCGCCCGGGAGCCGCCCCGGCGCCCGAGGTGGCCGGCCCGCTGGTACCCGAGCGCACTCCCTGACCGCCGGCCCCCCGTGAGCGACGTCTCACCACCCGACCGGGTTTCACCCGTTCCGGGCCTGTTTTCCGGCCGGTGACACAGGGGAAGCTGGACAACATGCGTGACATCGACGACGACCACCGCGACGACGACCAGCAGGCCCCCGAGCCGGCCGCCACCGAGACGCACGCGCAGGCCGCCGTGGTCGCCCGGATGCTGGCCAACCCCCGCCGGACGCGCCGGGCCTGACCCGACCGGTGGCGCGGGGTCGCGGACGGCGGCGGCCCAGGTGCTGGCGGTGACGCACCGCTGTCACATGCGCACCAGGAACCCCCGTCGTCCCGGGATGCACCCCCTCCCCAGTGACTCAGCGCAATCGGCGCTGCCCCCCGGCGTGCCGCGAACTGCTCCGTCACGTGGTGCTGCACGATCGGTCGCGTGACTGCCGCAGCTCTCCCCCTGCACCCCGCTGACGACGGGCAGGCGCCGCTCCGGCGCTCCCGCGCCGAGCGGCAGCAGATCGTCCTGGACACCGCGGAGCGGTTGTTCGCCGCCCGCAGCTCGCGCAGCGTCGGCATGGACGAGCTCGTGCGCGAGACCGGCCTGGGCAAGATGACGGTCTACCGGCTCTTCAAGAGCAAGGACGACCTGGTCGGTGCCTACCTGAGCCGCAAGGCCGCCACCGTGCTGGGGTACGTCGACGCCGAGCTGGACCGGCTGGACGGGAATCCCCGCGCCGCTCTGCTGTCGGTCGTGGACATCGTCGAGTCCGACGTCACCCGGGTCGGTTTCCGCGGCTGCCCGTTCACCAACGTCAGCAGCGAGTACGACGACCCGCAGCACCCGGCGCGCAGCGCCGCGGCGGACTACAAGTACGAGCTGCACATGCGGCTGCTCGCCCTGGCCGGCGAGCTCGTGCCCGGGTACGCCGAGGACCTCGCCGCACAGGTGCACCTGATCATCGACGGCATGTACCTCTCCGGCGGCCTGCTCGGCCCCGACGGCCCCGCCTCGCACGGGCGCGCGCTGGCCGAGCGGCTCATCGACGTGGCGATCGCCCAGGAGCAGCCGGCCTGAAGAGGGACTGCGTCCCCCGCACCCGTCGCACGCTCAGGGCGAGCCGCTGGACGGGGCCGCTGCGTGCTGGACCCTGCAGCGGAGCCGGCTGGGTGCGGTAGGACGGCGGTCGAGCGGCGGCGCCCGCCGGCGGGCCCCAGGATGGTCGGGTGAGCGACCGCACCCGCCCCGATCTCGACGACGACACGGTGTCCGCCCTCGGCAAGCTGTCCGAGGCGCTGGAGACCGTCGACCAGGCCCGCGGCCTGCTGTACGGCTTCCACCAGCTGACCGGCAAGGCCGACCGGCTGCTGCAGGACGCCGTGGCCGGGTTCCGCGACGCCGGCCAGACCGACCTCGCCGACGCCCTCGAGCGCGACCTGGTGGGCCGCAACGTGATCGCCGACCGGTGGACCTTCCAGGTCGTCGAGGATTTCGACGCGAGCTACTGGGCCGCCTTCCGCGCCTTCGACCAGCGCGCCCGCGACGAGCTCGCCGACGGCGACCGGCACGTGTTCGAGGCGCGGATGAAGCAGCGCGAGCGCACCCCCGGCCATCCGCACCAGTTGGCGGGCCCCGCCCTCGACGAGTGACCCGGCGCCCGGGCGGCCCTCCGAAGGGTCCGCCCGGGCCGGGTCTCAGCCGACCGGCGCGATCCGGCCGACCACGTCGGTGGCGGCCTCGTAGGCCTTCCCCACGTCGAGCACCGTCGCCTCGTCGAAGGGCCTTCCGGTGATCTGCATGCCGAGCGGCAGGCCGGCGGCGTCGAAGCCGACGGGTACGGCCAGGACCGGCAGGCCGGTGAGGTTCCCGGGGGACGTCAGGCGGACCATGGCCTGGTCCACCGACTCGGTGGAGCCGTCCGGCCAGGTCACCTCCGTCTCCCCGACCCGGGGTGCGACGAAGGGCTGGACCGGGGTGACCAGCACGTCGATGTCGGCGAACATCGCCGCCCAGGCGCGCTGGACGAGGGTGCGCACCCGCAGCGCCTTGATGTAGTCGGTGGCGAGGACGAGCTCCCCCACCTCCAGCGACAGCCGGGTCGTCTCGAGGTACAGGTCCGCGCCGGCCCGCAGCGACTGCTGGTGGTAGGCGGCGGCCTCGGGCAGCACGATCCCCCACTCGGTGCCCAGCACCTGGTCGGGGTACGGGATCGTCACCTCCCGCACCTGGGCGCCCAGCCCCACGAGCACCTCGACCGCTGCCCGGACGGACCGCTCGACGTCGGGATGCACGTGGTCGAAGAAGTAGTTCGTGGGCACCCCGACGCGCAGGCCGGTGACGTCGCCGGTCAGGCCCGCCGCGTGGTCGGGTACCGGGACGTCGACCGAGGCCGGGTCCAGCGGGTCGTGCCCCGCGATCGCGTCGAGCACCAGCGCGGCGTCGGTCACGTTGCGGGTCAGCGGCCCGACGTGGTCCAGCGACCAGGACAGCGACGTCACGCCCCGTCGCGAGGTCCGGCCGTAGGTCGGCTTCAGCCCCACGGTGCCGCAGAGGTTGGCCGGGATGCGGATCGACCCGGCGGTGTCGGTGCCCAGGCCCACCATGCACGACCCCGCGGCGACGGCGGCACCGGACCCGCCGCTCGAGCCGCCCGGGATCCGCCCGGTGTCCCAGGGGTTCCGGGTCGTGGGGGTGATGCCGCCGAAGGCGAACTCGTGGGTGTGCGTCTTGCCCACCATCACCATCCCGGCGGCGAGCAGCCGCTCGACCGCGGCCGCATCGGTGTCGGGCACGTGCTCGGCGCGCACCTTGGAGCTGGACGTGGACGGCACCCCGGCGGTGTCGTACAGGTCCTTCACACCCAGCGGGATGCCGTGCAGCGGGCCGCGGTACCGGCCGGCGGCGATCTCCGCCTCGGCGGCCGCGGCGGCCTCGCGGGCCAGGTCGCCGGTGACGTGGGCGAAGGCGCCGAGCGCCGGCTCGGTGGCCTCGATCCGCCCGAGGACGGATTCGGTCAGCTCGACCGGCGACAGCCGGCGCGCGCCGATCTCGGCGGCCGCCGCGGTCAGCGACAGCTCGTACGGCTGCATGCTCAGGCCTCCCAGCGGGCGTCGAACGCGGTGGCCGGTGGCGTATCCCCCAAGGGGACGTCGTCGAGCCGGTCGATCAGCGCGTACATCTCCGCCAGCACCGCGCCGACCACCTCGGCCCGTTCCGGGGCGAGGTCGAGGCGGGCACCGCGGGCGCCGTGTGCGAGCGCCTCGGAGGGGAAGGATCGGGGGTTCGGGGCCACGGGCTGCTCCCAGGATCGGCGATCGGTCGGGGGACGGAGTGGGACGATGCCACCCGGCGCTCCCCGATCGCACGGCGCGGGGCGCCACACGTCCCGGCGGGTGGGCCGGGCCGCCCGGGCGGACACTCGGTCGATGAGCACCTCCGGCCCCCAGCCCGCTCCCGACCGCGACGTCGCCCCGCTGGGCGGCGCGACGTCCCCGCCCGACGGGGACGACGCCGACGGCACCGCCGGGCCGGTGTACCCGCCGCCGGAGGCCGAGCCGGACGCGCACGCGGACAGCCGGGACTGACGCCGGCCGGGCCACGAGTGGGTTCCGGCTACCCCTCCGGGCGAGTCGCGACCGGGGAGCTTGCTCCGGTTACCCGTCGGTAATAGCTTTGTTACCGGCTGGTACGAGCCGGCCCGCGTCCGGCAGCACAGGAGCACCCGTGAGCCACTACACCGCCAACCTGCGCGACCTCGAGTTCAACCTCTTCGAGTTCCAGACCACCAGGGACCGGTTCGGAACCGGCCCGTTCGAGCAGATGGATGCCGAGACCGCGCGCGGTGTGCTCGCCGAGGTGCGCCGGCTGGCCGAGGGCCCGCTGGCCGCCTCCTTCACCGACGCCGACCGCAACCCGCCGGTGTTCGATCCGGCGACGCACAGCGTCACGCTGCCCGAGTCGTTCAAGGAGTCGGTGCGGGCGGTCAACGCCGGCGAGTGGTGGCGGCTGGACCTGCCCGACGAACTCGGCGGGTTCGGTGCGCCGTTCAGCCTGCGCTGGGCGGCGTTCGAGATGATGCTGGGCGCCAATCCGGCGGCCTTCATGTACGGCTCGGGCGCCACCTTCGCGGCGATCCTGCACTCGCTGGGCACCCCGGACCAGCAGCGCCTCGCCGAGCTGATGATCGAGCACCTCTGGGGCGCCACCATGGTGCTCACCGAGCCCGACGCCGGCTCCGACGTCGGCGCCGGGCGCACCAGGGCCGTGCGGCAGGACGACGGCTCCTGGCACATCAGCGGCGTCAAGCGCTTCATCACCTCGGCCGAGCACGACCTGGCGGACAACATCGTCCACCTGGTCCTGGCCCGCCCGGAGGGTGCCGGGCCGGGCACCAAGGGGCTGTCGCTGTTCGTCGTCCCCAAGTTCCACGTGGATCTCGCGACCGGCGCGCTCGGCGAGCGCAACGGCGTGTACGTCACCAACGTGGAGCGGAAGATGGGGCTCAAGGTCTCCACGACCTGCGAGCTCACCTTCGGCGACGGCCCGGTCCCGGCCGTCGGCCGGCTGGTCGGCGAGGTGCACGACGGCATCGCCCAGATGTTCAAGGTGATCGAGTACGCCCGGATGTTCGTCGGCACCAAGGCCATCGCCACCCTCTCCGCCGGCTACCAGGTGGCGCTGGCCTACGCCAAGGAGCGGGTCCAGGGCGCCGACCTCGCCGCCCCGGCCAAGGACGCGCCGCGGGTGACCATCACCCAGCACCCCGACGTCCGCCGCTCGCTGATGCGGCAGAAGGCCTACGCCGAGGGCATGCGGGCGCTGTACCTGTACACCGCGACCTTCCGCGACCAGGTGATGGAGGCCGAGGCCGCCGGCACCGCCGACAGCGAGCAGGCGCGGCTGGCCGCCCGCGTCAACGACCTGCTGCTGCCGGTCGTCAAGGGCTTCGGCTCCGAGCGGGCCACCCAGCTGCTCACCAGCGAGTCGCTGCAGACGCTCGGCGGCTCGGGCTACCTGCAGGACTACCCGATCGAGCAGTACATCCGGGACTCCAAGATCGACACCCTCTACGAGGGGACGACGGCGATCCAGGGCCAGGACCTCTTCTTCCGCAAGATCGTCCGGGACGGCGGGGTGGCGCTGACCTGGCTGGCCGGCCAGGTGCAGGCCACGATCGACGCCGAGGTCGGCAACGGCCGGCTCAAGGAGGAGCGGGCCCTGCTCGCCACCGCCCTGGCCGACGTGCAGGGCATGCTGACGGCGATGTTCGGCCACCTCACCGCGGCCCAGCAGGACCCCACGAAGCTGTACCTGGTCGGCCAGAACACCTCCCGGCTGCTGCTGGCGGTCGGCGACCTGATCACCGGGTGGCTGCTGGTCCGCCAGTCCGAGGTGGCCCTGGCCGCGCTGGCCGGCGACGTGACCGACCGGGACCGGCACTTCTACGAGGGGAAACTGGCCGCCACCCATTTCTTCTGCGCCCAGGTGCTGCCCACGCTGACCAGCGAGCGGACCATCGTGGAGAACACCGACAACGCGCTGATGGAGGTCGACGAGGCCGCCTTCTGAGGAAGGCCCCGTCCTCCCCACCCTTCGCAAGCTCAGGGCGGGGCCCGGGACGGGGCCTGACCGACGGCCGCCTCGCGGGCTCGGCGCGGGGCCCTGCAGCGGGGCCGTTCCATCCGGTCACCTGGCCGCCGTCGTGCGTGCATGGGGGCCGCCGGTCGCGGGCATGGCTGGAGCCGGACCGACGAGAGGACGAGCCGATGAGCGAGACCGGCGGCAGCGACCGCATCCAGCAGGACGTACCCACCGCCTCGGGGACCGGCGACAACAGCAGCACCGGGACCGACAGCTTCGACGACGTCCCGCTCACCGCCGACGAGGCGATCGCCCGGGACTCGGCGTCCGACGACGAGCAGCCCGCCCGCACCGGCACCGAGCCCTCGCTCGCCCAGCGCGCCGCACCCGACCCGACGTCCGAGGAGAACCCGTGAGCGAATCCGACCCGACCGGCTACTCCGAGTCCCCCGACACGGCAGACACCGACGAGAACCTGATCGACGGCAAGACCGGGGAGAACGTCAGCGACAAGGGTGCCGCGGACACCGTGCTGACCACCGACGACGCGGCCCAGCACGACGAGAGCGTGGCCCGGCCGGGCAACACCTGACCGGCGGGCCGGGGCGGTGTGCCGCCCCGGGCGCCGCCGCCCGGCGGCTCAGTCCTCGCGGACGATGCCGGACAGGTCGCTGGCCATCCGGGTCGCCTCCCGGGAGGCACCGCACATCGCCGCCTGCGCCTCGGCGGTGGAGCTGTTCTGCTCCTGGACGGCGGCAGCGATGGTCGACTGGCTCTCCACCACCCCGGCGATGATCTCCTGGATGCTGGCCAGCGCCGCGCCGGCCGCGCCGACGTCGGCGCGCACGGCGTCGACGACCCCGCGGATCCGCTCGGTGGCCCGGGCGGTCTCGGTCGCGAGGTCCTTGACCTCGCCGGCCACCACGGCGAACCCGCGGCCGGCCTCCCCGGCGCGGGCCGACTCGATGGTGGCGTTGAGCGCGAGCAGGTTGGTCTGGTCGGCGATGCCCGAGATGCTCCCGGCGATCTGGTCGATCTCGGCCATCGTCCCGGCGAGCCGCTCGATCGTGGCCGCGCTGCCGCGGGACTGCACGCTGGCCTCCTGCGCGGTGCTGCTGGCCCGGCTGGCCGCCGCGGAGATCTCCTCGATCGCCGAGCGCAGGCCCTCCATGACCGACGTCGCCGTCGACACGTTCTCGTCCAGGCGACGGCCGGCACCCTCCAGCGCGGCCAGTCGCTGCGCCATACCGGCGGCCCGCTCCTCGCGGGCGCGCAGCCGCCGCGCCTCCTCCTCGGCCACGGCGGCGCGCTCGGCGGCGAGCTCGGCCTCGGCCTGCACCTGGGCGGCCTGCTGCTGCTCGGCGAGGGCCTGCTGGGCGGCGCGGGCGCGCTCGGCCTCCTCGGTGAACTTCCAGCCGTAGGCCAGGAAGACCGCCTCGGCCAGCAGGAACGCCGCGTGCAGCCCTGCGAAGAGCACCGGGGCGTGCTGCGCCTCATGGGTGGAGAACACCGACATCGGCATCCAGAGGCTCATCGCCGCGTGGTGGACGGCGACGAACGCGACGGCGAGCAGGAACGGCGTCCAGTTCTGGTACAGCGCGACCATCGCCAGCAGCACGTAGAACCAGATGTGCAGGTCGGTCAGGCCGCCGCCGACGTGCACCAGCACGTCGGCGCCGATCATCAGCCCGAGGCTCACCGCGCTGCCGCGCGCCGCCTGGCCGGAGAACAGCTGCCCGGCCAGGAGCAGCACGACCATGACGGCCAGCTGGCCCCACAGCAGCAGGCCGCCGACGTCCCGGATGACACCGATCGCGGCCAGCACCGGCAGGTGCGCGGCCAGCACCACCGAGATCACCCGGTGGCGGGCACGGAAGGCCGGCTCCTCCAGCGGCACCGTGCGCGGGATGCGGGAACCGCGGGCAGCGGGCCGGACGTTCTCGGCGGCCGCGTGTGCAATCGATGTCACACCCGGTACATCGGCATGGGTCGTGGGCAACTGGACCCGAATCCCCCCGCCGGGGGGCGGTCGTACCGGCCTATTCTGATCCGGTGCGCACCGGCCACCGCGATCTCACCGTGGCCGTGACAGAGGCCGTGGCCGTGACGGGGGCCGTGGCGGAGGCGGACTGGACGGCGCGGGACGCCGCCCACCGACGGCAGGTGGACCGCTGGGTGCGGCCGCACCAGCAGCGTCGCCGCGCGGGGCGCACGCACCCGGTCCTGGACTTCCTGTTCACCTACTACTCCCACCCGCCCGGCCGGCTCCGGCGCTGGCACCCGGGCCGGGGCACGGTCCTGCTGGGCGAGGCCGCGCGCGAGCGGCTGAGCTGGCCGTTCCACACCGAGCTGACGGCGGTGGACGACGCCGGCCGGGAGGGAACCGGGGTCGCCCTCGACGTCCCGGCCTTCCTCCAGCAGCGGCGGGACACCGTCGCCTGGATCGCCGAGCTGCTGTCGGCCACGGCCGGGCGGCCGGCGTCGTTCGGGTGCTTCGGGCTGCACGAATGGGCCATGGCCTACCGGCCGGACGACGGCGCGGTGCGGCACGACGCCGTTCCGCTGCGGCTGGGTGCGGCCGGCACCGCCGCGGTGGTCGACCGCGCCCGCGTGCAGTGCAGCCACGTCGACGCCTTCCGGTTCTTCACCCCCCGCGCGCGGCCGCTCAACACCCTGCAACCCACCCGGGACACCCAGGTGCAGCTGGAGCAGCCGGGCTGCTTGCACGCCACGATGGACCTGTACAAGTGGGCCTACAAGCTCGCCCCGGCGACTCCCGGCGAGCTGGTCGGCGACTGCTTCGAGCTCGCGGCGGACGTGCGGGAGATGGACATGCGGGCCTCCCCGTACGACCTGGCCGACCTCGGTTACCCGCCGGTGCGGATCGAGACTGCCGAGGGCAGGGCCGAGTACGTCGCGGCGCAGCGCGGGTTCGCCGCGCGCGGCGCCGTGCTGCGCGCCCGGCTGCTGGCCGTGTGCGAGGGCCTGCTCGCCTGCTCACGCTGAACCGGGGCCGCCGCCGTCGTACCGTCGCGGGGTGACCTCGATCCGCACCGGCCGCTGGGTTCCGCTGCAGGGGACGGCGAACACCCGTGACCTCGGTGGCCTGCCGACCCGGGACGGCGGCAAGACGGTGCACGGCCGGGTGCTGCGCAGTGACAACCTGCAGAGCCTCAGCCCGGCCGACGTCGACCGTCTGGTCGGCGGGCTCGGGCTGACCGACGTCGTCGACCTGCGCACCACCGCGGAGATCCTGCTCGAGGGCCGCGGGCCGCTGCGCGACGTCGCGACGGTGACCCACCGGCACTTCACCCTGCTTCCCGAGCGCGGCCGGCGCACCGACGTCTTCGCCGGCGAGGAGGACGACGAGGAGGTGCGCAGCCGGCTGCCCGCCGACTGGGGCGAGTCGCTGCTGCCCCGGCAGACCGCCCCCGGCGCCGAGGACGAGCCGCCGGCGGTCCGGGCCTACCTGGGCTACCTGGTCGACGGCCGGGACAACGTGCTCGCCGCCCTGCGTGCGCTCACCGCCGGGACGGGGGCCGCCGTGGTGCACTGCGCGGCGGGCAAGGACCGCACCGGGGTGGTCTCCGCCCTGGCCCTGGCGGTCGCCGACGTCGAGCCCGCGGCGATCGTCGCCGACTACGCGCTGACCGCGGAGGTGATCGACGCGCTGGTGGCCCGGCTCGCGACCAGCCCCACCTACGCCGCGGACATGACCACCCGCGACGTCGCCACCCACACGCCGCGGGCCGAGACGATGCGCCGGGTGCTGGAGGTGCTCGAGGAACGGCACGGCGGGCCGGTCGGCTGGCTGACCGAGCACGGCTTCGGCGCCGGCGAGCAGGCCGCGCTGCGTGCGCGGCTGCGGACCTGAGGAAGGCCCCTCCGGCCCCCCACCACTCGCAGGCTCGCGGCGGGACCCTGCAGGAGGGCCAGCTGGCCGGGTCAGCGCGGCAGGTCGTCGCGCCGGCGGTCGGCGTGCTTGGCGCGGTACATGGCAGCGTCGGCCTCGCTGAGCAGCCGTTCGCCCGTGCGGTCGGTGTCCGGGTCGGCGTGCAGGGCCAGGCCGATGCTGGCCCGCACGGCCACCGGCGAGCCGGCCAGCCGGAACGGCTCGGCGAAGCAGCCGGCGACCCGCTCGGCCAGCCCCTCGGCGTGCCCGAGGTCGGTGACGTCGGGCAGGAGCAGGACGAACTCGTCGCCGCTGAGCCGTCCGACGGTGTCCCCGGGGCGGACGACGGCGCGCAGCCGGGCGGCCACCTGCCGCAGCAGTTCGTCACCGGCGGCGTGCCCGAGGCCGTCGTTGACCGCCTTGAACCGGTCGAGGTCGCAGAACAGCACGGCGAGCGGCGCCTCCGGGCCGGCGGCCTCCAGGTGCGCCTCCAGGCGCCGGGCCACCAGCACCCGGTTCGGCAGCCCGGTGAGGGCGTCGTGCAGGGCCTGGTGCTGGACGGTCTCCAGCAGCCGCGCCTTCTCCAGCGCGGTCGCCGCCTGGTCGCCCACGCCGCGTAGCCGGGCCAGGACGTCGCCGTCCAGCTGGGACGGGGCCTGGCCCTGCTGCCAGCATGCGGTGGCCACGCCCAGGAAGGCGCCGCCGGCGACCAGCGGGACGGCGATGACGTCGGTCACCTCCAGTGCGTCCAGGAGCGCGCGCAGGGCCGGGCTGGCGCGGTCCGCGGTCAGCACCCGCGGCTCCCGGTCGGTCAGCATGCCGACCAGCTCGGGAGTGTCTTCCGGCCGGAGCGGGTGGTCGAGGAAGAACGCGTGCCGCTCATCGTCCAGCCCGGTCGACGACCGGGCCTGCAGGCAGCCGTGGGAGGGGTTCCAGAGCATGACCGAGCCGCTGGTGCAGCCGATCACCCGGGGCAGCGCACGGGCCACCACGTCACACACCCCGTCGGCACCGGCCGAGCCGGCCAGCTCGTGGGCGAGCTCCAGGAGCGCCGCGGACCGGGCGCCCTGGCTGCGGGTCTCCTCGAGCGCGATCAACAGGTCCAGCGCCGCAGCGGCATGGCCTGCGTAGGCGGACAGGAGGAAGCCCTCATCGCCCGCGCCGCGGAGCTCGACGCGGTAGACCGCGGCCAGCCGGCCGTGCATCCGGCGGGACGAGGCGACGTCCACGACGATTGCGTGCGCGCCGAGGTCCCGCCCGTCGAGCAGCGCCGCGGCCAGGTCCTGCGCCTCGGCGTCCGAGAGACCCGCGCTGTGCACGAGCGGCGGGCCACCGGCCGGCGGGTGGATGGCGAGCACGTACGCCGGCGCGAGGACGGCCTGCGCCGCGCGCGCCACGATCCTGTCCAGCACCGTGTCGAGGTCGTCGCTGGTGACCAGGTCGGTGGCCGCGGACTGGAGGGCCCGGACCTGCTCGCGCAGCGCGGTGAGCTCGGTGTCGGCGGCGTTCCGCCGGTGCCGGCGCCACGGCAGCCGGGACCGCGGCTCCCAGGTCAGGTGGTACAGGCAGGTGGGATGCCCGTCGGACTCGCACTCGTCGTGCACGATGCGGGCCGGCGGGAGCCCGAAGACCGACGGGACCGACGTCAGCAGGCCCTGGGCGTACTGGCAGTCCAGCCGGGAGTGCTCGTAGGCCGGGTGCAGCCTCATGCTGACCGTGGCGTGCGTGACCCCGGAGTCCAGGACCTCCATCGTGGAGGTGGTCGAGAACTTGAGCACCGCGCCGGGCAGCTGGCGGACGACCTGCCGCGGCGAGCCCATCGCCCGCACCACCAGGACGACGGACGGCGACATCCCCCGGGCCAGGGCGGTGGCGCCGACCTGGAACATCGTCCGGGGGTCGCCGAGCACCTCGGTGGCCGCGGCGAAGAGCCGGATTCGGGTGTCGTAGCTCGTCCAGTTCGCCGGGTCCAGCAGGTCCACCTCGCCGTGCGGCACCCCGGCCCGGCGGATGGTCTCGGCGACCGCGTCGTCCCCGGCCGCGGCCCGGACGTACCGCAGCAGCCCGGCCGTCGTGGCCGAGGAGGTCTCCCGCGCGACGGACGGCGCGGCGGTGCCGGTCATGCCGGGTGCCGGCTGCGGGTCGGGGCGGAGGTGCTCACGTCCTCGTCATCGGCGCGTCGGGAGGGCCGGCTGAGCGCCACCGGCCCCGGACCCACCCGTTGGGGTGCCCCGCACGGCAGACGCCCCCGGTCTCCGTCGTGGAGGCCGGGGGCGGGTGTCGTCCGGGCACGTCCCTGCCGGCCCCCTCCAGCGGTTCGCCCCGAGCCTGTGCGGGGGTGCGGAGGAGGGGGTCCTGCTTCAGCGCGGGGCGGGGCCGAACGGGGTGCTGTTCGCCAGGGTCAGCAGCTCGTCGCGCATCGCGGGGCTGCTGGTGCGGGCCACGGCGAGGTCCAGGGCCCGCCGGGTACGCGCCGCCTGCCGACGGGCTCGCCAGCTGGAGGTCACGCTGCTCATGTCATGCCTTCTCTCGTCGGTACATCCGGTGATGCATCTGCAGTAAAGCAGGCTGCGCGTCGAATATTCCGACGAAACAAGGGGTCCACCAGTGATGTGACCGACGGATCACTTGTCCATACGGCTGCACACCCGTGGATTCGTCACATGTCGCGTACCCGCCGCTCAGCCGGCCAGCGCCGCCCGCGCCGCCAGCCGGGCCGCGCTCGGGTCGGCGGCCGCGAGCGCGGCCCGGGCCGCCCGGCGGCAGTCGGCCAGGTCGACGGTGGCGAGTTTGGCGCCGACCCCGGCGACCGAGCCGGCCGCACAGGACAGCGACGTCACGCCCATGCCCACCAGCACGCAGGCGAGCAGCGGATCGGCCGCGGCCTCGCCGCAGACGCCGACCGGCTTGCCGGCCCGCTCCCCCGCCGCCGCGGTGGCACGAACCAGGGCGAGCAGGGCCGGCTGCCAGGGATCGGTCAGGTCGGCGAGCTCGGCGGAGAGCCGGTCGGCGGCCAGCGTGTACTGCGAGAGGTCGTTGGTCCCGATCGACAGGAAGTCCAGGTGCTCCAGGAAGCGGTCGGCCAGCAACGCCACCGACGGCACCTCCACCATGACGCCGGGCACCAGACCGCGCGCCCGGACGGCGGCGGCGAAGTCCGCGGCCTCGGCCACGGTGGCGACCATCGGGGCCATCACCCACGGCGTGGCGCCGGTGGACCGGGCCGCCTGCGCCACGGCATCCAGCTGACGGGTCAGCAGGCCCGGGTCGCGGCGGGCCACCCGCACCCCCCGGACACCCAGGGCCGGGTTGGCCTCGTCCGGCGGGGTGGCGAAGGCCAGCGGCTTGTCCGAGCCGGCATCCAGGGTGCGCAGCACCACCTTGCCGCCCGGGAAGGCGGCGAACACCTCGGCGTACCCGGCGGCCTGCTCGTCGACCGGGGGCTCCGTGGCGTGCCCGAAGAAGGCGAGCTCGGTGCGCAGCAGGCCGACCCCCTCGGCATGGGCCGCAGCCGCGGCGCGGGCACCGACGCCGTCCTGCACGTTGGCCAGCACCTGGACCGGGTGCCCGTCGCGGGTCGAGCCGGGGCCGCGATAGCTCGCCAGGGCCGCAGTGACCGCCTGCGCCTCGGCCACCCGGGCGCGGGCCGCGACCGGTTCCGGATCGACGGTGACCGTGCCCCGCTCACCGTCGACCAGGACCAGC
Source organism: Modestobacter lapidis (assembly GCA_019779905.1). Classification (GTDB taxonomy): domain Bacteria; phylum Actinomycetota; class Actinomycetes; order Mycobacteriales; family Geodermatophilaceae; genus Modestobacter; species Modestobacter lapidis. The sequence goes on along the minus strand of JABAKE010000007.1, from coordinate 89,063 downwards.
GCACCGGACGGCACGTCGCCGAGCCCACCGACCCCGACCACGCAGGGCAGCCCCAGCTGGCGGGCGATGATCGCGGTGTGGCTGGTCGCCCCGCCGAGCCGGGTGGCCAGCGCGACGATCCGGGCCGGATCGAGCCCGGCGGTGTCGGCCGGGGCCAGGTCGTCGGCCAGCAGGACCGACGGCGTCTCCGGCGCCGGCACCCCCGGCTCGCCCTGGCCGGTCAGCTCGGCGACGATCCGGTCGCGGACGTCGCGGACGTCGGTGGCCCGCTCGGCCATCACCCCGCCCAGGCCGGTGAACAGCTCCACGAACTGCTGGGCGGCGCCCACCGTGGCCACCGCGGCGGAGGCGCCGGCGTCGATCCGCTGCTCGACGGCCGACAGCAGCCCCCGGTCGGTGGCCAGCTGGGCGGTGGACGACAGCACCTCCGCACTGACGCCGGTGGCGGCCGCCGCCCGCGCGGCCAGCCGCCGGGCGACCGCCCCGGCGGCGGCGGCGAACCGGTCGCGCTCCACCGGGCGGTCGGCCTCGGCGACCGGCGCGGCACCCCCCTCCGGGAGCCGGACCGCGCCGGCCGGCCGGACCACCGGGCCGACCGCCACGCCGGGCACCACCGGGGTGCCGGCGAACACCGCCGGCCCGGCGAGGATGTCGGGCGCCGTGCTTGAGGTGGGAGATGACATGGCGTGCCTCGCTGTCTGACTCGTACCCGGATGCCCCGGGAGGACGGTCCACCCGCTCGCGCGGTGGTGGCAGCCGGGATGCACCCCGGCATGCGATTCGGTGACCAGAGTCACCAGTTCCGCTTGACTTGTCAACATGAAACAACGTAGAACAACACAAGGCAACGCCGTTCCCCACAGAAACGGGTGCCGGCGCAGCGCCACAGCGAACGGAGGCGCCATGTACGCCGAGGAACGTCAGCAGGCCATCGCCGGCCTCGTCACCGACCGCGGGCGGGTGGCGGTCACGGCCGTGGCCGAGCGGTTCGGCGTGACCACCGAGACGGTCCGTCGCGACCTCGCCGTCCTCGAGCGCGCCGGCCTGCTGCGCCGGGTGCACGGCGGCGCCGTTCCGGCGGGGCTGCTCACCGTCGCCGAGCCCGGGCTGGGAGAACGCAGTGGCGCCCGCACCGAGCAGAAGCGGCGGATCGCCGCGGCCGCGCTGGACCTCGTACCCGGGGTCCACGGCAGCCTCCTGCTCGACGGCGGCACCACCACCGCCGCGCTGGCCGACCTCCTGCCCGCCCACCGGCAGCTGCTCGCCGCCACCAACTCGGTGCCCATCGCCGCCCGGCTGTCGGCCGCCGCCGGCGTCGAGCTGCACATGCTCGGCGGGCGGGTCCGCGGCGTCACGCAGACCGCGGTCGGCGAGACCACCGTGCGCGGGCTGGCCGAGCTGCGCGTCGACGTGGTCTTCCTCGGCGCCAACGGGATCAGCGCCGGACACGGCTTCTCCACTCCCGACGAGCGCGAGGCGGCGGTCAAGCGGGCCATGGTCCGGGCGGGTCAGCGGGTCGTCGTGCTGGCCGACAGCAGCAAGCTCGGCCGCGAGCACCTGGTCCGCTTCGCCGCGCTCGGCGACGTCGACGTCCTGGTGACCGACGCGGACGCCGGCCCCGACGTGCTGGCCGACCTGGAGGAACAGGGCGTCGAGGTGGTGGTGGCGTGATCACCCGCGCGCCGGTCGTCACGCTGACCGCCAACCCGAGCCTGGACCGCACGCTCGCCCTGCCCGGGCCGCTGCACCGCGGCGGCGTCGCCCGGCTCGGGCCCAGCCGCACCGAGCCCGGCGGCAAGGGCGTCAACGTCGCCCGCGCGGTGGCCGCGGCCGGGATCCCCGTCGTCCCGGTGCTGCCGGCCGACGGCGCCGACCCGATCGTCGCCGCGCTGCAGGCCCTCGGCCTGCCGCTGGTGACCGTTCCGGTCGGCGCTCCGGTGCGCACCAACTACACGCTCACCGAGCCCGACGGCACCACCACCAAGCTCAACGAGCCCGGCGCCCCGCTGACCGCCGGCACCCGGGCCGCGCTGGCCGCGGCGGTCCGGGAGCACGCCGACCCGGCCGGCTGGATCGCGCTGTCCGGCTCGCTGCCCCCGGGCACCCCGGACGGCTGGTACGCCGACCTCGTCCGCACGCTGCGCGCGACCGGCGCCCGGATCGCCGTGGACACCTCGGAGGCCCCGCTGCTGGCGCTGCTGGCCGCCGGCCCGGACGCCGCCCCCGACCTGCTCAAGCCCAACACCGAGGAGCTGGCCCAGCTGGCCGGCACCACCGAGGCCGAGCTGTCCGCCGACCCGGTCGCGCTGCTGGCCGCGGTCGACTCGCTGCACTCCCGGGGCGTCGGTCAGGTGCTGCTCACCCTCGGCGCCGACGGCGCGCTGCTGTCCACCGGGGACGGCGAGCGCTGGTCGGCCCGGCCACCCCGGATCACGGTGCGCAGCACCGTCGGCGCGGGCGACAGCAGCCTCGCCGGGTTCCTGCTCGCCGAGCTGGCCGGCGCCGGCCCGGCCGACCGGTTGCGCACCGCGGTGGCCTACGGCTCCGGCAGCGCCGCGCTGCCGGGATCCGCCGTCCCGACGCCCGAGCAGGTCGACGTCTCCGCCGTCCACGTCCGGCCCGGCGACGACGCCGTGACCACCCCGTCCGCACTCCTCGGCGCCCGCCCGGTCGCCGGCACCGACCCCCGATGACCCAGGGAGACCCGTCCATGTCCGCACTCATCACCACCTCGCTGGTGGCGATCGACGCCGACCTCGGCCGCGACAAGAGCGACGTCGTCGGCCGGCTGGCCGGGCTGGTCGCCGACGCCGGCCGGGCCACCGCCGCCGAGGCGCTGCGCGCCGATGCCATGGCCCGCGAGGCGAAGGCGGCCACCGGGCTCCCCGGCGGCATCGCCATCCCGCACTGCCGGTCCGGCGCGGTCACCCAGGCGTCGCTGGCCTTCGCCCGGCTCTCCCCGCCGGTCGACTTCGGCGCTCCCGACGGGCCGGCCGACCTGGCCTTCCTCATCGCCGCCCCCGAGCACGGCGACGCCGACCACCTCACCCTGCTCACCGCGCTGGCCCGGGCCCTGGTGCGGCCGGAGTTCGTCGCGTCGCTGCGGGCGGCGGCATCGGCCGAGGAGGTGGTGGCGCTGGTGGAGGAGGTCGTCTCCCCCGCCCCTGTTTCCGCGGTCGCCCCCGCCGGTGCGCCGGTGGCCGCGGCCCCTGCGCCGGCGGTGGAGGCCCCCCAGCGCAGCATCGTCGCGGTCAGCGCCTGCCCGACCGGCATCGCGCACACCTACATGGCCGCGGACAAGCTGACCGCCGCCGCCCGAGAGATGGGCGTCGACCTGCAGGTGGAGACCCAGGGCTCGGCGGGGTCCACCCCGCTGGACCCGTCGGTGATCAGCCAGGCCGACGCGGTGATCTTCGCCGTGGACGTCGGCGTCACGGACCAGCAGCGCTTCGCCGGCAAGCCCGTCGTCCAGTCGGGCACCAAGCGGGCGATGAACGAGCCCGGGGTGATGATCCGCGAGGCGCTGGCCGCCGCCGACGATCCGAACGGCCGCCGGGTGCCCGGCTCCGCCACGACCGGCGGCGCGACCGCCCCTGCCGGTGGCAGGCCGTCGCTGGGCGGCGAGATCCGGCGGTGGCTGCTGACCGGCGTCAGCTACATGATCCCGTTCGTCGCGGCCGGCGGGCTGCTCATCGCGCTGGGCTTCCTGCTCGGCGGGTACCAGATCGTCAACCCCGACCCGGACGCCGAGGGTCTGAGCTACGCCGCCAACTGGGCGCTGAACAACACCTTCTTCGACCTGCCCGGCGCCGCTCCGACGGAAGGGCTCAACGACGGCCTGCTCGGCTACCTGGGCGCGCTGTGCACCGTGCTCGGCCAGGCGGCCTTCGGCTTCCTCGTTCCGGCACTGGCCGGCTACATCGCCTACGCGATCGCCGACCGGCCCGGCATCGTCCCCGGCTTCGTCGTCGGTGCCGTGTCGCTCACCGTGGGCGCCGGCTTCCTCGGTGGCCTGGTCGGCGGCATCATCGCCGGCTTCGCCGCACGCTGGATCAGCCGCTGGAAGCTGCCCACCTGGGCCCGCGGCCTGCAGCCCGTCGTGATCATCCCGCTGCTCGCCACGCTGATCTCCAGTGGCCTGATGGTCATCGCCCTCGGCCGTCCGCTGGCCGCCGCCCTCACCGGCCTCGGCAACTTCCTCAACGGCCTGACCGGCACCTCGGCGGTCCTGCTCGGGGTCATCCTCGGACTGATGATGTGCTTCGACCTCGGCGGTCCGGTCAACAAGGCCGCCTACGTCTTCGCCACCACCGGGCTGACCGCGGCCGCCACCGGCGGCTCGCTGGTGATCATGGCCACGGTCATGGCCGCGGGCATGGTGCCGCCGCTGGCGATGGCCATCTCCAGCACGATCCTGCGGCCGAAGCTGTACACCCCGGCCGAGCGGGACAACGGCAAGGCCGCCTGGCTGCTGGGTGCCTCGTTCATCTCCGAGGGCGCCATCCCGTTCGCCGCGGCCGACCCGCTGCGGGTCATCCCCTCGATGATGCTCGGCGGGGCCACCACCGGTGCGATCGTCGCCGGCCTGGGGATCGAGCTGCGCGCCCCGCACGGCGGGGTCTTCGTGTTCTTCGCGATGAGCAACGCCGTGCTGTTCCTCCTGGCCGTGCTCGTCGGGGCGGTCGTCGGTGGCGTCGCGGTGACCCTCGCCAAGAGCATCGGCCGCACCACGGCCGGCAGCGCTCCCGAGGACGCCGTCGACCTCGCGCACGCCCACACCGGCACTCCCGCCCGCCCGGCAGGCACCGCCGTCGCCTGACCGGCAGGCTCAGCCCCGCACCGACTACCAGGAAGAGGCACTCATGCCCAGCACCACCGTGACCGTCGGCTCCACCGTCGGCCTGCACGCCCGCCCTGCCGGGCTCATCGCCGAGGCCGTCACCAAGGCCGGCGTGCCCGTCACCCTGGCCACGGCCGGCGGCACGGCCGTGGACGCCGGATCGCCACTGATGATCATGACACTGGGCGCCAAGCAGGGCACCGAGGTCACCGTCACCAGCGACGACGAGACGGTCCTCACCCGGATCGCGGACCTGGTCGCCGCCGATCTGGATGCCGACTGAAGAAGGACCCCGCTGCCCCCCGCCACTCGCAAGCTCGCGGCGGGACCCTGCAGCGGGGCCGCGCGCCGTCGCGTTCACCAGGCCCAGACGTTGCCCGGATCGTGCAGCAGTGCGCCGACGTCGGCGAGGAACCGGGAGCCCAGTTCCCCGTCGATGACCCGGTGGTCGAACGACAGCGCCAGGGTGGTCACCTGCCGGGGCCGCACCTTGCCCCGGTGCACCCACGGCATCGCCCGCACCGTGCCGAACGCCAGGATCGCCGACTCGCCGGGGTTGAGGATCGGCGTCCCGGTGTCGACGCCGAACACCCCGACGTTGGTGATGGTGATCGTTCCGCCGGCCATGTCGGCCGGGGCGGTGCGGCCCTCCCGCGCCGTGCTGGTCAGCGCGGTGAGCGCCGCGGCCAGCTCGGGCAGGGTCAGCCGAGCGGCGTCCTTCACGTTCGGGACGACCAGGCCCCGCGGTGTGGCGGCCGCGATCCCGAGGTTCACCTGCCCCTTCAGCACGATCTCCTGGGCCGCGTCGTCCCAGGAGCTGTTGACCATCGGGTGCCGGCGGGCGGCCAGCACCACCGCCCGGGCGACGAACAGCAGCGGGCTCACCGTGAGCCCGGCGAACTCCGGCCGCTCGGCCAGCCGGCCGCGCAGCTTCATCATCCGGGTGACGTCGACGGTCAGGAACTCGGTGACGTGCGGCGCGGTGAACGCGCTGGCCACCATCGCCGCCGCGGTGTGCTTCCGCACCCCCTTGATCGGCACCCGCGTCTCCCCCGGGCTCTCGGTACCGGAAGCCCGCTCCGGGGTGGGTGCGGCGGGGGCCGCCAGGGCGGCGTCGACATCGGCGCGGGTGATGACGCCGCCCGGCCCGCTGCCGGGGACGGTGGCCAGGTCGACGCCGAGGTCCTTGGCGTACTTGCGCACCGGCGGCTTGGCCAGCGGGCGCAGCGCGCCCCGGCCGGGGTCGCGGGCGACGGACGTCGCAGCCTCGGCCGCGGCGGCCGCGGCGGCGTTCGCCTCCGCGGCCCGGCCGACCTCCAGGCCGCCGTGCCGGACCGGCTTGGTGGTGGCATCGGGCGCGGTCGCCAGCAGCGGCGGCCGATCGGGGCCCGAGCCGTGGTCGGCCTCCGCGGGCGCCTGCGGTGCGGTGGCCCGGGCGGCGACGGCGGTTCCGGACCGGCGCGGACGGCGCTTGGCCTCGGTGGTGCGCGGGCCGTAGCCGACCAGCACCGAGGTGCGGCCACCGGGCGCCGGGCCACCGATCAGGCCGGCCTCGACCGCCTCCTCGGCCGGCGCGGACGCCGGCGGCGCCGCTGCCGGTGCCGGCCCGTCCCCGCCGACGTCGATGGTGATGATCGGCGCGCCGACGTCGACCGTCGTCCCGACCTCGTGCAGCAGTTCGGTGACCGTGCCGGCGAACGGGCTGGGCAGCTCGACGGCGGCCTTGGCCGTCTCCACCTCGCACAGCGGCTGGTTCACCGTGACGGTGTCGCCCACCGCGACCAGCCAGGAGAGGATCTCGCCCTCGGTGAGGCCCTCGCCGACGTCGGGCAGCGTGAACTGGCGCAGCCGGCCCATCAGAACGCCAGCGAACGGTCGACGGCGTCGAGCACCCGGTCCAGGTCGGGCAGGTACTCCTCCTCGAGCTTGGACGGCGGGTACGGGGTGTCGTACCCGCCGACCCGCAGCACCGGCGCCTCCAGGGAGTGGAAGCAGGTCTCGGCGACCCGGGCGGCGATCTCCGCGCCCAACCCCAGGGTCAGCGGCGCCTCGTGCACGACGACGCAGCGGCCGGTGCGGCGCACCGACTCGAAGACCGGGTCGAGGTCCAGCGGCGACAGCGTGCGCAGGTCGACCACCTCCAGCGAGCGGCCCTCCTCGGCGGCGGCCTCGGCGGCCTGCAGCGCCGTCTTCACCATCGGTCCGTAGGCCAGCAGGGTCACGTCGTCGCCGCCGCGGACCACCCGGGAGGCGAACAGCGGCCCGGGAGCGGCGTCCAGGTCGACCTCGGCCTTCTCCCAGTACCGCCGCTTGGGCTCCAGGAAGATGACCGGATCGGGCGAGGCGATGGCCTGCTGGATGCCCCAGTAGGCGTCGACCGGGTTGGAGACGGCGACCACCTTGAGCCCGGCGGTGTGCGCGAAGTACGCCTCGGGGCTCTCGCTGTGGTGCTCGACCGCGCCGATGCCGCCGCCGAAGGGGATCCGGACGACGATGGGCATCGGCAGCTTGCCGCGCGAGCGGTTGTGGATCTTGGCCACCTGGGTGACCAGCTGGTTGTAGGCGGGGAACACGAACCCGTCGAACTGGATCTCGCACACCGGGCGGTAGCCGCGCATCGCCAGGCCGACCGCGGTACCCAGGATGCCGGCCTCGGCCAGCGGGGTGTCCACGACGCGGTCCTCGCCGAAGTCCTTCTGCAGCCCGTCGGTGATCCGGAAGACCCCGCCGAGCCGGCCGATGTCCTCGCCCATCAGCAGGACCTTCGGGTCGTCCTCCATCGCCCGGCGCAGGCCGAGGTTGAGCGCCTTGCCCAGGGCCAGCTTCTGCGTCATGACTCGACTCCGGTCTCGTTCCGCTCCTCGGTCGACAGCACGGGTCGCCTCCGCGGTCGTTCCGCTCCTCGCTCGCTGGCGCTCGCTGCGATGCTCGCTCCCTGTCGGCTCCCGGCATCTCCCTGCGATGCTCGCTCGACCGTCGCCTTCGTGGCGCTCACTCCCCCGCCTCCTCGAAGCCCTCGTGGTATGCCACGAACTCGGCCCGCTGCCGGGCGAGCTCCGGGGTCTGCTCGGCGTAGACAGAGTCGAAGATCTCCGTGCCGGCCGGCGCGGGCATCTCCACCGTGCCCTTCCTGATCCGGGCGGCCAGCTCGTCCCCCTCGGCGTCCACGCCGTCGAAGAACGCCGCGTCGGCGATGCCGCTGCGGGACAGGTAGGCCTTGAGCCGGGCGATCGGGTCGCGCAGCTTCCACTGCTCCAGCTCGCCGCCCAGCCGGTAGCGGGTGGGGTCGTCGGAGGTGGTGTGCGCGCCCATCCGGTAGGTGAAGGCCTCGATGAAGGTCGGGCCCTGCCCCTCGCGGGCGGCCGCCAGCGCGGCCCGGGTGACGGCCAGGACGGCGAGCACGTCGTTGCCGTCGACCCGCACGCCCGGAAAGCCGAAGCCGGCCGCCCGCTGGTACAGCGGGACCCGGGACTGCCGCTCGATCGGCACGCTGATCGCGTACTGGTTGTTCTGGCAGAAGAAGACGACCGGGGCGCTGAAGGCCGCGGCCCAGATCATCGCCTCGTTCACCTCGCCCTGGCTGGTCGCGCCGTCGCCGAGGAAGGCCAGCGCGGCGTGCTCGGCGCCGTCGCGCTGGAGGGCCATGGCATAGCCGGTCGCGTGCAGGCACTGCGCGCCGATGACCACCGTGTAGAGGTTGAGTCCGGCCGCGATCGGGTCCCAGCCGCCCATGTCGACGCCCCGGAACAGGCTGATGACGTGCAGCGGGTCGACGCCGCGGGTCCAGGCGACGCCGTGCTCGCGGTAGGTGGGGAAGGCCATGTCGCCGGCCTCCATGGCCCGGCCGGCACCCACCTGGGCGGCCTCCTGACCGAGCAGGGAGGCCCAGATGCCCAGCTCGCCCTGCCGTTGCAGCGCGGTCGCCTCGACGTCCCAGCGGCGGACCAGGGCCAGGTCCCGGTACACGGCGCGCAGCTCGTCGTCGGAGACGTCGATCGAGTACTCGGGGTGCTCGACCCGCTCGCCCTCGGGCGTGAGCAACTGGACCAGATCCGGTTGGCCGGGCAGGTGGGGGGCCTGGGCCCCGGGTACCGGGTCGACCACCTCGGTGGCCTGCTGGAGCGCCGTCATGCCGATCTCCTCGCCGTCTCCCGGCCCGGGGTCACCGGGCACCGGTCATGGACGTCCTGGGCGCCGGGGTGTGGCACCGCTCACACCATGGTGACACGCACGAGCGCCCTGTGGAGAAGATCACTCCTCCCGCGAAGTGCACAACACCCCGTCCAGGAACTGAGCAGGATGCTCGGTCGGAGCCCCAGTCGACGTGGCAGACTGAGCGCCGTGCCCGCTGCCGGCGATCAACTGGATGCCACCGACGCACGCCTGCTGCTGGCCCTCTCCCGCGACCCGCGGACGACCGTGCTGGCGCTCTCGCAGCAACTCGGCCTGGCCCGCAACACCGTGCAGGGGCGGCTGGCCCGGCTGGAGGCCGGCGGGGCGCTGGCACCCTTCGAGCGCCGGGTGCGGCCCGAGGCGCTGGGATACCGGCTGGGCGCCTACGTCACCGTGCAGGTCGTGCAGCGCAGCCTCACCGACGTCAGCGCCGCGCTCGCCCAGATCCCGGAGGTCCTGGAGGTCACCGGGCTGTCCGGGGTGGCCGACCTGCTCGTCCAGGTCGTCGCGGTGGACGCCGACGACCTCTGGCGGATCTCCGAGCAGGTGCTGGCTCTCCCCGGCGTGCAGCGCACCGACACCAACCTGGCGCTGCGCCGCTTCGTCGACCACCGGATGACCCCGCTGCTGGAGCGCGCCGCCGGGTCGGCGCCCGCTGCCGGTGAGTGACCCGGCCGGCGTCGTCAACCTGCTCGGCGAGCAAGGGCCCGCTATCGGCCCCTTCCAGCCCAGGTGTGGCCGCTGAGCGGGCAACGCCCGGCCCACCGACGGACCGGCTCCGTTTGCCCGGCGACGAGGTGCGGGTAGACCCCGGCATGGCCAAGCGGACACCGGTGGGCACCTTCGGCAAGGGACGACGGGGGATCAGCACCCCCGGCTGGGCACTGCGCGGAGCGGCGGCCGGCGCGGCCGGCTCGACGGCGCTCAACGCGGTCACCTACCTGGACATGGCCGTCCGCGGCCGCGGCACCAGCTCCACGCCCGAGCAGACCGTCGAGGCGCTCGCCGCGAAGGCACACCTCCCGATCCCCGGCGAGGGCGATACCCGCGACAACCGGGTGCAGGGGCTCGGCCCGCTCACCGGGCTGGCGGCCGGGGTGGGAGTCGGCGTCCTGGTCGGGCTGGCGCGCGCCACGGGCTTCCGCTCCCAGCCGCTGGTCGGGACGCTGCTCACCACCGCCGGCGTGCTGGTCGCGGCCAACGGCCCGATGACCGTCCTGGGCATCACCGACCCGCGCACCTGGTCGGCGACCGCCTGGATCAGCGACCTGGTGCCGCACCTGGCCTACGGCGCGGTGGTGAAGACGACGATGGACGCGTTCGACCGGCTCTGAGCCCGTCCGGTCAGCGCCAGCCGGCCTCGTCCACGCCCCCGGGCACGGGAGCCGCAGGGTCGTAGGGCGTACGGGTGAAGACGAAGGTGGCCAGGTCCAGGTGGTCGGGCGCGATCTGCAGCGTCTCGCCCGCGTAGTAGCCGTCCAGCCCCACCCAGGTGCCGTCGGCCCGCGGCGAGAACCGGCTGGCCCGCCCGGTGCGCCCCGGCAGCGGGCCCAGGTGCAGCAGCCCACCGGCCGAGGCGCGCAGCACGTGCGGCGCCGGCCCCCAAAACCAGACGCCGAGCAGATCCAGCGCCACCGGCGCGGACGACGGCGTCCAGGCCTCGACCACCCGCGGCTCGGCGGCCCGCAGATCGGCCAACAGACCGGGGACGAGCGGCTCGACACCGCTGGTGGTGTTGGTCATCATCACGCCACCGGTCTGCTCGGCCCGGTCCACGAACACCCCGGCCAGGAAGCCCGGCATCGAGCCGCCGTGCCCGACCAGCGTCTGCCCGTCGACCCGCAGCACCTGCAATCCCAGCCCGTAGGCCGACCAGCCCGGCGCGGCGGAGTCGACGCCGGCCGGCACGGTCATCTCCTCCAGCGTCGCCGGCGAGAGCACGTCACCGGTGTCGCCGAGCAGGAAGGCGGCGAACCGGCCCAGGTCGGCCAGGGTCGCCCACAGCTGGCCGGCGGCGGCCATCGCGCCGGCGTCGTGCTCCGGTTCGGACAGGACGACGTCGGCCCACGGGTGGACGGCGGCGCCCGAGGCCGCGGCGCCGGCCGGGCGGGGCGTCGTCCGGGTCATCCCCAGCGGCGCGAGCACCTCCGCGCCGACCACCTCCGCCCACGGCCGGCCACGGTGCCGGGCGACGAGCTCGCCGAGCAGGCCGAATCCGAGGTTGGAGTAGTGGAACCGGCGGGCCGCCCCGAGCACCACGTCGGCGGCACCGAGGCGCAGCTCCTCGAGCGAGCCGCCGGGCACCCGCTCCCACCAGCCGCCGGGGCTCTCCGAGGTGGCACCGGCCAGGTGGGACAGCAGGTGGCCGACGGTCCGGTCGCCCAGCGGGGTGCCGGGCAGGTGCCGCTCCAGCGGGTCGTCGAGGTCGAGCCGGCCCTCGTCGCGCAGCCGGAGCACCGCCACCGCCGTCACGGTCTTGCTGATCGACCCGATGCGGTACTGCACGTCGGTGTGCGGGTCGGCGACCGCGCCACGGCCGGCGGACCAGGCCAGCCCGCCGTCCCGGACCACGCCGGCGACCAGGCTGGGCGCCCGGCCCTCCCGCTGCACGCGGGCGGTGCGGGCCAGCAGCGTGCGGGCGGTGGTGGGCAGCACCGGGTCGGCCATCCCGCGAGGCTATCCAGCCACCGGCGCGGCCCCCGCGGCCGGCAGCCGGCCGGTGCGCTGCGCCCAGCGCTCGAACCACACGGTGGTGAACGGCGGCACCGAGGCCGCCAGCGCGAGCAGCGCCGTCCCCGGCGACCAGCGCAGCACCCGCCAGGTCAGCAGGGTGACCGCGACGTAGGCGACGAACACCGCACCGTGGATCGGGCCGGCCACCTGCACGCCGACCTCCGAGGTGCCCAGCACCCACTTGACGAACATGCCGGCCAGCAGCAGGGCCCAGGAGACGGCCTCGGCCACGGCGACCACGCGGAAGGCACCGGCGACGGTGCGGGGCTCGGTCAGGGAGCTCATCGGTTCCTCAGGTGTCGGGGGCGACGGGGTGACTCCGACGATCCTGCCCGGTAGGGCTGTGTGACGTGGCTCGCGTCCGGTGCAGGTCGTCGCGGTCGGGACGCGGCCGTGCCCCGGCCGCCGAGAGGCGGTCGGGGCACGGCCATTCGTTGGAACGGCCCGGTTCAGCGGCTCGCCGCGAGCCTGCGAACGGGAGTGGTGCGGCCTCCCTGCAGGGTCCCGCCGCGAGCGTGCGAGCGGTGGGGGGCAGGAAGGTCCTTCCTCAGCCGGCGATCCGGCGCATGGCGGTGATGCTGCCCATGACGTCGATGCTGACCACCTTCACCACGGAACCCGACGTCGGGGCGTGCACCATCTGGCCGTTGCCGATGTAGATGCCGATGTGGCTCACCGGGCTGTAGAAGGCGATCAGGTCGCCCGGCTGCAGCTCGGCGCGGGACACGGCCCGGCCCATCGTGGCCTGGATCCGGCTGGAGTGCGGCACGGAGATCCCGGCGGCCTTGTAGGCGTACTGCACCAGGCCGGAGCAGTCGAACGAGCCTGGCCCGGCGGCGGCCCAGACGTAGGGCGCGCCGCGCTTGCCCATGGCGGCGTTCACCGCGGTACCGGCCGCCGAGCTGCTGGCCACCACCGGGGCGGACGGCGCCGGCACGGAGCCGCCGCGCGTGGACCGGCTGGCGGCGGGCGCCTCGCGGTCGGTGCGGTCGATGGCGGTCGAGCGGGCCGCGGCAGCGGCGTGCGCCTGCTCGGCGAGCTGCCGCGCCCGCTCCCGCTCCTGCGCGCTGAGCCGGTCGTACTGGGCCTGGTACTCGGCGATCTGCGACTGCAGGTCGGCCTGCTGGGCCGCCACCCGGTCGAGCTGGGCCGTGGCCTCGGCGGCGGCCCGGTCGGCGGCCGCCTTGCTCGTCGCGGCCGTCTCGGTGGCCTGCTGGGCCGCCCCGAGGATGCCGTTGTTGTGCTGGGCGATGGTGTCCAGCGTGCCGATCCGGTCGAGCAGCTCGTCGGTGGACTCGCTGGTCAGCATCGCCTGGAGGGTGCTCAGCTGGTCGCCGGTGTAGGCGCTGCGGGCCACCTCGCGGACCTTGTTCCGGGCCTCGGCGACGGCGGCGTCCGCGGCGGCGACGTCCTCGGCGGCCTTCGTGGCGGCGGCCTGCTGGGCCTCGAGCTGCACGCGGGCGTCGTTGAACTTCTCGGTGACGACCTCGAGGTCGTGCCCGCGGGCGGCGACGAGGGCCGCGGCCTCCTGGGAGGTGCCCGGCGTTTCGGGAACGGCGTGCGCGGTTAGGGGAGAGAGCGCGACACCGGTGGCGGCGACGAGGGTGACGAGCACCCGTCGGCCGGTGAAGACCCGGCGGCGGGCAGGCATGCGGGAACTCGCCATGTTCGGCGGGTGTTTCCTTTCTTCCACGTGCCGCCTACCGAGTTAGCTGACGGGTTCGGGCGGGAAGACGCCCGGCATCCCGGCTCGGTCGAGCCGGGGTGCTTCACCCCAGTACTGCGGTGGGTCCCCGGTCCATCTGGCCAGCAGGGAGCACTGGCACGGTGGTTCGGCGGCGCCCGGTCGGTTGTCACCCGGTAGGTGACGGAACGACCCGTCCGGACGGGCCGACGATAGGGCCGTGATGCGCTTGTGACAAACGGCGCGGGTCACTTTGTGCAGAAACTCCGGGGGTGCGCCGCGACACGCTCACCGTGAGTGACAGGCTCGCCGGGTACGGGGATGGCACGGCGCGAGTTCCCCCTCGGGCTGCTCCGTCGGATGGCCGACACGCGACCTGACCTGGCGCTCGAAGCCTGCCCCGACTGTCGGCCGGCGAGGCCGAGGCGCATGCCGTGCACCCCCGGTGCAGGCCCTCCGGCACTCCCCCCGCAGGCCCGGGGTGTGGCGATCTGCACAGCGGTGCCGGGGCGCAGCCCGGGTGGGGTCTGCTGCAGCGGGTCGGGCCGGGCACGGGACGATGACCCGCATGCCGAGCCCCTCGTCCTCCGCCGGAACCGCGGCCCGGTACGACGTCGTCGTCGTCGGCGGCGGGCACAACGGCCTGGTCGCGGCCGCCTACCTGGCCCGGGCCGGCCGGTCGGTGCTGGTGCTCGAGCGGCTGGACACCCTCGGCGGCGCCGCGGTGAGCAGCCGGGTGTTCCCGGGGGTCGACGTCCGGCTGTCGGCGTACTCCTACCTGGTCAGCCTGCTGCCCGACCGGATCGTCAGCGACCTGGCGCTGCCGCTGCGGCTGGTCGACCGGGCAGTGGCCTCGTACACGCCGGTGCGGCGCGGCGGGCGCGACACCGGGCTGCTCGTCGAGCGCGCGGAGGGCCCGGCGACGGCGGCCTCGTTCCGCGACCTCACCGGCTCCGATACCGAGTTCGCCGGCTGGCAACGGTTCTACGGCCGGCTGAGCACCCTCGCCGAGGACCTCGCCCCCACCCTCACCGAGCCACTGCCCACGCGGGCCGAGCTGGCCGGCCGGCTGCGCGACCCCCAGCTGTGGCACGACCTGCGCGAGCGCCCGCTGGCCGACGTGGTGGGTGAGCACCTGACCGACGACGTCGTCCGGGGCATGGCGCTGACCGACGGGCTGATCGGCACCGCCGCCGACCTGCACGCCGCCGACGGCCTGGCCGGGCGCTGCTTCCTCTACCACCTGGTCGGCAACGGCACCGGCCGCTGGCGGGTGCCGGTCGGCGGGATGGGCGCGGTCAGCGGGGCGCTGGCCACCGCGGCCCGCGCCGCCGGCGCCGAGCTGCGCACCGGGGCCACCGTGACCGCTCTCGAGACGCGCAGCGACGGCGTCACCGTGCACTGGACCGACGCCGGCGGAGGAGAGCACGCCGCCGACGCCGGGCACGTGGTTGCCGGCTGCGCACCCCCCGTGCTCGCCGCGCTGCTGGGCGACCCGCCGGGCACCCGTCCCTCCGGCTCGCAGCTGAAGATCAACATGGTTCTGCGCCGGTTGCCGGCGCTGCGCTCGGGCGCCGACCCGGCCACCGTCTTCGCCGGGACCGCCCACGTCGACGAGGCCGCCGGCCAGCTCGACGCCGCGTACGCCCGGTCGCGGGCCGGCTCGCTGCCCGACGTCATCCCGTTCGAGGTGTACTGCCACTCGCTCACCGACCCCTCGATCGTCGGCGACACCGGGCTGCACACGCTCACCCTGTTCGGCCTGCACACCCCGGCCGAGCTGTTCGCCGCCGACAACGCCGGCACCCGCGACGAGGCGGTGCGCCGCGTCCTCGCCCAGCTCGACGCGCACCTGGCCGAGCCGCTGACCGACTGCCTCGCGCTGGACGCCGACGGGCGGCCCTGCCTGCAGGCGTCCTCACCGCTGGACGTCGAAGCGGCGCTGGCGATGCCGGGCGGGCACATCTTCCACGGCGACCTGTCCTGGCCGGTGGCCGACGACCCCGCGCAGGCCGGCACCTGGGGCGTCGCGACGGCGTGGCCGCGGATCGTGGCCGCCTCCTCCGGCGGGACCGTGCGCGGCGGTGCGGTCAGCGGGCTGGGCGGGTTCGCCGCCGCGCAGCACCTGCTCGGCCGAGGTTGACCGCGGGCTCCCGACGGGCGGGACCGGTCCGCACCTGGTGGCATGGGCCGGTGCGCGGGGCGTGGGTGCGAGCCGAGGGACGCGGGCTGGTGCGCGCCATCCGCACCCAGCTGCGCGGCCGGGACACCGCGCTGATCGCCGCCGGCCTCACCTTCTACGCCGGGATCGCCGTCGTTCCACTGCTGGTCCTGGCCCTCGGCCTCACTGCCTGGCTGACCAGCGGCGAGGCCGTCCGCTCGCTCGCCGGCCGGCTGGCCGAGGTGCTGCCCGCCGACCTGGGCGCCCCCGATGCGCTGGCCCGGCTGGTGGACGCCGGCGTGGCGCTCGCCCCGCTCCAGGCGCTGCTCACCCTGCTGCCGATCTCGCTGTACGGCGAGGGGCTCCGGCGGGCGCTGCTGCGATTCAGCCCGGCGCCCGACCGGTTCACCGCCTGGCGCGGGCGGCTGCTGGCCCTGCCCCTGGTCGTGGTGACCCCGCTGCTGCTGTACCCGCTGCTGCTGGCCGGCCGGGAGCTCGCCGACCTGGCCGAGCGGTCCGGCGTGGGCCCCGCGATCGGCGGCTTCGCGGTGGGCTACTACTCGGTGCTCGCTGCGCTGACCGTGCCGCTGGCGTGGGGGTTCCGGATCGTCGCCGCCGGCCGGCTGCGCTGGTCGGCGGTCGCCGTCGGCGCGCTGTTCACCGCGGCCAGCCTGTCGGGGTTCCTGCAGGGATTCGTGCTGTTCCTGGCCCTGCCACTGGACCTCGGCGCCCCGTTCGGCGGGCTGGACGTCGTCGGCGGGGCGGTCGCCCTGGGCTTCTGGCTGTTCCTGCTGCACCTGGTGGTCATCGCCGGCTGGCTGTTCACCCTCGCCCTGGACGACCGGCTGCGGCGTGGCCGCCCAGCGTGAGGCCCCCTCCAGGGCACCGCCGCGAGCTTGCGAGGGGCGGGGAGGAGGGGGTCCTTCACCAGGCGGGCAGCGGCGCCTCGTCGATGAGCCGGTCGCGCTGTGCCTCGACGTCGTAGGCCGGTTCGGGCAGCCGCGGGGCGAGGTCGGTCAGCGTCTCCAGCAACAGCCGGCCCACGGCCCAGTTGCGATACCACTTGCGGTCGCTGGGGACGACGTACCAGGGGGCGCCGTCGGTGCTGGTCCGCTCCAGCACCGTCTCGTAAGCCCGCTGGTAGGCCGGCCACAGGGCGCGGTCGTCGAGGTCCCCGGGACTGAGCTTCCACCGTTTCGCGGAGTCGTCCAGGCGGGCGAGTAGCCGTTCCTTCTGCTCCCACGGCGAGATGTGCAGGAAGCACTTGACCAGCGTCACGTCGTCGGCGGCCAGCTGCTCCTCGAACCGGACGATCTCGCGGTATCGGCGTTCGATCACCGCCGGGGTGGCCAGCTCGCGTACCCGGCCGATGAGCACGTCCTCGTAGTGCGAACGGTCGAAGACGCCGATCCTCCCCGGCCGGGGAACGGCGCGGCGCACCCGCCAGAGGAAGGAGTGCCGCAGCTCCTCGGGGGTGGGGGCGGTGAAGCTGGTGATCGAGAGGCCCTGCGGGCTGACCGCGCCGACGACGTGCTCGATCACCCCACCCTTGCCGCTGGTGTCCATGCCCTGCAGCACCACCACGACCCGCCGCCGGCCACCGACGGCGGCCTCGGCGTAGAGGCGCTCCTGCAGGTCGGCGAGCCGGCGGCCGTCGACGGCCAGCTGCTCCCGCGTGCGCTCCTTGTCGCCGGGCGCCTGCGGCGTGGCGCGCGGGTCCCGGTCGGCCAACGCGACGGGCGGTGCGGGCGCCCGCAGCTCGGTGCGGAGCGAGGAGGCCATGCCCGCAGAGCCTAGGGACGAACGGCCCCGGTCGGCTGCCCGGGGCCGCCTCCACGGCCGCCACCCGCCCGCGAGGTGGGGACGGCGTGCTCGCTGCGCCGGCCCCCGTGGACGGCGACCTCGATCAGGCCTTCGTGGTCGAGGTCGTCGACCGGGTCCTCGACCACCACGTCAGACGGGACATCACCCTGTGTTCCGCTGGTCTGCGACGGAGAACGGGTGGAAGAGTGTCGGCGTGGCAGTCGAGGAAGGTACGATCGTCGCCGCGCTACGGGCGGCCGGCGCGCTCTTCGGCTACCTGCACGGCAGCCAGGTCGGGGGAACGCCCCGGCCGGACAGCGACCTCGACGTCGCGGCCCACTTCGGCGGTCGCACACCCGCTGCCTGGGAGGTCCCGGTCCCGCCTGATGTGGACCTCCTGGTACTCGACGACGCACCGCTGTACCTGGCGGGCAGGATCGCGGTCCGTGGTCGCCTGCTGTTCGACGATGATCCGTCGGCCCGCGTCGTCTGGGAGGCGAACACCCGCACCATGTACCTCGACGAGCTGCCCTACATCGAACACATGACGCGGGAGTACCTGCAAGCGGTGGCCCGTGGTCGACGCTGAACGTCTCGGACGCACGATTGCCCGTATCCGTCGCGACGTTGCTGACATCCGGAATACGGCCGAGCCGCCCGGCTGGGACAGCGACGCAGTGCGCCTGCGCGCCATCAAGTACGGGTTCGTGACGGCGATCGAGGGCTGCGTGCGAGCTGCGCAGCACGTCGTCGCGTCGGAGGGGCTCGGAATGCCCGAGAGCAACGCCGACGCCGTCCGCCTGCTGGGCAGGCACACCATCGTCGATGCAGCCACGGCCGAGTCGGTCGCCGTCGCGGTCGGGTTCCGCAACATCCTCGTCCACGAGTACGCCGAGGTCGACGATCGCCGAGTAGTCGCCAACGTGGAACTGGTCGGCGACCTCGACGCCTTCGCGGGCGCACTGGCTCGCTGGGCGTCGAACGCCGAGCTGTAGTCCATCAGCCCGCGAGCGGCTCCGGGAGGTCGCCGCGGTGCAGCACCACCAGGCTGCTCACCGCACGGGTCAGGACGACGTAGAGCCGGTGCAGGCCCCGCGGCTCGGCGGCCACGATCGCGGCCGGCTCGACCACCACGACGGAGTCGAACTCCAGCCCCTTGACCAGCCCGGCCGGGACGACGCAGACCCGTTCCGGCGCGGACCCGTCGTCGGCCAGCACGGCGACGTCCAGGCCGGCGGCCCGGAGCATCCCTGCGACGTCGGGCACGTCCGCGTCGGCGCAGACCACGCCGGTGGAGCCAGGTGCCGCGGCCAGCCGGCCCACCACCTCGGCCAGCGGGCCCGCCATCGCCGTCACCGGCCGCACGTCCAGCGAGCCGGCGTCCCGGCGGGTGGCCGTGGCCGAGGGCAGCCCGGGGGCGATCACCGGGAGCAGCCGGTTGGCGAAGTCGAGCACCTCCCCGGGCACCCGGTAGCCCTGGGTCAGCGGCCGCACCGGAGTGTCCGGCCGGCCGAGCCCGGCCAGCGTCGGCGCCCAGTCGGTGCTCGACCACGGGCTGGTCGCCTGGGCCAGGTCACCCAGCACGGTGAGCGATCCGGCGGCCAGCCTGCGGGCCACCGCCCGGCACTGCATCGGGGAGAGGTCCTGCGCCTCGTCGACGACGACGTGCCCGTAGCCGGGGGTGCGCGTCAGCAGCCCGGCCACCTCGTCGACCAGCACCGCATCGGCAGCGCTCCACCGCGCGGACCGCACCGAGCGCGGCGGCGCGGACCAGACCAGCAGCGCCTGCTCCGCCTCGGTCAGCACGCCCCGGGCGGCCCGGGCCAGCCGACCGGCATCCGAGAGCAGGCCGCAGACCAGGCCGGCGGCGTCCACGGCCGGCCACACCGCGTCGCAGCAGGCCCGCACCTCCCGGCTGCGCGCGGTCGTCCGCGTCTCGGCGTCGGTCGGGCTGCCCCCGCCTGCCTCCTGCTGCCGGCGGGCGTCCTCCGCCACCGCCATCGCCAGCCGCTCCCGGCCGGCGGCGTAGTGCACCACCTGCTGGTCGTCCAGCGATCCCGTCCCGGCCCGGCGCAGGTCGTCGACGCAGCGGCGCAGCCGCTGCTCCGACACCCGGTACTTCCGGCCGGCCAGCGTCACCTGCACCGAGTCCACCGGCTTGACCACCCCGGCCCACAGCGCGCGGCGCAGCACCTCGGCCATCCGCGCGTCCCCCTTGAGGACGGCGACCTCCGGCGGGTCCACCCCCCGCACCGGCACCCGCGCGGTGAGGTCGGCGACCGTGGCCTGGTCGACGTCGACCTCGCCCAGGGTGGGCAGCACCTGCTCGATGTAGCGCAGGAACGCCCGGTTGGGCCCGACCACCAGCACGCCGGTGCGGGCCAGCTGCCCACCGTGGGTGTAGAGGAGGTAGGCCGCCCGGTGCAGCCCCACCGCGGTCTTGCCGGTGCCCGGCGCGCCCTGCACGCAGATCGACTCGCCGAGCGGCGCGCGCACGATGTCGTCCTGGTCGGGCTGGATGGTGGCGACGATGTCGCGCATCGGCCCGCTCCGGGGCCGCTCGATCTCCTGCCGGAGCAGTGACAGGACCCCCTTGCCCCCCACCGCTCGCGAGCTCGCGGGACCCTGCAAGGGGGCCGGCTCCTGGTCGGCGGAGAGAATCTCGTCCTCGTAGCTGGTGAGCTCCCCACCGGCGAAGCCGAACCGGCGACGGCGCGCGACGCCCTGCGGATCGGCGGGGCCGGCCTGGTAGAACGACCGGCTCATCGGCGCCCGCCAGTCGATCACCACCGGGTCGCCGGCCGCGTCCCGGACGTGCCGGCGGCCGATGTGGAAGGTCTCCCCGGCCGCGGGGTTCCCGCCGACGGCCGCACCGCCGTCGATCCGGCCGAAGAACGCCGGCACGCCGGGGTCGGCGGCCAAGGCGAGCAGGCGCTCGGCGCGGGCGGCCCCGAGGCGTTCGGCGGCCCAGGCGTCGACCCCGGCGTCGGTGACCGCCGTGCTCGCGGTACGCATCCGGGTCAGGCAGTCGGCGGCGACCGCCAGGTGCACGCGCTCGGCGGCCAGGACGGGATCGTCGGCGGGATCGGGAGCGGCGGGACGAGCGGCGGGGTGGGCCCCGACGGGGTGCTGGGACACGGTCGGGAGACGCTACGCCGGGTCGCCGTCGTGCTCAACCGGCCGCGCCCGACGCGCTGCCGGATGTGTAGACCCGCTGGTTCCGGATCATCCACAGGCATGACCAGTGAGCCTGAACTGCCCCCGGTCATCGGGGCGATCGCCGATGACCGCGACGGAAAGCCCCTCGGCACCGTCACCGCCGTCTTCGTCGACGACGTCACCGGCCGGCCCACCTGGGTCGGGCTGACCGACGGCCTGCACGCCGCGCCGGATGCCACCGCCGTCGCCATCGTGGCTCCGATCACCGACGCCCGGCTCGGCGACGGCCGGCTCCGGCTGACCGTCGCGGCCGACGCCGTGCACAGCTCGCCCCGGCCCGGCGCGCCCGACCGGCTCAGCCCGGCCGAGGAGGTCAGGCTGCAGGAGCACTACGCCGGCCGCACCGGCATCGGCATTGGCACCGATCGGGCCGGGACCGTGGGCGACCGGGCGATGACCCGGTCGGAGGAGCGGTTCAGCGTCCAGTCGGTGACCGAGCCGTGGACCCGGGCGGTGCTGCGGATCGAGGAGGTCACCGAGGAGGTCATGGTGCCGGTGACGGTCACCCGACAGCAGGCCCGGATCGAGTATCTGCCGCTGCGTCCCACCGACGGCCGAGCCGACGCCGACACCGGCGACGCCGCCGACGACCGCCGCGAGCGGGCCACCGAGTGGGTCACCCTCTACGGCGACCAGCCGGTGGTGACCATGGAACGGGCCCCCCTCGAGCGGGTGCGGCTGGCCACCTCGTGGGTCACCGAGGAGCTGCCCGTCGGGGGCGAGCTCCGCCACGAAGAGGTCGAGCTGACGACGGACTCGCCGCTCACCTGAGTCGTCGTCGCTTGCTGTGATCAGCAGCACACGAGCCGTGGCGGCTCTCGCTGAGCCCGGGACGACGTCCCGGCGAGGGGGCGCCGCCGGCCGGCGCCGGATGATCAGCTCCGTCCAGCGCCGCGTGCCGGCGGCACTCCTTCGACGACGCAGGAGGTGGGCATGACCCAGACCCTCGACCCGACCGACACCGCGGCCACTCCCGGGCCGGCGGCCGCCGACACCCCGGAGGGCCGGGTGGCGGCCTGGCTCGGCTCCTTCCAGCAGGCCCTCACCGCGCGCGACGTGGACCGGGTGGTGGAGCTGTTCGCCCCCACCTGCTTCTGGCGGGACCTGGTGAGCTTCACCTGGAACATCACCACCGCCGAGGGACACGGCCAGGTGCGGGCACTGCTCGAGGAGACGCTCGACCGCACCGACCCGACCGGCTTGCGGATCGCCGAGCCACCCGCCGGCGCCGATGGCGTGGACGAGGCCTGGATCGAGTTCGAGACCGCCGTCGGCCGCGGCCGGGGCCACCTGCGGCTCAAGGACGGCACGGCCTGGACGCTGCTCACCACGCTGTACGAGCTGACCGGTCACGAGGAACCGACCCGCGACCGCCGCCCCAAGGGCGCCGAGCACGGCATCCACCGCGACCGGGAGAGCTGGCTGGACCGGCGGGAGCGGGAGGCCCGCGAGCTCGGCCACGAGACCCAGCCCTACGTCCTGGTCGTCGGCGGCGGGCAGGGCGGCATCGCGCTCGGCGCGCGGCTGCGGCAGCTCGACGTCCCGACCATCGTCATCGACAAGCACCCGCGGCCCGGCGACCAGTGGCGCAGCCGGTACAAGTCGCTGTGCCTGCACGACCCGGTCTGGTACGACCACCTGCCCTACGTGAAGTTCCCCGACAACTGGCCGGTGTTCGCCCCCAAGGACAAGATCGCCGACTGGCTGGAGTCCTACACCCGGGTGATGGAGCTGAACTACTGGTCCAACACCCGCGCCATCGACGCCTCCTACGACGAGGCCACCGGCGAGTGGACGGTCACCGTCGAGCGGGACGGCGTCCCGGTCGTGCTGCGCCCGAAGCAGCTGGTGCTGGCGACGGGGATGTCGGGCAAGCCGAACGTCCCCGAGCTGCCCGGCATGGACGTGTTCCGCGGCGACCAGCACCACTCCTCGGCCCACCCGGGACCGGACGCCTACCGCGGCAAGAAGTGCGTCGTCATCGGGTCGAACAACAGCGCCTTCGACATCTGCGGCGCGCTGTGGGAGCACGGCGCGGACGTGACGATGGTGCAGCGGTCGTCGACGCACATCGTCCGCTCGGACTCGCTGATGGAGATCGGCCTGGGGGCGCTGTACTCCGAGGAGGCCGTGGCGTCGGGAATGACGACGGAGAAGGCCGACCTGGTCTTCGCCTCGCTGCCCTACCGGATCATGCACGAGTTCCAGATCCCGCTGTACGACCAGATGCGCGAGCGCGACGCCGACTTCTACCAGCGGCTGGAGGCCGCCGGGTTCGACCACGACTGGGGCGAGGACGGCTCGGGGCTGTTCATGAAGTACCTGCGCCGCGGCTCGGGCTACTACATCGACGTGGGCGCCGCCGACCTGGTGGCCAACGGCGACGTCGCGCTGGCCAAGGGGCAGGTCGACCACCTGACCGAGCACTCGGTGGTGCTCACCGACGGCACCGAGCTGCCCGCAGACCTGGTCGTCTACGCCACCGGCTACGGCTCGATGAACGGCTGGGCGGCCGACCTCATCTCCCAGGAGGTGGCCGACAGGGTCGGCAAGGTGTGGGGGCTGGGCTCGGACACCACCAAGGACCCGGGCCCCTGGGAGGGCGAGCAGCGCAACATGTGGAAGCCCACCCGGCAGGAGGCGCTGTGGTTCCACGGCGGCAACCTGCACCAGTCGCGGCACTACTCGCTGTACCTGGCGCTGCAGCTCAAGGCCCGCCAGGTCGGCATCCCGACGCCGGTGCACCGGCTGCAGGAGGTCCACCACACCTGCTGAGGGCCGAAGTCGCGACTTTGGCCCTCGGGTCGTCAGGTGCGGTCGGCGGGTTCGACGATGTGCACGTCGACGGCGCGGAACAGCCCCGGCGTGGTGAGCAGCACCGCCTTGGTGGGCTCGCCGACCTCCATCGGGGTGGTCTGCGGCAGCGTGGCCAGCGCCCGCAGCCGCGGGTCGGCGAGCACCTCGGCGACCAGGCCGCGGTCACCGCCGGTCGCCAGCGCCGCGAGGGTGGTGGCGTGCGGCAGCAGCACCCGGACGGCGGTGTCGGCGGCATGCGTGACGACGGCGTCGGTCTGGTGCCCGCGCCGCCGGGCGAACCGCTGCTGCGACCAGCCCCCGGCCGCCGTCCGGCCCTGCACCTGGCGCGCGTCGACCTTGGAGACGACGAGGTCCGGCCCGTCGAACACTCCCACGGCCCACCGGCCGCGGCGGACCAGCAGCACGGCCACCCGGCGGGGCGCGCGGGCGGCCGCGCCGAAGCCGGTGAGCAGCGCCGGGCCCGGAGCCCAGTCGAAGGGTGCCCGCAGGGTCAGCGTCGTGCCGTCGGCACAGGTGACCCGGACCGTTCCGTCCAGCTCGCCGATCTCGGTGAATGCACCGTGCCGCTCGGCGACGCCATCCAGCCAGCGCCCCAGCCGCTCGGGGGCGACGCCGAGGCGGCGGCCACCGCCGGCAGCGGGGCGGGGACGGGTCACCGGGAGAGCATGGCAGCGCCGGACGGAGGGACGCCGTTCCGGCCGGTTGGTGTGAACATCAGACCTATGTCGCTAGGGTAAGCCGATCCCCCTCGCCCTGGAGGCGCCCATGCCTGCCCGCCGAGCCGCCCGGTGACCGCTCCGGGCCGTCGTCCGCACGCGACCGCCGTCCCGGGCCGGGACTGAGGGCGCCGTGGCACCGGACCGGGGCCGGCGCGGGCCCGCACGCGACCTGGCTGCGGTCGCGGCGGGCGCCGGGGTCTACTCGGTTTCGCTGGGCATCGCCAGCGTTGCGCTTCCCCTGCTCGCGCTGCGCGCGGGCTACTCCGCCGCCGAGATCGGCGTGCTGACCGCAGTGTCCGCCGTGTCCCAGCTGGCCATCCGGCTGGTGCTGGGCAGGCTGATGCGGATCTGGGCGGATTGGACGCTCATCGCCGGCGCCGGGGTGCTGCTGGCGGCCAGCAGCGCGATCGTCGTGCTGTCTGCCGGGCTCCTCCCGTTCGTGCTGGCCCAGCTGCTGCAGGGCGTCTCCCGGGCGTGCTTCTGGACCGGCAGTCAGACCCACGTCGTCCGGGGCCCGGGCAGTGCGGCCGGAGCGCTGGCCCGCGTGAACCTGATCGGCAGCGTGGGCCTGCTCGCCGGGCCGGTGCTCGCCGGTGTGCTGTCCGAGCGGTCACCGGCCCTGGCGCTCGCCGTGGCCGCCGTCGTCGCCGTCCTCGGGGTGGCGCCGACATTCTTCCTCGACCGGCTGCCGCCGTTCGTGCCACCGGAGGACCGGCCCCCGGGACGGCTGTGGCGCCGGCCCGGCGTGAACGCGGGCTGCTGGGCCGGGGTCACCGCCGGGGCCTGGCGGTCGCTGCTGACCTCCTACATCCCGGTGGCGCTGGACCAGGCCCGGCAGTCCTCCTCGACCATCGGCGCGCTGGTCGCCACGGCCAACGGCGCGGCGCTGGTCGGGACCGCGATCTCCGGCCGGCTCCCCCGCCCCTGGACGACCCGGGTGCTCGCCGGCGGCATGATTCTCACCGGGGTCGCCACCGCCGCCACCGGCGCCGTTGCCGGGAGCGTCGCGCTGTCCGCGCTGGTGCTGGTCGTCAGCGGCGTCGCGGCCAGCGTCGTGCAGGTGCTCGGGCCGGCGATCGCGGCCGAGGCGGTGCACCCCGAGGAGCGCGGGGAGGCCATCGCGGTCAGCGGGACGTTCCGGGCCGGCGCGCTGCTCGCCGCGCCGCTGACCGTCGCCGGGCTGGTCGTCGTCCTTCCGCTGGCGCCCGCGCTGGCACTGGTCGGAGCCGGGATCGCCGTGCCCGCCATCGCGCTGCGGCGGTTCTCGCCCGGCCCGGACCCGGCCGCCGGCTGATCGTCAGCCGCCGATCGCCCAGCACCCCGCGACGCTCACGGGACGCTCCTGGCAAAGCGAAGGATCCACGCAGCAGTGCTCATCACCGCGGACGACGAAACGGCCCCGCCGAGTCCCGGCGGGGCCGTTCGGTCTTCTCTGCAGCCATGCGCGTCGCCGACCTGACTGGGCACCGCGCTAGATGACGAAGGACTCCAGCGACTCGGGGGCGAACAGCTCCGATGGCTCGTACTGCCGCCGGGACAGCCCCTGCTCGTGGTGGTAGCGGAGGAACGTCCCCAGCGCCTTCTCGTTGCCCTGCAGCCCGTAGGACCAGTAGTCCTCGCCGAGCAGCGCACGCGCCTCCTCCAGGCCGGGGATGAGCCACGGCAGCATGAACCGCAGCGCGGAGGCGTCGTACAGCTCGGCCATGGCCTTCTGCTTGGCCAATCCCAACGCCTTGGTCAGCGTCTGGGCCACCCACGGGTGCCGCTCGTAGACGTCCCGGCGGACGACGACGACGTGCATGATCGGGAAGATCCCGGTCCGCGCGAAGTACTCCTGCTCCGCGGCGACCGGGTCGGGGAAGAGCCGCCGGACGTTCCCCCCGGGGACGAAGGACGATGGCACCCGCGGGCCCTGGAACACGTCGATCTCACCCGCGGCCAGCATCGCCGAGAGGGTCTTGTCACCCGGGATGGGCCGGATGCGGATGCGCTCGCCGAGGTCGACGGCGGCCTTCTCGATCCGGCCCGGCATCTCCTGCCCCCCGGTCCGGTACTCGACGGAGTCGACCGGCACCCCGTACTGGTCGGCGAGGAAGCCGCGGATCCAGACGTTGGCGGTGAGCTGCCACTCCGGGGTACCGACGATCTTGCCCCGCATGTCCGCGGGTTCGTCGATGCCCGAGTTCACGTTGACGAAGATGCCGGCGTGCCGGAACTGCCGCGAGGTGTAGACCGGCAGCGCCACGAACGGCGGCTCGTCGAGGTCGAGGGACTTCACGTACGACGACAGGGACATCTCGGCGACCTCGAACTCCCGGTGCCGGGACATCCGGAAAAAGGTCTCCTCGACCGGCAGTCGCAGGTAGGTCAGGTCGATGCCGTCGGGACGGACCGTGCCCTCCTCCAGCGCGCGGGTGCGGTCGTAGTCGCCACAGGCGAAGGTCAGCTGCAGTCGGGACATGTCTCTACCTCCCCGCAGCGGTGAGCTGCGCGTCCAGCCGCGGGTAGACCCGACGGGCGTTGGTCTCGAATACCTGGCGGCGCTGATCGTCGGTCAACGGGACCTGGTCGACGTAGTGCTTGGTGTGGTCCCAGTCGACGCCCGTCTCGGGGTCTCCACCCCGGACCGCGCCCAGCATCTCGGAGGCGAACAGGATGTTCTCCGTCGGGATCACCCGCGTCAGCAGGTCGATGCCGGGCTGGTGGTACACGCAGGTATCGAAGAAGACGTTGTCCAGCAGGGTCGACGGCTGCGGCCGACCCATCCGCTCGGCCAGCCCGCGGTAGCGGCCCCAGTGGTAGGGCACCGCGCCGCCGCCGTGCGGGATGACGAAGCGGAGCGACGGGAAGCGGGTGAACAGGTCGCCCTCGATGAACTGCATGAACGCCGCGGTGTCGGCGTTCAGGTAGTGCGCGCCGAGGGCGTGGAAGTTGGGGTTGCAGGAGCTGGAGACGTGCACCATGGCGGGGACGTCGAGGGAGACCATCGCCTCGTAGAGCGGGAACCAGTACTCGTCGGTGAGCGGCTTGGACGTCCAGAACCCCCCGGAGGGGTCCGGGTTGAGGTTGCACCCCACGAAGCCCAGGGTCTCCACGCACCGCCGCAGCTCGGCGACGGCGTCGTCCAGCGGGCCGCCGGGGGTCTGGGGCAGCTGGCAGACACCGGCGAAGTTGTCCGGGAATAGCCCGACGACGCGGGCCACCAGGTCGTTGCTCGTGGACGCCCAGGCCCGCGCGACGGCCGGGTCGGGTACGTGGTGGCCCATCCCCGATGCCCGCGGCGAGAAGATCATCAGGTCGCCGCCGCGCTCGCGCAGCACGCGCAGCTGGTTGCCCTCCACGCTCGCCCGGAGTTCGTCGTCGCTGATCGGCGCCAGCTCGGGCGCGGGCAGCGCCGGATCGTCGAGGGAGGCGAGCTGTGCCTGCCGGAAGTCCTTCAGGGCCGCCGGCTCGGTCGTGTAGTGCCCGTGACAGTCGATGATCACTGGTCGTCCTCCGCGTCCACGTAGGTCAGGCCCTTGCTCGTGAGCCGATCCCGCATCGCGTTGACGTCGAGGCCGAGCTCCCCGGCGGCGTAGCGCTCCCGCGCCGCCGCCTCTTTCGTCTCCCGGGCGCGGGCGGCCTCGAGCACCTGGGAGGCCGTGGCCCGCGGCACGACGACGACGCCGTCGTCATCGGCGACCACGGCGTCACCGGGCTGCACCAGCTGGCCGGCGCACACCAGCGGCACGTTGACGCTGCCCAGCGTCTCCTTCACGGTGCCGTACGCCGACACGTGGCGCGACCAGACCGGGAAGCCCATCCGGGTCAGGTCGGCGACATCCCGGCAGCCGGCGTCGATGACCAGCCCGCGGACCCCGCGGGCAGCGAGCGAGGTGGCCAGCAGGTCACCGAAGTAGCCGGCCTCGGACGGCGACGTGGGGGCGACGACCAGCACGTCACCCTCCTGGCACTGCTCGACGGCGACGTGGATCATCCAGTTGTCGCCGGGCGGCACGCTGACGGTGACCGCGGTGCCCGCGACCCGGGCGCCGGCGTAGATCGGCCGCAGCGCCGGGTCGAGCAGGTTGGTGCGCCCTTGGG
This sequence comes from Modestobacter lapidis, assembly GCA_019779905.1. Classification (GTDB taxonomy): domain Bacteria; phylum Actinomycetota; class Actinomycetes; order Mycobacteriales; family Geodermatophilaceae; genus Modestobacter; species Modestobacter lapidis. Next base: position 60,831 of record JABAKE010000007.1, on the reverse strand, counting down.
CCTCGTGGACGGTGGAGACGCCGCACGCGGCGAGGCCGTCGACGACGGCCCGCTCGGTGCGGCGGGGATTCCGGACGACGACGCTCATGCGTTCTCCTCGCTCATGGTCGGCATTCTCTTCCCGGCGCTGCCGCTCTCACTTCCCCCACGGCAGCAAGGACACGTGCAGCGCGTCCTCGCCAGTCTCACCGGCCAGCGCCCGGATGGCGTGGTCGACGTCCTCCAGGCCGAAGGTGTGCGTGGCCAGCCGCTCCAGCGGGAAGCGCCCCGAGGCGAGCTGCTCCAGCGCGAGCTCGACGGCACGATAGCCGTGCCCGCGGGCGCTCCTGAGGGCGATGCACTTCTCGGTCATCTTCTTGAGCGGGAAGTTGGGGAAGGCGGCCAGCTCGCCCTGAGTCACCATGACGCCCTCGCGGCGCTTGAGCGCGTCGATGCCGAGCAGCACCGGGGCGGTGCCGGCACCGGACGTGCAGTCCAGGACGACGTCGACCCCCTTGCCGCCGGTGATCTCCAGGACCCGCGCGAGCGCGTCCTCCCGCAGCACGTCGATGACGTGGTCGGCGCCCAGGGCCGTGGCGAGCTCGAGCCGGGTGGCGTCCCGCGTGGTGCCGGTGACGATGATCAGCGACGCACCGGCCTGCTTGGCGGCGACGACCTGCGACAGGCCCTGCTGGCCCGGGCCCTGGATGAGCACCGTGGAGGCGTAGCCGACACCGCCGGCGTTCAGCGCCCACTCGATGCCGTTGGACAGCGGGGTGACCAGGCCGGCCAGCTCCGCGGAGACGCCATCGGGCACCTTGTGGGTCACCGCGTTCCACGGCAGGTACATGTACTGGGAGAACCCGCCCCACAGGTGGCCGGGGTTCTCCGCCGACGTGTACCCGTAGCGGCGCGCGTCGGGGTTGGTCCGCCAGTCGGTGAGCTCGCAGTGGCGGTACTCCCCTGCCCGGCACCACTCGCAGTGCATGCAGCCGACGTAGTGCTCGACGAACACCCGGTCGCCCTCGGCCAGGCCCTTGCTCTCGGTGAACTTCCGGCCCGCCTTGGCGATGATGCCGACGTTCTCGTGGCCCATGATCACCGGCGCGGCGAACGGCGGCTTCGCGTACATCTTGACGTCGGTGCCGCAGATCCCGGCGACCTCGACCTTCAGCAGCGCGGCGTCGTCGGGGACGTCGGGCATCGGGAACTCGCGCAGCTCGGTCACGCCCGGGCCGGTCCGCACGGCCGCCAGCACCTGCTCTGCCATGGTCTGTCCTTCGGTTCTGGGATGTCGTCGAGGCCACCGTAGCGTGAGGTCTATTGGTCTGACCATGCTACGTTCCGGCCGTCCACCAGCCGGTCGACGACGGCCCGCTGGACCGCGCGACGAGCGCCAGCGAGGAGTACCCGTGGCCGAGCACCTGCTGAAGACCGTCACCCGCACCCAGGGCAACAACGAGGCGCTGAAGAGCGGCGCGGTGACGCCCGAGGGCTTCCGCTTCGAGTTCGAAGAGGTGCCCGTCCTCGTCCAGGGCTTCCGGCGCATGGTGCGCACCCTCGAGTTCGACGTCTGCGAGATGGCGCTCACGACATACCTGGTCGCGAAGGCGCACGGTGTGGCGTTCACCGCCGTGCCCGCCTTCCTGGTCCGCGGCTTCCACCACGGTGCCATCCAGGTCGCGGCCGGCTCCGACGTCCGCGCGCCCCAGGACCTGGAGGGCCGCACGGTCGGGGTCAACCGCGGCTACACCGTCACCACCGGAGTGTGGGCCCGGGCGATCCTGCAGGACGAGTACGGCGTGGACCTCAGCCGGATCACCTGGGCGCCGTCCGGCGACGAGCACGTCGCGCAGTACCGGGCGCCGGCCAACGTGGTCCCGGTCGAGCCCGGCCGCGCGCTGGAGGAGCTGCTGCGCAGCGGTGAACTGGCGGCCGTCATCGGCGCCGACATCGATGCCCCGGACGTGGTCCCGCTGATCCCGGACCCGACGGAGGCCGCCGTCCGGGCGCTGCAGACCCGCGGCCGGTACCCGATCAACCACCTGGTCGTGGTTCGGGACGAGCTCCTCCGCGAGCGGCCCGAGGTCGGCCCGGCCGTCTTCGACGCCTTCGCCCGGGCCAAGCGGCAGTACGTCGATCGGCTGCGGTCGGGGGCGATCGACGCCCCGACGGCGACCGACCGGATGTACCAGCAGGTCCTGGAGGTGACCGGGGCCGACCCGCTGCCCTACGGGATCGAGCCGAACCGGGCGGTCCTGGAGCAGTTGCTGCGCTCTGCGGTGGACCAGCGGATCCTGGATCGCCCGGTTGCGTTGGAGGACGTCTTCGCGCCCGGCACCACTGACCTGACCGCCTGAGAACCCGAGGAGGCAGCGTGCGCATCGCGATCGCGGCCGACCACAACGGCGTGGCGCTCAAGACCCGGCTCGTCGAGTGGCTCGAGGCCCGCGGCCACGCGGTCGACGACCGCGGGGCGCACACCGCCGAGCAGGTGGCGGACTACCCGCCGCTGTGCGTCGACGTCTGCCGCCGCGTCGTCGACGGGTCGGTGGACCGCGGGATGGTCATCGGTGGGAGCGGTCAGGGCGAGTCCATCGCCTGCAACAAGATCCGCGGTATCCGGGCGGGCGTGTGCCCCGACCTCTTCCACGCCCGGATCTCGCGGGGGAACAACGACGCCAACGTGCTGATCCTGGGCACCAAGGTCGTCTCCCCGGCGCTGGCCGAGGAGATCCTCGCCACCTGGCTGGAGACGCCGTTCAAGGGTGGTGTGCACCAGCGACGGCTGGATCAGATTGCCGCCCTGGAGCGCGGCGAGACGCTGACCTGAGCCGCCCCCGGTCGGCCGCTACCGCCGACCGGGGGCGGCCGCTACCGGCCGGCGAGGAACTGCAGGATGCGCGCCGGGGCGGTCTCCGCCGTCTGCTCCGCCACCGGCACGTCCCAGTACTGCGCCGCGGGGAGGCACTCCTGGAGGTAGCGGGCAGCCGAGGGGGCGTGTGACTCGTCCTGCCCCGGGACGATCAGCGCCGGCACGTCGAGCCGCAGCAGGTCCTCCGGCTCGGCGCCGGGCACGGTGTCCCGGTCGAACATCACCCGCGCCATGCCGCTGACCAGGACGCCGTAGCGGCCGGCGTCCAGTTGCGCGTAGGCCTGCGCGAAGTCGGGGTCGGTGCGGATGACGCTGTTCCAGGGGCCGATCCGGGGATCGGCGGTGAAGCCCTTGTCCGTCCCCTGCACCAGGTCGACGACCGCCTGGAGCCCGTGGGCCTCGGCGAACGTCAGGTGCTGGACGAACCGGGAATGCTGTTTGAGCCGGTACTTCACCCCGCCCGCCGGGGAGAACAGCACCATGCTGAGCACCCGGTCCGGGTGGGCCACGCCGAACGCGGCGACCGTCGAGCAGCCGACGCAGCCGCCCATCAGGTGCGCCCGCTCGATGCCGAGGTGGTCGAGCAGTCCGCGCCCCTGGGCGACGTAGTCCGCCCAGGAGACGCGCTCGACCCGCCCGCCCGACCGGCCCGACTCCCGCCGGTCGAACGTGATGCAGGTGTAGCTCGCGCTCAGGTGCTCGAGCAGCCCGAGGCGGCGGTAGATCCCGACCGTCCGCCAGCTCTCCAGCGTCGAGTCGAACCCGCCGGGGGAGAACATCAGCAACGGCGGGCCGGCCCCGGTGACCTCGTAGCGCGTGGGAATCCCGTCGACGACGGCGGTGGGCACGGTGGGGGTCCTCTCGGCGTGCGGGTCGGGTCGGGCGGTCAGGTGGCGGGGGGTACCGGAATGCCGCCGGGGAGCTGCCGGGCCCCGCGGACGTCCTCGGCGTAGCGCGTCAGCACGTCGAGCGTGGTCTGCGCGACGTTGGCGTAGGTGTCCGGCGGGTCGTCGATCGCCGAGGCGGCGTAGCCGATCGCGGCGTGCGCCATCCGCATCCGGCCGTCGAGCCACGGGCCGCCGCCGAACCCGCCGACGACCGGGACGGAGACCGCCTGGGCCACGGCAGCGCCCACCACCGGGCCGGAGTTGGTGAAGTTCAGCAGGGCCGCCCCGGCCTCCTCCAGCCGGCGGGCCTCGGCGACGAGCTCGTCCTGGAGCTCCTCGGGCACCGCGTCGGCGGCCGAGGGGATCGATCTGTACTCCACGCCGTAGCGCAGCGCCGTCTGCGGCGTGATCCCGAACTGGGCGAAGACCGGGATGCCGGCCCGGGTGACGGCCTCGACCGCATCGAGGTAGTCGGCGGCGGCGTCGAGCTTCACCAGGTCGACGCCGGCCTCCTTCACGAACCGGATGGCCGCCCGGACGGCGCTGTCGGCGCCCTCCTGCAGGGGCCCGAACGGAAAGTCGGCACTGACCAGGGCGCGGGTCACGCCGCGCCGGACCGCCCGGGTGACGACCAGCATTTCCTCCATCGTGACCTCGAAGGGGTTGCTGTGGCCCCAGAGGTTCACCCCGACCGTGTCGCCGACGGAGACGATCTCCACGCCCACGCGGTCCACGATCCGCGCGATCTGGTAGTCCCAGGCGACGACGCCGACGATCTTGCGACCGTCGTCCTTCATCTGCTGGAGGCTGCGCAGGCTGACCTTGTCGTCCATGTCCCTCGTCTCTCGTCGTTCCCGGGTGGAAACCGCTCGGGCGCCGGCCGCGCCGCGACCGGGGCCGGTCGGTCAGGCCCGCAGTGCCGCCAGCAGCTCGGTCAGGTCGGTCTCATCCGCGGTGGGCAGCAGCACCCGGGCGTGCGGCCGGAGCGCGGCCACCGCTTGGTCGGCCCCGGACTCGTCGCTCAGCACCAGGCCGGCGGTCATGATGCCGCGCTCCCAGCACGCCTTGCCCAGCGCGTACGCACAGCCGGCGCCGCGGTCGTCGGTCGCGAGCATGACGACGACGTCGGCGCCCGCGAGGGTCTGCTCCAGCACCACCGGCTCCCCCTCGATGCCGCGCAGGAGGAAGTCGCCGATCGCCCCGCCGCCGGCGACGCCCTCGCACACCAGGAACTGGGCGCTCGCCCACTCGACCGCCGCCGCTCGGCGGGCGATCCCGGCGGCCCGCTCGTCCAGGGCGATGATCCGGGCGGCGCGCGCGGGCCGGATGGGCCGGTCGATCCGGAAGCGGGCCTCGGCCGCGGTGGCGGCCCGGGCGCAGCTGCTCAGCAGGCTCGTCTCGACGGCCATCAGACCGACGCGACCGGCATGCCGGGATGGACCCGCACGTCGTCACGGGCCGCGTCCAGGAAGGACTCCGCCTGCGGTAGCACGACCGCCGCGGAGCGCACCCGGTGGTGCGCCGGATCCACCCCGGGCGGCGTGACGCCCTGGTCGCGCAGCGCGAGCGCGGCCTTCCGGAGTTTCTGCCGGGCCTTGATGATGCCGCTGTCCGCAGGTACGAGCCGCTCCTTGGTGCGGTCGACGATCGGGCCCATGCTCTCCTGCAGGGAGGAGTCCTGGATCGCGATGCCCTTGACGCCGGAGTAGTACTCGCCGCGCTGCTGCGCCTCGCGGTCCATCAGGTAGTCGTTGTCCATGTTCGCCGTCGGCCGGTAGGTGCCCGGGATGTTCTCGCTGTGCACGCCGTGGCCGTCGATCATGGCCTGCCGCTCCTCGGGCGTCAGGGCCCGGACCGGGTGGTAGTCGAAGCTGTACGCCCAGCAGTTCTCGTCGTCGATCGGAATCCAGAAGTGGCCGTGGATCGGGTGGTCACCGCGCGGCGGGACCATCGTGAAGCAGGGCATGACCCACGGCGTGATCCGCCAGTAGTACTTGCCGTCCTCGGCGTTGCGTCGTGCGCCGACGAACAGGCCCCCCTCGCTGTCGGCGACCTCGAAGAACGGCTTGGTGTCGTTGAGGTTGTACTCGTTGCCCTTCGCACCCTTGAACAGCGGATCGGTCTTGAGACCGCCGGAGTGCAGGAACGTCACGTGACTGGAGTCGATGCCGCCCTCGAAGGCCTGCATCCAGTTGGACTGCTGCCAGCGCTTGGACGTGTAGGTCTGCTCGGGGGCCACCTGGGCGAACTCGAACTCCGGCAGCGGCGGCTGCGTGGCCGGGTCGCCCATGTACGTCCACAGGACGTCGCCGATCTTGACCAGCGGGTAGGAGGTGAGCTTCACGTTCTCGGCGAAGCTGCTGTTGTCGGCCTCGGACGGGACGTCGAGGCACTGGCCCGTCGTGTCGTACTTCCAGCCGTGGTAAGGGCAGCGCAGCCCGCCCTCCTCGTTCCGGCCGAACCAGAGCGAGACGCCGCGGTGTGCGCAAAATTCGTCGATCAGCCCGTACTGGCCCTTGCTGTCCCGGAAGGCCACCAGACGCTCGGACAGCAGCTTGAGCCGGATCGGCGGGCAGCCGTCCTCCGGGAGCTCCTCGGCCAGACAGGCGGGCATCCAGTACTGCCGGAACAGCTCGCCCATCGGCGTCCTCGGTCCGGTCTGGGTCAGCAGTTCGTTGATTTCCTGACGAAGCACGAGCGTCTCCTCTGTCCGGCCCCGCCGCCGGCACCGGCATCAGCGGGTAGGGCTAATGGTCATTCCTTAGCAGGTCTGGCGTCAACCGCGAGGGACGGTCAGGGCTGCTCCGGGGGGACGTCGACCGTCAGTCCGTCGAGTTCTGCGGCGACGCGGATCTGACAGGACAGTCGGCTCCCCTCACGCCGCTCGGAAACCGCCATGTCGAGGAGGTCCTCCTCCATGTCGTCAGGGTGTCCGACGAGGGGCAGGAACTCGTCCCGGACCCACACGTGGCAGGTCGCGCAGGACGCGTTTCCCCCGCACTCGCCGATGATTCCGGGAACACCGTTCTTCACCGCCGTCACCATGACCGACTCGCCCGGCACCGCGTCGACGGCGTGCTCCTGGCCGGCGTCGCCCACATAGATCACCTTTGGCACGGTTCTCGAGTCCTCTCCGGCGACGGACCCGCTGCGGCATCAGCGAGCGCTTTTGGTTAGTCCATTTGACCACATGCCCTTCCCGGCCGCTAGGGTCTGCGCGTGCCGACGCTGGTACTCCTCCGCCACGGTGAGAGCGAGTGGAATTCCCGCAACCTCTTCACCGGCTGGGTGGACGTCGAGCTCACGTCCCGAGGGGTCGAGCAGGCGCGGCGCAGCGGCGCACTCCTGCGCTCCGCCGGCGTCCTGCCCGCCGTGCTGCACACCTCGATGCTGACCCGCGCGGTGCGCACCGGCATGCTGGCACTGGCGGCAGCCGGCCGGGAGGACATCCCGGCACACCGCACCTGGCGGCTCAACGAGCGGCACTACGGCGCACTGCAGGGCATGGACCGGAGAACCGCCCGGAGGCGCTATGGCGACGAGTTGTTCCAGCAGTGGCGGCGGTCCTACGACCTGAAGCCGCCCCCGATCGAGCCCGGCAGCCAGTGGGACGTGACGACGGACCCCCGCTACGGGATCGTCGACCACGAACTCCGCCCGCGGACGGAGAGCCTCCGCGACGTCCAGAACCGGCTGCTGCCCTACTGGCTGGACGCCATCGCCCCGGATCTTCGGGCCGGGCGCACGGTGCTCGTCACAGCGCACTCCAACTCGCTGCGGGCCCTGGTGGCCCACGTGGACGAGTTGTCCGCCGACGAGGTCCTGGAGCTGAACATCCCCACCGGCATGCCCCTGCGCTACGAGCTGGGCCCCGGACTCGACCCGCGCAGACGCGGCGGCGAGTACCTGGAACCGGAGGCCGCGGCCACCGCGGCGGCCGAGGTCGCCGACCAGGGGCGCTAGATGATGCCCCACCGGGATCCGGCTCTGCCGATCGAGCTTCCGCCATGCGGGACATAGCGCCCGTACGCCGTGGTCTGACCTTAGGATGACCGGGTGACCATGCCAGGAACGCCTCCCGCTGCTGCACACGGAGTCGCAACTGCGGGCACCGGCGACCTGCTGAGCCGCGTCAGCATCGGGCGCATCTCCGAGGTGATCGTCGACCAGGTGCGGCTGCTGATCCGGCAGGGCCGGCTCGTCGCCGGGGACCGGCTGCCCTCCGAGCGGGAGCTGTGCGAGCGGTTCGGCGTGAGCCGGGTGACCGTCCGCGAGGCACTGCGCGTCCTCGAGGCCAACGGATTGGTCGAGATCCGCGTCGGTGCGCGGGGCGGGGCCTTCGTGACGGCACCGAGCAGCCGTCTCGTCGGCGAGGGCATCGTCGACCTGATCTCGCTGGCGTCGATCACCGCCGTGGAGGTCACCGAGGCGCGCATGGTGTTCGAACTCGGGGTCGTCCCGCTGGTGTGCGAGCGTGCGACCGAGGAGGATATCGCTGCGCTGTACGACATCTGCGACCGCAGCGATGCCGCACTGACGTCCGAGGCCTACCCGCTCGAACTGTCCGCCGAATGGCACACGCGGTTCGCGGGCTCGGCGCACAACCGTGCGGTCACCATGTTCGTCGAGTCGCTGCACGCCCCGTTGCTCCGATCGCTCGAGCGCGCACGCGAAGCAGCACCGGCGCATGGCCGGCACGGCGTGGAGGAACACCGCGCCCTGGTCGGTGCCATCACGCAGCGGGATGTCGAGGCAGCGACCGCGCTGATGAACACGCACCTCCGCCGGACCGCCGACCGCGTCGGGGCGACGGCCGTCGCGCACGACTGATCCGGGGGCGCCCTGCCCGGCTCGGGGAGTGGGCGACCGCCGCGCCGGGTCAGACTCCGGGGCTCTGGCTGAAGACGAGGGACTTGATCGTCACGGGCACGGTGTTCGACGGGTATCGCATCCGGCCGATGTCGATCCAGTCGAAGTCGCGCAGGGCGAGCCCGTCGACGACCAGCAGGCCGGTGAGCACGCCGAGCTCCTGTCGCAGGAGCCGGCCCAGGGTCATCGCGACGTCGCCGTCCAGCATCACGTAGACCGGCTTGCCCAGCGCGATCCGTTCGGCCAGACCGTCGCGGACCCCCTGGGCGAAGGCGAGCAGCCGGGCGTGACTGGGCAGCCCGGTCCACGACATCGCGAGCGCGATGTCGGCGTCGGCGTGGGCGGCGTCCAGGGCGACGAGGTGGCGCCGGATGGCCGTGGCCACCGTGACCGGGTCCACGGTGTCCCCGAGTTCGTAGCTGGGCCGGAGCACCTGCAGGTTGCGCCGCGGCAGCAGTGCGTCCGGGTCGGAGATGCAGCCGGTGTTGCCGCTCAGCTGGACGCTGTACTCGGACGCTCCCAGGGCGGTCGCGCGGATGCACTCGCCCGCCGGCAGTAGTGGGTATGGCAGCGCACCGGAGTCGACCCGGGCCCGGATCGCCCGGCCGAGCGGCCGGCCGAGGTCGCCGAACCGCTCGGTCTCGCGGTCGTAGACGTACTCGGCCACACCACCGGAGAACATGACACCGTCAATGGGGCCGACCTCGACGAGCGGATCGGTCAGGTACAGGGAGAGCACGTCCGCGGGCGGCGGGTCGCCGGTGACCGCGGCCACGAGCGCGTCGGCCATCGTCTCCGCGACCTGCGTCAACTCCTCCTCGGTGGCGGTGTCACCCAGCTCCCACGCGTAGCCGGCCCGGGCGGCGTGCCCACTGCCGGCCGGGTCGAGCCGGACGATCCTCCCGGCCTCGTCCACGACCTGGAGCCGGCCACCCACGTGCACCGCTGCGGTAGCCACGACCCGGCCCCGGTCCAGCACCCGTCGACGACATCCATCTGCGCGTCGCGGGCGAGCGCTGCGATGCCCGACACCTCGGCCGGGGTCACCGCGTTGAGGTCGACCAGGGTCGGGCGGACGCCGAGCCGTCGCGCCCGGGCCACCAGATCCTCGGCGACGGCGCGGGCGTGCTGAGGTGGGACCACCGACAGCAGCACCGACGATCGCCGGACGACCTCGTCGAGGTCGTCCACAAGGTCGAGCCCAGCCCGCCCGGTCAGTTCCACGGTGCCGTCCGCTGCGCCCGGTCGTGGTGGCGACCACCCGCGCGCCACCCCGACCCAGGGCTGCACCGAGCGCGCCGCCCATCTCCCCCGGGGACACGATCCCGACGACCGGGTCGCCCTCGCGCAGCGCCCTGGTCACGATCCCGTCCTGCCCTGCCCTGCCCGCCCGGTCACCGGCGGACGGCCGGGCCAGGCGCCGACGCCCGGGCGCCATCGGGGGCGCGGACGTCCGGTCACTCGCTCGCTCCAGGTCACTCCACTAGTCTTGGTCATACCATTAGCTGCCGCTACCCCCGCGGCCGTTTCGTCCGGTCGAGTTCACGAGGATGGTCATGACCCCACGGCACCAGGTCGTCATCGTCGGTGGAGGTCCGGTGGGCGTGGGGCTCGCCCTCGACCTGGGGCTCCGCGGGGTGTCGTGTGCGGTGATCGAGCGGCGGCCCCAGCTGTCGAGCATTCCGAAAGGCCAGGGCCTATCCCAGCGGACGGTCGAGCACTTCTGGTCCTGGGGCCTCGTGGACGAGCTGCGCGCGGCGCGGGCCATGCCGACCGGTCACCCCATCGGCCAGGTCACGATCTACGAGAACCTGCTGAGCGACTTCTGGCACGCGCCCCCGGCCCGCGAGCTCGTCGCCCCATTCTACTTCCAGGCGAACGAGCGGCTGCCGCAGTACCGCACCGAGGCGGTGCTGCGGCAGCGGCTGGCCGACCTCCCGAACGTGGACATGCACGTCGGCTGGAAGGCCATCAGCGTCGAGCAGGACCCGGACGGTGTCCGGGTGGTCATGGAGAAGGACGGCGTCCAGGAGGAGCTGGAGGGCGAATTCGTCGTCGGCTGCGACGGCGGCCACTCACTGGTCCGGGAGCAGGCCGACATCGCCCGCAGCGGCACCGACTTCGACGAGCTGGTCGCGCTGGTCGTGTTCCGGTCCCCCGAGCTGCACGAGGCGCTCAAGCGGTTCCCGGACCGGTCGACCTACCGCGTCATGCACCCGGACCTCAAGGGTTACTGGAAGTTCTTCGGCCGTGTCGACGTGGGTGAGGAGTTCTTCTTCCACGCACCGGTGCCCGCCGGGAGCACCGTGGAGAACTTCGACTTCGCCGGCCTGCTCCACCAGGCCGCCGGGTTCGCCTTCGACTGCGAGATCGACCACGTGGGCTTCTGGGACCTGCGCGTGCAGGTCGCCGACGTGTACCGCTCGGGCCGGGCGTTCATCGCCGGGGACGCCGCGCACACCCACCCGCCCTACGGGGGCTTCGGCCTCAACAACGGACTCGAGGACGCGGTCAACCTCAGCTGGAAGCTGGCCGCGGTGCTGGCGGGCTGGGGCGGGGACGCGCTGCTCGACTCCTACAGCGTCGAGCGGCAGGCGATCTTCCGCGACGTCGGCGAGGACATCATCGGCGGCTGGATCCGGGACGACCGGGCCTTCCTCGAGCAGTACAGCCCCTCGGTGGACCGGGCGGAGTTCGAGCGCCGGTTCGAGGAGGCCGCGAAGGGCTTCGGCAAGCGGCTGCGGAACTTCGAACCCCGGTACGAGGGGTCCCCGGTCGTGCTGGGCCCGCCAGGCGGTGTCATCAGCGCCCACGGTGAGCACACCTTCACGGCCCAGGCCGGGCACCATCTGCCGCCACAGCCGCTGTCCTGGGGCAGCAACGTCTTCGAGGAGCTCGGCACAGGGTTCACCCTGCTCGCTTTCGACGCGGAGAGCTCCGCCGTGGAGGCCTTCCGGGAGTCGGCCGAGGTGGCCGGTGTCCCGTTGACCGTCGTCCGGGACACCGCCGCCGGAGAGCGGGCGGCCTACGGGGCGCGCCTGGTCCTCGTGCGGCCCGACCAGTACGTGGTCTGGACCGGCGACGTGGCCCCGGCGGACCCGGGCCACGTGCTACGGACGGTCACCGGGCGCACCTGACCACCCGCCCGGCGAACGCGCCCGCCCTCCCGAGCACCGCGGCATCCGCATCGACGGCGCCGGGTCGCGCCATTCCCCTGCTCCCGGGCGCACCCTCTGGCAGGTAGCCGGGTGGCTGCGCGCGCCAACTGCCGGCGCACGAGAACCCGGTCCGGTACGGGCATCAGAATGGCCATCGGAATGGGTCGCGCCACGCGGCTGATGGTGGCGACGCCCACTCCTTCCCCGGCTCGGGACGCATCCACTTCCACGTTCGGATGGTCGATCCATTCCCACCGCGGCAATCTCCCGGACCATTCCAGGCTGACGGGTCGGGGGCCCGCCGCGCACGGGTGGGATCTGTCCGTGGAACGGCCGATCTCCGGCACTGTGCGTGGCGTGCCCCACACCACGCTCGCCTCCCCCGACCAGCACGGACTTCTCCTGCCGCTAACCCGGCCACCCTCCCGGGCGGACGATCGAAGTGAGGCAACCCGCTCCTGACGTCACCTCGCGTCGGGAATGTGAGCCAGGTAATGACAGGGTGACGATTCGTGGTCGTACTCACATCGCCGAATGGCGATACGCCGCTCCCGGCCCTTCTTGCCAACCTATAGTTGGAAAGGGAAAGCTTCACCGAGCAGGAAAGAGAACACCGTGACGAGCACCACCGGATTCCAGCCAGGCTCATCCATTCCGCTCATCACCATCTCGCTGAACTGGTCGCCGATGTCCCGGCTGCGGCGCACTGCGGCCGGCACAGCAACGATGGTCCGCCGCTCCCTGACGGCGGCCCGCGACTACGAGAGCGCCCAGGGCCCGTCGGCTCGCCATACCGTGCTGCAGCGCTTCGCCACCGAGATCCGCTGACCGTAAGTTCCTGGCTCCGCGGCCGGCACTCGCGTACAGCACCACGGCGAGGCCGAGCAGTCGGAGGACTCTCAGCTCAGGACGAGCCCGGCCACACCGGCGAGGATCAACAGCGCGCCGATCCCGGTGGACACACCGACGGCCTCGGTGCGGCGCAGGAACAGGACGCTCACCGGGAGCACGACGAGCGGGACCGCCGCGGAGATCACCACGGCGATGGCCACGGGGATGTAGAGGCTCGCGGCGATCAAGCAGGTCTGGGCACCGATGGTGAGCACACCCGCGAGCAGCCACATGCGCCGGCCCGTGGCGTCGGCGCCGCGCAGCGCACTACCCAACTTCCGCACGTCGGTGTTCACCAGCCCGTAGACCAGTAGACCCGCCGCCGCCCCCACGAGGCTGCCCACGACCGGCGCCTCCCAGTCGCGTACCCCCGCACCCCGCGCGACGTTCCCGAGCCCGTAGGCGGCTGCCCCCAGCAGGCTGAGCCCGATCTCGGCGACCGGGATCGACCGGTTTCCGGAATCCGACGGCGCCTGCCTGGTGGACCGGCCGGAACTCCGCGAGGTCAGGTACAGGCCGGCCAGCACGGCGAACCCGCACAGGACGGCGATCGGTGGCAAGGCCTCGCCGAGGAGCAGCCAGGCGGCCACCGCGGCGAAGACGGGGTTCGTGATCTGCAGGGCGCTGGCGCGGGTGGGACCGATCGTGGTCACCGCCCGTAGGAAGAACCAGCGGCCGAGGTAGGACGTGAGGAGACCGCCGGCCGCGAACAGCCCCAGGGCGTCCCACTCCAGCGACCCGTCCAGATTGCCGAGGAGGTACTGGCCCAGCACGACCACAGCGGCGAAGCCGACGTTGCTGGCGAGTACCAGCAAGAACCCGAGGTCCCGCGGCAGCCGCCGGGTCGCCGGGCCCACCAGCAGGACGTTGGCACTGAACAGCAGCAGGGACGCGACCGCCAGCAGCTCGCCGAGCAGGTTCACCGGGCCCCTCGCCGCGGAACTGCACCACGCACTGGCCGCGCCGGGGCTACAGCAACAGGTGATCGAGCTCCTCCGCGGCCTCCATCAGCCGCCCCAGCACCGCCTGCTCGATGTCCTCGCCCATCCGGTTCGCCGGCACCGACACGTTGACCGCCAGCCGTGGGGACCGCGTGGAGTGCAGCGCGACGGCCATCGACGAAACGCCTTCCTCGCTCTCCTCCCGGCTCCGGGCGAAACCGTGGGCCCGCACCTCGGCCAGCGCCCTGGCCAGTGCGGTCCGGGTGGTGATCGAGTTTCGCGTGAGCGGGGGCAGCTTCTCCTCGGGATAGAGCCGGTACAGCTCCTCCGTAGACAGCTCGGCCAGCAGCGCCTTGCCCGTCGACGTGCAGTGTGCGGGCATCGACAGGCCGAGTCGGCCGCCGACCCGCAGCGCTCGTGAGCTCTCCAGGGACTCGATGAAGTGGACGTCGTTGCCCTCGAGCCGGCCGAGGTGGACGGTTTCCTGCAGGTCGGCGTTCAGCCGCTCCAGCACAGGTCGGGCCCGGGTACGCACGTCCAGCCGGCGGAGCACACCGAACGCCAGGCCGTCGAGCGTCGGGCCCGGGACGTAGCTGCGGGTAGCGGCGTCCTGTCGGACGAAGCCGCGGTACTGCAGCATCGCCAGCAGCCGGTGCGCGGTCGAGGAAGCCACACCCAGGTACTGGCTGACGTCCGTGAGCCGCAGTTTCGGCCTTTCGCCGAGCAGGAGGAGCACTCGCAGGGCGTTGTCCACGGACTCGATCGGGTACTGGGGGACGTTGCCGTAGGCGGGCGCCGGCGGCATCGCTTCGGCCGAAGTCACGACGTGAGAATACAGAGCATCTGCTGTGCAGAGAACCGCGCCTGTGCGTCCTCTCTGTAGAGGCCGCGAGGCCCCGGTCACGGGAGTCGGGCGCGTTCATGCCGCCACGCGGTCGCGAGGTTGAACCCGCCACCCAGGTCGGGCAACTGGGCCATGTCCTCCGCCGGCAGGTCGCGCAGCGTCCCCCCTGCCGAGGCGATGGTCAGCGAGAGGCGGGCCAACTGGTCGACCGAGATCGCCCGCAGGACCGCCTCCGCGACGCTGGTGCCCGAACTGGTGAGCCCGTGCCCCCGCAGCAGGACGACGGGCCGCTCTCCCATGGCATCCACCATCTCGGCAGCCAACCCGCGGTCCCGCACCAGGACACCCCGTGGGTAGACCGGTATTCCACCGGCCGCGAGCTTCGTGCCCGGCATGTCGTAGGCACCCACGATCGGTCGGATCCCGAGGCCGGCCAGGTCGGCCGCCACGACGGCCGGCGGGTGTGCGTGGACGACGGCCGACACATCGGGACGGTGGCGCAGCACCTCGGTGTGCAGCGGCAGCTCGTTGGGCGCCATCCACCCTTCCAGCTCCCCGTCGGCACCGGGCTCCCCGTCCAGGGTGACCAGCCGGATGTCCTCCGCCGTCGTCCAGGCCAGACCGCGTTCCTGCGGCCCGCGGCAGCGCACCAGCAGGCGGTTCTCGTCGATCCGCAGGCTGATGTGCCCGAGATACCCCTCTGCCAGGCCGCGGGCCGCGAGAACCCGGCAGGCCACGGCCAGGTCCTCGCGCAGCTCCGCGAGGCCGGTGTCCACGGAGTTCATCAGCGACCACCGCCCGTGTCGGTCGAAGCGGCCCGGCGGGGCGGGGCGGCGGCGGCCAGCTCCTTCACCTTGCCCAGCGCCTCGTCGAACGAGGCCTGTTCGGTGACCATGCGTCGGCACTGCACCAGCGCCTTGGGCCAGTTGACCGTGACCACGCCGAGCAGGTGCCCGTCCTCGTCGGTGTACAGCACGGCGGCACGCGGCTTCACGCCGGTGAGCTCGCCGACGAGCTCGTGGCGGGTGCCCCGCGTGGGCCGGCCGACGATCTGGACCTTCCAGTCGTACTGGTCGCTCCAGACGTACTCCACGGGCCGGTAGGAGCGCAGGTCGTCGGGATGGGCGATGTTGTGCGCGGCACACACGCCCTGCTCCACGGCGTTGGTCCAGTGCTCGACCCGCAGGTACTCCCGGTGCCCGGGGTGGAACCACCGCGCGACGTCCCCGATCGCGTAGACGTCGGGGGCATCGAGCGCTCGGCTGTACTCGTCGCACATGACGCCGTTCTCGATGGGCAGGCCGGAGTCGGCCAGCCATCCGTCGTTGGGCACCGCCCCGATGCCGACGACGACGGTGGCGGCAGCCAGCTCGGTGCCGTCGGTCAGGCGGACGCGGAGGTCCCCGGCGGAGCCCTCGATCCCCTCGACCCCGACGCCGAACCGGGTCGCCACCCCGTGCCGGTGGTGCAGCTCGGTGAAGTACTGCCCGATCTCCGGGCCGACGACCCGGCCGATGGGCGTGGGCATCGGGTCGACGACGGTCACCTCACGACCCAGACCGCTGGCGGTGGCGGCGACCTCGGCGCCGATGAACCCGCCCCCGACCACGACAACCGGCCCCTCCCGGCGCAGGTCCTCGTGCAGGGCGCGGCTGTCGGCCATCGTGCGAACGACGTGCACGCCGGACTCCGGACGCCACGGGGACGGCCGGGCCGAGGCGCCGGTGGCGATCACCGCGCTGTCGTAGGCCAGGGAGGTGCCGTCGGCCAGGTGCACCTCCTTGGCCGCGACGTCCAGTCGGGTCGCCGGGACGCCGATCCGCAACTCGATGCCCTCACGCTCGGCCGCCTCCGGGGTCAGCAGCACCGTCCGGTCGGCGTCCCACTGCCCCGACAGGAACTGCTTGGACAGCGGCGGCTTGTCGTAGGGCAGCTCCGCCTCCTCCCCCACCAGGACGACGCGCCCGTCGAATCCCTCGCTGCGCAGCGCCTGGGCGGTGCGGACACCGCCGATCGAGGACCCGACGACGACGACGGTGCGGCCCCCGCTCACTCGTCCTCGATGGTGAGGGCGCTGACCGGGCAGCTGCGGGCGGCCTCCTCGATGTGCGGCCGCTCCTCCTCGGAGATGCGCTCCCGGAGCAGCACGACGACGCCGTCGTCGTCGATGTCGTACACGGTGGGCGCGGCGTCCACGCAGTTGGCGTAGCCTTGGCACGCGGCGAAGTCGGCCTTCAGGACGGGCATGGCGGCATTCCTCTCGCTCAGGATCGTTTCTTGGCGGCGGAGACCCCGGCTCCGCCGTCTGGGTGGACGGTGGTCCCGGTGATGCCGCGGGACCGCTCGGAGGCGAGGAACACGTAGCTCCAGGCCATGTCCTCCGCGGACAGCGCCACCCGCAGCGGCACCCGGGCGGCCATCTCCTCGGCCCGGTTGGGCGTGCTGCCCAGCCTGCGGTCGGCCAGACCCAGGCTGGGCAGCCCACGCAGATCGGTGTTGAGGGTGCCACCGGGCGCCACCCCGTTGACCCGCACCTCGGGGGCCAGGTCGTGGGCCAGCGCGGTGACCAGCCCCCGGACGGCGAATTTGGAAGCCAGGTAGAGGACGCCGCCCCGGCCCGGGTAGTACGCCGACGTCGACTCGGTCAGCAGGATCGACGCCCGGCCTGCCTCCTGCAGTGCGGGCAGCGCGGCCTTCACCGAGTGGAGCATCGACTTCACGTTCGGGTGGAAGATCTCGTCGAACGCGGTGTCGAGGACGTCGGCGTCGAGGTCGGTGATGCTGCGGTAGTAGTCGAAGATGCCGACGCAGCTCACCAGCACGTCCAGCCCGCCGAAGGTGGCGACGGCCGTCGCTACCGCCTCCTCGTTGGCTGCCCGGCTGGTTGCGTCCCCTACGGTCACCGGAACCTCGGGCAACGCATCGGCCAGCGCGGCGCACTTGTCCGGGTCCCGTTCCAGCACGGCGACCCGGGCACCCTCGGCGAGGAAGGCGTCGACGACGGCTCTGCCGATGCCGGATCCGGCGCCGACGACCAGCGCCCGCCGGCCCGCCAGCCAGCCGCTCGCCGGCTCACTCACTGGCTGCCGCCCTCCGGCAGCTGCCGCCCCGGCTCGTTCCCGCCCTCGGTGAGGTCACCGCCCTCGACGATGCCGCCGGTTGCCTCGGGGACGAGCGGACCGAACGGGTTGCCGATCATCGCCGAGAAGGTGGCCGTGTTCTGCCAGGTCAGCGACTCCAGCTCCAGCGGATCCAGCGAGACCCACTGCCCCGACTTCGGTGACTCGACGAGCAGCCGTGAGCCGTTGCGCGTGTCGACGCGGACCACCCGCACCTCGGCGAACTCGTTGGCGATGGTGATCGCGTCCCCGCGGGCGCCGGCGAGCAGTTCCTCGTGCTCGGCCGCCGCCCGGCGGGCGGCCTGCGCATCCTGCTCCTCGCCCTCCCAGTGCAAACTCACCGGTCCTCCTCGCTCCCGCTCGTCGGCCACGTTCGTCGGGCCGCTGTGCTCATGTGTGACCTCGCAAGCCTCGTCACAGGAAGATCGCCAGGTTCTGCATCCGCATGACCGAGTCGTCGACCATGATCGTCCGGCGGGCGAGCTTCCAGCCCTCCGGCGTGTGGCGCAGCAGGTCCTCCCGGCCGGCGGAGACCAGCGACCCCTCGTGCACGTCCCCGCGGTTGCGGAACAGCAGCGTGGCCGAGTCCACGATCAGGTGGTCGGCGTCCTCGGTGGCGAAGGTTCGCACGTTGGACAGGTGGTGGCGCAGCCGGGACGGCGGGTCCTCGGTCCAGGCGTGCTCGGTGAGGAAGCGGGCCACCCGGCGGGACAGCGAGTACCAGTCCTCGTCGAAGTGCGCCATCCCCGGTGAGGTGTCGAAGCCGGCGCCCAGCGCCGTGGTCACCCGCACCGGCATCACGTAGTGGATGTCCTCGGTGAGCAGCGCCAGCCAGTCGGAGTACGCCTGCGCGTCCAGCAGCCAGGCCTCGTCGACCAGCCACTGGTGCGCGGCCAGGTGCCGCTCGTCGCCGAAGGGCAGCGTCATGCCCACCCGCTGCAGCCGCGAGGCGTGGCCGCCCAGCACCGAGCGCGTCGAGGCGGTCTCCACCGGCGTCACCTCAGGCCCGGCCGGGGTGGTGCCGGGCGTCGTCCGGGCGGTCGTCGGCGTGCTCATGCCTGCGCCCCCACCTGGTCTGCGGCGGTCGACGTCGCGGTGCCGCCGGCCGTAGCAGCGCCGGCCGGTTCCTGGCCGACCGCCGGGCGGGCGCCCGGGCCGCCGACCTCGACGGTGGACACGGCCGTCACCGGCTCCTCGAGGTGGTCGGCCCACCGGTTGAGCAGCTCGCGCTGGTTGTACTCGCCGTAGCCGGTGTGCGCGACGCCTGGTCCGTGGAACTGCTCGTCGGTGAGCGCGGGGACGACCTCGGTGTCGTCCTCGAGGATGCCCATCCGGCTGTTGAGCAGGAGCCGGCGGGCCATCGACCCGGCCGCGGTGTTGGTCAGGGAGACCCAGTTCTCGACGTCGTCCTGCTCGAACATGCCGGTCGAGCCGAAGCACATCAGGTAGGCCTTGTAGGACAGCGCCTTGAACTCCTCCGGGGCCTCCGCGTCGACGGCGAACCAGGACAGGACCTCGGTCTCGTTCTCGCTGATCGGCTGCCACTGCCGGATGGAGATGAAGGGCAGCACGTCGTCGGACTCGGCCACCCTCGGCCAGTTGTGCACGAACGAGAGGTTCGGGAAAGCGGAGGCCGCGGAGATCATGAAGCCGTCCTCCCCGACGACCTTCAGCTGGTCCTCGGACAGCGACTGCTTCATCCGGTCGACCATCTCCTGCGGATACCCGACATAGCGCAGCCGCTCGTCCAGGTTTCCCTCGGGGAGCTTGTACGTCGTCCCGCCGCCGGCACCGGCCCAGTAGGTGCAGCCGTCCTTGCGCTTCTCCGCCTTCGGCTCGCGGAACAGCCCGATCTCGACGACGGACGTGTGGGTCTGCGGGGTGTGGTACATGTCGCCGGCGAAGTTCTCCGCGCCGATCTTCCAGTTCGCCTTGACACGCCAGCGCTGCGGGCCCATGAGCTGGATGCCGCTCTTGCTCTGCTTGGTGTAGTAGTCGAGGTAGAAGCGGAAGTCGCCCAGGAAGTCCTCCAGCGGCTCCGCGTCCGGGTCCATGGAGATGAAGATTAGTCCGTTATAGCTCGCCAGGTTCGGCGCCGGCAGCAGCCGCTGCCCCTTGCGCTTGAAGCCCGCCTCGCCCCCGTAGGCGTCCTGGTGGAACGGCAGACCGACGATGCGGCCGTCGTTGCGGTAGGACCAGCCGTGGTACGGGCAGCGGAAGTGCGACGCATTACCCATCTCGGCGCGGCAGATCTGCATGCCCCGGTGCAGGCACATGTTGAAGTGCGCCTTGATCTCACCCTTCTCGTCGCGGGCGACGATGAAGGAATCCTCCAGGACGCGGCGCACGACGTAGTCGCCGGGCTTGGCGATCTCCGACTCGTGCGCGACGAAGATCCACGCCCGGCCGAAGATCCGCTCCCGCTCCAGCTCGAAGAGCTCCCGGTCGTTGTAGATGTGCGCCGGGATCATGCCCCGCCGCACGTCCGTCAGGACTCCGGACTGATCGGTCATGGTGTTCGCCCCCTCCAGACGCCCGCGGCGGACGCCCATGGCTAGTTCTGTTATCCAGACTGCTTCTCTGCTCAGTAGAGCGGATGGTGAGGATCGCGTCAACCTCGGGCCACGGACCGGCCACCTCCCCGTCCGGAGCCCCGTCCGGCAGGTCAGGACGTCTGCCGGCGGGGCCGGCCACGGTGCAGCGCGTAGGCGAGGACGTCCCGTCCGTGGAACGTGTCCGTGCGCAGCACCGACATGCCGAGCCGGGCAGCCACGGAGCGAGACGCCGCGTTGTCCGGTGCGATGTAGGCGGTGAAGTAGGGCACGTCGAGGTTCGCGAAGCCCCACTCCAGCCATGCCCGGGCGGCCTCGGTGGCGAATCCGCGCCCCCAGGCGTCGGCGCGCAGCGCCCAGCCGACCTCCACTTCGTCGAACTGCGGCCAGTGGTGCAGGCCGCCGCGCCCGAGGAACCGCCCACTGCCGCGCTCGTGGATCGCGACCCGGCCCAGGCCTCGCGAGGCCCACATCTCCTCGGCCTCGATGAGCCGACGCAGGTGGCCGGCCTCGTCCAGTGCCACCAGGAACTCCGTCACCCGCGGGTCCTCGTACAGCGCGCGCATGTGCGGGAGGTACGCGGGGCTGAGCGGGCGCATCTCCAGCCGTGCCGTGCTGAGGACGACGCCGCCGTGCGCCTCTGGCACACCCGCCGGGCCGGCATCCGCGCCGTTCATCCCCGACCGGTCACTCGAAGATCCCCGGCGGGGTGGGGATTTCGAGGAACACGACGAAGGCGGCGTACAGCACGAGACCGACGACGACGGCGTAGACGGCGCTGAACAGCCAGGAGGCACGAGCGGAGAACCGGAGGTAGGCCACCGTGAACACCGGTGCGGCGATGAAGATGCCGCCGAGGTAGAGCAGCAGGAAGAACCCGGCCACCCATCCCAGGGTCCAGGCCCACTGCTTCGGCTCGGCGTGTTCGAAGGCGTACTCGACGTCCATCGCCTCGATGTCCCCGTCCTCGCCGTGCGGCTGGACGTCCGGGGCCGGCCGGCGCACCAGCAGGACGACGAGGTGCAGCACGGCGAGTGCAACCCCTAGCCCGGTGATCAGCCGCGGGAACACCCCGGTGTTGAACGACCAGCCCAGCGCCGTGACGAACGCAAGGACGAAGACGCCCAGCAGGCCGAGGGTGAGGGCCAGGTCGCCCCGCGACACCCGCCGCGCCGGAGGGCTGGTCGTGGGGGCGCTGTTCGACGTGCTCACGGCACGGTCACCTCATTCTCGGATCGGTCCCGGCTGCGCGTGCGCAAGTACCGGAACAGCGGCGCGAACAGGACGAGGGCCATCACGGCCAGCAGGCCGAGCACGACCGGCCGGGTGATCCACGACCAGCCGAAAAGGCCGTAGGAGACGAACAGGTAGCGCTCGGCCAGGCCCCCGAGGACGACGGCGAGCAGGAAGGGGACCCGCGGCCAGTTCCACCGGATGCAGGCCACCCCGATCGCGGCCGCCGCGACCATCACCATGACGTCGCCGTAGGAGTTGGTCGAGCTGTAGGCGCCCAGGACCATCAACAGGATCAGGAAGGGCACCAGCAGCGGACCGGAGATGAAGGTGAGCCGGGTCAGCGGCTTGAGCACCAGGAAGGCCGCGGCGACGGCGATCGCGTTGGCGATGACGGTGATCCAGACCATCGAGAAGGTGACGTCGACGTTGGTGGTCAGCATCTCCGGGCCCGGGTTGAGCCCGACGATGAGGAAGGCGCTCAGCAGGACGGCGGTGTTCGCCCCGCCGGGGATCCCGAAGGCGATGGTGGGGATCAGGCTCCCGCTGTCCCGGGCGTTGTTGTTCGCACCGCTGGCGATGACCCCGTCGATGGCACCCTTGCCGAACATCTCCGGGTTCTTCGACGACTGCTTGGCCGATCCGTAGGCGATGAACTGCGCCACCGAGCCGCCCAGCCCGGGGATCATGCCCACCGTCACGCCGATCGCACTGGACCGGATCACGACGGACCAGTGCATGAGGGTGTCGCGGATTCCCTGACCCACCCCGGTCACCTTCGCGGGGGCCTCCGCACCGCCGGCGATGCTCTGCCGGCTCAGCATCAGCTGGAGGACCTCCGCGCCGCCGAACAGGCCGATCACCAGCGGGACGAGCCCGATGCCCTCGAACAGGTAGAGCTGGTCGAACGTGTAGCGCGGCACGCCGTCCTGCGAGTCGACGCCGATCACCGCCACCAGCAGGCCGGCTGCGGCCATCAGGAAGCCCTTGAGGATCTGACTCCCCGACAGCGCCACGACGAAGGTCAGACCGAGCATGGTGAGGACGAAGAACTCCGGGGCCCCCAGCGCCAGGACCACCGGCCGGATCACCGGCACGGCGAGCGCCAGCACAGCGGCGCCGAACAAGGACCCGAGCAGCGAGGCGAAGAGGACCGCGCCCAGCGCGCGGCCGCCCTGACCGCGACGGGTCAGCGGATAGCCATCCAGCGCGGCGGCCGCCGACGTCGCCTCGCCGGGGATCCCGAAGAGCACCGACGTGATGTCGCCGGTCGTGGACGTCACGACCAGCATGCCCAGCAGGAAGGCGAAGGCCTGGATCGGCTCCATGCTGAAGGTGAAAGGCAGCATGAGTGCCAACGTGACCGGCCCGCCGAGGCCGGGCAGGATACCCACCACGAAGCCGACCACCACACCGGTGACCAGCAGCGCCATGGTCCCCGGCTGCAGGACCTCGACCAGACTGCCGAAGAATGCGTCGAACATTTCCACCTCTGAGGGGGTCGCACCGAAGGGCGACTGCGGGGGTGCGGCCACGGAGTGCGGCTACGCGGTACGACTGCGCCGGGCCGCCGGACGCCCCGAACTGCCGGCCTTGGCCCGGCCGGCAGTCCGGGGCGCGGAACTCAGAAGGAGTCCCTGACGACCTGCTGGAACTCCTCGGGCGAGTCGAGCACCTCCTGGACGAGGGCGGCGGTCTCCTCGCCGTCCAGGAAGTCCACCGGCCGCTCCTGCTCTGCGAGCTCGTCGAGCAGCGCCTGGTCCTCCATGGCGCAGCTGAAGCCCTCCCGCAGCGCGGTCAGCTCTGCCTCGGGGACGCCGGGAGGCGCCGCCACCGCGCGCCCCGCCGCCGAGAGGTTCTCCAGGCTCTCCATCAGCTCCTGGCCGTCACCGGGCGCCGGCGGGAGATCGCCGATCAGCGGCGCCTCCGGCATGTACTCCGGCAGCTCCTCGGCGAGGACCGCGACCGGGGTGGCCTGGTCGCTCTCGATCACCGGCAGCACGGTGTCGAAGGGCATCACGTGCACGTCGGCGTTGCCGGCGATCACGGCGGTGGTCGCCTCCTGCGAGCCGGCGAAGCCGGTGGTGATCTCGTACGGGATGCCGTAGGCCTGAGCCAGGACGGCCGCGTTGACGTAGTCGCTGGCCCCCGGCCCCGTGGCCACGAACTGGACCGTGTCGCTCGCTCCGGTCAGGTCCTCGAAGCTCTGGAGCTCGCCACCGGACTGGACGAGCACCACCTCCGGCGGGGCGGCGATCCGGCCGATCCAGGAGAACTCGCTCAGGTCGTAGCGGACGCCTTCGGCCCCGGCGATCTGCGAGCTGAGCACACCCGGCATGTTCATGATCTGGATCCGCAGGCCGTCCGGATCGGCCGCCGCAGTCCGGCCGGTCGCCAGCAGGCTGCCCGCCCCCGGCTCGTTCAGCACGACCACCTCGGCGCCCAGACACCCGGCCAGATACGGGGCGATCAGCCGCGCGTAGGTGTCGTACCCGCCGCCCGGGTCGAAGGGGACGACGAAGTCGATCGTCTCGCCCTCGAAGACGCTGCCCGCATCCGCCCCGGTCGCCTCTCCTCCACCACCATCGGAGCAACCCACGACCGAGACCAGCAGCGCGGCGGCCACTCCCGCCCGACTCGCCACCGTACGGATCTTCGTTCCGGACTTGACCACCACTAGCGCACTCCTCTGTACGGATGGGTCTGTGCCCCGACGACCGACGCGCGGTGGTGCCGTGACGGGGGACACACAGCCGCTAGACCGTAAGGGATGACATTTCCTGTGTCCAGTGCCGGGCTCTGCCTTGCAGAGTCCTCGACCACCGAGGCGGGGGAAAGCGAGGCCGGGGGACCTGGCCGGTGGCGTGGCCGTTCCGGCGTCGTCCACGCGAAGCCGGTCACACCAGGCAGCACGCCCACGCGGTGGCGGCGACGGGTGCGTGACGGGGCCACCCGGCCGGATGGCCCCGTCACGCTGTCGATCAGCGTGCTGCCGCGGCCTCCGCGGTGAAGGTGGTGGGGAGGCGGGAGATACCGCGGAGCACATTGTTGATCTTGCGGATGGGTTCGCCCACGGCGATGCCGCCGACCTGGGCCAGGAGTGCGTCCAGGACCGCGCGCAGCTCGATCCTGGCGAGCGCCTGGCCGGCACAGGCGTGCGGTCCCATCCCGAAGGTGAGATGACCGGCCGGGTTCCGGTGGACGTCGAACCGGTCCGGGTCCGGGTACTGCCGCTCGTCCCGGTTGGCACTGGCGTACAGAACGGCCACTCGCTGCCCCTCCTCGATCGGCACGCCGGCCAGCTCAACCCGCGCCGCGGCGACGCGGGAGAACAGCTGGGCCGGGGCCTCGATCCGGAACACCTCGTTGATGGCCGAGGGCGCGAGGGTCGGGTCGTCACGCAGTTCGCGGTACGCGTCCGGGTGGGTGCCCAGCAGCTGGATCATGGCGCCCAGGGCGTTGACGGTGGTGTCCATGCCCGCGGTCAGGTAGGCCGAGAGCAGGTGCAGGCAGTACTGCTCGGGGATGAGGCCGGCGTCCGCCGCCTCGTACACCGCGGCGCCCATGCTGCCGGGGGCCAGCTGCTCACGGGTGGCCACCGTCCGGATGTACTCGAATTGCTCGCCGATAGCCTCCAGGCCGGCCTCGGTGCGCTCGTTGGGCGGGCCGAAGGCGTTGAAGGCGCCGTTGGCCCACAACAGGAGCTGACTGCGCTTGTCCTCGGGCAACCCGATCAATTCGCCGACGACCTGGACGGGGAAGATCTCGGCGAAGTCCCTCACTGCGTCGAAGGAGTCGCGCCGCGCAACCTCGGCGACCAGTTCCGCGGCGCGGGCGCGGATGGTCTTCTCGACGTCCTTGAGCGCCCGCGGACCGAGCCGCGGCTCGAGGACCGAGCGGAGCATGCCGTGCCGCGGCTGGTCCGACGCGATGATGCTGCTGGACCGGACCTCGTTGAACCCGGCGTTGAAACCGACGCCACGACCGGAGACGAAGTGCTCGGCGTCCAGCAGCACGGCCCGCACCTCGGCGTACCGGGTCACCGCCAGGAAGTCGTACCTGGGCACCCGCACCACCGGACCCATCCGCCGCATCTCCGCATACGTCGGATAGGGGTCGTGGAGCACCTCCTCGTCGAAGAGATCGACGTCGCACTCCGGGATCACTACGGACACCACCGCGGCACCTCCATCGTCAGGACGTCGGAGACCAGGATCCGGAATCCGACATCTACCGCTCGCCGGCGCAGGTCCATGCCGGACACATGTCGCACATCAGGGCGGACTGCTGCTGTGCAGAGCACCGTACCTGTGTGCAGAGTCGCGGGACAGCGTCGAGCCCGAGCACGAGCCGCGCACCGACGCCACCAGGCGCCGTCGTCCCCGCCGGCGAGCGCGCCCTTGCGCCGTCCGGCCAGTCACCGGTATGAACATAGGACCAATGTTCGTCGGCAGCGTTGTTGCCGCGGGAAGCCAGCGGGAGCGCGAGCCAGGCGCAGCCGCACCGGCCATGCCGGTCGATGCCTGGAGGGGCCGTGAGCCAGCACGCCAGCGCGACGTCGACGCCCGAGTGGAGGCTCTCCGCATGACCCAGGACCGCCGCGAGATGTTCGTCGACGGCAGGTTCCAGCCGACGAGCACGTCGGACCACCTGCCGGTTGTCGACCCGGCCACCGAAATGGTGATCGGGAGCATCGCCGACAGCAACGACGCCGATGTCTCCCGGGCGGTGGCCGCGGCGCGCGCGGCGCTGCCCGGCTGGCGGGAGACGTCGCCGCAGGAGCGGGCGGACCACCTCCGCGCACTGGCGGACGTCTTCGAGGATCGCAGCGAGACGATGGCCGCCCTGGTGACACACCAGAACGGCTCGGTGATCAAGCGCTCTCGCCGGACCAACGGCACGCGTCCCGTGGCGGCCTACCGCTACAACGCCCGGCTGGCCGACGCGCTCGAGGTCGAGGCGGCGCTGGCCCCGGACGACCCCTCCCTGGTCCGCCGCGAGGCCCTCGGAGTCGTGGGTGCGATCGTTCCGTGGAACGCCCCGCAGGCCCTGTTGGCCGCCAAGCTGGGCCCTGCCCTGGCAGCGGGCTGCACCGTCGTGGTCAAGCCGTCACCGGAAACCTCGCTGGACAGCTTCATGCTGGTCGAGATGCTCGCCGAGGTCGGATTACCGCCGGGTGTGGTGAACGTGGTGACGGGGGGCCGGGAGACCGGTGCCGCCCTCGTCCGGCACCCCGGCGTCGACAAGATCTCCTTCACCGGCTCGACGGCGGCCGGCCGGGTGATCGCGGCGGCCTGTGGCGAGATGCTGAAGTCGGTGACCGCGGAACTCGGTGGCAAGTCGGCAGCCGTGGTTCTGGACGAT
Source organism: Modestobacter lapidis (assembly GCA_019779905.1). Lineage (GTDB taxonomy): Bacteria > Actinomycetota > Actinomycetes > Mycobacteriales > Geodermatophilaceae > Modestobacter > Modestobacter lapidis. Next base: position 34,119 of record JABAKE010000007.1, on the reverse strand, counting down.
GCCGACCTGGACGTGCTCGCCGCCAACCTGATCTCCACCTGCCTGCCGAACACCGGGCAGGTCTGCTATTCGTCCACCCGCATCCTCGCTCCCCGTTCGCGGTTCGCCGAGGTCACGGACCTCGTCGTCCAGACCCTCGGCACCGCCGTCCTCGGCGACCCCACGGACCCGGCGAGCGACTTCGGCCCCCTGGTATCCGAGGCCCAGCGCCAACGGGTCGAGGGCTACATCGAGTCGGCCATCGCCGAGGGTGCCCGGGTAGCCCTCGGGGGCGGGCGCCCGGCGGGCGCCTCCACCGGGTACTACGTGGAGCCGACGGTGCTCGTCGACGTACACCGGGGGATGCGCGTCTTCCGCGAGGAGATCTTCGGACCGGTCGTGGTCGTCGTCCCGTTCGACGACGACGCCGACGGGGTGCGGATTGCCAACGATTCCTCCTACGGCCTCGGCGGGAGCGTCTTCAGCCAGGACATCGAACGCGCCACCGCAGTGGCGCGCCGAATGGAGACCGGGAACGTCTCCGTCAATGGTCGGGATCGCAGTGACGCCACCCCTGCGTTCGGCTATAAGGACAGTGGAGTCGGCGGCGACCCGGGCCTCTCCGGATACCTGCAATTGAAGGGGATCAGTCGACCCCGCGGCTGAGAGCCATTCCCCGGAGGGGGTGGCGGACCTGCCCCGCGCCCTCTCTCGCAGCGCGTCTCCGCAGATCCAGACACAGTCAACGCCGGACGTAGAGCCACCTTCGGCCGCCGCGGCCGACTGCGCCGGCCCGGTCCGACCATTTCGTGGCACGCGCGTCCGTTGTCGTAGCGGCCTTTCCGGTAACCCTCTCCGTATCGATGTCCCACCATGTGAGAAGTGGCGATCCCGCCAGGTAGCGGCCCTTTCGAGAGAGGTGGTCTGCGGTACTCTCCCGACATGGAAGACATGGTCGGCAAGGTCGTCATCGTGACCGGCGCGGCGCGCGGCATCGGGGCCGAGTACGCCCTGGCCTTCGCTGCTCGCGGCTGCCGGGTGGTGATCGCGGACGTAGCCCCGATGGATGAGACCGCGGAGAGGATCCGCGTCGCCGGAGCGGAATGCGTGGCGGTGCACGCCGACCTGAGTTCCCGGGCCGACGCCGAAGCCATGGGAAACGCGGCAACCGACCAGTGGGGCCGCATCGACGTGCTGGTGAACAACGCAGCCCGGTACGCCGGGCTGTACCGCGGCGCCCTCGAGGACATCCCGCAGCAGGAGTGGGACGACGTGATGGCGGTCAACGTGCGAGGGGTGTGGAACGCGACGGCCGCGGTCCTGCCCGCGATGCGGGCCCAGGGATCCGGCTCGATCGTGAACATCTCGTCGGGAACGGTTCTCAAGGGCACGGCCGGCGCGCTGCACTACGTCGCGTCCAAGGGTGCGGTCCTCGCCATGACCCGGGCCGTGGCGCGCGAGGTCGGCGCCGCCGGGATCCGGGTCAACTGCATCACCCCGGGGCTCGTGAGCAACGAGGCGAGCCGGGAGGGCAGGGAAGCGGAATTCGCGGAGCGGGCCGCCCAGCGGACGCGGGAGCGCAGCCTTCCCCGGGAGATGCACGAGAAGGACCTCGTCGGGGCGGTGCTGTTCCTCTCCTCGGAGGCCAGTGGGTTCGTCACCGGGCAGAACCTCAACGTGGACGGCGGAACCATCTTCTACTGATGGAGACCGGGGTCGGGCGGCGCCGGTGCCGCCCGACCCCGGGTGAGGGGGTGGCAGCGGAACAGAGCCGACAGGTCCGCACCACGGAACCGTCCGGCTCAGCCCGCCAGCGCCGGGGTGGCCGCGCGCTCGGCCGGGACGTGCAGGTGCGCCTGCCCCAGGGCCACGACGACCGCGGCGAGCGCGGCCGCTCCGGTGGCCACCAGGAAGCTGGTGCTGGCCCCGGCGACGTCGACGATCTTCCCGGCCGCCGACGCGCCGACCGCCACGCCCAGGGCCAGGGCGGTGCCGATCCAGGTGAACGCCTCGGTGACCGCCGACCGCGGCACCAGCAGCTCGGCCAGGGTGAAGGCGCTGATCAGCGACGGCGAGACGGCGATGCCGGCCACCAGGACGAACGGCACCATCACCCAGACCTCGCCCACCAGCAGGAGCGGGACGGTGAGCACGGCGAGCACCGCCAGCGCCCCGGCCAGCCGGCGGCGCAGCGGCACCTGCCAGTGCACCGCGCCCCAGCCGATGCCCGAGACCATCGACCCGGCGGCCAGCGCCGCGATGAGCAGCCCGGACAGCGACCAGGCGTCCTGCTCGTCGGCGAAGGCCACCAGGGCGATCTCGAGGGTGCCCAGGACGGCGCCCACCGCCAGCCCGACGACGAAGAGCACCCGCAGCCCGCGGCTGCGCATGGCCGAGGGCCCGCGACGGTGCTCGTGCTCGGCCGGCGGCGGCTCGGTGCGGCGCTGGGCCGCGAACAGCAGGCTGCCGACGGCGGCCAGCGCGAAGGCGGTGACGACGCCGGAAGTGGTGTGCCCGGTGGTGGACAGGAAGGTCACCAGCACCGGCCCGACGATGAAGACGAACTCGTCGACCACCGACTCCATCGCCAGCGCGGTGGGCAGCGACGGGGTGCCGCGCAGCAGGTGGGTCCAGCGCACCCGGACCATCGAGGAGACCGGCGGGATGGTCGCCCCGGCCACCGCGGCGCTGAGGAACACCGTCCACAGCGGCCAGCCGCCGCGCACGGAGAACAGGAAGGCGACCCCCGACCCGACGAAGACCGCGAGCACCGCCAGCAGCACGCGCCGCTGGGCGTGGGTGTCGGCGAGCCGGCCGATGACCGGCCCCGCGACGGCGGTGGCGACCGCGCCGGCCGCGGCCACCGCACCGCCCAGTCCGTAGCTGCCGGTCTCGGACTGGACCAGCAGCACGCTGCCCAGGCCCACCATCGACAGCGGCAACCGGCCGATGAAGGCAGCCAGCACCATCGGCACCGCATGGGGGGTGCCGAGCACGTGGAGGTACGGGTTGGGCACGAGCGGACCGTCCTCCGTCCGGGGTGGGCGCCCCCGCCACGCTAACCGACGAGGTCCCGCAGCCCTCCTGCGGAAGAGGACTGCGGGACCCCGGTATCAGGACCCTCTCCCCGAGCCCTTCGCAGGCTCAGGCCACGTACGGAGAGGGCCGAGAACTGCTAGGCGAGACGGCTCTTGAGGGTCTCCAGCTCGTCCCACATGGTCGTGGGCAGCTTGTCGCCGAACTTCTCGAACCACTCGGTGATCTGCGGAACCTCCGCGCGCCACTCCTCGGGCCGGACGGCGAGGGCCTGCTCGACCTGCTCGCGGGTCAGGCCCAGACCGGAGACGTCGAGGGAGTCCGGCGTCGGCACGTGGCCCACGGGGGTCTCGACGGCGGCGGCGGTGCCCTCGAGGCGTTCGACGACCCACTTGAGCACGCGGGAGTTCTCCCCGAAGCCCGGCCACAGGAAGCCGCCGTCGGCGTCCCGGCGGAACCAGTTCACGTAGAAGATCCGGGGCAGCTTGGTGGCATCGTGCTGCTTGCCGGTCTGCACCCAGTGGTCGACGTAGTCACCCGCGTTGTAGCCGATGAACGGCAGCATCGCGAACGGGTCGCGGCGGACGACGCCCACCGCACCGGTGGCCGCGGCGGTGGTCTCCGAGGAGAGCGTCGCGCCCATGAACACGCCGTGGTTCCAGTCCCGGGCCTCGCTGATCAGCGGGATCGTGGTCTTGCGGCGGCCACCGAAGAGGATGGCCGAGATCGGCACGCCCTTCGGGTCGCCGTACTCCGGCGCCAGGATCGGGCACTGGGTGATCGGCGTGCAGAAGCGGCTGTTCGGGTGGCTGGAGGGCTCCGCGGAGTCCGGCGTCCAGTCCTCGCCCTTCCAGCTGGTCAGGTGGGCCGGCGGCTCGTCGGTCATGCCCTCCCACCAGATGTCCCCGTCGTCGGTCAGCGCGACGTTGGTGAACACCGAGTTGCCCGCCTCGATGGTGCGCATCGCGTTCGGGTTGGTGTCCCAGCCGGTGCCGGGCGCGACGCCGAACAGCCCGTACTCGGGGTTGAGCGCGTAGAGCCGGCCGTCCTCGCCGAAGCGCATCCAGGCGATGTCGTCGCCGAGGGTCTCGACCTTCCAGCCCGGGATGGTCGGCTCGAGCATGGCCAGGTTCGTCTTGCCGCAGGCGGAGGGGAAGGCCGCGGCGACGTAGTAGATCTTCTGCTGCGGGCTGGTCAGCTTGAGGATGAGCATGTGCTCGGCGAGCCAGCCCCCGTCCCGGGCCATCACCGAGGCGATCCGCAGCGAGTAGCACTTCTTGCCCAGCAGGGCGTTGCCGCCGTACCCGGAGCCGTAGGACCAGATGGTCCGCTCCTCGGGGAAGTGCACGATGTACTTGGTGTCGCTGCACGGCCACGGCACGTCGGCCTGGCCGTCGGCCAGCGGGGCGCCGAGGGAGTGCATGGCCGGCACGAAGGGCCGGTCGGTGCCCATCGCCTCGAGGATGTGGCTGCCGATGCGGGCCATCACGCGCATCGAGACGACGACGTACTCGGAGTCGGTGAGCTCGACGCCGAACATCGGGTTCTCGGCCTCGACCGGCCCCATGCAGAACGGGATGACGTACATCGTCCGGCCGCGCATGCACCCCCGGTACAGCTCGCTCATGACCGACTTCATCTCGGCCGGGTCCATCCAGTTGTTGGTCGGGCCGGCGTCGGCCTCGTCGACCGAGCAGATGTAGGTGCGGTCCTCCACCCGGGCGACGTCACGGGGGTCGGAGGCGCACCAGAAGGAGTTGGGCTTCTTGTCCAGCCGCCGGAACGTGCCGGCGTCGACGAGCTGCTCGGTGAGGCGTTCCCACTCCTCGTCGGTGCCGTCGACCCACACCACCCGGTCCGGCGTCGCCAGCTCGGCCATCTCCCGCACCCAGGCGAGCAGGGGGGCGTGCGTGGTCGGGGCGTTGTCGAGGCCTTGAATCGCCACGGTGGTCACGGCGTCTCCATCCTGTGGGTCAGCCGGGCTGCGGGATGTCACCGGCACTGGTGCTGGGGGCGGTCGATCCCCGGCCGCGGCGTCGGGACCAGGGAGATCGGGTCAGGCTACCGACGGGGCAGGCCCCCCGGTACACCCGAAAGTGTACGTATAGGACGTCTACCTCGAGCGTGAGCTACGTCGCTCCCGAGCGCCGCCGGACAGCCCGCCGCTCCTCCTCGCCGCTAGGCGAGGTTCAGCTGCCAGGAGACGCCGAAGCGGTCGTTCACCCAGCCGAAACGGCGGCTGAACCCGTAGCCGTCCAGCGGCATCAGGACGGCGCCGCCGTCGGAGAGGCCCGCGAACAGCCGGTCGAGCTCCTCGGCCGATGCGACGTCGACGAAGATCGAGAAGGACGGCGTGAAGGTGAAGGCGTGCACCGGAGGGCTGTCGAAGCAGCGGAACACCTGGTCGGCGATGGAGAAGGTGGCCTGCTCCACCGTCCCCTCCACGCCCGTCCCGTCCGCCCCGAACCGGGTGAGGGTCAGGAGGCGGGCGTCGTCGAACAGCGACGTGTAGAGCTCGATCGCGCGCTCCGCGTCGCCCGTGAACATCAGGAAGGGGGTCACCTGCTCCGGCATGGTGGCAGGCTAGAGCGTGCTGCCCGGTTCTGGACGGGTGTAGCCGGGGCCCACGTCGGCCAGGAAGGCGTCCCAGTCGGCCGGCTGCTGCCCGCCGGTCAGCTCCGCCTCGAACTTCTCGAGGTACCAGTGCCAGCCGGTGGCGACGTCCCCGACGGCGTCGGCGGTCGCGAACGCCTGGGTGAACACCAGCACCGTGCGGCCGTCCTCGACATCGAGGTCCAGCTCGACCCGCCAGTGCTCCTCGGCGGTCCACTCGACCACCAGCCGGCGCGGGGGCTCGCACTCGACGATCACCATCGCCTCACCGACCGGCTCGGCCTCCTGGGTCATGGTGAAGGTGCCCGCACCGCCGGCCCCGCGCTCGCCGTCGTAGGTGCCGATCCACCGGGCCAGCCGCTCGGGTTCGGTGAGCGCGGCCCAGACGTCCGCGATCGGGTCGGGCCAGGAGCGCCGGAACTGCAGCCGCCGGGCGCCCCCCGGCCCCTCGGTCACCACGCCGTACCGCTGGTCTCCGCTCATCGGTCCTCTCCCGTCGGTCGGGCCCGCCGTCCGCGGGCGATCTCGGTGTCCAGAGCGTCCAGCCGCTGGGCCCACAGCCACCGGTAGGGGGCCAGCCAGGCGTCCAGGTCCGACAGCGGCCGCGGGTCCAGCACGTAGAGCCGCCGCTGCCCCTCCGCCCGTACCCGGACCAGCCCCGCCTCCCGGAGCACCCGCAGGTGCCGGCTGACCGCCGGGCGGCTGACCGGGAAGTGCGCGGCGAGCTCCCCGGCGGCGACCTCGCCACCGGCGAGCAGCGCGACGATCTCCCGCCGCGTCGGGTCCGCCAGTGCGGCCAGTGCCTCCACGGAGGATGTGTAACAAAGAGCTTACGTAACTGTCCAGTTACGGTTGTGCGCGATTGGGCCGACCACCGGCCGGGCACCCCGGCCGCATGACCGTCACCGACCCCGACGTCCCGGACCCGCTGAACGACCCCCGCACCCTCCAGGCCGACCCCGGCGCCGTCGCCGAGGGCGAGGACCTCGCCTCCACCGAGGACGACGCGACGACGACCGGCGAGGAGGAGCTGGCCGCCCCGTCGGCCGGGGCCGGTGAACCCGCCGACGACAGAACCGACGGAAGCACCGGCGGAGCACTCCCGGGCGACCCGATGGCAGCCGCCGACGCCGCACCCGACGACCTCACCGGTGACGACGTCACCGGCGGCATCGCCGGCACGTAGCCGGAGGTTCGTGGAAGTCGGTGGCGGCCGGGGAGCAGGCGGCCGGCCTGCGGCAGCGCCTGCGGGCGTTTCCCGCCGACGTGCTGCGCCGCTGAGCCCGACGGCGCACGATGGCGTCATGATCAAGACGCCGCTCACCCGGTGGTTCGACCTGGACTCGCCCGTCTTCGGTGCGCCGATGGCCGGCGTCGCCGGTGGTGCGATGGCCCGCGCCGTCTCCCTCGGCGGCGGGCTCGGGATGATCGGGGTCGGCAACGCCACCGAGCCCGGCTGGATCGCCGAGCAGGCCCGGCTGCCCGCGGAGTCCGACGTCTCCTTCGGGATCGGGCTGATGGCCTGGGTGCTCGCCGACCACCCGGAGCTGCTGGCGGCCACGATCGCCGTCCAGCCGGCGCTGGTCTCGGTGTCCTTCGGCGACCCCGGCCCCTACGTGGGGCCGCTGCACGACGCGGGGATCGCCGTCGCCAGTGCCGTCAACAGCCACGCGGACGTCGACCGGGCGAACGACGCGGGCGTCGACGTGCTGGTCGCCCAGGGCACCGAGGCCGGCGGGCACACCGGGCACCGGGCCACCCTGCCGCTGCTGCAGGAGGTGCTGGCCGCCACCGACCGGCCGGTGCTGGCCGCCGGCGGCGTCGCCACCGGCGGCGGGCTGGCCGCCGTCCTGGTGGCCGGGGCGGCCGGCGCCTGGATCGGCACGCCACTGCTGTCCTGCCCCGAGGGCCTGAACACCCCGGCGGCCCGGGCGCGCGTCCGCGCCGCCGGGGGCGACCACACCGTGCTGACCCGGGCCTTCGACGTCGCCCAGGGGTTCGCCTGGCCCGAGCGCTGGCCGGGCCGCGCCCTGGTCAACGAGTTCACCGAGACCTGGCACGGCCGGGAGGACGAGCTACGCGGCGACGCAGCGGCGGCGGAGCGGGTGCGCGCCGCCCGGCGGGACGGCGACCTCGACCAGGCACCCGTCTACGCCGGGGAGTCGGTGGGGCTGGTCACCGGCGAGGCGTCGGCGACCGACGTCGTCCGCCGGCTGGCCGCGGACGCCGAGGCCGCCCTGCGGGCCGTGCCGAAGCTGCTCGGCTAGCTAGTCGGCGGCGGTTCCGGTGCGCAGCGGGTGGCTGTCCGCCCAGGCCCGCTCCAGCAGCTCCAGGAGCACCTCGACCGGCTGCGCCCCGGCGACGCCGTAGGTGCGGTCGACGACGAAGAACGGCACCCCGGTCGCCCCCAGGGTGCGGGCGGTGGCGACGTCCTCGGCGACGGCCGGGGCGTACCGGCGGTCGGTGAGCGCGGCGCGCGCCTCACCGGCGTCCAGCCCGGCCTCCGCGCCGAGCGCCACCAGCGCGTCGACGTCGAAGACCGACCGCTGCTCCTCGAAGTGGGCGTGCAGCAACCGCTCCTTGACCACCCCGGCCAGCCCACGCTCGGCGGCCAGGTGGATCAGCTGGTGGGCGAGCAGGGTGTTGCCGCTGACGCCAGTGGCGAGGTCGTAGCGCAGGCCCTCCTCGGCGGCGATGCCCTCGACGTGCGCGAGCTGGCTCCGCATCTCCTCGACGCTGCGGCCGTACTTGGCGGCGAGCCCGGGGAGCGTGGGGTGCGTCTGCCCCTCGGGGACGCCGGGGTCGAGCTGGAAGGACCGCCAGACCACCTCGACGCCGGCGGCGTGCGGGAACCGCGACAGGGCGGCCTCCAGCCGGCGCTTGCCGATGTAGCACCACGGGCACACGACGTCGGACCACACCTCGACCTGCATGACCGGCGGCAACGGAGGGTGACCGGCGGGCATTCCCCACCGGCCCCGCTCCGCTCGGCTCAGCGCACCCCGACCAGGTCGACGACGAAGACCAGCGTGGCGCCGGGCTTGATCACGCCGCCGGCGCCACGCTCGCCGTAGGCCTTGTGCGCGGGGATGGTGAGCCGGCGCCGGCCGCCGACCTTCATGCCCTCGATGCCCTCGTCCCAGCCCTGGATGACCATGCCCACGCCCAGCTGGAACTCCAGCGGCTCGCCGCGGTCCCAGGAGGCGTCGAACTGCTCGCCGCCGTCGTGGGTGACGCCGACGTAGTGGGCCTGCACCAGGCTGCCGCGGGTGGCCTCGGGGCCGTCGCCGACCACCAGCTCGTCGATGACGAGGTCGTCGGGCGCGGGGCCGGTGGGGGGTTCGACGTCGGGGCGGGTGAGGTCTGCCACGGGTGCGCTCCTCGGGCTCGGCGCCGGGGCTCTCCCGGCGGCACTGCCCCCATCCAAGCCGCCGCCGGCGGACGCGGCCAACGCGGCCTCGTGTGCGCCCCGGCCACGCCCGGCCGGTACCGTGCACGCAGGGGCGCGCCGATCACGGCGGGCCCGTGTCCTGCGCCTCACCGCCGAAGCCAGGGCGGTCCCCGTTCTCCCTGGTCCCGCGGCAGGAGGTGTGTGTGGCCCCCGAGCCCCCGGACCCGTCCCTGTTCGCCGACGGCGGGGAGTGCGGCCGGCTGATGGCCGAGCTGGACTGGGCCGCCACGCCCCTCGGGCCGGTCCCGACCTGGCCGATGGGCCTGCGCTTCGCCGTTCGCACGGTGCTCGCCTCGCGCTTCCCCATGGTGCTGACCTGGGGCCCGGAGTACCGGCAGTTCTACAACGACGCCTACGCCCCCTGCATCGGCGCGAAGCACCCGGCGATCGGCGAGGACATCCGGGTCACCCTGGCCGAGGGCTGGGCCGTCCTGGCCGGCCCGGTCGACGCCGCGATCCACGACCGGCAGACGTCCTGGCTGCCCCGCTTGCCGCTGCTGCTCGAGCGCGCCGGGTACCGCGAGGAAACCTACTTCACCGTCTCCCACGCCCCCGCCTACGGCGACGACGGGCAGGTCGCGGGCATGCACGCGGTGCTCACCGAATCCACCGGCGAGGTCCTCGGCGACCGCCGGCAGCAACTGCTGCACGACCTGTCGGTCGCCGGCGGCCGGCTGGGGAACGAGCGCGCGGTGGTGGCCGCCCTCGGCGCCGCGCTGGCCACCGACCCTCTCGACGTCCCCTTCGCCGCGGTGTACCTGCTCGACGGGGCGGACCGCCGGCTGCACCGGGTGCACACCGTCGGCTGTCCCGCCGACCTCCTCCCCGCCGCCTGCGCCACCGCCGACGAGCTGCCCCGCGACGTGACGTCGCTGCAGCTGCGCGGCGGGGTCTGGGACGACGTCGTCCGGGACGCCGTCGTGCTGCCGGTGACCGCCGGCGACGAGCCGATCGGCGTGCTGCTCGCCGCGGTCAGCCCCAACCGGGCGCTGGACGACGGGTACCGGACGTTCCACGAGCTGCTGGCCGCCCAGCTCGCCGGTGCGCTGGCCAACGCCCGGGCCTTCGAGGCCGAGCGGCGCCGGGCGGAGTCGCTGGCCGAGCTCGACCGGGCGAAGACGGCGTTCTTCTCCGACGTGAGCCACGAGCTGCGCACCCCGCTGACGCTGCTGCTGGGCCCGATCAGCGACGTGCTCGACGACCCGGCCGAGCCGCTGGCCCTCGCCGTCCGCGAGCAGCTGACCCTCGCCATGCGCAACGGCCAGCGCCTGCAGCGACTGGTCAACGACCTGATGGACTTCGCCGGCATCGAGGCCGGCCGGGCCAGCGCCGTCCGGGTGGAGACCGACGTCGCAGCGTTCACCGCCGACCTCGCCGGGGTGCTGCGGGCCGCGGCCGAACGCGCCGGGCTGCAGCTCACCGTCGACTGCCCGCCGCTGGGCCGGCCCGCGTACGTCGATCCGCGGCTGTGGGAGAAGATCGTCCTCAACCTGCTGTCCAACGCGGTGAAGTACACCTTCGTGGGCAGCATCGCGGTCAGCCTGCGGGCCGCCGGCGACGACATCGCCCTGACCGTCGCCGACACCGGCATCGGCATCCCCACCGACGAGCTGCCCCGGGTCTTCGAACGGTTCCACCGGGTCCCGGGTTCGGCGGCGCGCAACCGCGAGGGCACCGGTATCGGCCTGGCCCTGGTGCGCGAGCTCGTCGCCCTGCACGGCGGTGCGGTCTCGGTGACCAGCGTGGCCGGCCGGGGCAGCACGTTCACCGTCACCGTGCCGTTCGGCCGGCCCGACGCGCCGGCGGCCGAGCCGGTCACGCCGTCGGCAGCGGCGCTGGGCACCGCCGATGCCTGGGAGACCGACGTCGCGGTGCAGCAGGACCCCGTGGCCGTCCCGGGCGCACCGACGGTGCTCGTGGTCGACGACAACGCCGACATGCGCGGCTACGTCACCCGCCTGCTGGCCCTGACCTGCACCGTGCGCGCCGTGGCCAACGGCGCGGAGGCGCTCGAGGCCGTCGCCGTCGAGGTGCCCGACGTCGTGGTGACCGATGTGATGATGCCGCGGGTCGACGGGTTCGAACTGCTGCGGCGGCTCCGGGCCGACCCGGCCACCCGGGCCGTGCAGGTCATCATGCTCACCGCCCGGGCCGGTCAGGAGGCCGCCGTCGAGGGCTTCGACGCCGGCGTCGACGACTACCTGGCCAAGCCGTTCCGGGCCGCCGAACTGGTCGCCCGGGTGCGGGTCGCCGTCGAGCGCGCCGCGCGGAACCGGGCCACCGGAGGTGCGCCCGGCACCGCCCCCTCCGCCGGCCGGGCCGCGTCGGCGACCGTGCCGGTGGTGCCCTCGCCGGACGTGCGGTCGCTGGTGCCGACGAGCCGCCCGGCGGAGGCCGCCGGCCCCGTCGCGGTGCCGCCGCCCGCGGCGGCCGAGGAGACCGCGCTGCGCGAACGGTGGCGCTTCACCTCCGCGCCGCAGACCATCGCGGCGCTGCGCCGGGCGCTGCGCCGGCTGCTCGACTCCGCCGGTCTCGACGAGGACCAGGCCTACGACCTGCTGCTCGCGGCCTGCGAGGCGGCGACCAACGCCATCGAGCACGCGCAGGACCCGACCGAGCCGTTCTTCGACGTGAGCGCCGAGATCGATCCCGGCTCGGTCACCATCACCGTGCGCGACTACGGGCAGTGGCGCGAGCGGGTGCCCAGCATGGACCGCGGCCGCGGCTCGACGCTGATGAGCGCGTTCGCCGACATCACCGCCACACCCAGCCCCCAGGGCACCACCGTGGTCATCCGCGCTCCTCGCTCCGGGGGCGGATAGACCTCCCGGACACCGGCGCCCCACGCTAGGTTCGCGATCGTGCTGGATCACCTGGGCCTGCAGGCCGCCGATGTCGGGGCCGCCACCACCTTCTACTGCCAGGTCTTCGCCGCGGTCGGCCTGCGCGAGGCCGTGCGCCACGAGACCCCGGCCGGCGACGTCGTCGGCCTCTGCGGGCCCGAGGGCTTCCCCGACCTGTGGCTGGCGCCGCGGGAGGCGCCCGGGTCCCGGCCCGTCCACCTGGCCCTCACCGCGCCGTCCCGGGAGGCGGTCGACGCCGTCCACACCGCTGCCCTCGCCGCCGGCGCCGAGGTGCTGCACGCCCCCCGCGTCTGGCCGGAGTACCACCCCGGCTACTACGCCGTCTTCCTCCGCGACCCGGACGGGAACAACGTCGAGGCCGTGCACCACACGTTCTGAGCACCGCGGGGAATGTCGGCTGCGCCGGCGCGGTCGGCGGACTACCGTCCCGGCATGCCTCCTGATTGATGCACCCACCGGACCCACGCACTGCCGCCCGCCGCCCGGACGCTGGCCCGCCGCACGGTGGTGTGGACGCTGGTCGCCGACGTCGTGCCGCTCTACCCGCTGTACGCCCTGCTGTTCGCCGGCACCGGGCTGAGCGACGCCGACGTCTCCGCGCTGCTCGCGCTCTGGTCGGTCACCGCGGTGCTGGCCGAGGTGCCCTCGGGCGCGCTGGCCGACCGCTTCTCCCGGCGCGCCGCCCTGGTCGCCGCCGGAGTGCTGCAGGCGCTGGCCTACGTGCTGTGGACGGCGTGGCCCGGGACGCCCGGCTTCGCGGCCGGCTTCGTCGTCTGGGCGCTGGGTGCCGCGCTGGTGTCCGGCGCGCTGGAGGCCCTGCTGCACGACGGCCTGGCCGCCGCGGGGGCCGCCGACCAGTTCGGCCGGGTCTACGGCTGGGTCAGCGCCATGGAGCTGCTGTCCCAGCTGCCCACCGCGCTGCTGGCCGCGGGCCTGTACGCCCTGGGCGGCTTCCCCCTGGTGGGCTGGGCGAGCGTGGCCGGCTGCCTGGTCGCCGCCGGCCTGGCCGCCCGGCTGCCCGAGGCGCCCCGCCCACCGGCGACCGGCCCGGACGACGAGCCGGGCTGGTGGGCGGTGCTGCGCAGCGGGGTCACCGAGGCGGTGCACCGCCCGGCAGTGCGGGCGGCGGTGCTGCTGGTCGTGCTGCTCGGCGGGCTGGACGCGGTGGAGGAGTACTTCCCGCTGCTGGCCCGCGACTGGGGCGTCCCCGTGGCGGTCACCCCGCTGGCCGTGCTCGGGATCCCGCTCGCCGGCGCCGCCGGGGCGGCCCTCGGTGGCCGGGCGACGGCGTGGCGGCCACGCACGCTGACCGTCGCGCTGGGCTGCTCGGGGGCCGCGCTCGTCGTCGCCGCAGCGCTGGCCGCGGCGGCCGGGCTGGTCGCCGTCGCCGTCGGGTACGCGCTCTACCGGCTGGTGCTGGTGGTCGCCGAGAGCCGGTTGCAGGCGGCGATCGAGGGGCCGGCCCGGGCGACGGTGACCTCGGTGTCCGGGGTCGGCGTCGAGCTGGCCGCGCTGGCGGTGTTCGCCGGCTACGCGCTCGGCGGGCTGGCGGCGGTCGCCGTCCTGTCGCTGCTGCTGGCCGCTGCCCTCCCCCGCCTGCTCCCCCGCTGAGGCCCCGCCTCTCGACGATCATGGCGCCTCGGGAGCGACACGCCGACGCGGGACGGCGCGTCCACCCCCCAGCTCCATGATCGTCGGGGAGGGCGGGGGCTCAGTCCACCGAGCAGGGCGGCCGGGCCTGGTGCCAGCAGGTGCGGGCCTGGAAGAAGGCGCCGGCGTCCAGCAGCAGGTTCTCCCCGCCGACCGCCGCGGTGAGCTGCGCGCCCACCGGCATGCCCGAGACGGGATGCCGGCCGACGGGCAGGGCCAGGGTCGGGCCGGCGTGCAGCGACCAGGGGGCGGTGGACGAAGCGAGCCGCCGGGTGAGGGCCAGCACGTCCCCGTCGGCGTCGATCCGGGGGACGTCGACCGGCAGGGTGGGGGTCAGCAGCACGTCGACGGAGTCGAAGACCTCCTCCATGGCCTGCTGGTACTCGGCCCGCGCGGCCATCGCCTCGTCGCGGTGGCCGTCGGTCAGCCCGCTGCCCAGCAGCACCCGGGTGAGCGTGTCGGGGTGGAAGAGCTCCGGGTGCTGCAGCCGCTCCCGGTGCACGTCGGGCAGCCCCGCGTAGATGATCGTGTAGAGCACGCTCTGCGCCGCACCGAGCCCCGGAACCTCCACCGGCACCAGCTCCGACCCGGCGTCGGCGAACACCCGGGCGGCCCGCTCGACCACCGCCGCGACGCCGTCGTCCACCTCGTCGGCCGCGGGCAGGGGCAGCCCGATCCGGCGGGGCGGAGCCGGCGAGGGCTCGCGCACCGCCCGGCCGGCCAGGACGGCGAACGCCCGGGCGACCAGCTCCACCGTGCGGGCCAGCGGCCCCACCGTGTCGACCAGCTCGCACATCGGGAAGGTGCCCGCGTCGGGCACGGTGCCCAGCCCCGGCCGCAGCCCGGTGACCCCGCAGGCGGCCGCCGGCAGCCGCACCGACCCGCCGGTGTCGGTGCCCAGCGCCAGGTCGACCAGCCCGGCGGCGACCGCCGCCCCCGCACCACCGCTGGACCCGCCGGGGATGCGGCCGAGGTCCCAGGGGTTCCGGCAGGGCCCGGACGCCGAGTTCTGCGAGGTCATGCCCACCCCGAACTCGGAAAGGTTCAGCTTGGCCACCACCTGGGCGCCGGCCTCGACCAGCCGGGTGACCACCACCGCATCGGCATCGGGCACCCGCTGGGAGAAGAACGCCGACCCGCAGGTGGTGCGCACCCCGGCGGTGTCGATGTTGTCCTTGACGCCCACCCGCACGCCGGCCAGCGGCCCGTCCGCGGCGTGCGGCAGCGGCGGCTCGATCGGGGTCACGACGGCGTTGATCGCGGCGGCCACCTGGCGGCGGCGAACGGCGACGTCGGCGTCGCCGTCCGCGCCGGACCGGCCCTTCACGGGCCCGGCGTCCGTTCCCGGGCCAGCCGGACGTAGTGGGCGACCACCGCGGCGTCGTCCACCGCACCGGGGTTCAGCGCCTTCTCCGCCGGCACGCCCTGGAACAGCCGCTTGAGCGGCACCTCCAGCCGCTTGCCGGTGCGGGTGTGCGGCACGCCGGGTACGGCGACGACCTCGTCGGGAACGTGCCGCGGGCTGGCGTTCGCCCGGATCGCCGCACGGATCTCGGCGACCAGCGCGTCGGTGAGCTCGTACCCCGGCGCCAGCTGCACGAACAACGGCATCCAGTAGCCGCCCTCGGGCTGCTCGACACCGAGCACCACGCAGTCGACGACGGCCGGGATCGCCTCGACCGCGGCGTAGATGTCCGCCGTGCCCAGCCGGACGCCGCCGCGGTTGAGCGTGGCGTCCGACCGGCCGGTGATCAGGCAGGTGCCGCGCCCGGTGACCTCCAGCCAGTCGCCGTGCCGCCACACCCCGGGCCAGGTCTCGAAGTAGGCCTCGCGGTACCGGGCGCCGTCGGGGTCGTTCCAGAAGTGCAGCGGCATCGACGGCATCGGCTCGGTGACCACCAGCTCGCCGAGCTCACCGACCACCGGCCGGCCGTGGGTGTCCCAGGCGGCGGCGGCCACGCCGAGCATCGGCCGCTGCAGCTCGCCGGCGGTGACCGGCAGCAGCGGCGAGCTGCCGATGAACCCGGTGGCGACGTCGGTCCCCCCGGACAGCGAGCCGAGCAGGACGTCCGGGGCGACCGCGTCGTACACCCAGCGGTAGGTCGAGGCCGGCAGCGGCGACCCGGTGGAGCCGATGCCCCGCAGCACCGACAGGTCGTGGGTGTCGCCGGGCCGGACCCCGGCCTTCTCGCAGGCGGACAGGTAGCCGGCGCTGGTGCCCAGGTAGGTGACGCCGACACGGGCGGCGAGGGCGAACTGCGCGTCCACGGCCGGGTACGCCGGGGCGCCGTCGTACACGACCACGGTGGCGCCGGTCAGCAGCGCCGAGGTGGCGATGTTCCACATGATCCAGGCGGTGGAGGCGTACCAGTAGAAGCGGTCGCCGGGCCCGACGTCGAGATGCAGGTCGGCCTGCTTGCGCTGCTCGAGCACGATCCCGCCGTGCCCGTGCACGATGCCCTTGGGCAGCCCGGTGGTGCCCGAGGAGTAGACGATCCACAGCGGATGGTCGAAGGGCAGCGGCTCGAACTCCGGGTCGCAGCTGTCGGCGACCGCCTGGGCCCACGGCAGCGCGCCGTCGGGGATCTCCTCCGGGAACAGCCTCGGGACGGCGATCGTCGTCCGCACGCTGGGCAGCGCGGCCCGCAGCTCCGCGACGACGTCCCGCCGGTCGTGCGGCCTGCCGCCCCACCGGTAGCCGTCGACGGCGACCAGCACCACCGGCTCGATCTGGGCGAAGCGGTCCAGCACGCTGCGGGTGCCGAAATCGGGCGCGACCGACGACCAGACGGCGCCGATCGAGGCGGCGCCGAGGAAGGCGACCACCGCCTCGGGCACGTTGGGCAGGTAGCCGGCCACCCGGTCGCCGCGCTGCACGCCCAGCCGGCGCAGCGTGCCGGCGAAGGCGCCGACCTGCCCGCGCAGCGTGGCCCAGCCGATCTCCACCGGCTCGCCGCTGTTCGATGCGCAACGCTCGGCCACCGCGATCAGCGCGGGACGGGCGTCGGTCGCGTGCCGCAGCGCCTGCTCGGCGTAGTTCAGCGTGCTGCCGGGGAACCATGCGGCGCCGGGCATCCCGCGGCGGGTCAGCACCCGGTCGTCGGGGACGTCGGGGAGCACGTCGGTCCAGGTCGCGAGGTCGGCCCAGAACTGGTCCAGGTGCTCGACCGACCAGCGCCAGACCGCGTTGTAGTCGGGCGGGCTGCCGAGGTCCAGGCCCCGGCGCCCGCCGACCCAGGCGGCGAACCGGCCGAGCCGGCTGGCGGTGATCGACTCCGGCGTCGGCCGCCACAGCACCTCGGGCCCGGAAGAGGTGTCGGGGGTCACGGGGGCACCCTGCCACGGCCGGCGCGCGGGCGGGAGCGTCGGCGGCGGGCCGCCGTGCACGGTCGACCGGCCAGGACCTAGAGTCGGCGACGCACGTGTGCGGGAGCTCGGGTCACCGGGCTGAGAGGGCGGCTGACAGCGCCGCCGACCGCTGGAACCTGTCCGGGTAATGCCGGCGTAGGGAGCGATCATGAGCAGCAGCACAGCCGCACCCACCGGCGCCGACGCGCCGATCACCCTGGACCAGGCGCCGGCGCGCACCCTGGGCCTGCGCGATTCCCTGGGCCTGTGGGGCAACCTCGGGATCAGCCTGCTGCTCCCGGTCGCGGCGACCTTCGTCGTCCTGCCCGACCGGTCGCTGGGCGTCACGGTCGCGGCGATCACCGTCGGCGCGGTGATCGGCTCGCTGCTGCTGGGCCTGGGCGCGGCCGCCGGCGCCCGGGAGGGGGTTCCGGGGATGGTGCTGCTGCGCGGGCTGCTCGGCCGGCACGGCTCGGCGCTGCCCACCGTGTTGAACCTGGTGCAGTGCACCGGCTGGGCGACGTTCGAGATCGTGATCATCGCCGAGGCGGCCTCCCGGGCGCTGGACGCGCCGCGCTGGCCGTTCGTTCTCGGCGCCGGCGTGCTGGCCACGCTGATGGCGCTGCGGCCGCTGGGCGTCGTCCGGCTGCTGGCCCGCTACGCCGTGTGGCTGGCGCTCGCCGCGGTCGCCTACCTCTTCGTCCAGGTGCTCGCCGAGCCGCTGCCGCCGGTCACCGACGGGGTCGCGACGTCGTTCTGGACGGCGGCCGACGTCGTCATCGCCCTGCCGGTCTCCTGGTTCCCGCTGGTGGCCGACTACACCCGGCACGTGCGCAGCGGCCGGGTCGCCTTCGCCGGGGCCACGGTCGGGTACGGCCTGGCCACCGTCGCGATGTTCACCCTCGGCGCGGTTGCGCTGGTCGCCTACGGCCGCGCGGGGCTGGACGTCATCGACGCCCTGCTGGCCGTGCCGCTGGGGCTGCTCGCCGTCCTGGTGCTGCTGGTGGTGGAGGTGGACGAGGCCTTCGCCAACGTCTACTCCACGGCGGTGTCGGCGCAGAACCTCGTCGCCCGGCTGGACCGCCGGGTGCTCGCGCTGGGGGTCGGCACGGTCGCCACCGGAGTGGCCCTGGTGCTGGACGTCGCGGCCTACGAGCCGTTCCTCTTCCTCATCGGCGCGGTGTTCGTGCCGCTGGTCGCGGTGTTCGTGCTGGTCTACTTCGTGCTGCCGAGGGGCGCGTGGAACGTCTCGGACACCGCGCCGGCCCGGCCGCTGCTGCTGCTGCCGTGGGCAGCCGGCTTCGTGGCCTACCAGCTCACGCTGCCCACCTCCTTCGCCGGGCCGGGCGCCGGCTGGACCGCGTGGTGGGCCGCGCGCCAGGCCGACCTGGGCATCGACCCGGCCAACGGGTGGTCGGCGTCGCTGGTCAGCCTCGCCGTCGCCGGCCTGCTCACCCTCGTCGTGACCCTGCCCGGCACGCTCCGTTCCCGGGCCGCCCGGTGAGCGCCCGGGCGCTGGGCCCGCTGCACGTGCTGACCGACGCCCGCGGCGGCCGGGCGGCGCTGGACGCCGTCGCCGCGGCGGTGTCCGCGGGCGCGCCGGTGGTGCAGGTCCGGGCCAAGGACTGCACCGACCGGGTGCTGCACGACTTCGCCCGCCGGGTGGTGGAGATCTGCGCGCCGGCCGGCGCCACCTGCCTGGTCAACGACCGCGTCGACGTGGCGCTCGCGGTGGGCGCCGACGGCACCCACCTGGGCGCCGAGGACCTGCCGCTGGACGCCGCCCGCCGGGTCGCCGGCCCCGGCCACCTGCTGGGCGGCACCGCCCGTGACCCGGAGCGCGCCGCGGCGCTGGTCGCCCAGGGCGCGGACTACCTGGGGGTCGGCCCGGCCTGGCCGACCACGACGAAGACCGGCCTGCCCGACGCGCTGGGCGCGGCCCGGATCGGCGCGGTGGCCGCCGCCGTCGCGGTGCCGGTCATCGCCATCGGCGGGGTGACCGCCGACCGGGTCGCCGAGCTCGTCGCCGTCGGCGCCGCCGGGGTGGCGGTGGTCTCGGCGGTCAGCGCCGCACCCGACCCGGCGGCCGCCACCCGGGAGCTGCTCGACGCCCTGGCCCGCGCCCTGGCCGGCTCCCGATGACCGCCCCCAGCGCGCATTTTCGGGATGAAGCGCGCGTGCTTCATCCCGAAAAAGCGCGCGAGGTCGTCGTCGCGGGGGGTGGGCTGATCGGGCTGTCGATCGCCTGGCGGGCGGCGCAGCGCGGGCTGTCGGTGACCGTGGTGGACGACGCCCCCGGCGCCGGGGCGTCCCGGGCCGCCGCCGGGATGCTCGCGCCGGTCACCGAGGCCTCCTACGGCGAGGAGGCGCTGCTACGGCTGTGCCTGGCCTCGCTGCAGCGCTGGCCGGCGTTCGCCGCCGAGCTGGAGGAGGCCGGCGGCGTGCCGGTCGGGCTGCGCACGGCCGGCACCCTGGTGGTCGGCTTCGACGCCGACGACCAGCGGGCCCTGGATGCGCTGCTGGCCTACCAGCGGGAGCTCGGCCTGGCCGTCGAACGGCTGACCCCGCGGGAGGCGCGGCGCCGGGAGCCCTCGCTCACCCCCCGGCTGCGCGGCGCGCTGCAGGTGGCCGGCGACCACTCGGTGGACCCCCGGGCGGTGCACGCCGGCCTGCTGGCCGCCGCGGCGGCCGCCGGGGTGGTGCTGGTCCGGGGGCGCGTCGCCGGGGTGCGGGTCGAGGGCGGCCGGGCCACCGGCGTGCAGCTGGACGATGGGTCGGCGCTGGCCGCGGGCACCGTCGTCCTGGCCCTGGGCGCGCACGGCGGGCGGCTGCCCGGCGCCCCCGACGTACCGGTGCGGCCGGTGAAGGGGCAGATCCTGCGGCTGGCCGGCGCCGCGGGGCTGCTCGAGGGCACGGTGCGGGCGCTGGTCCGCGGCCGGCACGTCTACCTGGTGCCCTACGCCGGCGACCGGCTGGTCGTCGGCGCCACCGTGGAGGACCGCGGCTTCGACGCCCGGGTGACCGCCGGCGGGGTGCACGACCTGCTGCGCGACGCGATCGAGGTCGTCCCCGGCGTGACCGAGCTGGAACTGGTCGAGACCCTCGCCCGGTGGCGCCCAGGCACCCCGGACAACGCGCCGGTGCTCGGCCCTGCCGGCGTTCCGGGGCTGGTGCTGGCCACCGGGCACCACCGCAACGGCGCGCTGCTCACCCCGGTCACCGCCGACCTGGTCACCGAGCTGCTGGTGACCGGCGCGCTGCCCGAGCTCGCCGCCCCGTTCACCCTCGACCGGTTCCCCCACCAGGAGGCGCAGTGCAGCTGACCGTCAACGGCGTCCCGACCGACGTCCCCGACCCGACGACCGTGGCCGCCCTGGTCGCCGAACGCACCGAGGGGCACCGCCGGGTGGCGGTTGCCGTCAACGGCGGCGTCGTGCCCCGCAGCTCCTGGGAGGCCACCGCCCTGGCCGCCGGGGACGCCGTCGAGGTGCTCGCCCCCACCGCAGGAGGTTGATGAGATGACCACCACCGACCCGCTGACCCCCACCCTCGCTCCGGCGCTCGCCCGCGAGGAGGCCGCGGACCCCTTCTCCCTCGGTGGGGAGACGTTCACCTCCCGGCTGCTGCTGGGCACCGGCGGTGCGCCCAGCCTGGAGGTGCTGGAACGGGCGGTGCGCGCCTCGGGCACCCAGCTGGTCACCGTGGCGCTGCGCCGGGTGGAGGCCTCCAGCAGCGGCGCGATGATGGAGGTGCTCGACCGCTGCGGGGTGCGGCTGCTGCCCAACACCGCCGGCTGCTCCACCGCGCGGGAGGCCGTGCGCACCGCCCAGCTCGCCCGCGAGGCGTTCGACACCTCCTGGGTCAAGCTCGAGGTGATCGGCGACGAGCACACCCTGCTGCCCGATCCGATCGAGCTGCTGGACGCCGCCGAGCAGCTGGTCGCCGACGGGTTCACCGTGCTGCCCTACACCGGCGACGACCCGGTGGTCGGCCGCCGGCTGACCGACGTCGGGTGTGCCGCGGTCATGCCGCTGGGCGCGCCGATCGGCAGCGGGCTGGGCATCCGCAACCCGCACGCCATCGCGTTGCTGCGGGAGATGGTCGACGTCCCGGTGATCCTGGACGCCGGCATCGGGACGGCGTCCGACGCCGCGCTGGCGATGGAGCTGGGCTGCGACGGGGTGCTGCTGGCCTCCGCCGTCACCCTGGCCCGCGAGCCCGAGCGGATGGCGCTGGCCATGCGGCAGGCCGTGGAGGCCGGCCGGCTGGCCCGCGGCGCCGGGCGGATCCCCCGCCGGTTCTCCGCGGCCGCCTCCACCCCGATGCAGGGGCTGCCCGAGCTGTGAGGCTGCCCCGGCTGCTGGTGCTCACCGACCGGACCCAGTGCGCGGGGCCGCTGGTCGGCACGGTGGCGGCAGCCGTGGACGCCGGGGCGCGCGCCGTCGTGCTGCGGGAGAAGGACCTGCCCGCCGGCGAGCGCGCCGCGCTGGCCGCGCAGCTGCGGGCGCTGCTCGCGCCGGTCGGCGGGCTGCTCGTCGTCGCCGGTCCCGCCCCCGACGGGGCCGAAATCGCGATAATGGCCCTCCGGGGCGCCGTGCACCTGGCGGCCGCCGACCCGTTCCCCGCCCCCCGGCCGGCGCTGGTCGGCCGCTCCTGCCACGACGCCGCCGAGGTGGCCCGGGCCCGGGAGGAGGGCTGCAACTGGGTGCTGGTCTCCCCGTTCGACGAAACCGCCTCCAAGCCCGGGTACGGACCCGCCCTCGGTCCGGGCGGGCTGGCCGCGCTGCTGGCCGGCGGCCCGCCGGCCTACGCGCTGGGCGGCGTCCTGCCGGACGACGTCCCGGCCTGCCTCGCTGCCGGCGCGCACGGCGTCGCGGTGATGGGGCCCGTCATGCGTGATCCCACCCTGGCCGCCGCGTACCTGGCCGCCCTGCCCGACGATCCCGAGGAGCCCGCCCCGTGCCGGTGACCGACCTGCTGCACTCCCATGCCGGCGAGTGGGTGCGCGCCACCCGGCACCCGTTCCTGGCCGCCGTCCGCGACGGCGCGCTGCCCGACGGCGCCTTCGACACCTGGCTGGTGCAGGACTCGCTGTTCGTCACCGAGCTGCTCGCCTGCCAGGCCCGGCTGCTGGCCCGGACCCCGCGGCCGGCGCAGGCGGTGCTGGCCGCCGGTGCGGTCTCGCTGGTGGCCGAGCTGGACTGGTTCGCCGACCAGGCCGCCGCGCGCGGGCTGGACCTGGCCGCTGCGCCGCGGCCGGCCACCGCGGCGTACGCGGCGCTGCTGCGGCGGCTCGACACCGCCGGCGTCGGCAGCGCGCTGACCGCGCTGTGGACCGTCGAGCGCAGCTACCTCGACGCCTGGTCGTACGCCGCGCCGGGCGCCCCGGCCCTCCGGGAGTTCGTCGAGCACTGGACGGTGCCCGGCTTCGCCGGCTACGTGGCCGACCTGGCGGCCGCCGCCGACGGGGTCGGCCCGCCCGACGAGGCGGTGTTCGCCGAGGTGGTCGCGGCCGAGATCGCGTTCTGGGACATGGCGGTGGCACCGTGAGCCTGTCCGCGTCGCTGTGGGCGGCCAGCGCCGACCTCGCCGCCGAGGCGCTGGCCCATCCGTTCGTCACCGGCATCGCCGACGGCACGCTGCCGCGCGAGCGGTTCGCCGGGTACGTCGCCCAGGACGCCTTCTTCCTGGAGGCCTTCGCCCGCGGCTACGCCCTGGGCGTGGCGCACAGCCCCGACCGGGCGACCCTCGACGTGTTCGCCGATCTGCTGGCCGGGGTGCGGGCGGAGCTGCGCCTGCACGCCGGCTACGCGGAGCGCTGGGGCATCGACCTGGCGGCGGTGACCCCGGCCCCGGCGACGCTGGCCTACACCGACTTCCTGCTGGCCACGGCCTCGCTGGGCGGGGTCGCGGTGACCTGTGCGGCCATGGTCCCGTGCATGCGGCTGTACGCCCACCTCGGCCGATCGCTCGCCGGCCGGGCCACCGGCGACTACACCGAGTGGGTGGACACGTACGCCGACGGCGCCTTCGAGGAGCTGGCCGGCACGCTGGAACGCCTGCTGGACGCAACCGGCGCCGACGCCCCCAGAGCCGACACCGCTGCCGTCCGGGGTGCCTACCGGCGGGCCATGCAGCTGGAGGTCGGCTTCTTCACCGCCGCCTGGGCCGGCTGAGCCCGCAGCACGACGATCCGATGACGGTGGTTGCCGCCGCCGGGATCCGGGCACGCCGGAGGGGGTACCGAGAGCGCGATCGAGAACTGGACGACGCTCGACCACGGCATCTGGGAGATCGGAGGCGGTCGTGACGACGTTCGTGGTGCTCGGCGGTTCCGGCGACCTGACCGGCCGGCTGCTGCTGCCGTCGCTGGCCCAGCTGTACGGCACCGGGGCGCTCGACGAGGACGTGCAGGTGCTCGCCGTGAGCCGCGAGGAGTGGGACGACGCGGCGTACCGGGACTGGGCCCGCCGGCGGCTGACCGCGCACGCCCCGGACCTCGACGAGCAGGTGCGGGAGCAGCTCGTCGGCCGGCTCGGGCACGCCCGCGGCGACGTCACCTCGGCCGGTGACCTGCGCGTGGCGCTGGACCGGGTGGTGGGCCCGCCCGTGGTCTACCTGGCGCTGCCCAACACGATCTTCCTGCCGACGCTGCGGGCGCTGGCGGAGGTGGGCCTGCCGGACGGGGCCCGCGTCGTGGTGGAGAAGCCGTTCGGCCGGGACGAGGCCGACGCCCGCGAGCTCAACGCGGTGCTCCGCGAGCTGGTGCCGGAGGACGCGGTCTTCCGGATCGACCACTTCCTGGCCAAGCAGACTGTGCTGAACGTGCTCGGCCTGCGGTTCGCCAATCGGCTGTTCGAGCCGGTGTGGAACGCCGCGCACGTGGAGAGCGTGGAGATCGTCTTCGACGAGACCCTCGGCCTGGAGGGCCGGGCCGGCTACTACGACCGGGCCGGCGCGCTCCGGGACATGCTGCAGAACCACCTGCTGCAGATCCTGGCGCTGGTGGCGATGGAGCCGCCGCGGACGATCGACCACGAGGTGCTGCCGGCCCGCAAGGCCGACGTGCTGCGTGCCGTCCAGCCACCGGCGGACGTGCGCGCCGGCAGCGTCCGCGGCCGGTACACCGCCGGCACGGTCGAGGGCCGGCACCTGCCCGACTACGTCTCCGAGGACGGCGTCGACCCCGCCCGGGGCACCGAGACCTACGCCGAGTTCACCGTCACCATCGAGAACTGGCGGTGGGCGGGGGTGCCGTTCCGGCTGCGCACCGGCAAGGCGCTGGGCTCGGGGCGCCGGGAGGTGGTCATCCGGTTCCGGCCGGTGCCGCACCTGGCGTTCGTCGACGAGCAGCCCGAGCCCGATGTCCTGCGGTTCCGGCTGTCGCCGGACTCGATCGCCCTGGAGCTCAACCTCAACGGCGCCGGCGACCCGTTCGACCTCGAGCGGGACGTGCTGGAGGTGACGTCGCCGGCGCAGGTGCTGCCCGCCTACGGGCTGCTGCTCAAGGAGATCCTGACCGGCGACCCGACGCTGTCGATCAGCGGCGCCGAGGCCGAGGAGGGCTGGCGGATCGTCGCGCCGGTGCTCGCCGCGTGGGCCGCGGACGAGGTCCCGCTGCAGGACTACCCCGCGGGCTCCGCCGGGCCGGCCTGAGCACGGTGCCGGCGCGCGGGAGCCGCGCCGCCGGCCCCTTCAGCCCTGCTCCTGCGGCCTCGGGTCGTCGATGGAGGGCTGCTCGGCGAACAGCGGGGGCAGGAACCGCAGCATCAGCACCGACCAGGTCAGGTGGGTGAGCACCGGGGCCTGGATGCCGCCGGTGGCCCGCCGCTGCAGCCCGAACAGCAGCCCCATCGCGATCGAGGCCAGCACCAGCGCGGGGTTGCGGGTCGAGGTGGTGGCCAGCGCGTAGACCGCCGTCGACTTCAGCACAGGGTGCTGCGCGCCCACCGCGGCGTACAGCGCCCCGCGGAAGAAGACCTCCTCCGCGACGCCGTTGGCCAGCGTCGTGGTGAGGACGAGGCTCGGCGAGCCCTGGTGCGCGTAGCGCAGCACCCGGGTGATGGCCGGGCCGATGACCGGCAGCCGCCGGGCCACCAGCGCGATGGCGTAGAAGGCGCCGAACGCCCCGACGCCGGTGGCCACCGGGGTCACCACCGGGCGCCGCAGGGTGTCGGCCGGTGACCGCATCCAGCCCAGGTGCAGCGGCCCCGAGGCGACGCCGCCGGCCAGCCAGGTGCCGGCCACGGCGAGGGTGAGACCGTAGAACCGCGGGGACGCCGGCTTCTGCGACAGCGACACCCCCAGCAGCCCGGCCCCGGCCACCGACACCCCCGCGGTGACCCGCCGGCGGCGGCGGAACGCCGCGTCGGTCTCCCGGTGGTCGCGCGGCACCTTGTCGACCAGCCAGGCGGGCAGGCGGGCGGCGAGCGCGGTGCGCAGCGCGTCGGGCAGCCGGGTCATCCGACGTACCGGCCGATCCGGCGCGGGGTGCGCTTCTTCCGGGCCTCCCGCCGCTCTCGCGCGCGCTCGCCGAGGGCGGTGAGCACCGCCTCGTCGTAGCTCATCGGCTCGAACGGGACGACGCGGCGGATCGCGTCGTCCCGGACCACCACCTCGTTGGCCATCGAGTCGATCAGCGACCGGCCGGTCTGCAGGTCCACGTCGGTGACCAGCGTCAACCAGCGCGAGGACAGCTGGGGGGTGAGCAGCGGAACCGGGATGATGAGCAGCCGCCGGCCCTGCAGCTCCGCGACCCGGGTGAGCATCTTCAGGTACTCGAGCACCTCGGGGCCGCCGACCTCGAACACCCG
Source organism: Modestobacter lapidis (assembly GCA_019779905.1). GTDB lineage: Bacteria > Actinomycetota > Actinomycetes > Mycobacteriales > Geodermatophilaceae > Modestobacter > Modestobacter lapidis. Next base: position 8,365 of record JABAKE010000007.1, on the reverse strand, counting down.
GCCCTCGGCCGCCGGGGCCTCCAGCACCCCGACCAGGTAGCGGACGACGTCGGCGACGGCGATCGGCTGGGTGCGGGTGTGCACCCAGCGCGGGGTGACCATGGCCGGCAGGTGCGCGACCAGCTGGCGGGTCATCTCCCAGGAGACGCCGCCGTGGCCGACCACGATGCCGGCCCGCAGCACGGTCACCGGCACGCCGGCACCGCCCAGCAGCCGCTCGACCTGGCGGCGGCTGCGCAGGTGTGCGGACAGGTCGTCGGAGTCGTCCCCGAGCCCGCCGAGGTAGACGATCCGGCGCAGCCCGGCGCCGGCCGCGGCCCGGGCGAAGGCCCGGGCCGCGGCGGCGTCGCGCTCCTGGAAGTCGGCGGCGTCGAGGGAGTGCACGAGGTAGTAGGCCGCCGTGCAGCCCTCGAGCGCCGAGCGCAGCGAGGCCTCGTCGGCGACGTCCCCGGCGACCGGCGTACCGGCCCCGGAGTACCGCTCGGGGTGCCGGGTCATCGCCCGCACCTCGTGGCCGGCCGCCTCCAGGGCCACCCCCAGTCGGCTGCCGACGAAACCCGACGCTCCGGTCACGAGTACCCGCACCGCGTCAGCTTGGTGGCTCGGCGGAGGGAGCGCGACCGGATGACCGGACCGTCGATGCGCGACGCGCCGCGGTGAGCGGCATGATCGACACGTTCCCGGCGTCGGGGACGGAGGAGGGAGCAGCGACCGTGACGGACCAGTCCGCGACCGAACGCAACGTGCTGGGCGGCCCGCTGGAACCGTGCGGCACCGAGCCGCTCACCGGCTTCTACCGCGACGGGTGCTGCAGCACCGGCCCGTCCGACCTGGGCAGCCACACCGTCTGCACGGTGGTGTCGGCGGAGTTCCTGGCGATGCAGCAGGAACTGGGCAACGACCTGGTCACCCCGCGGCCGGCGTACGGCTTCCCGGGGCTGCGGCCCGGCGACCGCTGGTGCGTGGTCGCCGTCCGCTGGCTGGAGGCGTTCCGGGCGGGCGTGCCGGCCGGGGTGGTGCTGGCCGCGACCAACGTCCGCGCCCTGGACGTGGTGCCGTTGGAGGCGCTGCGGTCGCAGGCGGTCGACGTCCCCGACGACCTGTCCGGGCTCGGGGAACAGCCCCCCGGCCAGAGCGGTTGAGGCTCCCGACCGTCGTCCCCGTCGAAGGAGCTGCCGTGAGCGACCTGCTGGATCTGCCCGTCACCACCCTGCAGGGTGAGGCGACCACGCTGGGCGAGCTGACCGGCGGCCGGGTGGCCCTGGTCGTCAACGTGGCCAGCCGGTGCGGACTGACCCCGCAGTACACCCAGCTGGAGGCGCTGCAGCGCGAGTACGCCGACCGCGGCTTCACCGTGCTCGGCGTGCCGTGCAACCAGTTCGCCGGGCAGGAGCCGGGCACCGCGGCGGAGATCGAGGGGTTCTGCTCCGCGACCTACGGCATCACCTTCCCGATGACGGCGAAGGTCGAGGTCAACGGCGAGGACGCCGACCCGCTCTACCAGCAGCTCACCCAGGTTCCCGACCTGGCCGGGGAGGCCGGCCCGGTGGCCTGGAACTTCGAGAAGTTCCTGGTCGCGGCCGACGGCGCCGTCCTGGCCCGGTTCCGGCCGCGGACCCAGCCCGACTCCCCCGAGGTCCGCACCGCCATCGAGGCGGCCCTCCCCGCCTGAGCCGTCGGCCCGGCCGGTGCCGGGCCCCGCTCAGGTGGGGCCCGTCTCCGGCAGCGCCGGTTCCTGGGTGCGGGCGGTCTGGGCCAGCACGATCCCGGCCAGCACGACGACGCCTCCGGTGATCTGCCAGGGCGTGAGCACCTGCTCCAGCCAGAGCCAGGCGACGACCGAGGCGAACACCGGCTCGATCGTGGCCACGATGCCGGCCGTCGTCGGGGGAACGTGCCGGAGGGCGGCGAGCGACACCCAGAACGGGACGACGGCGCCCAGCACGACGACCCACCCGATCAGCAGGCCCACCGGCACCTGCACCGAGCCCAGCGAGATCGGCACCCGCTCCCCGAACACGCCGATGTCGAACTCCCACCAGGGCGCGACCACCGACCAGAACACCGCGGCTGCGACGAAGGCCCACGCGGTGAGGGCCACCGGATGGCGGTCGACGGTCCCGCGCTCACCCATCAGGTAGTAGGTGGCCAGCGACAGCGCCGCCGCCAGCCCGGCGGCCACCCCGAGCAGGTCCAGTGACCCGCCGCCCTGCCACACCTGGGCGACCAGCACCAGGCCGGACAGGGAGAGCACCAGCGCCAGCCACAGCCGGCTGCGCACCCGCTCGTGCCGGACCAGCCACACGTAGAGCGCGATGAACACCGGCGCGGTCATCTCGAACACCAGCGCGATGCCGATCGGCAGCCGGCCGATGGCGACGTAGTAGAGGAACTGGGTCAGCGCGATGCCGGCGATGCCGAACACCGCGATGAACGGCACCTCCCGCCAGCGGATCCGCAGGTGTCCAGGCGCCGCGAGGGCCAGCACCACGACGAGCACGACCGCCGCCCCCGTGCAGCGCAGCGCCGTCAGCCGGGTCGCCGAGATCCCGGCCTGCAGCGCCAGCGCGGACACCGCGCCGTTGACGGCGAGCAGGCCGGCGGCCGCGATGGTGAACGCGTAGCCGAGGGCGGGACGGGCGACGACGGGCACGGCTCGCACGGTAGCGGGTCAAAGCGGCCATGCCGCCTACCGAGTCCCGGGAGGGCCCGCTGCGGGACGGCGGGGTGGATCCACTCAGCCGGCGGAGCTCTCCTGCTCCTCCTGCGCGATCCGGTCGGCGACCTGGGCGGGCATGGTCGAGCAGGAGTCGCCGTCGCCGTCCCCCGGCTCGGCGTAGCCCTCGATGCCCAGCTCCCAGACCGGGTCCAGGCCGTGCGCGGCGAACCACCGCGGCAGCTTGGCCTCGGCGTTCGCGATCGTGTACGAGCTGGTCGGGTTGCCGTCCGCGATGCGTTCGATGCCGCCGCCGGCGGCCCGGGCGACGTGGCCCGGGGAGGGCAGCAGCCCGGCGAGCTGGATGGCCTGCCCCTGCTCGACGTCGTGCGGCGGCCGGTCGAAGTAGTACCAGCTCGCGGCGCAGACGCCGTACAGGTCGGGGCCGAACTGGGCGACGTTGAGGTAGATCTCCAGCAGCTGGACGTCGTCGACCAGTGCCGCGAGCTCGATCGCCAGCAGCGCCTCCACGCCCTTCCTGGTGCCGCTCATCTCCCCGGTGAGGAACAGGTTCTTGGCGACCTGCTGGTGGATGGTCGACCCGCTCTCGTCGGGGAGACCGCGGAGGTGGCGGTCCACCCGGTCGGCGAACTCGCCCCAGTTGAAGGCCTGCACCCGGGTCGGGAAGTGCTGGTCCTCGTGGTAGATCACCGCGGCGATGACGTTGCGCGACACGTTGTCGATCGACACGTGCTCCTGGACGACGCCCGGCTGGCTGGCGGCCATGAACCGGCTGGTGCCCGGCGTCCAGAGGTTCAGCGACGCGATGGCCAGGCCCTGGACGACGACGAGGACGGCGACCAGCTTCGCGATCCGGCGCAGCCCCCGCCGCACCAAGCGCCGCGGCCGCCGTCCGCCGGGCCGCTCCCCCGCACCGCCGCGACCCGGCGGCGTGGGCGGTGGGCCGGCGGGCGGCGGCCAGGTGGTCGGCGGGTCCGCGAGCGGCGGGGCGGCCGTCGGCGCGCCCGGCGGGCCCCACGGGGCCGCATCCGGCTGCGGTCCGTTCGCGGCCATCCGGCCCTCCCCACCTCGAGCGGAGGGCCATCATCGCCCTCGCAGCTGTGAACCCCCACCCCCACCCGGCGCCCGGAGCCGGGTCACCGCCGGCCCCCGGTCACCGGCATGGACGACACTGGAGGGAGCCCGGGCCGCCGGCCGGGTGGAGCCGACGCATCCGGTCCGACAGCATGTGCCCGTCGGACGGCTGACCACAGGGAGACCAGACATGTCCACGTCGCGGGGCAACCGGGTACGTGCCGCGGTCGGCACGGTCACCCTGACCGGCGCGGCGATGGGCTTCCTCGCCGCTTGCGGCGCCGGCGGGGCGAACGAGGACGTGGACGCCGAGCGCGTCTACTGCGTCGACGAGCAGGACCAGGTGGTCGACGACGCGCAGTGCGAGGAGGCCGAGCGCAACGGCGGCTTCATCGGTGGCGTGCCGTTCTTCTTCCTGGTGGGGGGCTTCGGCGGGAACCGCTACTCCGTCGGTCAGCAGATCCCGTCCCAGTACTCCGGCGCGGCGACCCGGGTGAACCCCGCCGACGGCGCGGCCCGGGCCCGCACCGGCCTGCCGCGCAGCGGCACGGTCTCCTCCGGTACCCGGATCTCCGGTGGCCTGGGCACCGGTGGCAGCGGGCGCGTCGGGACGGGCGGTTCGTGAGGCGGCTGTACGGCAAGGCCCGGCTCGGCTGGGAGGCCGAGATCGAGAGCCAGGGGCTGGTCTACAACAAGACGACCGTGCCGGGTGGGGAGGTTCGCTCCTACTGGCGCGAGGACGTCTTCTACGACTTTCCCGGCACCGAGATCGACCAGCTGGCCGACGCCACCGATCAGCTGTTCGCCGCCTGCGTGGAGGCCGGGGACGTCGCGCTCGCCGACGACCGGCTGCTGGACCGCATGCACGTGCCGCGGGACGCCCGCGACGTCATCCGGGCCACCTGGGAGGCCGAGCCGCCCAGCGTGTACGGGCGCTTCGACCTGCGCTGGGACGGCACCGGCTGGCCGAAATTGCTGGAGTTCAACGCCGACACCCCGACCTCGCTGGTCGAGGCCGCGGTGGTGCAGTGGGCCTGGCACCTGGAGACCGGCCAGGGCACCGACCAGTGGAACCAGCTCGACGACCGGCTGGTCGCGGCCTGGCAGCGGGTGCTCAGCCGCTGGGAGTCCGAGCACGGGCACCGGCCTCTGGTGCATCTGGCCTGGACCTCGGGCGACGCCTCCGGTGAGGACTGGATGACCGTCGCCTACCTCGCCGAGACGGTGACCCGGGCCGGCTACGAGGCCAGCATCATCACCACCGAGCAGATCGGGCTGGACACCGGCGACGCCCGGTTCTACGACCCGGACGGCCGGCGGATCGACGTCGTCTTCAAGCTGTACCCCTGGGAGTGGCTGCTCGACGACCCGTACGGCCCGTCGGTGCTGGCCGACCTGCGCCGGCCGGACGGCGGCACGACCTGGGTCGAGCCGATCTGGAAGATGCTTTGGTCGAACAAGGGCCTGCTGCCGGTGCTGTGGCAGCGCTACGAGCACGACCCGGTGATCTCCCGGCTGCTGCTGCCCGCCTACTTCGCCGACGACCGCCGCGCGCCCGAGCTGAACGAGGCCGGCTACGCCCGCAAGCCCCTGCTGGGTCGGGAGGGGAACAACGTCGAGCTGATCGCCCCGGGCGGGCAGGAGCTGCTCACTGCCCGCGGCGGCCGGTACGGCGCCGAGGGGTGGGTGGTGCAGCAGCTCGCCGAGCTGCCCGACTTCGCCGGCCCCGACGGGCCGCACCACCCGGTGCTGGGCACCTGGGTCGTCGACGGTGAGGCGGCCGGGCTGGGCATCCGCGAGTCCGACGGGCTGATCACCGACGACCTGTCCTTCTTCGTGCCGCACACCATCGACTTCCAGCGCTGAGCCGGGCCATCCTCGCCCGCATGGGCGGACGGGCGCTGGGAGCCGGGCTGGTGGCGCTGCTGCTGGCCGGCTGCGGCGCGGGCGGCGGCGCCGTCGCCGCCTGCGTGGGTCCCCAGGTCACGCTGAGCCCAACTGAGGGCCCGCCCGGGACGCCGGTCACCGCAGAGTTCGAATGGCTGCGCGAAGGCTGCAACGACTATCCCGGCGCCGACGAGGAGACCGCGATGGTCGATGTCCCGGTGTCCTTCGTGCAGGGCGGCGTCGAGGTGCCGCTGGGGACGGTCACCGGTCGCGGCGAACGGTGGTCGGCGACATTGCAGTTCACGGTTCCGGATGAGAGCCGGCCCGGCGGCGCCGGGATCCGGCTGCACCACGCGGACGGCGCCGTCCCCACCGGGTTCACCGTCCTGCCGCCGGGCTAGGCACGTGACTCCCCTGGAAGCACGCCTAGAGAACTGACAGCGATCGGCAAATCACATGCAGTAGGTTCAGGTGGTGCTCAATCAGTTCTGGTCGATGCCCTCCTGGCCGTACTGCGACGACAAAGCCGCTGGATGTCCAGATTTCGTCACCGTCGTCGGTGCTCAGGAGCGACTGCCGAACCACGGGGTCCCGAGCCAACTGTTCGGCGCGATGATCGTCACCTACAAGTACGCGCCAACGCGCGTCGAAGGACTCATCTCCGCTCTCCACCCGCCCCCACCGCAAGGGGTTATGCAGCCAAACTCGAGCTGGAGCAAGCCGAAACGGGGGGGAATTGGGCGGGGTGGCGGTGATCGTACACGCCCACTCCGAGATCGGGCCCTTAGAAGTAGTAAGCGCTACATCGAATAACCCCGCGTCTGCGCCCTTGAATGAGCCGATCATCGGGCGGTGGACATGATGGTCATCACTGACTCGAACCGGAGCGCCTTTCACTAACCGCTCCAGGCGATCCGCTTCGCGGCTTGTGGGGTTTGGACGTACCCACCCGTGCCGCTTCCCCCAGTCGGCGGCCCCGGACTGGTCGGTCCGGCTGGCAAAGACTTCATCAGCCAATCCGCGGCTATGGCCTCTACCCATGCCGAGCCCGTTCGCACCAGGTCCACCACTATCTCGCTGTGCTTGACCGTAGAATGAATGGTCCCGATCGAATCCTTCATGCATCATGCACCACCGTGCCGGTGTCGCAATCTCAACGCATACACGCGAAGAACTACCGCACATCCGACCCACACGAAGAAGAAGATGCCAGCTGTCGACCATTTCCCGATAAGGTAACCAATCACACCGGCGAACAGCGCAACGCCCAGAGTTCGAGCGACCCACAAGGCTGTCGAACCACTCCCATGACGTTGGACCATCTGATCTTCGCCAGGCCTCCGCGCCTTTCCGTCTGACGCTGGGGTCGAGTCAGGGTTCCTGTCTCCCACGGTCTCTCCTCCGAGTCGGGCATCCATGGCCACTGCCGCGGCGGGCCATGGGCAGCATTTAGGGTACTAGCCATCCATCTACACAGGTATCGTATGCCAGCTTCGAGTAGTCAGCGGCAACGCCTATTCTGACTGTCGCCACGGCTCCAACTCGACGAGGACCCCAGATCGGCCGACGCCAAGCGAATCCTCAGCACGAGGAATAGGATGTCGAACCGAGGACCGGATGTCGACCAGAAGTAGGCGGTCGCTGCTGGCCAACCAGGGCGCCAGTAAGGCGCAAGAACAGATCTAATCGGGGAGTCATTTTTCTCCTCTCTCTCTCTTAAGGGCATGTAGCGCTTGGTCACGGTTCATCGACGTTCAAATAGGCCTTGACTCCGTCTAGAACTCGTCCACCTGCCGATTCATCCGAGTTGCACACAGCAGAAGTCGCTTCATACCCACTAACCGCTCCTTTCACCGCGCCGACGGCAGCGCCCACTGGATTTCCCCCGGACGCAAACCCTCCAAGCCCAGCCCCGACGAGTCCTCCCAGGATTCCGCCCGCCGCTGCAGCAAGACCGCAGTTGGGCGCGAGGCCCGTTGGGTCACTGGAGTTAACAGAGTTACACGCCGCGTAGGCATACACATTGGCTTCTTGGCCGCTGGGGTCGGGTTGGGTGAAACGGCCGAGGGTGGGGTCGTAGTAGCGGGCTTGTAGGTGGTAGAGGCCGGTGGTGGTGTCGTATTGGCCGCCGATGTACTGCCAGGGGTTGGGAACGGTTTCGGTTGTGGCGCGGGCGTTGCCGTAGGGGTCGTAGGAGTAGTGGTTGACCTCGGCGCCGGTGGCGTCGACGAGGCTGATGGTGCTGCCCTGCCGGTCGGCGATGTAGTAGTAGCTGGCGCCGCCGATGCGCAGGGCGACGGGGGTTCCGCCTGGTTCGCGGATCACCGTGCTCGCCCCCGTGCCGGTCTGGGTGGTGACCCCCAGTGGGGTGTTCTGGTAGCCGCTGCCACCGGCGGTGAGTCGTTCCTTGTTGCCTTCGCCGGCGTAGCTGAACGGCGTCGTGGTCCCGTTGGAGGTCAGCGAGGTGAGCTGCCCGCGGGGATTCCAGGACGCGCCGGTGCGAGTGGTCGCCCCGGCTCCGGTGAGCTCGGCGCCGTTCCCGTCGTAGCTGAACGCCCCGGCCGGCGTGCCGGCGCGGGCGATCAGGGCGTCGGCGGGGTCGTAGGTGTAGGTCGCGGCGGGTCCGCCGGGCTGCCCGGGGCAGGCCACGGTGGGAGCGGTGGAGGTGGAGTCGTAGGTGCGGTTGCCGTTGGCGTCGTAGCAGTAGGACCACGACGCGGTGATCGG
>JABAKE010000074.1 GCA_019779905.1 Modestobacter lapidis | reverse complement strand
GATGTCTTCTCGTCCGAGTGACGCTGCGAGTCACTGGTCGTCTGACATGGATTTTGGTTGCCGACTTCTGACGTCTTCTGGTTTTGCCAACCATGTGGACAGCAGCAACTTGATCGGGTCTTTCTTTTTCAACCCATTTTTGAGAGACCTGAAATGCAGAATGCTGGGTTTTCTGCTTCTCCAGTCTCTTTTGTCGATATGCCACCCGGCGGCGCATACGACGTGCAATTTGAGCTTCGGTTAGCTCTGGCTGGGCTCTAGCAATGAAGGACGTAGTCCCTGGTGCGCAGCAGCCGAGCCTGTCTTCTTTGAAGTTGGGCATGGACAGGATCTGGACGCGGTCCTTGGCCTGTCGGAGCGAAGCTTTGAATTTTGCAAGTTCGGCCCCTGTTGAGAGGAAGGGTCGAACTGCAGGAGTACAGGCCTTGGCAGGTTCTTGCGGAGGCCTGACGATGCATGACTTGATTTTGGGCTTGTAGGAGCAAGCCGGCTCATGCTGAGTTGTTTTTGTTTGGTGGAGGGTTGGTCTGTCCTCTTTCATGTAGGCGAGAGGGTAGAACCGGTTCTCCTTGAGAGGGGCCAGGTATGCTGGCTTTGCAGATTTTTGGGACCTTCTCTGTTTGGGTGAAGGCCTTGGTGACCAAGTCTTGGAGCAGACTTGGTTCCTTGCAGGTTGAGGCTTTGTGGGGTTGCCACGGGCCTCGGGTTTTTTGTTGGTTGCCTTGGATGTCGGAGCAGCGACACGTCCGGAGGCAGTTTTCTGCTTCTTGGCAGGTGCAGTTTCTTCTGCGGGAAGTGGGAATGGTCCCAGCGACCCGAAGACAATGGTCCGGGGAGTAGAGGTCGACCCGGTGTTCTGAGAGTTGCCGAGAGAAGTGATGCTTCGGCAGCTGGCAGGGCGCTTGTAAGTGCGCTTGGTTTGGTTCTCCTTGAGGAAGAGCTGGTACTTGTTCTCATCGAAAGTGATGGTTAATGAAGCTGCCATTGTTAGTTTGGAAAACTTCTGAAACAAGACCATATCCATTAGTAATCACAAGAAAGTAGTGATCATAAATGGAAAATACTATGGTTTTGTCTTTTCAAATCACTCGGGGGACATGGCCCGGCCCAAGCAAAATGAAGAAGGCAAAAAGCCATAGAGGGCACAATTGTTCTGAACGCAGGTAGGGCAAGCTCAGAGTGAGCGTCCCAGTGACTGCTAGAAGCAATTGTGAACCTTAATTCAGATTACCGAGAAGCGAAGCTCACTCGAAGTAAAATGATATAAGGTTGGAGATACAAATGTGTCGGTCGCGAATACAGTAGACCCGAACGGGCGTACTAGCACCGCTAGGCACAAATGTTGCAAATCGCATCCTTGGAAGGGACACGAGATGGGATTTTTGAAAGGTCAAGATTGGATTCATAGAAGAGAGCAAATGGCATTCCAATCCGAAAATGAGCTCAGCATTTCTGCGAGCTGCGAGATCCGAAAAGGAAAATACCAAAATTTCTCAAATGTGAATCCAAAAGTGACAGAAGTTTTTTTTTTTTTGAAAGGGTCAAGATCAGATTTAGAGAAGAGAGCAAATGGTATCCCAATCCAAAAATGAGCTCAACA
>JABAKE010000073.1 GCA_019779905.1 Modestobacter lapidis | reverse complement strand
ATCTCGGAGGTGATCGGGTCGATCAACGATTTCCAGCTGACGATCGCCTCGGCGGTGGAGGAGCAGACGGCTACGACCAACGAGATGTCCCGGTCGGTTCAGGAGGCGGCCAGCGGGTCGGGTGAGATCGCCACGAACATCACCGGTGTCTCGGCTGCGGCGTCCTCGACCACGCAGGCGCTGGGTCAGACCCGGGTCGCGGTGGACGAGCTGTCCCGGATGGCCAGCGACTTGCGCACCACGGTCGGCCGCTTCACCTACTGACCCATTCCCGCACCGGCACGAGAGGCCGTCACCCCTTGCGGGGTGGCGGCCTCCTTGCATTTTCCTGGGTACTCGCCGATTGGCTCGCCTTGTCGACATGACGCTTCTCTCGAAAACGGTGACCAGCCTTTCTGGAACGGTTTCGGAACACGATGCGGAGGAATCGTTCCCGTAGCGCTCGTCCCCTGAGAATGGGGCCAGGGAATAGCCACCTGATCCGGCACCCCAGACCACGCGGTCGCCGTCCCGTCCCTTCCCCGGCGGGATGGCGACCGCGTCGATCCACCCACCTCCCAGGAGCCCCGTCATGAGCACCACCGCCCAGCCCACCGGGCGTCCCACTGCCGATCTCGCGTCCGGAGCGCGCCAGTGGGTGCGCGATCGTGGCATCGCCACGCGCATCGCCGCCCTGAGCGCCCTGCTGCTCATCGGGCTGATCGCCGTCGCCGGCACGGGCATCATCGGCTCGTCCCGGGTCAGTGACCTCAACGACCGGGCCACCGCCGCGGTGGGCGTGCAACGGGAGGTGGAAGCCGCCCGTTACCAGCTGCTCTGGGCGTCGAACTGGCAGAACATCACCGCCTGGCGGGCGCGCGTCGACGGCGGCGCGGTGGCCGCCGCCGAGGCAGGGGACAACGTGCCCCACTACCGGGACGGCGCCGAGGGCTTCGAGCGGCTCTTCGCCATCGACCGGACGCTGCTGGATCCCGCGGCCGGTGCCAGCCTGGACAGCATCGAGCAGAACTGGGCCACGATGAGCGACTACAACGACCAGATCTTCACGCTCTGGGCGCAGGGCCGGCTGGACGAGGGCGACGCGCTCTCGACCGGCGACAAGTGGGATGTCTTCTACGTGCTCGACCAGGCCATGACCGAGCTGGTCGACTCCGTGGACGCCCGGGTGGACAGCACCCGGGCCGAGGCGCGCCAGGCGGCCGCGGACACCGTGCGGGACATGGTCGTGGTCGCGGCCATCGCCCTGGTGCTGGGCGTCGCGCTGGCCACCGTCATCTCCGGACGCATCGTGCGCGGCATCCGCGCCGTCCAGACCGCGCTCGAGCGGGTCGCCGGCCGGGACCTCTCCGGCCGGCTCCCGGTGACCAGCCGGGACGAGCTCGGGCAGATGGCGCTCGCGCTCAACACCGCGACCGACAACATGGCCGGCGCCGTGGCCGACATCGCCGCGTCGGCGGATGCGGTGGCGGCGTCCTCGGAGGAGTTGTCGGCGTCCTCGGCGCAGATCTCGGCGTCGGCGGAGGAGACCAGCGCGCAGTCGGGTGTGGTGTCGGCGGCGGCGGAGGAGGTGTCGCGGAACGTGGGCACGGTGGCTGCGGGTGC
>JABAKE010000072.1 GCA_019779905.1 Modestobacter lapidis | reverse complement strand
CCGGGGAGCCCGTTTTCCGGGTTTTTTTCGCGTCCCGAGTTGATTGGCTCCTGCGATCTTTCCAAAATCTGATTTTTTGAGCATGAAATCCGTCGATCTCCGTCGACATCATGGATTCGCCGCCGGAATCATGGGATCATCATCCGACGCCTCAAAATCGTCAACCGGCCGATCAAGAAAGTGCACTTTCTGCCCGACCGATCGAGAAATCGACTGGACAGATGTCGCCGGCTCGTTGATATTAACCAAAATCTGAAATTGCATGGTCATCCGATGTCGATCAACATCAAGATCCATCGATGATCATCGCCAAAAGAATTCCAAAGGACGCGGCGCGGCCCGTGACTCTTCAAGCGACCGGGAGACCATTTAATGCTGTTAATTGACTTGTTTATGGCAACTTATTGCAGTCATTAACTCATTATTTTGGACGGCCCAATCAGAAGCGAGCAAATGGGAGTTACAAGTCCAAGCAATCATGACATTAATTCATGAAACTCCCATCATCATGGAGATTTAAAGGCGATTAAATGCCCTCATTCTCCATCGGCCAATCACAATCAAGGAAAAAGGAGTTACCAAATCAAGAAATTAAAAACTTGTAACTCCTCCCATCATGAGCATTAATACCATAAATGCTCATAAACTCTCCTAAATGGCTACCAAATGCCTATAAATAGGAGGCCATTCCAAGGAAAACAAGGCCGAAAAAGCTCCGGAAAAATCGTCGGAAAAATCATCTGAAAAAGTCAAGAAAAATCCAAAACCTCTGCAACAAACTCTCCTCTGTTGAAGAAAACTCTGCTGCAGCAAACTCTACAAGGTGATCAAAGCCCCTTGGGGGGCCACCCCCCCAAGGTCACCTCTCCTTCTATCCAACATGGCCAGATGCGGCTTTTCAGCCCGTCTACTCGGCTTTTTACCGGATATAGGACCTACCTTTGGTCCTTATCCTCTAAAAATCTGAGGTTGGAGCCAAGCCAAGAATCAAGCATCGAAGTTCTCGTCTGAAGGACGATGGCGGAGTCCATACATGACTCGCGACCGTCGATCTGAACGGGTCCCCCACAATCGCATGAGAAGTCAGATTCCTTTTCTTTCTTTTCTATTGCATTGTATGTATTTTTTTATAAAGAGACAAAAAAAATCACAATTCTTGTCTTTCATTTTGATGAGATTTGTAAATCGCCTTTCACGGCAAAATCGCCTCTTACGGCACAAAATCGCCTTCCACGGCAAACAAAGAAAACCGCCTCTCACGGCATTCAAAACAAAAACTTGTCTCTTTTCTTTAAAATATGTGTGCAATGGAAAGTTAGGAAAAAGTTGATTTCCTTTCTACTTGTGAAGGTGAATCTCCGGATCACCATTCTAAATTCCAAGTAGAATAGAAAATCTGGCATACCCACAAAAAAATGTTGATACCCGCCTTTCTTTCTTCCCTCTCCCTCCTTCCGGACCCCGACAGACCCGGGGCGGATGGCAGCGGAGGAGGAACGGAGGGGCGCGGTCCGATCAGCTCAGTTGGCTCGTCACCAACTGTGAGTCGCTAAAGACCACTAGCCACTGTGCTCCCAGGATTTTGGCGCTGTTGAGGCCTGCAATGAGTGCCTCATACTCAGCTTTA
>JABAKE010000071.1 GCA_019779905.1 Modestobacter lapidis | reverse complement strand
ACCACGCAATGGAATATATTATATTTATTAATAGAATAGCTCTCTCATTTGTAATCCCTCTACAAAGCCGAAGACTGTTGTATTCATTTGTAGGGGATACTGCAGGTAAAATGTGAATCTTCTATTATTTGATTTCTGTGATGTATCATCACTTATTCCTTATTTTTATAATTTAGGTGTCTTGTCCCTGCCGGCCCTTGCCCGGTGGGGGCAAGCCCCCCCCTTTTTGGGGGGGGAGGGCTAGAAGGTAATTAATGACTTTACTAGTTCCATCCTTTAGGACCTAAAATCTTCCATTTAGGGTCCCACCCCCTTCGGGGCCGGACCTAGGGTTTTACCCTTGGTCCCAGAGCGTAGCCCAGGGAACTGGGTGTTTAACCTGGTTCCCAATAAATAATTTCTCAGGGCCTACCTTTTTTAAAGGTGGGCCCTCCCCCGAAGGGGAAGGGCCTCGCCAAGGGCTTGTCCCGCTATTTAATAATTACAAAAGTGTGGCAACAAATTAATTTATAAGTACGAATATGGAAAATAGATTTGAAATGTGTATGGTAGAATTAAAGGGACCATCATAGAGTACAAGGCTATTATCTGACAGGTAACGTAAATAGAGAATATTTTCATCCTCTATTAAAACCAAAGGGAAACCATAAATAAGTGACTAAGGGAACTGAAACATCTAAGTACCTTAAGGAAAATAAATCAACAGAGATGTTTAAAGTAGTGGTGAGCGAAATAAACAAAGCCTCAAATAAGTAGTATGTGTAAAAATGTATGAATAAAGAGTAACAAACTCTAAGGCTAAATACAGATCAATAAGCATATAAAGTACCGTAAGGGAAAGTATGAAAATGGTGGTTTTATAAGCATGGATAAACAATAAAAATGTTTGTCAAATACCTTTTGCATAATGGGTCAGTAAGCTACTACAATTAGCAAAATAAAATAAAATTTTATTGTAAAAAAATTGAATCTATATCAAATATAACTCTAATATTAAGTGAGTAATATAGTTAATTGTAGTAAACCCGAAATCGCACGATCTTATTACGTCCAGACGAATTAAAATAGGTCGAACAGGTTGTTGTTGCAATAACATCTGATGAGGCGTGATATGAGGTGAAAGACAAATCTGGTGCGAAGATAGCTGGTTTTCCACGAAATATATGTAAGTATAGCCTTAATATAATATTATCTTAGTACAGCTCCTAGTATCCTCGTTATTAAGATGACATTCGTCATCTGAGAGAAATTTAACAAAAATTAATTGGGGGACTTAACCATCTTACCAATGCTACTAGATCTCGGAACGGGATAATTTTCTTTATTAAGAGTCAGACTATTTGTGATAAGGTAAATAGTCTAATGAGAAACAGCTCACCGTATTGAGAAAGGTTCCTAAATAATACATAAGTGAAATAAATGATGATTATATGATATACGACCAGTTGGTGGGTTTGACAATAACTATCCTTTAATGAACATGTAACAATGCACTGGTGTAGAATTTTTTATATAATTATTAAATAATATAACGGATCTAATGTATTTACCGTGCTCATACATAAATATATCCAATGATTTTTCATTGGTATGATTATATGGTAGTGGAACATCTAATGAAATATTTATATATATATCATATAAACACAA
>JABAKE010000070.1 GCA_019779905.1 Modestobacter lapidis | reverse complement strand
AAAAGAAAGAAACCAGGCTCGGGCTAAGAAGCAAGGGTACACCATCACTATCGAACCATCCAGACTCACTCTTAATGGATCTTTCATCAAGGAAGGTGAAGACTTCCCCTACTGCGGTTTCCCCGAACCATACTATGACATAACCACCAACACTACAGTCCCGGGATTCGAGATATTCTTTACCGAAAGCTACCCTCCTGCTATTGCATTCGCCGAAGAATATGACTGCGACGACTTATCAGAAAAGGAGGATTGGGCCGAGAAAATGGAAAGCCTCGCCAATTTATTCGATGATACAATACTATCCATCGAGGGAAACGTTCACAACAATCCCTCCACCACATCGTTCGAACCAACCGACACCCCTCTTACCAACTGGAGCCTCAACAAAGGATCAACCATGGAAGTCCTCGAAGAAGCTTCTTCGGTGCCGTCAGACTTTAGCTTGTAGGAGTTTATTCTAGTTTTTATTCTCTTGTTTAGCATTTCCATTACAACTTATGCCTCTTATAAAGGCTAAGTTTCAATAAAAATCTATGTCGTTTCGATTTCAATTAATAAAAGTTCATTTCCTTCAAATCGCAGCGTCTCTTTTCTATCCTCAATGGATGTTTTTGGCATGGATATAGATCCAAGGGTTGATGTCTCCCCGGAGCTGTCAAAGCAATGGGACCAAAGACAGACACAACCTAATATGGAAGAATTGGAATCAATCAACTTAGGAACCGAGGAATTGCCTAAAATAATAAAAATTGGAATCACTCTAAATACACATGAAAGAGCTAACATGATCGAATTATTAAAAGATAATTTAGAAGCTTTCGCATGGTCGTATGAAGACATGCCCGGTATCGATCCCGCCATCGTTCAGCATTACATTCCAACCGATCCGACCATAAAACCGGTTAAGCAAAAGCTAAGAAGAATGAAACCGGAATGGGCCCTAAAGATCAAAGCCGAAGTGGTCAAGCAGTTTAACGCCGGATTTCTGCAAGTAGTGGAGTATCCCACATGGTTAGCCAACATCGTGCCGGTACCTAAGAAAGACGGGAAAGTAAGGATGTGCGTCGACTTCCGAGACTTGAACAAGGCGTGCCCTAAAGACGACTTTCCGTTACCTCATATCGATGTGCTCGTAGACAACACTGCGGGCCATGCCCTCCTATCTTTTATGGATGGTTTCTCCGGTTATAACCAAGTCAAGATGGCACCAGAAGACAGGGAGAAGACTTCTTTCATCACCCAATGGGGTACGTACTGTTACAAGGTAATGCCTTTCGGTCTAAAGAATGCCGGGGCTACTTACCAAAGAGCAGCTACTACTCTATTGCATGACATGATTCACAAAGAAGTCGAGGTATATGTGGACGACATGATAGTGAAATCCGTAGACAGAGAAGGACACTTTCAAGCCCTCCAGAAATTCTTGGAAAGAGCCAGGAAATACAACCTCCGTTTGAATCCACAGAAATGCGCCTTTGGAATTACCGCAGGAAAGCTACTCGGCTTTATGATCACTCAGCGAGGCATCGAAGTAGACCCTACAAAGATCAAGGCCATACAGGAAATGGAGCCACCAAAGACGGAGAAAGAAATAAGGGGTTTTCTCGGCCGAATTCAATACATCAGTCGGTTTATTTCACAGTTAACCATGGTCTGTGAACTTATCTTCAAGCTAC
>JABAKE010000069.1 GCA_019779905.1 Modestobacter lapidis | reverse complement strand
CCCGGGGCTTTCATGTCGGGACTGCATAGCGCAAAGTTGATCAAACGGAAGGTGCCCCTGACCTGCGATAATCGGGACTGTCGAGGAACCGAGAAGCGTAGATCGAGGAGCACCTTCCAGGTGAAGAAACCTACCTTGTACTACCCGCGTCCGGCCATCGACGGGGCCGGCGCCTCGGTGGTGGCTCACGCCGGGTCGACGTTGCTGCTGCGCACGGCGCAGACCGTCGGTCTTCCCCAGGAGCTGCGCCAGGCGCTGGCGCCGTGGCGTAAGCCGCTGGCCGTCCACGATCCCGGCAAGGTGCTGCTGGACCTGGCGGTGTCGCTGGCGATCGGCGGGGACTGCCTGGCCGACATCGCCCAGCTACGCGCGGCTCCCGAGGTGTTCGGAGCGGTGGCGTCGGACCCGACGGTGTCCCGCTGCATCGACACGCTGGCCGCCGACGCCCCGGCCGCGCTCGCGGCGATCAACACCGCCCGCGCCGCGGCACGCACCGCTGCCTGGTCGTTGGCCGGGGAGCACGCCCCCGACTCCGGCGCCGACGCTGCGGCGCCGGTGGTGATCGACGTGGACGCCACCCTGGTGACCGCGCACTCGGAGAAGGAAGCGGCCGCCCCGACGTTCAAGCGCGGCTTCGGGTTCCACCCGCTGTGGGCGTTTGTCGACCACGGCGCCGAGGGCACCGGTGAGCCGCTGGCCTTCCTGCTGCGCAAGGGCAACGCCGGGTCCAACACTGTCACCGACCACCTCACCGTGCTGAAGGCAGCCCTGGCGCAGCTACCCGGCGGGCACACCCGCGGCAAGAAGGTGCTGGTCCGTATCGACGGCGCCGGCGGCACCCACGAGCTACTCGCCTGGCTGACCCGCCGCAGGCTGTCCTACTCGGTGGGCTTCACCCTGCCCGGCGACCTCGCCGCTATCCAAGCCAAGCTCGCCGCGATCCCCGATGACGTGTGGGAGCCGGCCTACGACGCCCACGGGCAGGTCCGGCCCGGCGCCTGGGTCGCCGAAGTCACCGACCTGTTCGACCTGTCCTCCTGGCCGGCCGGGATGCGGATCATCGTCCGCAAGGAACGCCCGCACCCCGGCGCGCAGCTACGGATCACAGACCTCGACGGCCTGCGGGTGACCGCGTTCGCCACCAACACCAGCCGCGGACAGTTGGCCGCACTCGAGCTGCGGCACCGCCGCCGCGCCCGCTGCGAGGACCGCATCCGCTGCGCGAAGGACACCGGGCTGACCAACCTGCCGCTGCACGACCTCGACCAGAACAAGATCTGGTGCGCCATCGTCGCGCTGGCCTGCGAGTTGACCGCCTGGATGCAAACCCTCGCGCTCACCGGGCACCCCGGAAACGGAGACGCCCGCAGGTGGGAACCCAAGAAGCTCCGGCTGCGACTGTTCTCCATCCCCGCCCGAGCAGCCCGCACCGGACGCCAGCGGCTGCTCCACCTCGCCGCGAACGCGCCGTTCACCGCGCTCGCCCTGGCAGCGCTCGACGCCCTGGCCAGACTGACCGGCTCACCGCCACCAGCCGTAGCCGGCTGACCACCGGCTCTCAGACCCAACGACCCGAGAAACCCGGCCGACCAGTGGAACCGGCGCCCACCCGAGCCACCTCGGGCGAACCGTCACACCCCGATGTCATCCTCACGCCCACGCGGGCTCAGAACCCCGACGATCATGAACCCCGACAAGATCACGAAAGATCAAGG
>JABAKE010000068.1 GCA_019779905.1 Modestobacter lapidis | reverse complement strand
CTTTTATGGAGAATTTAAGGACTCCTTTCCTTATTGCTTATTCCTTTCTTTTCTCTCCAAGTAGAACTAGGAAACTAAGAGGAGCTTTCCTTAAATTAAGCAAACTTTAGCAATTAGTAATCTAGTGTGCAACACTTACTAATTTAAGTTACTTAACCATAAAGCAAGCTTCAACATGAGAAAACTTTTCCAAAAAGGATTCTTCTCATGATGGATGTCCCACATAGCATGGCCCACATGTCCAACACACACACTATGGCCCACATGATCCATAATTCAACTAGAATTAAATTTTCCAATAAAATAGTTCAACCACATCACTCCTAATCAAATTAGGAAACCAAGCCAATAAAGGTAAGTGACTAGAGAAGGGACCAAAAGACATATTTGACCTTGGCTCCCAAAATGATCAAAATGTCCATGCTAAACCCATAGCAACATTAAGACCATTTTAACCTTAACTCATTCCACTAAAGAGTTACGGTTGCACTCCAGGGACAAATACTATGTATAAAATAAACTCACCAACAAATGATGTTTGTCTTCGACCTACTAAGTGCAATGACCTAGATGCCCCTCTATGTAACATCCGTAATCAAGTAGGTTATCCGATGTACTATCAACCTTCTCGATTACATCTTATCCTTAGAACTTCATATCCTTAACTTAATCATCATCCGAATATTATTCTCTTGATCTAGGGAGCGACCCACAAGTTCAATATTCATATGGAACATCCATATACTAAGATCTTAGATTTGATGATTAATCGGATAATTCTAAGGGGACGATCACTCCATCATTAGATGGCATAGATTCTATATTGCATTTGCACGTCCCAACTAATCAAGCCCGAGTACCCAAAACACAGAGCTGTTGACCCATGAAAGAATCTCACCCATAGTGAATTAAAGCACAAGAACTTGACTTCGTCAGTTCATCCACAAATGCTCAAGATTAAGAGCACTGGTCACTTAGTAGCATGAGGTGATTTGATCTCTCTCTGTGATAGTACTATTTATAGAGATCACACCTACAATGGTCCTGTTCAATGCATGACACATGCACTAATGAGATAGATCCGGGAAAGGCCTCCCGTGACATAGGTAATTCACCCTGAATACAGGAGAGTATCTCATTATAACTTATACCAAGATGAGGTGCCCAACTCCATCTTTTAGTTATGAACAGATTTGTTATTTCCAGTGTCCATGAGTCAGACCTATCTGTGTGTAGCCACTACACACCTGATTCATTTACTAGAAATAATGGGCCTTATACAACCATACATACATACATGTTTTAAAGAGAAAAATGTCATTCCATTTATAAACCAAAGAATATCCAGTAACAGAAGATGAGAGTGCAGCTAGTGGGCTTTAGGGCATACACCAATCCCAACAAACTCCCACTTGCACTAAAGATCACTAGTACATAACCTAAGACCCATAGACTCAACATGAGTAGTGAAGACTTTCTCTGTAAGAGTTTTGGTAAATGGGTCAGCCAAGTTATTAGCTGAGGCAATCTGCTCCACCACTATCTCTCCATCCTGAATGAATTCCCGGATCAAGTGGTACTTTCTCTGAATGTGCTTGCCTTTCTTGTGATTCCTGGGCTCTTTGCACTATGCTACGGCACCAGTGTTATCGCAGTACATGACAATTGGTTTTTGCACTACAGAAACAACTCCCAATTCCAACAGGAATTTTCTGAGCCATACTGCTTCCTTTGCAGCTTCCGATGCAGCCACATACTTTGCCT
>JABAKE010000006.1 GCA_019779905.1 Modestobacter lapidis | reverse complement strand
CCAGACCAACGGGAATTGTTACTTGGCACTGACTTTCGGCACGCTGTTGAGTTCTCAAGGAGCGGACGCGCACGTTCCCCGACCAATTGCTCGGCCGTTCTTCGTGGCGGTGTTTTCCACTGTACACCAAGTTCCGCAGCAGCGAACCTCAGGGGTTCATCCGGCGGTTTCCCAGGCCTTGCGACCCGGTCCGTTCTCGCTTGGTGCATGGAGAACGATACACGCCCTCGGGAGGCCGCTGCAGGGGGGTCCCGGGGGCGCCTCGTCGAGGGCGTCGGGGGCGCGCTGAGCAGGGCGGACGTCGCTCAGGCCACGCCGCGGGGCCGGTACTGCACGCTCACCCGAGGCCCGACGCCCTTGGCCGTCTTGGGGATGCAGTGCTCCCAGGTTCGCTGGCAGGAACCGCCCATCACCACCAGGTCGCCGTGGCCGACGGTGAACCGGAGGCTCCCGCCGCCGCCCACCGGCCGCAGCATCAGCGCCCGCGGCGAACCGAAGGAGACGATCGCGACCATCGTGTCCTGGGTGCGGCTGCGGCCGATGCGGTCGCCGTGCCAGGCGACGCTGTCCCGGCCGTCGCGGTAGAGGCACATGCCGGCGGTCACGAAGGGCTCGCCGAGTTCGGGCCGGTAGTGCGCGTCGAGGGCGTGCCGGGCGTCGGTGAGCGTGGGGTGGGGCAGGTGCTCGCCACCGCCGTACCACCGCAGCAGGCGCGGAACGGCGACCTCCCGGTCGTACATCTGCCGGCGATCGGCGCGCCAGCCGATGTCGCCCAGCAGCACGTCGAGGACCGCATCGGATCCCTCCACCCAGCCGGGCAGGTGGTCCACCCAGGCGCCGCGGGACAGGACGTGCCGGGTGAGCCGGCCGGACAGCGGGGTGAGCGAGGCCTTCTCCGCGACGTCCCACATGGACGGCTGGTGCGCGAGCGACATGCTCGAACGCTAGCGCAGGTTTCGCACAGCTGTTCGAAAACCTGTGGACAACCTCATGCCGTGAGGGCCAGCACGAACGGCAGCACCGCGGCTGCGCCGGCCCGGCGCAGCTCCCGCCCGGCCACGGTGACCGTCCACCGGGAGTCGGCGAGGTCGTCGACCAGCAGCACCGGCCCGTCCACCCCGGCAAGCCGAGCCCGGAGCTCGTCCCCGACGACGACGCGGCCCCACACCCCGGCGAGCCGGAAGGCGCTGTTCCCGCCCGGCGCGCCGGTAGGCCCGCCGTGCGCCAGGTCGAGGGCGCCCAGATAGGGCAACCGGCCCATCCGGGCCAGCCCCTGGGCGACTCCGGTCACCAGCGCGGGCCGGCGTCGGGAGGGCATGGCGATCACCGCGGCCGGGCGCTGCGCCCAGTTCCAGGACGCGAGCACCCGGGCGCAGGCCTGGATCAGCTCGTCGTCCGGCGGGGCGTCGGAGGGCAGGCCCGGGCGGATCACCCGGTGGGACACGTCCAGGGCGGCGTCCGGGTCCTCCTCCAGGCTGGGCGCCTCGAGGTCCTCGGCCAGGGTAGCCACCCCACCGACGCCGTCGTCACCGAGCAGGGTGCGCAGCCGCTGCCCCCAGCCGAGGTCGGTGAGCCGGGCGACGGCCCGGCCGACCTCGATCTGGTCACCGGCGGCGATCTTGCCCTTGACGTCGACGCCGAGCCGGTCGGCGCCGGTCGGCCACTGGGCCCGCGGAGCGAGCTCCACCCCGGGCCGGTCCAGCCGCGCCGTGGCCGCCGCTGCGGCGCCGGCCGGGACGTCAGCGGAGTACCAGGGGCCGGCGCAGACGTCGCACCGGCCGCACGGCGCCGCCGTCGGGTCGTCCAGCGCGGTCTGCAGGAAGGCCATCCGGCACTCCGCGGAGTCCAGCGGCTTGGCGTAGCCGAGCATCGCCCGCTGCTCGGCCTCCCGTGTCCGGGTGACCCGCGCGTACCGCTCGGCGTCGTAGACCCACGGCCGGCCGGTGGAGCGCCAGCCGCCCTGCACCCGTTCGACCGCGCCGTCGACGGCGAGCACCTTGAGCAACAGCTCCAACCGGGACCGCCGCACGTCGGCGACCGTCTCCAGCCGGGCCACCGACCACGCCTTGCCATCGGCCATCGCGGTGAGCACGGCGGCGGCGTGGTCCTGCCGGGGCATCGAGGAGGTGGCGAACCACTGCCAGATCGCGATGTCCTCCGGGCCGGGGAGGAGCAGCACGTCGGCGTGCTCGACCGCACGGCCGGCGCGGCCGACCTGCTGGTAGTAGCTCACCGGGGACGACGGCGCCCCCAGGTGGACGACGAAACCCAGGTCGGGCTTGTCGAAGCCCATGCCCAGCGCCGAGGTGGCCACCAGCGCCTTCACCCGGTTCTCCCGCAGCGCCTCCTCGGCGTCCTTGCGGTCGGCGTCGTCCAGCCGGCCGGTGTAGGCCCGCACCTCGTAGCCGGCGTCGCGCAGCAGGGCAGCGGCCTCCTCGGCCGCGGCGACGGTCAGCGTGTAGACGATGCCGCTGCCGGGCAGGTCGCCGAGGTGCGCGGCCAGCCAGGCGAGCCGGGCCCGGTCGGTGTCCAGCCGGAGCACCCCCAGCCGCAGCGAGTCGCGGGCCAGCGGGCCGCGCACGGTGGTGACGTCGACCCCGCCGGCACCGAGCTGCTCGGCGACGTCGGCGACCACGCGCTCGTTGGCCGTCGCGGTGGTGGCCAGGACCGGGGTGCCGGCCGGCAACTGACCGAGCAGGTCGCGGATCCGCCGGTAGTCGGGGCGGAAGTCGTGGCCCCAGTCGGAGACGCAGTGCGCCTCGTCGACGACGAGCAGGCCGCAGCGGGAGACCAGCGCCGGGAGCTGCTCGTCGCGGAACCGGGGGTTGGTCAGCCGCTCGGGGGAGACCAGCAGCACGTCGACGTCGTCGGCGGCCAGCCGGGCGTTGATGTCCGCCCACTCGGTGACGTTGGAGCTGGAGATCTCCACGGCCTTGATGCCCGCCCGGGCCGCGGCGGCGACCTGGTCGCGCATCAGCGCCAGCAGGGGGCTGACCAGCAGGGTGGGCCCCCTGCCGCGGCGGCGGAGCAGCGCGGTGGAGACGAAGTAGACGGCCGACTTGCCCCAGCCGGTGCGCTGCACGACCAGCGCGCGCTGCCGGCGCTCGACGAGGGCGGCGACCGCGGCGTCCTGCCCCTCGCGGAAGACCGCGTCGGGCCGGCCGGTGAGCTCGCGGAGGACGCCGAGCGCCTCGTCGGCCAGGTCGGTGCTCGGCGGGGCGATGCTGCTCATGCCGACGACCGTAGGCGGTGCCACCGACAGCACCCGCCCGCCCGGCAGCACCTGTGGAGGACGGGAGAAGATGGACGGCGATGCTGCCCCCGGACAACCATGTGCACAGCGAGTTCTCGTGGGACACCGGTCCCCGGGCCTCGATGCTGCGCGCCTGCGCGGAGGCCGTCCGGATCGGCCTGCCCGCCGTCGCCTTCACCGAGCATCTCGACTTCACCGTCTGGGGCGCCGACGACCGGGCGACCGCCGACGGCCTGTTCGACCGGCACCCCGCCAACCAGCGGCCGATCGACGTCGACGTCTACGCCGAGACCATCTGGGAGTGTCGCGACCGCTTCCCGGAGCTCCGGGTGTGGTCGGGGGTGGAGGCCGGGGAGCCGCACCTGTTCGCCGGCAGCGTCGCCGCGCACCTGACGACCTCCCCGGTCGACCGCATCCTCGGCTCGCTGCACTCGCTGACCGTCGACGGGCGGCTCATCGGGGTGAACCGGATGCTCACCGCGGCCGGCGGCGTGGAGACCATGCGGCGGTACCTCGCCGAGATGGTCACGATGATCGAGCAGAGCGACGTCTTCCAGGTGCTGGCGCACTGCGACTACCCGCGGCGGTACTGGCCCGGTGGCCGCGACCGGTACCCGGAGGCGGTGTTCGAGGAGGAGTACCGGGCGGTGTTCCGGGCGCTGGCCGACAGCGGCCGGGCCCTGGAGGTGAACACCACCAGCCCGCTGTGGTCGGTCGAGCTCGTCCGCTGGTTCCGCGAGGAGGGCGGGCGGGCGATCAGCTTCGGCAGCGACGCCCACCTGCCGGCCGCCGTCGGTCAGCGCTTCGACCTGGCGGTCGACGTGGTGGAGGCGGCCGGCTTCCGCCCCGGCCGCGACCGGTTCGACTTCTGGCGCCGGTAACCCGCTCCGGATCGGCGCCGGCAGCTACGTCACCAGCCAGGCCGCACGGCGTGGCCACCGGCATGACCGTCGACGACATGAACCCGCTGCTGGAGCGGTACGCCGCCACGCTGGGGCCGATCTTCATGCAGACGCTGCCGGACCAGGTGTCCCAGCCCGAGGACATGGCCAACGCCGTGGCCTGGCTGGCGTCCGACGAGGCCCGGCACGTCACGGGCATCCAACTGCCGGTCGACCTGGGCACGCTGACCCGCTGACCGCCGCCGGCGGCCCGTGACCCGGCTACCCGCTGCCAGCGCAGCGGTAGATCAGGAAGGCGACGTCGTCCTCGGGGGCGTCGTCGAGCAGCTGATCGGTCAGCAGGGCGGCCAGCTCGGCCGGGGGCAGGGCACGGCCGTCGGCGAGCACGTCGACGGCGCGTGCCGTTCCCACGTCGAGGTCCGCCCCGCGCCGCTCCACCAGGCCGTCGGTGTAGAGCAGCAACGTCGACCCGGGCGGCAGCACGACCTCTGCCTCGGGCCGCCGGACGTCGGCGAGCACGGCCAGCGGCAGCGAGCCGGCCGCCTCGAGGAAGCGCGCCCGCCCGTCCTCGTCGACCACGATCGCCGGGACGTGGCCGGCGCTGCTGTACCGCAGCGTGCCCGCGGCCGGGTCGACGACGGCGCAGAACACCGTGCTGCAGGAGGCACCGGGCACCAGCGAGGCGAACCGGTCGAGCGCGGTGAGCACGTGCGCCGGCGCGTTGCTCTCCAGCAGCAGTGCCCGGCCGGCGCTGCGCAGCTGGCCCATCACCGCGGCGGCGGGCAGCCCGCTGCCCACCACGTCGCCGACGACGATCCCGTACCGGCCGCCGGGCAGGTCGACGACGTCGTACCAGTCACCGCCGACCTCGAGGGTCCCGGCGGCGGGTTCGTAGTGGACGGCGAACCCCTCGGGCAGTGCGATGGGCCCGAGGACGGCGCGCTGCAGGGTGACCGCGACCTCGGTGAAGAACTGGGCGCGGGCGCCGTCGAGCTCGGCGCGCTCGTCGGCCCGGCGCCGCTCGTTCTCGACCGCCTGCGCGTCGGTCACCGCGGCGGCGACCTGCCCGGCGGTCAGGCTGAGGAAGACCCGGTACTCGTGGTCCAGGGGCAGGTGCGGGCTGGTGCCGAGGACCAGCGCGCCCACCGGGGCGAGCTGGCCGGCCACGACCAGCGGGAGCACCACGGCGGTGTGCACGTCGTCGTCCCCGGCCGAGCCGGCGCCGGCCGGCGACAGGCCGGGCACGATGTCGGCCAGCCCGGTGGCGGTGAACACCGAGCCGGCGGCGACCTCGTCCCAGATGCCCTGCGGGAAGAGCTCGGGCACGGCGTCGGCCCCCGGGCCACCTCCCGATCCGTAGCCGGCGGCCAGCCGCGGCCGGTCGGCGCCGTCGCCGAGCAGGTAGACCAGGCCGAAGGGGCAGTCGGCGCGGGCTCCGCCGAGCACCTCGAGGGCCGCCTCGCAGGCCTGGACGGCGCTGCCGTGCACCGACCGCGGCAGGCTGCCCAGCTGCTGGAGCACCGCCATCCGCCGGGCGGCCAGCACCCGCGACGTGGTGTCGACGACCGTGTTCAGCAGACCGGCCACCCGGCCGTCCGGCTCGGTGATCGCGCTGTAGGAGAAGGTGAAGTAGCACTCCTCGTCGAAACCGTTGCGCGTCATCGTCAGCGGCATGTCCTCGACGAAGGTGGAGCCGCCGGCGAGGACGGCGCCCACCATGCCCTCGATGTCGGCCCACACGTCGGGCCAGACCTCGGGCACGCGCCGGCCCAGCGCCTCCGGATGGCGGGCACCGAGGATCGGCGCGTAGCCGTCGTTGTAGACCATGACGAGTTCGGGGCCGGCCATGACGAGCATCGGAAAGCGGCAGTTCAAGGTCAGCGCGATGGCCTGGCGCACCGAGGCCGGCCAGTGCTCCTCGGGACCCAGCGGCGTCGAGGACCAGTCGGTGGCCAGCACGCGACGCGGCATGTCCGTCTGCCTTCCCTGCGCCACCAGCTCGGCCACCCGCCCGTCCAGACCGGCACCCCCCTGCACGCGGCTCCTGCCGCCGGCGGCACCCCGCCGCCCGCTGAGGATGATGACATCTCCCACCGACAGGAAACGGTGGACACCGCCGAACGCGGAGTCACCGCCCCATGACGGGTGGTGCTGCCGCTGGAGCGAGCACCACCTCTTCCGGGTGAGTCGCCGGCAACCGAGCGGGTGACAACGCTGTGGTCCGGCCCGCTCCCTGCCGATCACCGATCCAGGGAACCCATCGGGAGGAGGGCACGTGCGCAGGCAACGCTCGGCGTCGGAGCAGCAGATCGCGGAGCTGCTGCAGACGGCACGGAAGTCGCTGCGGCTGTCCGTCGCCTTCCTCAGCCGGATGGACGGGACGACGCAGCACCTCGAGGTGGTCGACTCGGCGATCCCGCTCGTCTTCTCCGACGGCATCACGCAGAAGCAGGAGACGACGTTCTGCCAGCACGTCCTCGACGGCCGGCTGCCCGCCGTCATGCCGGACATGCGGAGGTCGCCGCTGGCGATGAGCCTGCCGGTGGCGAGGATCCCCCGGATCCGCAGTTACGTCACCACGCCCGTCGTCCTCAGTGACGGCAGTGTCTACGGCACCCTCTGCGCCTTCGGCTTCACCTCCGATCCCGAGCTGACCACCCGCGACAAGTCCCTGATGGACGTGCTGGCCGGCGCCGCGTCGGTGATCATCGAGCCGGGCCTGCGCGACCAGCGGCAGCGCACCGAGATCGAGCAGCGCCTCGGGCCGGTCCTCGCCGACGGCGGCCCCACCGTCGTCCTGCAGCCCATCGTCGACCTCGGCACCGGTGTCCGGGTCGGCGCCGAGGCGCTCGCCCGCTTCCCGGCGGCCTGGGGCAAGGCCCCCGACGTCTGCTTCGCCGAGGCGCACAGCATCGGCGCGGGCGACCACCTGGAGCTGCTCGCCCTCCGCGGCGCCGCCGCCCACCTGGCCACCGTCGGCGGCTACGTGTCGATGAACGTCTCCCCCGCCACCCTGCTGACCCCCGAGTGCCTCGAGCTCCTCAGCAGCCTGCCGCTCCCGCGCATCCTCCTGGAGCTCTCCGAGCACGACCAGGTCGAGGACTACGCCGTCCTCACCGCCGTCCTCGAGCCGCTGCGGGCCCGCGGCATGCAGCTCGCCATCGACGACGTCGGCGCGGGGTTCTCCTCGCTGCGGCACATCGTCGTGACCTCCCCCGACGTCATCAAGATGGACCGCAGCATCATCACCGGCATCGACACCGATCCGGTGCTCCCCAAGCTCGTCTCGTCGCTGGTCGCCTTCGCCCACGGCTGCGACGTCCGCGTCGTCGCCGAGGGCGTCGAGACCCCCGCCGAGCACGCGATGCTGCGCGCACTGGGCGTCGACCTCGGGCAGGGCTGGCTGTTCGGCCGCCCCGGCCCGGCCGCCGCCCTCGTCGACCCCGACGCTGCGGTGCAGGTGCCCACCCCGCGCCGGGCCACCGAGCAGGTCAACGCCCAGGCCTGACGGTCAGCCGCCGGCCGGCCGCTGGGCCAGCAGCACGGTCGGCACCTGCTCGACCAGGTCGGCCGGCCGCGGCCTGACCTGCGGCTTCATCGTGTCCTTCGTCCCCCGCCAGGGCACCATCTCCTGCTCCAGCGCCGCGTCGAGGGTGGGAGCGGGGCACCACGCCAGCGACGCGCCAGCACCGCCGGCTCGACGTCCACCGCCCGCCGGGTCGCTCAGGGAACCGTCCGACCGGGCGTCCGGCCGGCGATGGCGACGAAGTCGGGCACCAGGGGGTGTTGTGCCAGCCGTGGCCAGGCCAGGGTGATCGGCACGGGTGGCGCGTCGGCCACGAGGCGCCAGCAGATCCCGGGGTGGGTGTACAGGCGTCCCGTGGAGGCGGGGGTGAGGCCGAACCCGCGGCCGGCGGCAATCGCCTCCATCCACTCATCGACGTTGCGCACGCGCACCACCGACACGGGACGACGGGCCGGGCGCCACAGGTCCAGGGTCGTGGTCCCGGACACGACGTTGATCACGACCGCGTCGTCCGCAAGGTCGGCGAGCAGGACCTCGTCCCGCCCGGCCAGTGGGTGGTCGGCGGGCAGCGCGGCCACCCGCGGCTCCTCCGCCAGGACCAGCGTGCCCAGCCGCGGGTCTCCGGGGTCACCAGGCAGGAAGCCGACATGGGTCCGGCCGTCTGCGAGGCCGGCGAGCGGGTCGTCGTAGCGGCGGATCTCGACGGTCACGTCGGGGTGCGCCCGCTCGAAGGCCCGCACGATCGGCCCGGTGTAGGCAGCGGTGGAGCCCCAGGTGAACCCCACGAGCAGCGTCGGCACGGCGCCGGTGACCGCGCCGACCGCCTCGTCGAGGACGGCGAGCACCCGGTGCGCGTGCGGCAGGAAGCGGTTCCCGGCCGGGGTCAGCTGGACGATCCGCCGGTTCCGGAAGACCAGCGACGTCCCCAGCAGCCGTTCCAGCGCAGCGATCGTCCGGCTGAGGGCCGGCTGCGTGAGCTGGATCCGCTCGGCGGCGCGAGTGAAGTTGCGCTCCTCCGCCACCGCCACGAACGCGCGCAAGTGCCTGAGCTCGAGAGCGCGCTCCGCCGGCATCTCTGTCATGCGCCAGGAGCATAAGGGCTGACCGATCGGCATTTCCGCCGCCGCGTCGCCCCGACTTAGCGTGGCTCAACTCACAACGCAAACGAGATGGAGTTCCCGATGGTCCCGCTCCGCGGCGTGATCCCCGCCCACCTGCTGCCCTTCACCGCCGACCTGGAGATCGACGAGCCCAACCTCCGCCGTCATGTGCGAGCCCTCGTCGACGTCGACGGTGTCACCGGGATCACCACCAACGCGCACGCCTCCGAGGTCGCGACCCTGACCGCCGACGAGCAGCGCCGCCAGCTCGACATCGTGCTCGACGAAGTAGCCGGCCGGGTGCCGGTCGTCTCCGGCATCTACCAGGACGGCTCGGCGAAGGCTGCCCGCATCGCCGCCGCGATCGAGGCAGCCGGCGCCGACGCCCTGCTCGTCTTCCCCTCGGGGGTGTTCGAGAGTGGCGCAAACCTGCGCCCGGAGATGGCCTTCGGCCACTACGCCGAGATCGCCGCGGCCACGACCCTGCCGATGATCGCGTTCATCTACCCGACGACGTCCGGACTGCGACTGGGCACCGACGCTCTCGTCCGGATCTGCACGGAGATCGACAACGTCGTGGCCGTCAAGGAGTGGTCGAACGACATCATCGCCTACGAACGCAACCTCCGGGTCCTGAAGAGCCTGGACAAGGACATCGCGGTGCTCTCCAGCTTCAGCCGCTCGCTGCTGGCCTCGCTGGTTCTCGGCGCGGACGGCATCCTGTCCGGCCACGGCAGCGTCGTGGTCGACCTGCAGGTCGAACTGTTCCGGGCCGTGGACAAGCAGGACCTGGCGGAGGCGCGGCGCATCTGGGACCGCATCTGGCCCATCGCCGAGGCCTGCTACGCCGACCCGTTCCTCGACGGCCACAACCGCATGAAGGTCGCACTGGAGCTGATCGGCCGCATCGACGCCGCCCACGTCCGCCCGCCGCTGCAGCCCGTCCCGGACGCCGATCGCGCCGCACTGCGGTCCGCCCTGGCCCAGGCAGGCATCCGTGGCTGAGCTCTTCGAGCCGATCACGATCGGCGGGGTCCGGCTGC
Organism: Modestobacter lapidis; assembly: GCA_019779905.1. Taxonomy (GTDB): domain Bacteria; phylum Actinomycetota; class Actinomycetes; order Mycobacteriales; family Geodermatophilaceae; genus Modestobacter; species Modestobacter lapidis. Next base: position 226,555 of record JABAKE010000006.1, on the reverse strand, counting down.
GCAACCGCACGGTCCTGCCGTCGATGACGACCCGCCTGGCCGATGACGAGGGCTACGTCACCGACGCCACGGTTGCCTACTACCGGGCCCGGGCCGAGGGCGGCGTCGGCCTGGTGACCGTCGAGATGGCTTCCCCGGAGATCGCCGGAAAGCACCGCTTCCGGGAGCTCGGCATCTACGCCGACTGCTTCCTGCCCGGCCTGCGGAGGCTGGTCGACGAGCTGCACGCGGCCGGTGCGGCCGCCTCGATCCAGCTGGGCCACGGCGGCAGCCGCGCCCGCTCGGTGGTCTCGGGCACGACGCCGGTCGCCCCCTCGTCGGTCCCCACGCCGGTGTTCGAGATCGAGAGCGAGCTGGCGGTGCCGGAGGCCGCGACCCCGGAACGACTGGAGCAGACGATCGCCGCGTACGTCGCCGCAGCGCGCCGGGCGCAGCAGGCCGGCTTCGACGTCGTCGAGTTGCACGGCGCCCACGGCTACCTCATCTCCCAGTTCCTGTCCCCGATGGAGAACACCCGGGATGACTGCTACGGAGGTTCGCTGGAGAACCGGGCCCGGTTCGGACTGGGAATCCTGCGCCGGATCAAAGCAGAGCTCCCCGACCTGCCGGTGATCTTCCGCATCGGGGTCGAGGACTTCTTCCCCGGCGGCCTCACCGCCGACGAGGGCATCGAGGTCGGCCGCTGGGCGGCCCGCGACGGCGCCGACGCGGTGAGCGTGACCGCGGGGCACTACCGCTCGCTGCCCGCTGCCGAACGCATGATCCCCCCGATGGCGTACCCGCCGGCCACCTTCCTGCCCTACGCCGCCCGGATGAAGCAGGCCGTCGACGTCCCGGTGATCGGCGTCGGCCGGCTCGGCGATCCGGAGGTCGCGGCCCGCGCGGTGGCCGAGGAGCAGACGGACCTCGTCGCGCTCGGCCGCCCGCTGATCGCCGACCCCCGGTGGGTCGTCAAGGCGCAGGCCGGCGAGCCCGTTCGGCGCTGTCTCGCCTGCAACCACTGCATCACCAACATGCGCTCGGGCGCGCAGCTGTCGTGTGTGGTCAACCCGGAGACCGGCCGGGAACTCGAGTTCGCCGACGCCCGGGCCAGCAGGGGACGGCGGATCGTCATCCTCGGCGCCGGGCCGGCCGGGCTCTCGTACGCCTCGCTGGTCGCCGAGGGCAACGACGTCACGGTGCTCGAGCGCGCCGACCGCGCCGGTGGGGCCTTCCGGCTCACCGGCCTCGCCCCGCGGTTCAACGACGTGGCCGCGACCGAACCCACATTCGCCGCCTACGTCGACGAGCTCGAGCGCGACTGCACCCGCAAGGGCGTCCGGTTCCGCTTCGGCAGGGAGGCGACGGCCGCCGACCTGCGCGGCGTCGACGTCGTCGTCGTCGCCGTCGGCGCGCGCTACCGGTTCGGCCTGCGCGGACTCGTCGTCCGCGCGCTGCACAGTCCGGCCGCCCGCGGCCGCGTCGCGAACCGGCTGTTCAGCTCACCGCGCGTGCGGGACTGGCTCTACTACCGGTTGCGGACCGGCCGCGGTGCCGAACTCGCCGCGCAACTGCCCGTCGATCCCGGCACGGAGGTCGTCGTGATCGGCGACGCCGCCCGCGCCGGCAAGGCTCGTGAGGCCGTCACCTCCGCCTTCGAGGCCGCCCTCCAGCCCACTGCGCTCCCGGCGGCACCCACCGGGTCCCGGGCGTAGTCCCCTCCTCACCTACGTCCCCCGACACGCCCACGTCCCCCGACACACCCAACGAAGGGTCATCGCAATGACGGACACGACGATCAGCCCCCCGGCCCCACCGAAGACGGACCAGCGACAGAGCACCAAGGTGGCGTTCGCCAGCCTCATCGGCACCACGGTCGAGTGGTACGACTTCTACATCTACGGCACCGCGGCGGCGCTGGTGTTCCCCCAGCTCTTCTTCCCTAACTTCTCCCCGGCCGCTGGGCTCCTCGCATCGCTGTCGACGTACGCCGTCGGCTTCGCCGCACGGCCGCTGGGCGGAGCCGTGTTCGGGCACTACGGTGACCGAGTTGGCCGAAAGAAGATGCTGGTCATCTCACTGCTGGCGATGGGCCTGGCCACGCTGGCCATGGGCCTCGTGCCCGGCTTCGCGCAGATCGGCATCCTCGCGCCGATCATCATCGTGGCGCTGCGCTTCGTGCAGGGCGTCGCGGTCGGCGGCGAGTGGGGCGGGGCAGTGCTCATGGCTGTCGAACACGCGCCCCCCGGCAAGCGCGGCTTCTACGGCTCGTGGCCACAGATCGGCAGCCCGCTCGGGCTCGTCCTGTCCACCGCCGCCTTCTCGGCGGTCGGCTTCCTCGACGACGAGGCGTTCCTGTCCTGGGGCTGGCGGGTGCCGTTCCTGCTGAGCTCGGTCCTCATCATCGTCGGGCTCGTGGTCCGGCTCCGGCTCATGGAGTCGCCGGTCTTCGCCCAGCTCGAGGCCAGTGGCAACACCGCCCGGATGCCGGTGAAGGAGGCCATCACCGGCCACACCCGCAGCATCCTCAGCGCCGCCGGCGCCTTCATCATCATCAACACCGTCTTCTACCTGGTCACGGTGCTGGGTCTGTCCTGGGCAACGACGCACCTGGGCATCCCCCGCGGGACCTTCCTCGGCGCTGTCCTCGTTGCCGCGGTGGTCATGTGCTTCACCGTCCCGCTGTTCGGGGCCCTGTCCGACCGGGTCGGCCGGCGGCCGGTGTTCGCCGCGGGCGCCCTCCTCGTCGGTCTGTTCGCCTTCCCGCTGTTCGCCATGATCGAGTCCGGCTCGACCCCGCTGCTCTTCCTCGGGATCATCGTGATCATGGGGCTGGGGCACCCGCTGATGTACGGCCCGCAGGCCGCGCTGTACGCGGAGATGTTCCCGCCGGAGGTCCGCTACAGCGGGGCGTCGCTGGGGTACCAGATCGGCGGCATGCTCGGCGGGCTGGTGCCGCTAGTGGCCAGCGCCCTGCTGGTCACCTACGATAACGCCTCCTGGCCGATGGCCGCGCTGCTCGCTGTCATCGCGCTGATCAGCCTGGGGTCGCTGCTCACCATCCGGGCGCGGTACTCCGACGAGTCGGTCCGGGCATGACCGGCGTGCTGAAAGGTCGTACGGCGGCTGTCACCGGTGCCGCGCGCGGCATCGGCGCCGCGATCGCCACCGCCCTGACCCGGGCGGGCGCCACCGTCGCGGTCATCGACAAGGACGCTGAGGGCGCGAAGACCCTGGCTGCGGAGCTGGGTGGCGTCCCCGTGGTCGCCGACCTCACCGAGCCGGACGAGGCGGCCCGCGCGCTGGACGACGTCGTCGACGCCCTCGGCACGCCGGACGTCTTCGTCAACAACGCGGGCATCCTCCGGGCCGGCGACCTGACGACGTCCGCCCTCGATGACTGGGACGCCCAGTTCGCGGTCAACACCCGCGCCGCCTATCTCGCCGTCCGGGCGGCCGCCGGGCACATGCGTCGGCGGCGCGCGGGTGGATCGATCGTGGTGGTCACGTCCAACTGCGCGCGCACCCCGCGGATGGACCTGGGGGCCTACTGCGCGTCCAAGGCCGCCACGGACATGATGGCCCGCTGCCTGGCCCTGGAGCTGGCCGCGGAGCAGATCCGGGTCAACACACTGTGCCCGGGCTCCTGCGACACCGAGCTGCAACGCGAGCAGTGGCGGCGGCTCGGGATCGGCCCGGAGCGGCAGATCAACGGCGACCCGGCGAAGTTCCGGACCGGCATCCCGATGGGCCGGCTGACCGCCCCCGAGGACGTGGCGGACCTCGCGATCGTGCTCGCCTCCGACTCGGCGCGGTTCGTCACGGGCCAGTCGTGGCACGTCGACGGCGGGCAGACCCTGCCGTGAGCGAGGACTTCGCGGGTCGGGCCGCGCTCGTCACCGGCGGGGCATCCGGCATCGGTCTGGCAACGGCGCTGCTGCTGGCCGCCCGGGGGGCGCGGGTCGCGGTGCTCGACGTCGACCCGTCCGGGGCGCCGGACCCGCTGCTGCGATTGCGGGGCGACGTCAGCGACGACGCCTCGGTGGCCGCCGCCGTCGCCGAGGCCGTCGAGCGGCTCGGCCGGCTCGACGTGCTGGTCAACAACGCCGGCATCGGGGCGGCCGGCACGGTGGAGGCCAACGGGTTCGACGAGTGGCGACGCGTGCTGGACGTCAACGTCCTCGGACTGGCCCGCGTCACCCGGGCCGCGCTCCCGGCGCTGCGCCGCTCGGACGCGGCGGCGGTGGTCAACGTCGGTTCGATCGTCGCGACCGCGGGCCTGCCCGAGCGGGCGCTGTACTCGGCGAGCAAGGGAGCCGTGGCCGCGCTCACCCGCGCGATGGCGGTCGACCACGTCGGGGAGGGCATCCGGGTGAACTGCGTGCACCCCGGCACCGTCGACACCCCGTGGATCGGCCGGCTGCTGGACGTGGCCGACGACCGCGAGGCCGCGCTGGCGGCCCTCCAGGCCCGCCAGCCCAACGGCCGGCTCGTCTCGATGGACGAGGTGGCTCAGGCGATCGCCTACCTCGCCAGCCCGCAGGCCGCCTCGGTGACGGGCACAGAACTGGCCGTGGACGGCGGGATGTCCGGGCTCCGTCCGGGCCGGCGCGACTGACGCGCCGGCCTCTCCGCGGGACCGGCCGCCACCCTGCTGCCCTCCGCCGGGCGGACGTCCAGGAATGTGGACCGCGACGGTGCAGTTTCCCCGCGACGAGCCGCTCCGGTGGCATGAGCAGCGACGACGGAGGGGATCCAGCATGGGGAAGATCAGCGCCTTCGGCGGAACTGGTTACGCCGGCAGCCGCACTGGCGGACGAGGCCGCGCGGGCAGGCGTGACACGACAGGGCCCGGCAGCTCACGGCGGATTCCACGGCTGCCGGGCCTCGTGGCGGGAACTGCTCAGCCTTGGCTGAGCGCCAGCGCCGGGTAGTCGGTGTACCCGGCCGCACCGGCGGCGTAGAACGTCGCCGGATCCGGCTCGTTCTCCGGGTGCTCACCGGCCCAGCGCTCGACCAGGTCCGGATTGGCGAGGACCGGCCGGCCGACGGCGACGGCATCGGCGTGGGCGGCCTCGATCAGCCGCACGGCCTCGGCTCGCGTGGTGACCGTGCCGAAGCCGCTGTTGGCGATCAGTGGACCGTCGAAGCGCCGGCGCAGCTCCTGGACCAGTTCACCGGCGGGCTCGGCGTGCAGCACGGAGAGGTAGGCCAGGCCCAGCGGGCGGAGGGCGTCGACCAGGTGCCCGTAGGTGGCCAGCACGTCGGCCGGCTCGGTCTCGTCGACGTCGAGGATGTTGTGCGCCGGAGAGATCCGCAGCCCTACCTTGCCGGCGCCGATCGCCGCGGCGACCGCCCTCACCACCTCGATGCCGAACCGGGCGCGGTTCTCCGCGCTGCCGCCGTAGCGGTCCTCGCGCTGGTTGGACACCGGCGAGAGGAACTCGTGCAGCAGGTAGCCGTTGGCGCTGTGCAGTTCCACGCCGTCCAGCCCGGCGGCGATGGCGCGCTTCGACGCGGCCACGATGTCGGCCAGCACCGCCTGCACCTCCTCGGTGGTCAGCGCGTGCGGCACCGGGTAGGGCAGCTTGCCGTTCGGGGTGTGCACCTGGCCGTCGATGGCGACGGCGGACGGCGCCACGATCCGCTCGGTGCCGGTGATGTCGGGATGCGACACCCGGCCGCCGTGCATCACCTGCAGGACGATGCGACCGCCGCGGGCGTGCACCGCCTCGGCGACGCGCCGCCAGCCGGCCTCCTGCTCGTCGTCGGCGATGCCCGGCTGGCCGGGGTAGGCCTGCGACTCCGCGTTCGGGTAGGTGCCCTCGGTGATGATCAGGCCGACGCCGGCGCGCTGCTCGTAGTGCTCGACGAGCAGGTTCCCAGGGACGCCGGCGGCACCGGCGCGCATCCGGGTGAGCGGGGCCATGACGACGCGGTTGGCGAGCTCGAGGTCACCGAGGGTCACGGGTGAGAACAGGTCCATGTCCGGCTCGAGGCCCGGGCCGGCGGCCACCATTCCGGAACGGCGCCGACTGGGACCGCCGTCACGCCAGGTCGCTGGCTCAGCTCGCCGGGTCTTCGAACCGCGGTCGTCGGCGGCGCTGCTGGGTCTTGGCTCCGTACATCGCCTCGTCGGCGCGGGCGATGAGCACGTCGGCCGCCTCGCCGGGCCCGGCGGTGGCGATCCCGACGCTCACGCCGACGGCCAGCTCGCCTGCCGGCCCGGGCACCGGCTCGCCGATCCGCTGCACCACCTGGTCGGCGAGGGCCCGCAGGCCGGCCGGGTTCCCGGCCGGGCGGAGCAGCACGAACTCGTCGCCGCCGAAGCGGGCCACCAGGTCGTCCGGCGCCACGAGCTCCCGCAGGCGCGCCGCCACCTGCGTCAGGACGTGGTCGCCGACGGCGTGCCCGTGCCGGTCGTTGACCACCTTGAAGTCGTCGAGGTCGCAGAAGAGGACGCCGCAGCCCCCGCCGCTCGCCGGGTCCAGGTGCCGGGTCAGCGCCTCGAACAGGGCGCTCCGGTTGGCCAGCCCGGTCAGCAGGTCGGTGTGCGCCCGCCGGTGCAGCCTCTCCTCCTGCCCCCGTCGCTCGGTCACGTCCAGGCCCACGCACGCGACGGCCCAGGGCCGCCCGAGGTCGTCGAACAGCACGTCGTTCTGCATGGCGACGCGCCGGCGCACCCCACCGGCCGCCAGCCAGTCGCCCTCCTGCGGGTGGGCCACGCCCGTCGCCATGGCGCGGGCGACGGCGTCCTTGGCCAGCTCCACGTGCTCCGCGACGACGTAGACGTCGCAGAAGTGCTGGCCGTGCAGCTCCTCGGCCGGCCGGCCGGTGAAGCGCTGCAGCGCCGGGTTGGCCAGGACGATCCGGCCGTCGCGGTCGACGACGCAGACCAGCGCGCTGGTGGCCTGCAGGAAGTCGGACTCCAGGCCGGTCAGCCGGAGCTCACGTGCATCCCGGTGGTACCCCACCATCTGCGCGCGCTCCCTGCTCTCCGGCGGCCCCCCCTCGTCCGGCCCCGCCGCGGAGCCGGACCCATGACTCTATGGCCCAGGTCACAGCGTGGCGACCGGAGGCGGGCGCTCAGCCCGCGAGGACCGCGTCCCGCTCGGCGGCGCCGGCCAGCCGGGCGTACCGGCCGCCGAGGTCGATCAGCTCCTCGTGGGTGCCCCGCTCGACCACCCGCCCCGCACGGAGGACGGCGATCCGGTCGGCGTCCCGGACGGTGGAGAGCCGGTGCGCGATGGTGATCGTCGTCCGGCCGCGGCTGGCCTCGTCGAGGGCCGCCTGGACGGCGCGCTCGGTCTCGTTGTCCAGCGCGCTGGTGGCCTCGTCGAGCACCAGCACCCGCGGGTCGCGCAGCAGCGTGCGGGCGATGGCCAGCCGCTGCTTCTCCCCGCCGGAGAAGCGGTGGCCGCGGGCCCCGACGACGGTGTCGTAGCCGGCCGGCAGGGCGGCGATGAGGTCGTGGACCTGGGCCCGGCGGGCGGCGTCGACCATCTCGGCGTCGGTGGCGTCGGGCTTGGCGTGCCGCAGGTTCGCCCGGATCGTGCCGTGCAGCAGGTAGGTCTCCTGCGAGACGACGCCGACGATGCGGGCCAGATCGGCCAGCGCGAGGTCGCGGACGTCGATCCCGTCGATGGTCACCCGGCCGGTGGTCGGGTCGTTGAGCCGGGCGACCAGCGAGGCCAGGGTGCTCTTGCCCGACCCGGTCTCGCCCACCAGGGCCAGCGTGGTGCCGGCGGGCACGGTGAGGTCGACGCCGTCCAGCGCGGGGCGGGAGCTGCCGTCGTAGCGGAACCCGACGGCGTCGAAGCGGACCTCGCCGCGGACGGCGGCGGGGTCGACCGCGGCCGGGTGCGGGGGGTCGTCGATGTCGACCGGCAGGTCCAGGTACTCGAACACCCGGCTGAACAGCGCCATCGACGCGGTCAGCGAGACGCCGATGTCCAGCAGCTGCATCAGCGGGCGGAACAGGTTGCCCTGCAGTGCGGTGAAGGCGACCAGGGTGCCGATGGTCATGCCGCCGGACGTCGCGGGCAGCCCGGCGGCCAGGTAGATCAGCGCCGGGATACCGGCGAAGACGATGCTCATCGTGGCCATCCGCCAGCGGCCGGCCAGCTGGGACCGGACCTCCAGCCCGACCAGGTCCTGCGACGTGCCGGTGAACCGCTGCGACTGGGCCGGGCCCGCACCGAGGGTCTTGCCGAGCAGCACGCCACTGACGCTGAGCCCCTCCTCGACCTGCGAGTGCAGGTCGGCGAGGTGCCGCTGCCGCTGGGCGGTGATGGTCCGGCGCATCCGGGCCACCTTGCGGGTCAGCATGATCGCCGGGGGCAGGACGACGAGGGACAGCAGCGACAGCCGCCAGCTCAGCGCGGCCATGGCGACCACCGTCCCGATGACGGTGGTGGCGTTCGAGGCGAACGAGGTCGCGGTCGAGGTGACCACCGACTGCATCCCGCCGACGTCGTTCATCAGCCGGGACTGCACCTCACCGCCCTTGGTGCGGGTGAAGAAGCCCAGCGACTGGCGCTGCAGGTGGGTGAAGACCGCCGTCCGCAGGCCGTGCATGACCCGCTGCCCGACGGTGGTGGACAGCCAGGTCTGCACCACGCCGAGGACGGCGGTGACCGCCGCGACCGCCACCATCCCCGCCACGGCCCAGGCCAGCAGGCCGACGTCCTGCTCCGGCAGCGCCACGTCGATGACCAGCCGGATCAGGAAGGGGGTGGCCAGCGCGACGGTGGACGAGGCCACGATCAGCGCGACGACCACGCCCAGCTGCCAGCGGTAGGGCCGGAACAGCGCCGCCACCCGGCCCCAGCGGACCGGCGAGCGCTCGAGCTGCGCCCGGTCGGCCGGGTCGGGCCGGCCCCCGGAACGACCACCGCCGCCCCCACCGCCGCCACCGCGACCCACGGGGTCCATGCCGCCGTCCATCCGACCACCTCGTTCCGTCTCCGTTTGCTGAGGTTACCTCACGGTGTGGTAACCGGCGGAGTACCGGTACGATTCCCGGGTGGCTGACGACGGGACGGCACTCGGCGACCTGCTGATGCGGGTCGCGCGAACCCAGCGCCGCCGGTGGCGCGAGGCGCTGGCGCCGTGGGACCTCTCGCCGCACCAGGCCCGCGCCCTGCGGGTGGTGTGCGCGGGCGACGGGGTGCGGCTGTCCGACCTGGCCGAGGCGCTCCGGATCGCCCCCCGCTCGGCGACCGAGGTGGCCGACGGTCTGCAGGAGCGCGGGCTGGTGGAGCGGGCAGCCGACCCGGCGGACCGGCGCGCGGTGGTGCTGCGGCCGACCGAGGCCGGACGGCGGATCCAGCGCGAGCTCGCCGATGCCCGGACGGCGGACTCCACCGAGCTGTTCGACCGGCTCGCCCCGGCCGATCGGGCCGAGCTCGAACGGATCCTGCGGCTGCTCACCGACTGACCGACTGCGGTCAGGGTCTGGTCGGAGGGGTCATCGCCGGAACGCCAGGCCCTGCTCGGCCATGGTGCGGCGCAGCCGCTCCACGGCCCGGGGGCCGACCCCGTGCAGCGCGAGCAGCTCCCGCTCGGACACTGCCGTCAGGTCGGCCGGGGCGCGGTACCCGGCGGCGGCGAGCGCGCGGCTCGCCGGCCGGCCGATGTCCCGGGGAAACGCCGTCCCGGGCTCCTCGGACCCGGCGCCATCCGAGTCGGCGCCACCCGAGCCTTCGCCACCCGAGTCTTCGCCATCCGAGTCGACGCAGTACTCGGCGACGTCGGCCGAGAGCAGCGCCGCCTGCTGGTCGTCGGCGGGCCCGGACCCGCGGAAGGCTGCCAGCTCGGCTCGGCTGCGCCACCGCTCGAACACGTTGACCCGCCCGTCGTCGAGCAGGTCGGCGGAGATCGCGAAGTCCAGGCAGCCCGCTGTCCGCCGTGCCTGCTCGACCACGGCCCGGCAGCCGGCCAGGTAGCCGGCCCGTTCCTCCGGGCGCACCCGCAGCGCCCCGGCGACGATGATCATCCCGCTCCTTCCGCGCGATCCTGCCGCACCAGACCGATGGGACGACGAAAAGTCATCGGCGAGGCCGACCCCACCAGCGCCCGGCGCTACCCGCACGCGGCCTTTTTGCCAGGCTCTGGCAACAGGTAGCTTGTTGCCTACCGTTCGCAGCTAGCGCGTGGTCCGTCGATCCCGGGAGCCCCGTTGCCCGTGCACGTCCCCCTCCGCGCCACCGGGGGGCTGGTCGCGACGGCCGCCGTCCTGACGACGCTCAGCGCGTGCAGCGCACCCGGCACGGCGAGCGACGGCGCGGACACCCGGCGCCTGGTCCTCGCCGACGCCTACGAACCGGAGCCCTTCAACCCGGTCGGCGGGCACGGCGAGACCGGCTCGTCGAAGGTCTACGACGGGCTCGTCCGCCTCGGCGGCGGAACCGGGCTCCCCGAGCTCGAGCCCGCCCTGGCCACCGAGCTGCCCCGGGACGACGGCACCGCCACCACCTGGACGGTCCCGCTGCGCGACGGCGTCCGGTTCTCCGACGGGTCGACGTTCGACGCCGCCGACGTGGTCGCCACCTACTCGGCCGTGCTCGATCCGGCGTCGGCCTCCCCGATCGCCGGCAACTACGCGATGATCGACCGCGTCGAGGCGGTCGACGAGCGCACCGTCGCCTTCCGGCTGGCCTACCCCTACGCGCCGTTCCCGACCAAGCTGCTGCTCGGCATCGCGCCGTCCGAGGCGCTGGAGACGCCGGGCCCGGCCGAGGAGTCCGCGCTCAACACCGCCCCGATCGGCACGGGTCCGTTCCTGCTCAGCGAGCGGCGCGGCGACCGCACCGTCTACACCGCCAACCCCGACCACTGGGGCGGCGAGCCCGAGGTGCGGGAGCTCGTCGTCGTCTACGTCCCCGATGACAACACCCGGGCGCAGCGGATGGCCGCCGGGGAGTTCGACGGCACGACGCTGCCCCCGCTGATCGCCGACACCATGGCCGATGCCGAGGGGCTGACCGTGGTGGGCCACCCCAGCGCCGACCACCGTTCGGTCTCCCTGCCGGCCGGCGATCCGGTGACCGGCGACCCGGCCATCCGGCTGGCCCTGAACTCCGCCGTCGACCGGGAGGCGATGGTCACCGACATCCTCGGTGGGCACGGCACGCCGAGCTACACGCCGGTCCCGGCGGTCTTCGGCGACTCGCACGATCCTGACGCGGCGTTCCGGCACGACCCGGACGCTGCCCGCGCGCGGCTCGGCGCCGCCGGCTGGGTGCCCGGGGACGACGGGATCCGGGTCCGGGACGGCGTGCGCGCGGAGTTCACCCTGATGTACTTCCCCGAGGAGACGCTGCGCCGCGACCTGGCCCAGGCCTTCGCCTCCGATGCGCTCGCCGTCGGGATCGAGGTGGACCTGGCGGCGGTGGCCCGGCCGGAGTTCCGACCGCGCATCCCGGTCGACGCCGGCCTGCTCGGCGGCGGGGACGTTCCCTACGACCCCGACACCCAGCTCTACGCCGCCCTGCACTCCTCCTACACCCGACCCGGCGTGGGCGGCCCCTTCGACAACCCCGGCGACCTGGCCGACCCCGCGGTCGACGCGGCCCTCGACGCCGCGCGCCGCAGCACCGACCCCGCCACCCGGGCGGCGGCCTACCGGACCGTCCAGCAGCGGTTCGTCGCGAACCCACCCGCGGTCCAGCTGGTCTTCCTCGAGCACGTCTACGTCCTGGCGGACGGCGACTGGGCCGGCACCGAGCCGGTGCTCGAGCCGCACGCGCACGGGGTCAGCTGGGGTCCGTGGTGGAACCTGCGGGACTGGCGGTACACCGGATGACGGCCGCTCCGCCGGCGCTGCGGCGCGACCCGGCGCCGGCCGCATCGCCCGGGACCCGGGCGACCCCGGCGCCGCGGCCCTCCCGCCGGCGGGCGGCGGCCCGGATGGCGGTCCGCCGGCTCGCCTTCGCCGTCCCGGTCGTCCTCGGTGTCGCGGTGGGGGTCTTCGCCCTCGCCGCCGCCTCCCCGTTCGACCCGCTGGCCGGGTACCTCGGCGACCGGTACCTGACCGCCAGCCAGGACGTGCAGGACCGGATCGCCGACGAGCTGGGCACCGACCGGCCGTGGTACCTGCACCTGCTCGGGTGGCTGGGCGATCTGCTCACCGGCGACCTGGGCACCTCCCGCTCGTTCGGGCAGCCCGTCGTCTCGGTGGTCGCCGAGCGGCTGCCGTGGACGATGCTGCTGGTCGGCGTCGCCCTCGTGCTCGCCGTCGTCCTCGCGCTGGTGCTCGGCAGCTGGGCCGCCGCCCGCCGGGGCGGCTGGGTCGACCGGGTGGTCACCCCGCTGTGCCTGCTGCTGCAGGGCACCCCGCCGTTCGTGGTGGCCCTCGGCGCGGTCGCCGTCTTCGGGGTGGGGCTCTCCTGGCTGCCGGTCGCCGGGCTCACCGATGCCGGCGCCGCGCTGTCCGCCGGCCAGGTCGCCACCCACCTGGTCCTGCCGGCCACCGTGCTCGCGCTCTCCCAGCTCCCCTGGCTGCTGCTCAGCGTGCGGCAGTCACTGCTGGGCTCGCTGGCCGAGGACCACGTCACCGGCGCCCGGTCCCGGGGGCTGGCCGAGCGGACGGTGGTGCTGCGGCACGCCCTGCCGACCGCGCTGCTGCCGTTCGTGACCGTGCTGGGCACCCGGCTGGCCGAGCTGGTGGTCGGCGCCGTGCTGGTCGAGGAGGTGTTCAGCTGGCCGGGGCTGGCCCAGGCGGTGGTCACCTCCGCCACCGAGCTGGACTTCCCGCTGCTGGCCGTCCTGACCCTGCTGACCACGGTCGCGGTGCTGCTCGGCTCGCTGCTGGCCGACGTGGCCACCGTGCTGCTGGACCCGCGGGTGCGCGCGGATGGCTGACCGCGACCTCCGGCTGCCCCTGGGCGTGGGCGTGCTGGTGCTGCTGGTCGCCTACGCGACGCTGGTGCCCTGGGTGGCCGGCGTGGATGACCGGGTCACCGACTTCTCCGCCGCCCGCCTCGCCCCCTCCCCCGGCCACCCGTTCGGCACCGATTCCGCCGGCCGCGACCTGTTCGTGCGCACCGCGGCGGGGCTACGGGTCTCCCTGCTGATCGCCGTGGTGTGCGCCGCCCTGTCCACGGTGCTGGGTGCCGTCGTCGGCGCGGTCTCGGCGGCGGCCGGCGGCTGGGTCGACCGGCTGGTCATGCGGCTGGTCGACGGGATCAACGCCGTGCCGCACCTGCTGCTGGGCATCGTGCTGGTGGCGCTGTTCCGCGGCAGCCTGGTCGCGATCGTCGCCTCCATCGCGCTCACCCACTGGACCCAGGTGGCCCGGATCGTGCGCGCCGAGGTGCTCTCGCTGCGCGACCGGCCGCACGTGGACGCCGCGGTGCTCGGCGGCGCGTCCCGGTGGCGGGTGGTGCACCGGCACCTGCTGCCGGCCGCGCTCCCCCAGGCCCTGGTTGCCGCGGTGCTGCTGCTGCCGCACGCCGTCTGGCACGAGTCGACGCTGAGCTTCCTGGGGCTGGGCCTGCCCCCGCACCGGCCCAGCCTGGGCACCCTGCTCGAGGAGGCCCGCAGCTCGCTGCTGCTCGGCGGCTGGTGGACGCTGCTCTTCCCCGCGCTCAGCCTCGTGCTCACCACCCTCGCGGTGGCCGCGGTGGGCTCCGGCGTCCGGCAGCGGATCAGCGCGCCACGGCGCGGGGCGACCCTGCGGTGACCACCGGGACGATCACCACGACCAGCCTCCCCGCGCTGGCCGTCACCGGGCTGACCGTGCGGTTCGCCCTGGGCCGGGCGCGCGGACGACGCATCCCCCCGCAGGTGCACGCCGCCACCGACGTCTCCTTCGACCTGCACCCGGGCCGGGTGCTGGCACTGGTCGGCGAGAGCGGCTGCGGCAAGTCGGTGCTGACCGGGGCGCTGCTCGGGCTGCTGCCGGCCAACGCCACGGTGACCGGAGCGGCCGGGCTGTCCGGCCCGGCCGGGTCGCTGGACCTGCTCACCACCGGCCGCACCACGCTGGCCCGGCAGGTCCGCGGCCGGCGGATCGCGCTGGTCCCGCAGTCGGCCGCGACCTCGCTGACCCCGGTGCGCAGCGCCCGCGCCCAGCTGGAGGAGGTGGTCCGCGAGCTCTGCCCCGGCACCGACGCACGGGTCCGGGCCGACTCCCTGGCCGAGCGGGTCGGCCTGGCACCGGCAGACCTCGACCGGTTCCCGCACGAGCTGTCCGGGGGCATGGCCCAGCGGGTCGCCGTCGCCCTGGCGCTCGCCGGCGAGCCCCAGGTGGTGCTGGCCGACGAGCCGACGGCCGGGCTGGACCGGCCGCTGGTCGACCGGACCCTCGGCCTGCTCCGGGAGGTCGCCGACGCGGGCTGCGCCGTCCTGCTCATCACCCACGACCTGGGCGCGCTGCGGCGGGTCCCCGGCGCGGTCGACGACGTCGCCGTCATGTACGCCGGCCGGCTGCTGGAGAGCGGCCCCGCCGCCGACGTCCTGGCCGCCCCGGGACACGACTACACCCGGGAACTGCTGGCCGCCCTGCCCTCGGGCGGGCTGGTCCCCATCCCCGGGCAGCCGCCGCAGCTGACCGACCTGCCCGCCGGGTGCGCCTGGCACCGCCGCCGGCCCGGCCGGTGCGACGGCGGCGACGTGGTGCACCGCACCGGCGCCCGGTCCGTGCGCTGCCGGGCCCTCGAGGCCGGCCCGTGCTGAGCGCGGAACGGATGGACGCCGGACACCAGCCGGGCGTGCCGGTGGTCCGCGGGCTGGACCTCACGGTGCAGCCCGGGCAGGTGGTTGGGCTGGCCGGCCCGAGCGGGAGCGGCAAGACCACCGTCGCCCGGGTGCTCGGCCGGCTGCTCGCCCCGCTGGCCGGTTCGGTCACCGTCGACGGGTACCGCTCGCCGGGCGTCCGGTACGCGGTCCCCCGGGCCTCGCGGACCGCGGTGGCCATGCTGTTCCAGTCGCCCCGGCTCTCGGTGGACCCGCGGCTGTCCCTCGCCGACGTCGTGGCCGAGCCGCTGCGCGTGCGCGGCACGCCGACCGCCGGCCGGCGGAACACCGCCGCGCGGTCCCGCCGGGTCGCCGAGCTCGCCGAGGAGGTCGGGCTGACCGGCGACCTGCTGCAGCGGAGGCCGGCGGAGGTGAGCGACGGCCAGCTGCAGCGGGCCTGCCTCGCCCGGGCGCTGGCCCAGCAGCCCCGGTACCTCGTCTGCGACGAGATGACGGCCATGCTCGACGCCTCCACCACCGCGGCGCTGGTCGGGGTGGTCCGGGACCGGGTTCGCGCCGGCTCGTTGGGGGTGGTGGCGATCAGTCACGACGAGGACCTGCTCGCCGTCTGGGCCGATTCCACCGTGCACCTGCCGGCGCACCCACCCGTCGCCACCACCCGCGCCGCCGGGACGGCGCGGTGACCGGAGCGGCCGGCGGCCCGGGCGGCACGGCCGGGCGGTTGCGCCGCCACTCGTCGACCACGTCGTCCAGGTCGACCATCCCGACCGGGATCCAGACGCCCTCCACCGGCCGCCGGTAGTACTGGTCGACCCGCTCGTTGTGCGCCTGCACGAGCGCCCGAACGGCGACCTCGGAGGTCTGCCGGGCGATCAGCGCGGGAAGCTCCTCCCGCTCCTTGCGCAGCACCAGGCCGGTGGGCAGCATCGCGGCGACGTCGGCTTCCTCGCGCCTGGCCCACTCCAGCGCCCACTCGTAGCTGCTCTTCTCCCGGTCACGCCGGGGCAGCGGCTTGCCGGTCAACGACAGCCCCTCGAAGGCACCCTCGTCCCCGGCCCGCCGGATCTGCTGCTCGACCCAGGTCTCGAACGACATCCCGGTCGGCTTCCGCTGCGTCATCGGCGTCCTCCTCCCTCTGCCAGGCTAGGTCGGGTGCGGACGATGAGCAGCCGAGAGGTCTACCGGAACCCGTGGATCCGCGTGCGGGAGGACGCCGTCGTCCGCGAGGACGGCTCCACCGGCATCTACGGCGTGGTGGAGCGGCCGGACTTCGCGCTGGTGATCGCCGCCGAACGGGACGGGTTCTGGCTGGTCGAGCAGTTCCGCCACCCGCTGGGACGACGTGCGTGGGAGTTCCCGCAGGGCACCTGGTCAGCCGGGGAGGACGGGACGCCGGAGGAACTGGCCCGCGCCGAGCTCGCCGAGGAGACCGGCCTGCGCGCCGCCGAGCTGCGGCGCCTGGGCCACCTCGACCTGGCACCCGGCCTGTCCACCCAGGAGTTCGACGTCTGGCTAGCCACCGGGCTGACCCGCGGCCCGACCGCCCGCGAGGCCACCGAGGCGGACATGCGGCACGCCTTCGTGCCCGGGAGCCGGCTGCAGGCGATGATCCGGGACGGCCGGTTCACCGACGGGCCGTCGCTGGCCGCCTACAGCCTGCTGCTCCTCGACCGCTGATCAGTCGGCGGCGCGCAGCGGCGCCAGCACCGAGTCCAGCCGCAGCAGCGCGTCGAGCATCGCCTTCGCGCCGCCCTCGAGCTCGGCGTTGCCGACGAACTCGCCGTCGTCGGTGAGGAACTGCTGGACGAACGGGATCGTCGCGGCCTCCACGACCGGCACCATGCGCAGCGCGTTGAGCACCGGCTTGAGCGCGGTCGCGGCGCGCAGCCCGGCGGAGACGCCTCCGTAGGAGACCAGCGCGGCCGCCTTGTCCGCCCACTCGGCGTTCAGGTAGTCCAGCGCGTTCTTCAGCGCGGCCGGGAAGGAGTGGTTGTACTCCGGGGTGACGAAGACGAAGGCGTCGGCACGGGCGACCGTGGCGCTCCAGTCCTTGGTGTGCTGGTGCGTGTACTGCTGCAGCCGGGGGTGGTTCGGCTCGTCGAACAGCGGCAGGCCCACCTCGGCGAGGTCGACCAGCTCGACGTCGAAGCCGCCGTGCTCCTCCGCCAGGCGCTGGACCCAGCGGGCGACGGCGATGCCCTTGCGGCCGGGACGGGTGCTGGCGGCGACCACCTGCAGGACGGGACGGGACACGGGCTACTCCTCGCACACACTTCCGTTGAGTTCTCAACCGTACGCGGAAGGAGTGAACCGACGACCGGCCGGGCACACAGCCGCTCATGGAGCAGCCTCCCCGGGCAACGCAGCCGGACGCCGCCGGACCAGCGACCGGGCCCGAGCACGGGCCCCCGAACGTCACCGTGACCTGCACCCGCGACGGCGCCACCGCCCGGATCGAGGTGGTCGGTGAGCTCACCGACACCGCCCGGCGCCCCCTGGTGCGCGAGCTGACCGACCTCATGCTCAGCCGGACGCCGCTGACACGGGTCGAGCTCGACCTCTGCGAGGTGTCATTCCTGAACTCGGCGGGGATCGCCGCGCTGGTGCAGCTGCAGAAGCTGGCCCAGCCGCGCGGCATCGAGCTCGCGCTGGCGGTCGAGAGCATCGCCGTCATCAAGCCGTTGCAGCTGTCCGGCCTGTGGCACCGGTTCACCGTGCTCGACCGCCGGGAGGGGCACGACCAGTTCTGACCCTCAGGTCTCCCGCGGCACCCGGCCCAGCGTGACGAGGAAGCGGCGCAGCAGGTCGGCCAGCCTAGCGACGAGTGACCCGTCGGGGTCGGTTCAGCGCCCGGGGTGGAGCGCGGAGCTGAGCCGGACGGTGAGGCCGCCCGGGCCGGGCACGAGGTCCACGTGGTCCCAGAGCTTGCGGGCCAGCCACAGCCCCATGCCGCCCCGCGACAGGTCGGCGCCGTGGGCGGGCTGGAACCCGGCCAGCGGGTCGCGGTAGCCGGTTCCCCGGTCGGAGATCGTGCAGATGACGCGGCCCTCGTCGGCCCACACCCGGGCCGACACCGGGGGGACGCCGTGCCGGAAGGCGTTGGCGGCGATCTCGCTGACCGCCAGGTGCATGTCCTCGCCGCGGTCCCGGTCGAGCACGCAGGTGGCCAGGACGGCGGCGAGCTGGTGGCGCAGCGGCGCCAGCGCACGCGCGCTCTCCACGGCGAACAGCGGCGGCGTGTCCTCCAGCACCTCGCGGGGCAGCGGCAGCTGCGCCAGGTAGGCCGCGGGTTCCTGGAACGCCGGGTTGACCTGGAGAACCCCGCCACCGACCAGCCCCGGGTGGGTGGCCAGGGCGCTGTCGACCACCTCGGTGGGCAGCACCTGCCGGTCGTAGACGCACATCGCGTCGATCGGCGACCGGGCGAGCAGGACGTTGACCACCGCTTCGTACCGCTGACCCTCCCGCCAGTTGCGGGGCGCGGGCCCGAACCGGGGTCGCCCAGGATCCGCATCCGACCCGACCGGGTCTCCCCCAGCCTGGCGAGCAGCGCCCTGGTGGCGATGACCGCGTCCGGCGCGCGGGTGTCCAGCAGGGCCACCCGCGGTTCGGCGGACAGGCCGTCACCCCGGTGTCCCAGCGCACCGCGGACCTGGTCCTCCCGCTCGGGGGAGCAGGCGAGCACCACCAGGTCGCCGGCGCTGAGCCCGGCGTCGAGAAAGGGCACGACGGCGGCGAGCAGCTCGTCCGGTGAGTCGACCAGGAGCGCGGCGTGGTGGTGCCCGCAGGCGTCAGCTCCCGGGGGAACCACGGAACCTCCGACCACGGGCTGCGACCTCTCGAGCACGAAACGGGCAGACACAATTGCTCGCATTCTCAACGACGCCGAGCGGCCCGTCACCCCCGACCCCTCCCCAAGTGGTCAGGAGCGTGTCGTCAGCCCGCGCCGGAACGCCGCCCCGCCAGCCGGTCCAGCCCGGCCCGGTCGAGGCCGGTGGCCACCTGCACCTCGCCGGCGTCCAGCGCGCCGCAGTCCAGGCCGCGGAGCACCACCGTGGCCAGCGCCCGGGCCGTGGCCGGCTCGTCGAGCACGCCACCGGCCACCTCGTGCACGTAGGCGTCCAGCCGGGCGGCCGCGGCCGGCAGCGCCGCGCGGAAGAACGCGTAGGTGGCGACGTACCGGGTGACCAGCTGGGCCGGGTGCAGGTCCCAGCCCTGGTAGAAGCCGCGCTCCAGCGCACGGCGGACCAGCCCGGCGTGCAGCACCCAGGCGGCGTGCACCTGCGCGCGCTCGCCCACCGGCAGCACGTTGCTGGAGCCGTCGACCGCCCGCGCCGCGGTGCCGGCCACCGCGACCTGCATGGCCTGCTTGGCGGCGTCGGCCGCGGGGTGGTCGGCGGACTGGTGGGCCGCGGCGATCCCGAGCGAGGCGCTGTAGTCGTAGGTGCCGTGGTGCAGGCCGGTGACCCGGCCGCCGCCGGCGTGCAGCATGCGGGCCAGCGTCGTCGTCCCGTCCGCGCCGAGCACGGCCTGCGGGGTCTCCACCTGCAGCTCCAGGTCCAGCCCCAGCCCCGCGGACTGCTCCAGCGCGTCGAGGACCGGCAGGAAGGCGGCCACTTGCTCGGCGGCGGTGACCTTGGGCAGGGTGACGATCGCCCGCTGCCGGCCCGAGCCCGCCAGACCGACCAGGAACAGGTCGAGGGTCCGCACGCCGCGGCGCCGGGTCGGGCCCTCCAGCGACTTGGCCCGGATGCCCAGGTAGGCCGGCCGCACGGGTTCGGCGGCGAGCACCGCGGCGGCGGCGCGGACGTCGCCGTCCTCGGCGCCGGGCCCGCCCCGGTAGCCGTCCTCGGCGTCGACCCGCAGGTCCTCCACCGGCTCGGTGGCCAGCTTGGCCCGCACCCGGGGCAGCACCTCGTCGACCAGCGCGGGGTCGAGCCCGAGGTCGGGCAGGCCGTGCTCGTCGAGCGCGGCGAGCGCCGCCGTCCCCCAGGCGGTGCTGAGCCCGGGGACGACGGCGTCGGCCGGCACGTAGCAGGTGTGCACCGGCTGCCGGTCCGGCGACTCCCCGGGATAGGCGGCCAGCCGCGCGGCGTCGACGGGCTCGAGCCGGCGGTCGAGCTCGACGAGCAGCTCCTCGGGAACCATAGCCCGCATCATGTCCTGGCATCCTCGCAGCCGTGCCGCACAGTTCCCTGGACAGCTTCAACGCCGCGCCGGGCGGGCGCGCCGCGGAGGTGCTGCGGGCGTGCAGCGCAGCGCCCCGCTTCGCGGTCGAGGTCCTGGCCGGCCGCCCGTACCCGACCGGGGAGGCGCTGGTCGCACGCGCCGAGGCGGTCAGCCGGTCGCTGGGCTGGGACGAGGTCACCGCCGCGCTGGCCGCGCACCCACGAATCGGCGACCGGGTGGCCGGTTCCTCGGCGGAGGCCGCGGCCTCCCGTCGCGAGCAGAGCGGGATGGGCGCGGCCGACGACGAGCTGCGGGCGGCGATGACCGAGGGGAACCGCGCCTACGAGGAGCGGTTCGGCACCGTCTTCCTGATCCGCGCGGCCGGGCGGACGGCGCCGGAGATGCTCGCCGAGCTGCAACGGCGGCTGGGCAACTCGCCCGAGCAGGAACGGGCCGAGGTGACCGAGCAGCTGGCGCAGATCACCGGGATCCGGGTGCGGGGGATGCTCGACCCATGAGCGTGTCGACCCACGTCCTGGACTCCGTCACCGGCCACCCCGCGACGGGGGTCGCCGTCGCGCTCTACGCGGGGGACGAGCAGCTGGCCACGGGGGCCACCGACGCCGACGGCCGGTGCCGGCTGGCCGAGGGCGACACGGGAGCAGGCGTGCACCGGCTGGTGTTCGGCACCGGCGCCTGGTTCGCCGGGCAGGGCCGCGAGACGTTCTACCCGGAGGTGGTGCTCACCTTCACCGTCCGGGAGCCCGCCGACCACCACCACGTGCCGCTGCTGCTCAGCCCCTTCGCCTACTCGACGTACCGGGGCAGCTGAGCAAGAACCCGCAACGACGATGGGAGGCTGCCCTCATGGCGATCGTCCTCGGACCCAACCAGTACGGGAAGGCCGAGGTCCGGGTGGTCGCGGTCGACCGCGCCACGCCGCGGCACTCCCTGGTCGACCTCAACGTCTCCACCAGCCTGCGCGGCGACTTCACGGCGGCGCACACCGCCGGCGACAACGCCCACGTGCTCACCACGGACACGCAGAAGAACACCGTCCTCGCCTTCGCCCGCGACGGGATCGGCACGCCGGAGTCCTTCGCGCTGCGGCTGGCCCGGCACTTCACCGGCGCGCAGGAGTGGATCACCGGCGCGCGGGTGGCGGTGGAGTCCTACGGCTGGGACCGGATCGCCGTCGGCGGGCAGCCGCACGACCACGCGTTCTCCCGCACCGGCGGCGAGGTACGGACGGCGGTGGTCACCGCGGATTCCTCCGGCCCCGGCCCCGGCCTCCACGTGCTCGCCGGGCTCACCGACCTCGTCGTCCTCAAGACCACCGGCTCGGAGTTCCGGGGCTTCCCCCGCGACCGGTACACGACCCTGCCCGGCACCAGCGACCGGATCCTGGCCACCGCGGTGACCGCGCGCTGGCGGTACACGTCCACCGACCTGCCCTGGGACGACGCCTTCGCCGGCGTGCGGACGACGCTGCTGGAGACCTTCGCCGCCACCCACTCGCTGGCGCTGCAGCAGACGCTCTACGCGATGGGCGAGGCGGTGCTCGAGCGGCACCCGCAGGTCGCCGAGGTGCGGATGTCGATGCCGAACAGGCACCACTTCCTGGCCGACCTCTCGGCCTTCGGCCTGGACAACCACCTGGAGGGGCAGCTGGGAGCGGTCGTCTACCACGCCGCCGACCGGCCGTACGGGCTGATCGAGGGCAGCGTGCTGCGCGACGACGTCCCGCCGGCCACGGTGGCCTGGCTGGGCACGCCCGGGTTCTGCTGAGCCGGCCGGGCAGTGGCCGGCGGCGGGTTCGGGCCCGGGGTGGAGGGCCCGCTCAGCGTTTCGTGGCGGCGGTGACGGTGAAGACCGGGTCACGCGAGACCTGCCGGGTCGGCCCGACCAGCCGGCGCAGCGCCTCGCGGTGCGGCAGGTGCGAGTTGTAGACGCACCACAGCTCGCCGCCCGGTCGCAGCACCCGGCCGGCAGCGGCGAACACCCGCTCGGCGGCCGCGGCGTGCACCGCGACGCCGAGGTGGAAGGGCGGGTTGCAGACCACCAGGTCGACACTGGCGTCGGGGACGGCCGAGGCGGCGTCGTCCCGGGTGACCGCGACCCGGCCGGCCAGCGCGTTCGCGGCGACCGTGGCCGTCGCGGAGACGACCGCGGCCGCCGACTGGTCGGTGGCCAGCACGGTCAGGCCGGGGCGGGCGGTGGCCAGCGCGACGGCCAGCAGGCCGGTGCCGCAGCCGAGGTCGACGGCGCTCGCGGCGTCGGGCACCGCCTCCGGCAGCGCGGCCAGCAGCGCGCGGGTGCCGCGGTCGACCTTGTTGCCGGCGAACGCGGCGCCGTGCGCGCACAGGGTGACGCCGAGGTCGTCGTGCGCACGGCAGCGGGGGAAGGACGGCGCCACCGGGCGCGGGCCGCGGGCCACCAGCACGCGGGACTTCTGCCGGGCCAGGGTCGCGGAGACGTCGGTGAAGCAGTCGCCGAGGACGTCGTTCATCGCCCGGGTCATGTGCTTGACCCGCGCCCCGACGTAGAGGGTGACGCCCGGATCGGCGCCGGCCGCCACGACCTCGGCGATTTCCCGCAGGGCGTCCAGGCTCTTCGGGGCCTTGGCCAGCACCACCCGCGCGCCACGCACCAGGTCGGCGCCCAGCGGCAGCGACCGGTACGTGCCGGCCCGCCCCGTCAGCTCGGCGTTGGCGGCCAGCGCCAGCTCACCGAGCAGCAGGTCCTGGTGCACCCGGACGCCGGTCGCGCCGTGGAGCTCACCGGCACCCAGGGTCAGGGCACCGTGCGAGTCGTCGATGACGGCGACGTCCGCCGGGTGCGCCGCGAGCTCAGCGGCCGCCTCGTCGAGCAGGAGGCGGTCGGTGGCGTCGACGGCGACCAGCTCCGGCGCCTCGACGTCCGGGGCCCGCCGCAGCTGGGTGAAGAAGTCTGCGTGAGCGGGGGCGGAGTGGTCGGCGGTCACGTCGCCCACTCTGCCTCAGGCCCCGTCCAGGGCACCGCCGCGAGCTTGCGAGGGGTGGGGAGGACGGGGTCCTCCTTCACACCCCCGGCAGGCCCACCGGGCAGGAGACGCCCGTCGAGTGCACCGGGCAGTAGCCGTTGGGCACCTTGTACAGGTACTGCTGGTGCTCGGCCTCGGCGTAGTAGAAGGCGTCGAGCGGGGCGATCTCGGTGGTGATCTCGCCGTAGCCGGCCGCCGTCAGCCGCTCCTGGTAGCGGTCGCGGGTGAGCTTGGCAGCTGCTTCCTGGTCCGGGCCCTGCGGGTAGATCGCCGACCGGTACTGGGTGCCGACGTCGTTGCCCTGGCGCATGCCCTGCGTCGGGTCGTGGTCCTCCCAGAACGCCTTGAGCAGCTGCTCGTAGGAGGTCACCGCCGGGTCGAAGACGACCAGGACGACCTCGGCGTGCCCGGTGCCGGCCGAGCACACCTCGCCGTAGGTGGGATTGGGCGTGTGACCACCGGCGTAGCCCGCGGCGGTGGAGTAGACGCCCGGGAGCTCCCAGAACACCTTCTCCACGCCCCAGAAGCAGCCGGCGGCGAAGACCGCGGTGTGCATGCCGTCGGGGAACGGGGGCTGGATGCGGTTGCCGTTGACCGCGTGCACCTCGGGGACGTGCGGAAGCGGCTCCGGGCGGCCGGCCAGGGCGTCCTCCGCGGTGACCGGCTGGGTCTTGGCGCGGGAGAAGAACATGGCCCAACTGTAGGTCCGTCCTGCAACCGTCGGCGGTCTGGGCGAAGGTGACCGACGAGGACCGGGCGCGAGCGCGCCCGGCGGCGAGGAGGTCGGAGCGGATGACGACGGACGGGCTGGCGGGCCGGGTGGCCCTGGTGACCGGAGCGGCGAGCGGACTCGGGCGGGCGGTCGCGACGGCGCTGGCCGGGGCCGGGGCGAGCGTCGTCCTCGGCGACATCGACACCCCGGGGGCCGAGCGAACGGCGAAGGCCGTCACGGAGGCCGGCGGCACCGCGGAGGTCGTCGGGCTCGACGTCACCGACGACGCCGTGCGCCGCCGGGTGGTGGCCGACCTGTTCGACCGGCACGGCGACCGGTTCGACCTGCTGGTCAACGTGGCCGGCATCGACCGGCCGGGCTACGTCACCGACATCGACCTGGCCGACTACCGGATGGTGCACGCGGTCAACTGCGAGGGGCCGGTCTTCCTGACCAGCGAGTTCCTCAAGGTGGTGCAGCACCGGCCGGCCGGCACGACGGCGGACGTCGTCCACGTGACGTCGTTGTCCGCGGTGACCTCGGGCAGCGGCGCGATCGCCTACAACAGCTCCAAGGCCGCCTTCCGCAGCGCGACCCGGTGCATCCAGCGGGAGCTGCGGGAGAAGGCGATGGTCGGCCCGGACGGCGCCGAGACGCCGTTTCCCGCGCGGGTGCACAGCATCGTGCCGGCGGCGATGGACACCCCGATGATGGAGCGCTGGGGCATCCCGGAGCACCGGATGATGCCGCCCGGCGACGTCGCGCGGATGGTGCTGACCATGGTGACGATGCCCACCACGAGCTTCGTGCCCGAGGTCTTCGTGGTGCCCCGCAACGAGCCGGACTTCCCGCGGTGAGCGTCCCGACCCGGGAGTGGCAGCTCGTCCGCCGTCCGCAGGGCATGCCGGTGGCCGAGGACTTCCGGCTGGTCGCCACCTCCCGGCCGGATCCGGTGCCGGGGCAGGTCGTCGTCCGCAGCATCGCGATGTCGGTCGACCCGTACATGCGCGGCCGGATGAGCGCGACGAAGTCGTACGCCCCGTCGTGGGAGCTCGGCGAGACCATGCAGGGCGGCACGGTGGGCCAGGTCGTCGCCTCCCGGGCGGAGGCCGTGCCGGAGGGCGCGCTGGTGCTGCACGGTTCCGGCTGGCGGGACGTCGCGGTCCTCGATGCGTCGGCCGTCACGGTCGTGGCACCGCTGCCCGGCCTGCCGCTGTCCCTCTACCTGGGTGTTCTCGGCATGCCGGGGTTGACGGCCTGGGCCGGGCTGTTCCGGCTGGCCGACTTCCGGGCCGGTGACACGGTGTTCGTGTCCGGTGCGGCCGGCGCGGTGGGCAGCGTGGTCGGGCAGTTCGCCCGGCTCCGCGGGGCGGCGCGGGTGATCGGCAGCGCCGGGACGCCGGAGAAGGTCCGCTGGCTGACCGATGACCTGGGCTTCGACGCCGCCTTCGACTACCACGACGGCGCCGTCGCCGACCTGCTCGCGGCGGCGGCACCCGACGGGATCGACGTCTTCTTCGACAACGTCGGCGGCGAGCACCTCGAGGCGGCCATCGAGGCGTTCCGGACGTTCGGCCGGGCGGCGCTGTGCGGGGCGATCTCCGGCTACAACGCGGAGGGGACGCAGCCCGGCGCCCGGAACCTGTGGCAGATCGTGGGCCGGCAACTGTCGTTGCGCGGCTTCATCGTCGGCTCGCACAGCGACCTGCGACCCGAGTTCGTGGCCACGGCGTCCGGCTGGTTGCGGGACGGCTCGCTGGTGGCGCGCGAGACGGTGGTCGACGGGCTGGACAACGCCGTGGCGGCGTTCCAGGACCTGCTGGGCGGCGGGAACACCGGGAAGATGATCGTCCGGCTGGCTGCAGATCCGGGCTGACACCCGACTGTGCACAGGTCCTGTTCCCACTGGTCGGGGAGCCGCTGAGAGCGTATCCTCGAACATGTGTTCGACGATGACGCCGCCGCCCTGACCCCGCGGTCCGGCGTGTCGTTCGAGGAGGAGCTGCGCCGGCTGCTGGCCTCGGTGACACCGGTCGTGGTCGGGCGGCCGGTGGTCGAGGTGGAGCTGGCCGAGGACTTCCCGTGGCACCGCGCAGTTCCCCCGGGCGTTGCTGGTCCCCTCGTCGAGCCAGGCGCTGCCGCCGCAACTGCTGCCGCCGCCGCAACTGCTGCCACCGATGCCGACGATGGTTTCCTGCCCGGTGCGCTGGAGTGGGATGCGCAGTTCGCGGCCGGGGCGGCGGCGTTGGACCAGGTGCGGGCGGCGCAGGCGGGAATCGGGCGGGAGCAGGCCCGGCAGGCCCGCGCGCTGGCCGCGTTCGCCCGGTCCCGGCCGGTGTCCCTGGACCGGCCCGACGCCGAGGTGGGTGCGGCCGCGGCGGCCACCCGCGCCGCGCGCCCGGCGGTGCTGGCCGGGGTGAGCGAGTGGGCGGTCGATGAGGTCGCGGTCGCGTTGAGCACCACCGCTACGGCGGCGTCGGTGCTGCTGGCCCAGTCACTGCAGCTGGTCGACGCGCTACCGGCCACCCTGACCGCGCTGGCGGAGGGCCGGATCAGCTGGGCGCACGTGCGGGTGATGTGCGACCTGATCGCCCCGCTACGCGAGGAGCCGGTGCGCGCCGAGGCCGAGGCCCGGCTGCTGGCCCGGGTGGCCGGCAAGACCCCGCCCCAGCTGCGCGAGGCCGCCCGGCGGGTGGTGGCCCGGCTGGACGCGCAGGCGGTCACCCGGCGGGTCGCGGCCGCGGCCCGGGAACGGCGGGTCGTCCTGTACCCGGGGGAGGACGGCATGAGCACCCTGGCCGCGGTGCTGCCGCTGCCGGTCGCCCGCGCGGTGCACGACGCGCTGGGCCGGTACGCCGACACCGCGACCACTCCCGGGGACGAGCGGACCAGGGCCCAGCGGATGGCCGACTGCCTGGCCGACCTGGTGCTGCGCCCGGGAGAGCATGGCATGCCCCCCGTCCAGGCCCGGCTCACCCTCGTCGCGGCCGTAGGCACCCTGCTGGGCGGCAACCACCCCGGCGCCGGCGAACCCGGCGAGGTCGACGGCGACCTGATCCCCGCCGCGATGGTCCGCCAGCTCGCCGCCGCGCTCGGCCTGATGCCGGCCGAGGACGCGGACCAGCCCGATGCCCAGGAACCGGGCGCCGCGCCCGCTGATACCGAGCCCGCCGCGCGCCGCGCCGCACTCGCCGACCTGCTGGGCACCCGCTCGACCAGCGGCACCGCACTGGCCCACCGCCCGCACCTCGCCCTGGTCGACCAGCACACCGGCGCCCTGGTCTGCCTCACCGACGCCACCGGCCTCCGCGCTGCCGCCCGCGCCGGCCACGGGCTCGGGCCGCCACCACCCACACCGGGCTACCGGCCCGGCCACGCCCTGGAAACCTTCATCCGGCACCGCGACCGCCGCTGCCGCTTCCCCGGCTGCCGCGCCCGCGCCCAACGCTGCGACCTGGACCACACCACCCCCTGGCCACACGGCGACACCACCGCCGACAACCTCTGCAGCCTGTGCCGCCACCACCACCGCCTCAGCCACCAGGCCCCCGGCTGGCAGGTCCGCGCCCTCCCCGCGGCGGCCTGCACTGGACCACCCCCACCGGCCAGACCCGCACCACCCACCCACCCCGCTACGGCACCGACGACGACTCGATCGACGGCCCACCCGCAGCAGACATCCCCGGCACGGCACCGCCACCACCGGATGCAGCCCCACCGGACGACCCACCCTTCTGACCCGGATCGCTCGGAGGAGCTCCGGCAGGGGGCCTCGGTTGGCGGCGGCAGGTTCGGGGCAGTCCCGGTGCATGTGGCTCTTCCTCACCCGCCGTTTCCGCACCTGGGTCATCCTCACCGTCGTGGTCCCGTTGGCCAGCGGACTGCTGCGACGGATCGGGGAGGCACTGCAGCGCCGCAACGGGCCCTCGACCATCAGCAACGGCCTGCTCAAGGCCGGCGCCCTCGGCGACCGCGCCCGCGACCGGCTGCGCGGCGGCCGCCGCCGCTGAACCACCCGGCACCGCTGAACCACCCGGCACCGCGATCCGAAGGACCCCGTGGACACTCCCGTACTCGAGCAGCGCCCCGCGGTGGGCGAGACCCGCGGCATCGTCCTGTTCTGCCACGGCGGCACCGCCGCCAGCGTCGAGCCGCCCCGTGAACGCGCGTTGTCGGTCGCGCGCATCCGGGCGATCGAGCAGTTCGTGCACCGGAGCACCGCCGATCGCGGCATCGCCACCGCGCTCGTCCGCTACCGGCTCGCCGGATGGAACGGCGAGGCCGCCGACGCCTACCAGGACGTCCGCTGGTCACTCGATCAGCTCCGCGAGCAGCACGGCCGCGACGTGCCGATCGTCCTCGTCGGTCACTCGATGGGTGGCCGGGCGGCGCTGCGCGCCGGTGGCGAGCCGCAGGTGACCGCGGTCTGCGCCCTCGCACCCTGGACCCCGCCGGGCGAGCCCGTCATGCACCTGCGCGACCAGACCGTGGCGATCCTGCACGGCCGCGGCGACCGCTGGGTCCCGGCCCGGCTCTCCGCCGACTTCGGGGTCCGCGCCCGCCGGGCCGGCGCCCGGGTCGCCCGCTTCACCCTGCCCGGCGGGCACAGCATGCTGCGTCGCGCGCACCGCTGGCACACCTTCACCCGGGACGTCGTCCTCGCCGGCGCAGGCCTCGAGCCGATGCGCGAGGACATCGCGACGGCCCTCCGTCAGCCGTCCCCGGAGGGCCTGGCCGTTCCGCTCTGACCGGTGACGACCTGACGCGCCGCGGCCCCGGGCAGGTTCCCGGGGCGACCGCGGGGTACGGCACGCCCATGGAGGCCTCCCGTGCGCCAGTGCCGGCAGGGGTTCCGAAGATGATGACGCCGCGGGTCGTCGCCGGGTGATCCCGATGGTCGTGGTGCGGGTCGACCCGGACCTGCGGTGGTTGCTCCCGCCGCGGTACCGGGCGGCCGGTGCGCGGCCGTTGCCCGCCGACGCCGACGCCACCGTCGGTCACCTCGTCCAGGCGGCCGGGGTGCCGCTGACCGAGGTCGGCGCCGTACGGCTGGGCGGCGCGCCGGTCGGGCGCGCCACCCGGCCGGGCCTGCGGGCCGTCCTCGACGTCGAGCCCGTCGTCCGGCCACGACCGGTGCCGCCGGGCGGCTTCCTGCTCGACGTCGGCCTGGGCACCCTCGCCCGCCGGCTCCGGCTGCTGGGGCTGGACGCCGCCTGGTCGAACGACGCCGACGACCCCTCGCTCGTCGAGCAGGCGGCCGCCGAGCACCGGGTGCTGCTCACCCAGGACCGTGGGCTGCTCATGCGGCGGGCCCTGTCGCACGGCGCCCTGGTGCGCGGCAGCCGGCCCGACGACCAGCTCGCGGACGTGCTCGACCGCTTCGCCCCGGCCCTGGCCCCCCTCACCCGGTGCGCCGCCTGCAACGGGCCGCTGGAGCCCGCGCCGAAGGCCGAGGTGCTCGCGCAGCTCGAGCCGGGCACCCGGCGCACGGTCGAGGACTTCTCCCGGTGCACGCAGTGCCGGCGCGTCTACTGGCGCGGCGCGCACGCCACCCGCATCGACGCGGTGGTCCGCGCGGCGACGGCCCGGGCGCATGGTCTGATCGGCGGATGATCGCCCCCCTCGTCGTCCGGCCGGCCACCCGGCCGGACGTCCCCCGGCTGGCCGCCAGCCTGGCCGCGGCCTACCCCGACTACCGCTGGACGTCGTGGGCCTTCCCCGAGGACGGCCGGGCGCAGCGGCTGCACCGCTGGGCGGAGGTGTGCGCCGGGCTGGCCGGCGTCGACGCCGGCACGACGTGGGTCACCGACGACTGCGCCGCCGTCGCTGCCTGGACCGCCCCCGGCGCGCCCGCACCGGCCGCGGACCTGCAGGCGGTGCTCGACCGCGACCTGCCCAAGGCCTTCGGCAGCCGGCACCGGGTGGTGCTGGCCACCGAGCAACTGGCCGCGACCGGCCGGCCGGCGGCGCCGCACTGGTGGCTCGACGCCGTCGGCACCCGCCCGGCGGCCCGGCACGCCGGCCGGGGCGCCGCGGTGCTGCAGCCGGTGCTCGACCGGTGCGATGCCGACGGCGTCCCCGCCGCGCTGAACGCCTACACCTCGAACGTCGTCCGCTGGTTCGAGCGGCTGGGCTTCGCCGTCACGAACGCCGCGCGCAGCGCGGTCGACCACGAGCTGCCGGTCTGGACGCTGGTCCGCGAACCGCAGCCCAGGGAAGCCTGACCTGACCCCCGCGGGCCAGAGGTCGGCCCGGGCGGACCGGGCGACGCGGGCAGACCAGGAGCGACCGCCCACCTGATCGCCCCCGCGAGGTCCCTGTGTACCTGTCGAAGACCGAGGCCGCCGTCCTCCCCAGCACGCTTCCCCGCACGCGCACCCGCCCCCCGGCGCCCGCCCCGGAGCAGCCCACCAAGCGGCGGCTGTGGCCGCTGCTCGGGCCGGCGTTCGTGGCCGCGGTCGCCTACGTCGACCCGGGGAACTTCGCCACCAACTTCGCCGGCGGCGCCTCGTTCGGCTACACGCTGCTCTGGGTGATCGTCGCGGCGAACCTGATGGCGATGCTGATCCAGACGCTCACCGCCAAGCTGGGCCTGGCCACCGGGCGCGACCTGGCGACCTGCTGCCGGGAGCGGCTGCCACGGCCGGTGGTGTGGGGCCTGTGGGGGCAGGCCGAGGCCGTCGCCATCGCCACCGACCTCGCCGAGATCGTCGGCGGGGCGGTCGCGCTGAACCTGCTCTTCGGGGTGCCACTGCCGGTGGGCGGCGTGATCACCGCGATCGTGGCCTTCGTGCTGCTGGCCGCACAGTCCCGGGGCCACCGGCCGTTCGAGCGGGTGATCGCCGGGCTGCTGCTGGTGATCGGCCTGGGCTTCGGCTACACGCTGGTCAACTCCGGGGTCGACCCGGGCGGGGTCGCCTCCGGGATGGTCCCCAGCTTCGCCGGCACCGACAGCCTGCTGCTGGCGACCGGGATCCTCGGCGCGACGGTCATGCCGCACGTCATCTACGTGCACTCGGCGCTCACCCCGGGCCGCTACGGCGACGCCGTCACCGCCGGCCGCAGCAGGGCCGGGCGGGGCAGGCTGCTGCGCGCCCAGCGGATCGACGTCCTGCTGGCCATGGGGCTGGCCGGTCTGGTCAACGCCGCGATGCTGGTGATCGCCGCCCAGCTGTTCACCGGGGACGCCGAGATCACCTCGCTGGAGAGCGTGCACGCCGGCCTCGGCGACCAGCTGGGCACCGGCGCCGCGCTGGCCTTCGCCCTCGCCCTCCTGGCGTCGGGGTTCGCGGCCTCCTCGGTCGGCACGCACGCCGGCCAGGTGGTCATGGCCGGCTTCCTCCGCCGGCACATCCCGGTGCTCACCCGCCGGCTGATCACCCTGGCCCCGGCGCTGCTGGTGCTGGGCCTGGGCGGCGACCCGACGACGGCGCTGGTCTGGTCACAGGTCGTGCTGTCCTTCGGCATCCCGTTCGCGCTGGTACCGCTGCTGTGGCTGACCTCGCGGAAGGACCTGATGGGCGGCTGGGTGAACCGGCGCGCCACCACGCTGGCCGGATCGCTGGTCGCCGCGCTGATCATCGGGCTGAACGGCTACCTGCTGGTCGACGTCGTCCTGGGCTGAGCAGGGTGCCGGAGCACGGCCGGGAACCACCGGCGGGTGGACCGCGTTGAGCACGGACCGCCCACTCCCCGGAGGTTCCCCGTGCTGCCGCTGCCCCCGCTGACCGACCAGGCCGACCGGTTGATCGACCTGGGGGTGCACGAGATCGCCGGGCTCTCCCCCGCCGGGCTCCACGATGCGGCGGCGGCCGCGGGCCCCCGCGACGGCGCCCTGCTCGTCGTCCACCCCGACCTCGCCCCGGCCTCCCGGCTCGCCGAGCTCGTGGAGCGGCACGGGAAGCGGGGCTTCGTCGTGACGGACATGACCGACGTCGACTCCTTCGGCCCGATCGAGCAGGTGATCCTCCCGGCCGGGCCGGGGTACGCCGTCGATGCCCCCGACCGCGGCGACGAGCTGGCCAACCGGAGCCCGGACGAGGCCCTGCCGGACATCACCGGCCGAGGCCGCAGCCCGCTCACCCTCACCGAGGGCCTGCACTGGCTGCTCCAGCAGCCCGAGGCCCTGGAGCGGAACCACTGCTTCATGACGATCGGCTCCCGCCTCCGCAAGCCCGACGGCCGGCTCGACGCCCGCACCCCGGCGCTCTGGCTGAGCAACGGCACCGGCCGCGACGGCGCGGCGCGGCGGGGCGCCCCCAAGGTCGGCTGGTGCTGGGCGGGCAACCGGCACACCTGGCTCGGCTTCGCCTCCGCCACCGGGCGGACGGCACTGATCCCCGCTCAGGCCGGTGGCGGCTCGCCGACCTCGGCGGGCACGGGCACGTCGCCGCTGGCACCGGCCAACGCCGGCGCCTGAGCCGCGCGCGTGGAGATCGCGGGAGCCCGGATCTGGATCACCGGCGCGTCGAGCGGGATCGGCGCAGCCCTCGCCCGCGAGCTCGCCGACCGCGGCGCGCACGTGGCGGTCAGCGCCCGC
The DNA here is from genome assembly GCA_019779905.1 of Modestobacter lapidis. Classification (GTDB taxonomy): domain Bacteria; phylum Actinomycetota; class Actinomycetes; order Mycobacteriales; family Geodermatophilaceae; genus Modestobacter; species Modestobacter lapidis. Next base: position 194,434 of record JABAKE010000006.1, on the reverse strand, counting down.
CGGGCGGACCGGCTCGCGGAGGTGGCCGGGGACCGGATGGTCGCCGTCCAGGTCGACGTGACGGACCGGTCCGCGACGGTGGCGGCCGGCGCCGCGGTGCGCGCGGCGCTGGGCGGGCTGGACGTCGCCGTCCTCAACGCCGGGACCTGGTCGGAGTTCGTCGTCGACCCCTGGGACAGCCAGCTGTTCGCCGACCACCTGCAGGTCAACGTGCTGGGCGCGGTCCACTCCCTGGAGGCGGTGGTCCCGGCGATGCTCGCCGCCGGGCGGGGCCGCATCGTGGGCGTGGCCTCGGTCGCCGGCTACCGCGGCATCCCCGGATCGGAGGCCTACAACGCCGGCAAGGCGGCCCTGATCAGCCTGTTCGAGAGCCTGCGGGGCTCGCTCGCCGGGCGCGGCATCATCGTCCAGACGGTAAATCCCGGCTTCGTCCGCACCACGATGACCGAGCGCAACCGCTTCCCGATGCCGTTCCGGGTGGAGCCGGCGGTGGCCGCCCGCGCCATCGCCGACGGCATCGCCCGCGACCGGGCGGAAGTCGTCTTCCCGCTGCCGATGGCGGTGGGCATGAAACTGGCCCGGCTGGTGCCGGCCCGGGCCTGGACGGCGCTCACCGCCCAGCTGGCCCGGCGGGGTCTGACGAAGGACCCCACTGCAGGCCAGGCTTGATGGCCCGGCGAGGACGGGACCGGAGGCTCCTCCTCGCCGGGCCAGGACACGCTCGACGTCAGCCGGGACGGCACCTGGACGCGGTCGGAGTCCGGAGGACGACCAGGTGCTCAGTCGCGGGGACCGCCGGCGACGTAGATGACCTGGCCGGAGACGAAGCCGGCCCCCTCGCTCACCAGGAACGACGCGGTGTGCGCGATGTCCTCGGGCTGGCCGACCCGGGCGACCGGGATCTGCTTGGCCGCCATCTCCTTGAACTGCTCGAACGGCACGCCGACCCGCTCGGCGGTCTGCGCCGTCATCTCGGTCTCGATGAACCCGGGGGCGATGGCGTTGGCGGTCACGTTCCAGCGGCCCAGCTCGAAGGCCAGGGTCTTGGTGAAGCCCTGCATGCCGGCCTTGGCCGCGGAGTAGTTCACCTGGCCCCGGTTGCCGAGCGCCGAGACGCTGGAGAGGTTCACGATCCGGCCGAACTCTGCCTCGACCATGTGCTTCTGCGCCGCCCGGGTCATCAGGAACGCCCCGCGCAGGTGCACGCCCAGCACGGCGTCCCAGTCGCTGACGCTCATCTTGAACAGCAGGTTGTCCCGGGTGATCCCGGCGTTGTTCACCAGCACGGTGGGGGCGCCGAGCTCCTGGGCGACCCGCTCGACCGCCGCAGCCACGGACGCCTCGTCGGCGACGTCGGCCCCGACCGCGAGCGCCTCGCCGCCGGCGGAGGTGACCGCCTCGACCGTGCCGGCGCAGGCGCCCTCGTCGAGGTCGAGGACCGCGACCGCCATGCCGTCCTGCGCGAACCGCCGTGCGATGGCCGCGCCGATCCCGCGCGCTGCCCCGGTGACGATCGCCGTCCTGTGCTCTGCCACTGCGTCTCCCTGGTGAGGTGTCGGAAGCCCGGTGCGGGGCCCGGTGTGGGGCCCGGTGCGGGCCGTGTGCCCGGGCCGACCGTATCCGCCTGCCCTGCCGTCGGCGGGGCGGCCGCCGGCCCGGCCGGTGGCCGTGGGAACGTTCCTGAGGCGGGAGTCACACCCCGGATCGGGTTTGCCGGGCTCCGAACGTGCCAAGACAGTAGGTCGCCGTCGAGTATCCGACGGCCGGAGTGCGAGGAGACGGTGTGACCGAGCCTGCGAGGTCACACCTGGACGGAGCGCCCCCGGGCGCGCAACCGACGAGCTGGGGGCACCTCCCGCCGGCGGAGGGCAGCGAGGTGGCGCCGTGACCGGCGATCCCGCCCGGCTCCGGTGGCCCTCCTCCGCACCGCCACCGGCCACGGGCGGCTGGAACTGGGAGTTCTCCCACGTCTCCGAACTGCCGAGGGCCCGCGCCCAGCTGCGCGCCGGCCTGGCGGCGGCGTCCGACCAGCAGGACCCGGCTGCGGCGGAGCTGAACGAGGCCGTCGTCCTGGCCTTCGACGAGATGGCCTCCAACGCGCTGCGCCACGGTGGTGGCGGGGTCCGGGCCAGGGTGCAGCCCGCCGGAGGGGCGTGGCTCGTCGAGGTGTGCGACGAGGCCCCCACCCGGCCACCGCAGCCCGCCATCGGGCGTGACCCGAGCCAGGGCGGCCTCGGGCTGTACCTGATCGCCGAGATGTCCGACGCCCACGGCTGGCACCTCGAGGCGGACACCAAGAGCGTCTGGGCCCTGCTGCCCCGCCGCTGAGACCCCGGAGTCAGTCCAGCCGGATGGCGACCAGCGCCACGTCGTCGTCCGAACCGCCGGGGCGCAACCGCTCGACCAGCCCGCCGCACAGCTCCTCCAGCGGCCGCCCGCCCAGCTCGGCGAAGAGCGCCCGCAGCTGGTCCACGCCGTCGTCCAGGGGGATGTCGCGCCCCTCGACGAGCCCGTCGGTGTAGAGCAGCACCGTGCTCCCGCCCGCCAGGAGGAGCTCCTGCTCCTGCCGCCGGGTGCGCGGGTCGACCCCGAGCAGCAGGTCGAAGCGCTCACCGCCCAGCACCGTCACCGCGCCGTGGGGGTCGTGCACCATCAGCGGCGGGTGCCCCGCGCTCGACCAGCGCAGCCGGACCACGCCCTGGGCGCGCTCCTCGTCGGACTGCTCGAACCGGGCGATCGCCGCCGTGGCCAGCGTGTGCACCTGCAGCCCCTGCATCGCCCGGTCGAGGTCGCCGAGCACCTCGGCCGGCCCCGCGCCGCCGCGGAAGGCGATGCCGCGCAGCAGCCCGCGCAACTGGCCCATCGCCGCGGCAGCCACCGTGTCGTGCCCGACGACGTCGCCGATCACCAGCATGGTGGCCCCGTCGGGTTGCACGAAGGCGTCGTACCAGTCGCCCCCGACGTGCGCGGCCCGGACGGCCGGGGAGTACCGGACGGCGATCTGCGCGTGCTCGGGCTGGACCGGCTCGGTGAGCAGGCTGCGCTGGAGGTCCTCGGCCATCTGCCGCTGCTGCTCGTACAGCCGCAGGTTGTCCAGCGCCAGGGCCGTGCGGTCGGCGACCTCGCGGATGGTGGCGATGTCCTCGGCGTCGGCGGGCGCCCGGTCGGCGGCGCGGTAGACGCTCAGCGCCCCCACGGTCCGGCCGCGGGCGACCAGCGGCAGGGCCACCGCCGTCCGTGGCGCCAGCTCCCAGAAGGCGTCGCTCACCTCGCCCGGCGGCAGCGTCCGGCCCACCGCCGCGCCCACGTCGTCGACGATCCTGACCTCACCGGTGCTCAGCGCCGCGACGATCGGCGCGGTGGAACTGAGCGCAGCCAGCCGCAGCTCGGCGTACCGCGCCGCAGCGGGGCGCAGCTCGGCGTCCCGGTGCCAGCTGGCGACGTCGCGCAGCCGGTCCCCCTCCTCCAGCACGCTGACGATCACCCAGTCACCGAGGACCGGCACCACCGCGCGGGCCAGCACGCCCAGTGCCTCGGCGGTCTGCCGTTGCTGGTCGAGGCCGGCGGAGAACGCGGCGGTCACCTCGGCGATGAGCGAGAGCCGCTCCGCGGTGCGGCGGGCCCGCTCCTGGGCCGCCCGTCGCTCGGTGATCTCCAGGAAGTAGACCGCCAACCCATCCGGGCCCGGCCAGGCCCGCACCTCGTACCAGCTGTCCAGCGGTGGCGGGTAGTAGGCGTCGAACACCGCCAGCTCCCCGGAGGCCGCCGCACCGCGGTACTGCTCCTCGAAGACGCTGTCGGCTGCCGCGGGGAACAGCCCCCAGATGCTGCCGCCGAGCAGTTCGTCCCTGTTCCGGCCGAGCAGCCGCTCGGCCTCGGCGTTGACGTAGGTGAACGTCCAGTCGCGGCCGAGGGAGAAGAAGGCGGAGGGCATCGACTCGAGCACGCGGGCCACCCGGGCGTCGCCGTGCCGTTGGGCCGTGGTGTCGTAGCCGGCGCCGAGGAGCCGGACGGCGACGCCCCGCTCGTCCGCCAGCGCCCGGCCCCGGCCCTGCACCCAGCGGGTGTCCCCGCCGGGCAGCACCACCCGGTACTCGGCGTCGAACGTGCCGCAGCTGTCGATCGCGGCCTGCAGCGCCTCGGTGACCCGCTCCACGTCGTCCGGGTGCAGGCGGGCGGTGAACGCCTCGATGGTTTGGGAGAAGCCGGACTGCTCGTACCCGAAGAGCGTCAGGAGCCGGTCGTCCCAGAAGAGCGTGCCGGTGACCAGGTCCCAGTCGAAGCTGCCGATGCCGGCGGCGTCGATGGCCAGCCCCCAGCGGAGCTTGCCGGCCTCGAACTCGCTGACGACGGCGGCGTACTCCAGCTCGGTGGCCACCGGGACGGCGAGCTCGGTGAGCAGCGCGACGTCGGTGTCGGCCCACGGCCGGGGCTCGGGGCCGAACACCGCGAGCACGCCCACGATCAGGCCGGTGCTGCTGCTCAGGAGCGGGGCCCCCAGGTAGGAGACGACGTCGCCGCTGACCACCGACGGGAGCCCGGCCAGCCGCGGATCGGTTCGCGCGTCGTCGACGACGAGTGGCCCGCGGGCCGCCACCACCTGCGCGCCGAAGGAGTCGGCGAGCGGGACCTCGGCCCCGATCGAGCCCCCGTTCCATCCCGTCGCAGCGGCCACGGTCTGCACCGCACCCACCACCGACACCCCTGCGCCCGGGGTGCCGAGCAGCCGCGCGGCCAGCTCGGTCAGGTGCTGGACACCGCGGGAACCGGTTCCCGCGGTCACGAGCCGCTGGGCAGCCGCGATCCGGGCGGGGTTCAGCGGTGACATGATCGGTGCCCGCCTCTCCCCCGCCTGCGCGATGGGCGGGTGACTGCCCGCACTCGTCGTCCCCGATTCTGCCTGGTGGGCCGGGGCGCCCGGCCACCGGCTCAGCGCCCCGCCGCGTAGCCCTGCATCCCGCGCGGGTTGGCCCCGGCGCCCAGCACCCCGGTCTCCGGATCGCGCGACACCGCCGAGAGCCGGCCCAGCGACCAGGCGTCGGTGACGGTGACGTCGTGCCCGCGCCGGCGCAGGTCCGAGATCACCGGCTCGCCGATCCGGGACTCCACGACCACCTCACCGGGCGTGCTGTCCCGGGGGTGGAAGGACGACGGAAAGGCCGTGGTGTGCCAGGCCGGCGCATCGATGGCCGCCTGCAGGTCGAGCCCGCCCACGGTGTGCGCCAGCCAGAAGCACAGCTGCCACTGCTCCTGCTGGTCGCCGCCGGGGGTGCCGAACGCCAGCGCCGGGACCCCGCCGCGCAGCGCGAGGGACGGCGTCAGGGTGGTGCGCGGCCGCTTGCGCGGCACCAGCGAGTTGGGCAGGCCGGGCTCGAGCCAGAACATCTGCGCCCGGGTGCCCAGCGGGAAGCCCAGGGACGGGATGACCGGCGAGCTCTGCAGCCAGCCACCGGACGGGGTGGCCGAGACGATGTTGCCCCAGCGGTCGACGACGTCGACGTGGCAGGTGTCGCCGCGGGTGGTGCCGCGGACGTCGACGGTGGGCTCGCCGACGCCGGCGAGCGTGCCGGGTGCGGGGTGCACCCGGGCCGAGGCGTCGGTGACGAACCTCGGCAGCCTGGGCGGGCGCCCACCGGGCGAGCCGGGCCGCAGTTCCCTGCTGGCCCGGTCGCCGATGAGCGCCCGCCGTTCCGTGCTGTACCCGGCGGACAGGAGGTCGTCCACCGGCACCCCGGCGTCGTCCCCGTACCAGGCCTCACGATCGGCCATCGCCAGCTTCACCGCCTCGACGCTCGCGTGGACGAGCGCGGCGTCGGGGACGGCGGAGGCGTACCGAGCGTTCGGACCGGCCGCGGGAACGCCGTCGAGCAGCGCGAGCGCCTGGAGCAACGCCGGCCCCTGCGACCACGGCCCGGCCTTCGCGAGCGTCCACCCCTGCCAGTCCAGCGTGACCGGCGGCTCGTACGTCGCCGTCCAGCTGGCCAAGTCGTGCCCGGTCAGAAACCCGCGGTGGCGACGACCGGAGTCGTCCATCGCCGGGTACCGGCAGAACTCGTCGATCGCCTCGGCGACGAACCCCGTGTACCAGGCCGCGAGTGCCGCGTCGATCGATGCCTCTCGAGTGGGACCGCGCGCTGCGTCGAGCAGGCGGCGGTAGGTCGAGGCGAGGACCGGGTTGCGGAACAGGCGACCGGCGGCGGGGGGTGCTCCGTCGGGGGCGAGCCAGGTGGCGGCCGAGGTAGGCCAATGGGTGCGGAAGTGCTCGGAGACCGAGGCGACGGTCGCGGACACCCGTGGGTGGAGCGGGTGACCGGACTCGGCGTACTCGATGGCGAAGCGCAGGACGGCGTCCAGCGGCAGGGTGCCGTGGTCCCGCAGCAGCGTCAGCCAGGCTCCCAGGGAGCCGGGGACGGTCGCGGCGAGGAGACCGGTGCCGGGGACCAGCCCGAGACCGAGGTCGGTGAAGGCCTCGATGCTCGCGCCGGCGGGGGCGACCCCCTGACCGGACAGGATGACGGGGACCCCCGCGCCTGGCCCCTGCCCTCCGCGGGCGAAGATGATCGGGACCTCCCCGCCGGGGCCGTTGAGGTGGGGCTCGACCACCTGCAGGGTGAACCCTGCCGCGACGGCCGCATCGAAGGCATTCCCCCCGGCCTCGAGGGTCGCCATCCCCGCCGCGCTGGCGAGCCAGTGCGTGGCGGCGACCATGCCGAAGGTGCCGGCGAGTTCCGGCCGCGTCGTGAACACGAAGCCAGCCTAAGGACCACCGGCTGTGGCGCGCTGCTCGACGAACCCCGCCACCGCCGCGACGGCACGGCCGGCGTGCTCGGCAGCTCCGGACGGGACACCGGGGCGTCGTCGTCGGGAGCGCGGTGGCGCAGCTCGACCAGGGTCAGCCGGTACCGCCGCGGCGGTACCGGGCGGTTCCACGCCAGCCGCTCGCCGTCCGGCCCGGCGCCCCAGGCGCCGGCCCGCCGCGCGACGGTGCGCAGCCGGGTCATCAGCTGCCGCACCGGCGAACGCGTGCCGGCAGCCGGGGTGGGTGTGGTGAGCAGGTCGACGGAGAGGTCGACCGCCCGGGCGAGGGCGGCCTCGAGCGCGGGGTCGGCCCGCTGGATGGCGGGGCGCCGGGCCGCTACGGGTGCGGGGCGCGGGGCGGGCCGGCGGCGCGGGGCGGCCGGGGCTCCCGCCGTCGCCAGGCAGTAGGTCCTCAGCCGCTCGCCCTCGGCGTCGGCGCCCCAGGCCGCGGCCCGCCGCAGGAGCGTTCCGGGATGCGCCAGGAGGCCGACGACGGTGTCGAGCGGTGCGGTGTCGAGCGCCATGTCCTGCTCCCTCCTGGGAAGAGTTGCCGCGGCCGGGGAAGGGACCGCGGGCAAGGAAGAAGTTACGGACGGCGGGCCGGTCGGACCCCGATCCGGGACACCCCGGCCGGCGCGCGTGACCCAACCGTTGTGCGGGCCCGCCAGGAGGGCCGGTCGCCGTCCCCCGGGACGGTCACTTGTCGACAGTCCGGGACGAAAGCGCAGGTCAGACCCCGAGCGCGCGGTCGATGACCTCGGGCGCCCCCGCGACACCCCGGCGTGTCGGGCCGGTCTGGTGGGATGACCCGGTGACCCGGACGCGCACTCCCCTCGTGATCGACACCGACCCCGGCATCGACGACGCCCTCGCGATCCTGCTGGCCCTGGCCAGCCCCGAGGTCGATCTCCGGCTGGTCACCACGGTGCACGGCAACGTGGAGCTGGCACAGACCACGGAGAACGCGCTGCGGGTGCTGCACCTGGCCGGGCGCAGCGACGTGCCGGTCGCCGCCGGGGCCGGCACGTCGCTGGTGGTGCCGCAGCCGGAGCGCGCCGGGCACGTGCACGGCGTCGCCGGGCTGGGTGGCGTGGTCCTGCCGCCGTCCCCGGCCGCCGTCGACCCGCGGCCGGCCGTGACGGCGCTCGCGGACCTGCTGACCACCAGCGAGGAGCCGGTGACCGTCGCCGCGATCGGCCCGCTCACCAACATCGCGCTGCTCCTGGCGGTGTACCCCGGGGCCGCCGCCCGGATCGGGCGGCTGATCGTGATGGGCGGGTCGGCCACCCGCGGGGGCAACGTCACCGCCGCGGCCGAGTTCAACATCTGGGCCGATCCCGAGGCCGCGGCCGTGGTCCTCCGGGCCGGTCTGCCCACGGTTCTGGTCGGCCTGGACGTCACGCTGCCCACCGTGCTGACCGCCGCGGACATCGCCCGGTTCGCCGCCGCCGGGCCGGTCGCCGCGCAGGCGGCCGCCTTCCTCGGCCAGTACGTGGACCACGCCCGCACCGCCTACGGCACCGACGGTGTCGTGGTCCACGATGCGCTGGCGCTCACCGAGGCGATCGTCCCCGGGACGCTTGGCACCGTGCTGCGCGACGTCGTCGTCGACACCGGCCCCGGTGCCGGCCGCGGGCAGACGCTGGTCGACCGGCGCGCGGCCTCCACCGCTCCCGACGCCGTGGCGGTCGCCGAGCAGGTGGACAGCGAGGCGGCGGTCGGGTTCCTGGTCGGCCGGCTGGTGGACCTCGCGGGCGGGGCGGACCGGGCCCCTCAGACCTCCGGCCGGGACACCAGGCCCTCGGACACCATCCAGTCGTAGGCGACGTCGGCCGGCTCCTCGCCGCCGACGTCCACCCGGCTGTTCAGCTCGATCATCACCTCGTCGGTGATCAGCGGGGTGATCTGGGCGAACACGTCGGCGATGCCGGGGTACTCCTCCAGCACCGGGGTCCGCACCACGGGGGCCACGTTGTAGGCCGGGAAGTACCCGAGGTCGTCCTCCAGCACGGTGAGATCGAGGGCGGCGATCCGGCCGTCGGTGGTGAAGACCTCGCCGAAGTTGCACCTCCCGGCGTCGGTGGCCGTGTACACCGCACCGGTGTCCAGGACGCTCACCTTGTCCCGCGGCACGCCCTGGGGGTCACCCAGCGGGATGCCGTAGGCCTCGAGCATCGGCTCGAACCCGTCGCTGCGCGTGGCGAACTCCGACTCCACGCAGAACGTGCGCTCCTCGACCGGCAGCGCCGCGATCTGCGACAGCGTGCTGATGCCACCGAGCTCGGGGACCGCCTCACTGCGCACGGCGAAGGCGTAGGTGTTGTTCATCTCCGCCGGCGGCAGCCAGGTCAGCCCGTTCTCGGCATCGGCGTCCCGCACGGCCTCGTACTGCTCGACCGGGTCGGGGATGCCCTCGGACATGCCCAGGTAGTTCAGCCAGCCGGTGCCGGTGTACTCCCACTGCACGTCGACCTTGCCGCTGAGCATGGCGGCCCGGGCGGGCGCGGCGCCGGGGATGCCGCTGCGGTCGGTCACGTCGAAGCCGGCGACCGACAGCCCGATGACCGCGATCTTGCCGAGGATCAGGGCCTCGGTGAAGTTCTTGGTGCCCACCGAGATCTCCGCGCCGTCGGCCTCCGGCAGCGGTTCGATCGCGGCGGGCTGGGCCTCCGGGACGAACGTGTTGGCGCTCTCCAGGCCGCAGCCGGTGAGCAGCACGCCCGTGGCCGCCAGCGCGGCGGCGAGCTTCCTGGGGGAGGGCACGTCAGAGTCCCTTCGGTCGGGCGACGTGCTCGACCACGCGGCCGAGCCAGTCGACGGCCAGCGCCAGCAGCGCGACCAGCACCGCGCCGCCGATGAGCAGCGAGTTCAGCGAGAGGGTGATGCCGGTGTTGATCAGCACGCCCAGCCCGCCACCGCTGATGAAGGTGGCCAGCGTCGCGGTGCCGACCAGCAGCACCAGCGCGGTGCGCACCCCGGCCAGCATCACCGGCACGGCCAGCGGCAGCTCGACCCGCATCAGCACGGCGAACGCGCTCATCCCCATCCCGCGGCCGGCCTCGACCAGCCGGTTGTCCACCCCCTGGATGCCGACCATGGTGTTGCGCAGCACGGGGAGGGCGGCGTAGAGCACCAGCGCGATCACCGTGGTGCGGAACCCGAAGCCCAGCCAGGTGGCCAGCAGCACGAACAACCCGATCGCCGGTGCCGCCTGCCCGACGTTGGCCACCCCGATCACCGCGGGGGTGAACCGGCGCAGCCGCGCGCGGGTCAGCGCGATGCCCAGCGGGACGGCGATGGCCAGCACGATGACCGCCGCCGCGAAGGTGAGGTACAGGTGCTCGCGGACGCTGTTGGCCAGCACGGTCCAGCCCAGCTGCCGCGCCTCGGTCTCGCTCAGCGTGGTGGTGGACCGCCAGACGAGGAAGGCGACCACCCCGAGGACGACCAGGGTCGGCTGCACCGCCAGGGCCCGCCAACCGCCGCCCTTCCGTGGCGGGGCGGTGTCGCGCTCGTCCTCCGCCGCGGTCGACGGCGCCTGCGATCGCCCGGTGTCGACCGTCATTCCGACGCCCCCTGCCGGGTGCGCTGGATGGCCTCCATGATCGTCTCGATCACCACCACCCCGGCGAGGCTGTCCCGGCGGCCGATGACGACGGCACCGCCCTGGCTGGCCGCCAGCATGGTGTCCAGCGCGTCGTTGAGGGTCGAGCCGTGCCCGACCACCGGCAGCTTCTCGTCGACGGTGCCCGGCACGGCCGGCACCCGCTCCAGCTCGGGCAGCGACGGCCAGCTGATCGGCCGACCGCGCCGGTCGAGCACGACGACGTAGTCGTCCCCCGCGGCGCGGGCCCGGGCGACCACCTCGGCCGTGGCGTCCCCCACCGACGCCGTGGTCACCGGCCGGAGCTGGACGTCGTGGACCCGGGTCAGGCTCAACTGCTTGAGCGCGGCACCGGCGCCGACGAAGTCCGCGACGTACTCGTCGGCCGGATCGGCCAGGATCGCCTCCGGGGTGTCGTACTGCACCACCCGGGCGCCGACGTCGAACACCACGATCTTGTCGCCGAGCTTCACCGCCTCGTCGAAGTCGTGCGTGACGAACACGATCGTCTTGCCCAGCTCCTCCTGGATGCGCAGCAGCTCGTCCTGCAGCCGCTGGCGGGTGATCGGGTCGACCGCACCGAACGGCTCGTCCATGAGCAGCACCGGCGGGTCCGCGGCCAGCGCCCGCGCGACCCCGACCCGCTGCTGCTGCCCCCCGGACAGCTCCCGGGGATACCGGTCCCGGTACACGGCCGGGTCCAGGCCCACCAGCTCCAGCAGCTCCTCGATCCGGGCGGTGACCCGCTCCTTGTCCCACTTGAGCATCCGCGGGACCAGGCCGATGTTGGCGGCCACGGTCATGTGCGGGAAGAGCCCGCCGGCCTGGATGACGTAACCGATCCGCCGGCGCAGCTGGTCGGGGTCCTGCCCGGTGACGTCCTCGTCACCGAGGAAGATCTTTCCGCCGCTGGGCTCGATGAGCCGGTTGAGCATCTTCAGCAGGGTGGTCTTCCCGCACCCGGACGGGCCGACGAACATCACCGTCTCACCGGCCGGGATCTCCAGGTCGACCGCGTCCACGGCCGGCGCCGGCTGGCCGGGATAGCGCTTCGTGACGCCCGCCAGCCGGATGGACACGCCGCTGACCTGGCGGGCGGTCACCCCCTCGCCGATGGGTCCGGATTGCTGGCTGACAGTGGTCTCAGACACGGATGCCCTTCGAGGTGGTCAGGCGACCGACCAGCAGCAGCACCACGTCCAGGACGAGGGCGAGCAGGACGATCGCGATGGTGCCGACGAGCGTGGCGTTCAGCGCATTGGCGCCGCCGAGCCGGGAGAGCCCGGAGAAGATGAGACCGCCCAGGCCGGGCCCGAGCACGTAGGCGGCGATGGCGGCGATGCCCATCACCATCTGGGTGGAGACCCGGATGCCGGCCAGGATCACCGGCCACGCCAGGGGGAGCTCGATCCGCAGCAGGGTGGCCGCCCGGCTCATCCCGATCCCGCGGGCGGACTCGACCAGCGACTGGTCGACACCGGCCAGGCCGACGACGGCGTTGCGGAGCACCGGCAGCACCGCGTAGAAGGTCACCGCGATGACCGCCGGGGTGATCCCGAAGCCGAAGGGCGCCAGCAGGATGCCCAGCAGCGCGAACGACGGGATCGTGAGACCGATCGCCGAGATCCCGTTGGCCAGGCCGGTGACCTTAGGGCTGCGGTAGGCGAGGACGGCCAGCCCGATCGCGATGACGGTGGCGAGCAGCACGCACTGCACGACCAGGCTGACGTGCTGGACCGCCTGGAAGGCGATCAGCTCACGTCGGTCGACGACGAAGTCCCACATCCGCTGTTCCTCTCCGCACCCTCGCCGGCATCCTGGTCGTCATTCCTGGCCGCGCAGGGCTGCGGATCCGCCGCCGCCCAGGACGGGGGTGCACGCGTGGCAGCCCCGCCCGATCGCGGTCCACGGTGTCACAGCCGGCACCCAGGCGGCGAGCGCACGCAGGTTGCAAGATCGTGACGGTCTGCCCGGCGGGGGCGGCTCCCTTCCCGGGGCGCCCGGCCGACCCCCCACACGCTGCACGGAACTACCGCGTCCGCCACGATGGGGGCCGGCGGAGACACCGCCGCCTGAGGGGGCGCACAGTGAGTGGACTGGTCTGGCCGTCGGCGCCGGTCCCCGCCGAGCGGGGTGACGAGTGGCGATGGGCGTTGCCCACGGTGCACGACGCCTCCCGGGTGCGGATGGACCTGCGGGCCCGTCTGGCGCATCCCTCCTTGGCCGCGCGGTCGACCGAGGACGCCCGCGAGGGGCTGCTGCTGGTGTTCGAGGAGCTGTCCTCCAACGCGCTGCGGCACGGCGGCGGCGACGTGCAGGCGGTCATCGTCACCAACGCGGCGTGCTGGTTGATCGTGCTCAGCGACGAGGCACCCGAGTCCCCGCCCCGTCCCGCGGTCGACCGGGACCCGGCGTTCGGGGGCATGGGGCTGCCGATGGTGGCGCAGCTGTCCCTCGACTACGGCTGGGCCGGCGGGCCGGGCCGCAAGGACGTGTGGGCGCGGCTGCCCTCCGGCCTCGAGGTCGCGTCGGTCCCGCGCCCACGCAGCTCGTCGGCCAACGACTGACCAGCCCGGCTCAGCGCAGCACGTCGACCCGGTCGAAACCCTCGTCCGCGCTCGGCGGGACCAGTCGCCCGGCCGCGGCGTACAGGCCCACCAGCGGGACCCGGGCGCGCCCGGTGCGCCGGTCGTTGCGCTCGCGGCAGGTGTCCACCGGCACGTCGAGGAAGACCGCCCGGACCGGCACCCCGGCGGTCCGCGCCAGCTCGACCAGCGGCGCCCGCTCGGCCGGTGACGGACTGGTGTTGTCCACGACGACGGCCACCCCGTCGGCCAGCAGCGCGGTGACCACCCGGCGCTGACGCGCCTCCCGGTGCCGCGCCCGCGGCCAGTGGTCCTTGCTCACCACGGTGTGGCCGGGCAGGTGCGCGGCCACCCAGGTCGACTTGCCCGACCCCGGCAGGCCGACCATCACCACCAACTCGGCCGGGATCGGCTCCGCGGGCTGCGCCCGGCTCACCGCCGCCAGGGTTGCCGCCCTCCCCGTGCGGGCACGGGCAGGGCAGTTGCCCACGACCCCGAGGAGGCCCTGTGTTCCCGGCCGAGAACATCCGCGACTGGCGCACGCTGAACGTGATCGACCCGGAGGGCGCCAAGATCGGGACCCTCGAGTCCGTCTACGTCGACACCGCCACCGACCAGCCCTTCTTCGCCACGGTGACCACGGGTTTCATCGGCCGGCACAAGCTGACCTTCGTGCCGCTGACCGGTGCGACGGTGGCCCCCGACCACCTGCGCGTCACCGTGGGCAAGGATCTCGCGAAGAACGCCCCGTCGATCGACACCGACGGCGAGCTGACCGCCGAGCACGAGCCGGAGGTGTTCGCGCACTACTCGCTGCCCTACTCTCCCGGCGTGCGCCGGCTGGCCCGCCGCTGAGCTGCTGACGCGGCCGGTCAGGTGCTCCGGCGGGCGGTGAACATCCCGGCCGCGTCGCGCAGGCTCTTGGTCGGCCGCAGCCAGGCGCCGTCCGGCGGAAGGGCGTCCAGGCGCACCCGGTCCAGCGGGGCGGCGAACGCCCCGGGCACGTCCTCGATGTCGATGAACTGGATCAGCCCGGAGCTGATCGCGTACCCGGCCACCTCGCTGAAGGCGACGACGACGACCTCGGTGCCGCCGCGGGCGAGGTCCTCGAGCGGCTCGGCGAAGTTCCGGCCGTCGCCGGAGAAGACGACGAGGCGGCGCAGCGAGTGGCTGTGCGTCCGGACGCTGATGTGGTCGAGCATCGACTGGTCGATGTCGTCGTCGGGCTGGGTCTTCGGCCGGGCGAAGACGGCGTACCCGAAGCTGCGCAGCGCCTCCACCCAGCGCTGCAGCGACGTGGCGTGCTGCGGCGGCACGTTCGCGAACACGCAGGCCTCGACCTCGGGTGCGCCCTCCGCCGCGGGGTCGCCGGCACCGTCGACGAACCAGGCGGCGATCGCGTCGAACCGGGGCCGGGACGCGGCGGTCGGCCGGGCACCGATCACGTTCGCCAGGGTCATGTCGATGTTCGGGGCATCCCACACCAGCAGGTCCAGCGCGGGCCGGCCGACGCCGGCCGGCCCGTCGTCGGAGCCGTCGGCGTGGCCTTCCGGGAGGAAGATCCCCGGCTCGAGGGTGTCGGTCACCGGCCCAGTGTGCCGGGCGGCGGCAGCGGAGGGGACTCCCCCACCGGGGGAACCTTGGTGACCTGCTGGAGCGGCCACCCTTCAGGGGCCCGCGCCGAGCTTGCGAGGCGTGGGGGGAAGGGTGGTCCTTCTTCAGACCGGCCCGATGGCAGCGCGGTCGACGATCTCCCGGACCGGGGTGCCGGCCGGCAGGGTGCCCAGCACGCCGTGCGCGTCGCCGGCCAGGCGGCTGGCGCAGAAGGCGTCGGCGACGGCGGCCGGGGCGTGCTGCAGCAGCAGCGCCCCCTGCAGGCAGGAGGCCAGCAGCCCGGCGATGCGGCGCGCACGCAGCGGGAGCTGGTCGGGATCGGCCAGTTCGGCGTCCAGGCGCCGGACCGCCGCATCGAACCGGGCGTCGGCGCCGCGGGCCCCGGCCAGTTCGGCGGTGACCGCGGCCCGGGCCGCCGAACGGCTGCCCAGGGCACGCAGCACGTCCAGGGCGATCACGTTGCCCGAGCCCTCCCAGATGGAGTTCAGCGGCGCCTGCCGGTAGAGCCGGGGCAGGCCGGACTCCTCGACGTACCCGTTGCCGCCGAGCACCTCCATCGCCTCGGCGACGGCCGTCGGCGTGCGCTTGCACACCCAGAACTTGGCGACGCCACCAGCCAGGCGGAGGAGGTCCGCCTCCCCGGCGTCCTGCGCGGCGGCGAGCCGGATGCCGAGCAGCGTGGCCGCCTCGCTCTCCACCGCGAGGTCGGCGAGCACGTTCTGCATGAGCGGCTGGTCGACGAGCCGGGCGCCGAAGGCCGAGCGGTGCCGGGCGTGGTGCACCGCCTGGGTCACGGCGGCCCGGATCGTCGCCGCAGAGCCGAGCACGCAGTCCAGCCGGGTGGTGTTGACCATCTCGATGATCGTGGGGACCCCCCGGCCGGGCTCGCCGACGAGGAACCCCGTCGTCCCGTCGAACTCGACCTCGGAGGAGGCGTTCGAGCGGTCGCCGAGCTTGTCCTTGAGCCGCTGCAGCCGGAAGACGTTGCGCTTCCCACCGGGCAGCACCCGCGGCACCAGGAAGCAGGACAGGCCCTCGTCGGTCTGGGCGAGCACCAGGAAGAGGTCGCTCATCGGCGCCGAGGTGAACCACTTGTGCCCAGTCAGGCCGTGGCTGCCGTCGCCGCGGGGAACGGCGCGGGTGGTGTTGGCCCGCACGTCGGAGCCACCCTGCTTCTCGGTCATCCCCATGCCGGCCACCAGGCCGGTCTTGCCGGCCGGGTCGGCCAGCCCGAAGTCGTAGTGCCGGCTGGTCAGCCCCGGCTCGTAGGCGGCGGCGAGCTCTGGTGCGCGGCGCAGCGCGGGCACGGCGGCGTAGGTCATGGTCACCGGGCAGCCGTGGCCCATCTCCACCTGGGTCCAGCCGACGTAGCCGACCGCACGGCGCACGTGGGCGTGCCGATCACCCCCTGCGGCTGCGCTCCACGGCGCGCCGGCCAGGCCGTGCCCGACCGCGGCGGCCATGAGCTCGTGCCAGGCGGGGTGGAACTCGACCTCGTCCACCCGGTGGCCGTAGCGGTCGTGGGTGCGCAACCGGGGTGGGTTCTCGTTGGCCAGGCGGCCCCACTCCTGCGCCTGCTCGCTGCCGGCGAGCCTGCCCAGCCCGGACAGGGAGGCGAGCGCGTCGGCCCCGGCGTACCGCCGGCACGCATCCGCCAGCACGACGTCACCGGCGATCGGATCGTGGCCGGTGAGCGGCGGCGCCTGGTTGGTCACCTCGTGCGTGACGCTCATGTGCGCACCGTACGAGACGGGCCGCCGCGGGGAACGAGCTCGGACCGTGATCCGGGACGGCCGGGCCGCGATCCGCCCCCGAGAGGAATCGCGGCCCGGTCGGGAAGAGGCGGCCCGCACCCAGGTGCCCCCGTGACACCTGGGTGGGCGGTGCGGCCACGATCAGCCCCCGGGCGGCCCCGGCGGGAGCAACGGGGTCTGGGGACGCATGCCCGCCTGATACGCACAATCGAAGATCGCTAACCCATCCGACCGGTATTTCGGAAGATCATGATCCGCTGGTCCTCCCGGTCGTTCCACGTGGAACCGGACGCGGCCGACCGGCCGGTGGCCGGTCCGCGCGGCAGGCGGTCAGGCCGGCGGGCCACCGATCAGCAGCACCCGCAGCAGGTGCATCGCCACGGTGGTGGCCCGCTGCCGCACCGCCTCCCGGGAGCCCGGCAGCACGAGCGAGCGGGTTGCCGTCCCCGCCGGGCCGACGGCGGCCAGGTGCACGGTGCCCACCGGCTTCTCCGCCGTCCCCCCGGCCGGCCCGGCGATCCCGGTGACGCCGATGCCCACGTCCGCCCCGAACCGCCGACGGGCACCCTCGGCCAGCGCGAGCGCCACCGCCGGGCTCACCGCGCCCTCGGCGGCCAGGGTTCCCGCCGGCACGTCGAGCAGCCGCTGCTTGGCCGCGTCGGCGTACGCGGCGACCCCGCCGAGCACCCGGGCCGACGCTCCCGCGCGGGCGGTCAGCCGGGCGGACAGCAGCCCGCCGGTGCACGACTCGGCCGTGGCGATCGTCCAGCCGCGGTCGGCGAGCCCCCCGGCGACCAGGTCGTCGACCGTGGGCCCGGCGCTGAAGACCGTGCCGGCGAAGTCGGCCCGCACCGCGGCGACCAGCCGTTCGTAGGCCACCGTCGCGTCCGGTCCGAACCGCGTGACGATCTCCAGCTCGCCGTCCCGCAGGCAGGTCGTCACCTCCAGGCCGGTGAGCTCCCCCGCCACCCGGCGGAGGGTGGCGGCCAGCTCGGACTCGGGCGTGCCCCACAGCCGGAGGGTCTCCTGGCGGAGCTCCGCCGCGCCGGCCAGCACGCCGCGCAGCACGTCGGACGCGACGGCGGCCGGCCACATGCCCTGCAGCTCCGACGGCGGACCGGGTAGCACGACGACGGGCGGGCCCGACCGCCCCTCCGCCACCGGGACGACGAGCCCCGGCGCCGTACCCACCGGCTCCAGCACGGTGGCCCCGGCCGGCACCCGGGCCTGCTTGGTGACCCCGGCCGCCGTCGCCGCCGGATCCGCCCGCCAGCCGCGCCGGGCCGTCAGGCGGGCCACGATGGCGCCGATCCGCTCCTCGAGCGCCGGGTCGACGGCCGACGGCCGACCCTGGGCGTCCCCGACCACCTGCGCGGTCAGGTCGTCCGCGGTGGGGCCGAGGCCGCCGGTGGTGATCACCAGGCCGGCGCCGCCGTCGGCCAGGAAGGTCAGCGCGGACCGCAGGTCCTCGGGCCGGTCGCCGACGGTCACGACCGCCGCGACGTCGACCCCCAGGGTGCGCAACCGCTCGGCCAACCACGGGCCGTTCCGGTCGGCGACCCTGCCGGTGAGCACCTCGGTGCCGGTGACCACGATGCCTGCGCGCACTGCCACGCGCCGACAGTAAGGGGGCCACCCGGCCGGCAGCAGACCGGCGCGGCCCGGGCCGTCGGGCCGTGCAGCCCCGCCCGCGCCGATACCGTGGCCCGACGGGCCGGCCCACAGCCGGCCGGCGCACCGCCCGCCAGCCCGGAGGACAGATGAGCCAGCCGCCCCCGCCTCGTCCGGAGGACCCGCCGGCGCAGCAGCCCAGCCAGCCGCAGGAGCCGCGGACCCGGTCGATCCCGGTGGTCCCGCCGGATGCGCCGGCCCAGGAGCAGCCGGTGCCCCCGCCACCACCGCGGCCGGCGTTCCTGTCGGAGCCGGACCCGGCGCCGCCGGCCGCGGTTCAGCAGCCACCGACGACCGCGGTGCTGCCGGCGGTGGGCCCGTCCGGCGCGCCACCGCAGGCCGCTCCGCAGGCGGATCCACCGGAGCAGCCGTGGCCGCAGCCCGGTCCGCCGGCGGCGCCCACCGGCCCGCCGTACTCGACCGGGCCGCTCGACATCGTCCCCGGGTTCTCCGGGCCGGCCACCCCGCCGGTGCCGCCGGCCGCCGGCAGCACCGCAGCCCCGTCCGCCGGCCCACCGGTCGACGACGGCGGGGCCGGGAACGACGGGACCGGGAACGACGGGACCGGGAACGACGGGGCAGGGACGTCGGGGCGGGGTACCCGTGCCCGGGCCGCCGGCCGGGCCCTCGGCGCCCGGCTGGGCAGCGGGCTGCGCGCCGGCCGCGGCGGTGGCACCGGAAAGCCCGACCGCAGCGTCCTCGCCGGGCTGGGCCTCGGCGTCGCCGCCCTGGTGGTGCTGGAGGTCGGCCTCCTCCTCGACCCCCTCGGCCGGTCGCTGTGGTCGGCCGTGCCGAGCTGGTCGGCGTTCGCCACCGTCGCCGCGGTGGTCGCGCTGGTTCCGCTGGTCCTCGCCCTCCTCCCCCGGCGGTTTCCGGCCGGGACGGCCTGGCGGGTCGGTGCCGCCGGTGCAGCCGGACTGGCCGCCTTCTGGGTGCTCATCGCGCTGCCGCTGGTGGCGAGCGACCAGGGCTTCCTGCTGACCGCCGCCCTCGCCCTCGCCGCCGGGGCGGTGTGGCTGGCCCCGGGCCGGCAGGAGTGAGCCGCCGTCCGGCCGGCTGGCTGGCCGCCGCGGGGGCGTGCGCCGGCGCCGCGCTCGGCCTGCCCTGGCAACCGCTCGTGCCCGGCACCGCCGCGCCCGCCCGGGTCTTCGTCGCCCTCGCCGTCGTGCTCGTCGTGGTGGGGGTGCGGACCGGCCGGGGCCGCCTGCTGTCCCTGGCGGTCCTGACCGGCGCCGGCGGGGTCCTGGCCGGGGGCGCCCTCGGCGGGGGGACGGCGCTGACCCCGGGCCGGGTCGCGCTGGCCGTGGCGGTCGGCTGCCTGGTGGCCGCGCTGCGCTGCGACGGGCGGCCGGTCAGCTGACCGCGCCGTGCTCCTCCGGTACCCGCGCCGGCCCCGCCCCGGACGGCCGGGGCCGGTTGTCCGGATGCACCCGCAGCGCCAGCAACGCGACGTCGTCCTCCACGGCGCCGAGCTCGGCCAGCAGCCGGTCGCACAGCTCCTCCAGCGGCAGCCGGGCCCAGCCGGCGACCACGCCGGTCAGCCAGGACAGCCCGTCGTCGAGCGGCACACCGCGGCGCTCGATGAGCCCGTCGGTGTAGAAGAGCACGGTCGCGCCGTCGGGCAGCACGTGCGCGTGGTCGGCCCGCTCGGCCGTCGGATCCACCCCGAGCAGCAGATCCGGCGGGCGTTCGAGCACCCGGACCGTGCCGCCGGCCTCGATCACCAGCGGCGGCGGGTGGCCGGCGTTGGACCAGCGCAGCACCCGGACCCCGCAGCGGGCGTCGTCCGCGCTCTGCTCGACGGTCGCGAGCACCGCGGTGGCCAGCGATCCGACGTCCAGGTCGAGGATCGCCCGGTCCAGGGCACTGAGCACCGCCGCGGGACGCCCGCGCCGGCAGTGCGCGATACCTCGCAGCACGTTGCGCACCTGGGCCATGGCGGCGGCGGCGTGCCGGTCGTGGCCGGTGACGTCGCCGATGACCAGCGCCGTCCGGCCGTCCTGCAGCAGGAACGCGTCGTACCAGTCGCCGCCCACCTGCGCGAGGCTGGTCGCCGGCAGGTACCGGACGGCGATCTCCAGGTGGTCGGGCTCCGGCGGCTCGGTGAGGAGGCTGCGCTGCAGCGCCTCGGCCATGCCCTGGACGGCGGCGTGCGCGACCTGCTCGGACTGCCGGGTGCCGATCCGCTCCAGGGCCTGCGCGCACTGCGCCGCGAAGGCGTCGAGCAGGTCGAGCTCCTCGGCGGCGAAGGTCCGGGGCTCCAGCCAGGCCACGCTGAGCGATCCGAGCCGCCGCCCGCCGCTCAGCAGCGGCACCGCCACCCAGGCCTCCGCGCCGGTTCGCGCGATGACGTCCCGCATCGCCGGTGCGAACGTCTCGGTCGCGCGCCGGTCCGGCAACCGGACCGGCCGGCCGGTGCGGGCCGCCACGCAGCCGGGGTAGGGGGCGTCCCAGGGCAGCAGGCCGTCCCCGCCGCCGGCGGCCGGGCGCAGTCCCTCGCTCATGACCAGCCGGACCTGCTGGTCGCCGACCGGCACCGCGACCGCGCCGCCGTGCGCGCCGAGGGCCGCCAGGCCGCCTTCGGTGACCACCCGGATCAGCTCCTCGACCGTCTCGGCGCTGCTGACCTGGAGCGCGACCCGGGCGAGCGCGGCCAGCCGCCGGGCGGTCAGCGCCTCGGCCTCCCGCGCCGCCTGGAGCTCCACCCCCCGGGCGTACAGGTCGGTCTGCACCTCCAGCACCCGGCGGCGCCAGACGTCCGGGGCCCCGGCCGGGTCGGGGCCGGATCCGCCGTCGTCTCCGCCATCGTCCAGGCCGGCGGGACCCGGCCCGCGCTGCTGCACGTAGTCGGTGATGTCCTCGGCCCGCTGGAGCAGGTACCGGCAGCCACCGGACGGCCCGGGCACCGGGATGCTGATCAGGCTCCAGAACCGCCGGGTGAACCCACCGTCGGGGGCCGGGATGTCGTACTCCTGCACCGGCATGGTGTCCGGTCGGCCGGTGTTCCGGGCCCGCTCCAGGGAGGCCCGGATCTTCGCGACGCCGCCATCGGGGTCGGTGGGGTTGGGGTTGCCGGGGAACGCCTCGAACACCGGCCGGCCGACGATCCCGGCCAGGGTGCGACCGGTGCTGGTCAGGTAGGCCGGATTGGCGTCGACGATGACCAGGTCAGGTGTCAGCACCAGGTACGGGGTGGGCATGGCCCGGAACACGGCGGAGTAGTCGGTCGTCGGGCCCTCGACCGGAACCGGTGCTCGACTGGCCACGTTCCCCCGCGTCCATCCGCCGCAGACAGCGCCGCGCTGCACTGTGCTGGCGGGGAACATACCGCCAGCGGCGGTCCGCGTGGGCTCCCGGGAACGCGCCCGCGGCGGCCCCGCGGTCAGCGGACGGTGCCGCCCTGCCCGACCCGGGCGGCGCCGCCGCTGCCCGCGTCGCCGGTGCCGGGGTTGCCGGTGCCGCCCGGGGTGCTGCCGTCGGTGGACCCGGCGTCCGGGCCCGTCCCGGTACCCGCACCGCCGGTGTTCCCACCGGTGGGTCCGGTCTCCTCGGGGACGCCACTGTCCGGATCCGTGCCGTCCCCGGTCGCCGGGCCGGTGCCGGTGGTCGTCCCGGGGGTGCTCGTCCCGGGGGTGCTCGTCCCGGGGGTGCTCGTCCCGGGGGTGCTCGTCCCGGGGACTCCGGTGGTGGCGCCGGTGTCGCTGGGCGCGCCGGTGGCCGGGACGGTGGTCGCGGGGGTGGGCTCCGTCGTTCCCGGCGGGTCCGGCGTCCCGACCGGCGGCTGGACGACGGTCTCCGCCGGCGCCGGCCGGGACGGCGCCACCCGCTGCGGCAGCACGGCGTAGCGGAGCAGGACGAGGTCGCCCCGGCGCAGCTCACCGCTGCCGGGGGTGACCTCGAGGACGAGGTCCGCGGCGTGCTCGTCGGTGGTCACCGCCTCGGTCTGCACGAGCAGCCCGAGCCCCTCGAGTTCGGCCCGCACCTGCTCGACCGGCCGCCCGACGTGGTGGCCCGCGGCGAACGCGACGACCGGCGCGCCGCTGGGGGCGGCCGGCCGGTCGGCGACGGCCGCGGCCTCCGCCGTCCCGCCGCCGCCCGCGGGTGGAGCGGACTGCTGGACGACGGTGCCGGCGATGCCCGCTCCGAGCAGCAGTGCGGCCACCGGCACGAGCATCCGGCCCAGCCGCCTCCGGGCGGAGCCGCGGGCCGGTGCCGCGGCCCCGGCGGCGGCACCGGTGCCGGGTGACGTGCCCGGAGCGGTGCCCGTCCCCGCGCCGCTCCCGGCGACCCCGCCGGGCACCAGCCAGAAGCTCAGCGTGTCCGGGTGCGCGACCGGCGGCAGGACCGCCCCGGCGAGGACGTCGTCGACCGCGGCCACGAAGGCGTCGCCGTCGGCGATGCGGTGCGCCGGGTCCTTGACCAGGGCGTGGTCGATCAGCGAGCGGACCCCGGCGGGCACCTCGGGCGGCAGCGGCTCGGGCTGGTCGCGGAGCTGGCGGATGGCGATGGCCAGGGAGTTGTCGCCGTCGAAGGCCTTGCGGCCGGTCAGGCATTCGTAGCCGACCATGCCGAGGGAGTAGACGTCGCTGGCCGCGGTGGCGTGGCTGCCGGCGGCCTGCTCCGGCGAGAGGTAGGCGGCGGTGCCGATGACCTGGCCGGTCTGGGTGAGCGGCACGCTGCCGGCCGACCAGGCGATGCCGAAGTCGGTGATCTTGACGGTGCCGTCCGCGCGGACCAGCACGTTGCCCGGCTTCACGTCCCGGTGCACGACGCCGGCGGCGTGCGCGGCGCCCAGCGCCCCGGCGGTCTGGCGCAGCACCTCGAGGGTGCGGGCCGGCGACAGCGCTCCGGTCCGGGACAGCTCGGCCGACAGCGACTCGCCCTCGACCAGTTCCATGACCAGGTAGGCCAGCCGCTCGTCGGAGCCGTCGAGCGCCACCTCCTCGCCGTAGTCGTAGACCGCGGCGATGTTGGGGTGGCTCAGGGCCGCGGCGTGGTGGGCCTCGGCCCGGAAGCGGGCGCGGAAGAGCGGGTCGCCGGTGTACTCGCTGCGCAGCACCTTGACCGCGACGGGCCGGCCGAGCAGCTGGTCGTACGCGCGCCAGACCTGGCCCATCCCACCGGTGGCCAGCAGGCCTGCCAGTTCGTAGCGGTTCCCGAGGGTGCTCCGCGCGGGCTCCACCACGTGCGCCGTCCCCCTCGTCCCGCCGTCCACCCGGTACGTCCCCCGCCGGTCGGCAGGCTGGGCGCGGCAGGCACAACCGGATCGTCGGTTTGCCCGCTTCCCGGGGCTGCCGCACACCGGCGTGACTGGTGGGGCAGAAGTACACGGTACCGCGCTGGGGCGGCCGGCCCGTCGGCCGGCGGGTCAGCCCGGCGGACGGTCGGCGAGTCGCGCCCCGGCCTCGGTGAGCCAGCGCGCCGGGTCGGCCATCGCGGCCTCCACCGAGCCGGCCAGGTCGGTGAGCGCGACGGCCCGCGCCACCGGCAGGTCGCCGTCGGAGACCACCCGGCCGGCGACGACCGCCACGGGCACGCCGTACCGCCCGGCCCGCGCGACGAGGTCCCCGACGACCTTGCCGCGCATCGACTGCGCGTCGAACTGGCCCTCCCCGGTGACCACCAGATCGGCCGACGCCAGCGCGTCGTCCAGCCCGGCCGCGGCGGCCACGGCCGCCGCACCGCTGACGAACTCCGCGCCCCAGCCGGCGGCGAACCCGAACGCCGTCCCGCCCGCGGCACCGGCTCCCGGCGCCGCCCGGTCGCCGTCGAGCAGGTCGGCCAGCCGGGCCAGCGCGGCACCCAGCTCGGCCACCTGCGCCGGCGAGGCGCCCTTCTGCGGACCGAACTGGCCGGCCGCGCCCAGCGGGCCGAGCAGCGGGGCGGTGACGTCCACCAGGCACTGCACGCCGCCGGGCGGCGGCGGGGTCAGCCCGCTGAGGTCGACCCGGGCGAGCCGGGCCAGCGCGCCACCGCCCGGGGGGAGGTCGGCACCGTCGGCGTCGAGGAAGCGGGCGCCCAGCGCGGCCAGCGCGCCGGTGCCGCCGTCGGTGGTCGCCGAGCCACCCAGGGTCAGCATCACCCGCCGCACCGCGGGGTCGGCGACGACCGCGGCCAGCAGCTCACCCAGGCCGCGGGTGGTGGCGTGCAGCGGGTCGGGCCGGTCGAGCAGGGGCAGCCCGGCCGCCCGGGCCATCTCCACGACCGCGGTGCCGTCGGGCAGCAGCAGCCAGGCGGCCCGCACCGGCCGGCCGTCGGGGCCGGTGACGTCCGCGGTCCGCCAGCAGGACGCGGGCAGGTCATGGCCGAGCGCGTCCAGGGTGCCCTCACCGCCGTCGGCGAGCGGGCAGGTGCGGAGCTCGTCGTCCGGACGGCGGCTGCGCCACCCGGCCGTCAGGGCGTCGGCGGCCGCCGCGGCGGAGAGGGTGCCCTTGAACGAATCCGGGGCGAGGACCACCCGCAACTTGCCGTCCGGATTTCCGCGCATGCGGCGAACCCTAGGTCCGCCGGGTCAGGAGAAGAGTGCGCGGCCCCACCAGTCGCCGGGGCCGGTGACCCCGGGCGGGCAGGCGAAGACCGCCGACGACGTGTGCCGGATGTACTCGTTCATCGCGTCCAGCCGCAGGTTCCGCTGCACCTGGGTGAACCCGGTCTCCGGATCGCGCTGGTAGGCGATGAAGAACAGCCCGGCGTCCAGCCGCCCCGCCCCGTCGGTGCCGTCGACGAAGCTGTAGCCGCGCCGGAGGATCGCCGTCCCGGAGTTCGTCGGATGGGCGAGGAAGAGGTGCGAGGTCTCCGGGATGGCGGGCCGCCTGCCCGTCCGCACCGAAAAGTCGGCCGGGTCGAACTCGGCGCGCTGCCCGAGCGGGGCCCCCGTGCCCTTGGTGCGCCCGATGGTCGCCTCCTGCTCGGCCAGCGTCGAGGCGTCCCAGGGTTCGAGCATCATCCGGATCCGCCGGGTGACCAGGTACGAGCCACCGGCCAGCCAGTCCGCACCCGGGTCGTCCGCGCCGACCCAGACGAACCTCTCGATGGCCGCCGAGTTCTCGCTCTTCAGGTTGGCGGTGCCGTCCTTGAACCCGAACAGGTTGCGCGGCGTGGCCTGCGCGCCGGAGGTGGACGACGTCCGCCCGAACCCCAGCTGCGACCAGCGGATGCGGACCACCCCGGCCCCGAGCCGGACCAGGTTGCGGATGGCGTGCACCGCCACCTGCGGGTCGTCGGCGCAGGCCTGCACGCACAGGTCGCCGCCGCTGGTCGCCGGGTCGAGCGCGTCGCCGGGAAAGGCAGGCAGCTCGGCCAGCGGTGCCGGCCGCCGGCCGGCGAGGCCGAACCGGTCGGTGCCGTCGGCGGTGGTGAAGAGGGTCGGGCCGAAACCGACGGTCAGGGTCAGTCGGGACGGCGGCAGCCCGAGCGCCTCACCGGTGTCGTCGGGCACCGCGTCCGGGTCGCCGTCGACCGCACCCGTGTCGCCGGCGTCCTGCCCGGCGGTCATCCGCCGCGCGGCCGCGGTCCAGGTCTGCAGCATCCCGGCCAGCTCGGCACGGTCGCCGGTGGTGACGTCGAAGGCGACGAAGTGCAGCCGGTCCTGCGCGGGCGTGACGATCCCGGCCTGGTGGCCGCCGGTGAACGGGACGGCCTCGGTGGCGAACGGGACGGCGGCGGCCGACGTCGCGGGCTCCCCGGCGGTGACCCGGCCGACGGCCCCACCGGCGGCACCAGCGGCGAGCACCCCGGCGGTGCCGGCCCCGGCGAGGGAGAAGAAGCGGCGGCGCGAGACGCCCGCCGCCCTCACGCGACCACCAGGGCCGGCCGGCCGGCCGACGCCGCCAGCACCGTGATCGTGTCGTCGAGTCCGCGCAACTGCTCCTCCGTGAGCTGGTCGTACACCGTCCATCCGGTCCCGGAACGAAAGTGTCCCAGCTGGATTCCGTCGCTGCGCAGCGCTCGTCGGTGCGCCGCCGGCCCCCTGGCGGGTAACCGACCGGTCGGACGGGCACGCTCCGTGCCGGGCGACCCCACGCGTCGATGATCGCGCGATCACTGTCAGCGATGAACCTCCGGGATGCCGGACGGTCCTGATCGAGGACGACCAGGCCGTCGCCCGGTGAACTCCACCGCTCGATCGCGCGTGGTTACGGTGCCAGTTCGGCCGGGTCGCGTGCCCGGTGGCTCGTCTCACCTGGAGCGGCGCGGATGCACACGTACGGACTCGGGATCGACATCGGCGACGCCACGGTCGTGGCCGCCGTCTGCCGCGACGCGGCGGGGCCCGGCCGGCCCGCCGAGCCGGTGCAGCTCGGCAGGGGGTCCGCCGTCGGGCCCGCCGCGGTCCGGGTCGACCCGACCGGTCGGTTGTCGGTCCTCGGGGCGGCTGCGCAGGCCGCCGACACCGCCGACGTCGTCGACCACGTCCTCGGCCGGCTCGGCGCGCCCGAGGCGCCCTCCGTCGCCGGGCGGACGGTGCCGGCCGTCGGCCTGCTCACGGCGGTCATCGCCCACGCCCACCGCGTCGCGGCCCGCCAGGAGGGCGGGCCGGCGGCCTGGGCCGTCCTCGCCGTCCCGCCGGCCTGGGACGACAGCCGGCGGGGCCTGCTCCGCGACGCGCTGCGGGCCGCGGGGCTGCCCGCGTCGTCGATCGTGACGACGGCCGTCGCGGCCGTCCGCCACGCCATCGCGACGGGCCGGCTGGAGGCCGGTTCCACCGCGGCGGTCTACGACCTCGGCGCGAGCACGCTGGACGTGTCGGTCGTGGGCACGGCACGCGACGGCCGGGTCGAGCACGTCGGCGTGCCACCGCAGGCCCTGGACTGGGGCGGCCGGGACGTCGACGACGCGATCATCGGGCTCGTCACCCGCTCGCTGGAATCAGACGGGCACCAGCTCCCCGGCGACCCCGCCACCCAGGCAGCCGTCCGGGGCGCCTGCGTCGCGGCGAAGGAAGCGTTGTCGACCCAGGAGGCCGTCCCGGTCGAGGTGCCGCTCGCCGACGGCCCGCGCACCGTGCGGCTGGTCCGCACCGACCTCGAGCGGCTGATCGCCCCGGCCCTCGGCGACACCGTCGACGCGCTGCGCCGGGCGGTCACCGCGGCGGGGTTGAGCGTCGACGAGATCGACACCGTGGTGCTGGCCGGCGGGAGCGCCCGCGTGCCCGTGGTGGCCGAGACCCTGACCGCCGCGCTGGGCCGGCCGCTGGCCGTCTCCCCCGAGCCGGAGCTCGCGGCCGCGCTGGGGGCCGCCGCGCTCGCGGTCGACGAGCTGGACCTCGGCGAGCCCGCGGCCGAGCAGGACGCGGCGCAGGCCGGCTGGGTACCCGTGATGCCCCGCGACCACAGCGCGGGCCGGCAGGGGGGCGCCGTCGCCACCGGTCCGGGCAGCCACCCCGGGTCCATCGGCCCGGTGTCCGCCGCGGGTCGCTCCCGGCGGCTGACCCGGACCACCGCCGTGGTCGTGGCGGCGTTCGTCGGCGTGGGCCTCGCCACCACGGTGCTGGCCGCGGTCCTGCAGCCCGACGGCGACTCGACGCTGTCCCAGTCCTCCTCCGGCATGGCCGAGAACCGGACGGCGCCGCGCACCGGGCAGCCGGACCCCAGCACGGCACCGGACCGGGCTGCCGATCCCGCGCCGGAAGAGGTCGCCCCGGCCGCGGAGGTCCCCGTGGTGCCCCTCGTCCCGACGCCGGTGGACCTCGGCACCACCTCCCGGGGTCAGCTCCTCGCCGCGACCTCGCCGCTGGCGGTCTTCACGCCCGCCGGCGGGCAGCCCGTCGCCTTCGCCGGACTGGCCACGAGCCGGTCCAGCAGCACCCCGGCCCGGTCCACCGGTGGGCCGGTCGCGCCGGCTCCGGGCACCGCGGCCGGAGCGCCCCCGTCGCTGTTCCCGACCACCCCGCCGACGACGCCGCCGGTCGTTCCGACCATGCCGCCGACCACCACACCGCCGTCATCCACGACGCCGCCCACCACCACGCCACCGACCACCACGCCACCCACCACCACACCGCCCACCACCACGCCGCCCACCACCACGCCGCCCACCACCACACCGCCCACCACCACGCCACCCACCACCACACCGCCCACCACGACGACCCCGCCCGCCACCACGCCACCCACCACGACACCGCCGCCCACGACGACGCCGCCACCGCCGCCCCCGCCCCCCACCACGCCGCCGCCACCGCCGCCCCCCACCACGACGCCGCCACCGCCGCCACCGCCCCCCACGACGCCACCGCCGCCACCGCCGGTGGTGGAGACGGACCCCGCACCGACCACACCCCCGACGACGCCTCCCACCACCCCGGCCACCAGCCCGGCTCCCACCCCGGCCACCAGCGACGCGCCCGCCGCACCGCTGGACGTCGTCGCCCGGGTGGCCGACGCGCTGCTCTGATCCCGACCGCGAGCGGCGTGCGTGAGAAGGTGGCCGCCGGGGAACGCCGCCACGCGACCGGCTCCTGCGACCACTCCCTGTGACCGAGAGGACGACGGTGTCCGAACCGACCGTGACCCGGACCGACGCGGACGGCGTCGCGACTCTCACGATGCAGCGGCCGATGCTGTCGCACGCACTGCGCGGCGAGCTGCTGGAGCTGGTGCGGGCGGTGCGCGCCGACGAGTCGGTCCGGGCGGTGCTGTTGACCGGTACCGGCCGCGCGTTCTGCGTCGGCCAGGACCTCGCCGAGCACGTCGAGGCGCTGCGCGGCAACGCCGAGCAGTCGCTGTCGGTGGTGGAGGACGAGTACAACCCGCTCGCGCTGGCCGTGGCGGCCCTGCGTGTCCCGCTGGTGGTGGCGATCAACGGTGCGTGCGCGGGCGCCGGGCTGGGCCTGGCGCTCGCCGGTGACCTCCGGGTGGCCGCGGCCGGCGCCAAGTTCACCACCGCGTTCGCCGGGATAGGGCTGTCCAGCGACTCGGCGCTGGCCTCCCGGCTGGTCCACTGCGTGGGCGGGTCGCGGGCCGCGGAGATCCTGCTGCTGCCCGACCCGTTCCTCGCCGAGACCGCCGCCACGTGGGGGCTGGTGCACCGCGTGGTCGCCCCCGAGCAGGTGCTGCCGGAGGCGCAGGCCCTCGCCGCCCGGCTGGCGGCCGGCCCGACGCTGGCCTACCGGGCGATCAAGACGGTGCTGGCGACGGCCGCCACCGACCCGCTCGAGGACACCCTGGCGCTCGAGGCCCGGTTGCAGACCTCGCTGGGCGGCACGGCAGACCACCGCGAGGCGGTGGAGGCGTTCCTGGCCAAGCGGCCGGCGGAGTTCACCGGCCACTGACCGCAGGGGGACACCGCCGATGGGAAGTGCACGACCGGGCTCCGGTGGCTGACCGGCCGGGTGGACGGCGACCGCCGCCGCGGCCACCGGTCACCAGCACGCTGCGCCCGCCGGCCCCACGCACCCGGGCACGGTTGCCCGGCCTGCTGCGGCTGTCCACCGTCGCCTGGCTGGGTAGCTGCCTCGCCGGGCTGCTCGGCCTGGCTGCGGCCGCGGCCGACGTCGAGGCCGCCCGGGACCGCCTGGTGGCCGCCGCGCTCGAGGACGACCCGAGCCGGCCGGCGGACCTGGTCACCTCGGGCGTGGAGACGACGCTGACCGCCGCCGCCGGTGGCAGCGCGGTGCTGCTGGTGCTGGTCGCCGGCTGCCTCGTGCTGGTGCTACGCGGCCGGTCCGCGGCCCGCTGGGCGCTGTGCGTGGTGGGAGTGCTGACGCTGCTGGCCGTCGACGTGGACCGGGGGCTGGTCGACGGCGCGGTGCCGATCGCCCGGGCCGCGTTCCTCGGCCAGGGCGGGCTGGTCCTCGTCGGGCTGCTGACCCTGGTGCTGCCCCGCTCCTCCCGGGCCTGGTTCGCCCGGGACCGTGGTCCCCGGGCCGGCTGAGCCGAGCACCGCGGCCAGCTCTTCGCACGACCGCACGACGGCCTCCGCGGCGTCGACCGCCGCCCGCGGCGCCAGCGGGTCGGCCGACCGCGCACGCCAGCGGGCCACCGCCGCCCCCGCGGCCGCCCGCAGGTCCCCGACGGACGTCTCCTCGGCCAGCCCCAGCCGGGCCGCCGGCCCGGAACCCGATGCGCCCAGCAGCCGTTCGGCCTCGGCCCGCACGTCGGCGGGGAACGGTCCGCCCGGCGCCCGGGACCGGCCCAGCAGGTCCAGCTCCACCAGGTCGAGCGACCCACAGCGCACCCGCTCCAGGTCCCGCCACAGCTCCTGGTCGCCGTCGGTGGGTCCGTCCCGCAGCAGCTGCTCCAGCAGGCGCAGTGCGGCACCGGCCTTGAGCTGGGCGCTCCGCTCGGTGAACTGGATCGCGAGCAGCCGCTGCAGCTCGGCCAGCCCGCTGCGCGCGACCAGCTCGTCGGCCAGCGCGGGAGCGGTGCCGACGACGCCGGTGCGGATCAGCGCCACCGCCAGCCGGACGCCGAACAGCCCCAGCCGTTCGAGCAGGGAGACCCGCGCGGCCCGGGGCACCGGAACGGGCGCCTCGGGCCGGCCGAACCGGTCGGCGGTCAGCAGCATCGCCTCGACGTCGGCCCGGTCGGCCTGCGCCAGCGTGGCCAGCGCGACGAAATCCACGTGCCG
This sequence comes from Modestobacter lapidis, assembly GCA_019779905.1. Lineage (GTDB taxonomy): Bacteria > Actinomycetota > Actinomycetes > Mycobacteriales > Geodermatophilaceae > Modestobacter > Modestobacter lapidis. Next base: position 163,838 of record JABAKE010000006.1, on the reverse strand, counting down.
CAGCGTGCGACCACCGAACGCGACCAGCCCGGCCACCGGCAGGACCGTCTGGCTCAGCGCCGCCACGGCGGGCAGCTCGGCGGTGCGCCGGGCCACGTCGTCGGCGGCCAGCAGGGCGTCCAGCCGGCCGGAGCCGAGCTCGTCGGCGCGGGACAGCACGGTGATCGTGGTCGTGTGCAGGCCCGCTCCGCCGGTGGCCTGCTGGAAGGCGGCCAGGAAGGCCAGGTCCGCCGGCTGCACCTGGCGGGTGAGGAACACGATCGCGTCGGCACCGGAGAGCTGGTCGTCGGCCTCGATGAACGCCTGGGTCCGGGCGCTCGCGTCGGCGGACAGGGAGGCGATGCCGGGGGTGTCGATCAGCATCGCCGGCTGCAGCCCGGACGACGGCCAGTCCACAACCAGGCGGGCCACGTCCCCGGCGGGTGTCCCGGCCAGGTCCAGCTGCAGCCCGCCACCCACCCGCCGCACCGGCAGCGACTGCCGGGCGCCGTCGGTGCGGTGCAGGACGGCCTGGGGCGTCGGCCCGTTGCGGAACCAGGTGACCACCCGGGTGCACTCCCCGGCGTCGGTGGGCGCCAGGCGCTCCCCCACCAGGGCGTTGAGCAGGGTGGACTTCCCGGCCTTGACCCGCCCGGTCAGCGCCACCCGCAGCGGCTCGTCCAGCCGCCGGCGCTGCGCCGCCAGCCGCGCCACGGCCGCAGGGCGGTCGTGGTGCACGGCGGCCGCCGCGTCCAGCAGGGCGCGCACGTCGTCGAGCAGCTGCGATCCGCTGTCGCGCCCCCCGACGGGCCGGTGCCGGCCGCCCGCAGCCGAGGTCACGACGCCGTCCCGGGGGAGAGCCGGGCGACGTCGGCGGCGAGCCGCTCGACCAGCGCCAGCCGGCGCCGGACCTCGCGCACCCGGGCGTCGCGCTCCGCGGCGGCGACCTTCACCGACTGCTGGGCAGCCCGGACCGCATCGGCCAGGGTCCGGGACATCTCGTCGACGGTGTCGGTGACCAGATCCCGCAGGGTGCGCTGCACTCCCCGCAGCCGGTCCTTCAGCTGCTTGCCGACCTGGAACACGACCTCGTCGAGGTGGCGGCGCACGGCCGCCTTGGCCTCGGCCTGCCGGCGCTGCCGGCGGGTCTGCTTGTCGTCGCGGTAGGCCCTGGTACCGATCACCGCACCCACGGCCAGCGAGATCGGGTTGATCAGCCCCAGGCCGGCCATGCTCGTGATCAGGCCGGTCATCAGCACGCCGCTGTAGGACCCCTTCATGCCGATCAGCACCCGCTGCGGCACGGTCAGCACCCCGCGGTCGATGTCGTCGAGCTCGACGAGCGACCCGAGCACCTCCGCGCCGTCCCCGATGGGCAGGTCGGGCAGGGCGACCCCGCCGTCCCGGGCGAACTGGTCGACGACCTCGACGGCCAGGAACTCCGACCGCTGGCTGGCCCACACGTAGCTGTCGGCCACCGCGCCGCCGATCCGCTCGTCCAGCCAGTCGGTCAGGTCGTCCCAGAGCGCACCGGGGTCGTGGGCGTCGATCGCCACGTCGGCCTCGCGGGTGATCACCCGCGCGCGGTCACGCAGGTCGTGGTCGATGTCGGCCATCAGGTCGGTGACGCCGTCGGCGAGCACCTGCTGCCAGCGCGACGACTGCCGGCGGAGCTCCTCCACCCGTGTCCGGGCCTCCTCCAGCCGGGCGACCAGTGCCTCGTTGTGGGCCGGGTCCTGCAGGCCGGCCAGCTCGGTGCGCAGCGACAGCGCCAGCTGGTCGGTGACCGAGGTCAGGTCGTGCACCGTGGACCGCCGGGCCAGCGTCTCGGCCCGGTCCAGCACACCGCGGCGCAGGTGCGCGGCCACGGCCCCCATCCCCGACTCCTGGTGCAGCTCCCGGTCCTGCTGCTGGACGGCGAGGATCTCCAGCGACGCCGAGACCGGGAAGACCGGCAGGTCCAGGCCGGCGTTCTCCAGGTGCCCGCGGTCCAGGTCGACGATCGTGCGCCACTCCGGGGAGGCGTCCACCTTCGTGAGCACGCCCACCACGTGCGGGCACAGGGCGGCGGCCTGCCGGAGGAAGGCCATCTCCGGGGCGGTGTACTCCTGGGAGGCGTCGGAGACGACGAGGACGGCGGTCGCGGCGGGCAGCAGGTCGATCGTCCGCAGCGCGGCCGTCGAGCCCACGCCGCCCACCCCCGCCGTGTCGACCAGCTGCAGGCCACCCTCGAGCAGCCGGCGCGGGAGCTCGACCTCCGCGGCGACCAGCTGCCGGCCGTCGTCGCCGCCGGCCGCGCGGGTCAGCTCCGCCGGGAGGGAGCCGACCGGGACGGGTACCCGGGTGGTGGGCGCACCGCCGGTCGGGACCGGTCCGTCACCCGGTCCGGCGGCGTACACCAGGGCGGCCGCGGCGGCCGCTCCGTGCCGCACCACCACCGGCACCAGCGTCTCGTCGGCGTGCCCGACCACGCACACCGGAGCCCCGACCAGGGCGTTGAGCAGCGTGCTCTTGCCCTGCTTCGGCTCGCCCACCACCAGCACCCGGACGGCGGGGTCCTGCACCCGCTCGCGCACGACGGTCAGCCGCCGGTGCAGGTCCTGCCGGTCGCCGGTCAGCTCGAGGGCGCGGTCGAGCAGCTCGATCGGTGTCGCCGCGCCCATCGCCCCGTCGTTCCTTCCCCTGTGCAGCCGAGTGCCCGGCCCGGCCGCCCCCTCCGGGGCGGCCGGGCCGGGCCGGGTAGTGCTCGCGGTCAGTCCACCGGGGAACGGGCCCCGGGGCAACTGCCCTGGTCGATCAGTCCTCGAAGGTCTGGTCGTCGCCGGCGAGGATGAGCTCGTTGCCGGTCACCGTGGTGTCGATCTCGGTGGTGGTCTCGGTGGTGGTGGTCTCCTCCACGTCGACCTCGGTGGAGCTGTCCACGTCGTTGAACGATTCGTCGACGTCGAGCTCCACGTCGGTGGAGGTGTCGTTGAACGAGTCCTCGAGCTCGACGTCCACGTCGGTGGTCGTCGTCGTGGTCGTCGTCGTGGAGTCGTCGGAGTTGTCCGTGCGGGAGTTGTCCGAGTTGTCCGTGCGGGAGTTGTCCGAGTTGTCCGTGCGGGAGTTGTCCTCGTTGTGGGAGTCCTCGGTGTTGTAGGAGTCCTCGGTGGTCGTGGTGGTGCTCTCCACGTCGAGGTCCACCTCGTTGCCGACGGCGTTGCCGACACCGGAGGCCACGTCCCCGACCTCGTTGTCCTCGCCGATGTTGACGCCGGTGCTGTCGTCCACGTCGATCGACTCGTCGACGTTGTCGACGTCGTTGCCGCGGCCGACCGCGTTCCCGTCGCCCTCGACGGTGTTGTTGGAGTTCTCGGGGTTGAACGAGTCGTCGATGTTGAACGAGTCCTCGATCTCCACGCTGTGGTCGACCGAGACGTCCTCGACCTCCTCGCCGGCCGCGACGCTGCCGCCGGTGGCGAGCACCGCGTCGTCGCCGAAGATCTGGTAGACGTCCTTGCCGGACCAGACGCTGTCCCGGACGTCGATCGTGGTGTTCGCGTTGTAGGTGAACGTCTGCTGGATGTAGCGCAGCTGCTCGATCACCGAGTCCGAGTCCGAGTCGGGGCCGGAGGCGGCCGGCGAGACGACGGTGGGCTGCGCGGCGGCGAAGGTCGGTGCAGCGGCCGCGGCGGCCACCGGGGCGGCGGCGGCCTGGGCGGCCGGCGCGATGTGCGCCAGGCCCGCGGCCCCGCCACCCATCGGCGCGAAGTCCTCCAGCACCGGGATGAGGTTCTGCACGTCGGTGGGGCAGACGTCGTCGAGGCCGGCGGCGGCCAGCGCGCCCTGCGGGTCGGCCTGGAAGTCGGCGGCCGTCTGCGGGTCGCGGAGCAGGTCGAGGATGAAGTCGAGGAGAGAGCTCGCGAGGGTGGCCATGGGGATCGACTCCTGAGGTCTTGCGCCGTCCGCCCGTCGTCCGGCTGCTGGACCGAAGTCTTCGGCGTCCGCCGCTCCGGTTCATCGGGGCGGAGCCCCCTTCTTCCGGACACCCATTGGGGGGTTCCCCCTGACCGTGCGTTAGGGGCACCGGGGTGTCGGGGGCCCAGAGATGTTGGGGCACCCCATTCGTCTCAGGAGTCACACAACGCGTGCGCGGACAGTTACCTTGCCCTGGCCGGGCACAGCAGCCCGGCACCCGGCACAGCGGGGGGATGCTGGATGCACGACGGGACGTACGGGCTCGGGATCGACGTCGGGGACTCGACCGTGGTGGCCGCGGTCTGCCGGCTGGAGGACGGGCCGCAGGGCCCGCCCGAGCTGCTGCGCCTGGGCCCGGCCGGCCCGGTGGGCTCGGCCGCCGTCGCCCTGGACGCCGGCCGGCTGTCGGTGCTCCCGCCCCCCGGTTCCGGGCCCGGAGGGGAGCTGGTCGAGCACGTCCTGCAGCGCGTCGGGTCCCCCACCCCGCTGACCGGGGCCGGCCGCGCCGTCTCCCCCGCCGCCGCCGTGGCGGCGATCGCCGCCCGCGCGCACGAGGTCGCCACCCGCCGCGAGGGGCGGCCCGCCACCTGGACCGTCCTCACCGTGCCGCCCTCCTGGGGCGACCACCGCCGCGACGTGCTCGCGGCCGCGCTGCGATCCGCGGGGCTGACCCGCTCCTCGGTCGTCTCGGGGGCGGTCGCCGTGGTCCGGGCCCGGATCGCCGCCGGTGCGCTGTCCGCCGGGTCCACGGTCGCCGTCTACGACCTGGGCGCCGGGTTCCTGGACACCGCGGTGCTGCGCACGACGCCGGACGGGGTCGTCGAGCAGCTCACCGCGCCGCCCGCACCGCTGGCCTGGGGTGGGCGCGACCTCGACGACGCCGTGGTCGGCCACGTCGTCGCGTCGCTGCCCGGCGGCACCGCTCCCACCGACCTCGGCGAGCGGGCCGCGCTGCGCCACGCCTGCGTGGCCGCCAAGGAGGCGCTGTCCACCGACACCGACGTCCGGGTCGACCTGCAGGTCGACGGGGTTCCGCACGCGGTCCGGGTCGTCCGGGAGGACGTCGAGGACCTGGTGGCCGGCGCGGTCGAGGCGTCCGTCGACGGCGTCCGGCGGGCGGTGGCTGCGGCCGGCCTGACCGTCGACGACCTGGACGCCGTCGTGCTCGCCGGGGGCAGCACCCGGGTGCCGCTGGTCGCCGAGACGCTCTCCGCCGAGCTGGGCCGGCCGCTGGTCGCGGACCCGGAGCCCGCGCTGACGGCGGCCTGCGGCGCGGCGCGGCTGGCGGTGCAGCACCACCCGGCCGAGCCGCTCCCCGCTGCGGGGCCCACCACGATGCCGGCCGGGGCCGGCGGCGCCGGCGGTCGCCGGCCCCGGCGGCCCCGGCCCACGGCGGCCGGCCGGGTGCACCCGCCCCGGCGGAACCTGCAGCGGGCGGCGGTGCTGACCACGGCCGTGCTCGGACTGTGGGCCGCCTCGGCCTCGGTGGTCGCGGTGCTCGACCCGGTGGACGGCGGGTCCTCCCTCAGCGGGTCCGCAGCCGACGCCGCGGGTGAGCCGGCCCCGGGCGGCACTCCGCAGCGCGCGGGCACGCCGGGAGGCGTGGCGGAGCCGGGCAGCCCCCGACCCGGTGACCTCGCCCCGGCGGCGCTGGAGCGGAACGTGACCGACACGGGGGAGGCGCAGCGCATCACCCGCGCCCGGGTGACGGCCGGGGCCACGCCGGCCGCGGTCCGCCGGGCCGCGGCCGGAACGGCACGCGGGACGTCCGCGCCCGGCACGTCCGCACCGGCCGGGAGCACTACGGCGGCGGCCGGCCCCGGTGGCACCACCGCCCCGGGCGGCCCGCCCGCGCCGGGCACCACCACACCCGGGTCCACGACCGGGCCCGGCACCGGCGGCCTCCCGGAGAGCCCGGCACCGGACCCCACCCCGACGCCGGACCCCGAGCCGACGCCGACACCGGTCCCCGAACCGACCCCGGACCCCACCCCGACGCCGGACCCCGAGCCGACCCCGACGCCGGACCCCGAGCCGACGCCGACACCGGTCCCCGAACCGACACCGGACCCCACGCCCGCGCCGGATCCCACACCGACACCGGTTCCCACGCTCGCGCCGACGCCGGGCCCCCGGGCGCTGCCGAGCATCCCGACCGGCACCGCACCCGGCGGGCAGACGGCATGACCGCCGCCCCCGGCCTGCGCGCCGCTGCCTGGACGACGCCCCTCCCGGCCGGCGCCGGGCAGCTCCTCCAGGACGCCCGCGGCGGCGGTTCCCAGCTGTCCGCGGTCGCCGTGCAGGGGCCGGGTGGCACGGGCAAGTCGCTGCTGCTGACCCGGCTCGCCTCGGCCTACCGGGAGGCCGGTATCCCCGTCGCGGACGCCCGCAGCGCACCCGCCGCGGCCGACCTGACCGGCGACCTGGCCGTGATCGTGGACGACGCCCAGCGGCTCACCCCGGCGGGCGCCGAGCGGGTCCGGCAGCTGCTCGCCCACCCCCGGGCGCGGGTGACGCTGGCCTACCGCCCGTGGCCCCGCCCGCCCGTGCTGGCCGACCTGGTCTCGGAGATGGCCGGCGACCGGCACATGGTGGTGCTCGGGCACCTGACCCGTGAGGGCGTGCAGACCTGGGCGACCGCCGAGCTCGGCGTCACGGTGACCCCGCGGCTGGTCGACTTCGTGCTGCACCAGACCGGCGGCCTCCCCGCCCTCGTCGCCGCCCTGCTGAGCTGCCTGGCCCGGAACGTGGTCGCGCCGGCCACCGCCCCCCTGACCGGGCCGATCGACCCGGTCGCGCCGCGCCGGCTCGAGGTTCCCGGCGAGGTCCTCGAGCAGGTGCGGGCAGACCTCGCCGCGCTCGACGACGAGGAGCGCGCGCTGCTGCACGCCCTGGCCGCCGGCTCCCCCCTGGACACCGAAGTGCTGGCCGATCTGCTGGAGCTGCCGGCCGGCCGGGCCGGCGAGCTGGTCACCCGCGCGCGGGCCGGTGGGCTGCTGCTGGCCGCGGGTGCCGTCGTTCCGCTGGTCTCCGACGCCCTCCTGCAGGTCACGCCGGCCGACGTCACCCGCGGCACCCGCCGGCGGCTGCTGGGCCTGCTGCTCGACCGCGGCGAGGACCCGCTGGACCTGGCCCGGGCGCTGGCCGCCGACCGGGTGCGGGAGCCGCGGGCCGCCCGGCTGCTGGAGAAGCACGGCACCGCCGCGCTGACCGTCGCCCCCGGGCTGGCCGGAGAGCTGCTCGCCGAGGCCGCCGGCGCCGGGGCGCCGCCCGGCCGGCTGGCCGCCCGCCGGGCCCAGGCCGCCGCGCTCACCGGCGACCTGGACGGCGCGCTGCAGTGGGCCGACACCGGGCTCACCGACGAGGAGGCCCCCGACCGCGGCCGCGCTGCCGGGGTGGCCGCGACCGTGCTGGCCCAGCGCGGGCTGCTGGCCCGCAGCGCCGAGCTGTTCGGCCTCGCCGGGCCCGAGCGCGCCGGCTCGACCGCGCTGGCGCTGCTCGCCACCGGTGCGCACGCCGAGGCCGTCGCCGTGCTGCAGGCCGCCAGGGACGACCCCGCCGGGAGCGCGCCGACCACCCTCTCCGGCGGTGAGTGGCTGATGGCCCAGGGCGTGCTGCGCTCGCTGCGCTGCGGCGCCTCGGCGGCCGACGACATCGCCGCGTCGCTGTCGGTGCTGACCCGGGCGGCCGCACTGGTCGAGCCGGTCGGGCGGACCGCGCTGCTGCTGGACACCCCGGCGGCCCTCGCCGCGCTGGTGGCGCTGCACAGCGGGGAGCTGGGGGTGGCCGAGTCGGTGCTGCACCGGGCGCTGGACGCCGAGGTCGGCGGGCCGCCGGCCCGGCCGCGGCACCTGCTGCTGCTGGCCTGGACGGCGATGCTGCGGGGCCGGATCGGCGGCGCCCGCGAGCTGATGGACCGGGCGCACGGCACCGACCGGCTGGAACCGCGCGACGAGCTGTTCCTCCGGGCGCTGGAGGTGGGGCTGGCGCGCCGCAGCAGCGACTCCCCGGCGCTTCTGGCGGCCTGGGAACCGGCCCGCGAGGCCCTGCTGCGGCACCCGGTCGACCTGTTCGCGCTGCTGCCGCTGGGCGAGCTGGTCATCGCCGGCTCCCGGATGAAGGACGCCGGCCGGCTCGCGCCGCACCTGGCCGAGGCCCGGGCGCTGCTCGCCCGGCTCGGGAACCCCCAGCTGTGGGCCACGCCGCTGCACTGGAGCGGGGTGCAGGCCGCCATCCTCACCGACGATCCGGCCGCCCTCGAGCCGCACGCGGCGGCGCTGGCCGCCGCCGCCCGCACCAGCCCCTACGCCGCCACGGTGGCGCAGGCCGGTCGGTCGTGGCTGCGGGTGCTCACCGGCGATGTCGACGCCGCGACGGCGGTCACCGCCGCGACCGACCTGGCCGCCGTCGGGCTGGCCTGGGACGGCTCACGGCTGGCCGGGCAGGCGGCGGCGCGGGCCACCGATCCCAGGGACCGGCTGACCCTGCTGCAGTGCGCCCGCTCGCTGGCCGAGAGCGAGGAGGGTGGCGAGCGGACCGCGCGGTCCGCGGTGCCCGAGCACGCGGTTCCCGCCGGGCCGGAGGACGCGCACCTGAGCCAGCGGGAGCGGGACGTCGCCGCGCTGGTGGTCGCCGGGCAGACCTACCGGGAGATCGGCGCGCGGCTGTTCATCTCGGCGAAGACCGTGGAGCACCACGTGTCCCGGATGCGGCAGCGGCTGGGGGCGAACAGCCGCTCGGACCTGATCGCCCGGTTGCAGGCGGAGCTGGCCGAGCACGGCTGATCCACGGAGGACCGTGGGCGGGCGAGGGGCCCGCCCCAGGACGGCGAGTTGCCGTGGCGCCGGGGGCAGAGGAGCCACGGCAACTCGCCGGGGAGCCGGCGCGCAGCACCGGCGGATCGGGGGGGCTCAGCGGGTGAGCGAGCGGCAGTCGGGGCAGACGTCGGCGTCGGCGACCGGCCAGCTGCGCTCGGTGGTCACCCGGGCCAGGACGCCGCAGCAGGTCAGCTCGCAGGCGCCGTCCACCTCGGAGGGGTCACGGTGCACCTCGACGGCGTGCCAGAGGGCGGCGGTGGGTCCGTGCGCCCGGCTCCGGGCGGCAGCGACGGTGGTGGTGTCCACGAGGGCGGTCTCCCTGGCAGCGGTGGCGGTGGTCACCTCCCAGTAGTCGGCATCCGGAGCCACCGGGGCGAGCGAGGACGGCCCGGGCTCCCCCCAAGGAGGCACCCCGGGCCGCCGTGGCACGCTCGGCGGCGCAACTGCGCCCGTCCCCGGAGGAGGCTCCCGTGCAGCTCACCAAGCTCGGCCATGCCTGTGTCGTGCTGTCCGACGACGACCGCCGGCTGGTCGTCGACCCGGGCGCGTTCACCGAGGAATCGGCCTGGGCCGGCGCCTCGGCGGTGCTCATCACCCACGAGCACGCCGATCACTTCGACCCCGCCCGGACCCGCGCGGCGCTGGACGCCGACCCGGCCCTCGAGGTCTGGACGAACGCCTCGGTGGCCCGCCAGCTGGCGGGCGCCGGCCCCCGGGTGCACGTCGTCGGCGCCGGCGATGCGGTGCAGGTGGCCGGCTTCGACGTCCAGGTGCACGGCGAGTGGCACGCGGTCATCCACCCCGACGTGCCACGGATCCCCAACGTGGGCTTCCTCGTCGACGGCCTGGTCTTCCACCCCGGTGACGCGCTGACCGCGCCCGGCGTCGAGGTGCCGACCCTGCTCGTGCCGCTGTCGGCCCCCTGGTCGAAGACCGCCGAGGTGATCGACTACCTGCGGGAGGTGCGCGCCGGCCGCGCCCTCGCCGTGCACGACGCGCTGCTCAGCGACATCGGGCTCGGCATCGTCGGCGGCCTGCTCGGCGAGCGCGGCCCCGGCACGCCGACGCCGTTCGCCCGGCTGGCGCCGGGCGAGTCCGTGCAGCTGTAGGGCGGCCGGCGGACTCAGCGCGCGGCGACCCGCTCGGCGAGCCGGCCGGTGAGGTGGTGCCGCCCGCCGACGTACCGGTCGACGACGGCCGGCACCTGCCGCGGGGCGACGCGCCCGAGCAGCGACCGCGCGGCACGGACGACGGTGTCCCGGTCGTAGGTGAGGCCGAACTCGAAGGTGCGGTCCAGGTCCGGCCCGCCGTCCTGCAGGTCGCGGGCGAGCAGCGCGGCGCTGAAGTGCGGGCTGAGGACGACGACGTCCCACTCCCCGCGCACCGGGTCGGCGGCGGCGAGGTCCGCTCCGCGCAGGCCGGGCAGCGGCTCGACGGGCAGCCCCTCGCCGAGCGCGCAGACGAAGCCCACCCGGGACACCAGGTCGCGGTAGCGCTGCGCCGTCGCGGGGGTGAGGTGCCGGGCCTCCTGGAAGGCAGCGGCGAGGACGCAGGTGTCCCCGATGCGCATCGCCTGCCGCTCCAGCTGCTTGCTGACCTCGATGAGCAGCGACTTGGGTGACCGTCGCAGTGGCACGCCCGCCGGCAGGCACTGGAACGGCGAGGCCTGGTCGATCCCGGCGGGCACCGGCGAGGGCGCGGGCAGCGGCAACGCGGCGGTCCGGTGACCGGGTGCGGGGACGGCCGCCGGCCGGCCGAACAACCAGCCCTGGCCGAGGGTCGCGCCCAGCGCCCGGGCCATCCGCAGGTGGGCGGCGTCCTCGATCCCCTCGGCCAGCACCAGCGCGCCGCTGGCCTCGGCGTAGGCGTTGACCGCGTTCATGATCTCGGCGATCGCCGGGCCGGGACGCTCCTGCACCAGCCGCAGGTCGAGCTTGACCACGTCGGGGCGCAGCAGCGGCATGAAGGCCAGGGAGAGCGAGTCGGCCCCCACGTCGTCCAGGGCGATGGCCCAGCCGAACTCGCGGACCCGGTCGACGGTGCGCAGCAGCTCCGCCGGGCGGGCGGCCAGGGCGCGCTCGGTGATCTCCAGAACGACGCGCAGGTTCCCGGGCACGCCGGCGACGCTGCGGGCCAGCTCGGCCAGCGGGGCGTCGTCCAGGACCTCGGGCTCGACGTTGACGAAGACGGTGAGCGGGGCGAGGAGCCCCTGCTGCACGGCACCGCGCAACGCCGCCGCGCGGCAGGCGGCGTCCAGCTCGGCGAGCAGCCCGGCCGCACGCGCCGCGGCGAAGAGCGCGTCGGGCGATCGGAAGGGCCCTTCCGGGCCGCGGGCCAGCGCCTCGTAGGCGACGACCGAGCCGGTGTCGATCTCGACGATGGGCTGGAAGTGGCTGTGCACGCTGCCGGTCCGCAGCACATTCCGGACGGCGGTCACCCGGTCCTCCTGGAGTTGCTCCACGCCGGGGTCATCGGTCACCGGCGCGCCGTCCCCGAGTCTGACAGCATCGACCTGCCTCGAAGAGGTGAGCACGGCGGCGGGCCCACTCCGGGCCCGCTCCGGGTTCTCGTCGCGGCGCCCCGGTGCCCGAACGGTCGAGGAGGACCATGCCCGCCCAGGTGCAGTTCGAGCTGCCGACCTGGTCGGCCCTCCCCGCCCGTCCGGACGAGGACTTCGACCGGCTGGCCGCCGTGCTGGCCGACCGGCTGTCGGTGTCGCGGGCCATGGTGGTGCTGGTCTCGAAGGGTGGGCAGGTGTTTCCCGGCGCGGTCGGGCTCGACGAGCCGTGGAACACCCGCCGCTCGATGCCGCTGAGCCACTCGCTGAGCCAGGAGGTGGTCGTCTCGGGCGACGTCCTGGTGCTCCCCGACGCGCGGCAGCACCCGAGGCTGCGCGACGCCATCGCGGTGCGGGAACTGGGGGTGGTGGCGTACGCCGGTGCGCCCCTGGTCGACGTCCAGGGCCGGCCGATCGGGGTGCTGGTGGCCGGCGATGACGTTCCGCGCGACTGGACCCCGGCCGAGATCGGCGAGCTGGTCGCGCTGGCCGACGAGTGCTCCCGGCTGCTGCAGGCCCAGGCCCTCGGGCTGGCCGAGCGGGAGGCCCGGGCCGCGGCGGAGCGTGACGAGGCGGCCGCCCGCACGGCCGCCGCCGCGGCACAGGTGGCCTTCGAGGAGGCCGAGGCGGAGGCCGACCGGGCCCGGGTGGTCGCCCGGCTGAGCTCCGGGCTGCTCGGGGCGCAGACGCTCGCCGACGTGCTGCGCATGGTCGACCGCCTGGTGCGCTCCCCGCTCGGCGCGGCCGCGGCGGTGCTCGCGGTGACCGAGGCGGGCAGCACGGTGGTGCGGGCCTGGAACACCTCGTCCTACCGCTGGTACCCGGAGCCCTCGGCGACGCTCTGCCTGGACGACGACCACCCGCTGGCCACCGCCGTCCGCGAGCGGCGGCTGGTGGCGGTCCCGACCCGGGAGGAGGGCGAAACCCTGTTCCCGACCGCCCGGGAGCTGCCGGACGCCGGCCACGAGACGTCGCTCGCCGTCCCGGTGCTGCTCGGCCAGCACGCCTCCACCGGCGCGCTGATGGTCAGCTGGGCCGGGCGCCGCGACCTCGATCCCGCGGTGCGCGCCGTCGTGGCCGACCTCGCCCGGCACATCGGGCACGGCCTGGACCGGGTGCTGCTCGCCGCCGCCCGGCAGCGCCTGACGAACTAGAGCCGGCTCACCGGCCGCCGACCGAGACCTCGAACTCCACCTGGCTCACATCGGGGCGCAGCCGGGAGAAGGAGTGCACCAGGGGGTGTCCGGCGCTGTCGCGGACCGTGGTGCGCACGACCAGCAGCGGCGAGCCGGCGATGATCTGGAGCAGGTCGGCCTCGTCGGTGCCCGCCGTCCCGACGTCGACGACGATCCGGGCGTGCGCCAGGTCGGCCGCGTACTCGCGGCGCAGGAACTCGTAGAGGGAGCCGTGACCGAAGTCCTCGGTCGCGGCCCTGGGGTAGGTCGTGGCCGGCAGGAAGCTGCGGACGACGTGGTTGGGCAGCCCGTCGACGCTGCGCAGCCGGACCAGTTCGACGACGTCCTCGGCGGTGCCGACCGACAGCTCGGCGGCGATCGGCGGCGCCGCCGGGACGATGCGCTGGGTCAGCACCGTGGTGCCGACCTGGGCACCCTGCTCGGTCATGACCGAGTGGAAGCCGGCGATCCGGTGCACGAAGCTCTCGCGGTACTCGTGCCGGATGCCCGGTCGGCTCACGAAGGTCCCGCGCCCCTGCTCGCGCACCAGGTGGCCGTCGGCGACCAGCCCGTCGACCGCCCGGCGCAGGGTGATCCGGCTGACCCCGTACTCGGCGCAGAGCACCGGTTCCGGGGGGAGCACAGTGTGCTCGGGCAGTGCGGAGGCCCGCCGGCGCAACGCCTCGCGGACGGCGAGGTACTTCGGCCCCGCCTCGGAACTCGACACGCCCTGAAAGGTACTGCACGACGAGACGTCTAGACGTCATGACGTACCGTTTCAGTTGCACCGCCCACCCCCAACGAAGGAGTGCCCGTGCGCATCGGAGTCCTGACCGGCGGAGGCGACTGCCCCGGCCTGAACGCGGTGATCCGATCGGTCGTGCGGACCGCGGTGACCCACTACGGCAGCGACGTCGTCGGCTTCCGCAACGGCTGGCGCGGCCTGCTGGAGGACGAGTCGATGCCGCTGGACATCGCCCGGGTGGACGGCCTGCTGACCCGCGGCGGGACGACGCTGGGCTCGGCCCGGGTCGCTCCCGAGCGGCTGCACGGCGGGCTGGAGCGGATGCGCGAGGTGCTGGCCGCCCACGCCGTCGACGTCCTGGTGCCCATCGGCGGTGAGGGCACGCTGACGGCGGCCGCACTGCTGTCCCGGGAGGGGGTGCCGGTGGTCGGCATCCCGAAGACCATCGACAACGACATCGACGGCACCGACCTGACCTTCGGCTTCGACACCGCGGTCAGCATCGCCACCGAGATGATCGACCGGCTGCACACGACGGCCGAGTCGCACCAGCGGGTGCTGCTGGTCGAGGTGATGGGCCGGCACGCCGGCTGGATCGCCCTGCACGCCGGGCTGGCCTCCGGGGCGCACCTGACCCTGGTCCCCGAGCAGCCGTTCGACGTGACCGAGGTCTGCGAGCTGGTCACCAACCGGTTCGAGCGCGGCGACTCGCACGTGATCGTGGTGGTCTCCGAGGGCGCGATGCCCAAGCCGGGGAGCATGCAGCTGCGCGACGGCGGCCTCGACGAGTTCGGCCACCGGCGGTTCACCGGGGTGGCCCAGCAACTGGGCGACGAGCTGGAGCGGCGCACCGGCAAGGAAGTGCGCACCACCGTGCTCGGCCACGTGCAGCGCGGCGGCACGCCGACGTCGTTCGACCGGGTGCTGGCCACCCGGTTCGGGCTGCACGCCACGATCGCCGCGCACGAGGGGCACACCGGGCAGATGGTGGCCCTGCACGGCACCGAGATCGGCCTGGTGCCCCTGGAGAAGGCGGTCGCCCGGCTGAAGACCGTCCCACCCAGCCGGCTGGCGGAGACGGCGGCCTTCACCGGCTGAAGGCTGTGCACACCGTCGTCCTCCGGACGACACCGCGGTCACGGCCGTCCCCTCGTGCGCTGAGCCGCTTCCCGTGTCCACGTCGGGGAGCCTCCGGCCCCCGCGACGTGACCACCCGGCCAGAGCGGCCGGTGAGCTACCCCATCACCACTCCCAGGTGTAGCCGATGACGCACCGGCCGTCGGGGACCAGCTCCAGCGACGCCTGCCCGCCGACCAGTTCGACCGGGCCCACCTCGGCGGGCTCGGTGGCCGCGGCCGACTCCCACCGGCCGCGCCGCACCCGGCGTGGCGTGGCGGCGGGGTCGAAGCGGACGGTGACGGCGACATGCCGCACCGACTCGGAGATGCCCCGGCGGAACACCGGCTCCGGCGGTTCCGGGTAGCTGAACACCGTGCGGTACTCCAGGTGGAGGGTCTGGCCGGGCAGCAGCGGCCGGAACAGCTCGATCTCCACCACGTGGATGGGCGTGCCGGGCACCCGGAAGGCCCCCGTCGGCGCGCCGCCGGTGAGCACCGTGACGGCGGCGTGGGCGGTGTCGAAGGCGTAGTAGTACCGCCGTGTCTCCGCCACGGCCTCCAGCAGCTGCCGCGTGACGTGCTGCCGCGGCGCGCGATCGGGGCCGACGGTGTGCTCCTCGGCCAGCTGCAGCGACCGCCAGGTCCGCGGGGGCATCTCCCGCTCCGCGGACAGCGCGCCGGCGACCACCAGCTGGCTGCGGCCGCTGCGCCCCCGGAGCAGGTCCCGGAGCTCCTCGGCGTGCTCGGAGCTCAGACCGAACGCCGTGATGAACAGCTCGAGGGTGCGGTCGGACATCCGGCGACCGTTGAGCGCCCGGCCGACCCGGTTCTCCAGGCTGCGGGCGCGGTGCCCGTCGCCCACCTCGCCGGTCTCGTACAGATGCTCGGCGAGGACGGCGGCGACCGCCGCACGGGACAGCTCGGCGCGCCGCACCGTGCTGTGGATCTGCCAGCGGCGGCGGTAGGGCGGCGCGACGAGCAGCGCCGTGAGGCGCTGGGCCGCCAGCCGCACGCCGAGTTCCGGCTCCATCGCCACCCCCGCGGGCATGCGCGGCCACGTCGCGGCCACGTCGCATGTGTACCAACGCCTCGCGGCAGCCGCGAGGCGCGGGGGCTCGTGACTGCCGTGCCGCACCACCCTGACCCCGTGGTGCGGATCCGACATCCGCGTCCGCCGTCCTAACGCGGCGGCGCGGCCGGCTCCCCCGGCTGCAGCTCGATCACGGTGACCTCCGGCCGGGCACCGACCCGCATCGGCGGACCCCAGTAGCCGGCGCCGGCGGTGACGTAGAGCTGGGTGGGCCCCTGCTGCGACCAGCCCTCGACCACCGGCTGGTCGAGCCGGATCGCGTAGTCGAAGGGCCACAGCTGGCCGCCGTGGGTGTGCCCGGACAGCTGCAGGTCGACCCCCGCGGCGCGCGCCTGCCCGACCATGACCGGCTGGTGTGCGAGCAGGATCAGCGGGACGTCGTCGTCCCGGCCATCGAGCGCGGCGTCCAGGTCGGCGCCGTGGCCGGGCAGGCCGGACGCGGCCGCGGTGCGGTCGTCGATGCCGGCCAGGTCGAGGGTCGCGTCGCCGCGCCCGCGGACGACCACGCGCTCGTTGCGGAGGACGTCGACGCCGAGGGTCGGCAGGTGGCGCATCCAGGCCTCGGTGTCGACGAAGTACTCGTGGTTGCCGGTGACGAAGTAGGCGCCCTGCTCGCTGACCAGGTCGGCCAGCGGGGCGGCGTCCTCCCGGAGTTCGCGCACGTCGCCGTCCACCAGGTCGCCGACGATGGCCACGACGTCCGGGCGCTGCGCGTTCACCGTCTCGACCAGCCGCTCGAACCGCCGCCCACCGTAGGTGGCGGAGAGGTGGCCGTCGGAGAAGGTGACGATCCGCAGGCCGGCCAGGCCGGGGTCCAGGCCGGGGATGCGGATGGGCACCCGCCGGACGACGGGCGCGGAGTTGGCGATGACGGCGCCGGTGCCCGCCGTCCCGACCGCGAGGGCCCCGGCCCCGACCGCCAGGGAGCGGGCGAGGAAGAGGCGGCGAGCTGTGACATGGCGATCCTGACGGATCGCATCGCGGCCAGGTGCCGTCCCCCCGTCTCGCGGAGCCGCTGAGCCGTCGCTGCGCGGGACCCTCCGGGCCCCACTCGGGCCGGACTCGGCGGGTTCCGTCCGTCCGTCCGGCCGCCGGCGCAGCCTCGCGATCACCCGCACCGGCTCAGTGAGGAGGCTCGTCAGGAACAGGTAGAACAGCAGTCCGAGCCACGTGAAACCGACCCAGGCCAGGAGCGTGCCGGCCGGCTGCGGCAGCTCGTCGCCGAACAGGACGGCGGAGCCCGGTAGCAGCGCCAGGACGACGGTGAGCACCGTCAGCCGGCGCCGCACCCGCCCGGGGCGGGTGGTGCTGCGGACGTAGCGCCACCACACGTAGCCGTGCAGCAGGGACATCGCGAGCAGGACGACGGTGCCGAAGCCGACCAGGGCGATCAGCGACACCGGCACGCTCCGGTGCCGGCCGGGTGACCGGCGGTCACCGGGTGGCGGCCCTCAGGACGGGGCGCAGCCGGGGCCACTGCGTCCAGAACTCGCGTGCGGCCTGCTCCCCGCGGGACTGCTCCAGGCCGTGCAGCCGCCCGAACGTCCAGGGGTTACCCCCGGCGGCGAAGGACTGCGCACCCAGCCGGGTGCACAGCTCGCGGGTGACGAAGGTGTCCTGGCGCCGGCCGAGGACCTCCTGGACGTCCTTGAGGCCGTCGACCAGGTCGCGGGCGGGGTCGCCGAGCACCGGGACGGCCACGTCGGCGGTGTACCGCAGCCGCTTGGCGGCCTTCCGGACGCCGTGCAGCGCTTCCGGATCGACGGCCCCGTCGGCGAGGTCGACGGCGTTCGTCAACCGCGTGACGGTGCGCGCCAGCACGGCCCGGACGACCGGGGCGGCGGGCTGCGCGGCCCGCTCGGTGAACGGCGGGTCGGCGACCAGGTCGGCGAGGGCGTCGAGCAGGTCCAGGTAGCGGCGGGTGCCGAGCAGCGTGCGGGCCTCGTCGCCGCTCGCGAGCCCGTCGCGCAGCTCCTCCTGCTGCAGGCGCGCGGCCACCGGGCCCAGCACGAGCTCCGGTGGCTGGGCGGCGACCAGCTCCCGCAGGTGGCCGAGAGCGACCTCGGCGTCCCGGCTGCCGGACAGCTCGCCACCGGCCCACTGCAGCTCAGCCCGCAGCGGATCGGTGCGCTCCCGGTCGAGGACGGGCCGGAACGCGGCCAGGACGCTGCGCAGCCGCCGGCAGGAGACCCGGACCTGGTGGATCCCGTCGGGGGTGTCGGTGCGCACCATCAGATCGGCGTCCTGCAGGCCGGCCACCAGATCGGCCAGCGCGGCGCGGACGAGGTCCGCGGCGGTCGAGGGGGCCGCCGCCCGGGCCGCGGCGTGGCGGCGACGCGCCTTCTTGCCGCCCTTCCCGGACCTCCTGCCCTCACCGCCGGAGCCGTCCGCTGCCTCGTGCGGCTCCGGAGCGACGGCAGCGGCCGGCCGGCCGGCCGCCGGATCAACGGCGGGGAGCCGGTTCCCGAGGACCCGGATCAGCTTGGAGGCCGACGGGGAAGGCTGCGCGCCCGCGGCGACCAGCGCCTCGCCGACGGCGGACAGCACCTGCTCGTCGCCGTCGACGAGCTCGACCTCGACCTCCCGCCACGAGCTGACGACGGCGGCCTCCCCGGGTTCGGCGGGGAACGCGGTGCCGGTGACGTGGTCGTCGGCGACCTCGGCGAGGACGCGGCCGTCCTCGCCGTACAGCTCGGTGACCAGCCGGCGGGTGCGCAGGCCGGCCACCTGGGTGACCGGCGCGTGCCGCACGATGCCGAGTGCGGGGGCCAGCACGGCCGTGGGCACGGTCTTCCTGGCGCGGCCCAGCGGGCTGTGCAGCTCCCGGCGGGCGCCCGCGGCGGCGGGCAGCTTGACGTGCCAGCCGGCGTCGGTGCCGCCGGTGCGCCGGCGCAGGGTGACCTTCGCGCGGGCGAGCCGCAGGTCGGCGGTGTCGTGGTAGATGGCCTCGAGGGTGTGCTCGACCGGCTCGCCGGCCGAGGAGACGCCGGGCACGCCGGAGAGGTCGGGCAGCACGAACGCCTCCTCGACGTCGAACTTCCGCTCGATCTCCAGCTGTTCCCGTGCCACCGACACCACTCCTCTGCTCCACCGTCGCCAGTGCCTGCGGCCCGCGCCGGACCGGCCGAGTACTACCGCACCAGGGTGAACAGTGCACCAGCGGCGGGGCCGGCGGTTACCGTGCGCGGGATGACCCCCGGCCGGACCCAGCGTCAGCGGCACCGGTGGGCGGCGGCGGTCACGACACCCTGGGCGGTGTGGGCGCTGCTGCGGGCCACCGGCACGGAGCGGGGGTACCCGCTGGTGCCGGCGCTGGCGTTCACCCCGTACGCCGCGGCGACGAGCGCCGTGCCGCTGGCCGTGGCGGTGCGCGCCCGGTCACGGGCTGCCGCCGCGGTGGCGGCGACGGCGGGGATCGTGCTCGCCGGCGCCGTGCTGGCCCGGGCAGGGCGCCGGCCGACGCCGTGGGAGGAGGGGGCCCGGCGGCTGCGGGTGGCCACGGTGAGCCTGCGACTGGGGCAGGCCGATCCGCAGGCCGTGGTGGCACTGGTGGCGGCGCACCGGGTGGACGTGCTGGTGCTGCAGGAGGTGACCCCGCCGGCGGCGATGGCCCTGCGCGCCGCGGGGATCGGTGACCATCTGCCGCACGCGCACGTGCTCGGGGCGCGGGACGGGGCGCCGCCGGCGGCCGGGGGTGCGCTGTGGTCGCGATGGCCGTTGCTGGAGCGGTTCGCCGTGCCCGGTCACTTCGAGCAGCCGGCGGCGCGGATCGCGGTACCCGGCGCACCGGACGTCGAGGTGACCGCGGTGCACACGATGCCGCCGTCGACGTCGCCGCGGTCGGTGCGGCAGTGGGCGGCGGACCTGGCGGACCTCCCCGCGCCCGGCCCAGGGGTGCTGCGGATGCTGGCCGGTGACTTCAACGCGACGCTGGACCATGCGGCGCTGCGCCGGGTGGTCGCCTCCGGCTACCGCGATGCGGCACTGGCGGCCGGGCGGGCGCTGTCGGCCACCTGGACGCCGCAACGGCTGCCCCAGCCCCGGCTGACCCTGGACCACGTGCTCGTCGACCCACGGGTGGGCGTGGCATCGCTGACGCTGCTCCCGGTGCCGCGCAGTGACCACCGGGCGCTGATCGTCGAACTGGTGCTACCCGACGGGGAGGAGTAGATCCCCGGGCGGCGGGTTCCGCACCACCGCCGCCCGGGCTCTTCCGCACTGCCCCGCACACCCACGTCATGCACATGAAGTCTGTGACAGGCAGGTGAACTCATTGCCGCTCGGCGCGGCCTGACGCTCGGTTCGTCGCTGGCCACCCAGAGCGACATCCCGCTCGGATCAGCCGATCCGGACGTCCGCCATGCCGGCGACCGACACCACGTCGCCCCGGTGCAGCTGACGCCCGCGGCGCTCCTCGGGTTCCCCGTTCACCGCGACGTCGCCGCCGGCCAGCACGTCCTTCACCTGCGCGCCGGTGGGCACGGCGTCGACCAGCTTCAGCAGCTGACCGAGCCGGATGGTGTCCTCACCCGGACGGAGCTCAATGGTGCGCACCGCCTCATCCTCGCTGGTCACGAGCCGGAACCGCCGGCCCGCGGTGTCCACCGCAGCGTCCACGTGCCCGACCACGTGCCTCCGGGTGGCAGGACGACCAGGTCCGCGCCGTCGGCGAGGGCGTTCGGCGGGCACGTCATCGGTTCCACGGCGAGGCTGCGCCGCCGCTGCCCGGGGGGCAGGGTGTCGCCCGAGTAGACCTGGAGCCACGGCCAGGACCGGTCGACCGCGAGCTCCAGGCTCCCCGCCGGGCCCCCGACCCGCACCCGCGCCCAGCCGTCGTCGTCGCGCACCAGGTCGGTCACCGCGTCGTCCAGGGCGCGGTCCCCGATCCGTCCGATGGCTCCGTCGAAGCCCCGCCGGCCACCCGTGGGCAGGCCACCGTCCAGCTCCAGGGCGGTGCGAGCGGGCACGGTGAGCTCGCCCGCGCTGATGCCGCCGTCGTCGTCGGCGCCCACGTGCAGATAGGGGTGCATGCCGACGCCGAACGGGGCGTCGTCGTCCCCGGCGTTGCGCACCCGCACGGTGACGGCGAGCTGGTCCGGGGTGAGCTCGTAGTCGATCGCCGCCGCCAGGCGGAAGGGGTAGCCCGCGCGCGGCTCGAGCACCGTGCCGACCGAGACGCCGCCCGACCGCTGGTCCAGCACGTCCCACGGCTGGGCCGAGACCAGCCCGTGGATGGCGTTGGGGGACGCGGGGCTGACCACGTCGAGCTGGAGGTCGCGCCCCCGCCACCGCCACGCGCCACCGCGCAGCCGGTTGGGCCAGGGCAGCAGGACGCCACCACGTCGACCGGCCGGCACCGTGCCGGCGGGATAGCCGTCGAGCACGTCCCAGCTGCCGACGACGAGCCGGCGGAGCCCGCCACCGCGCAGGTCGACGGCGAGCCGAGCCGCTCCGCGCTGGACCCAGGTGCCGCGTGGCTCGGTGGCCGGCCACCGCCCGTCCGGATCGGCTCGCCGGGCGCCCGCCGGCCCGGCGAGCAGGTCGGCGAGGGCGCTGAGCACCTCGTCCCGGCGGCTCGCGGCCGCCGCCGACACCCCACCCATGGAGAACCAGCCGTGCGCCAACCCGGGCCCGGGCAGGTGCGTGGTGGGCACGCCGGCCGCCGCCAACTGCGTGGCGTACCCGTCGCCCTCGTCGCGCAGCGGGTCGTACTCCGCCGTCGTCACGACCGCCGGGGGCAGACCGGCCAGGTCCCGGCCCAGCGGCGCGACGACCGGATCGGCGTCCTGGACGCTGCCGGGCAGGTACGCGGCGTAGAAGGCGGCCATGTCGGCGGTGGTGACGAAGGGCCCCGCGGCGTTCTCCGTGTTCGAGGGCAGGCCCTGGGCCGGGTCGAGCGCCGGGTAGACCAGCAACTGCGCCGCCAGCCGCGGCCCACCCCCGTCGCGGGCCCGCAGCGCGGCGCTCGCCGCCAGCCCGCCTCCGGCGCTGTCGCCGCCCACGACCAGCGGGGCGTCCGGCCAGCGCTCCGCCGCCCAGCGGAGCGCGGTCATCGCGTCCTCCAGGGGCGCGGGATGGGGGTGCTCCGGCGCGAGCCGGTAGTCGACCGAGACGACGACCGCACGCAGCGCGTTGGCCACCCGCCGGCAGACCGGGTCGGCGGTGTCCAGGTCGCCGACCCGCCAGCCGCCGCCGTGCAGCCAGACCACCACCGGCCGCGCCTCCGCCGGCCCTCGCCACCCGGCGCGGTACAGGCGCACCGGCAGCTCGCCGTCCGGACCGGAGATGCTCCGGTCCTCCACGTCGAGGACCGGCTCGGGGTCGAGGCCGGCCTGCCGGGCGAGCGCGAGCTCCCGGAAGCGCGCCCGGTCGGCGACGGGGTCTGCGGTGACGGACGGCTCGCCGCCGGCCTGGGCGGCGTCGGCGAACTGCCGGAGCTGGTGATCGAGCGGCATGCGATTCCTCCTGGCCGGGGCGGGCAGCGGCCAGCTCACCACATACGGCCGACGGACGCCGGATCGTCGGTGCCGGGGGCGGCGAGCTGTTCCACGTGGAACTCGGATGGAACTCCGACCAGGTGCTGCGCACGGAGGCAGGTGGGCGCCGTCCGCTGCTCCGGGCCCGTCGAACTGGTGACAGACGTCAGTGGCCCGGCCGGGCCCCGGCCCACCAGACTGGGCACCGCACCCGACACGAGGAGTCCGGAATGCCCGAACCGCACCTGCGCGCCTCCGACGCCGACCGGGCCGCCGTCGCGGAGGTGCTCGGCGCGCACATGTCCGCCGGGCGCCTGACCGTCGCGGAGTACGACGAGCGCCTCACCCGGGCCTACGCGGCCCGCACCTACGGCCAGCTCGGCGAGCTCACCAGTGACCTGCCGGCCACCGCCCCCTCCGCTGCCGTCCGGCCGGCCGGCCCGAGCGGCGCGCACGACCCCGGCCGGACGCCGGTCCAATCCGGGACGCACGGCACGTCGTCCTGTTCCCCCTGGCACGGTGGCGGTGGCCTCCGGGCGGCATGGGCGAGCTGGGCGACGACGGCGGCCATCGTGATCAGCATCTGGCTGTTCACCTCGGTGGCCAGCACCGAGTGGATCTACCCGTGGCCGATCTGGGTCATCGGCCCGTGGGGAGCGGTGCTGCTCTTCCAGTCGCTGCCGCTGGGTGGCACCTCCGGCCGGGAGCACACCGGCCACCCGGGCACCGGGCCGGCGCGTCCGCAGTCGGCCGGCAGGGGCCGGCGGCACTGAGCGTCGGGCGCACGGGCGCGAGCGGCACCGCCGGGCCGGAACGACGACAGGGCCCCCGAGGGGGCCCTGTCGGTGGTACTGCTGCAGGTGGTGCTGGGGTGGGCAAGGGGGGAGTTGAACCCCCACGTCCTCTCGGACACACGGACCTGAACCGTGCGCGTCTGCCATTCCGCCACTTGCCCTGGCGAGGAAGGACAGTAGCAGCCCCGCCGCGTGCTCCCGCGAGACCCCCCGGGCGCGGCGGCCCGCCGACGTCGGTCCGCCCTGGTAGACAGGACCTCGTCGTGCTCCTCGGGGACGAGATCGTCCGGGGTGTCCTGCGCTCGCCGACCGGTCCGGTGTCCCCGGCCCGGTTACGATCGCGCTCAGGACAGTAGGAGGCCAGCCGAGCGCAAGGGAGCGACTGTGGGTGTTCTGCAGCGCTTCGAGCGACGCCTCGAGGGCATGGTCGGGCTCGCCTTCGCCCGCATGTTCAAGGGCAAGGTGCACCCCGCCGAGATCGCGCACGCCCTCCAGCGCGAGGCCACCGAGCAACGCTCGATCCTCGGCGGTGGCCGGGTGCTCGCGCCCAACGTCTACGTCGTGACCCTCGGCAAGGTCGACTTCGAGAACCTCTCCGACTGGTCGGAGCAGCTCGCCTCCGAGCTCGCGGACATGGTCGCCGAGCACGTCGAGTCGGAGGGCTACCAGACCTTCGGCGACATCGAGGTCCGGCTCGAGCGCGACGAGAACCTGCACACCGGCGTCTTCGAGGTCGCCTCCCACGTCGGCGACGGCACCCACCCGCCACGTCCCTCCACCTCGGTCCCGGCGCCGCCCGGGGTTCCCCCGCTCCCGCCGCTGTCCGGCGGGCACCCCGGCTCGGCCACCGACACCGGCGGGGGTGCACCGGTGGTGGGGCACCCCGGCCAGCGGCCGGGCCTCAGTCACGTGCTGGTGGTCGACGGCCCCGGCACGCGGCATGTCCTGGAGCAGGGCAGCAACGTGCTGGGGCGGGGCACCGACGCCGACATCCGGCTGCCCGACACCGGGGTCAGCCGCAAGCACGTCGACGTCCAGCTCGACGGTGGCACCGTCGCGGTCGAGGACCTCGGCTCCACCAACGGAACCCTCGTCAACGGCCGGCGGGTCGGCCGGCAGGAGCTCGCCGACGGCGACGTGATCCGCATCGGACACTCGGTGCTGGTCTACCGGCAGGACGGCTCGTGAGGGGGTCCACCCCATGACCGCGGAGATCGTGCTGCAGGCCTTCCGATTCGGCTTCCTGCTCCTGCTCTGGCTGTTCATCTTCGCCGCCTTCCGGGTGGTCCGGGCCGACCTCTTCGGCGGTCGTGCCGGCCGGGTCGCCTCCGTCCCGCCGCGCGCGGCGGCTGCCCGCAAGCGCGGTGGCCGCGGCCCCCGCCACCTCGTCGTCACCGCCGGCCCGCTGTCGGGCACCCGCATCACCCTCGGCGAGCAGGCCATCCTCATCGGCCGCGCCGACGACTCCACCCTGGTCCTCACCGACGACTTCGCCAGCTCCCGGCACGCGCGGCTCACCAATCGCGGCGGTCAGTGGTACGTCGAGGACCTCGGGTCCACCAATGGCACCTACCTCGACCAGCAGCGCGTGCAGGGCCCGCTGCTGGTGGCGCCGGGCCAGCCGATCCGGATCGGCCAGACCGTGCTGGAGCTGCGTTCATGAGCCTGGTCCTGCGGTACGCCGCGCGCTCCGACCGCGGGCTCATCCGCGGCACCAATCAGGATTCCGTCTACGCCGGGCCCCGGCTGCTGGCCGTCGCCGACGGCATGGGCGGGCACGCGGCCGGCGACGTCGCCAGCAAGGTGGTCATCGCCGCCCTCGAGCACCTCGACGACGACGCCCCCTCCGGTGACCTGCTGCAGTCGCTGCGCCAGGCCGTGTTCGACGGCAGCGAGCACCTGCGCGAGGTGATCCGGGAGTCGCCGCAGCTGGAGGGCATGGGGACGACGCTCACCGCCGTCCTGTTCGCCGGTGGCCGGCTGGGCCTGTGCCACGTCGGCGACTCCCGCGCGTACCTCCTGCGCGACGGTGTGCTGGGCCAGATCACCCACGACGACACGTTCGTCCAGACGCTCATCGACGACGGCCGGATCACCGCCGAGGAGGCCAACAGCCACCCGCAGCGCTCCCTGCTGCTGCGCGCGCTCAACGGCCAGGACGTCGAGCCCGACCTGTCGATGCGCGACGCCCGCGCCGGCGACCGCTACCTGCTCTGCTCCGACGGCCTGTCCGGCGTGGTCAGCCACGAGACGATGGCGCAGGCGCTGCAGGACCCCGACCCGCAGGCCTGCGCCGACCGGCTGATCGAGCTCGCGCTGCGCAGCGGCGGCCCGGACAACATCACCTGCATCGTGGCCGACGTCGTCGAGGACGACGGGCGCACCGCGTTGATCGAGCCCGTGATCGACGGAGCCGCCGGTGACAACCGCGGCCAGCGGGAGGTCGACCCGCGGTCGGCCGCCGGCCGGGCCGCCCTCGCCGACCCGCCCGCAGCTCCGCCGGCCTCGGCGGCCGCCGGCAGTACCGCCCCGGCCCGGCGCCGCCGTCCGCTGCGCACCGCCCTGATCGCGCTGGCCACCGTCCTGGTGCTCGGTGCGGTCGCGGCCGGTGGCTACGTCTTCGTCATGCGGCAGTGGTTCGTCGGCGTCCACGACACCGCCGACGGCCAGGAGGTCGCCGTCTTCCAGGGCCTGGACGCCTCCGTCGTCGGCGTCGACCTGTACCGGCTGGACTCCGCCACGGGAATGGCGTCCTCCGACCTGACCCAGGCCGCGCGCAGCCGGGTGCGGGCCGGCATCACCGCCGGCGACCGGGACGACGCCCAGCGGATCCTGGCCGACCTCCGCGACCAGCGGCTGCCGCTGTGCCGCACCGGTTCCCCCCGGACGGCGTCGGTCACCTCCGGCCCGGCCGGCGAGGACACCACGCCCCCGGCGGAGCCCACCACCACGGAGCCCGCTCCGAGCAGCAGCCCCTCCACGACCGGCTCGCCCTCCCGGACGGGCGAGCCGGGGGTGGACTGCCGGGCGGACGACTAGTGCGCCGGCTCGCCGGCCCGCGGACGGGCAGCGCGACATGAGCGGCCCCGGCACCGACCCCCGGGCGAGCGCCGCCGGCACATCCACGCCCACCCGGCGGAACACCGAGCTGGCCCTGCTGGGTTTCGCGGTGGTCCTGACGATCACCGCCCAGTGCATCGTCGACATCACCGTCACCGGCTCGCTGAGCCCGGAGATCGCCACCTTCAGCCTCTGGTACACCGCCCTGTGGGTGGTGGCGCACCTCGTCGTCCGCCGCTGGGCGGCCTATGCCGATCCGCTGCTGCTGCCCTGCGTGGCGGTGCTGGTCGGGCTGGGGCTGACGATGATCCACCGGCTGGACATCGCCGCGTCCCAGGTGGGCGGTGAGTCCACCGGCGAGGACGCCCCCGTCCAGCTGCTGTGGGCCACCATCGGCCTGGCGCTGTTCGTCGCCGTCCTGCTGATCGTCCGCGACCACCGGATGCTGGCCCGGCTGGCCTACACCCTGGCGCTGCTCGGGCTGGTGCTGCTGGCCATCCCGGCGGCGCTGCCCTCCTCGATCTCGGAGGTCAACGGGGCGAAGCTGTGGATCCGGGTCGGCGGCTTCTCGATCCAGCCCGGTGAGTTCGCCAAGATCTGCCTGATCGTCTTCTTCGCCGCCTACCTGGTCGAGAAGCGCGACGTGCTGGCACTGGCCAGCCGCCGGGTGCTGCGGCTCGAGCTCCCTCGCGGCCGCGACCTCGGCCCGGTGCTCGCCGCCTGGGTCGTCTCGATCCTGGTCCTGGTCTTCGAGCGCGACCTGGGCAGCTCGCTGCTGCTGTTCGGGATCTTCGTGGTGATGCTCTACGTGGCCACCGAGCGGGCCAGCTGGCTGGTCATCGGCCTGCTGCTGTTCGCCGGCGGCGCCTTCCTGGCCTACCAGCTGTTCGGCCACGTGCGGGTCCGGGTCGACACCTGGCTGGACCCGTTCGCCTACGCCGACGAGGGCGGCTACCAGATCGTCCAGTCGCTGTTCGGCCTGGGCACCGGTGGCCTGTTCGGCGCCGGCCTGGGCGGCGGACGGCCCGACCAGGTGCCGGTCGCCAAGAGCGACTTCATCGCCGCGGCCATCGGTGAGGAGCTCGGTCTCTTCGGCCTGGTCGCGGTCATCGTGCTGTACCTGATCCTGGTCGAGCGCGGCCTGCGCACCTCGCTGATCGTGCGGGACGGCTTCGGCAAGCTGCTCGCCGCCGGGCTGTCCTTCGCCGTCGCCTGGCAGGTCTTCGTCGTCCTCGGCGGCGTCACCGGCCTGCTGCCCCTCACCGGGCTCACCACGCCGTTCCTGGCCTACGGCGGGTCGTCGCTGGTCGCGAACTTCGGCCTCGTCGCGCTGCTGGTGCGGATCAGCGACGCCGCCCGGCGCCCCTCGGCCCCGCCGCCCGCACCCCCGCCCAAGCTGGTCGACGCGCCCACGGAGGTGGTCCGCCCGTGAACGCACCGCTGCGCCGGGTCGCGATCAGCGTCCTCGTGCTGTTCACGCTGCTCATCGTCAACGTGAACATCATCCAGGTGGTCCGGGCCGGCGACCTGCGGGACAACCCCCGCAACACCCGGGTGCTGGCCGACCAGTTCGACCGCGAGCGCGGCTCGATCGTCGTCGACGGCAACGAGATCGCCCTGTCGGTGCCGACCGACGGCCGCCTCCGGTACCTGCGCCAGTACCCGCAGGGCGAGCTCTACGCCCCCGTGACCGGCTACTACTCGCCGCTGGTCTACGGCAACACCGGCCTGGAGCGGGAGGCGAACGCCATCCTCAGCGGGTCCGACCCCCGGCTGACCCTGTTCCGGCTCGGCGACCTGTTCACCGGCCGCGATCCGGCCGGCGGCAACATCCAGCTGACCCTGGAGCCCGCGGCCCAGCAGGCCGCCATGGAGGGCCTGGCCGGCGTCACCGGCGCCGTCGTCGCGCTCGATCCGCGCACCGGCGCCGTGCTGGCCCTGGCCAGCACCCCCAGCTACGACCCGGAGAAGCTGTCCAGCCACGATCCCGCCGCGATCCGCGAGTACCGCTCCCAGCTCGGTGAGGCGGAGCTGCGCAACCACGCGATCAGCGACCGGTACCAGGCGGGCTCCATCTTCAAGGTGATCGTCGCCGCCGCTGCCCTGGCCACCGGCGACTACACCCCCGCGACCACCATCCCGGCCCCCGACGTGCTGACCCTGCCCGGGACCAGCACCACGCTGAGGAACTACGGGAACTCCAGCTGCAACGGCGGCGCGGACCAGTCGCTGATCGACGCGCTCACCGTCTCCTGCAACACCGCGTTCGCCCAGCTCGGCATCGATCTCGGTGAGGAGCGCATCCGGGACATGGCCGAGGCCTTCGGCATGGACGACGAGGGCCTGGAGATCCCGCTCGACGTCGCCGGCAGCACGATCGGCGACATCGAGAACGACGCCCAGCTGGGGCAGACGTCGATCGGCCAGTTCAACGTGGCGATGACCCCCATGCAGGCGGCGATGATCGCCGCGACGGTGGCGAACGACGGCACGCTGATGCGCCCGTACCTGGTCGACTCCGTCCAGGCCCCGGACCTCCGCGTGATCGACCAGACCGAGCCCGAGCAGCTGGCCGAGCCGATCTCCTCCGACGTGGCCGGGCAGCTCACCGAGATGATGACCAGCGTCGTGGCGGAGGGCAGCGGCCGGCGGGCCGGGATCAGCGGCGTCCAGGTCGCCGGCAAGACCGGGACGGCGCAGGTCTCCGAGGGCGTGGACGACCACAACTGGTTCATCGGCTTCGCCCCCGCCGAGGACCCCACCATCGCGGTGGCGGTCTTCGTCGCCAACGGCGGCGGGACCGGCGGCGACACCTCCGCACCCATCGCCCGGCAGGTCATCGAGGCCCACCTCGCGGCGCAGGGCGGCGGCTGATGGCCCTCCACGTCGGCAGCGTGCTCGCGGAGCGCTACGAGATCGTCGCGCCCATCGCCAGCGGCGGCATGGGCGAGGTGTGGCAGGCCCGCGACCGGACCCTCGGGCGCATCGTGGCGGCCAAGGTGCTGCGCAGCGAGTACACCAGCGACCCGAACTTCCTGATCCGGTTCCGGAACGAGGCCCGGCACACCGCGGCGCTGTCCCACCCCAACATCGCCTCGGTCTACGACTACGGCGAGACGGTGACGACCGACGGGCCGTACCCCGGCCAGCGCGTCGCCTACCTGGTGATGGAGTTCGTCGAGGGCCATCCCCTGGTGACCGTGCTCGCCGAGCGCGGCCGGCTGCCCACCCAGCAGACGCTCGACGTCCTGCGGCAGGCCGGCGACGGGCTGTCCGCCGCGCACGCGGCCGGGATGGTCCACCGCGACATCAAGCCGGGCAACCTCATCGTGCGGCCCGACGGCGTGGTGAAGCTGACCGACTTCGGCATCGCCCGCGCCCGCGACGCGGCGCCGCTGACCCGCACCGGCATGGTGGTCGGCACGGCCCAGTACCTCTCCCCCGAGCAGGCCCAGGGGCTGCCGGTCACCGCCGCCTCCGACGTCTACTCCCTCGGCGTGCTGGCCTACGAGTGCCTGGCGGGCAGCCGGCCCTTCGACGGTGAGTCCCAGGTAGCCATCGCCCTGGCCCAGATCAACCGGCCGCCCCCGCCGCTGCCGCCGGACGTGCCCCCGCCGGTCCGGCAGCTCGTCGAGCGTGCGCTCGCCAAGGACCCGGCCGACCGGTTCGCCGACGGCGCGGACTTCGCCGCCGCCGTCCGCACCGTCGCGGCCGGTGGCTGGGCGCCGGCCACCGCCGCCACGCAGGTGGTTCCCGGCGCCGGTGACCCGACCACGGTGCTGCCGGCAGCCGACCCCCCGACCGGCGGGCCCCGCACCATGGGCCCCCGCTCCATGGGTCCCCGATCGATGGGACCCCGTACCGCGCCGCGCACCATGCCGCCGCTGCAGGGCCCGGCGACGGGCGAAGACGACCGCTACGACCGGCTCCACCCGGACGAGCCCTCACCGAGGAGCCGCCCGCGGTGGCCGTGGCTGGTCGCCGGGCTGGCCCTGCTGCTGCTGCTCGGCGCGGGGGCCTACGTGCTGACCCGCGGCGCGGGCGACGCCGGCCGCGGCACCACCGCCACCCCGAGCGCGACGACGAGTTCGGCGCCGGTCACCGACGCCCCGCCCGCGGCGGGTGTCCTGGTCGCCACCGACGACTACATCGGCCGCCCCGCCGACGAGATCGAGGAGCTGCTCGAGGGCGCCGGCCTGGACGTGGTGACCGAGGAGGCGAGCACGGCGCTACTCGGCCAGCTGGGCGTGGAGCTGGGCGAGGGAACGGTCGCCGGGAGCAACCCCGCCAACCAGGAGGTGCCCGCGGAGAGCGAGGTGACCCTCTTCGTGGCCGAGGACGGCTGGCCGCTGGAGGAGCCCGCGGAGCCGCCGGCGCCCGCGCCCACCACCACCACCACCCGGGCTCCCGCTCCCACCACGACCCGGGCCCCGGCTCCCACCACGACCCGGGCCCCGGCTCCCACCACGACGGAGGCTCCCGCGCCGACCACGACGGAGGCTCCCGCGCCGACCACGACGGAGCCTCCCGCGCCGACGACGACGGCGGAGGGCGCCCGTTTCGACGAGGGAGACATCCCGTGACCCATCAGTCACGCGCTGCTCGCGTCGCCGCTGACCGGGGATTCCCGGCGGTTAGGCTGCCCGCCGGGCCGCTCCCCGGCCTTCCCCAGGCGCTCCCGGCGTCGCACCACACCGCCCGAGAGGACCCCCGATGACCACCCCCCAGGTGCTCGGTGAGCGCTACGAGATCGGCGGGGTGCTCGGCCGCGGCGGCATGGCGGAGGTGCACCGTGGCCGCGATCTGCGGCTGGGGCGCGAGGTGGCGGTCAAGGTGCTGCGCAACGACCTCGCCCGCGACCCGTCGTCCCAGGTGCGTTTCCGGCGAGAGGCGCAGGCCGCCGCCTCGCTGAACCACCCGGCCATCGTGGCCGTCTACGACACCGGTGAGGACCGCACCGCCACCGGCGCCACGCCCTACATCGTCATGGAGTACGTCGAGGGCGAGACCCTGCGCGACGTCCTCCGCCGGGAGGGCCGGCTCTCCCCCGAGCGAGCCATGTCGCTCACCGCGGACATCTGCGCGGCGCTGGACTTCAGCCACCGCAACGGCATCGTGCACCGGGACGTGAAGCCCGGGAACGTGATGATCACGCCGCAGGGCACCGTCAAGGTGATGGACTTCGGCATCGCCCGCGCGGTGTCCGACTCCGCGGCGACGATGACCTCCACCGCCGCGGTCATCGGCACCGCCCAGTACCTCTCCCCCGAGCAGGCCCGCGGTGAGGGCGTCGACGCCCGTTCCGACGTCTACTCGGCCGGCTGCCTGCTCTACGAGCTCGCCACCGGCACCCCGCCGTTCACCGGCGACTCCCCCGTCGCGGTCGCCTACCAGCACGTGCGCGAGGACCCGCGGACGCCGTCGTCGATCAACCCCGGCATCCCACCGGAGCTGGACTCCGTCCTGCTCAAGGCGATGAGCAAGAACCCGGCCAACCGGTACCAGTCGGCCGCCGACATGCGCGCGGACCTGCTGCGCGCCGTCGCCGGGCAGCGGGTCGAGGCGACACCGGTGATGAGCGATGCCGAGAAGACCACGATCATCGCCGGTGGCGTGGCCGACTACGGCGACTGGGACGACGAGGACGCCGACCGGCGCAAGCGGCGGAACGTCGTCGCCGCGGTCGTCGCCGGTGTCCTGGTCCTGGTGGGCGTCATCGCGCTGGTCGTCGCCCTCAACAGCGGCGAGGAGGCCCCCCCACCGGTCACCCGGGTCGAGGTGCCGCAGCTGGTCGGCGAGCTGGAGGCCGACGCCCGGACGGCGCTCACCGCGGCCGACCTGCGCGTCGGGACCGTCACCACCGGGGCCAGCAGCGCCGAGGACGAGGGCCGGGTGCTCAGCTCCGACCCCAGGCCGGGCACCCAGGTGGACCCGGAGACGTCCGTGGCCCTGGTGGTCGGCTCCGGTCCGGACACGATCACCGTCCCCGGTGTGGTGGGCCTCCCGGTGCAGAGCGCCCGGGGGAACCTCACCACCGCCGGCTTCACCAACGTGACCATCGACAACGTCCCCGACCTCGCCCCCGAGGGGCAGGTCATCGCCATCGACCCGACGGAGGGCGCCGCGGTGGCCCCCGACGCGGTGATCACCCTGCAGGTGTCCCAGGGCACCGCACCGGTACCCGACGTCACCGGGCTGCCCCAGCAGCAGGCCGTCGACCAGCTCGAGGAGGCCGGCTTCACCAACGTCACGGTGGCCACCGGCGAGCGCAGCGACGTCCCCGAGGGCACCGTGTTCGGCACCGAGCCCGGGCCCAACGCCCAGCTGGCGGCCAACGACGAGCTCACCGTGCTGGTGGCCGTGCCGGAGCCGGTGGAGCCGACGACGCCCACACAGAGCTCGGCGCCCACGGGTCCGGCACCGGATCCGGACCCCGACCCCGACCCGGTGCCGCCCGTGATCCCGCCGGTGGTCCCCCCGGCCGACTGACGATCGGGGGGTGTGCGCTCAGACGGTGGCGACCGTCAGCCGGCGCGCGGTGGCCTCGGCGGCCTCGACGAGCTCCGGGTCGGGCACCACGCCGCAGGTGGCCAGCCAGGTGGCCAGCAGCCGGTGCCCGCCCTCGGTGAGCACCGACTCGGGGTGGAACTGCACGCCCTCGATCGGCAGCTCGCGGTGCCGCAGCGCCATCACGATGCCCGACGGCGTGCGGCCGGTGACCTCGAGCTCGTCGGGCACCGAGGCCGACTCCACGGCGAGGGAGTGGTACCGGGTAGCGGTGAAGGGCGACGGCAGGCCGGCCAGCACGCCCGCGCCGTCGTGCAGCACCTCGCTGGTCTTGCCGTGCAGCAGCTCCGGTGCCCGGACGACGACCCCACCGAAGGCCTCGGCGATGGCCTGGTGCCCGAGGCACACCCCGAGCACCGGCAGGCCGGCCGCGGCGGCCGCCCGGACCATCGGAACGGTCACCCCCGCATCGACCGGCGTGCCCGGCCCGGGGGACAGCAGCACGCCGGCCACGTCCAGGTCGGCGAGCTCGGCGGTCGTGACGGCGTCGTTGCGCCGGACCACGCTGGGCACGCCCAGCTGGCCCAGGTACTGCACGAGGTTGTAGACGAAGCTGTCGAAGTTGTCGACGACCAGCACCGGCCGGACGGCGGGGGCGGCGGTGCGACCTGCGCTCACTGGTCCACCGTCACGTCGGTGAAGGGCAGCATCGGCTCCACCCACGGGAAGACGACGAACAGCAGCAGCGCACCCACGATCAGGGCCAGCAGCAGCGACTGCAGCGCCCTGCTGGCGGTCCCGCCGGGCAGGTGCCGCCAGATCCAGGTGTACACGTGCGCCATTCCTTCCCTCGGCCGATTCCGCCCGCCAGCCTCCCAGCTCAGTCCGCGCGCAGGGCGGCCGGGCCGTCGGGCGCGTCGGCCCGGCTCTGGGCGTCGGCCAGCTCGGCGTGGATGATCAACCGCTGCTGGGCCGAGTACTTCGGGTGGCAGGTGGTCAGCGTGAGGTACGCGCCGGTCGGGGGCGTGCCGGGGGCGGCGTTCGGGGTGGGGGCGATGACGGCGACCTCCGCCGGCGACACGATGTGCTGGCCGGGGATCCCGCTGGGGTCGGCGAACTCGCCGGTCGCCGGGTCGCCCAGCACGCGGTAGGTGAACCAGCCCTCCGCGGTCTCGACGACGATCGGGTCGCCCGGTCGCATCTGGTCGAGGTCGAGGAAGGGTGAGCCGCGGCCGACCCGGTGCCCGGCGATCGACAGGTTGCCCTGCTCACCGGGCATCGCGGTGTCCACGTAGTGACCGGGACCCTCTTCCAGCTCCTGGGTCCCGGTGCCCTCGACGACCACCCGGGACCAGTCCTCGCCGAGCCGGGGCACGTGCAGCACGGCGAACGGGTCCCCGATCGCCACGTCGATCGGCCCGCCGAGGAAGGTGCCACCGGGTGCCGCGACGGTGGGGTCACCCCACTGCTCCGCGAGCTCGTCGCTCAGCTCGCCCTGCCGCTGGGCGGTGAGCAGGTCGGTGACCCAGAGCTGGTAGACGACGAACAGCAGGACCACCAGCCCGGCGGTGACCAGGGTCTGCCCGATGCCACGGGCGACGGTGCGCGCGAGGTCACCGCGCTGCCGCCGCGGCCGGCCGTACCGGACCGGTCCGCTGGACGCCGGCCATCCGGTCTGTACTGCGCTGCCCACGGGTCCTCCGAGTCGGCGGCCGGAGATCAGCCGGCGTCGGCGTACTGCATGTCCAGGCCGCCATCGTAGGCGGCCAGATCGATCGATCTGGCCTCCTGCACGTCGAACGTCAGCCCGAAGTCGTCGACCGCCTGCTGGAGCAGCTCCACCCCGTCGGCGGCGGCCAGCTCCTCCTGCATCTCATCGGCGTCCCCGACCGCGGTGACGACGAAGGGCGGGGAGTACGTGCGGCCCTGCAGCAACAGGGTGTTGCCCACGCAGCGCACGGCGCTGGTGGCGATCAGCCGCTGGCCCATGATGGCCACGCCGTCCGCGCCGGCCGCCCAGAGGGCGTTCACCACCGCCTGGACGTCGGACTGGTGGATGACCACGTCGTCGCCGGTGGCGCCGACCGGGAGGACCCCGCCCGGCGACCGCGGCGCGTCGTCCAGGGTGATCCGGACGCCCGGGCCGCTGAGCGCGGTGAGGCCGGCGGAGACCAGGCCGGCCTGGCCGACCTGGGCCTCGGCGACCGCACCGTTGCGCAACGCGGCCTGGTCGGTGAGCCGCTGGATCCGCTCCTGCAACCGGGCCAGCTCCTGCTGCTGCCGGGCGACGGCCTCGTTGCGCTGCTCGATGAGGCTGGAGAGCTCGATGCTGTCCCCGGCCCGCAGGTCGGTACCCAGGGCCGTCTTGCCGGAGGTGGCGAACAGCAGGCCGGCGAGCAGCGCGACCACCGGCACCAGGGCCGTCCACAGCCCGCGGCTGCCGGGTCGACGGGACATCGTGCACCTCCTCGCTGGGGACGGCGAGGGTGTCCGCGTCGGCGACGCGACCTGCCGGGGACGGCCCGCTGGGGACCTCGCTGCCCCCTCGCAGCTTAGGCTGGACGGCAGAGTCGCCGGGGCGCCAGGCCGCCGGCCGGAGGAGGAGTCGGCAGGGTGCCCAAGTCCAAGGTGCGCAAGAAGTCCGTGTACACCCCGCCCGAGGGCGTCCTGCCCAGCCGGGCAGCCCGCGCCAAGGCCGCCGAGCCGAGCCCGCGCTGGTACGCCGGGGTGATGGTCGGGCTCATGGTGCTGGGCCTGCTGTGGATCGTCGTCTTCTACGTGGCCGGCGAGCAGATCCCGTTCATGGCCTCGCTGAACTCGTGGAACTTCGCCATCGGGTTCGGTGCCATGGTGGCCGGCCTGGTGATGTCGATGCGCTGGCGCTGACCCGCCCCCTGCCACCCTCCGCGAAGGCCCTCGTCCCGATTCGGGACGAGGGCCTCTGCGTTTCCCGGCCCCGCGACCGGGACGATCCGATGCCTTCCGATGCCTCTGTGTGGACATCCCGTCACTGTGTGGACAGACGGTGCGGTGCGGCGCCGGTCCGCGCTCACCGGCGAAGTCTGTGCACAGCGAACGTCGGAATCCACAGCGTGCCACCCGCCCCGTCCACGGACCTGTCCACCGGATGTGGGCGGCGGCGACCCGCGAGCACGTGCCTGACCTGCACGGACACCGGCCGTGTGACCAGTGGGGCAGAAACGGCACAGCGGTAACTACACGCGTGCAAGTCCATCCCCAGCTGTGCACACACTTGTGGAGAAGTCGACTCGACGCAGGAGGATGACCGTCCCGGGACGCCGCAGCCCCCGGTCGACACGGCGACCGGGGGCTGCGGGGACACGGTGCGGGGACACGGCGCGGGGACACGGTGCGGGGACACGGGGTCCGCCGCGGCGGAACGGTCAGCCGCCGATCAGCTCCAGCACGGTGGCGTTCGCCATTCCGCCGCCCTCGCACATCGTCTGCAGGCCGTACCGCGTGCCGGTCGCCTGCATGTGGTGCACGAGCGTGGTCATGATCCGGGCACCGGAGGCACCCAGCGGGTGCCCCAGGGCGATGGCACCACCGAGGGGGTTGACCCGCTCGGTGTCCGCCCCCGTCTCGGCCAGCCAGGCCAGCGGTACCGGCGCGAAGGCCTCGTTGACCTCGAAGACCCCGATGTCGGCCAGGGTCAGGCCGGACCGGTCCAGCACCTTGCGGGTCGCCGGGATGGGTGCGGTGAGCATGATGACCGGGTCGTCGCCGGCCACCACCGTGGTGTGCACCCGCACGAGCGGCGTCAGCCCGAGCCGGCGGGCCTGCTCCGAGGTGGTGACCAGCAGGGCGGCCGCGCCGTCGGAGATCTGGCTGGCGTTGCCGGCGCTGACCACACCGTCGGACTGGAACGGCGTCTTCAGACCGGCCAGCTTCTCCAGCGTGCCGCCGGGCCGGATGCCCTCGTCGGCGCGCACCACGGTCCCGTCGGGGACGGTGACCGGGACGATCTGCTCGTCGAACGCGCCGCCGGCCCGGGCCTTGGCCGCCAGGTCGTGCGAGCGCAGCGCGAACTCGTCGAGCTGGGCCCGGGAGAACCCCCAGCGGGCGGCGATCATCTCGGCGCCGACGCCCTGGTTGGGGGCGACGCCGTCGTAGCGGGCCAGGAACTCCGGCCCCAGCGGGCTGCCGGTCGTCCCGTCGCCCACCGAGCTGCCCATCGGCACCCGGCTCATCGACTCGACCCCGCCGGCCACGACCACGTCGGCCTGACCGCTGACCACCGTGGCGGCGGCGAAGGCCACCGCCTGCTGCGAGGAGCCGCACTGGCGGTCGATCGTCGTGCCCGGCACCGACTCGGGCCAGCCGGCCGCCAGCGCCGCCACCCGGCCGATGTTGTAGGTCTGCTCGCCCACCTGGCTGACGCAGCCCCAGAAGACGTCGTCCACCGTGGCCGGGTCGAGCCCGGTGCGCTCGACGAGCGCGCGCAGCACGCCCGCCGACAGGTCGGCCGGGTGCACCCCGGACAGCCCTCCGCCACGCCTGCCGACCGGCGTGCGCACCGCCGCACAGATGACCGCGTCCCGCATGGACCACTCCTCCCGCCTCGGCAGCCCCGGTGCGGGGCCGCTCGCGGAACGCCGAGCACGTCCCAGCCGCGATCGTAGGACGCCGGTCCGACGGTCCGGCGCGGCTGACAAGCTGGATGGCGTGCAGTGGTCCACCCGGAGCGGCGAGACCGCCGTGGCAGCAGCGGCCGCCGCCGTCCTGGCGCTCACCGCGGTGCTGGTGGACCCGGTGGGCCGGCTGCTGGTCGGCGTGGCGGCCGGGGTGCTGCTGGTCGTGGTGGCCCGGGACCTGGTGCTACGGCCCCGGCTGCGCACCGACGCCGTCGGCGTGACGGTGCGGACGGTCGGGGGCAGCCGCACCGTCCCGTGGCCGGCGTTGCGCGTCCGGGTGCGGGCCACCCGCCGGCTGGGAACCCGCACCCGCACGCTGGAACTCGAGGACAGCCGGGACGACGCCGTCCTGCTGGTGCTGGGCCGGCGCGACCTGGGCACCGATCCGGAGCTCGTCGCGGCGGCACTCCACCGGACCGGCCCGGCCACGATCGGCTAGCGCAGGCCACCGAACAGCAGGGCTAGCAGCACGAGGACCAGGACCACCGTGCCGCCGACGGCGACCGGCCGGCGACGCCGGCCGAGCACCAGGACGGCGGCCACCGCTGCGCCGACGACCAGGCCCCCGAGGTGCCCGAGGAGTGAGATCCCGGGCAGGAAGCTGATCGCCAGGTTGATCACCAGCAGGGTCAGCAGGCCGCGCAGGTCCTGCCGCTGCTGGACCAGGACGACGCCGAACGCGCCCAGCAGGCCGTAGATGGCCGCCGAGGCGCCCACCGCGCCCTGGAAGTAGGCGCCGAGCAGCTGCAGGGCCACCGCCCCGCCGAGGGCGGAGACGAGGTAGATCGTGAGGTAGCGGGCGCGGCCCAGCTGCCGCTCCAGCTCGGAGCCGAACAGCAGCAGCGCCAGCATGTTCAGGCCCAGGTGGATCGGGCTGACGTGGGTGAACGCGGCGGTGGCCACCCGCCACCACTCGCCGGCGTCGACCGCGGCCGGGCTGACCGCGAAGGCGTTCTGCAGCGGCGAGGCGAAGCTGCGCAACGGGTCGACCCCGACCACGACCGCGGAGACCGCGGTGGCCAGGGCGACGGCGACGTTGAGCGCGATGAGGATCAGGGTGATCGGGCCGAACCGGCGCCCGGCGCTGCGCACCGCGCTGCCGCGGCGGGGCCGGCGGACACCGGCGTTCCCGGCGGCCACGCATTCCGGGCACTGGAAGCCGACCGAGGCAGGCTGCATGCAGTCGGGACAGATCGGCCGCCCGCAGCGGACGCAGGAGATCCCGGTCGGCCGGCCGGGGTGCCGGTAGCAGGTCGCCGGCGGGGGCGCCGGCTGCGGATCTCCCGCGCCGGCGCCCCCGGGAGCGTCGGGGGTGGTCAGCTGCGCTGCACCTCGACCGAGGTGATCACCACGTCCTCCAGGGGACGGTCGCCGCGCGCGGTGGGGACCGCGGCGATGGCGTCCACGACCTGGCGACCGGCGTCGTCGGCGACCTCGCCGAAGATCGTGTGCTTCCGGTTCAGGTGCGGGGTCTTGCCGACGGTGATGAAGAACTGCGATCCGTTGGTGCCCGGGCCGGCGTTGGCCATGGCCAGCAGGTAGGGGCGGTCGAAGGACAGGTCGGGGTGGAACTCGTCGCCGAACTTGTAACCGGGGCCGCCGATGCCCTGCCCGAGCGGGTCGCCGCCCTGGATCATGAAGCCACCGATGACCCGGTGGAAGATCGTCCCGTCGTAGAGCTTGGCGGTGGTCTTCTCCCGGGTCTCCGGGTGGGTCCACTCGCGGGCGCCCTCGGCGAGGTCGGCGAAGTTCGCGACCGTCTTCGGCGCGTGGTCGGGGAACAGGTCGACGGTGATGTCGCCGTGGTTGGTGTGCAGGACGGCACGCCGTGCGGCGGAGGTCTGGTCAGTCACGGGCACCACTCTCCCACTCCGCCACCGACGGGCGCCGGGGGAGGGCACCCGCGGCCGGGACGGGCCGGGCTGTGGAGACGAGGGGAATCGAACCCCTAACCCCCGCCTTGCAAAATCGACCGCGGAGTGGTTTGGCGCGGTGGGCTGTGACTGAAAACGGTGGCTGACCAGCGCATTTACCGTTGGTCCCTGTCGGGCGGTGTTGGCCGTTTCTGAGCGTTTTGCGGACCATCTGCGGACTGGGTGCGGACTGGGGCCGCTGCGGCAGTCGCCTCGGACACTGCCCCGACGACGGCACCCGCCCCCACACCCGCAGGAGCCTCTCCGACTGCGCCGGCCGCCGGAAGGGCGCTGCGCGTCCCTGCGGGATGGGCCTACGGCCCACCCTTCCCCCGGCGCTGCGCAGTCGGAGGGGAGCTGGTTGTGGGGAAGCGGGGTGGGGTCCCGGCTGACCGCCCGCATTCTGCCTCGACGCGGTGGGGCCCGGCGTCACCGGCCACCTGTCGGCGGTGACGGGTCCTCGGACCAGGATCGGTACAGCTGGTGGATTCCCTCGGACTCGGCCAGCACGGTCCGCCACTGGGCGTTCTGCGGCTCCGCGCCCATCTCGATGCACCACTGCACCGCAGACTCGAGGGTCTGCCGCGGAGTGGGGAAGTGCCCGTCAGGGCGGACGGTGTAGAGGTGGAGGTGCGGGAAGGTCGCGTGGCTCTTGCCGGCCGGATGCCAGTGCATCGCCCACACCTTCGCGTTGTCGGGCGCCCGGAACTCATAGAGGTAGGCCGACGTGGTGACCCGCCAGCGCCCCTCATGAACGTCGTACTTCTCGGGGTCGGTCGGGATGATCCGGTAGTGCATGGACGCCAGAAACCGGCTGCCGGCCGCGTCTCCGCGCAGTACGAGGCCGTCGCCGCCGTTCAGGGTCCAGACGTGGGTCTTGTCCGTGGTCGCGCGACCGCCGGGTGAGACGACGATCTTGCCCGTGCCGAGGCAGGCCACCGCTCGTTCGAGAGGTGCCAGGAACGCTGCGACCGCTTGATACGGCGACGCTCCCGGCACGAGGCGTCAGCGTACGAGAGGCAGCGCCATGAGCACGTCGAGCAGCCCCGGGTTGGCATCGGGGTCGACGTCGTCGTACTTGCCCTCGTCGAGGGCCGCGAGGAACTCTTCCCCGCTCAAGTCCAAGGCAGTGCGGGCGACTCGGTCGAAGGCCGCGGCGGCCTCCTGGGGGGTGAGTTCACTGACCTCGACAGACGCGCTGCTCTCTGCGATCGACATGGTCACCCCTCCTTCATTCACTCGTTCATCCACAAGGACGTCCACACCCACGTGTCTACAGGGTGCCACCGACGGAAACCCCGCGGCGAGCCCGGGCGCATGCGCCGTCACACGTTCGAGGCGGGCCGTGGTCGGCACAGAGCAAGCAGCAGTCCCACTGCTTTGTCGGTAGGGGGCCGTAGCGTGCCCGGACGTGAGAGACCGACCGCTACGTGTCCCTCGTCGGACGCCACCCCGGAGCGGTGTATGTGCGCTCGTGGACCGTCCTACGGGTGGCATCGGCCCAGGCGATCACGTCGCGAATGTCCCAGATCTTGCCACCGGCCAGCGCCACGACCGGTTCGGGGAAGGCGTGATCCAGTTCTCGCTGTTGCCAGACGTTCACGGTGTTGGCTTGAACTCCAAGCACAGTTGCAATCTCGTGCGGTCCGGCAAGGTACCGGGCGTCCTCCACGTCTCCACGGTAGTGACCGATGCGGGCAGAGACGCTCTGGCGCGCCGCCTTCCCCAACCGACGGAGATCTCTTACACTTGTCCATGCATAGCCAAGTAAGGGTTGGAGGACCGTTGAGTGAGCCGGCTCGATCTACCGAGGGTCCGAACGTTGTGGCCGCGGGCAAGCGCTCGGGCCACTCCTGGACCCTGATCCAAGGCGATTGCCGCGAAGAGGCGGCATTGCTTGAACAGAACTCGATCGATTGTGTCGTGACAAGTCCGCCATACTACTGGCAGCGCGACTACGATGTCGAGGGTCAAATCGGCATGGAAGTCAGCATTCAGGGCTACGTCGACAATATCGTCCGCGCAATGGATGGCTTGCGGCAGGCACTCAAGCCGACCGGCACCCTATTTCTGAATCTGGGCGACACCTACTACAACGCCAAGGGCCGGCCGCACGGCACGGATGCGAAACACCGGAGCCGTCGCATGTCGGTGCTGCGTGCGGTCGACGGGCCAGGTCTCGGGTTGCCGCGAAAGTCCCTCATCGGCATCCCCTGGCGCGTCGCGCTGGCGATGCAGGCTGCGGGCTGGACGCTGCGAAGCGACATTATTTGGATGCGTAACACCAGCATTCCCGAGCCGACCGCCAAAGACCGCCCATGGCGCAAGTACGAACACATTTTCATGTTTACGCAGTCGACCAAGTACTACTTCGACCGCGAGGCGCTTGCCGGGGAGGAAGACGTCTGGTTCATCGAGCCTGAGCGCAACTCCCTGGCCCGCGGAACTCATTACGCGCCATACCCACGTGAGCTGGTCCGGCGGTGCATCGACATCGGCTGTCCCGAGGGCGGGACGGTGCTCGATCCCTTCCTTGGGGGCGGCACGACGATGTCGGTAGCACTCGAGAAAGGGCGCGACGCGGTGGGGCTGGAACTGAACCCCGACTTCTGCAAGCACGTCATGAGCGTGCTGGAGGCGGACAGCGACAACAGCGCGGGCTGAGGTGTCACTGCGAGCCAGTACGGTTCCTGTGTGCCGTACCCCTCACCCCAGCTCCTGGCCGTCGCAGCCGACGACCTAGCTGGTAGCCATCCGCTGACTGTCGTCACGATCCCAGCCCTTCTTCATGCTGCTGGGCCCGGCGCGGATGAACTTTTCCATGACTTGGGGCCGCTGCCGACCATCCCGCGGTTCGGTACCACGCAGGAACGGCCTGTTTTGGAGTCGTTCCGCCTGCGCGAGGAGTCCGCAAGCCCCTACCTGGCCGTATGGCAGGACCAACCATCCTTCATTCGCTATGACTATCCCGGTTCCACTCTGCAACGGCTCCGTACCCAGGACCGGCTTGGGCAAGAGCTTTTCGACATCGCGTGGGGCCAGGATGCCCGTGGAAAGCGGGTCCGGATCGGTACGGCACTTCGCCCCACTGCCGGCCCCGCGCTGACACGGAACAACGTCAAGCGCATCAACCGGCTCAGCTTGGCCGTCTGGCTTGGGCGCGACCAGGACCTCGCCACCCTCGACGACTACCTCGACTGGTTTGACGACGAGTACCCGCTGGCGAGCACAGACTTGCAGGACTTCTATCCGAGAGCCATGCCTAGGTACGCCGTACCGAGTGCCATGCAGTCGATGCTGTGGACCGACCAACCGTCGAACGAAGACATCCTTGAGGCCCTCCCGCCGATTAGCGACCGGGAAGCCGTTCTCGCC
Organism: Modestobacter lapidis; assembly: GCA_019779905.1. Lineage (GTDB taxonomy): Bacteria > Actinomycetota > Actinomycetes > Mycobacteriales > Geodermatophilaceae > Modestobacter > Modestobacter lapidis. Next base: position 121,620 of record JABAKE010000006.1, on the reverse strand, counting down.
CTGCCATCCACCTCGCCGACCTCAACGGGAACTGCCGAGCCGGTGTCCGCGAGCGGCGTGGAGGCAGACGACGATCTCCGGTGGACGCGTGACTTCTGCGCGCATCCGCTGCGCGACGCTGACGTACAACGCCTCCGCCAGCGCGTTCTTGCCGACCTGGCCACGAGCCGCATCACGCTGCCGGACGCCGAGGCGCTGGTAACCCGTTGCGTGACGGCGCTCCTGGTCGGACATCTCGTGCTGCAAGGGCCTCCCGGAACTGGGAAGACCACGTTGGCCCGCATCCTGGCAGATGCCTTCGACGTACGCCTATTGGCATCGACAGCGACGAGTGAGTGGTCCCCTTTTCACGTAGTTGGCGGCCTCCGGCCGGCCGCAGACGGGTCGCTCCAGCCTTCCTACGGCAAGGTCGCCGATGCCGCGCTGAAATGTGCAATCCAGGTTCGCGATGAGGTGACCGCCGAAGACCAAGGCGACGACACGTCGTCGGGCGAGCAGGCACGGCGCTGGCAAGGAACGTGGCTGCTGATCGACGAGTTCAACCGCGCTGACATCGACAAGGCAATCGGTTCTCTCTACACGGTGCTGTCGTCGTGCGACCCCGCCAACCTGGAGCGCAGCCCGATCGACCTCTGGTTCGAGACGGAGGGCCGACAACAGCTGTGGGTGCCTGCCCGCTTCCGGATCATCGCGGCCATGAATGACCTCGACACCAGTTTCGTCAACCCGATCTCACAGGGCCTGACTCGACGGTTCCAGTTCATCACTGTGGGAACGCCGGTTGCTGAACTTTCCCACGCTGGAACGAACGAGGAGACTGAGAGCAGCCTGCAGACGGCGTACGACTGGCTCAGCTCGACCTATGGCGCTGCCTTGGCTGTGGACTCGCTGGAGGCGGTCCGTGGGCGCATCGGCGCAGAGATCGCGCTGCTGCAGCGGATTGTGGCGGATCTGCGGCGGACGAGCGAATCGGTCGCCGGTTGGCCGATCGGAACCGCCCAGCTGGTCGATGTCTTTCGCGTCATCCTGCTGCAGACGGCGAGTGGCATCGCGCCCGCCGAGGCGCTCGACTGGGCGATCGCCGACCGGGTGGTGCCGCAGATGGGGCAGCTCGATGACCTGCAGTTGCAGCGCGCCAGCGAGCTGTTCGCGGCCCTGCCCAAAGCGCAAGCGGCTCTACAGCACCTCGTCAACCCCCACGGCGTATGACTGCACCAGACGCCGAGTGGTTCGGTGAGCCTCCGGAGACCGATGCACGCCTGATCGAGGAAGCGCCCGGCGGCGCTCTGAGCGAGCTCGGACGTCAGGCGGCGGTCGAGGCCTCGTTGCCGCTGCTCGGCGTCTACTTCTCAAGCGGCGATCAGGACCTGTCCGAACGTTCGGCGGCCTCCCGGACGGCCGCCGCTTCCGAGCTGGAAGAACTTCTCGCCGGCTTGCGGCTGCGCGTGGCGCTCGCGGCAGGGCGCCGGCTACTGACGTTCCTCGAGAACATGGCCAGGCGGCCAACCTTCCGCTACCAGCTCGTCAGCACCGAACAGGTCGGCTCGCTCGGCGGGGCCCTGGACATCAATCGCTGGGTCACCCGGCAACGCGGCGGCGATCAGGACCTGTCGTTCCCCGTCAGCGAGGTGCGGCGCGGCTCCCGGACGCCCGAAAACACGTTGGCCAGCTACGCCACACAATGGCTCACCCGCGAACTACGGGACAGCTTCCGGGCCAGTACGGCATCGGTCGAGGCGGTCGAGTATCGAGCAGTACGCCGACTACGCGAGCGACTGGAGCGCGCGCAGCGGATACCGGCGCTGGCGGACTGCCGGCAGGACGCGCAGACCATCCGTACCCGCGTAGCCATTGAGCGGCTAATCAGCCAAGTCCGCCGCCGACTCCAGCGACGGGAGATCGCCCATCCTGGCCCATACCGGCAGCTCGTCGAGTGGATCGATGAGTGCTTGGCAGGCGTCCCCACCGTCGACCCCGGGGCGGTAGACCTGTCGGTGTACGGCGACAGCTTCGACAGCAAGCTGTATGAACTCTGGTGCCTCGGGGCACTCGGACGAGCGCTGGCTCGGGCTCTCAACCTGCCGGAACCGAGGATCGGTTCGGCCTGGCGCCGTACGGGCGCGGCCTACCAATTCGAGGTCTTCGCCGGCCGCCTCGACCTCTTCTTCCAGCGCAGCCTGTCGTCGGTCGACGCCGGCCACGCCGCGACGTGGAGGCGCGAGAATGGCCGGCGCTTGGGCGGCATCCCGGACATCGTGGTGCGAGCACACCCGACCGCGGGTAACCGCCGGTATGCGGTGATCGACCCGAAGCTGCGACAGCGCCAGCGGCTGCCTTCGGAAGAGCTCTACAAGATCCTTGGATACCTGCAGAACTTCGGCGTGCAGCCGCCAGTCGGGGTGGTGCTGATTTACACGACAAGCAGCAATGCCATCGAGCCTGACGTCTTCACAGATGGCGCCGGCGGCACCTTAATGTCGGTGGCACTCAACCCGGCAGCGCCGTCCGAGGTCGTGGACGCCGCCCTTGAGTCGGTCGTCACGGTCGTTCTCAAGTTGATCGAGTATCAGTCTGTCGGCGCGGCACTGAGCGGGTCGGACGCTGACCAGGGCGACGCCGAGCGGACCGAAGGCGTCATCGACGCGGCACGGTCGTCGTTGACTGCCTGGGGTCGCAGCCATCTCGCCGAGATTGGACCGAGTCGCGAGCGGCTCGCCACGCTCGTTGGCGAGGAGCGCTGGCACGTCCTCAGCGAGGACGTCCAGGTGATGATGGCGACGGCCGATCTGGTCGGCCACCAGCTCGATCCTGCCGCCGATTTTTCGGGCCCCGTTATTGGGATGTGCGCGGCCGTCGAGCATCTCCTGCACGCAGCAGTCATCACGCCCGTCACCAGCGGGAACCACAATTGGCAGCGTCAGACGCGCACACTCGGCGCGGCCCTGGACGCGATCGAGCTGGCCTGCCGCGGCAGGGGATCCCAACTCCCCCGTGACGTGCAAACTCACATGCTGAGCGCCGGCATCGATCCGACTGCCGTCGCTGGACTGATCCCAGCGTGGCGGCGGATGAACACGGCGTTCCGGGTCCCGGCCGCTCACCGTCAGGTGATCACGAGGGCAGACTGGCAGCGTCTCTACCGATTGGTCATCGGCGGGGAGGCGTTGTTCACGCAGACCTACGACGCGCTCTATGCCCAAGCGGACTCAACTGAGGACAGTTCTCCCTGACGATCGGTCGGCTTGAGACGCGACCCAGACGGCTTCACTCGGTTCCAGATCGATGTACCGCTCTCGGAGGGCCACGCAGTACTGTCGGTCCTCGATGCTTCCGGCGGTGTCGTGCATGACCGCCAAAAGGGCCGCGAGCGTGGCATGGGTCAGGTCGCTGGCGTCATTGAGCTGCTGTCGGTAGGCCCGCGCCACCGATGTCGCGTCACCGAGTAGCGGATGTGTCAGCAGCAGAAGACCTGCTAGCTTGGTCGCGCCCCGGACACGGCCGATCGCCGCAGCGAGAGCATGCACGCGCAGGAGTTGATTGGTCGATCGATCAAGATGCTCATGGATGTTCGACCGCCACAAGGGGATATCGGAGAAGAGTTGCTGATAGGCCTCACCGATTGGCAAGACCCGACTTATAAACCGATCGACCAGCTTCACTTCGATAGCGACGTAGCGGCTCTCGGCTCCATAGCGCAGCGCGACGAGCACATCCATACGAGTGGAGTCCTGCAGAAAGAGACTGCGGCGCGCCGGCGCATACTCCAGCCAGATATCGTCAACAACGCAGCCGGCAATTCCGAGAATCTGGCCGAATACGGCTCCCGCCCATCGCAAGTCGTTGAACAACGGAGCCATAAGGTTGATCGTCAGCGCCTGGCTTGACGTCATCACTGTCGTGCACCTCTGCGGGTCGACGCCCCACCCTTCGGCACGACGACGCTGGTACAGCGACCGGGCCGCCGGCGAGGTGAAGTTGGCGCCGCGGACGGCGTCCTCGGGATGCAGCACGCTGCCCACCGGCCGGCCACTGGGCAACGGCAGTCGCCCGAAGCGGGAAAGCTGCAAGACCTCGCTGCGGTACCACGCCTGGTGGCAGCGCAGCCTCGCGGCCGCGACGCTCTCGGCAACATCGAGCGGTCCCAGCCGAGCCAGCATCTCAGGCGCGACAGGCGATCTCATGAGTCGTTGCTGAATGAGTGGCTGCTCATGGGCCGGGGGAAGTCCGGCCCCAGTGCCAGACGCGGCCTTGAGCGCCAACTGGAGACGAGCGGCCAGCGCCGTCGGGTTGCCATCCACCGCGGGTTATCTGCCAACTCCGCGGCCACCCTTCTTCGCATCCCGAGTCTGCTTTGCAGACCAACTGGAGGCTCGGTGCGCCCGGAGATCCGCGACAGCTTGCTCACGCCGTTGCCGTTCACGCGCTGGTCCTCTGCGAGCATCACGAACCTCCTCGTACTCAGCCACAGCAGCGACCTCTACGCGCGAGGAGAAGACGATCTCGCCATCCACAACGACGTGATAGCGACCGTCGTCAGGAACCTGAGCTGAGGCGCGCTCCAGGCTGATTCCGAGTTTGGAGTCAGCCTTCATGACCCCATCCATGGTGGGCACAGTAGTCGCGTACGTTCGCTGCTCTGCCGCGCGAGGCCCGGTTGGCGGCAAGTCTTGGCGACGGTCGACGACATGAGTCCGACTGTCGTTTCGCGGCTCTGCAAGTGGCGCCGCCGAGACCCGTGCTGGCCTTGGCGACGAGGGGTGGCCACGGTGAAACGCACGGCCGCCGCGCCTCGGCTGCACAGGGCCCAGCTATCGCCCCGAGGAGGGCTGCGCCAGGGTCGCCACTCACCAAACCCGCCATGGCGCCGACCACGCTCCCGAACGCGTCGGCAGCAGCGTCGAACGTCTCGCGTACGGCGTCGCCGCCGCCCTCGTCCGCGTCGGTCATTCGCCGAGCTCGCAGGAGGCGCCGACAGTCCAACCGTGGCGCAGCTTCAGCAAGCCCGGGCTTAACCTCTCTTTTCAACTCGGACTATCAACGGCTATCAGCACCTCAAATGGGACGAAGATCGACACGCCTCGCTAACATCTGAAGAAGACGCGTCCCGCCGCCTCGAACACCACCCAAAGCAGCGGCACGAATGCTACCTTCGGAGGTAGCTCGGGCCCCGCTTCGCGGGGCCCATCGCCGTTTCTAGGGGTGACTTGTTGGCCATTGTTGGGTGGCGTTGAGAATGCACGGCGGAATGAAGATCTACGCCGGCGCGCCGGCGGCTGCCCGGCACTACGTGGAGGCCGACCGCGGCCGGGCGGATGACTACTACCTCACCGAGGGCACCGGGATCGCCCGCCGCTTCACCGCCACCGACGGTCGCGTGACCGAGCTGGGGCCGCTGGCCGGCGACAGCTACGAGACCTGGGTCGCCGGCCGCGACCCGGCCACGGGCGAGCCGCGGGGGCAGCTGCGCGGCGACGAACACGCCGTTCGGTTCGCCGAGGTGGTGGTGAACGGCCCGAAGAGCTGGTCGCTGGCCGCCGCCTTGCACCCGGAGATCGCGAGGGCGTACGAGGCGGCGCAGGACCGCGCCGCAGGGCAGATCATCGCCTGGCTCTCGGAGCACGCCACCACCAGGATCGGGCCGCGCGGCGGTCAGGTGCAGGTCCCGGTCGAGGTACTGGAGGCGGCGACGGTGCGGCACTACACCTCCCGGGCGAACGACCCGCACTGGCATCTGCACTTGCAGCTGCTGTCCCGGGTGTTCGCGGCCGGGAAATGGCGCGGTCTGCACACCGTCGGGGTTCGCGACTTCCTGGGCGCGATCAACGGGATCGGGCATGCGGCGATGGCGTGTGACCCGGCATTGAACGCCGCCTTCGCCGCGCACGGCTACCGGAAGGACGGTACTGGAGAACTACGGGAGCTCACCGACTACGTGGGCCCGTTCAGCGCGCGGCACGCGCAGATCGCCCGGAATGTGGACCGCTACGAGCGTGTTTGGACCGCCGCGCACCCCGGCGAATCCCCCGGCCCGGCGTTGCGCCGCGCGTGGGACGCCCGGGCATGGGCCGACGGCCGCCCGGACAAGGTCACTGCCCAGCCCGGGGTCGGGCTGGAGGAACGCTGGCGGGCCGACCTGTCCGCCCTCGGCTACCGCGCCCCGGCCGGCCCGGTCGACCTGGCCCCCACCCCGATCGGGGCCCTCGATCGCGACGCGCTGGTACAGCGCGCGCTGACCCGGCTGGCGGCCGGGCGGTCGGCGTGGAACGCCGCCGACATCCGCGGCGAGGCCGAACGGCTGATCGCCGCCGCAGGCGTCGTGGCCGACGCGCCGGTGCGCATCGAGCTGGCCGAAGACCTCACCGCCCGCGCCCTGCAGCAATGCCTGCCGTTGCTGGACCGCGACGGCGTGCCGGAGCACATCCGCGCGTGGACCTCGCAGACGGTCCTCGAGGTCGAGGCCGACCTGACCACCCGCCTCGCCGCCCGCGCCGCGACCGACGGGCCTCATCTCGACCTGACACTGCCCCTTGGACCCGAGGCTTGTGCCGGGCGGCTGGATGCCGGCCAGGCAGGAGCGGTCGCCGCCATGGCGGGCGACCGACCGCTCATAGTGGTGGAGGGCGCCGCCGGCGCGGGCAAGACCACCACACTGGCCGCCACCCGGGGCCTGCTCGAGGCGCGGGGCCGCCGGCTCATGGTGGTCACCCCCACCCGCAAGGCGGCCAAGGTGGCCGCCGGTGAGCTGGGTGCGGCCGCCGGGTCGGCGGCGTCCCTGGCCTTCGGGCACGGCTGGCGCTGGAACGCCGACGGCGCCTGGATCCGGCTCGCGCCCGGGGAGAGCGACCCAGCCACCGGCCGTGCCTATGCCGGCCCGACGGAGGGAGCGCGGCTGCGGCCGGGGGACCTGCTGGTGGTCGACGAGGCCGGCATGCTCGACCAGGACACCGCCCGCGCCCTGCTCACCGTCGCCGACGAGTGCCAGGTCCGCGTGGCGCTGCTCGGCGACCGGCACCAGCTCTCCGCGGTCGGCCGCGGCGGCATCCTGGACCTCGCCATCGACAGGGTCGACCCCGCGGCAACCCTGACCCTCGACGCGGTGCACCGCTTCACCCAAACCGACGAGCAGGGCCGCACCACACCCGACACCACCTACGCCGCGCTGACCCTGGCCATGCGCACCGGCTCCGACCCCGGCGCCGTCTTCGACGCCCTCCTCGCCCGCGGCCAGATCCAGCTGTTCCTCGACGCCGCCGCGCGGCAGGACACGCTGGCCGCCACCGCCGCCGCGTCATATGCCGCCGGCCGCCGGGTGGCCGTGGTGGTGGACACCCGCGACCAGGCCGCCGAACTCAACACCGCCATCCGGGAACGGCTGGTCACCGCCGGCCGGGTCGACGACCGGACGGTGGTCATCACCGGCGCCGGGGAGCGGATCGGCACCGGGGACCGGATCGCCACCCGCCGCAACGACCGCCACCTCGACATCGCCAACCGCGACACCTGGACCGTCGCCGCCGTCGGCTGCCGCGGCGGGCTGCTCGTCACCCCCGCTGTCACCCCCACCAGCACCGTCCCCGGGACCGGGCCCGGCGGTGTCACCCCTGCCGGCCCAGGGACACGGGTACTTCCCGCCGACTACGTCACCGCGCACGTCGAACTCGCCTACGCCACCACCGCCCACGGCGTGCAGGGTGACACCGTCACCGCCGCGCACGTAGTAGTCGGCGAGCACACCGGCGCCTCCTCCTGCTACGTCGGGATGACCCGCGGCCGAACCGCGAACACCGCTCACCTCGTCGCCACCGACACCGAGGAGGCTCGGGAGCAGTGGATCGCGGTCTTCGCCCGCGACCGCGCCGACCTCGGGCCCGCGCACGCCACCGGGCAGGCCGCCCGTGAGGCCGCCGGCTACGCCCTGGCTCGCCCGCTCGATGAGGTGCTGGCCGAGCTGCTCGTGGCGTGGACGGCCGAGCAACGCTGCCTTCAGCGACTCGCCTACTGGGAGCCGCAGCGCGAGACGCTGCGCGAGGTGATCGCGCTCGAAGCGCCGCACGTCGGCGAACTCGTGAACCGCGAAGCCGCCCGTGAGCAGACGGCGATCGCTGCGGAACAGGCCAGACGGCGGGCTGGGGACAGCGGCGCGGCCTTCGCCGCCCACGCCGACCGCGCCCGGGACACCCTCCTCGCGCGCTGGGAGGGCGAACGCCCCGCCACACGCACGGCGGCAAGAACCGTGCTCGACAGCCCGGGCCGGCTCGGACTCCGGCGAGGCGCAGTCGCGCGAGCCGGCGAGCAGCTCCTCGACTGGGCCGACAGGTGGCGTCCACACGTGCCGTCCCTGCCCACCGACCCGACCGACCTCGCGCAGGTGGCCGGCTGGTTCGACGACCGGCCCGCCCTGTGGAGGGCGTTCGACGACTCCGCCCACCGGGCGGCCGAACACGCTCACCCCGAGCACGCCCAGCTCTGCGCGGCCGCCGACGACGCCCGGCACGCGGCAGAGCAGGCCCGGCGCGCACTGGCCGAAGCCAGCCGGCAGCGCGAGGAGCGGCTCGACCCCTTCGGGCCCGTCGCCTGGACCGCCGACCCGGCCGGCCAGCTCATCGACCTCCAGCGCGACATCGCCACCACCCGTCAGGAGCTCACCGACGCGCGGACGCGCATCGCGACCCTCACCGCCGACCCGGCTCTCCGCGCCCAGCCGCCCGAGCGGCTCGATCGCGAGCGCGAGGCCTGGCGCACACGGCGTTCGGCGGACCCCGAGCAGCGCGGATCGGCGCGCCTGCAGCCGACCGCCCCCGTCCCGGGGGTCCGCAGGCCCGAGGAGCGCCTCGGCTCGTCCCTCGCCCCGCGTGGCAGTGCCCCAGGCATCGGTCGATGAGTGGGCGGCCTCCGCCGACGCCGCCGCGGACTCGGACAGCGGAGGCAGGAGAACAACTGGAGGTTTTCGGCAGCATCTTGCGGTCGGCTGTCAGTACGAGCTCCGGATCGGCGCCTTCTCAGGTGACGGAGCCAGTCCACCCGACCAGACCGGAGCCAGTCATGCGCGACCATGCCGCCAGTCGCGAGCCCGAACTGCTCACCATCACCGAAGCCGCCGAGCTCCTCCGTGCCCCGGTCGCCACCCTGCGGTACTGGCGCCACCTGGGCACCGGCCCCCGCAGCTTCCGCCTCGGCCGCCGCGTCCTCTATCGCTGCGACGACCTCCGGAGCTGGATCGACGCCCAGCACGACCAGATCGCTCCTGGCCCGGGGAGCCGGCGGTGAGCTGCCCGACCGCCAGCGCGGGCAGCAATCCACAGAATGCGGTCAACCCACCAGAGAAGCAGGCAACCGACTGCAGACTGGCTCTGCAGATGCTCGCGTCAGCGGTAAAGCCCCTCGTGTGCACGCCACGGCCGGGGCTCGAGGAGAGGCAGGTGGTCGGCGATGGTGTCGATCGCGAAAAGACCTGACGGCACGTACCGGCCGCGCTACCGGGATGAGCACGGTAAGGAGCACGCTCGCCACTTCAAGCGCAAGGTCGACGCCCAGCGATGGCTCGACGAGGTCACCACGGCCGTGCAGACGGGCACCTACGTCGACCCCAAACGGGCCAGGACGACCGTGGGAGAGCTGGCGCCCGTCTGGCTCGCCGGGAAGATCAACCTCAAGCCCACCAGTCGGGCCCGCTACGCCGACGTCCTCAAGACCCACGTCCTACCGCGCTGGGGGAACGTCGCGCTGATCCGGGTGACCCACGGCGACGTGCAGGCCTGGCTGTCCGAGCTCTCCGACCGCGGCCTGGCCGGGGCCTCGGTCCGCAAGGCGCAGGGCGTCCTGTCCGGCATCCTCGGCCTCGCGGTGCGGGACCGGCGCCTGGCCGTCAACCCCGCGCTCGGCGTCGCACTGCCGCCGATGGGCGAGAAGCGCCGACGTTACCTGACCGCCGAACAGCTCGACACGCTCGCCGAGGCCGCCGGGCCCGGCCGAATCGCGGTCCTCGTGCTGGGCTACTGCGGGCTGCGCTGGTCGGAGCTGGCGGCGCTGCGGGTGCGGCACTTCGACCTGCTGCGCCGGCGGGTGCTGGTCGAGGAGGCGGTCACCGAGGTCGACGGCTCCCGTCTGGTGTGGGGCACCCCCAAGACCCACGGCCGCCGCTCGGTGCCGCTGCCGCGGTTCCTCGTCGACGAACTCGCCCGCACGGTGGTGACCCGCCCGGCGGACGAGCTGGCCTTCCCCTCGCCGCAGGGCGCGGTGCTGCGCAACCGGAACGCCCGGTCCGCCTGGTTCGACGCCGCGGCCCGGGCCATCGGGGAGCCCGGGCTCACGCCGCACGAACTCCGGCACACCGCGGCCTCGCTGGCGATCAAGGCCGGCGCCAACGTCAAGGCGGTGCAGCGGATGCTCGGGCACGCCTCGGCGGCCATGACCCTGGACCGCTACGCCGACCTGTTCGACGACGACCTGGACGACGTGGCCGACCGGCTGGACGCGCTGCGGGCCGCATCCCGCGGACGAGTTGCGGACTTTTTGCGGACTGAGACCCGGTCGGAGGGCTCGCCGGAGCCCCCGACGGAGGTAAATCCGCAGGTCAGAGGAGTGGAGACGAGGGGAATCGAACCCCTAACCCCCGCCTTGCAAAGGCGGTGCTCTGCCAATTGAGCTACGTCCCCGGGTCGGTGGCGCGGGCGGCCGCACCACCGGGGATCACGACCGGGGGGTGCTGACCGCTCCCGGTCCGCGGGTGGCCTCGGCCCACAGGTCGGCCTCGCCCTTGCCGGCGCCCCGCTTGCGGACGGCGACCACCGCACCGGCGGCGAGCGCTGCCAGGGCCAGCTTCTTCAGCACGCGGGGGACCTCCTCGAACGGTGTCGGTCGCCGCGGCCGCGACGACCGGTGTCCGTCGTCGCGGCGCCGTCGACCGGCCACCGGTGCACGGGTGGGCCTGGGAGGACTTGAACCTCCGGCCTCATCCTTATCAGGGATGCGCTCTAACCGTCTGAGCTACAGGCCCGTGGACCGGGGAGAACTGTACCTGGCTGATCCCCGGCTTCCGTCGGGGGGTACTGGACCGGGAGAGCCGGGAACGGGCCCGGTCGCGAAGCGGCCTCCGTCGGGGGTGCCGGACCGGGAGAGCCGGGAACGGGCCCGGTCGCGAAGCGGCCTCCGTGGACCCGTCGCGGGGCCCGGAGGGTTCCCGACGGGAACGCGGGCAACGGCTCAGCGCTGCTGGGGGACGGCACCTGGCCGCGGTGCGGCCCGAAGGGTCGCCATGTGCACAGCTCAGTCCCGCTCGGAGAGGGTGACCTCGATCCCGCCCACCAGGTCGGAGCAGAGGTTGTAGACGACCGAGCCCACCGTGCACAGCGCCGTCATCAGCACGATGTTGATCAGGCCGATCACCGCCGCGCCGCCGAAGACGACGCCCGCCGTGATGACCTCGCTGCCGCCCTCTCCGCCGGTGTCACCGCCGGAGACGCTGCCCAGCTGGCCGAACAGGTCGTTGAGGGTGTCGAACACTCCCAGGCCGTTCAGCACGCCGAAGAGGATCCCGACCGCGACCATCCAGACGAAGAACAGCGCGATCGAGACGACCAGCGAGATCTTCAGCGCCGACCAGGTGTCGATGTGCCGCAGCTGCAGCCGGGCCCGGCGCGGGCCACGTCCGCGGGCGGCCGCGCTGCGGGCCTTCTCGCCGGCGCTCTTCGCCGACCGTTGGGCCCCGCCGCTGTCGCCGGCCGGGACGGCGGCGTCCGCGGCGCCCGCCGCGTTCGAGGAACGGGACGGGACACCGGGCACCCGGGCGGTGGCGTCGTCGGCCGGGGCATCGGGACGGGCGCTCCCGGCCGCGACCGCCCCGTCGGCGACGGTGGTCCGGTTGCCGGCCGGCGCGCCCGGGGCGGACGTCCCGGTCGAGGAGGGACGCTCGCCACCGGCTGGGGCGTCGGTTGCCGCCTCGCCGGCAGCCTCACGGGATCCGGTGCGCACCGCACCTCGCGTCCGGTCGCTCATCCGTTTCTCCCGTCCCCCAGCGGCGTGCGCCGCTTCGCTGCGGCCATCGCCGGGCGGGATCGCTCCGGTCATTGCCGTGGTCGTTGCACATCCGTGACCTGGGATGTCCTGCCCCAGGCCACGGCAGTGGCATCGGCTTCAGACTAGGCGTCGGGCTCGTCGTTGTCCGTCGTTCGCGCGATCGCCACGATCGACACGTCTTCAGGCAAGTTCATGAGCTTGACGCCCATCGTGGCCCGGTCGCGGGTGTGCCGCACGCCGTTCACCGGCGTCCGGATGACCCCACCGCCGGAGGTGATCGCGTAGAGCTCGTCCCCGAGCACGACGGCCAGCGCACCGACGAGCACGCCCTTGCGCGCCTTGGGGTCGGCGGTGAGCACGCCCTTGCCACCGCGGTTCTGGTCCGGGTAGTGCTCGATACCGGTGCGCTTGGCGTAGCCGCCCTCCGTGGCCACCAGGACGTCGACGCCCTCCTGCACGACGATCATCGACAGCAGGGTGTCGTCGTCGGCCAGCGAGATGCCGCGCACTCCCTCGGTGGCCCGGCCCATCGGCCGCAGCTGCTCGTCGTTGGCCTTGAAGCAGATCGACATCGCCTTGCGGGTGACCAGCAGCAGGTTCTGGTCGGGGCTGATCAGCGCGGCGCCGACCAGCTCGTCGTTCTCCCGCAGGTTGATGGCGATCACGCCGCCGGTGCGCGGGGAGTCGAAGTCGGTCAGCCGGGTCTTCTTCACCTGACCGCGGGCCGTCGCCAGCACCAGGTACGGCACCACCGAGTAGTCCTTGATCTGGATGACCTGGGCGATCTTCTCGTCCGGCTGGAAGGCCAGGATGTTCGCCACGTGCGCGCCGCGAGCGGTGCGCGCGGCCTCGGGCAGCTCGTAGGCCTTGGCGCGGTACACCCGGCCCTTGTTGGTGAAGAACAGGATCCAGTCGTGGGTGGAGCCCACGAAGAACTGCTGGACCAGGTCGTCCTGCTTGAGCGCGGCCCCCATGACCCCCTTGCCGCCGCGGCGCTGCGAGCGGTAGAGGTCGGCCTTGGTCCGCTTGGCGTAGCCGGTGCGGGTGATCGTGACGACCACCTGCTCCTCGGCGATGAGGTCCTCCATGGACACGTCGCCGTCGTTGGCCACGAACTGGGTGCGCCGGTCGTCGCCGTACTTCTCCACGATCTCGGCGAGCTCGTCGTGGATGATCTGCCGCTGCCGCTCCGGCGAGTCGAGGATGGCCTGCAACTCGGCGATCCGGGCCTCGATCTCGGCCAGCTCGTCGAGGATCCGCTGGCGCTCCAGCGCCGCCAGCCGGCGCAGCTGCAGGTCCAGGATGGCGACGGCCTGGACCTCGTCGACGTCCAGCAGCTCCATCAGGCCGGTGCGCGCCGCCTCGGCCGACTCGCTGCTCCGGATCAGGGCGATGACGGCGTCGAGCTGGTCCAGGGCCTTGGCGTAGCCGCGCAGCAGGTGCGCGCGCTCCTCGGCCTTGCGCAGCCGGTAACGGGTACGGCGGACGATGACCTCGACCTGGTGGACGACCCACAGCCGGATCAGCTCGTCCAGGCGCAGCGTGCGGGGCACCCCGTCGACGATCGAGAGCATGTTGCAGCCGAACGTGGTCTGCAGCTGGGTGTGCTTGTAGAGGTTGTTCAGCACCACCTTCGCGACGGCGTCCCGGCGTAGCGTGATGACCAGCCGGCGGCCGACCCGGTCGCTGGACTCGTCGGCGATCTCGCTGATGCCCTGCAGCCGGCCGTCCCGGACGGCGTCGGCGATCGCCTCGGCCAGGTTGTCCGGGTTGACCTGGTACGGCAGCTCGGTGACCACCAGCTGCACCCGGCCCCGGGAGTCCTCCTCGACCGTGACCACGGCCCGCATCCGCACCGAGCCGCGCCCGGTGCGGTAGGCCTCCTCGATGCCGTCGCGACCGACGATCAGCCCGTGGGTCGGGAAGTCGGGGCCCTTGACGCGCTGCATGCAGGCGTTGAGCGCCTCCTCGGCCTCGGCCTCCGGGTGCTCGAGCATCCAGAAGACGGCCGCGGCGATCTCGCGCAGGTTGTGCGGCGGCATGTTCGTCGCCATGCCGACCGCGATCCCGGCCGAGCCGTTGACCAGCAGGTTCGGGATCCGCGACGGCAGGACCAGCGGCTCGAGGTTCTTGCCGTCGTAGTTGGGCTGGAAGTCGACGGTGTCCTCGTCGATGTCCCGGAGCATCTCCATGGCCAGCGGAGTCAGGCGAGCCTCGGTATATCTCATGGCTGCCGCAGGGTCATTGCCCGGTGACCCGAAGTTACCCTGCCCGTCGATCAGCGGGTAGCGCATCGACCACGGCTGGGCCAGCCGCACGAGGGCGTCGTAGATCGACGAGTCACCGTGCGGGTGGTAGTTACCCATCACCTCGCCGACGACGCGGGCGCACTTGACGGTCGCCCGGTCGGGGCGGAAGCCCTGGTCGAACATCGCGTACAGCACCCGGCGGTGCACCGGCTTGAGCCCGTCGCGCACGTCGGGCAGCGCGCGGCCCACGATGACCGACATCGCGTAGTCGATGTAGCTGCGCTGCATCTCCTGCTGGAGGTCGACCGGCTCGACGCGGTCGCGGCTGGGGGTCTCGGTCATGGTTCAGGTCTCCCGGGTGGTGCTCGGTGAGTTCGCGCCGCAGGCCCCCTCGCAGGGGCCCGCGCCGAGCGGAGCGAGGTGTGGGGGGCGAGGGGGTCCTTTACACGTCCAGGAACCGGACGTCCTTGGCGTTGCGGGTGATGAAGCTGCGGCGGGCGACGACGTCCTCGCCCATGAGGATGCTGAACAGCTCGTCGGCGGCGGCGGCGTCCTCGAGGGTGACCTGGAGCAGGATCCGGCTGTCGGGGTTCATCGTGGTCTCCCACAGCTCCTTGGCGTCCATCTCGCCCAGGCCCTTGAACCGCTGGATGGCGTCGTCCTTGGGCAGCTTGCGCCCGGCCTCGGCGCCGGCCTTGAGGACGGCGTCGCGCTCCTTGTCGGTGTAGACGTACTCGTCACCGACCTTGCCACCCCACTTGATCTTGTACAGCGGTGGCTGCGCCAGGTAGACGTAGCCCTCCTCGACCAGCGGGCGCATGAAGCGGAACAGCAGGGTCAGCAGCAGGGTGCGGATGTGCTGGCCGTCGACGTCGGCGTCGGCCATCAGCACGATCTTGTGATAGCGCAGCTTGCTGACGTCGAACTCGTCGTGGATGCCGGTGCCGAAGGCGGTGATCATCGACTGGACCTCGGTGTTCTTCAGCACCCGGTCGATGCGCGCCTTCTCGACGTTGATGATCTTCCCGCGGATCGGCAGGATCGCCTGGAACATCGAGTCGCGGCCGGACTTCGCCGAGCCGCCGGCCGAGTCGCCCTCGACGATGTAGACCTCGGAGTTGCGCGGGTCGCTGGAGCGGCAGTCGGCCAGCTTGCCCGGCAGCGAGTTGTTGCTCAGCAGATTCTTGCGGGCCAGCTTGCGGGCGTCCTGCGCCGCGCGCCGGGCGCGGGCGGCCGACGCGGCCTTGGTGATGATCACCTTGGCCTCGGCCGGGTTGGCCTCGAACCAGTGGCTGATCTGGTCGTTGCAGACCTTCTGGACGAAGCCCTTGACCTCGGTGTTGCCGAGCTTGGTCTTGGTCTGGCCCTCGAACTGCGGGTCGCCCAGCTTCACCGAGACGATCGCGGCGAGACCCTCGCGGATGTCGTCGCCGGTGAGCTTGTCGTCCTTCTCCTTGAGGATCTTCTTGTCCACCGCGTAGCGGTTGACGATCGAGGTCAGCGCCGCGCGGAAGCCCTCCTCGTGGGTGCCGCCCTCGTGGGTGTTGATGATGTTGGCGAAGGTGTGCACCGACTCGGAGTAGGCGTCCGACCACTGCATGGCGACCTCGAGGGACATCGCCGTGTCGTTCTTGCCGGTGCCGTCCGCGGAGAAGCTGATCACCGAGCGGTGGATCGGGCTCTTGCGCCGGTTGATGTAGGTGACGTAGTCGACCAGGCCCTGCTCGTAGCGGTAGGCGACCTCGGTCGGCTCGAAGGCCTCGTTCTCGTGACCGGGGGCCGGGGCCTCCTCGGCGAGCGAGGTCTCCTCGGCCAGGCCGGTGTCGGCCTTGCCCTGACCGGGGCGCTCGTCGCGCAGGATGATGGTCAGGCCCTTGTTGAGGAAGGCCATCTCCTGCAGCCGGCGGTTGATCGTGTCGAAGGAGTAGTGCGTCGTCTCGAAGATGTCCTCGTCGGCCCAGAAGGTGACCGCCGAGCCGCGCTTGTCGGTGCGGCCGATCTCCTCCAGCGGGCCGGGCTTGGCCACGTCGTAGCGCTGGAACCACTCGGCGCCGTCGCGCCAGACGTTCACCTCGAGCCGCTTGGAGAGCGCGTTGACCACGGTGACGCCGACGCCGTGCAGCCCGCCGGAGACGCCGTAGCTCTTGCCGTCGAACTTCCCGCCGGCGTGCAGCACGGTCATGATCACCTCGAGGGTGGGCCGCTTCTCCACCGGGTGCATGTCGACCGGGAAGCCACGGCCGTTGTCCTCGACCCGCACCCCGCCGTCGGCCAGCAGGGTGACCCTGACGGTGTCGCAGTAACCGGCCAGCGCCTCGTCGACGGCGTTGTCCACGACCTCCCAGACCATGTGGTGCAGGCCGCGCTCGCCGGTGGACCCGATGTACATACCGGGGCGCTTGCGGACCGCCTCGAGCCCCTCGAGGACGGTGATGGAGCTGCCGGAGTAGGCGTTCTGCGCTGCGGGGGTGCTGGGTCGTGCGACCACGTGGGGCCCTTCTGTCGCGCAGCCGCAGCCGGCGCGCGGTACCGACGGCGATGTCGGCGGGGCGCAGAGCGGCTCTCAGCGGGCTGCTGGCGGTGTGTCACCTCCAGCGTACCGGGTCGGGACGACAGAACCTCGCCGTCCACGCCCTCACGTCGCGCCAGAGCCTCTCCCGGCACACGAGCCACCACCCGGGTTGCCCTCGCGGTCGACACGCCGTCCTCGGACCGCTGGGGGCCTGCCGTGAGATCGTCGGGCCGGCCGCCACGGGCGGACCCCGCCCGGTTCCACGTGGAACCGGGACCTCAGGTCAGCAGCTGTGCCTCGGCGAGCTCGCGGTAGAGCGGATTGCTGTCCAGCAGCTCGGCGTGCGTTCCCACGGCGGTCACCGCGCCGCCGTCCAGGACCACGATCTGGTCGCTGTCCAGCACGGTCGACAGCCGGTGGGCGACCACGAGCAGCGCCCGGTCGGCGGCCGCCGCGGCCAGCGTCCGGCGCAGCAGCCCCTCGTTGCGGGCGTCGAGGCTGGCGGTCGGCTCGTCGAGCAGCAGCAGCGCCGGTCGGGCCAGCAGCGACCGGGCGATCGCCAGCCGCTGGCGCTCCCCGCCGGAGAGCAGCACGCCGTCGTCACCGACCGCGACGTCCAGGCCACGGGCCGACCGCTGCACCACCGCGGTCAGCCCGACCTCGGCCAGCACCGCCCAGAGCCGGTCCTCGGTGGAGTCCGGAGCGGCGAGCAGGAGGTTGTCGCGGAGGGTGCCGGCCAGCACCGGGGACTCCTGCTCGACGTACCCGATCCGGGCGCGCAGCGCGGCCCGGGGCAATTCGCGCACGTCGGTCCCGGCCCAGCGGACGACGCCGCCGGACAGCGGGTAGAAGCCCTCGACCAGCGCCAGGACGGTCGACTTCCCCGCACCGGAGGGCCCGACCAGCGCGGTCCGGCTGCCGGCGGGCACCGAGAAGGACACCCCGCGCAGCACCGGCGTGCCGTCGGGGTAGGCGAAGTCCACGCCGTCCAGCTCGAGCAACGGCACCGGACCGCCCGCGGCCGGCACCCGCAGCACCGCACCGCCCGCCGGCCGCTCGGGCACGTCGTCGCGCTCGGGGTCCAGGGCCAGCACCTCCTGCACCCGGGCGAGCGCTCCCAGGCCGGTCTGCAGCTGGGTGTAGGACCCGATGAGCTGGCCCAGCGGCATGACCAGCAGGAACAGGTACAGGATGAAGGCGATCAGGTCGGCGACGGCGATCGACCCGGTGGCGACCCGGTAACCGCCCAGCCCGAGGACGGCGAGGAACGCCCCCTGGACGGCGATCGAGCCGGCCGGCGCCACCAGCGCCTCCAACCGGGCCACCCGGATCCCGGCGGTGAACGCCCGCTCGGCGCTGACCCCGACGGTCGCGACCTCCCGGGCCGTGGCGCCGCTGGCCCGGATGGTGCGCACCGCCGAGAGCGCCCGCTCCACCGCCGCGCTCATGGCGCCGACCTGCTCCTGCGCCTCCCGGGACAGCGTGCGCACCCGCCGCGAGGCGAGCACCGCCGTGGTCACCCCGACGCTCACCGCCGCCACGGTGACCAGCAGCAACCAGACGTCGACCAGCGCCATCGCCACCAGGGCGCCGACGCCGACCACGGCCGAGCCGACGATCTCCACCACCCCGCTGGTGACCGCGGCCCGCAGCAGGGTGGTGTCCGAGCCGACCCGGGACATCAGGTCCCCGGTCCGGCGCCGGTCGTACTCGGCGACCGGCAGCCGCAGCAGCCGGTCGACCAACCGGCGGCGGGTGCCGAGGACGACGCCCTCGGCGGTGCGCTGCAGCAGGTACTGCTGGCCGGCGCCCAGGACGCTGGCGGCCACGAGCACGACGACGAGCAGCACCACGCCGGAGACCACGGGGCGCCCCGCACCGACCGCGCTGATCACCTGCCCGATCAACGCCGGCTGGGCCAGCGCGGCCGCGGCGGAGACCAGGGACAGCCCGGCCGCCCCGGCCAGCGCACGGCGGTGCGGGCGCAGCAGCGGCAGCAGCTCCCGCAGGCCGGCGGTGGCCGTGGGTGTGGGTGTGGGCTCCGGCGCGGTGCTCAGGGCCGGCCGCTCAGCCCGCGGTGGCCAGCGCGCCGACCACCACCGCCAGCAGGCGGGCGTGGTGCTCGACCAGTTGCGGGCGGTGCCCGTCGGGCCGGACCGCGGCCACGAAGCCGGCGGCCGACCACAGCTCGTCGCCGTCGTCGGTGCCCAGCAGCAACTGCCGGACCACCGGGTCCTCGACCAGGCGCCGCACCTGCGGGCCGTCGGCCGCGGTGAGCAGCACCCAGCGGGTGTCGAACTCGGGGTCGCCGCTGGGGATCTGCACGAGCCCGCCGGTCCCGTGCTTCCACAGCCGGGCGGGGGACAGCCGGAAGGCGGGCACGTCGCCCAGCACCGGAGCGGCGGTGACCGCCCACTGCGGAACGACCATGCGGCCGGAGGCGTAGACGACGTCGAAGGCGACCAGGTCCAGGCCCATGCCCCGGCCGCGGATGACGTTGCCCGGCCGGTGGTCCTTGCTGGGGCGCACCGGCGCGGAGCGGACCAGGTCCGCCAGCGGTGCGTCCTCCGGGGCGCTGCCGTCGGAGGGCACCCAGCCGTGGCTCAGTCCCCACGCCTGCACGCCCACCGGGTCGTCCTCGCGGCGGAAGACCTCCTGGAACTCGCTCGGCCGCCGGGGCCGGCGCATCCCGCCGAACAGGCCCCGCCGGGCCGGCGGCTGCTCGGGCACCGGGGGCGGGACGTCGTCCTGCCGCTGTTCGGCCGCCGGTGCGTGCCACGACGGCGGCTCCGGCGCCGGCCCGGGAGGCGGCTCGGGAGCCGGCTGGGCCGGCTCGGGCGGAGCCGTCCGCGGGCGGTCGGGCTCGACGGCGGGCAGGTCCCAGCCCGGCGGCTGCCAGGCGGTCGAGCCATCGGATCGGTCGGCCGGGTCGGTGCCCGGGCCGTCCGGGCCGTCCGGGCCGTCCGGGCGGCCCAGGTGTGCCGGCTCCTGCCAGTCCGGCCCGTCCCGGCCGGCGTCTCCCGCCGGATCGCCGGCGTCGTCCGGGTCGCGGTCCCGTGGGCTGCTCATCGTGTCGCTGTCCCCTCCGTCGATGCGCTCATCCGTACGTGTCGCGTGGTCCGCGGCCGCGGACGGTGCGCGGCCCCTTCTTCCAGTTCGGCGCCGTCGGACCGACAACGCGCAGCCGCTTCACGACGTCCCCGCCGACCTGGTCGTGCAGCTTCGCCAGGATCCTCGGCGCGAGCAGCCGCAGCTGAGTCGCCCAGGCAGTCGACTCGGCCACCACCGTCAGCTCCCCCTCCGACAGCGACTGGGGCCGGCAGTGCTCGGCGATGTCCGGGCCGACCAGCGTGTCCCAGCGGCCGAAGACCGAGCCGACCCGGGTGTGCGCCGTCCAGTCCTGCTGGCTGACCAGCGACTCGACCAGCGAGCCCAGCAGCTGCGGGTCGTCCGCGCCGGGGTGCGGACCGGTCCACCGCCGACGGGGGCCGGCCACCCGCCGGCGGGTCGGCTGCGGACGGGAGGCCGACGCGGCGCGGGCCGCGTCGAGGGCGGCCCGGGCGATGTCGGAGGGCCGGGCCGGGCGCTCGTCAGTCACCGGCGGGCTCCCCGACCGGCTCGAGGCCCGGCTCGAGCTCCACTCCCACCTCGGGCGCCAGCACCCGGGCGTGGCCGTCGGCCACCAGCACCCGGGTGCCGCGCAGGGCGGCGGGCACGTCCTCCGCGACCGCGGCGGTGATCAGCGTCTGCTCCGCGCTGCCGGCCACCGCCGCCAGCGCGGTGCGGCGGCCGGTGTCCAGCTCGGCGAACACGTCGTCCAGCACCAGGATCGGGTCCTCCCCCTCGGCCCGGAGCAGGGCGAAGCAGGCCAGCTTGAGGGCCAGCGCGAACGACCAGGACTCACCGTGGCTGGCGTAGCCCTTCGCCGGGGCCGGCCCGAGGTGCAGCACCAGGTCGTCGCGGTGCGGACCGACCAGGGTCACCCCGCGATCGATCTCCTCGGCCCGCCGCTCGGCCACCCGCGCCTGCAGCGCCGCGGCGAGCTCCGCCGCGCCGGGCAGTTGCCGTGTCCCGCTCCCGGCGCCGTCCCCGATCGGTGCGCCGTCACCGGCCAGCGGCACGGTGCTGGCGTAGCCCAGCGCCGCGGCATCCGCGCCGGGCCCGGCGACCCCGGCGTAGGCCTCGGCGACGTAGGGCGCCAGGTCGGTGAGCAGCTGCAGCCGGGCGGCCAGCAGCTGCCCGCCCAGCTCGGTGAGGTGCCCGTCCCAGACGTCCAGCGTGGCCAGCGCGTTGCCGCGGGCCAGCCGGGCCGTCTTCAGCAGCGCGTTCCGCTGCTTGAGCACCCGGTCGTAGTCGCCGCGCACCCCGGCCAGCCGCGGGGTGCGGCTGACCAGCAGGTCGTCGACGAACCGGCGCCGCTCGGCCGGGTCGCCGCGCACCAGGGCGAGGTCCTCCGGGGCGAACAGCACCGTCTTGACCAGGCCGAGCAGTTCCCGCGGCCGGGGCAGCGGTGACCGGTTCACCCGCACCCGGTTGGCCCGACCGGGGTTGATCTCCACCTCGACGAGGAGCTCGCGCTCGTCCCGCCGCAGGGCCGCGCGGACCACCGCCTGCGCCGCGCCGTGCCGTACCAGCGGCGCGTCCGCGGAGACCCGGTGGCTGCCCAGCGTCGCCAGGTAGCCGACCGCCTCGACCAGGTTCGTCTTGCCCTGCCCGTTCCGGCCGACCAGCACGGTGGGCCCGGGGGTCAGCGCGAGGTCCGCGGACTCCCAGTTGCGGAACTGCCCGACCTGCAGGTGCCGGACGTACACGCTCAGGTCCCCGGTGACGTGCTGGAACGGCCCCCGTGCAGGGGCCCGCGCCGAGCGGGTGACGTGCTGGAACGGCCCCCGTGCAGGGGCCCGCGCCGAGCGGGTGACGTGCTGGAACGGCCCCCGTGCAGGGGCCCGCGCCGAGCGGGTGACGTGCTGGAACGGCCCCCGTGCAGGGGCCCGCGCCGAGCGGGTGACGTGCTGGAACGGCCCCCGTGCAGGGGCCCGCGCCGAGCCTGCGAGGCGTGGGGGGCACGGGGGTCCTTCCTCACGCGGGCTCCTCGGCCTCCTGCGTCCGGATCGCGCGCACGGCGTGCCCGCCGAACTGGTTCCGCAGCGCGGCGACGGCCTTCATCGTCGGGGAGTCCTCCTGGCGGGAGGAGAACCGGGCGAACAGCGAGGCGGCGATCGCCGGCATCGGGACGGCGTGCTCGATCGCCTGCTCGACCGTCCAGCGACCCTCGCCGGAATCCTCGGCGTAACCGGTGATCTTGTCCAGTGCCGGGTCTTCCTGCAGCGCGCGGACCAGCAGGTCCAGCAGCCAGGACCGGATCACCGTGCCCTGGGTCCAGGAGGCGACGACGCCCGGGACGTCCTCGATCAGGTCGACGGCGGCGAGCAGCTCGTAGCCCTCGCCGTAGGCCTGCATCAGCGCGTACTCGATGCCGTTGTGGACCATCTTGGCGAAGTGGCCGGCACCCACCGGGCCGGCGTGCACGAAGCCCGCACCGGGGATTGCCGCACCGGACTCGTCGGTCGGGCTCGGCGGCCGGAGCGCGTCGAAGACCGGCTGGACCTTGGCGACGTCCTCCTTCGACCCGCCCACCATGAGGGCGTAGCCGTTCTCCAGGCCCCACACCCCACCGGAGACGCCGGCGTCGACGTAGCCGATGCCCTTGGCCTTCAGCTCGTCGGCGTGCACCTGGTCCTCGGTGTACTTCGAGTTCCCGCCCTCGACGACGACGTCGCCCTCGGCGAGCAGGTCGCCCAGCGCCCGGACCGTCTGCTGGGTCGGCGCCCCGCTGGGCACCATCACCCACACCACGCGTGGTGCCGGCAGCGCCTCGACCAGGGCCTCGAGGCTGTCGACGTCCCGTGTGGGAGCGGACTGGTCGTAGCCGACCACCTCGTGACCGGCGCGGCGCAGCCGCTCGGTCATGTTGCCGCCCATCTTGCCCAGCCCGACCATCCCCAGCTGCACGGCTGGTCCTCCTCAACGTCGATGTGTGTGGTGCTCTTAGGCCCTCCTGCAGGGACCCGCCGCGAGCCTGCGAGCGGTGGGGGGCAGGAGGGTCCTTCTACTACCCGGGCAGGCGCACCGGCATGATCAGGTAGCGGTAGCTGCCCGGGCGCTCGGCCGGCCGCTGCTGCCCGCTGTCCGCGTCGGCCGGGGGCTCCTCGAACCCGGAGAGCACGGCGGGCTTGAGGGCGGTGGTGAAGTCCATCCGGGCCCGCTCGGTGTGGACCGCGGCCAGGCCGTCGAGCAGGAACGTCGGGTTGAACCCGATGGTCAGCGCGTCGCCGTCGAACTCGACGTCGCAGCGCTCCTCCGCCTGCCCCTCCTCGTCGCTGCCGCCGGCGCGCAGTGTGACCTGCCCGGGGGTGAACTCGCAGCGCAGCGGAGTGCCGCGCTCGGCGACCAGGGCGACGCGCTTGGCGGCGTCGGTGAACAACCCGACCGGCAGCAGCGCGCTGGACGTCGACTCGCTGGGCATGATCGCCCGGTACTTGACGAACTCGGCGTCCAGCAGCCGGGTGGTGGTCTGCCGGTCCTTGCCGGACAGGCCCAGGATGCCCTCCCCGGAGCCGCCGGAGGACAGCGACAGCACCACCTCCGGGCCGCTGGTCAGCGTCTTCGCCGCGTCGGCGAGGGTGCGCGCGGGCACCAGCACGGCCGCTGTCAGGCCCGGGGTCTCCGGACGCCAGGCGAACTCCCGCACGGCGAGCCGGTAGCGGTCGGTGGCGGCGAGGGTGACCAGGTCGTCCTCGATCTCCAGCCGGACGCCGGTGAGCATCGGCAGCGTGTCGTCGCGGCCGGCGGCGACGGCGACCTGACCGACCGCCTCGGCGAAGGCGTCGCTGTCGACGACGCCGGCCGTGGAGGGCATCGACGGCAGGGACGGGTAGTCCTCCACCGGCAGTGTCGGCAGCGAGAACTTCGCGTTTCCGCAGCTGATCGACAGGCGGGCGCCCTCGGCGACGATCTCGACCTGGTGCGGCGGCAGCGCCCGGGTGATCTCGGCCAGCAGCCGGCCGGGCACCAGCGCCTTGCCACCCTCGGTGGACTGGACGTCGATCTCGGAGCGGGCCGAGACCTCGTAGTCGAAGCCGGACACCGACAGCTGGGAGCCCTCGACCTCCAGCATGATCCCGGCCAGGACGGGCACCGAGGGCCGCGGCGGCAGGCTGCGCGCCGTCCAGGCAACGGCCTCGGCGAGCACCTCACGTGCCACCCGGAACTTCATCTCGAACCCACCCCATGCTCGTCTGTGCTGCTGTCGCGCGGGGCCGGAGGGCACCGCGTGCGGCGCTCATCCTCCCCTGCGCCGCCCATCGTGCCGTGCCAGGTGCCCCCGCGGACAGCCCCGCGGCCGATCGGTGCGCTGGCTCGTTGCTGTGCCGGTCCGGTCGGGAGCCCGGCGGGCCCGACCGGACGCTCTCCCATCGGAGAGTGTGGTTCGAGAACACATTGGGAGAAGTACTTCATCTTCGTCATCACAGGTGTGGAAGCTGGGGACCGGGCCTGTTCGTGCAGGTCGCCCCCGGAACCGCCCTGTTGGCCCGCTGTGGGCCCGCAGGCGTCGTCCTGTGTCGACACGTGGACAACTCGACCGCTGTGCACCGCCGTCGACCCGTCTCCACCCCCAGTCCCCGGTCGACGCCCAGGTCCGTCCCCAGCCGGTTCCCCGGGCCCCGTGGACAGGGGACGGCGGGCCCGGCCGTCGTCCCACACGTGTGGACAGCCCGCCTCTCCGGGTGGGACATCGCAGGTCAGCGGCGCGTCGGGGGGTGTGGGGCGGCACGGCGGTGGTGGAGATCCTGGGCGCGGGCCGTGGACCGGAAGATCTCCCCAGGCTGTGCACAGTCCTGGGGACAAGGGGATAAGAGGACCCCGTCGCCCCCCACTACTCGCAGGCTCGCAGTGGGCCCCTGCGACGGGGCCTTACGAACGGGCGCGGCTCTTGATCCGGGCAGTGAGCTCGGTGACCTGGGTGTAGGTGGCCCGGCGCTCGCTCATCAGGCCGGTGATCTTCTTGACCGCGTGCATCACCGTGGTGTGGTCCTTGCCGCCGAAGGACGCCCCGATCCGCGGCAGCGACAGCTCGGTCAGCTCCCGGCACAGGTACATGGCGATCTGCCGGGCGTTGACCAGGGTGCGGCTGCGGTTGGCGCCCTGCAGCTCCTCCATCGTCACCGAGAAGTACTCCGCGGTCGCGGCCATGATGATCGCCGCGGTGATCTGCGGTCCCTGCTCGTCGCTGATCAGGTCCTTGAGCACCAGCTCGGCGAGCGCCAGGTCGACCGGCTGCTTGTTCAGGCTGGCGAAGGCGGTGACCCGGATCAGCGCGCCCTCGAGCTCGCGGATGTTGGTCTGCACCTTGCTGGCGATGAACTCGAGCACCGCGTCGGGCGCCTGCAGGCGCTCGCCCCACGCCTTCTTCCGCAGGATCGCGATCCGGGTCTCCAGGTCCGGCGCCTGGACGTCGGTGATCAGGCCCCACTCGAAGCGGGTCCGCAGCCGGTCCTCCAGCGTCGTCAGCTTCTTGGGCGCCCGGTCGGAGGTGATCACGATCTGCTTGCTGGCGTTGTGCAGCGTGTTGAAGGTGTGGAAGAACTCCTCCTGGGTGCGCTCGGCGCGTTCCAGGAACTGGATGTCGTCGATCAGCAGGAAGTCGATGTCCCGGTAGCGACGCCGGAAGTCCTCGGCCCGCCCGGAGTGCACCAGGTTGATGAACTCGTTGGTGAACTCCTCGGTGCTGACGTACCGCACCCGCACGTTGGGGAACATCCGGGCGGCGTAGTGCCCGATCGCGTGCAGCAGGTGGGTCTTGCCCAGCCCGGAGTCGCCGTAGATGAACAGCGGGTTGTAGGCCCGGGCCGGCGCCTCGGCGACCGCGACCGCCGCGGCATGGGCGAACCGGTTGCTGTTGCCGATGACGAAGCTGTCGAACAGGTACTTGGGATTGAGCCCCGGGTCCAGCCCGGCCGGCCGGTGCCGGTCGGCGAACAGTGGGACGGCGCCGGAACCGCGGGGTGACTGCCGGTCGCCGGGACGGCGCTCGGCACCGCTCCGGTCGGCCGGTTCGGTGTCCCAGGGGGCCACCCCGCGCCGGGCGTCGTCCGGGGACTGCCGGAGGCCGCTGCCCCCGCCGTCCACCGGACCACCGCGGAGGTCGGCGGCCGGGCCGGCATCGAGGTCGGCCCGCTCCGGGTCCGCCGCGCCGCGTGACCAGTCCCGGCCGTCCCCGGACTCCGGCAGCCACACGTCCGAGCGGACCACGTCGCTGCGGACGCCGAACGCGCTGCGGCCGTCGTCGGCTCGGTCGCGGGCGGCGCGATCCTCCTCCGCCCGGTCCTGGGCGGCCCGGTCGCGGGCGGCCCGGTCCTCCTCGGACCGGCCGGCGGCGAAGCCCTCGGCGAAGCGGTCGTCGGCGAACTGCTGCTCGGCGGCCGAGCGCCCGGCGGAGAACCGGTCGGTGGCGAAGCGCTCGTCCCCGAACCGCTCGTCCCCGAACCGCTCCGTCGCGTAGCGGTCGTCGGGCAGCCGCTGCTGCACGTAGGACTCGAAGCGGTCGGCGGGACGGGGTGCGGCGGGGCGTTCGGCGGCGCGCTCGGGCGGACCGTTCCCCGGGCGCTCGGCTCCCCACCGGGGGTCGAGCGGCTGCTGGGCCTCGGCGGCCGGGTCGGCCGCCGGTGGGGCGTCCTCGAGCTGGACGGCGACCCTGATGGCCCGGCCGAACTGCTCCGACAGCGCCTCGGCCAGCACCAGGCGCATGCGGGACTCGAGGACCGTCTGGGTGAACTCGTTGGGCGCCGCCAGGACGGCGGTGTCCTCGACCAGGCCCAGCGGGCGGGTCAGGTTCAGCATCGCGTTCTGCTGAGGGGACAGGCTGGTGGCGAGCCGGTCGCGGATCTGGTCCCAGACCGTCGCCAGGTCGACCGTGGAGTCGGCCATCGACTGTTGTCCCCTTTCGGTGCTTCTGTTCCGCGCCGCATCGACGGTTCCGCCGCGGTGCGCCCGTTCCCGGGACCCGGCTGGGTCCCCCGGCCGGTCCCCAGGTGTGGACTCCAGCCGAGCTGCTTCCACACCGGTGTCCACAGAGTGTGCACGGCTGGTGACGTCCGCCGCAGTCTCGGCGGGGACCGGGCCTGGCTGGACCACGTCGTCGCTGGTCAGGGCGGTGTAGGGGTGTTCGGTGGGATGCGGTTGCAACCGGGTGCGCGACCAGGTCGGCGCCCGTGGCGGGGCCCGGTCGTCCACCGCGGAGCGACGGCGACGCTAACAGCCCCATCCACAGCCCGGCAACGAGCACCGGCGAGTCCGGCCCGGGTACGGCGCCCGCCCGCGGCGTGTCCTCCCCGTCCGCAGTGTGCGCGGGTGGAGCATGACGGGTCGACCGGTACGCCGGGCGCGACGCGGTCGCCGTCGTAACTCGGCTATGCTGGTCGGAGTCTGTGGACAGCCGACCGGTGCCCGCGTGAACTGCGTGCACGACACCGGGCGGCCGGCCCACGGCAGACCAGCCTCGGGTGCAGGGAGCGGTCGCGGGTCCCGCGACCAGCCTGCACCCGCACGCGTGTGCGGCCCGACCCGGGTCGCACCGCGCCGACGTCATCAGTAGTGGGAGTCCCTCGTGAGCAAGCGCACGTTCCAGCCGAACAACCGCCGCCGGTCCAAGACCCACGGCTTCCGGCTGCGGATGCGCACCCGGGCCGGGCGCGCCATCCTCGCCGCCCGCCGTGGCAAGGGTCGCGACAAGCTCTCCGCCTGACGTGCTGCCAGCGCAGGCACGCCTGCGCCGGCGGCCGGACTTCACCGTGGTCGTCCGGACCGGACGCCGTGCCGGCCGTCCGACCATGGTGCTGCACTACCTCCCTGTACGGCCCGTCGCCCCGGCCGGGGGTCCTGGTGACCCTCGGCCCGGGCCACGGGCCGGTTTCGTGGTCGGCAAGGCCGTCGGCAACTCGGTCTGCCGGCACCGGGTGACCCGTCAGCTGCGCCACCTGCTGCGCGACCGGCTCGACCGCCTCCCCACGACCGCCGACCTCGTCGTGCGGGCCCGGCCGGAGGCCGCCGCGGCCGGTGCCGCGGCCCTGCGCCGTGACCTGGACGCGGGTCTGGACCGGCTGCTCGGCGACCGGGCATCCCGCCCGTGACGAGCGGGAGCCGGGGCCGGGTCGCGCGTGCCCTGCTGGCCGCCGCGGGCTTCTACCAGCGCGCGGTGAGCCCGGTGCTGCCGCCGCGGTGCCGGTTCCAGCCCACCTGCAGCGCCTACGCCATCGAGGCCGTGGAGCTCCACGGCGCCGGCCGGGGCAGCTGGCTGGCGGCCCGCCGGCTGGTCAAGTGCGCGCCCTGGCACCCCGGCGGCGTCGACCTGGTGCCGCCGCGCACCCCATCGTCGAGCGGGACGGACCGTCGTCCCCATCGTGCTCCCCGGCCGGCTCCCGGCCGGACCCCGCCGCAGGAGGCTGGCGTTGTTTGACTTCAACCTGAACTGGCTCTACACCGGCATCGCCTGGGTGATGAAGCAGTGGCACACGCTGTTCTCCAGCTTCCTGGACCCGGCCAGCGGCATCACCTGGGCGCTGTCGATCGTGTTCCTGGTGGTCACGATCCGCGTGCTGCTGTTCCGGCTGTTCGTCAAGCAGGTGAAGTCGCAGCGGGCGATGCAGGAGATCCAGCCGGAGATCCAGAAGCTGCGCAAGCAGTACGGCTCGGACAAGCAGGGCTTCAGCCAGGCGATGATGGCGCTGCAGAAGGAGCGCGGGGTCAACCCGCTGGCCGGCTGCCTGCCGATCCTGCCGCAGATCCCGGTGTTCCTCTCGCTGTTCCACGTGCTGCGCCGGCTCGCCCCGGGCAAGGACGGCCTCTACAGCTGGGACGACACGCTCACCGACCAGGCGGCGTCCGCGCAGCTGTTCGGCGCACCGATCTCCTCGTCCTTCAACATGGACGGGCCCAAGGAAGACGCGATCCTCGCCCTGGCGGGCGTTTCCTACACCAACATCCGGATCGTCGCCTTCGTGCTGATCGTGGTCATGTGCGCCACGACGTACTACACCCAGCGGCAGATCATGAAGCGATCCGGGCCGGTCGAGGGCCAGGCCGCGATGGTGCAGAAGCTGCTGCTCTACGGCATGCCGCTGAGCCTCTTCGTCACCGGGTTCTTCTTCCCCATCGGCGTGCTGCTCTACTGGTTCACCAACAACCTGTGGACCCTCGGCCAGCAGTTCTACATCCTCAAGAAGCTGCCGCCGCCCGGCTCGCCGGGCGCGCTGGCCAAGGCCGCCGCCGACCGGCCGGCCATCGACCCCAAGTCGCTTGCCCCCAAGCCCGGCGTCAAGCCGGTCCGCCCGAAGCCCGGTCGTCCGGCCGGTACCTCCCCCACGGTGGCCCCCGGGTCCACGGTCGGCCCGGACGGCGCGGTTCCGCCCACGGACGCTGCCGGTCCCACGGACGGCCCCGCGGACGGCCCCGCGGACGGCACCGTCGGCACCGGCTCGAGCGGGTCGACCGCGTCCGGTGGCGCCAACGGGCGCCCGTCCGGTGCCTCCAACCGGCCGCGCGGGAGCTCCGGAGGCGGTTCCGGGCCGGCTCCGGCCAACCGGGGCAAGCGCAAGCGCCGCTGACCTCCGGGTCGCCGCCACACCGGCCGGTCGTCACCGGCCCCTCGACCACCGGGTTCGCCCGGCCGCCTGCACGACCCTGGGAGGAACCACCGTGAGTGCACCCGACAACGATACCGTGACCACCGCCGAGGCCACCTCGGACGCCGTGCTGACCCGGGCCCCCGACGCCGGGGACGGCACCGACCCGGCGCTGCCCGATGCCGACGAGGCGTCGACCGACGCCGTCGTGGAGCCGGTCGACGACGAGGACGACGGCGACGACGGGGAGGGCGATGACGGGGACGAGGACGACGAGGACGACGAGTCGGCCGACAGGCTCCTCGTCCGCGAGGGCGACGTCGCCGGCGACTACCTCGAGCGGCTGCTCGACATCCTGGACGTGGACGGCGACATCGACCTCGACGTGGAGGGCGACCGCGCCTCGGTCGCCGTGGTCGGCGGTCAGCTGAAGACGCTGATCGGGCCCGAGGGCGCCACCCTGGAGGCGCTGCAGGAACTCACCCGGCTCGCCGTCGCCCAGTCCACCGGGGTGCGCAGCCGGTTGATGCTCGACATCGGCGGCTTCCGGGCCAAGCGCCGGGCCGACCTGACCACCCTGGCCACCGAGGCCGCGACCCGGGTCGCGGAGAGCCGGCAGCCCGAGCGGTTGGCCGCCATGAACCCCTTCGAGCGGAAGGTGGTCCACGATGTCATCGCCGCCGCCGCCGGGGTGCGCAGCGAGTCGGAGGGCGAGGAGCCGAACCGCCGCGTCGTGGTCCTGCCCGACCAGTGACCACCGGGCAGGGGCCTCGGCCCGGGGACGCCCCGGTCAGCGATGATACGGACCAGACAGTTCCGGAACCTCCGGCGACCGCGGCCCGGGTGTTCGGGGACGCACTGGCCGACGCCCGCCGGTATGCAGCGATGCTGGCCGGGGACGGTGTGGTCCGTGGCCTGATCGGGCCGCGGGAGGTGCCGCGCCTCTGGGAGCGGCACCTGCTCAACAGCGCGGGGATGGCCGAGGCCGTCCCCGCCGGCGCCCGGGTGGTCGACGTGGGCAGCGGTGCCGGCCTCCCCGGCATCCCGCTGGCGCTGGCGCGACCCGACCTGACCCTCACCCTCGTGGAGCCGATGGCCCGCCGGGTGGAGTTCCTCACCGACGTGACCACGACGCTCGGTGGCCACTGGCGGGTGGTGCGGGGCCGGGCGGAGGAGCGGTCGGTGGTCCGCGCCGTGGGGGCGGTGGACGTCGTCACCGCCCGGGCGGTCGCGCCGCTCCCCCGGCTCGTCGGCTGGTGCCGGGGACTGCTGCGCCCGGGAGTCCAGTTGGTCGCCCTGGTCGGCGCCCGAGCGGCTGCCGAGGTGCCGGACCTGGTTCCCGAACTGGAAGCCGCTGGAATGCGAGACGTGCACACCCGGGCAGTCGGTGTCGGGCTCGGGCCCGCAGCCACTACCGTGGTGGTCATGACGCGCGGTGGCCGGTGACGCTCACCCGCTCTGGAACGGGACCGTTCCACGTGGAACAGCAGCAGGACGCGCGTGCGTTCCACGTGGAACACGGCGGTGAGGAGGGTGCACCGATGACCGACCCGGGTGAGCGGTTGCGCAACAGCTTGACCGCGGACCAGGCTCCCGCCGAGTTCGACAGCCCGATCGCCATGGAGGCGATGCGGGCCACCCGCGTGCTGCACGCCGCCCACCAGGATCCCTTCCCCACCCCGGGACGGATCCGGGTGATCACGGTGGCCAACCAGAAGGGTGGCGTCGGCAAGACGACGTCGACGGTGAATCTCGGGGTGGCGCTGTCGATGTACGGGCTGCGGACACTGGTCATCGACCTCGACCCGCAGGGGAACACCAGCACGGCGCTCGGCGTCGAGCACACCGTCGGAACTCCGTCGATCTACGACACCCTGGTCGGGGACAGCCCGCTGCTGGACGTCGCCGCGGCGACCACGGCGAGCCCGCTGCTGCGGTGCGTGCCGGCGACCATCGACCTGGCCGGCGCGGAGATCGAGCTGGTGTCGATGGTGGCCCGCGAGCACCGGCTCCGCCGGGCGATCGAGGCCTACCTGTCCGACGTGCCGGCCGGCGAGCGCCCGCACTACGTGCTCATCGACTGCCCGCCGTCCCTGGGGCTGCTGACGCTGAACGCGCTGGTGGCCGGGGACGAGGTGCTCATCCCGATCCAGTGCGAGTACTACGCGCTGGAGGGGCTCGGTCAGCTGCTCTCCAACATCGACCTGGTGCGGGCGCACCTCAACCCGGGCATCTCGGTGAGCACCATCCTGCTCACCATGTACGACGGCCGGACCAAGCTCGCCGACCAGGTGGCCGACGAGGTGCGCAACCACTTCGGCGGTCTGGTGCTCACCGCGGTCATCCCCCGCAACGTCCGGGTGAGCGAGGCCCCTGGTTACGGGCAGTCGGTGCTCACCTACGACCCGGGGTCCCGCGGCGCCACCAGCTACGTGGAGGCGGCGAAGGAACTGGCCGAGCGCGGGGTGCAGCTGACCCCGGTAGCAGACCCACCGGCACCACCGGCTGCCCCGCCGCCCCCTGCGCCCCCACCGGCCACACCCCCGGTGGCCGCCCTGGTCCTGGGGGAACCGGCGGCCATCCAGCGGCTGACCGGCAGACACGGCTCATGATCGAACCCCACAGCGAGGAGGACTCGTGAGCAAGCGCGGCGGCCTCGGCCGGGGCCTGGCAGCCCTCATCCCCACCAGCGCCCCCGCCCCCACGGCGACACCGGCGGCCCGCGCGGCCGAGGCGGCCGAGCACGGAGGCGGCGTCGGGACGGCGGAGCGACCGGATCCGACGGCGGATCCGGGGTGGACCGGGCGGGCCACGCCGTCCGGCCCCGTCGCGGCTCCGGACGAGCCGGCGGCCGCGCCCGCGGCGGGTGCGGCGACGGAGCTCGAGGCGGTCCTCGGCGTTCCCGGCGCACAGCTGCGCGAGGTGCCGGTGGGGGACGTCGTCCCCAATCCCAAGCAGCCCCGGCAGGTCTTCGACGACGACGCCCTGGACGAGCTCACCCACTCGGTGCGCGAGTTCGGTCTGCTGCAACCCATCGTGGTGCGCGAGAGCCCCGACGGCGGCTACGAGCTGATCATGGGCGAGCGCCGGCTGCGCGCCGCCCGGGCCGCCGAGCTGGAGACGGTGCCGGCGATCGTCCGGTTCACCGCCGATGACGCGATGCTCCGCGACGCGCTGCTGGAGAACATCCACCGCGTCCAGCTCAACCCCCTGGAGGAGGCCGCGGCGTATCAGCAGCTGCTGGAGGAGTTCGGCGCCACCCACGAGGAGCTGGCCGGCAAGATCGGCCGGAGCCGGTCGCAGGTCACGAACACGATCCGGCTGCTGAAGCTGCCGGTGAAGGTGCAGACCCGGGTCGCGGCGGGCGTGCTGTCCGCCGGTCACGCCCGAGCCCTGCTCGGCCTCCCGGAGGCGGACGCACAGGAGGCGCTGGCCACCCGGATCGTCGCCGAGGGCATGTCGGTGCGCGCCACGGAGGAGGCGGTGTCCCTCGCCGTCGCCGCCTCGCCCACTGCGGCACGCCGCACCAACCGCAAGCTCAGCGCCCCCGGCGTGGAGGATCTCGCCGGCCGGCTGTCCGACGTGTTCGAGACCAAGGTGAAGGTGCAGATCGGCCGGGCCAAGGGTCGCATCGTGGTCGAGTTCGGCTCGGTCGACGACCTGCAGCGGATCATCGGCCTGATGGCCCCGGACGTCACCGGACGGAGCACCGGGCCCGCCGAGGGTTGATCCTCCCGCCGCACCGCTGGTTCCGTCACTGACGGAACTAGCGGTGCTACCGCGTGCTGCCGGCCCGGTGGGTCAGCAGCCGGGTGAGCACGTCACCGAGCTCGTAACCGGCGGCCTCCAGGGCCATCGGGAACATCGAGGTCTCGGTGAGCCCGGGCGACACATTCACCTCCAGGAAGTGCACCTCGCCGTCCGGGGTCACGATCGCGTCCGTCCGGGACAGGTCCGCCAGACCGAGCGCGCGGTGCGCCGCCAGCGCCATCTCCGCCGCCCGGGCGGCGACGTCGTCGGGCACCCGGGCCGGCGCGTGGTACTCGGTGAGGCCCGGGGTGTAGCGGGACGTGTAGTCGAAGACGCCGGACTCCGGGGCGATCTCGACCGCGGGCAGCGCCTCCGGCCCCTCCCCCAGGTCGACCACCGAGAGCGCGAGCTCCACGCCCTCGATGAACCGTTCGACCAGCACGGTGTCGCCGTAGGCGAACGAGCTCACCATCGCGGCCGGCAGGTCCTCGACCCGGCTGACCTTCTGTGCGCCCAGTGCGGAGCCGCCGGAGGCCGGCTTCACCATCAGCGGCAGCCCCAGCCGGGCCACGATCAGGTCGAGCACGGCGCCGGCGCCGAGCTCACGGAAGGTGCTGTGCGGCAGCGCCACCCAGTCGGGCGTGGCCAGCCCGGCGCCGCGTACGACCGACTTGGCGGCCGGCTTGTCCCAGGCCAGCCGGCAGGCGGCGGCGGGGGAGCCGACGTAGGGAACGCCGGCCAGGTCGAGGACCGCGCGGAGCGCGCCGTCCTCGCCGGTGGCGCCGTGCAGGGCGATGAACACCGCGTCGGCCGGGTGGGCCGACAGGCCGGGCAGCAGCTCGGCGTCCGCGTCGTGCAGCTCGGCGTCGACTCGGGCGCGATGCAGCGCCTCCATCACCTGGCCGCCGGAGGACAGGCTCACCTCCCGCTCGAAGGTCAGCCCGCCGGCGAGCACCAGGGCCCGGAGCGGGTGCGCTGGCCGGGCGGCGGTGTCGACGGCGGTGGGGGCCGGCTCGCTCATGCCTGGTCTCCGCTTCGGTCGCTGTTGGCGGGCCCGATGATCGACGGGCCGGCACCGGACGGCCGGACCGCGGTGAAGGTCCCGGTGTCGACCGCGTCGAACGTCTCGTGCAGCTCGAGCTCGGCCTCGACGACCCGGGCCAGCCGGCGCACGCCCTCACGGATCCGGTCCGGCTCGGGGTAGCAGTAGGACAGCCGCATGTACTCCCGCCCCTGGCCGTCGGCGTAGAAACCGATCCCGGGCACGTAGGCCACGTGCGCGGCCACCGCGCGGGGCTGCATCAGCTTGGCGTCGAGACCGTGCGGCAGCTTCAGCCACACGTAGAAGCCGCCGTCCGGGCGGGTCCACGTCGTCCCGGCCGGCATCAGCGCCTGCAGGGAATCGAGCGTGGCATCCCGCCGCTCGCGGTAGAGCTCGGTGAAGATCTTGATCTGCTCGCGCCACGGCTGGGTGTCCAGGTAGCGGGCGACCGCGTACTGGGTCAGGGACGGCGGGCACAGCACCTGCGCCTCGGTGGCCAGGACCAGCTTCTCCCGGACGGCGAGCGGAGCGAGCACCCAGCCCACCCGCAGCCCCGGGGAGAACGTCTTGGAGAACG
This sequence comes from Modestobacter lapidis, assembly GCA_019779905.1. Lineage (GTDB taxonomy): Bacteria > Actinomycetota > Actinomycetes > Mycobacteriales > Geodermatophilaceae > Modestobacter > Modestobacter lapidis. The sequence goes on along the minus strand of JABAKE010000006.1, from coordinate 86,795 downwards.
AGCCCAGGTAGATCACCCGGTCGTCGTTGCGGGCGCGCAGCGCGCGGATCGGCTCGTGCTCGAAGCCGAGGAGGCCGTAGGGGTTGTCCTCGATGATCAGCAGGTCGTACTGCTCGGCCAGCGCGATGATCGCCTCGCGGCGCGGCTCGGTGAGCGTGACGCCGGCCGGGTTGTGGAAGTTGGGCACCGTGTAGAGGAACTTCACCCGGTCCCCGGCGGCCCGGCAGGCCTGGAGCGCCTCCTCCAGCGCCTCCGGGATGAGCCCGTCGTCGTCCATCGCAACGTGGCGCACCCGCGCCTGCGCCGCCTGGAAGACGCCCAGGGCGCCGACGTAGGAAGGCGCCTCGGCGAGGATGACGTCGCCGGGGTCGATGAAGACCCGGGTGACCAGGTCCAGCCCCTGCTGGGAGCCGACGGTGACGACGACCTCGCTGGGTGAGGCGTCGGTGATGCCCTCCAGGGCCATCACGTCGCAGATCCGTTCGCGCAGGCGTGGATCACCCTGCCCGGAGCCGTACTGCAGGGTCTGGGCGCCCATCCCGGAGACCAGGTCGCCGATCATCGAGCCGACCGCGTCCAGCGGCAGGGCCGTGACCGCAGGCATGCCGCCGGCCAGTGAGACGACCTCCGGCCGGCTCACCACGGAGAACAGCGCCCGGATCTCCGAGCTCTTCATCCCGTGGGTGCGTGCTGCATAGCGGTCTGCCAGCGGGTCCAGCCGCGGGTGGCGGGGATGGACGTGCGGGGACGCACCGACGGAGTGCGCCCCGGCCTGACCGGAACCGACCGTCGGGTCGGGCGCAGGAGGGGTCACCCGTCGAAGTCTAGTTGCCGGCGGGCAGCAGGAACGTGCCGGTGGGCGGATCCGCCTCGGCGGGCAGGAAGAGCCGCTGCACCGAGGCCACCATGGCCTGCGCGATGGTGCTGCGCAGCCGGGCGTCCAGCAGCAGCAGCCGGTCGACGGGGTGGGAGAGGTACCCGCAGTCGACCCGGACGGAAGGGGCCCGCGTCATGCGCAGGATGTCCCAGGTCTTGGCGTGTGAGCCGCAGTCGAGCATGCCGGTGCGGGCGATGACCTCCCGGCGGGCGAGGTTGGCGAACTGCTCCCCCACCGTCGAGCTCGCCCCCGAGCCGGTGCCGTAGTAGTAGCTGGCCACCCCGCGGGCGTGCGCCGAGCCGTGCGCCTCCATGTGCAGGGACAGGAAGAGGTCAGCGCGCGCGTCGTTGGCGAAGGCGGTGCGTTCGGTGGCGGTGGGGCCGCCGGTGCGGCCGCGGGTCAGGTACACCCGGGCGCCGGCCGCGGCCAGCCGGCCCTCGATCCGGGACGCCAGGTCGAAGACCAGGTCCGCCTCGGTGGTCTCGCCGGCCGTGTACCCGGTGTCGTCGCCGCCGTGGCCGGGGTCGATCACCACCACCCGGCCGATCAGGTGGGGCCCGGAGTCGACCAGGTGGGCGCTCTGCCGGAGCAGCTGTGGGCGGCCGCCGGTGACCCGGCGGCCCAGCTGCTTGAGCGCGCGCAACGTGGCCGGCCCGCACGTGCCGTCGGCGTTCAGCCCGTAGTCGCGCTGGAAGGCGCGCAGGCCCGCCTCGGTGTCGGCGCCCAGGATGCCGTCGGCCCGGCCGGCGTCGTAGCCCAGCTCCAGCAGCAGTTCCTGCAACCGGCGGACGTCGTCGCCCCGAGCGGGGCGCTCGGGGTCGTAGCGGAGCAGCCGGTCACCCAGCGACCAGCGCGCCTCGTTCAGCGCGCGGTAGGTCTCCTCGCCCACCCGGCCGTCGACGGAGAGCCCGCGGACCTGCTGGAAGTGCCGGACGGCGAGCTCGGTGGCCGCGTCGAAGACGTCCGGCGCCCGGTCGGCGTCCGCGCTGTCCGCGACGGTGAGCAGGCCCAGGGCGCGCAGCACCGCCCGCACCTCGGCCACTGCCGGACCGGAGGCGCCGGGACGCAGGATCTCCATGCGGGGCTCGCTCCTCCTGGGGTCTGGGCGACGTGCAGGTGACGTGGTCGAGACGTGTCAGGGTCGATTGTGTCCCGCCCATGGTGACGTCTGCCCACTGGGGCGGCACCGAGACGACGAGGCCCGCCCGTCCCAGAGGACGGGCGGGCCTGCGGCCGGCCTGATGTCGGCCTGCCTGCAGGGTCCCGCCGCGAGCTTGCGAGCGGTGGGGGGCAGGCAGGTCCTTCCTCAGATGTAGTCGGAGAGGTCGGAGAGGATCGCGCCCTTGGGCTTGGCGCCGATGATGCTCTTGACCGGCTTGCCGCCGGAGAAGACGGTCATCGTCGGGATCGACATGACCTGGTAGTCACGGGCGATCTGCGGGTTCTCGTCGATGTTGAGCTTGGCGATGGTGAGCTTGTCGCCGTGCTCGGCGGCGATCTCCTCGAGCACCGGGGCGACCATCTTGCACGGTCCGCACCACTCGGCCCAGAAGTCGACCAGCACGGGCTTGTCACTGCCCAGGACGTCCGCGGCGAAGCTGTCGTCGGTGACCTTCACGGTGTTGCCTGCCATGGTGGAGCTCCTTCGGTGGGATGGAACAGTGTCGGGCTTGTCCGGCCCCGCTGCAGGGTCCCGCCGCGAGCCTGCGAGCGGCGGGGGGCAGCGGGGTCCTTTCTCAGCGCTCGCCGAAGGTGTCGGCGAGCCACCGCTCGGCGTCGATCGCAGCGGCGGCACCGGTGCCGGCCGAGGTGATCGCCTGGCGGTAGATGTGGTCCACGACGTCGCCACAGGCGAAGACGCCGTCCACGTTGGTCCGGGTGGTCGGGTGGTCGACCACCAGGTACCCCTCGTCGTCCACCTTCAGCTGCCCGACGAACAACTCGGTCCGCGGGTCGTGGCCGATGGCCACGAACACGCCGGTGACCGGCAGTTCCTCGGTCGCCCCGGTGGCGACGTCGGTCAGCTGGACGGCCGAGACGGCGTTGTCGCCGTACACGTCGGTGACCTGCTTGCCCAGCTCCCAGCGGATCTTCTCGTTGTCCTGCGCGCGCTTGACCATGATCTTCGAGGCCCGCAGCTCCTCGCGACGGTGCACCACGGTCACCGTCCGGGCGAAGCGGGTCAGGAAGGTCGCCTCCTCCATGGCGGAGTCGCCGCCACCGACCACGACGATGTCCTGGTCGCGGAAGAAGAAGCCGTCGCAGGTGGCGCAGGCCGACACGCCGTGGCCGAGCAGCCGGGCCTCGTTGTCCAGGCCGAGGTACCGGTACTTCGACCCGGTGGCGACGATCACCGCGTGGGCGCGGACGACCTCGTCGCCGATCTTCACGATCTTGGGGGTGGCGGCGAGGTCGACCTCGGTGACGTCCTTGGCCACCAGCTCGGCGCCGAAGCGCTCGGCCTGCTGACGCATGTCCATCATCAGCTGGGGGCCCTGGATGCCCTCGGGGAAGCCGGGGAAGTTCTCCACCTCGGTGGTCGTCATCAGTGCGCCGCCGAACTGGGAACCCTCGAACACCAGGGGGTGCAGGTTCGCGCGGGCGGCGTAGGTGGCGGCGGTGTACCCGGCCGGCCCCGAGCCGATGATGACCAGGTCACGGACCCCGTCGTGCTCGGCCGGCGGGATGGCCGGTGGGTCCTCCGGCCACGTCGCGGGACCGGGAACGGGCTGGTTCGTCGTCACAGGCGGCACAACGGACAGGGTAGGGCGGTCATTCCCCGGCGGTTCCCCTAGCCGGCGGTGAGCGGGGCGACCTCGGCGATGGTGGCGCTGAAGCCCTCGTCGGCGGGGACCAGCCCGGTCACCCAGACCAGCACGTACCGGGCGGTCACCGGCTCCTCGAAAGCCAGCTCGTCGGTGCCCGCCAGCGTGCCGGCGGCGGCGACCGGGAAGTCGTCGAGCTCGCCGCCGGCGGCCGCGCCGGTGCGCACCTCGACCGTGGCGCCGGGGGTGGTCGTGGTCAGGGCGACCCCGGCCAGTTCCTGCGGCGAGCCGAGGTCGTAGCGGACGCCGACGCCGGGCTTGAGGTTGCCGAAGTCGGGGGACCCCCGGTAGTTCAGCGTCGACCAGGTGGTGGCCGGGTCGCCGTCGTAGGACAGGGGCACCTCGTCGTCGTTCTCCGGCTCGCCGTCGCCGAACGGATCGAACACGGTGGCCCCGGTGATCTGCGCCGGTGTGGTCGCCGGCGGCTGCTCGGCCGGCGGTTCCGCCGGGGCGCCGGCCGGTGCCCCGGCGGAGGGGGTGGAGCCGATCGGCTCGTCGACCGAGGCGGCCACGTCGAGAACGTTCTTGCCGAACCACATCGCGAAGGCCACGACCAGCGCCAGGGCCAGCAGCGGCAGCCCGATCAGGGCCAGCCGGCGGCGGGCCGACCGCTCGGTGCCCGGCTCGTCGGCCGGCGTGCGGTACGGGTCGTCGTCGGGCTCGGCCTCGGCGTCGAAGGTGGACTCCCAGTCCAGCTCCTCGTCCTCCTCCTCGGCCGCCCAGCGGCTCGCGCCGCCCCGGCCGGCGCCGGCCGGGACCGGCGGGAGCCCGCGGCCGGCGCGCAGCGGCCGGCCGTCCCCGTCGTCGGACCGGTGGGCGCCGGCATCCGCGGCGTCGGCGAGGTCGCGCCGGTCGCGCAGCCGGCGCAGCCAGCCGCTGTCGTCGAGGGCGTCGGGACGGGCCAGCTCCTGCGGCCCGGTGCGCGGGCGCTCGACGGCCAGCAGGGTGACCATCGTGGCGGCACTGGACAGCCGGTTCGCCGGGTCGGTGGAGCGGGCCCGGCGCACGAGCGCGGCCAGGTCGGGTGACGTGATCGCCGGCGCGGTGCCGTCGGTGCCGGTGTGCCCGGTGAGGGCGAGCTCCAGCAGCGCGCCGAGCGCGGCGATGTCGCCGGTGACGGTGCCGGTGGCGGCGGGGACGGACAGCAGCCCGGCCAGGCCACCGGGACGCAGCACGACGTGGTCGGGGGTGAGCCCGCCGACGGCCAGGCCCACCCGGTGTGCCTCGGCGACGCCCTCGGCCAGCCGGCGGACCAGCGCCCGGGCCTCGCGCTCGGGCAGCGGCCCCTCGGCGGCCAGCCACTCGCGCAGCGTGCTGCCCTCGAGCCACTCGTTGACGACGTAGGCCGCGCCGCCGGCGCCGTCGCCACCGGTGCCCTCGGCGGCGTCGTAGACCATCGCCAGGGCGGGGGTGGCCAGCCCGCCGGCGGTCAGGGCCCGGGTGATCCACTCACGGGCGGCGGGACCACCGGGGGTGTGCACGCGCAGCGCGACGTCCCGGTTGAGCACGCGGTCGCGGGCCCGCCACGAGCGGATCACGCCGGTGGCGGTCTGCTCGTCCGGCGCGGCCTGGTCGAGAGGGCGGTACCGGTCGGGCAGGCCGGTGGTCGTCGACGTCACGGACGCTGCCGACCCCCTGCCCATTCAGTTGCGTCCGAGCCGGGCTCGGACCCCGGTGAGCGCCCCGGTGACCTCCGGGACCCTCGCCACCACGGCTCCCGCGACCACCGCGACGCCGATGACCACGGTACCGACGAGAAGGGTTACGAGCGAGCCCGGTACCGAGCGTCCCAGCACCCCGTCGAGCGCCGCGACGGCGGCCCAGCCGGCCAGCCCGGCGGCCAGCGTCACCGCGGAGAGCCGCAGCAGGCTGCCCAGCACCCGACGGCCGCGCAGCGTTCCCAGCCGGCGGCGCAGCGCTACGTCACCGACGACCCACCCCACGATGAAGGTGATGCTGGTCACCAGCATCAGCCCGGGAACGACGTGCCGCGGTGCCACGACGACCGGCACCAGCAGGACCAGGGGCACCCGGACGGCCACCATGACCAGCTGGATCAGCGTCGGCGTGCGGGCGTCCTTCATCGCGTAGAAGACCCGCAGCTGCAGCAGGGTGACCGCCATCGGCAGCAGTCCGACCGCGCCGATGGCGAGCGCGACGCCGACGCTGCGGGCCTCCTCGACGCCGGTGTTGCCGCGGGCGAAGGCCACCGTGGCCAGCGCGGGGCCGAGCACGACGAGCACTGCGGTGACCGGCAGCAGCCCCAGGGCCGACAGCCGGGTGCCCAGGGACAGGTCGGCGATCACGCCGTCGACGTCGCGCCGGGCCGCGGCCCGGCTCATCCGGGGCAGCAGCGCGGTCAGCAGGGCCACACCGATGATCCCGTAGGGCATCTGGAACAGCAGGCTGGCGTTGGCCAATGCGAACGGGCCGAGGCCGCCCTCGTCGGCCGCCCGGTTGGCCACCCGGCTGGTGACGACGACGCCCACCTGGCTGACGAGCACGTAGCCCACCACCCAGAGCCCGAGCGTGCCGGCCTCGCGCAGCCCGGTGCCGCGGAGGCCCCAGCTGGGCCGCAGCGGCACGCCGTGCCGGGGCAGCAGCGGCAGCAGCACCAGCGCCTGGACGGCGATGCCGAGGGTCGTGCCGATGCCCAGCAGCCAGACCTGGGTCGCGGTGATCGTCATCGGGGTCAGCTCACCGGGGCCGCCGGCCAGCACGAACAACCCGCCGGTGACGATCACGACCACGTTGTTGAGCACCGGTGCCCAGGCCGGTGCACCGAAGACCCCGCGGGAGTTGAGCACGGCGGCGGCCAGCGCGCCCACGCCGTAGAAGACGATCTCGACGAGCAGGATCCGGGCCAGCCAGTTGGCCAGCGCGACCTGGCCGGGGTCGCCGTCGATGCCCATCAGCGCGGTCAGCGTCGGCGCGGCCAGCACCGCCAGCGCGGTGAGACCGGTGAGCCCGACGACGGCCAGGGTGAGCAGCCGCTGGGCGTAGCGGACCCCGCCGTCGGCATCCTTCTCCTGGGCGCTCACCAGCAGCGGGACGACGACCGAGGTGAGCACGCCGCCCAGCAGCAGCTCGTAGACGAGGTTGGGCAGGGTGTTGGCCACGGTGTAGGCGTCGCCGACCAGCCCGAGCCCCAGCACCGCGGTGAGCACGACCGTGCGCAGGAAACCGGTGAGCCGGCTGACCAGGGTGGCGACCGCCATCGTGCCGGCGGCCCGCAGGATGCCGCGGCTGCCGCCGGGGGCACCCTCCCGCTGTTCGACCTCCTCCTCGGTCTCGGGACCGTGGTCGGGGACCGGGGGCAGCGTCGGGATCAGCTGGGTGTCGTCCGGCCCCGGCACGAACCGCCGGCGGGCCGGGTTCGGCGGCGGCACCGGGGGCAGGCCCGGCCGCGGGCGGGGCGACAGCAGCGGTGGAGCCGGCGGGACCGACGGCGCGGGGGTCAGCGGCGGCGTCGGCGGGGCAGGCGCAGGACCCCGCCGCACCGGGGGTGGCGGCGCCGGAGGCCACGTCCGCGCGCCCGGCTCGGCCGGACGAGCCGCCGGCTGCCCGGGCGGGGGTGCGGCGGGCCGGTTGGCGGAACGGTAGGGCGGCGGCGGCAGCGGTGCGCGGCGCGGACGCTCGGGGGGCGGCGGTGCGGCGTCGTCCGGAGGGCTGCCGTCGCCGTCCCCGTCCCCGGCCCCTCGGTGCTCCGCGGAGCCGGCCCAGGGGCCGGAGGTCACACCGGGCTCCGCACCGGGGGCACCGCGGCGGGCTCGGCCCGCTCCACCGCGGGACGGCGGCGGCGCAGCAGGAAACGCACCAGCCGGCGGAGGAACAGCAGGCCGAGCAGGACGCCGGCGCCGAGGGTGATCGCCAGCGTCACGGTTCCGTAGGCGGTGCTCTTCACCTGCAGCTGGACCGGCTCGCCCAGCGGGCCGCCGGCCGGGGTGGTGAGCGCCGCGGTGACGGTGAACCCGCCGGACTGCCGCACCTCCGTCGGTACCTGGATGGTGGTGCGCGACCGGGGCTCCAGGCGGGTGATGCCGACGTCCTCGGTGGACAGCCCGACGTTCGCCCGGGCGCTGAGGTCCAGCCGCACGTCGACGGCGAAGGGCAGGTCGTTCTGCACGGTGAGCACCAGCGGCGCGTCGTTGGAGGCCAGGCTGTACGTGCCGTCCGCCGGGGCCAGCAACGTCACCCGGTCGCGCAGGTCGGCGATGGTGTCACTCAGGTCGGCGACCGCGTCGGCGAAGCCGGCCGGGTCGATGCGCCAGGCTGCGGAGCCGGCCCGGGCCAGTGCGGCGTCGTAGCCGGCCAGCACGGTGGCCGGGTCCCCGGCCACGGCAGCGGCGAAGTCGTCGCGCACGGCGGCGGTCTCCGCTATCTCGGCCAGCCCGGCCGCCGGCAGCGGGCTGCCCACCACCGCGTCGCGGTCGGCCGCCACCAGCTCACCGGCGTCGGTGGAGGGGCCGGTGGCCAGGCCGCCCACCGAGGTCGCGGCGAGCCAGGGCTCGGTGACCGTGTCGCCGATCATGGCGCTGGCCCACTCCGGGTCGGCGTCGACGAGCCGGGGTGGGACGACGAGGACCGTCTGCACCGCCGCGGGCTCCTCGTCGGCCAGCTGGTCGGTCAGGACCCCCAGCTCGGCCAGGTACCGCTGCTCGGCCAGCCGGGCGCCGTCCGGGTCGGCACCGGCCGCGGCGACGACTTCGGCGAGCGCACCGTCGGCGACGAGCACCGACAGCTCCCCGCCCGGGGCCGGAACGGTCGTGCGGGCGGCGGCCACCGTCCCGGCGGTGTCCCCGACGGCCCGCTCGCCGTCGGTGAGGGCCGACTCGGCGAGCACGACCTCGGTGACCCCACCGGCCTGCAGGACCTCGAGGGTGTCCAGGCGGGCCGCACCGCCGGCCGGCCAGGCCAGGTCGGTGACCGGCTCGACGCCGAGGACCTCGCGGAGCAGTGCCGCGCCGGCGCCGGTCCCGTCGTCCCCGCCGGCCGGTGCGCCCGCCGCGTCGCCGGGTACCGGCGTCCCGGCGGCCGCGTCGCCGGTCGGCTCTGCTGCCCCGGTGGGCGTGCCGGCCGGTGCGGCGGGCGTGGCGGGCGCGGTGGCCACCGGGCCGCCGGACCGGGCCGGCTGGCGGGCGGTGCCCTGCTCGGTGCCGGGCAGCGTGCGGGTGAGCACGTCCGCCAGCCCCACCGAGACCAGGCCGTCGGCGTCGACGTCGGCGTAGGGCAGTGCCACGACCGGGTGGACGGCGGCGAGTGCGCGCAGCCGGTCGAGGAACTCGGCGGCGTCCGCGGTGCCGGTGCCCGCCCGGCCGTCGTCCCCGAACCGGTACGGGCCGGCGGCCATCAGCGACAGCGCCTCCACCGTTGCCGGGTTGATCGCGAGGGTCACCGGAACCGTGCCCGGGCCACCGGGCAGCGGTGCCGGCGGAAGCTCCTCGAGCACGGCGAGCACCCGGTCCAGCCGCCCGTCGGGGGCGATCGCCTCGGCCAGCCCGTCGTCGGTGAACGCTCCCGTCGCGTCGCGGTGCGGGCGTTCGGTGACCGGCCACAGCCAGGCGACCGTCGTGCGGCTGACCGGGGCCGGCGGCTGGGCGACCAGGTACGTGGACAGCTCGCCGACCCGCTCGGCCGCGCCGCCGTCGCGGGTGCCGTTGACGTTGATCAGCGCCGGGAAGACGCCGTCCTCCGGCAGCCGGAGCTCCTCGGCGGTGGTCGTGTAGGCGAAGGAGAGCGAGTCGCCGGGGTCGAGCTCGCCGGGCACCGGCAGGAAGGGCGCGGTCGCGGCGGTGGCCTGGTCGGGGTCGGCCATGTCGGCGGCCAGTGCCCGCCGGCTGTCGATCTCCTCGCCGCGCTGCAGCCGGACGGCCAGGTCGGTGAAGGTGTCGTCGCTGTCGTTGACCAGGGTGCCGGCGACCAGGATCGGCGCACCGGGGGTCACGGTGCGCGGCTCGAGCCGGTCCAGGGTGATCTCCACGGGGCGGTCGGCGTCGTCCGCCGGGGCCGGGGCGGCTGCGGCCGGCGCCGTCCCGAGGGCGCCGGGCAGCACCGTCACCAGGCCGGTCAGCACCGCAGCTGCCACGGGGCGACCGACGGCGCGGCCGGTGGCCCGCGCCCTCACGCCGTGTCGGCCAGCAGTGCCGGCGCGCGCTCGACCAGCGCGCGCTCGTCGGCGTACGCCAGCCGGCCACCCAGTTCGGTCAGCGGCACCCAGGCGACCTCGGTGACCTCGATGTCGGCGTCGGACAGGGCGCCCCCGATGGCGCGGAGCAGGAAGTGGTGGACGGTCTTGTGCACCCGGCGCCCGTCGGCGACGAACCAGAAGTCGATGATCCCGAGCGGCGCGACGACCTCGCCGATGATGCCGGTCTCCTCGGCGACCTCCCGGACCGCGGTGTCCTCGGGGGTCTCGCCGATCTCGATGTGGCCCTTGGGCAGCGACCAGAGCAGCCGGCCACGACGGTCGGTGCGCCCGATGAGGGCCGCGCGGGGACCGGTGACCTCGTCGTCGGCGACCACCAGGCCTCCGGCCGAGGTCTCGTCGACCCGGCGCAACCGGCGGCCGGGGCGCCGCCGCCCGCCCGTCCCAGCCATGCCCAGAGGGTAGCGCGCCCGGCGGCCGTACCCTCGATCGTCGTGTCCACAGTGCCGCCGCGTCGCCCGTCCCCTCCCCGGACCCAGCCCACCCCGGCCGTCCCTCCGGCGGTGCAGGCGACGGTGCGCGAGCTCGTCGACCTGTCCCCGGTGCTCTCCGAGCTCGGCGCCCGGTTCGCCGCCGCCGGCTTCCAGGCCCACCTGGTCGGCGGATCGGTGCGTGACGCACTGCTCGCCGCCGGGGCGGCCGGCCGCCCGCAGGTGCCCGGCGACCTGGACGTCACCACCGACGCCCGCCCGGAGCAGACCCTCGAGGTGCTGCGGGGCTGGGCCAGTTCCACGTGGAACACCGGTATCGCCTTCGGCACCGTCGGCGCCGAGGTACGCGGTGAACGGCTGGAGATCACCACCTTCCGGGCCGACCGCTACGACCGGGAGTCGCGCAATCCGGCGGTGGCCTGGGGCACCTCGCTGCTCGACGACCTGGCCCGGCGCGATTTCACCGTCAACGCGATGGCGGTGTCGCTGGGGCCCGACCGCACGGTGACCGACCCGTTCGGCGGTCTGGGTGACCTGCTGGCCGGCCGGCTGCGGACGCCGGGGGCGGCCGTCGACTCCTTCGCCGACGACCCGCTGCGGATGCTGCGCGGGGTGCGCTTCGTGGCCCAGCTGGGGCTCACCCCGGACGAGGAGGTCATCGAGGCGATGACCTCGCTGGCCCCCGAGCTGGGCCGGATCACCGCCGAGCGGGTGCAGCACGAGTTCTCCCGGACCCTGCTCAACCCCGCACCGCGGGCCGCGTTGGAGCTGTTCGTCGGCACCGGGCTGGCCGACGTCGTCCTGCCCGAGCTGCCGGCCCTCCGGATGGAGATCGACGAGCACCACCAGCACAAGGACGTCTACGTCCACTCCCTCACCGTGCTGGACCGGGCGATCGCGCTGGAGACGGCGGATCCGGACTCGTCGTCCCCCGACCTGGTGCTGCGGCTGGCCGCCCTGCTGCACGACATCGGGAAGCCGGCCACGCGGCGGCACGAGGCACGCGGCGGGGTCTCCTTCCACCACCACGAGGTGGTCGGCGCCAAGCTGGTGCGCAAGCGGCTGGCCGCCCTGCGCTACCCCAAGGAGGTCATCGAGGACGTCTCCCGGCTGACCTTCCTGCACCTGCGGTTCCACGGCTACGGCCGCGGCGAGTGGACCGACTCCGCCGTCCGCCGGTACGTGACCGACGCCGGCGACCTGCTCCCCCGGCTGCACAAGCTGGTGCGCTCGGACTGCACGACCCGCAACAAGCGGCGGGCGGCGGCGCTGGCGGCCACCTACGACTCGCTGGAGCGGCGGATCGAGGAGTTGTCGGAGGCCGAGAACCTGTCCCGGATCCGCCCCGACCTCGACGGCAACCGGATCATGGAGCTGCTCGGGATCGGCCCCGGCCGCGAGGTCGGCGAGGCGTGGCGGTTCCTCAAGGACCTGCGGCTGGAACGCGGGCCGCTGGAGCCGGCGGAGGCGGAGGCGGAGCTCCTCACCTGGTGGGCCGCCCGCTCCTGAGCGGAGCGGATCCGTCGAGCCGGCGTCGGGGTGCGGGCAGCGAACCCACTCCACCCAGGTGCCAGAAGGCCAGGGCGGTGAGCAGGTAGCCGGCGCCCACGACGACCAGCATCGTCCAGGACACCCCCGATGCCGGCAGCGTGACCGCGCCGACCAGCAGGGCGACGACGAAGGTCACGTTGAACAGCGTGTCGTAGACGGAGAAGACCCGGCCGCGGAAGTCGTCCTCGACCGCTTCCTGCAGCGTGGTGTCGACACAAATCTTGACCGCCTGGGCGACGAAGCCGAGGGCGAGGACCGCCGCCACGATGGCCGCCGGCCGGAACAGCCCGCCCAGCCCCAGCTGCCCCAGCCCGCCGGCGACGAGCATCAGCGTGATCCAGCGGCCCTTGCCCATCCGCCGCACCGCCCACGGCGTCACCGCGGCCGCCAGCAGGGTGCCGACGGCACCGGCCGCGAGCACCTCCCCCAGCCCGGCCAGACCGCCGGGGAACGGCCCGGAGGTGTCGGTGAAGGTGTTGCGGTACAGCAGCAGGGTCATCAGCGTGAGCAACCCGTAGAACAGCCGGTGCACGCTCATCACGGTGAGGACGACGGCCGCCGGCGGGTGCGCGAGCACGTGCCGGGCGCCGGCCAGCATCCCGTGCAGCACGTCACGGGCGCTCACCGTCGCCGCCAGCGTCTCGTGATCGGGCCCGAGGTGGGCGCGCGGGAAGCCCGCGACGACGGCGGAGGCGACCAGGTAGGGCAGCGCGGAGGCCATCGCCAGCGCCGCGTACCCGGTGTTGCCGGCGCCGAGCAGCGTCGTCGCCACGATCGCCGACCCGCCGCCGACCACCGAGGCGACCGCCCCGGACGTGGTCGACAGCGCGTTCGCCGACACCAGCGACGGCTCGTCGGTGGTGTGCGGCAGCCCGGCCGACAGCGCCGACAGCACGAACCGGTTGACCGAGAACACCGCCAGGCCGGCGACGTAGAAGCCGGCGCCCTGCACCCCCGACAGGATCAGCCCGGCCACCACGGTGACCAGCCCGGCGCGCACCAGGTTGGCGACCAGCAGGATCTGGCGGCGGCTCCAGCGGTCCAGCCACACGCCCGCGAACGGGCCCACCAGCGAGTAGGGCAGCAGCAGGACGGCGAACCCCAGGGCCACGTCGATCGGGTCGGTGGCCTGCTGCGGGTTGAACAGGACCGTGCCGGCCAGGGCGGCCTGGAAGACCCCGTCGCCGAACTGGGAGCTCAGCCGGGTGAGCAGCAGCCGGACGAAGTCACCGCGGTGGAGGAGGTGCCGGACGGTGGTCGGTCCCCGGTCCATCACCGCCTGCTCCATCCCAGCCACAGTACGGCGCTGTAGGTACCCCGGCAGTCGGCCGGGAGGACACGCCGTCCGGTTGCGGAGGCACGACGGCGCAGCCCCCCACCGGACCGTGCTGATGCACACTGGAGGAGATGAACCCGGTGCCGTCGTCACCCGATCCCGAACGCCGTCCCGCAGCCGGACCGGCGGCCGGCAAGCGACGTCGTGACGCGGCGCCGGTGCTGTCGGTCGGCTGCCTGGACGACGTCCGCCCCGGGTCGCTGCTGGTGGCCATGCCCGCGCTGACCGACCCCACGTTCGTCGGCGGGGTGGTCTACGTGCTCGACCACTCCGACACCGGCACCCTGGGCGTGGTGCTCGGCCGGCCCAGCGAGGTCCGCATCCGGGACGTCCTGCCGGGCTGGGCCGAACTGGCCGTCGAGCCGGGCGTCTTCCACGTCGGTGGCCCCTGCGAGACCGACACCGCCCTCTGCCTGGCCACCACGGCCGCCCGCGGTCCGGCCTCCCCGGACACCGGGCTGCGCCAGGTCGCCGGTGAGGTGCACCTGGTCGACCTGGACGTCGACCCCGACGACCTGGCGGGTGACATCACCGGGCTGCGGGTGTTCGCCGGGTACGCCGGCTGGTCCGACGGCCAGCTGGCCGCGGAGATCGCCGAGGGCGCCTGGGCGTGCGTGGCCGGCGCTCCGGCCGACGTGCTCGCCGGGTCGTCCGGCCCCGAGCTGTGGCGGTCGGTGCTGCGCCGTCAGCGCGGCCGGCTCGCCGTGCTCTCCACCGCACCGGCCGACCCGACCGCCAACTGACATTCCCGCTCCTGGTGCGCCTGGGGTCCGTGGGGCGGCGGCACTGGGCGTGTCGGCCGGACATCTGGTAGGAACGGAGCTGCACGAGGGGGGCGACCTGGGGAAGAGGCCGCCCCCCTCGTGCTCTGCTGTTCAGCGGGTGCTCTGCTGTTCAGCCCCTCACACCCCGACCGCCGCGGCGACCTCCGGGTGCGCGGTGGCGTCGAGGGTCTCCTCGTCGGCCGGCGGCCCGATCTCCCGCTCCCCGTGGTCGGTGAGCGTGATGGTCACGTCGAACTCCTGGTCGGCCAGCCGCGTGACGTACTGCAGCAGCAGCCGGTCCTCGGCCCCGACGGTGATCGTCGCCCCGTCGCCGCTGCGGAACACCGAGCCCAGCTCCCCGTTGACCGACCGCGTCCCCTGCCAGGTGTAGCCGTTCGCGGGGAACGAGCGCGGGTCGTCCGCGCTGCGGGCGGACAGCCGCGGCACCATCTGGACGAGCACGTCGATGAGCGATGCGGTGCCCGAGGCACCGGTCGCGGCGATCGGCCGGCGGACGTAGGCCGCCTCGGGCAGGCCGGCGGCCGCCAGCTCCTCGGCCAGCCCCGGCACGTCGCCGAACCAGATGTCCGAGCCGGTGAAGAACAGGGTGCGGGTCTCGGCCGGGCGCCCGTCGGCGTACTCGGTCACGGCCTGGGCCCGGCCCGTCCCGCGACGGAAGTCGACCTCTCCGGTGAGGGTGAGCACCGCTCCCTCGGCGTAGGGCGCGGTGACCACGAAGTCCGCGCCACCGACCTCGAAGTTCCGGTGGAGCACTTCGGACAGCACCTCGGCCTCGGCCTCGCTGACCGGGTCGCCGGGAACGCGCTCGTCGTCGGTCCCGCCGCTGCAGCCGGCCACCAGGGCCAGCACCACCAGCAGGGCCAGCACGAGCAGTGGGGGGCGGCGCTGCGGCATGCCCCCACACTAGGAGAAGGACCTCCCTGCCCCCCGCCCCTCGCAAGCTCGGGGCGGGGGGAAGGACCTCCCTTCCCCCCACCCCTCGCAAGCTCGCGGCGGGACCCTGCAGGGAGGCCTAGCGCTCGATGTCGCCGCGGATGAAGGCCTCGACGGAGTCGCGCGCCTGGTTGTCGTCGTACTGCACCGGCGGGCTCTTCATGAAGTAGGACGACGCCGACAGGATCGGGCCGCCGATGCCGCGGTCCTTGGCGATCTTCGCGGCGCGGACGGCGTCGATGATGATGCCGGCCGAGTTCGGGGAGTCCCAGACCTCGAGCTTGTACTCCAGGCTCAACGGCACGTCGCCGAACGCGCGGCCCTCGAGCCGGACGTAGGCCCACTTGCGGTCCGACAGCCACGGCACGTGGTCCGACGGGCCGATGTGCACGTTGCCGGCGCCCATGTCCCGGTCGACCTGGCTGGTGACCGACTGGGTCTTGGAGATCTTCTTGGACTCCAGGCGCTCCCGCTCGAGCATGTTCTTGAAGTCCATGTTGCCGCCGACGTTGAGCTGCATCGTGCGGTCGAGCTGCACGCCGCGGTCCTCGAACAGCTTGGCCAGCACCCGGTGGGTGATGGTGGCGCCGACCTGGCTCTTGATGTCGTCACCGACGATCGGGACGCCGGCGTCGGTGAACTTCTGCGCCCAGGCGGGCGTGCCGGCGATGAACACCGGCAGCGCGTTGACGAAGGCCACCTGCGCGTCGATCGCGCACTGGGCGTAGAACTCCGCCGCCTGCTGCGAGCCGACGGGCAGGTAGCAGACCAGGACGTCGGCGCCGGACTCGCGCAGCGCGGCGACGACGTCGACCGGCTCGTCGTCGGATTCCTCGATCGTCTCCCGGTAGTACCTGCCCAGGCCGTCGAGGGTGGTGCCGCGCTGGACGGTCACGCCGAGCGGCGGGACGTCGGTGATCGAGATGGTGTTGTTCTCGCTGGCGACGATGGCCTCGGAGAGGTCACGGCCGACCTTCTTGGCGTCGACGTCGAACGCGGCGACGAACTGGATGTCGGACACGTGGTACTCGCCGAACCGCACGTGCATGAGCCCGGGCACCGACTGCGTCTCGTCGGCGTCCCGGTAGTAGTGCACCCCCTGGACCAGCGAGGCTGCGCAGTTCCCGACGCCGACGACGGCGACCTTGACCGATCCCATGGATCCTCCTCCTGCAACGGGCCCGTCCGGGCCCTGCCGTTGTGTGCTCATGTGTTCTCCTCCGGGACGGTGCCGTCCCGGTCGGCCTGCTCGCCGTCCGCCCGCTCCCGGTCGATGAGCTCGGACAGCCAGCGGACCTCGCGGTCCACCGAGTCCAGCCCGTGCCGCTGCAGCTCGAGGGTGTAGCGGTCCAGCCGCTCGCGGGTGCGGCTGAGGGAGACCCGCAGGCCGTCCCGCTGCTGCTCGACCGTGCGCCGGCGCCCCTCGAGGATGCGCAGTCGCACGTCCGACGCCGTGTGGCGGAAGAAGGCCAGGTGGACGCCGAAGCGGCCCTCGTCGTCGTAGGCCTCCGGGCCGGTCTGGCTGACCAGTTCGTGGAAGCGCTCCTTGCCCTCCGCGGTGATCGTGTAGACCACCTTGCCGCGCCGGCCGGTCAGCGCCGGGGCGTCGGCCGGCAGCGGTGCGCGCGGGTCGGGCTCGTCGGTGGCGATGAGCCCGGCGGCGTGCATCCGCTTCAGCGCCGGGTACAGGGAGCCGTAGGAGATGCTGCGCAACCCACCGAGGACGGCGAACAGCTGCTTGCGCAGCTCGTAGCCGTGCATCGGCGACTGGTGCAGCAGGCCGAGGATGGCGAACTCGAGCACGCGCCACCCCGCTTCTCCGCCGATTCGATGTATCGAGACGATACATGAAGGACCCCGTCCCCACTCGCCTCGCCGGCTCGACGGGAGCCGCTGGACGGGGCCGGGCATCGGAACCGCGCTCTCGTCCCACCAGCCACAACGCCCGCGTCGAGCCCCAGGAGGGGGGTCAGGGGGCCGCTTCTTGCGTACATTGGCGCCGTGCCCGGACGACGCTCGGTGGTGGACTACGCGCTGCAGCGGCGCGCCGTCCTGGCCGACGTGCACTCCGGGCGAACCGGTCTGTTCGAGGTGTGCGACGCCAGCCCGTACCTGACCCGGGCGGCGAAGTACCACGGTGAGCCGACCGACCGATCCTGCCCGGTCTGCCGCCGCGAGCGGCTGACCCAGGTCAGCTACGTGTACGGCGACGGTCTCGGGCCGGTGTCGGGCCAGGCCAAGACCGGTCCGGAGCTGGCCCGGATGGACGCCGTCCAGGACGAGTTCTCCGTCTACACCGTCGAGGTGTGCCGCGGCTGCGGCTGGAATCACCTCGTCACCTCCTGCGTTCTGGGCAACGAACCCGTCCCGGGCCGTGCTCCACGCAGGAACCGCCGCCGGGCGGCGACCGAGTAGTCGCTGCCCGTCCGGGGCCTGGGGCCCCGGACCCTGCCGATGCCCGGTCCGGAGCGGCACGTGCAGCCCGCTCACAGCTGAAGACGTCACCCTGGGTGCACCTGCGCCGCCGCGCTCACCCACGACTCGAGGAAGGGGCCCCCGCGTGCCTCCCCACGACGAGACCTCCCCGGTCGGTCCCCGCGGCGGTTCCGCCCGTCGTCCACCGGCCCGGACCACCGCGCCACGCAGTGGCACCCCCGCCCGGGGCGCCGCCGCCGGACGGTCCGGCGGTGCGTCCCGCTCCGGCGGTGCGTCCCGCTCCGGCGGGCCCGCCCGCCCCGGTGGGCCCGCCCGCTCCGGCGCCGGTGGCCGCTCCGGCGGCGGTGGGGGCGGTCGCCCGCCCGGCGGTCGCCCGCCGGCCCGCGGAGCGTCCGGCGGTGGCGGCAAGAAGCGCAAGCGCACCGCGCAGCAGAAGAGGCGGAAGGTGCTCGGCTGGCTGACCGGCCTCGTACTGGGCGGGCTGGTGCTGCTCGGCGTCTTCGTCGGCGTCGTCTACGCCTCCACCGAGGTACCGACGCCGGACTCCATCCAGAACGACCAGACGACCGTCGTCTACTACGCCGACGGCGTCACCGAGATGGCCCGGCTGGCCGCCGACGACGGCAACCGCACCAACGTGCCGCTCGACCAGGTCTCCGAGCCGGCGCGCAACGCGATCCTGGCCGCGGAGAACCGGAACTTCTACTCCGACCCGGGCATCTCCTTCACCGGCATCGCCCGGGCGGCCTGGAACAACGTGACCGGCGGCTCCACGCAGGGTGGGTCGACGATCACCCAGCAGTACGTCAAGAACGCGTTCCTGAACTCCGACCAGACGTTCAGCCGCAAGTTCAAGGAGCTCTTCCTCGCCGTCAAGCTGGACAACCAGTACTCCAAGGACGAGATCCTGGAGAACTACCTGAACACCATCTACTTCGGTCGCGGCGCCTACGGCATCGAGGCCGCCGCGAACACCTACTTCGGCATCCCGGCCGCGCAGCTGACCGCCGAGCAGGGCGCCGTCCTGGCCGTGCTGGTGCGCAGCCCCAGCGGCAACGACCCGGAGACCGACCCCGAGGGCGCGCAGGAGCGCTGGGGCCTGGTGCTCGACGCGATGGTCGAGCAGGGGTGGATGGCCGCCGACGCGCGCGCCGCGGCGGTGTACCCCGCGGTGCTGCCCAAGGGCACCAGCGACCTGGGTACGCCGGACGGCCCCGCGGGCCTGATCGTGGACCAGGTCCGGCAGGAGCTGGTGGCCGACCACGGCTACGACCCCGAGGACATCGACGCCGGCGGTCTGCGGATCACCACGACGGTGAGCAAGGCCCACCAGGACGCCGCGGTCGACGCGGTGAACACGGTGATGGAGGGCGAGCCGGTCGACGTCCTGCGGCAGGCACTGGTCTCCATCGACCCGCGCACCGGCGCGGTCGTCGCCTACTACGGCGGCGCCTCGGGCTCGGGCTTCGACTACGCCTCCGACGCCTACCGCCAGCCCGGCTCGTCGATGAAGCCCTACGCCCTGGCCGCCGCGCTGGAGCAGGGCATCAGCGTGACCGCCCGGCGGGACGGCACGTCGCCCCAGGAGTTCCCCGACCGTCCCGGCCAGCCGGTCACCAACGCCAGCAACGCGCAGTGCGCTGCGTGCACGCTCACCGAGGCCATGACCCGTTCGCTCAACACCACGTACTACGGGCTGGCGTACGAGGTGAGGGCGGAGAACGTGCGGGAGACCGCCATCGCCGCCATGGACCTCCCCGGCCAGTGGGACGCGCCCGGCGCCGAGATCGACGGCAAGCCGGTGCTCAGCCGGGACGGGTTCACCGGTGGCGCCATCGGCATCGGCGAGTACGAGCTCCGGCCGATCGACCAGGCGCACGGCTTCGCCACGTTCGCCGCCGGGGGCATCGAGCGCGATCCGTACTTCGTCGCCCGGGTCGTCGACAGCGCCGGCACGGTGCTGGTGGAGAAGACCGGCGACCCCGGGGAGCAGGCGATCCCGGCCGACGTCGCCAACGACGTCACCGTCGCGATGCGGGAGGTCGCCGGCTACTCCAAGCGGGCGCTGGACGGCAACCGCCCGGTGGCCGCCAAGACCGGTACGCAGGGCCTCAACCGCAGCGACAACTCCGACGCCTGGATGGTCGGGTACACCCCGTCGCTGTCCACCGCGGTCTGGATGGGCACGGACGCGCGGCTGCCGATCGAGACCTCCACCGGCTCGATCATCTACGGCTCGGGCCTGCCCGGGGCGATCTGGCAGGAGTACATGGACGCGGCGCTGGCCGGCACGCCGGAGGAGCCGCTCCCCAGTAAGGCGATCATCAAGGGCGACACCGGTGAGGGCGTGCCCGAGCCGGCCCCGGAGCCGGTCGCTCCCCCGTCGGAGGCGGCTCCCAGCCAGCCCCAGCAGTCCGAGCGCGAGCGGCAGCGGGCGCAGGAGCAGGCCGAGCGCCGGGCGGCGGAACGGCAGGAGCAGCTGGAGGAGGAGCAGCAGGAGGAGGAGCAGGAGCAGCAGGAGCAGCTGCAGGAGGAGCTCGAGGCGGAGCTCGAGCGGCGTCGGCTGGAGCAGGAGCAGGGCCAGCAGCAGGGGGAGCAGCAGGGCGGGCAGCAGGGCCAGCAGCAGCGGCCCGGGCCCACTGGCTGATCCGGAAGGGCAGGGGGACTCGGCGCGTGGAGACGACGCCGGCCCGGCCGGACCGGGTGGTGCCCACCTGGACCGACCCGGTCGTCGCCCAGGCCGCCGAGCTCGTCGGCGGGCCGTGGGGCCGGCACGCGGTCATCGGCCGGGCGCTGTTCTGGACCCCGCTGCGGGTGTGCCTGCTGTTCACCGTCGCCGTCCTGGGGCTGGCCTGGGCCAAGCAGGCGCCCTGCGCCGACGGCAACTGGACCGGCTCGAAGCAGTACACCCACTTCTGCTACTCCGACTCGGTGCCGCTGTTCGGTCTGCACGGTCTGGGCACCGGGCAGGTGCCCTACCTGGACTCCCAGGTGGAGTACCCGGTGCTGACCGGCGGCTTCATGCAGGTGGCCGCCGTCCTGGCCCGGGGCTACGACCGGTTCGCCGCCGAAGCCGGGCCGCTGCCGGCGGTGGTGCCGGTGCAGAGCTACTACGTCGCCACCGCCCTGCTGCTCTCGCTGTGCGCGCTGCTGGTCATCCGGGCCGTCGTCGGCCTGGCCGGCCGGCGGCCGTGGGACGCGGCGATGGTGGGGCTCTCCCCGTTGCTGTTCGTGCACGCGTTCACCAACTGGGACCTGTTCGCCGTCGCCCTCGCCACCCTGGGCATGTGGGCCTGGGCGCGCCGGCACCCCGTCCTGGCCGGCCTGCTGATCGGGCTCGGGACGGCGGCGAAGCTCTACCCGGTGCTGCTCCTGGGGGTGCTGTTCGTGCTGTGCCTGCGGGCCGGCCGGCTCGGGTCATGGCTGCGCGCCGCGCTCGCCGCGGCCGGCGCCTGGCTGGCGGTGAACCTGCCGGTCGCGGTGCTCGCACCGGACAACTGGGGACGCTTCTTCGCGCTCAACGGCAGCCGGCCGGCCGATCCGGACACGCTGTGGAACATCGCCCTGCACGTGACCGGCAACCGCATCCTCGACGGGGCGCTGACGGCCGGTGAGTCGCCGAGCGTGCTGAACGCGGTGGTGGCCGTGCTGCTGGCCGGGCTCGCCGCCGGGGTCGGCTGGCTGGCGCTGGCCGCCCCGCTGCGGCCGCGGGTCGCGCAGCTGGCGTTCCTGCTGGTCGCCGGCTTCCTGCTGGTGAACAAGGTGTGGAGCCCGCAGTACTCGCTGTGGCTGCTCCCCCTGGCGGTGCTGGCCCGGCCCGGCTGGCGGTCGCTGCTGCTCTGGCAGGCCGCCGAGGCGCTGCTCTGGGTGCCCCGGATGCTCTGGTACCTGGGCACCGACAACCGCGGCGTGGACGTGCAGTGGTTCCTCCTCGCCGTCACGCTGCGGGACGTCGCCGTCGTCGTCCTGATGGCCCTGGTCGTGCGCGACGTCTGGCACCCCGACCTCGACCGCGTGCGGCGCAGCTGGCCCGGCACGGACGACCCGGCCGGAGGCCCCCTGGACAGGTCGCCTGACCGAGTCGTCTTGCGAGGCCTCCGGCTGATCACATCGCGATCCTCCGGATCGCACCGCGGCCAGTTACCGTCCCCGGCGAAGCTGAGCCGCTGACCGTGCCGCCGGCAGGGAGCCTCCGGCCCCCGTACCGGCGTCACCCCGGCTCCTGCCGTCCCTGGTCAGCTCGACCCGTCGCCTACCCGAGCTCTCGCCGCAGGAGTTCGATCTCTGCGGCATGGCCCGCCGCGTCGCCGGGGGTCTCCAGCACGATCGGGGCGCCGGCGGCGCGGGCGACCTCGAGGAGGAGCTCCAGCGGGATCTCGCCCTCGGCGAGCGGGGCGTGCCGGTCGCGGCCGGAGCCGGCCGGGTCGCGGCTGTTGTTGAGGTGCACCAGGTCGATCCGCCCGGTGACGGCCCGGACGTCGTCCACCACCCGGGTCAGGTCCCAGCCGGCCGCCCAGGCGTGGCAGGTGTCCAGCACGAAGCCGGCGCCGAACTCACCGACGGCCTCCCAGAGCCGGTCCAGCGCGCCCAGCTCGCGGGCCATCGCGTTGTCCCCGCCGGCGGTGTTCTCGATCAGCACCGGCAGCCCGAAGCCGCCCACCTCGGCCTGCCGGGCGAAGGTCTTGCGCCAGTTGTCGACCCCGGCCGCGGGATCGTCCTTGGCCAGCACGTGCCCGCCGTGCACGATCATCCCGCGGGCGCCGACGGCCACCGAGGCGGCGGCGTGCTGGCCGAGCAGCTTGCGGCTGGGGATGCGGATCCGGTTGTTGGTGGAGGCGACGTTGAGCACGTAGGGGGCGTGCACGAAGACGGCGACGTCCCCGGCGAGCAGGGCCTCGGTGTCCGGCCGCGGCGTGGGCGCCTGCCAGCCCTGCGGGTCGGCCAGGAACACCTGGACGGCGTCGGCGTCCATCTCCGCGGCCCGGGCGAGGGGCCCGCCGTCCAGGAGCTCGTTGTCGTCGGTCAGGCCAGGTCCGACGTGGACCCCGATCAGCTGGTCTGCCACCCCGGCGACACTAGTTGCCGCGCTGGTAGCCTGGTCGGTGCGCGTCCCGAGCCGGTACCTGCCGAGGCGGACGCGTGCCATACACGCATGTACGACCCTCCTGCTGCAGATGTGCTGCAGCCGCTGAGACCAGAGGAGGTGGGGTTTCTCCATGCGCAACTACGAACTGATGGTCATCCTCGACCCTGAGCTCGAAGAGCGGACCATCGCTCCCAGCCTCGACCGGTTCCTGTCCGTCGTCACCACCCGTGGCGGCACGATCGGCAAGGTCGACATCTGGGGCCGTCGCCGGCTCGCCTACGAGATCAACAAGCGTCCCGAGGGCATCTACGCCGTCATCGACATCAACGCCGAGCCCTCGGCCGTCGCCGAACTCGACCGGCAGCTGAACCTCAACGAGTCGGTGCTGCGCACGAAGTTGATGCGCCCCGAGGCCCACTGACCATGGCTGGCGAGACGGTCATCACCGTCATCGGCAACCTCACGTCGGACCCCGAGCTCCGGTTCACGCCCTCCGGTGCGGCCGTCGCGAACTTCACCGTCGCCTCCACCCCGCGGACGTTCGACCGGCAGTCCTCGGAGTGGAAGGACGGCGAGGCGCTCTTCCTGCGCTGCAACGTGTGGCGGCAGGCGGCCGAGAACGTCGCCGAGTCGCTCACCCGCGGTTCGCGGGTCGTCGTCTCCGGCCGGCTGAAGCAGCGGTCGTTCGAGACGAAGGAAGGCGAGAAGCGCACCGTCGTCGAGCTCGAGGTCGACGAGATCGGCCCGTCCCTGCGCTACGCCACCGCGAAGGTCACCAAGGCCAACCGCGGTGAGGGTGGCGGCGGCGGGTTCGGCGGCGGCGGCGGTGGTGGCTTCGGCGGCTCCGGTGGCTCCGGTGGCGGCGGCGGGTCCAGCGACCCGTGGTCCACCCCGCCGGCGTCGTCCGACGAACCGCCCTTTTAATCCTCAGACCCGTCGTACCTGGAGAAACCAGTGGTCAAGCCCCCCATTCGCAAGGTCAAGAAGAAGGTCTGCCAGTTCTGCAAGGACAAGGCGACCTACGTCGACTACAAGGACACGACGCTGCTGCGGAAGTTCATCTCCGACCGCGGCAAGATCCGTGCCCGCCGCGTCAGCGGCAACTGCAGCCAGCACCAGCGGGACGTCGCCGTGGCCGTGAAGAACAGCCGCGAGATGGCCCTCCTGCCCTACACCTCGACGGCGCGCTGATCATGAGCCTCACCAAGCTGATCCTGACCCAGGAGGTCACCGGCCTCGGTTCCTCCGGTGACACCGTCGAGGTGAAGGGCGGGTACGCCCGCAACTACCTCCTGCCCCGCGGGCTGGCCATCCAGGCCACGCGCGGCGCCGAGAAGCAGATCGCCAGCCTGCGCCGGGCGCGTGCCGCCCGCGACGTCCGTTCCCTGGACGAGGCGCAGACCGTGGCGGCCCAGCTGTCGAAGCTGACCGTCACGCTGCCGGCGAAGGCCGGCGACGGTGGCCGCCTGTTCGGGCGGATCACCACCGCCGACGTCGTCGCCGCGGTCACCGCGGCCGGGGGCCCGTCCCTCGACCGTCGCCGTGTCGAGCTGCCCAGCAGCATCAAGAGCACGGGTACCCACACCGTCACGGTGCGGGTGCACCCGGAGGTCAGCACCGCGGTGACCATCGAGGTCGTCGCTGCGTAGCTCGCTCCACAGCACTGTCACAGAGGGCGTCGGACTCCGGTCCGGCGCCCTCTGCGGCGTTCCGGCCGGCCGTGCCGCGGGGCTGCCGGGACGGGTGGGAGGACGCCACGCCCGGGGTGACGTGGCGGGCGAGATTTATCCGCCACTTTCTGCCGTCCACAGCCGGTGCAGGAAGGGCGTGCAGGTGACGGGCCGGTTGCCGGGAGACGACGGGCGCCCGTCCCGCCGGTACCCACACCCCGTCCGCCGTCGTCCACCGACTTGTCCACAGCTTGTGCAGAGCGGCGTGCACACCGGTGTTGGACGCGGTGCCCCCACGGTTCCTAACGTCACCCCAGCTACCGCCGGGCGCGAAATCGTCAGTGCCCGGCGGTAGCAATGACCCGGCGGTACCGGCGGGTGGAGGAGCGGGGGATCCAAGCGTGGCAGTGGTCGACGACATCAGCCGACCGAGGGTGACGGCGCCGGAGTACGACCGGCAGCCCCCTCAGGACGTCGCTGCGGAGCAGTCGGTGCTCGGCGGCATGCTGATGAGCAAGGACGCCATCGCCGATGTCGTGGAGGTGCTGTCGGGGCCCGACTTCTACCGCCCGGCGCACCAGGTCGTCTTCGACGTCATCCTCGACCTCTACGGCCGCGGCGAGCCCGCCGACGCGATCACCGTCGCCGGCGAGCTGAACCGCACCGACCAGCTGTCCAAGATGGGCGGCGCGGTCTACCTGCACACGCTGATCGCCTCCACGCCCACCGCGGCCAACGCCGGGTACTACGCCGCGATCGTGGCCGAGCAGGCCGTGCTGCGGCGGCTGGTCGAGGCCGGCACCCGGGTGGTGCAGCTGGGCTACGGCGCGGCGGGCGGGAAGGGCGACGTCGATGACATCGTCGACCGCGCGCAGCAGGAGATCTACGACGTCACCGAGAAGCGGATGAGCGAGGACTACTCGCGCCTCGAGGACGTCCTGCAGCCGACCATGGACGAGCTGGACGCCATCGCCTCGCGCGGCGGCACGGCCCGCGGCGTCCCCACCGGCATCCGTGACCTCGACGAGCTCACCAACGGCCTGCAGGCCGGTCAGATGGTCGTCATCGCGGCCAGGCCTGGCGTGGGCAAGGCGCTCGCGCTGGACACTCCCGTCGCGACGACTGCCGGCTGGACGACGATGGGCGAGGTCGCCGTGGGCGACCAGGTCATCGGTGCCGACGGCCGGCCCACCACGGTCGTGGCCGCGACCGAGGTCATGACCGGGCGGCCCTGCTACGAGGTCCACTTCTCCGACGGCTCGGTGATCGTCGCCGACGCGCAGCACCAGTGGCTCACCGACGATCGGGCCAGCCGGAAATCTGCCCAGGCGGCCCGCGTCGGCTACAACCGCACGCGCAACCAGCGCACCTTCGCGGCGGTCCGCACGACGGAGGAGCTGGCCCGCACGGTCCGCTGCGCGACGAAGGACGCCCGGCTGAACCACTCGGTGTCCAACGCCGCCCCGCTCGAGCTTCCGCACGCGGCGCTGCCGCTCCCGCCGTACGCCCTGGGTGTCTGGCTCGGCGACGGCACCTCCGCCTCGGCGCACTACACCAGCGCCGACCCGGAGATCGCCGCCTACATCGAGGCCGAGGGGCTGGTCGTCGAGCGCACGTCCGCCGAGCTCCGGTATGCGTTGCGGCTGCCGGTCCGGGACGGCGTGGCGGCCTGTCCGTGCCCGATGTGCGGCGAGCTGTTCGTGCCCAGCACCTCCCAGGTGCAGACCTGCGGCAAGAGGTGCGGGGGCAAGCTGCGGGCCGCCGGCGGTATCGGGCGTTCCGCGACCTGCCCGGACTGCGGTGGCCCCTCAGCGGGCCTGGCGCAGTGCGCCACCTGCCGGGCCGACCACGGCACCGTCACCGGACTCCTGCGCTCCCTCGGGGTGCTGGGCGACAGGCACATTCCCACCGTCTACCTACGCGCGTCGGTGGCCCAGCGCCGGGCGCTGCTGGCCGGCCTGCTCGACACCGATGGCACCGTGGCACCCAACGGCGTCGTCCAGTTCGCTGTCACCAACCAGCGGCTCGCCGAGGGCGTGCGCGAGCTGATCGCCAGCCTCGGCCACCGGGTGCGGATGACCCGCAAGCGGGTCCCCGGCCGCAGTGAGCGCAGTTCGACCTGCTTCACGCTCACGTTCAGCACCGACGACGAGGTGTTCCGGCTCGAGCGCAAGAAGCTGCTGCACAAGGAGCGGGGCGCCCGGTCGTTCACCGCGCGCGGGGCCCGGTTCGTCACCGACGTCCGGCCGGTCGACAGCGTGCCGGTGCGGTGCATCCAGGTCGACGCCGACGACCACCTCTTTCTCGCCGGGCGCAGTTTCATCCCGACGCACAACTCCACGCTGGGCCTGGACATCGCGCGGTCGGCCACGGTGAAGCACCACATGCCCGCGGCGATCTTCTCCCTGGAGATGAGCAAGCACGAGATCACCATGCGTCTGCTGTCGGCGGAGGCGAAGGTGCCGCTGCACCACATGCGCGCCGGCACGCTGTCCGACGAGGACTGGTCGAAGTTGGCCCGCCGGATGGGCGAGATCGCCGACGCCCCGCTCTACATCGACGACTCCCCGAACATGACGATGATGGAGATCCGGGCCAAGGCGCGGCGGCTCAAGCAGCGCAACGACCTGAAGCTCATCGTCATCGACTACCTCCAGCTGATGACGTCGGGCAAGAAGGTGGAGAGCCGCCAGCAGGAGGTCTCGGAGTTCTCCCGTGCGCTGAAGCTGCTGGCCAAGGAGCTCGAGCTCCCGGTCATCGCGATGAGCCAGCTGAACCGTGGGTCCGAGCAGCGTCAGGACAAGAAACCGATGCTGTCCGACCTGCGTGAGTCGGGTTGCCTCCCGGCAGAGACAAGAATCTTGCGTGCTGACACCGGCGCCGAGACGTCGATGGGCGAGTTGTTCGAATCCGGGGCGACCGACGTCCCGGTCTGGTCGTTGGACGACAACCTCCGTTACGTCCGCCGGCACCTGACCCACGTGTTCTCCACCGGCCGCAAGGACGTCTTCCGGCTGACAACCTCATCGGGCAAGACGGTCCGAGCGACGGCCAACCACCCGTTCCTCACCTTCGACGGGTTCCGGCCGCTGGGCGAGCTGCGCCCGGGCGACCGGCTGGGCGTCCCCAGGCACGTCCCGGCTCCCGACGAGATGACGGTGTGGGATGACGAGAAGGTGACGCTCCTGGCGCACCTCATCGGCGACGGCAGCTTCGTCAAGCGTCAACCGCTGCGATATGCATCCATCGACGAGGCGAACCTCCGCGCCGTGACCACGGCAGCCCTCCACTTCGGCATCGTCGCCGTGCGCGACGACTACCCGGCCGCTCGCTGCACCACCTTGCGGCTGCGCGCGCCTTTTCCCCTGACGCACGGCCGCCGCAACCCGATCGCCGCCTGGCTCGACGAGCTCGGCCTGTTCGGTCTCCGCAGCCACGAGAAGTTCGTCCCGGAGCCCGTCTTTCACCTGCCGAAGCGTCAGATCTCGCATTTTCTGCGCCACCTGTGGGCCACTGACGGCTCGGTGACCGTGACCAAGGCCGGACGGGGAGGCCGCATCTACTACGCCTCGACCAGCCGACACCTGGTGGATGACGTCTCCCGGCTGCTGCTCCGCTTCGGAATCTCCTGCCGGATCCGGCGGGTGCAGAAGACCGGCTACCGAGACGGGTGGACGCTCGACATCAGCGGCTGTGACGACCAGCGGCGTTTCCTCGGTGAGATCGGGGTGCACGGGTCGCGTGGGGAGGCAGCGGAGCGGCTACTGGCCATCGTCCGTGAGACCGGTGCCAACACCGACGTCGACACCGTCCCGGTCGAGGTGTGGGAGCGGGTGCGCACCGTCCTTGAGGAGAAGGGGATGACTCATCGCGCCTTCGCGGCCGCCATGGGCACTGCCTTCTGCGGCAGCACGCTGTGGAAGCACGCACCCAGCCGGGAACGTCTCGGCCGCGTCGCGGCGGTGCTCGAAGACGCAGAACTGGAGATGCAGGCCGTCAACGACCTGCTCTGGGACGAGATCGTCTCCATCGAGCCCGACGGGACGGAGGAGGTCTACGACGCAACGGTCCTGGGGGGCCACAACTTCATCGCCGAGGGCATCGCGGTCCACAACTCGATCGAGCAGGACGCCGACATGGTGATGATGATCCACCGCGAGGACATGTACGAGAAGGAGTCCCCGCGGGCCGGTGAGGCCGACATCATGCTGGTCAAGCACCGCAACGGCCCCACCGCGAACGTCACCGTCGCTTTCCAGGGCCACTACAGCCGCTTCGTCGACATGGCGAACTGACGCACGATCGGGTGAACCTGCTCCAGGTGAGACCGGGCGGTGCCGATATCCAGCAGGACACCACCCGTCCACCGAACCCTGGAGCTCATTCGTGTCCGTCCTGCTCACCGGTCTGCTGACCAAGGTCGCGTCCGCCGGCCTCACCGCCAAGGTCGCCGCCGGCGCCACCGCGCTCGTCGTCGCCGGCGGTGGCGCGGCCGCCACGGCCCAGGCTCTGGAGGTCAGCCCTCCGACGGGCACCGAGATCGCGTCCGAGCTCGAGGAGGTGACCGAGTCGCCGGCGACCGGGGCGCCGGAGCCGGACCACACCGTGACCACTGGTCCAGAGGCCACCGCACCGGAGGTCGTCGAGGCCCCGGAGGACGTCGATGCTCCCGATGCTCCGGAGGTCGTCGAGGTCCCGGAGGTCGTCGAGGCCCCGGACGAGCCGGCTGCGGCTCCGCACCCCGAGAACCACGGTGCCGCCGTCTCCGAGGTCGCGCGCCAGACCTTCGCGACCGGCCGGGAGCACGGCCAGGCCGTCTCCTCCGCCGCGCGGGACCGCGCCGGCAAGGAGAAGGGCCGGGGGGCATCCGCTCCCGAGGCCCCGGCGGCGCCGGCCACCCCGGTGGTCGAGCCCGAGCAGATCGAGGCGGACACGTCCGGCGACGATCACCGGGGCAACGCCGGCCGCGGCCACGGTGGCGGCAAGGGCTGACTTCCGCACCGAGCTGGAGCGGGGCCGGCGGGTGAGCTGTTCTGTCGGACCCTGCTGTCACCGTGTGCCCGTGAAGCTCTTGACGGCGACGCGCGAGACCCAGGGCGAGCGACCCGGGGACTTCTGCCGCACTGTCGATGGCGAACTCGTGCTGCTGGGTTTCGTCTGCGCCACGGACGAGAAGAACCCCGACGGCGGTTGTGGCTGCGGCCGCGCCTTCTCCGGCATGAGCTCGCTGCAGCCGACCACGACGGCCAAGGTCCTCGACCTGGACCTCACCGTGGACGACGTCCGGTTGGCGGTGGAGGCCCATCTGATCGCGGCCGGCACGGGGCCGGACGTGCTGGGCGACGCGGAGTTCGTCGAGTACCGCGAGGAGACTCTCGAGGACACGCTGTTCTTCGCCCAGCCGTGGGCCGTGGGCACCGTCGTGGGCCGCCGGCTGGACCACGTGCACCGCCGGACGTGAGCTCGCTCCCCGTGCCGTGTCGCTGCCCGGAGCGTGGTGGTCGGGCACCTAGCGTCGGGAGCCGACCGACCCGGGGAGCTCCACGTGAAACACCGCGCTCGAGCGTTCGGCACCGCTGCGCTCGCCGCGCTGACCCTGCTGGGCGCCGTCGGCTGCGCGCCCGCGGCGACCTCGGAGCCGGCTGAGCAGCTGCCGGGCGCTGTCGGCCGGCCGGCTCTCGACGTGCTGGCCGAGCTGCCGGTCAAGGGCCGCGCCCCGCAGACCGGCTACGACAGGGATCGGTTCGGTCCGCAGTGGGCCGACGTCGACCGGAACGGCTGCGACACCCGCAACGACGTGCTGGCCCGGGACCTGACCGGCGAGGTGTTCCGACCGGGCTCCGACTGCGTGGTGGTCAGCGGCATCCTGGCCGACCCCTACACCGGGACGACGATCGACTTCGTCAAGGCCGAGGGCAGCAGCGTCGACATCGACCACGTGGTGGCGCTCAGCAACGGCTGGCAGACCGGCGCGTTCGGCTGGGACGAGGCCCGCCGCGGTGCCTTCGCCAACGACCCGCTCAACCTGCTGGCGGTCGACGACTCGGCCAACCGGCAGAAGGGCGACGGCGACGCCGCCACCTGGCTGCCCCCCGCCCGGGACGCCCGCTGCGGCTACGTCGCCCGCCAGGTGGCCGTGAAGGCCGCCTACGGGCTGTGGGTGACCGCCGCCGAGCGGGATGCGATGGTCCGTATCCTGGACGGGTGCCCGGCCGAGCGGGTACCTGCGGCTGCGCCGCCGCCGCCCGCACCCCAGGCCGTCCCGTTCGCCAACTGCGCCGCCGCCCGCTCGGCCGGCGCCGCGCCGCTGCACCGCGGCGACCCCGGCTGGTCGGACGCGATGGACGGCGACGGCGACGGCGTCGCCTGCGAGTGACGGTCGCTTCCCACGAACGTCAGGCGACCGCGGGGTCGGGTGCGGCGCTGGAGCGGACGGCGTGCAGGACAGCGATCAGCGAGTCGATGTCCGCGTCGTCGAAGAGGGACTCCGGCCCCTGCGGGGCCAGACCGGTGAAGGGTGACTCGTAGAGGAGGCCGGGGTCCATGGCGCCGTGGGCGGTCAGCTCGGCGACCACCAGGTTGACGAAGTCCAGTTGGCTGGCCGTCAGCGTCCGTCCGGCGATGAACGTGTTCATCGCCTCGGTGGCGGTGTCTCGCTCCAGCCCGACCAACCCGCGGATGAACAGGCCCAGGCCCTCGGACTGCTCGCGGGCCCGGGCCAGGTCCTCGGCGCTCCCGACGCCGGCGTCGGTCAGCATCCGTTCGAGCTCGTCGAGGTCGGTCGGGGTGAGCGGGAGGTTCCGCCGCACCTTCTGGAGGGCCAGGTGCTGCTCGTTCGCTTGCAGGTAGACGCGCGCCTTGGCCAGGAACCGTTCGAAGTCGCTGGCCACCGGCAGCCCGATGAGCGGAATCTCGGTCGCCTCGCCCAGTTCGTCGGCGAAGTCGGTGTAGACGATCGTCCGCCGCGCCTTCTCGATGAGCTTCACGAGCCCGCGCAGCCGACGCCGGATGAGTTCCAACAGCGGGAGACTTACGTCAGCCCACCACTCGGCGTCAGCAATGTCGTCGAGCAGGACCTGCTCGTCCCGGACGGCGGGGATCTGCCGCTGGTCGGCGAGGGCGACCGCGATCTGCTGCACGTGGGCGCGCATCCGGTCGAAGCCGAGGCCACCGTCGATCATCGCCAGTTGCATGCGGAGCATCAGGACGTCGAAGCGCTTGGCCTGCTCGTCATCGTCCTGGAGTGCGCTGGGCAGCCCGGCGAGGTGCGTGGCGACCTCGTGGGCCGCAGCCGGGTCGAGGGAGCGCCAGGGGTCGGGCGCGGCGTAGGTCTCCACGAGCCGGCGGTGCGGCCGGATGACGACGTTGTCGACGTTCATGCCGCGGACCTGTTCCTGCAGGCGCAGGGAGAGGTCGACGAGCAGGCCGGTCTCGCTGGTCGTCCCGTCGTCCACGGTCGGGGCCGTCGCATCGGGCATCTCACCGCTGTGCCGGTCCTGGAGCTTGGACAGGAGCTCGAGCCGCGCGGTGAACAGACGCTCGGCCAATGAGGGGCTCAGCGCTGCGCCCGGCGGGGCCACCTGCTGGTTGAAGAACTCGATGTTCTGGCAGAAGTCGAAGAGGTAGAAGTCCGCCTTGTGCAAGCCCGGTCCGTAGAGATCGGGGCGCAGACGGGTCCCCCGGCCGATCATCTGCCAGTACTTGGTCTTCGACCGGACGGGCTTGAAGAACACCAGGTTCACCACGTCCGGCACGTCGATGCCGGTGTCGAGCATGTCCACCGAGATGGCGATGTGCGGTGCCTTGTCCGGCGTCGCGAACGCATCGATGAGGGACTGCGCGTAGGCGGTCT
The DNA here is from genome assembly GCA_019779905.1 of Modestobacter lapidis. GTDB lineage: Bacteria > Actinomycetota > Actinomycetes > Mycobacteriales > Geodermatophilaceae > Modestobacter > Modestobacter lapidis. The sequence continues at coordinate 54,808 of JABAKE010000006.1, read as the reverse complement.
GGTGGGTGATGACGCGGGCGAAGTCGCCCTTGTGCTCGGGATACTGCGCGTCGAACCGGCGGGCGATGAAGTGGGCGTGCTCGTGGCTCTTGGCGAAGATGATGGTCTTGCCGAGCCGGTCGCCACCTGCCACGCGGTGGCCCTGGGTCATCAGGGTGGCGAGCACCTTGTCCACCGTGTCCGCGTTGTAGAGCCATGAGTTCAGCGCTGCCGCGTCCACGGCGGCCGGCGCCGTTCCGCTGTCGTCCCACTCGGCCTCGTCCCAGGCGGCCTTCTCCTCGTCGCTGAGGTCGGCGTAGTGGATCCCGTGCCGGAGGAAGCGCAGCGGCACCGAGACGGCGCGTGGCGGCACGAGGAAGCCCTCGCGGACCGCGTCGTCCAGCTCGTAGAGATCGGTCGGGACCTGGTCCTCGAGGTGGAACAGGCGGTAGGTGTTGCGGTCGATCTCGTCCTTGGGGGTGGCCGTCAGCCCGACCAGCAGGCCGTCGAGATGCTCGAAGATCGCCTTGTACTTGGCGTAGATCGACCGGTGGGCTTCGTCGACGACGATGAGGTCGAAGTGGCCGGGGCCGAAGCGCCGCCGGCCGTCGTCGTCGACCTCGTTGAGCAGGCCCATCATCGTCGGGTACGTCGAGACGTAGACCCGTCCCTCGGCGGTCTTGGCGGTGACCAGGTTGACCGTCGTCGCGGCGGGGAGGTGCGTCTTGAAGGCGTTGACCGCCTGGTTGACCAGGGCCACCCGGTCGGCGAGGAACAGAACGCGTTTGGCCCAGTTGGCCCGCATGAGGAGATCTGTCAGCGCGATGACGGTCCGGGTCTTCCCGGCCCCGGTGGCCATCACGACGAGCGCCTGCCGCTGGCGGTCGGCCTCGAAGGTCTCGGCGATGCGGCGGATCGCGCGCTGCTGGTAGTGCCGCTCGACGATCGCCTGGTCGATGACCGTGTCCGACAGCTTTCGTCGGCTGGTGCGGCGGCCGACGAGCAACGCCAGCTCGTCGCGGGTGTAGAAGCCGCGGACGGGGCGGGGAGGCGCCTCGGCGTCGTCCCACATCCAGTGCTCGTAGCCGTTGCTGTAGAAGATGACCGGCCGGGTGCCGTACGCGGCTTCCAGGCGGTCGGCATACAGCTTCGCCTGCTGCTGGCCGGCGGTGGCGTCCACCCGGGTGCGCTTGGCCTCGACAAGCCCCAGGGGACGCCCGTCCTCGCCCCACAGGACGTAGTCGACGCGGCCGGTGCCGCTGCCGCTGGGCATGCCGCTGACCGGGAACTCGCGGTCCCGCGGTTGGTCCAGAGGCCATCCTGCTTCCCGGAGGAGGAGGTCGATGAAGAGGTCACGGGTGGACGACTCGTCGTAGTCGTGGACGACCGGGTGGGTCTCGTTGGCCGCCACGGCGGCCGCGACCTGCGCCTGCAGGTCTGTGATCTGCCGTTCCAGGTCATCCCTGCGTTCGCGCTCGCGGGCGAGCTCGGCGTCCTGGGCGGCGAAACGCTCGGCCTGCGCGCGGAGCTCCTCCTGCCGCTGGAGGCGCACGCTGGCGGGCATCGGGCGGGAGATCGCGTCAGGGTCGAAGGTGAGGACGCCGGGCCGCTGGTCGGGGCGCCGGCTGTAGCGGTCGGCCAGCCAGAACAAGATGTGGAACAGCTCCCGCACGACCGGCAGGGACTCGGCGTGCGTCACCGGCTTGGTGCGGTGCACGGCGGTGTTGCCTTGGCGCCGGATGACGTCCATCTTGGCGTGCAGGCCGGGCCCGACCAGGGTGCGCATGCTCGGCTCGAACAGCATGGCGGACAGGTCGTCCTTGTACGGAGGGTCGAGTGCCTGCTCTGCGTCGTAGAGCCAGTGCACGGTGAGCTCGAGGCATCGCCGGGCGTAGAAGCAGGCGGCGCGGGGGTCGCCGAAGGTGTTGCGTTCCGCGCGCCCCGCCTCATCGGCGAGTTGTGGCCACTCGGCCCGCAGGAACGAGAAGTTGCTCGGCACGCGTGTCCTCCCCCGTTCCGGACGCCCGTCCGACAGAGCACACGGTAATGCGGCAAGCGCCGTGCGTCGTCCCCACGACGGGTATGCCACGGGACGGGGGCGGTGCGAACACAGTTCAGAAGGGCGGGGGATCGTCCTCTACCGGTGATCCCGGGGGGCTGGGCGGCAACAGGTGCGCGGGGAGCCCATCGACGTCGAGCCACGGTGGACTGGTGATCCGCGTGACGCCGCTGGGGGTGGTCACGGTGAGTACCCCGTCGTCGCTCATGGCGAAGCGCCAACCGGGAGCGTGGGTCTTGAGCCGGTGGTGTCGGCGGCACAGGCAGCAGAGGTTCGAGCAGTCGGTCGGGCCGTCGTTCGCGTGCGGCACCACGTGGTCGAGATCAGCCCAAGCCGCACGACCGTGGCAGCCGGGATGCCGGCACGTGCGGTCGCGGGTCCTGACGAAGCGGCGTTGAGCCGGCGTGGGCGTGTACCGGTCCACCGGGGGTGGCCGGTCGAGGACCGGGCACGAGCACTCCGCGGACGGTCCGTGGGTGGCGCAGCCGCGGCGGGCGATGCGTTCGAGCTCCGGCCGGCCGGTGGTCGCGCGTAGCCGGCCGGTGACGGGGTCGACGAGGGCGATGCGCAGCGTTCCCCCGGTGGGTGCCTGGAGGCCGCCGGGGCAGAGGGTGTCCAGCTGTTCGAGCAGCGCCCGGACGTGCCCGATGGTGATCGGCTGCCCCTCGACGTCGGCGGTCTCAGCCCCGGTCGCTGCGTCGTCAGACAGGGCTGGCAGCGGGGCGACCACCGTGAGGTGTGCGGTGACCGGCGGCCGGCTGGTGTCCCAGGGCCGGAGGATGAGGTCGGTGAGGACGCCGGCGCGGAGCTGGCCGATGGGGCGGGGATCGCCATCCTGCTTGGCCAGCCGGGCATAGGCGTCGACGGTTTCCCGGCAGGCGGCGGCCAGGGGCTGCGGCAGGAACGCGGTCAGCTCAGCCATCCCGTCACCGGCCGGGCGCACGGTCACGTCGGCGAGGCGCTCGGCCCGCTCGCGGCACCGGTCGGCGGCAGCCGCATCGCGGCGCAGCAGCTCCCGGCGGGCCGCCGCGCGCAGGCCCTTGACCGACAGGCGGGCGGCCGTCGGGAGGACGGCCGCCTCGACCTCCGCCACGATCTGCGGATCGGTGCCCCGGGCCGGCCAGCCGAGCTCCTCCGCGAGGCCGCGGGCCCGCGGCCAGTCCAGTTCGCCGTCGGCCAGCGCCGCCCAGGTGGCCGGCAGCCGGTTCAGCAGGGTCATCGAGTGGTCGGCGAGCGTGGTCGCTCCGGCGCGGGAGCAGTTCAGCACGAGGGCCAGCTCGTCGGCGAAGAACTCGCTGACCCCGGCCGGTGCCTCCTGCCCGGGGGCCGGGGGCCATCCGGGTGACGCGGCGCCGGGGTCGTCCGGCGACCGGTCGAGGGTCAGCGGCCGGCGATCGGCGAAGGTCGTGACGAGCTCGGCCTTGTAGGCGGCGAGCATGCTCTCGAGCCGGACGACCCGCTGCAGCTCGGCGGCCAGCTCGTCATCCGTGCGGGAAGCCACCGGGAGGAGCTCGCCCAACCGTGCCGGATGCGACGTCACCCCGGGTGGGGTCAGGTCCGCGGGCCATGGCGCGGCGACGAGCGGGGTCACCGTCACCCCGACGCCGTAGTCGCCACCCTCGAACATGTGTACGAGTATGGCGAGGGGGTCTGACAGTTTCGGGATCCGGCGACCTACTCGAAGAAGTCCTCGTCGACCTCGACCAGGCGATAGGTGTGCCGGGTCTGGACGCCGACGCCGTACTGGATCATCAGCCGGGCCAGCCGGTCGCCGTCGATCAGGATCACCCGAGTCTGGATGCTCAAGACATAGTCGATGGCCTGCTGGGTGAAGCGGCTGGTGGTGATGAAGATGCCGCGGCTGGCGTGCCGGCCGTGGATTGCGCCGACGAACGCCTGGAGCGTCTCCGAACCGATGGGCCGGTCCGCGGCGTAGCGCTTGGCCTGCACGTAGACCCGGTCGAGTCCGAGTGCGTCCTGGTCGATGATGCCGTCGATGCCGCCGTCACCGGATCCGCCGACGCGACGGGCCTGCTTCTCCGCGCCGCCGTAGCCCATGGCCACCAGCAGGTCGAGGACGGCTTGCTCTAGGAAGGCCGGGTCCTGGGCGCGGATGCGGTCGATCAGCTGGACGGCGACGTCGGCGTTGAAGCGGGTGACGCCCTCGTCGATCTGCTCGACGGGATCCAGCTCGGTGTCTGCTCCATCGACAACTGCATCCGCCGGCACGGTGGTCTTGCCGGAAGGGCGACCCTGCGGGAAGAGTAGCCGCTGGGTGAGCCCCTCGGGGTGGTCGGCGAGCAGTGCGCGGCCGCGCTCGTTGATGAGGTACTGGCCGCGGGTGGGTCGGTCGATGGCATGGGACCGGGCGAGGGCGGACAGCGCCCAGCCGATCCGGTTGCTCGCCTTGGTCTGGCCAGATGCGAGCACTTCGGACAGTTGCTCGTCGGTCAGGCCGGCCTGTACCGCAGCGAGGTGGAACATCTCCCGCCTGCCGCGCTGCTGCCCTTCGCTGAGCACCTGTAGGACGGGGACGAGGAACTCTTCCCACGTCGGCATGGTGTCCGGCGCGGTCACAGCTCCCCCCGGAACGCCCGGTGCTGTAGCGCGGCAATCAACGCATCTGTTTGTGAGCGGTGCAGCTCTGCACTGCGTCGGGCAACACCGAGCCTCTCCATGGTGGTGACGAATGCGTCCTGCGCGTGCCGTGGCGGCACCGAGATGCTCAGCGCTTTCGCAATACCAGTATTGAGGTTCTTCTGGGTGCCTTGCGGTGCCATGGCAGCGAGGTGCTTTCGACGGAGAAGGAGTGAGAAGTAGAGAAAGACCGAGTTCACCCGAGGGTCCAGATCAAGCAGGGCGAGGAAGCCGTCATGGATGCAAGCGTCAACGCCCAGGAACTTCGGGATACCTACGGTTGCACTGTTGGTGAGGATCAGACTGCCGGTCTTGAGTAGGACGCTCCGGTCGCGACCGGCTTCGGTGACCCCCTCCTTGATATGGGAGACGGTGAGTCCGGGTGACGCGGTGATGTCAGAAATCTTGAGCCAGGGTATTGGGCCACCGAAATATCGGGGATCTCCCGCTGGCCGTGGTGATGCGCCCCGAATCACCCTTGCTAGGTCACCGAGCGGCGCGGAGAGCCATCCCATTGGATTGGTGTGCGGGTCTCCGAACATGTCGATGTGCACGGACGCGGCGAGGTCGTCCAGCAAGTCGCTGGTCTGGCGCCGCCTGGTGCGGAGGGCGTCGGCGCGGTCGAGGATGTCCGCGATTCGCCGCTGCTCGTCCAGACTCGGCAGGGAGACTGGCAGTGACTGGAGAAAGTTTGCCGGGACGCGCCGTTGCCCGCCGCTACCGGTCATCCTGCGCTCGCCAGCAGCTCGGACTGCAGGGGTGCGCAGTAGCTGTAGCGCATATCTAGCGTCCAGCACACCTGGCTTGGGACGGATCACGTGGAACTCGGTGGAGCCCATCCCGACGGGGAGGTGGAGGTTCGCCTGGGCGATCTTGCCGTTCTCGAAGCAAGGGGTGATCTTCGCGACCAGTAGGTCGCCGTCGAGGAATGGCGTGTACCCCTTGGCGACGGACGCGAAGGGTCGCTTCCCGCCGGGCGTCGTCTTGCCATCGGTGGCGTCGACATCGGCCATACCCAGGAATGCGACGGGTTCGTCTGCGGCTGGTCGCACCTTGAGACGCGGGTTGATCTCGGCTACGTCCGCCAGCCGGACGGTCGGGGCGTTCACGCGAGCATCGCCTTCAGCTCGGCAAGCCCCTGCTGGATCTCCGCCTCCAGCGCCTCCAGCTCCGCGATGATCTCCAGCGGCGGGCGGTGCTCGACCTCTTCGTGCACGACCTCCTTGTACCGATTGAGCGAGAGGTCGTAGCCGTTGGCGGCGATCTCCTCGCGGGGTACGCAGAAGCTCTGCTCCGTCCGCTCGCGCTTCCGCTCGTCGCCGTCGCGGTCGAACCACCGGGCCAGCGCGTCGGGCAGGTTGTTCCGGGCGTGCTCGCCTTCCGTCAGTGACGTCTCGGGCCGCGGGCCGAGCTTGTCCTCGCTCAGCAGGGGCGCGCGCTTGTCGTCCAGTGACCAGCCGTCCGCGGTCACCTCGTAGAACCAGACGTCGTCGGTGCCGCCGACGCCGGTCTTGGTGAACAGCAGGATCGCCGTCGACACCCCGGCGTAGGGCTTGAACACCCCGCTGGGCAGCTTCACGATGCCGTCGAGCTTGTGGTCCTCGACCAGCGTCCGGCGCAGCTCCTTGTGCGCCTTGGAGGACCCGAACAGCACGCCGTCCGGCACGATCACCGCCGCGCGTCCACCGACCTTCAGCAGCCGGAGGAACAGCGCCAGGAACAGCAGCTCCGTCTTCTTGGTCTTCACCACCTGCTGGAGGTCCTTGGCCACCGACTCGTAGTCCAGCGACCCGGCGAACGGCGGGTTGGCCAGCACCAGCGAGTACAGCTCCGACTCGCCGCTCGCACCGTCGGACAGCGAGTCGCGGTAGCGGATGTCGGGCTGCTCGACCCCGTGCAGCAACATGTTCATGCTGCCGATCCGCAGCATCGTGGAGTCGAAGTCGTACCCGTGGAACATGCTCTCGTTGAAGTGCCGGTCCCGGGCCACCTCGAGCAGGGCGTCACCGTGCTCGCGCCGCACGAACTCGCCGGCGGCCACCAGGAAGCCCGCCGTCCCGCACGCCGGATCGCAGATCTCGTCGGCCGGCGTCGGCGCGGTCATCTCGACCATCAGCTGGATGACGTGCCGCGGCGTCCGGAACTGGCCGTTCTGCCCGGCGCTGGCGATCTTGGCGAGCATGTACTCGTACAGGTCGCCGTTGGTGTCCCGGTTGTCCATCGGGACCTTGTCCAGCATGTCGACGACCCGCGACAGCAGCGCCGGGGACGGGATGGTGAACCGGGCGTCCTTCATGTGGTGGGAGTAGGTCGACTCCTCGGCGCCGAGCGTGCGCAGGAACGGGAAGACCCCGTTGCTGACCGTCTCGTACATCGACGTGGGGTCGGTGTCCTTGAATCGCGACCAGCGCAGGACGTTGCCGCCGTCCTCGGGGAAGATCCGGCGCTCCAGCGGTCGGCCGGTGCGCCGGGCCTTGTTCTCGGCGACCGTCTGCAGGTCGTCCAGCCGCCGGACGAACAGCAGGTAGGTGATCTGCTCGATCACCTCCAGCGGGTTGGCGATCCCGCCGGACCAGAAGGCGTCCCAGACGCGGTCGATATCGCTCTTCAGCGTCCCCGTGATCACCCTCCGAGACTATCCGCGGCCGGCCAGCGGACCACCCCGTCCGCGCCGAGCACGGCTCCCGCGGACGGGCGGTGGGCGGTGCGCCGGCCGTCGGGCATCAGGTGGTCGACCGGCGTGTCCGCGGTCAGCACGGCGACATCGGCGATCAGCCGCCGGTGGCACCGCCACCACACGTACTCGCTGCACATCACCGCGACGGTCCGGTCCCGGGCGGCCCCGAGCACCTCGGCCAGCGCACCGGCGAACTCGGGGCTCCGGGTGTGCGCGGCATACGCGGCGAACTGCGCCACGGTCCACCAGTCGTCCACCACCGGCTTCCCGGCCGGCAGCCGGCGGCGGCCGCCGAGCGGTTCCGCCCAGCGGTAGGTGATGCCGAGCCCGGGGAGCCACTCGGCGAGGGCGTCCCGGCCGACGTCCGGGTTGCGGCGGCTCCCCGGAAAGCGCCGGACGTCGACCAGGTCCTCGATACCGGCCGCGCCCAGCCGGTCGCCGAGCCGTCCCCGGTCGTCGGTGCCGTGCCCGACGGTGAGCAGGGGCATCCGGCGTCAGTCCCGCAGGTTCAGCTGGTCGTGCCGGAGCGCGAACTCGTCGATCTCCTCGGTCGACGGCGTCCGCCCGCCGGCGTGCAGCTCGACCAGGCCCTCGAAGTACCGCTCGCGCGGGATGCCCGGGGTGAACAGGATCAGGAACCGGGCGCCGACGTCCGGCCCGGCCGCCCGGAAGCCGTGCACCCCCGAGCGCGGGACGTAGATCAGGTCGCCGGCGTGCGCCGTCGTCCACTCCGCGCCGCTCAGCACCGCCAGCGACCCCTCCAGCACGTGGAACGACTCGCTGAACGTGCGGTGCAGGTGCGGGCCGGGCCCGCTGCCGCCCGGCGCCATCGTCACCTCGAACAGCCCGAAGTCGCCGCGGGTCTGGCTGCCGGTGGCGACGAACCGGGTGCGCCCGGCCGAGCGCTGGTCCGCCCGGCGCGAGAACGTCGCCGGGTCCGGCAGGTACGTCACCGCAGCACCGCCACCAGGAAGTCCGCGTCCGGGGTGAACGGCCGCAGGTCCCAGGTCGACAGCATCAGGTCCGGTACCAGCCCCGCGGCCTGCGCATCGGCCAGGAACTCCTCGAACGGGTACCCGCGGCCGGCCCCGAACCCGATCGCCGCCCGTCCGCCGGGCGCCAGGTGGCCGCGCAGCCGGCGCAGCACCTCGACCCGGGTGCCCGGCGCCAGGAACGTCATCACGTTGCCCGCGCACACGATCGCGTCGAACGGCTCGGTGATGCCGTGCGCGGGGAGGTCCAGCTCGGCCAGGTCGCCGACGATCCACCGCGGCCCCGGGTGGTCCTCCTCCGCGGCGGCGATCAGCACCGGGTCGCCGTCCACCCCGACGACCTCGTGGCCGGCGTCGGCCAGGAACGCCCCCACCCGCCCCGGGCCGCACCCGGCGTCCAGCACCCGCGCCCCGCGGGGCAGCATGGCGTCGACCAGCCGGGCCTCCCCGGCCAGGTCCTTCCCCTGCTCGGCCATCGTCCGGAACCGCTGTACGTAGGCAGCCGAGTGCCCCGGGTCCTGCTGCGTGATCTGCGTCCACGCGCTCTGCTCGACCATCCGGGCATCATCGCTGAGACGCCGGCGACGCCGCCGGTCAGGGCACAGGACGGGGGACGACGCATGCGGCGCGAGCCGAGCATCATGCACCTCGACCTCGATGCCTTCTTCGCCGCCGTCGAGCAGCGCGACAAGCCCTCGCTGCGCGGCCGGCCCGTCGTCGTCGGCGGTACCGGGGGGCGTGGGGTCGTCTCCACCGCCTCCTACGAGGCCCGCGCGTTCGGTGCGCGCAGCGCGATGCCGACCCCCGAGGCCCGGCGGATCTGCCCGCCCGGCACCGCGTTCCTCGGCCCCCGCTTCGCCGCCTACCAGCGCACCGCCGAGGTGGTCATGGCGGCGCTGCGGGAGCTGTCGCCACTGGTCGAGCAGGTCTCGGTCGACGAGGCCTACGTCGACCTGGCCGCCGGGGGCCACGACCTGAGCGTCGCCGGCGTGACCGCCCTGGCCACCCGGCTCAAGGACACCATCGCGGCGGCCACCGGCGGGGTCACCGGCTCGGTCGGGGTGGGCACCTCCAAGTCGCTGGCCAAGATCGGCTCCGAGCTGCGCAAGCCCGACGGGCTGACCGTCGTCCCGGCGGGTGAGGAGCTGGCCGTGCTGCACCCGCTGCCGGTGCGCAGCCTCGGCGGCGTCGGCCCGGCGACCGCCGAGCGGCTGGCCCAGGTCAAGGTGGCGACCGTCGGCGACCTGCACCGGCTCTCCCTCATCGACCTCACCACCCTGGTCGGCCAGGCGCACGGCGCCGGTCTCTACCGGCTCGCCCGGGCCGACGACGACCGCCCGGTGGTCACCGACCGCGAGGCCAAGTCGGTGAGCGCCGAGGAGACCTTCGCCCGCGACGTCACCGATCCGGCCCGGCTGACCGCCGAGATCGACGCCCTCGCCGCCCGGGTGGGCAGCCGGCTGCAGCGCTCGGGCACCTCCGGGCGAACGGTCACCCTCAAGGTCCGCCGCTACGACTTCAGCACGCTGACCCGCTCGCAGACCCTCGCCCAGCCGGTCGACGACCCGCGGCAGATCGCCGCCGTGGCCCGCCGGCTGCTCGCGGCGGTCGACCGGTCCGGCGGCCTGCGGCTGCTGGGCGTCGGTGTCTCGGGGCTGTCGACCTACGTGCAGGGCGACCTGTTCGCCGAGCCGGACGATGCGCAGCCGGTGGACGAGCTCCCCGACGCCGTACCCGGCGACCCGCGGCCCGGCCCCTCCGTGGTGGCCTGGTACCCCGGCCAGGACGTCGTCCACGCCGAGCGCGGTGCGGGCTGGGTGTGGGGCAGCGGGCTCAACCGGGTCACGGTGCGCTTCGAGGGCCCGCGGACGGCGCCCGGGCCGGTGCGCACCCTCGCCGCCGACGACCCGGCCCTGCAACCCGCCGACCCACCCGACTGGACCTGACCCGGTGGAGTGTCACCACGCCGGGAACCCGCACCGGCGCACCCCACCTCGGGGCACGATGCCGCCGTGGCCCGCCCAGACTCCCCCGAGGACGCCGACGACCTGTACGACCGGGGCTTCGACCTGGCCGAGGCCGGCGACCACGAGCAGGCGGTGGCGGCCTTCCGCCGGGCGGCCGAGCTGGGGTGCGTCCTGGCCTGGCTGGGCCTGGGCACGAGCCTCGGTGAGCTGCACCGCTGGGACGAGGCCGGGTCGGCGTTCCAGCGGGCCGCCGAGCTCGGCTCCGCCGACGACGCGTGGGCCTGGCGGCAGCGGTCCGCCGATGCCGGGGACGACCCCCAGGCAGCCGCCGTCCTGGCCTGCTGGCGGTGGGAGCTGACCCGCGACCCGGCCCTGGAGGCGGACCTGCGGGCCGGCACCACGGACCACCCGCCGGCCCGGGTGGCCCTCGCCGACCTGATGCGCACCGACGGCCGGGTCGAGGAGGCCCGCGCGGTGCTGGAGGCCGGCGCGCTGCGGGACGAGCTGGACAGCTGGCTGCCGCTGGGCGATCTCTGCCTGGTCGAGTTCGAGGACGACGTCGCCGCGGAGGCGGCCTACCGGGCTGCCATCGACGGCGGGGACGTCCTCGCCCACACCAACCTGGGGATGCTGTTCCGCGAGCGCGGCGACCTGGCCGGCGCCGTCCGGCATCTGTCGATCGCGGCCGAGGACGGCGACGAGCTGGCCGCCATCCACCTCCGCGAGCTGCTCGACGAGTGACCGCTCAGCGGTTCACCACCAGCCGGTGAAGTGGTGCACCGGGCCGTGCCCGGAGCCGATCCCCAGCGCCGCGCCGCCCTCCAGCGCCGCCTGCAGGTAGTTCCGCGCGCCCTCAACCAGCGGCGTCCAGTCCCGCGGTGCGCCGGGCTCGGCCGGCCGCACCCGCGCGGCCAGCGCGGCGATCGCCGCGGACAGGGTGCAGCCGGTGCCGTGCGTCGCCGTCGTCGCCACCCGCGGCCGCCGGGTCACCACCACCCCCGCCGGCGTCACCAGCACGTCGACGCTCTCGTCCCCGCCCAGGTGGCCACCCTTGAGCAGCACCGCGCCCGGCCCCAGCGCCAGCAGCGCGGTGGCCTGGTCCGCCAGCTCCGCGGCCCGGGTCGCCGGCGCGACGTCCAGCAGCGCGGCGGCCTCGGGGACGTTCGGGGTGAGCAGGTCGGTGACCGGCAGCAGCACGCCGCGGACGGCGTCCACCGCCTCCTCGCTGATCAGCCGGTCACCGCTGGTCGCCACCATCACCGGGTCGCACACCACCGGGCCGCCGGGCCGGTCGGCGAGCACCCGGGCGACCTCGCGGACCACGTCCGCCGAGCCGAGCATGCCCAGCTTGGTGGCGTGCACCGTCACGTCGTCGAACAGGGTGCGCAGCTGGTCGCCGACGAACTCCGCCGGAACGGCGTGCACCCCGGTCACGCCCCGGGTGTTCTGCGCCGTCAGCGCGGTCAGCACCGCGGTGCCGTAGACACCCAGCGCGCTGAAGGTCTTCAGGTCCGCCTGGATGCCGGCGCCGCCGCTCGGGTCGCTGCCGGCCACCGTCAGGGCCACGGCGGCCGTCACGACGCGGCCCGCAGCGTCCGGGCGGCCGCGGCCGGGTCGGCGGCGGCGCAGATGCCGGAGACCACGCAGATGCCGTCGACCCCGGTCGCGGCCACGGCGGCCGCGTTCCCGGCGGAGATCCCGCCGATCGCCACCGCCAGGAGCCCACCGGCCCGGGCGGCCGCGGCCAGCGTGCGGACGCCGTCGAGCCCGAGCCCGGCGCCGGCGTCGGGTTTGGTCGGGGTGGACCACACCGGGCTCAGCCCCACCAGGTCCACCGTGCCGGCCGGTAGCGCCAGCACCCCGGCCAGCTCGGCGGTGTTCCCGACCGACACCCCGACCAGCGGTCCGGGCCCCAGCAGCGCGCGGACCTCGGCGGCGGGCAGGTCCTGCTGCCCGACGTGCACGCCGGCGCCGGTCAGCAGGGCGACGTCGACGGCGTCGTCGACCACCACCTGCACGTCCGGCCGGTCGGCGAGCACCGCCTGCACGGCGCGGGTGAGGGCCAGCAGCTCGCGCCGGCCGGCGGTCTTGTCCCGCACCTGGACGGCGGTCACCCCGCCGGCGACCGCGGCCGCGACGACCTCGGGCACCGACCGCGGCGCGCACAGCGCGGTGTCGGTGACCAGGTAGAGGCGCGGGTCGAAGCCGGATCTCATGAGCTGCGCACGTCGGCCCGGGCCAGCGCGTCGCCGTCCAGGGCGTCGAGCGCGTCCAGCCAGTGGGCGGCGAACGTCCCCGGGCCCTCGGCGAGGCGGGCGGCGATCTCCGCGGCGAGTGCCACGTGGGCGTGCGCGGCGACCGTGCCGGTCAGCGGATCGCCGGTGGCCGCGACGTAGGCGGCGACCAGCGCGCCGAGCGCGCAACCGGCGCCGGTGGTGCGGGTCAACAGCACCGACCCGCCGCCGATCCGCACGGTGCGGGTTCCGTCGGTGACGACGTCGACCGCCCCGCTGACCGCGACCACGCCACCGGTGCGGTGGGCGAGCTCCCCGGCGGCGGCGAGCGCGTCGTCCGCCGTCGCGGTGCTGTCCACGCCGCGGCCACCGGACCCGGCGCCGGCCAGGGCCAGCACCTCCGAGGCGTTGCCGCGCACCACGGTCGGGCGCAGCGCGACCAGCTCGGCGGCCAGGTCGGTGCGGAATGCCAGCCCGCCGACGGCCACCGGGTCGAGCACCCAGGGGGTGCCGGCCCCGCCCGCCGCCCGCGCGGCGATCCGCATCGCCTCGGCGGTGCGGGCGTGCACGGTGCCCACGTTGACCAGCACCGCGGAGGCGACGGCGGCGAACTCACCGGCCTCCTCGGGGGCGTCCACCATGGCCGGGGCGGCCCCTCCGGCCAGCAGCGCGTTCGCGGTGATCGTCTGGACGACGGTGTTGGTGAGGCAGTGCACCAGGGGGGCGGTCTCGCGCAGTGCGGTGCGGGCCGCGGCGAGGGATGCGGCGGGGGAAGCGGCGTCCATCGGCAGGACGCTAACACCACCCGAACGGGTGAACCGGCCGCTCAACGTCCGGCCCGGACGGGCCGATGCACCTGTCATGGGAGTTCCGGAGGTCGTGCGCCCGCCGCGCCGTCGTGTGCGGCGATGGCTGCTCCTGCCGGGCGCAGTCGCCCTCGTGCTGGCCACCGCGCTGGTGTGGCAGTCCTCGTACGCCGGTTTCGGGAACAGCGCCGGGCCGCTCACCACGTCGGTGGGCACCGGCACGGTCGAGCTGACCAACAGCATCTCGATGTTCGGTGCCGCCCTCTCCCTCGACGAGGTCCTGCCCGGCGAGAGCTCCACCGCCTGCATCGCCGTCCGGTCCACCGGGTCCGTCCCGGCCGAGGTCCGGCTCTACAGCGACGACAAGTCCGACACCCGGGACCTGGACAGGTACATCTCGCTGCGCATGGTCGCCGGCACCGGCGGGGGCCAGTACGGGGAGTGCGACGGGTTCGTGCCCAGCGGCCCCACCACCACCTCCACCCTCTCCTCCTTCCCGACCAGCTGGTCCCGCGGCGTGCTGCCCTGGACGCTGGCCGGCAATCCCGCCGGGGAGAACCGGACCTACCAGTTGACGTACTCGGTCTCCGGCAACGCGCCGACCAGCACCAAGGGCGGCACCGTGTCGGTCACCTTCGTCTGGGAGGCGCAGACCCGATGACCGCCGTCCCGAACCAGCAGCCCGTGCACTGGCGGTCCAGCCGCCCGGTGCTGGCGTTCACCGTGACCGCCCGCGCCGTGCTCGCCACGCTCGTGCTGCTCCTGCTCGTCTCCGTGCTGCCGGCGCTGATCGGCTGGCAGTCCACGGTCGTGCTCTCCGGCTCGATGCGCCCGGAACTGGTGCCCGGTGACGTCGCCGTCGTCCGCCCGGTGCCGGCCGCCGAGCTGGAGCCCGGGCAGGTCCTGCTGGTCGACGACCCCGACGCCCCCGGCGAGTTGCGGTTGCACCGGCTGATCGCGGTCGAGGACGGCGGGCTCCGGCTCCGCGGCGACGCCAACGCCACCGCGGACGGCTCCCTGGTCGACCCCGCAGCCGTGCACGGGGTGGGCACCGTCCGGCTCCCGGCCATCGGGCTGCCGGCGGTGTGGGCCGACAGCGGCCGCGCCGCGCCGCTCGCCGGCACGGCCGCGGCCCTGGCCGTCCTGATCGCGCTCGCCCTGCTCCACCGCCGGGAGGACGACCGGCCCCGTTCCGCGCGGCGGGCGACGGCACTCGTCGCCGTCCTGCTGGCCGCGGTGGCGCTGCCCGGCGCATCCGCCCGCTTCACCAGCTCCACGAGCACCCCCGGCGTCACCATCCCGATGGCGAAGTGGTGGAACTGCCCCGACGTCAGCCTGTCCACCGGCGCGAACGCCGCCCGGTTCTACGACCTGCAGGAGTCGCGCGGGCGGACGGCGGACAACACCGGCTCGGCCGGCCGGTCGGCCGATGGCACGTTCAGCGCCGGCGGCGTGACCTACCGGGTCGCCGGGCCGGCCTGCGGGGACGACTTCGACCGCGCGGTCTCCTTCGACGGCAGCACCGGCGCCATGTGGACCACCCAGGCGGTGCCCGGCCCGCAGACGTTCTCCGTCCAGGCCTGGTTCCGGACCTCCACGTGGAACGGCGGCAAGCTGATCGGCTTCGGCAACGGGACCGCCGGCGCGGCCTCCGGCCAGTACGACCGGCACGTCTACATGACCAACGCCGGCAAGCTGATCTTCGGCATCTACAACGGCAACTACCACACGGTCACCACGCCGGGCTCCTACAACGACAACCGCTGGCACCTGGTCACCGCCACGTTCTCGCCGGGCACCGGCATGCGGCTGTACGTGGACCGGACGCACATCGGGACGACGTGGGCGTCGTCGGCGGAGAACACCACCGGGTACTGGCGGATCGGCTACGACACCATCAGCGGCGCCTGGCCCGACCAGCCGGCCAACGGCTGGTTCGCCGGCGCCATGGCGCACGTGGGCATCTTCGACTCCGTGCTCGGGCAGGGCCAGGTCGCGCAGCAGTACGCGATGGGTACCTGAACGGGTCAGAGTTGCCGAACGCATCTTGATCACGAGGCTCTGAACTGCGACGGTTGCCACCCGTTACCGCCAGGGGGGCCCATGGACCCGATCGCGACGGCCTTCCTCGCCGTCGGCGGCGTGGGCCTGGTCGTGCTGCTGCTCGCGCTCGTGCTCGGCGGTGCCGACCTCGGTGACGCCGACGGCGACGGCCCGTTCTCGCTGCCCGCGATCGCCGCCTTCGTCGGCGGCACCGGATTCGGCGGGGCCGCGGTGAGCGCGCTGCTGCCCGATCTGCCGGGGGTGGTGACCGTCCTCGGCTCGCTCGCCGGCGGGCTGGTCGTCGCCCTGCCGCTGGCCGCCGGCGCCGTCCGGCTGTCCGCCGCGTTCCGCGACATGCCCACCGAGCCGACGCTCACCCGCGCCCACCTGCTCGGCGCCCAGGGCGTCGTCGTTTCACGGGTTCCGGCCGGCGGCCTGGGCGAGGTGCGGCTGACCGTCGCCGGCCAGCAGCTCAAGTACCACGCCCGCAGCGACGTCCCGTTGCCCACCGGCACGCCGGTCTACGTCGTCGACACCCCGACCGAGACGTCCGTGCAGGTCGTCTCCACAGCTCCCGACCCGCCTCTCAGCCTCGGAGGAACCACCCCATGACCCTGCTCATCGCGATCGGCGGCATCGCCGCCCTGGTCGTCCTGCTGGTGCTCCTCGTGTTGTCCCGGATCAAGGTGGCCGGGCCGAACCAGGCCTTCCTGGTCACCGGCCGGCAGGGCCGCTCGGTGACCAGCTCCGACGGCGCCGTCAGCCGGGACATGTCGGGTCAGAAGGTCGTGATGGGCGCCAGCGTGTTCGTGCTGCCGGTGGTCCAGAAGCTGCACTCGATCGACCTGTCCAGCCGGCGGATCCCGGTCGGCATCCGCGGCGCGGTGTCCAAGCAGGGCGTCAAGTGCGACCTCGAGGGCGTCGCGATCGTGAAGGTCGGCGGCAACGAGGGTGCGATCCGGGCCGCCGCCCAGCGCTTCCTCGCCCAGCAGGACGGCATCGACACCTTCACCTCGGAGGTGCTCGCCGGTGCGCTGCGCTCGATCGTGGGCCGGCTGACCATCGAGGAGATCATCCGGGACCGCGCCGCCTTCGCCTCCGCCGTCGCCGAGGAGGCCGAGTCCTCGCTCACCGGGCAGGGCCTGGTGCTCGACACCTTCCAGCTGCAGGACATCCAGGCCGAGGGCACCTACCTCGCCGACCTGGGGCGCCCGGAGGCCGCGCGGGTGCTCAAGGAGGCGTCGATCGCCGAGGCGCGCGCCCGGCAGGCCGCCCAGCAGGAGCAGCTGCTGGCCGACGAGGCGATCGCGGTCTCCCAGCGACAGCTCCAGCTCAAGCAGGCCGAGATCGACGCCGAGATCGATGCGGCGAAGGCCCGCGCCGCGGCGGCCGGGCCGCTCGCCCAGGCCGCGCAGGACCAGCAGGTGCTCGCCGAGCAGGAGAAGGTCGCGGCGCGGACGGCATCGTTGACCCAGGCCCAGCTGGACACCCAGGTGCGCCGGCCGGCCGACGCCGAGCGGTACCGGGTCGAGCAGGAGGCCGAGGGGCGCAAGAACTCGGCGATCCTGACCGCGGAGGCCCAGCGGCAGGCGACCATCGCGGCCGCTCAGGCCGCCGCCGAGCAGGCGAAGCTGTCCGGTGAGGGCGAGCGGGCCCGCCGGTCGGCGCTCGCCGAGGCCGAGGCCATCGAGGGCGCCAAGCGGGGCGAGGCGGAGAAGCTGCGCCGCCAGGCGATCGCCGACGCCGTCGAGCGGGAGGGTGCCGCGGACGCGGCGGCGATCCTGGCGCGCGGGCAGGCCGAGGCGCAGGCGATGGACGCCCGGGCCGACGCCTTCGCCACGTACGGCGAGGCGGCGATCCTGGACCTGCTGGTCAAGGTGCTGCCCGAGGTCGTGGCCGCGGCGTCGGCACCGCTGGCCGGCGTGGACAAGATGACGGTCATCTCCGCCGACGGCGCCGGCGCGCTGGGCCGCTCGGTCGCGGCGAACGTCGCCCAGGGGCTGCAGCTGTCCGGTGACCTCACCGGCCTGGACGTCGGGGCGATGCTGCGCCGGCTGGGCAAGGGCGCTTCGGACGACGTCGAGGCCGGTTCCGCACCCGCCGTGACCCGGGTGCCGCTGGACGGGCACGGCGCGGACCCGGACCGCTCCTGACGTTCCCGCTGGGAACGTCAGGGCACGATCTCCTGGTGACCGGGGCACTTCCGCTGCGCGAGGCTCGCTTCGCCGAGCTCGCTCCCGCCGAGTTGTACGGGCTCCTCCGGCTGCGCGTGGACGTCTTCGTCGTCGAGCAGCACTGCCCCTATCCCGAGCTGGACGGCCGGGACACCGAGCCCGGCACCGTGCACCTCTGGTTCGCCGACGAGGACGGCACCGTGCTGGCCACCATCCGGGTGCTGGAGAACGGCGCGGACCGGGCCATCGGCCGGGTCGCGACGGCCGTCTCCGCCCGAGGTCGCGGGCTCTCCGCACGGCTGATCGAGCGCGGCATCCAGCTGTGCGGCGGTCGCACCGTCGACATCGGCGCGCAGGCCTACCTGGAGGGCTGGTACGAACGCTTCGGCTTCCGCCGGTCCGGTCCGGACTACGTCGAGGACGGCATCCCGCACCTGCCGATGCGGTTGGTGGGGTTAGTCCCCGGTCAGTGAGGCGGCGGGCAGCCAGTCGGCGTCGAGCAGCTCGGCGATCTCCTGCAGGCTCGCCGTGTCGCCGCCGGCGGTCGAGCCGGTGACCGCCAGCCGCTCCACCATCACCCGGGCCACCTGCTCCTCCACGGTGTCCGCGGCGAAGGCGATCCGCCAGGGCGACACCTGGTGGTCGCGGTGGGTGCGGCCGGTGACCTGACGGGCGGCGATCCCGGAGAACCGGGGCTGGTGGAACAGCCCGACCCGCGGGGTGGTGGACGCGGCCAGGTCACCGGGTAGCTGCTCGCCGGCGTGCAGGCTGATCGACGCGGTCACGGTGAACACGCAGACCGGTGCCTCGCCGGTCTGGAACCGGAGCCGCTCGGCCTCCACGTCGAACCGGTCGCGCCCGTAGATGCCCGCGACGGCGATGCCGCCGTCCAGCAGGGCCTCGCGGATCGGGTCGGCCGCCGTCTCGACGAACTCCACCGACACCGCGACCTGCCGGTCGGCCTCCACCTGCGCCGTCACCCAGTCGACGGTGGCCCCCGCCCGGATCAGCCCGGCCTTCTGCCGGAAGCGCATCAGCGCCGCCCTGCCCCGGGCGGTCTCCTTCTTCCGCCGGGCCAGCTGCATCTCGGCCCGGAACTCCGACCACTCGGCCTCGTACTGCCCGCGCTCGGCCGGGGTCAGCTCCACCGCCGTGCCGGTCACCGAGACCGGCCCCCAGGGTGCCGGGCGGTGCAGGGTGGCCGCCGGTTCGGTGTCGGCCAGCCAGCTGCGCAGCCGGGCCAGATCGGCGCGGCGCTCGTCGGCGTCCTCGGTCCAGACCCAGCCGTAGCGGCCACGTTCCACGTGGAACCCGTGCGCGGCCAGCCGGCCGGGCAGGTCGGACCAGCTGCGCAGCGGCTCGTCGTGGACGGCGGCGAAGTGCGGGGCCAGGTAGGGCAGCTCGAGCGGGCTGTGGGCCGGCGTCGCGGTGGCCAGCAGCACGAACGGGGCGTCCTTCACCCGGCCCGCGCCGGACACCGCCTTCCAGTTCTTCCACCGCTGGGTGGTCGTGTGCCGCACCATGTGCGCCTCGTCGGCGATCACGATGTCGAACCCGAGCTTGGTCACCTTGCCCAGCCGGTCCCAGGTGGTGACGCACCAGCGCACTCCCTGCCCCTCGGCTGCAGCGCCCCCGAACGCGGCGATCGACCGGGTCCAGTGCGGCACGGTGATCGCCGCGGGCCGGTCGGCGACGACGAGCACGGTGCGCACCGGTCGCGCGCTGCCGGCCCGCTGGGTCGCGATCTGCTGGACGGCCAGGACGGCGGTCCCCGTCTTGCCCACCCCCGGGTCGTCGCCGAGCAGGAACATCCGGCGGCCGGCCGCGGCTGCGGCCGCGATCGCCGCGGCGCCGGTGCGCTGCTCGGCGCGGGGCTGCATCGGCCGGCCGGCCGGCACCGGCCGCGGCTCGCCGTTGAGCTCGTCCTCCAGGAACCGCTCGAACGTGTACGGGCCCGGCTGGTACGGGCGCAGCGCGGGCGGCAGCGCCGGGCCGACGTACACGTGGGCCTGCAGGCCGGCGTGCCAGCCGGCACCGGGCGCCGGCGCGCGGAACGGGACGGCGAGCACCCACACCCGCTCCCCCGGCCCGGCAACCGGGACCTCGGGCGCTGCCTTTCTGCCGCTGGCCTTTCTCGGGGCCGCCTTCTTCGGGGCCGCCTTCCTCGGGGCCGCCTTCGGGGCCGCCTTCGGGGCCGCTGACCGGCGGGCAGTGGTCCGGGTGCGGCGGCGTGGGGGCACCGGGCGACGGTACGGCCGGGTGCCGACGGTCCGGCGTCGCCCACCGGCGTGTCCCGGGGACACTGCTGACCATGACCGGCCACGTCGCACGCCTCGGCCACCGGGCGGTGGTCGGTCTCTGTCTGGTGGTCCTGGCGGTCGGCTGGTGGGCCAAGGCCCGCTGCCTGGACATCGGGGCCTGGGCCGCGGGGCTGCAGTACTCCCAGTACTGCTACAACGACGTGGCGCCGTTGTGGTTCGGGCGCGGTCTCGACGACGGTGCCGGGCCGTACGGTGCGGACCCCCTCGAGTACCCGCCCGTGCTCGCCGTCCGGATCTGGCTGCCCGCGGCCGTGGCGCACCTGCTGTCCGACGACCCGACGATGCTGCTCTTCTTCGTCACGAACGGCCTGCTGGTCGTGGTGGAGGTCCTCGTCACCCTCGCGTTGCTGCGGCGGCTGGGCCTGCCCCCGGCCCGGCTGCTGTGGTGGGCCGCAGCACCACCGCTGTTCCTCTACGCCTTCTACAACTGGGACACCCTGCCGATCGCGCTGCTGGTGGGGGCGCTGCTGCTGCACCGGCGGGGGCACCACACGGCCTCCGGCGCGCTCGCCGGACTGGGCGCGGCGGCGAAGGTGTTCCCCGGCCTGCTCGTGCCCCTGGTGGTGCTGGCCCTGCTCGCCCAGCGGCGGCCGCGGGCCGCGCTGCTGCACGGGGCCGCCGCGCTGCTCGTCTTCGTCGGGGTGCAGGTGGTGGCGTACCTGGCGGCGCCGCAGGGCTGGGACCGGTTCTACGAGCTGAGCAGCGCCCGCGGCATGCACGTCGACAGCCTCTGGTACCTGCTCGCGGAGCTGGGTGGGCCGGACCTGTCGCCGTCCGCGCTGAGTGCGGCGAGCCTGACGGTGTTCGCCGTCGGTGCGACGGCAACCGTCGCCCTCGGCGTCCGCCGCCGACGCCCCGAGGACTGGTGGCAGCTGCTGCTGCCCGTGCTGGTGGTCTTCCTGCTGGCCAACAAGGTCTACTCGCCGCAGTACACGCTGTGGCTGCTGCCGCTGATGGCGCTGGTCCTCCCCCGGGTGGCGCCGTTCCTCGCGGTGGTGGCGGCCGACGTGCTGGTGCACGCGGTGGAGTTCCCGGTCCTGGGCGGCCGGGCCGGCTTCGGCGACGGACTCCCCTACCCGGTGCTCGGGGCCGCGGTCGCGCTGCGGGCAGCGGTCCTGGTGTGGGTGGCGGTGGAGGTGCTCCGTCGGCCGCCCTCACCGCCAGGAGGACAGCCAAAAGCGCAGGTCGAGCGCGTCGGAGTCGATCGGCAGACCCAGCCAGATCGGCGCGAAGAAGGCGAAGGCCGCGGTGGACAGCGCGAGCAGCGCGCCGCCGAGCAGCCGCGGTCGTCGGCTGTGCTGGACGGCCCGCACGAGCCCTAGGGCCAGGAAGGGCACCACCGGGACCATGTAGAAGAAGTAGCCGGGCTTGCCGGCGGCCAGCCACGGTGCCCACAGCAGGGCCAGCGGAACCAGGATGGTCGCGGCGATCCCGTCGCGGCGGGCGACGGCCCGCCAGAGCAGCACCGGATAGGCGACCAGGGCCGGCCACCAGAGCGCGGGGCTGCCCAGCAGAACGATCCGGGCGCGCGTCCCCGGCGGGACCTGGCACCCGCCCTCCTCCTGCTGGGCGGTGGTGCAGCTCTCGGCGTAGGCGAGCACCGGCCGTTCGAGCCACGGCCAGCCCAGGGGGTCGGAGCGGTACGGATGGGTGGCCTCGAGCCGCTGGTGGTAGCCGACCAGGTCGACCTGGCTGTCCCACCAGGTGCCCAGCCGTTCGGCCGGGGAGGCCGCGCAGACCCCGTCACCACACGCGGCCGCACCGGCAGAGCTCTCGGCGTAGTTGGCGAACCACCCCGCGAAGCTCGCGAGGTAGACGGCTGCGGGGAGGACCAACAGGCTCAGCGCCGCGCCCCCGGCGACGGCGAGCCCCCGCTGCACGGTCCGGCGCACCCCCTCGCCCCGGGCGGACAGCTCGGTGCCGAGCACCAGCAACCCCGCGGCGCCGATGGCCAGCAACCCGGACCACTTCGTCGCGACGGCCAGCCCGAGCGCCAACCCGGCCAGCCAGCGGTACCGGGAACCGAGCAGCGACCGGCGCAGCGGCTCCCCGGCTCCCCGGGCCCGGCGGCGCGCGTCCCGGTCGAGCAGCACCAGCCAGAAGGCCGCCATGACGAACAGCCCGAGGAAGGCGTCGAGCATGGCGATGCGGCTGGAGGTGACGGCCAGGCCATCCAGGGCGACCAGCAGTGCGGCGAGGGCGGCGGCCCAGCGGTGGCGGAACAGCCGCAGGGCGCTGAGGTGGACCAGCAGCACGGTCAGCGACCCGGCCAGCGCGACCCCGATCCGCCAGCCGAACGGATCGGAGCCGAAGATCCAGATGCCCAGGGCGATGATCCACTTGCCCAGCGGCGGATGGGCCGGCCGGTCCTCCTCGACGCCCCGGCTCAGGTACTCCAGGGCGTCCGGCACGTAGTAGCGCTCGTCGAAGTACAGCCGGTCCGGGTCGCCGAGGTCCCACAACCGCAGGGCGGCGGCCAGGCAGAACACGGCGAGGGGGGCCACCCACGTCGACAGCGGGCGGCGCCCGGAGGCGCCGCCCGCTGTCGACTGCTCCACCGGCGGTGCGGCGGTGCTCACCGGGTCAGTTGTTGCCCTCAGTGGGCTCGAACTCGGTCTCGGTCTCGGTCTCGACGACCTCGGTCTCGGTCTCGACGACCTCTTCCTCGGTCTCGGTCTCGGTGGGCGCGAGCGTCTCGGTGACCTCGGTCTCCACCTCCTCCGTCTCGGTGACCTCCTCGGTGACCTGCACGGTGCCGTCGTCGTCCTCGTTCTCACCGGCGCAGGCACCCAGGCCCAGGGCGATCAGGGCGGAGGCGGAGGCGGCGGCGACGCCACGGGCGATTCGGTTCATGGTCTTCCCCTGTCGTGGACATTGCGGTCGCCCACCCGGTGTCCCGGGTCACCACCGCCTACACGGGAACGCACGTCTCGATTCCATGACGGAACTGCTCGCAAGACGGCAACGTCACCGCAGTGTCAGGCGGTCGGTACCGGGGCACCGATCGACGGTGCCCCCACCCACCGTGTGCGTCTGCATCCCCACGTACCAGGAGCGGGACAGCCTCCCCCGCACCCTCGCCGGAGTCCTGCGGGAGGTCCCCGACGCCCACGTCCTGGTCATCGACGACAACAGCCCGGACGGCACCGGCGAGCTCGCCGACCAGCTGGCCGCCGACGACACCCGCATGCACGTCCTGCATCGCCCCGGGAAGCAGGGCCTCGGGCCCGCGTACGTGGCGGGATTCCGCTGGGCCCTCGAGCAGGGGTTCCCGGTCATCGCGCAGATGGACGCCGACGGCTCCCACCGGCCGGCGGACCTGCCCCGGCTCATTGCCGCTCTGGACGACGCCGGCACCGACGCCGTCCTCGGATCCCGGTGGGTCCCGGGCGGCGCCGTCCGGAACTGGCCGCGCCACCGGGAACTGCTCAGCCGTGCGGCCAACCGGTACGTGCGGGCCCTGCTGCGGCTGCCCCTGGGGGACGCGACGGGCGGCTTCCGTGCCTTCCGGCGGCGGGCGCTGGAGACGGTCGAGCTGGGGTCGGTGCAGTGCCAGGGCTACTGTTTCCAGATCGACGTCGCCCGTCAGCTGTGCGGCCGCGGGTTGCACGTGGCCGAGGTGCCGATCGTGTTCGTCGACCGGGAACTCGGTCAGAGCAAGATGACCGGACGCATCGTGCGGGAGGCCCTGGTACGCGTCACCGGCTGGTGGCTGGCCTCGCTCCG
Organism: Modestobacter lapidis; assembly: GCA_019779905.1. Lineage (GTDB taxonomy): Bacteria > Actinomycetota > Actinomycetes > Mycobacteriales > Geodermatophilaceae > Modestobacter > Modestobacter lapidis. The sequence continues at coordinate 31,193 of JABAKE010000006.1, read as the reverse complement.
GCCGGCGCGCCACCGGGTGCGGCTGCCCGTCGCCGGCGTCCTCCCGGGTCGCTCGGTCTGATGGGATCGGGCCCATGACCGAGGCGATCCGGCTGCATGCCCGCACCATCGGCGATGCGGGCCCCCGGGTGGTCTTCGTCCACGGGCTGTTCGGCCAGGGCAAGAACTGGGCGACGATCGCCCGCCGGCTGGCCGAGGAGGGCCGGCGGGTGACCCTGCTCGACCTCCCCAACCACGGGCACTCGCCGTGGACCGACCGGGTCGACTACGTGGACATGGCCGAGCTGGTGGCCGCCGAGCTCGCGTCCTTCGGGCAGCCGGCCACGCTGGTCGGGCACTCGATGGGCGGGAAGGTGGCCATGCAGCTGGCGCTGCGCCGGCCCGAGGTGCTGCGGGCGCTCGTCGTCGTCGACATCGCCCCCACCGACTACCCCGAGACCGGTGGCCGCACCGACGACCCCGACGAGGAGGCCTCTCCCTTCGCGGCGTTCATCGCCGCCATGCAGCAGATCGACCTCACCGGACTGGACAGCCGGGAGGACGCCGACCGCGCGCTGGCGGCCGCCGTCCCGAGCGACATGGTGCGCGGCTTCCTGCTGCAGAGCCTGGTCCGGGAGGGCACCGGTGCCGGCGGCGGCTGGCGCTGGCGGCTGAACCTCGCGACCCTGGCCCGCGACCTCGGCGAGCTGCGCCGCTTCCCCGACCCCCCGCCCGGCGCCACGTTCGACGGGCCGGTGCTGTGGGTGGCCGGTGCCGGCTCCAGCTACGTGCTCGACCGCGACCGGCCCCGGATGGACGAGCTGTTCCCGGCCACCCGGCTGGTGCGGATCAAGCACGCCGGGCACTGGGTGCACTCCGAGCAGCCGGAGGTGTTCCTGGAGACGGTGCGGCTCTTCCTCGACGCAGTCGAGCAACGGCATGGCCTGCAGCAGGTCGAGCCCTGAGCCTCACCCGACCGGAGTGGCGCTGCTGGTTGCGCGGGCGGCGGCCTCATAGTGTGCTGCTCATGACGCAGAGCGACGGCCAGCAGTACCCGGGCGGCCAGGGCCCGGCCTCGTACGGCCAGCCCTACGGGCCGCCGCCGGCGTACGGGCAGCCGCCGCCCTACGGCTACCCGTACGCGCCGCCGCAGCGCACCAACGGGCTCGCCATCGCCTCGTTGGTCCTGGGCATCGTCTGGCTGTTCTGGATCGGCAGCATCCTCGCGCTGGTGTTCGGCTACGTCGCGAAGAAGCAGATCCGCGAGCGGGGCGACGCCGGCGGCGGCATGGCGACCGCGGGCATCGTGCTCGGCTGGGTGGGCGTTGGCTTCCTCGCCCTCAGGTTCCTGCTGGCGATCGCCGTCAGCGTCTAGCTCTCCGTCGGCCGCGAGCTCATCCGGCGATCGCGACCCGGACGCCGACCGCCTCGTAGGTCACCTTGGCCCGGGCATCGCGAGTGGCCAGCTCGCACCCGTGCTCCGCTGCGGCCAGCGCAACCAGCGCGTCGTAGACGGCCCCGCCCGCGATTCCCAGGCCGCTGAGCACCTGGGGAAGTCGCCCAGCGGTCTCTGGACCCAGGACGAGGGCCGGGCCGAACCGCTCGTCGAGCAGGCGGGCGGCGTCGGCGGGTGCCAACCGGAGATCTCCGGGCAGTCGGGTGAGAACCGAGTACGTCTCGGCCAGCGCGTGGCCCGGGAGCGCGATGTTCCGGCCCGCCCACCAGCGGACGACCGCGTCGTGCGCCCCATGGGTCTGCACGAGCAGCGGTACGGCGACGCTGGTGTCCAGGGCGACGGGGGCGCTCACCGCCGGCCGGAGTCGATGAGCCCGAAGACGGTGTCGTCATCGATCCGGGTCTCGCCGGTTGCGACGAGCGCGCCGGACTCCTCGACGAGCCGGGCCGTGCGTCCGGTGGGCACCAGCTGCAGTCCGGCGCCGTAGCGGGAGATGTCCACCGTGGACCCGGGCCGCAGACCCAGCGCCTCCCGGAGGGGCTTGGGCAGCACGATCCGACCGACCGAATCGACGGTGATCTCCACTGGGGCGACGCTACCAGTCGTTTCCCAGTAAGCGGTCAGCTGAACAGGCCGCGGACGTCGTCGGCGGTCAGCGCGCCGGACGCGAGCGCCCCGCCGTCGACGACGCGGGAGAACAACGCCTGCTTGCGGGCCTTGAGCTCCATCACCTTCTCCTCGATGGTGCCGACCGCCACCAGCCGGTAGACGATCACCGTCTTGTCCTGGCCGATCCGGTGCGCCCGGTCGACGGCCTGCGCCTCGCTCGCCGGGTTCCACCACGGGTCGAGCACGAAGACGTAGTCGGCCTCGGTGAGCGTCAGCCCGAAGCCACCGGCCTTGAGGCTGATCAGGAACACCGGGGCCGTTCCGGTGCGGAACTCCTCGATCCGGGCGTCCCGGTCCCGCGTCCGGCCGTCCAGGTACACCCAGGCCAGGCCCTCGGCGTCCAGCCGGTCGCGGATGGTGCGCAGGAACCGGGTGAACTGGCTGAACACCAGCACCCGGTGCCCCTCGGCGACGACCTCGCGCAGCTGCTCCAGGAACGCGTCGGCCTTGCTGGCGGGGACGTCGGCGTAGGCCGGGTCGACCAGTGCCGGGTCCAGGCTCAGCTGCCGCAGCAGGGTCAGCGACCGGAAGATGGTCATCCGGTTCTTCTGCATGTCCTCGACCAGGCCGAGGACCTTGCTCCGCTCCCGCTGCAGGTGGGTCTGGTACAGCTTCTCGTGCCGCGGGTGGAGCACCACCTCGAGCACCTGCTCCTGCTTGGCCGGCAGGTCCGCGGCGACCAGCTCCTTGGTGCGCCGGAGCACCAGCGGGCGGATCCGCCGGCGCAGCACGGCCAGCCGTTCGGCGTCCCCGTCCCGCTCGATCGGGATCCGGTAGGACTCGGTGAACCGCTGCGGGTCGGGGAACAGCCCGGGCGCGACGATCGACATCAGCGCCCAGAGGTCCATCACGCTGTTCTCCAGCGGGGTCCCGGTCAGTGCCAGCTTGACCGGCGCCTCCAGCCGGCGCGCGCACTGGTAGGTGCGGGCCTGGTGGTTCTTCACGAACTGCGCCTCGTCCAGCACCAGCCCGGCCCAGGGCAGTGCGGTCCACGACTCGGCGTCGATCCGGAACAGCGCGTACGAGGTCAGGACGACGTGCGCGCCGGCCACCTGGACGGCCACCGGCGTGCCGCGCCGCCGTTCGGTCTCGGTCACCGCGACCACCCGCAGCCCGGGGGCGAACCGCGCGGCCTCCCGGGTCCAGGTGGAGACCACGCTGGTCGGCGCCACGACCAGCACCGGGGCCGCGTCCAGCTCGCCGGCCTCGTGCGCCCGGCACAGCAGGGCCAGGGTCTGCAGCGTCTTGCCCAGCCCCATGTCGTCGGCGAGCACCCCGCCCAGCCGGTGGTCCCACAGGAACGCCAGCCAGCCGTAGCCCTCCCGCTGGTAGGGGCGCAGGTCGGCGGTCAGCCCGGCCGGTACCGGCGGCGGTTCGGCGTGCTTGGCGTCGATCAGCCCGCGCACCTCGCGGGTCCAGCGCGCGCTCTGCTCCTCGATCACGCCCAGGCCGAGCAGCTGCTCCCACAGCCCGGCGGAGAAGCGGCTGACCTGCACGCCGTCCCCGGGCAGGTCCCGCAGCTCCCGGGCCTCCTCGATCAGCAGCCGCAGCTGCTCGAACTCCGGCCGCTGCAGGGAGAACCAGGTGCCGCTGATCAGCACCAGCCGGGTGCGCCCGGCGGCCAGCGCGGAGAAGAGGGTGCTGAACGGCACGTGCTGGCCGTCCATGGTCACGGTGACCCCGAGGTCGAACCAGTCGGACTCCGGGGTGTCCCGGGCGGTGAAGCTGATCTGCGGCGCCGAGGTGGTCTGCCGGTACGCCGTCGGGGTGCCCACCACGATGACGTCGACGTCCGGGTCGGCGCGCAGGGCCGGGAGCACCTCGGTGGTGAACTCCAGCGCCTCCATGCCGGTCAGCTCGGCGCGCTCGGCCAGCCGGCGCTCCGGCGTCCAGAGTTCCGGCAGCCCGCCGACCGGGCCGGGCAGCGCCTCGACCAGCAGCTGCTCCGCGGCCGGATCGCGACCGTCGCCCGGGCCGGCCGGCGCGCCCGGAGGGAACGACCGGTCGGGGCCGTAGCGCACCGACCAGGTCACGCAGACCCCGCCGTCCCCGGGGTAGCGGACCTCGGCGGCCAGCCGGGGCGGGGGGACGTCGGGCAGCTCCATCGACCCGTCGGCCGAGATCACCGGCACCGCCTGCGCCAGCCCCGGGTACCAGTCGCGCAGGAACCGGTCGACGTCCCCGGCCGGGATGCCGATCGCCCCGCCGCGGGCCACCAGGCCGGCCAGCGCCGGCGGCGCCGGGGAGTCCAGGCGGGCGAGCACCAGCGCGGGCCCAGTGTCGGCGGCCCCGTCCACGGTGACCCCGTGCGGGGGCATGCCGAGGAAGCCGATCCGCGCGGGATCGACCGGCCGCCCGTCCACCCGCAGCACGGCGGACAGGTCGGTGCGGTCGCCGGCCCGGCGGAGATCGACGGCCACGTCCGCCGGGGTCTCCGCGAGCACCACCGGCCGGGGCGGCCGGTCGGCCGTCACCAGCGGGACGCCGTCGCTCACCGCCTCAGCCAGCAGCCGCCACAGCCCCGGACCGAACTCGTGCAGGTACACGTCGACCGGGGCGTAGGAGTAGTACTGGTTGCGCGCGGCCTGGTGGGTCGCGTACAGCGCGCGCATCGCGGCCACGTGCGCCGGGTTCCAGTCGGAGCGGCTGCTGTCGTACTGCAGCTGCCGCCAGGACACCCCGGTGCGCACCCACTGCCCCCGCTTGCCCGGCACCACCGGCCGCAGCCGCACCAGCCGCTGCCGGGTGCCCGGGGTGGCGACCGAGTTCCGCCCCCGCCCGGGCTCCGGGGCGACCAGCTCGAACTGCAGCCCGATCGGCACCGCGGTGCCCGGCATCCGGTCGGCGGCCGCGGCCACCAGCTCCGCCAGCTGCTGCTCCCACGTGCCGGCTCCCGCACCGCCCGGTGCGCGCTGGATGGCCGACCGCAACGACAGCAGGACGGCCACGGCGTGCTTGCAGTCGTCACCCACCGGGCACGTGCACGCACCGGCCCAGCCCACCCGGCCGCCGTCGGTGCGCACGACGGTCGTCCGGTAGGGCTCGGGGGCGGCTCCCTGCACCAGGCCGGTGAGCCGGCGTGCGTCGTCGGCCTGCCGGACGTCGAGCACGCTCCGCGCCACGTACGGCTGGGCCCGGCGGAGGACCTCCGGCCCGACGGCGTCGGTCAACGCCGCGTCGGTGACCATCTCCCGCCAGTCGCCGAGCACCCGGTCAGGCTACGGCCGGGCACCGACACGGTGGCCCGGGTCGCGCGGCCGGGCGGTGCGGGGTCAGGATCAGGCCATGAGCGACCCCCGGGCCGGACAGCCCGCCCAGCCCAGCGACCTGGTCGACGTCCCGCACCTGGTGACGGCCTACTACGCCGTCGAGCCCGACATCGAGGACCCGGCCCAGCAGGTCGCGTTCGGCACGTCGGGGCACCGGGGCTCCTCGCTGGACGGCGCGTTCAACGAGGCGCACATCCTCGCGACGACGCAGGCCATCTGCGAGTACCGGGCCGGTCAGGGGTACGACGGCCCGCTGTTCCTCGGCCGGGACACCCACGGGCTCAGCGAGCCGGCCTGGGTCAGCGCGCTGGAGGTGCTGGCCGCCAACGACGTGACCGTGCTGGTCGACTCCGCCGACCGGTTCACGCCCACGCCGGCGGTCAGCCACGCCATCCTCACCGCCAACCGGGGAAAGGCCGGCGGGCCGGCCGACGGCATCGTCGTCACCCCGTCGCACAACCCGCCCCGGGACGGCGGCTTCAAGTACAACCCGCCGTCGGGCGGCCCGGCCGACACCGACGCGACCGGCTGGATCGCCCGCCGCGCCAACGAGCTGCTCGCCGCCGGGCTGGACGGCGTCCGGCGCATCCCGTTCGCTCGCGCCCGGGCGGCGGCGCAGTCCTACGACTTCCTCGGCAGCTACGTCGACGACCTGCCCACCGTGCTCGACCTGGACGCGATCCGCGGGGCCGGCGTCCGGATCGGGGCCGACCCGCTGGGCGGCGCCAGTGTCGACTACTGGGGGGCGATCGCCGAACGGCATCGGCTCGACCTCACTGTGGTGAACCCGCTGGTCGACCCCACCTGGCGGTTCATGACGCTGGACTGGGACGGAAAGATCCGGATGGACTGCTCCTCGCCGTCGGCGATGGCGTCCCTCATCGGCGCCAAGGACGACTACCAGATCGCCACCGGCAACGACGCCGACGCCGACCGGCACGGCATCGTCACCCCCGACGGCGGGTTGATGAATCCCAACCACTTCCTGGCGGTGGCGATCTCCTACCTGTTCAGCCACCGGCCGGAGTGGGCCGCGGACACCGCGGTGGGCAAGACGCTGGTGTCCTCGTCGCTGATCGATCGGGTGGTCACCGACCTCGGGCGCCGGCTGGTCGAGGTGCCGGTCGGGTTCAAGTGGTTCGTGCCCGGTCTGCTCGACGGGTCGGTCGGCTTCGGCGGGGAGGAGTCCGCCGGTGCGTCGTTCCTGCGCCGCGACGGCAGCGTGTGGACGACGGACAAGGACGGCCTGCTGCTTGCCCTGCTGGCCGCCGAGATCCAGGCCGTCACCGGGCGTTCGCCGTCCCAGCTGCACGCCGAGCTGACCACCCGGTTCGGCCCGTCGGCCTACGCCCGGATCGACGCGGCGGCCAGCCGGGAGGAGAAGGCGAGGCTGGGCAAGCTCGCGCCCGAGGCGGTCACCGCCACCGAGCTGGCCGGGGAGCCGATCACCGCCAAGCTCACCCGGGCGCCCGGCAACGACGCCGCCATCGGCGGGCTGAAGGTCACCACGGAGAACGCCTGGTTCGCCGCCCGGCCCTCGGGCACCGAGGACGTCTACAAGATTTACGCGGAGTCCTTCCGCGGCCCCGACCACCTCGCGCAGGTGCAGGAGGAGGCCAAGGCCGTCGTCTCCGCCGCCCTCGGCGCCTGACCGCCGGCCTCCACCAAAATGGCCATTTTGGTGGAGGCGGGGGAGGTGGAATCAGGCCGCCAGCAGGGCAGCGCGGACGCGGGCGACCACGCCGTCCAGGTCACGGAGATCGGACGCGGCCAGGCGGATGATCCGCCAGCCGACGGCGCGCAAGCGCGCGTAGCGGGCGTCGTCCCGGACGATCTGGTCGGCGTCGAAGTGGTACGCGCCCTCGTACTCCACCGCCAGCCGCGCCTCGGGGAAGCCGAGGTCCACCCGGGCGAGCTCAACACCTTCGTGGCGGACCTCGAACTGGGGAATCGGGCCGAGCCCGGCCAGCACGAGGGCGACCCGGACACGGGACTCCGGGGCGGACTCGGCACGCGGGTCGACGAGCGGGATGGCGCGCCGCACCTTGGTGATGCCCCAGTGGCCGGTGCCGCGTTCGGCCATCGCGACGAGCTGCTGCTGGGTCACGCACTCGGCACGGACCATGGCGTCCAGCGCCGCCACCGCCGTGCCCAGCGACTCCAGGGCGGCGACGTCCCACGCCGTCCGGACGGCCGTGGTGACCGGGACGTCGTCGACCAGGTCGATGTCGGAGGGGCGTAGGTCGCTGCGGTGCACCCGGACCTCGCGCGGTCCCTTCCATTCGACGTCCGCCGGTCGGACGACGGTCACCGGGTCGCGGACCCCGGCGAAGGGGGCGCCGTGCCAGGCGGCCGCCGAGTGGCCGCCGATGGCCGCGCCCTTCGGTAGCAGTAGTGCGACGCCGCGACACCGCAGCTGGTGGTCGAACGGGAGCGCTGGATCGGCATAGACGCCCTGCACCAGGCGCCGGTAGCCGAGCGTGCGGAGCTGCTCTCGACTCAGCCGGCCCTCGGCGATGGCGTGGCTGCCGATGAAGACCCCGCTGAGGTGACGATCGCGTCGCTGCACCCGCACAGCGTGGCCCGGTGAACGGCGAGGCCCAGCCGTCGTCCACAGCCCTGACTTGTTCCGCCAAAACGGCCATTTTGGCGGAACAGGGGGCGCGATCAGCGGGTGTCGTCGTCCACCCAGTCCAGGCTCTTGGTCACCGCTTTCTGCCAGAGACGGTAGGTCCGGTCCCGCTCCGCGGCCGACATCGCCGGCTCCCAGCGGCGGTCCTCGGCCCACAGCGCGGTCAGCTCGTCCAGCCCCGACCAGAATCCGACGGCGAGCCCGGCGGCGTAGGCGGCACCCAGTGCCGTGGTCTCGGCGATCCGCGGCCGGATCACCGGCACGTCGAGCAGGTCGGCCTGGAACTGCATGAGCAGCTCGTTGCCGACCATCCCGCCGTCGACGCGCAACTCGGTCAGGGCGGCGGATCCCTGGGAGGCGGCGATGTCGGCGTTCATCGCGTCCAGCACCTCGCGGGTCTGGAAGGCGGTCGCCTCCAGGACGGCGCGCGCCAGATGACCCTTGGTGACGAACCGGGTCAGGCCCACGACGGCGCCGCGGGCGTCGGCCCGCCAGTGCGGGGCGAACAGCCCGGAGAACGCCGGGACGACGTAGGCGCCGCCGTTGTCCTCCACCGAGCGGGCCAGCGGCTCGATCTCGGCGGCGGAGGAGATCAGGCCCAGGTTGTCCCGCACCCACTGGACCAGCGACCCGGTGACGGCGATCGACCCCTCCAGCGCGTACACCGGCCGGGCGTCACCGAGCTGGTAGCACAGCGTGGTGAGCAGGCCGTGCTGCGAGGGGACGGCGTCCTCCCCGGTGTTGAGCAGCATGAAGTTGCCCGTGCCGTAGGTGTTCTTGGCCATCCCCCGGGAGAAGCAGACCTGCCCGAACGTGGCCGCCTGCTGGTCGCCCAGCGACCCGGCGATCGGGACCCCGGCCAGGAAGCCCGCACGCCGTCCGCGGCCGTACTCCTCCGAGTTCGACCGGATCTCCGGCAGCATCGAGGCCGGGATGCCCATCTCCTCGGCGATGGCGAGATCCCACTGCAACGTCCGGTAGTCCATCAGCATCGTGCGCGAGGCGTTGGTGACGTCGGTGAGGTGCCGGCCGCCGTCGGGTCCGCCGGTCATGTTCCAGATCAGCCAGGAGTCGACGGTGCCCATCAGCAGCTCGCCGCGGCCGGCCCGCTCCCGGACGCCGTCGACGTTGTCCAGGATCCAGCGGACCTTCGGCCCGGCGAAGTAGGTGGCCAGCGGCAGCCCGACGGTGTCGGAGTACCGGTCGGCGCCGCCGCCCAGCGCGCCGAGCTCGTCGCAGATCCGCCCGGTCCGGGTGTCCTGCCAGACGATCGCGTTGTACACCGGCTCCCCGGTGCGGTGGTCCCAGACGACGGTGGTCTCGCGCTGGTTGGTGAGGCCGACGGCGACGACGTCCGCCGTCGCGACGTTCCCGCGGGCGAGCGCCTGGCCGACCACCTCCCGGGTGTTCGCCCACAGCTCGCGCGGATCGTGCTCGACCCAGCCGGCGCGCGGGAACACCTGCCGGTGCTCCTTCTGGCCGACCGCCACCACCGAGCCGGCGGCGTCGAGCAGCATGCAGCGGGTGCTGGTGGTGCCCTGATCGATGGCGGCGACAAGTTCCGTCACAGCGGTTTTCCTCTCGGTCGGCCGGGTGGCGCCGGGCCTGGGATGGTGAAGCCAACCACGAGGAGGAGCCCCGATGACCGCAGTTCCGCCGTTGGGCCCCGAGCAGCGCGCGCGGGCCTGGGCCGAGCTGGCCGCGGGCGACTTCGAGGTGCTGGTCGTCGGCGGCGGCGTCACCGGTGCCGGGGTGGCACTGGACGCGGCGACCCGGGGGCTGCGGACGGCGCTGGTCGAGGCGCGCGACTTCGCCAGCGGCACGTCGTCCCGGTCGTCCAAGCTCTTCCACGGCGGGCTGCGCTACCTGGAGCAGTTCGACCTCGGCCTGGTCCGCGAGGCGCTGCACGAACGCGACCTGAGCGTGAACCGGATCGCCCCGCACCTGGTGAAGCCGGTGCCCTTCCTCTACCCGCTCACCCACCGGGTCTGGGAGCGGCCCTACGTCGCCGCCGGGCTGGCGCTCTACGACGGCCTCGCCCGGCTCGGCGCGCTGGCCGAGCCGATGCCCCGGCAGAAGCACCTCACCCGCACCGGCGCCCGGCAGCTGTTCCCCGCGCTGCGCCCCGACGCGCTGGTCGGCGCCGTCCGGTACTACGACGCGCAGGCCGACGACGCCCGGCACACCCTGACCGTCGTCCGCACCGCCGCGCACTACGGCGCCACCGTGCTCAACTCCGCCGAGGTGGTGGGCTTCACCAGGGCCGGCGGCCGGGTCGTCGGGGCCCGGGTGCGCGACGTGGAGACCGGCGCGGAGGTCGACGTCCGCAGCGAGGTCGTGGTCAACGCGACCGGCGTCTGGACCGACGACCTGCAGACGCTGCTCGGTGGCCGGGGCCGGTTCCACGTGCGGGCCAGCAAGGGCGTGCACGTGGTGGTGCCGCGCGACCGGATCAACGGCGAGGCCGGGCTCATCCTGCGCACCGAGAAGTCGGTGCTCTTCGTCATCCCGTGGGGCGCGCACTGGATCATCGGGACGACGGACACCGAGTGGTCGCTGGACAAGGCGCACCCGGCGGCCAGCCGGGCCGACATCGACTACGTCCTCGACCACGTCAACGCGGTGCTCAACGTGCCGCTGACCGCCGAGGACATCACCGGCGTCTACGCCGGGTTGCGCCCCCTGCTGGCCGGGGAGGACGAGGAGACCAGCCAGCTCTCCCGGGAGCACGCGGTGGCCCGGCCCATGCCGGGGGTCATCGCCGTCGCCGGCGGCAAGTACACGACCTACCGGCCGATGGCCGCCGACGCGGTGGACGCCGTCGCCGCGGACGTGACCCGCCGGGTGCCGGCCAGCGTCACCGAGAACGTGCCGCTGGTCGGCGCCGAGGGGTACGCGGCGATGGTCAACCAGCTCGAGCTGCTGGCGCAGCGGTGGGGCATCGCCCGGTTCCGCGCCGAGCACCTGCTCAACCGGTTCGGCTCGCTCGCCCCCGACGTGCTCGCGCTGGCCGGCGAGAACCGGGACCTGCTGCAGCCGGTTCCCGGTGCCGAGGGGTACCTGATGGTCGAGATGGTGTGGGCGGCCGGGCACGAGGCCGCGCTGCACCTGGACGACCTGCTCGCCCGGCGCACCCGGATCTCCATCGAGACCGACCACCGCGGGGTGGAATCGGCCGGGCCGGTGGCCCGCGCGGTGGCCGGCATCCTGGGGTGGGACGAGGAGCGGGTCGCCGGCGAGGTGGCCGGCTACACCGCCCGGGTCGACGCCGAGCGCCGCTCGCAGGCCGCGGCCGACGACCAGGAGGCCGACGCGGCCCGGGTCGCGGCCCCCGACATCCGGGCCGTCGCGGTGGGGCGCGCGCTCCGTTGAACTGTCGCCCTCCGGGCTCCGACCGCGGTCAGGTGCCAGCCGGCCGGCGTTGAGCCGTTCCGCGCTCCTCCTCGGCGAGCCTCCGGCCCCCCTCGTCCGATCGCACAACGCTGCCGCGTCGGATTTCCAATACATCCGTGCATCCAATACAGTGCTGCATCGTGACCGGCATGGAGCGGCCCAAGCGGCGCCGCGAGGTCACCGTCGAGCGCCTGCTGGACGCCGCGCTGGACACCTTCGCCGAGCAGGGGTTCGCGGCGGCCAGCGTCGAGGACGTGTGCAGCCGCGGCGGCTTCACCCGGGGCGCCTTCTACTCCAGCTTCCGGACCAAGGACGAGCTGTTCGCCGCCCTGTTCCGGCGCGAGCTCGGCCGGGAGATGACCCGGGTGGAGCAGCTGCTCGCCGGCCTGGCCGACGAGCCCGACCCGGTGACCGCGGCGGTCGACCGCTGCCTCAGCGCCTTCCGCACCGACCGCACCTGGACCCTCGTGGCGACCGAGTACGCCCTGCACGCCGCCCGCCACCCGGACGCCGCCGAGTTGCTCCAGCGCCACCGGGAGGAGCTCTACACCCAGGTCACCGGCCTGATCGAGCGCGCCGCCGCGGGGGCCGGGGTGCGGCTCGCCGTCCCGGCCGGCCAGCTCGCCCGCACCATCGCCGCCCTGCACGACGGGGTCAGCCTGCTGACCCTCTCCCAGCCCTGCACCCCCGAGATCGAACGGCCGGCGCTCCTGCTGCTGCTGCGCGGCGCGGTCGCCGCCCCCGAGTCGTCTGCCCGCCCCGCCACCCCCAGTGAGTCGGAGAACTGAGATGTCCACCCTGCTCTACCGGCTCGGCCGCGCCTGCTTCCGGCGGCGCGGCCTCGTCTCCGCCACGTGGCTCGTCGTGCTGGCCGCCGTGGTGACCCTGATGGTCACCGTCGGCGGCCAGTTCGACGACGAGTTCACCATCCCCGGCTCCGAGTCCCAGATCGCCCTGGACCGGCTGCGCGAGGCATCCCCCGCCGCCGCGGGCGCCAGCGCCCAGCTGGTCTTCGTCGCTCCCGAGGGGGAGGCGGTCACCGCTCCGCAGTACGCCCGGGCGATCACCGAGACGGTGGCCGCGGCCGGCGAGGTCGACTCGGTCGGCGCCGTCCTCGACCCCTTCCAGAGCCAGGCGATCAGCGCCGACGGCCGGGCCGCCCTGGCCAGCGTGCAGTACGAGACCGAGGCCATCGGCCTGGCCGAGGACGCCCTGGAGCAGCTCCAGGCGTCGACGGCGGCGGCCCAGGACGCCGGCCTGCGGGTCGAGGTGGGCGGCAACGCCTTCGCCACGACCGCGGTGACCATCGGCCCGATGGAGTTCATCGGCGTCGGCGTCGCGGTGCTGGTCCTGGTGCTGACCTTCGGCTCGCTGCTGGCCGCCGGGATGAACCTGCTGACCGCCGTGGTGGGCATCGGCGTCGGCCTGGGCGGTCTGCTCGCCGTCTCCGGGGCGATCACGCTGTCCTCGACCGCGCCCACGCTGGCGCTGATGATCGGCCTGGCGGTCGGCATCGACTACGCGCTGTTCATCCTGTCCCGGCACCGGTCGCAGCTGGTCGAGGGCATGGACCCGGCGGAGTCCGCGGGGCGGGCCACCGGCACGGCCGGCTCCGCGGTGGTCTTCGCCGGGCTGACCGTGGTGATCGCGCTGGCCGGGCTGTCGGTGGTCGGCATCCCCTTCCTCACCGTCATGGGCCTGGGCGCCGCGGGCACCGTGCTGGTCGCGGTCCTCGTCGCGCTGACCCTGCTGCCCGCCCTGATGGGCTTCGCCGGACGCCGGCTGCGCCCGCCGGCGCACTCGAAGGCCGCCCGTCGCGAGGAGGCGTTGGCCGAGCACGCCGGCGCCCCCGCGCGCACCGGCGGCGCCCGGTGGGGCCAGTTCGTCACCCGCCGCCCCGGGCTGGTGGTCGCGGTGACCGTGCTCGGGCTGCTGGTGATGTCGATCCCGGCGCTGCAGCTGCGGCTGGCGCTGCCGGACAACGGCACCGCGGCACCGGAGACGGCCGAGCGACAGGCCTACGACGCGGTCAGCGAGTTCTTCGGCCCGGGGCTCAACGGCCCGCTGCTCGTGCTGCTCGACGGGCTGGAGCCGGCGACGGCCCAGCAGTCCGCCGGTGCGGTGGCGGCCGCCATCGGCGGCACGCCGACCGGTCAGCCGGGCGAGTTCACCGGCGGGCTGGACGACGTGGCCTACGCCGCCCCGCAGCTGCTGCCGGACGGGACGACGGCGATCGTCCAGGTGGTGCCGGCCAGCGGCCCCCAGGAGGAGGCGACCAGCGCACTGGTCGGCGACATCCGCGACCTGGCCCCCGAGCTCGAGACGCAGATCGGCGCCGACATCGCGGTGACCGGCCAGACCGCGGTGGCGATCGACGTCTCCGACCGGCTGGCCGACGCGCTGCTGCCCTTCGCGCTGGTCGTCGTCGGGCTGGCCCTGATCCTGCTGCTGCTGGTCTTCCGCTCGATCCTGGTGCCGCTCAAGGCCGCGCTGGGCTTCCTGCTCTCGGTGGGCGCCTCGTTCGGCGCCGTCGTCGCGGTGTTCCAGTGGGGCTGGCTGTCCGGGCTCCTCGGGGTGCCGACCACCGGCCCGGTGATCAGCTTCATGCCGATCATCCTGATGGCCGTGCTGTTCGGCCTGGCCATGGACTACGAGGTCTTCCTGGTGTCCCGGATGCGCGAGGAGTACGTGCACGGCGGGGCGCCGACGGCATCGGTCGTGGCCGGCATGCGGCACGCCGCCCGGGTCGTCGTCGCCGCCGCGTTGATCATGTTCTCGGTGTTCGCCAGCTTCGTGACCATCGACGACGTCATCGTCAAGGCGATCGCCTTCGGCCTGGCCTTCGGCGTGCTGATCGACGCATTCGTCGTCCGGATGACGCTGGTGCCCGCGGTGCTCGCGCTGGTGGGCCGGTCGGCCTGGTGGCTGCCGCGCTGGCTGGACCGGGCGCTGCCCGACCTGGACGTCGAGGGGGCCCGGCTGACCGAGCGGGCCGCGACCGAACGGGCGCCGGAGCCGGTCGCCGGCTGAGCGGCCGGCGCGGAACCGGCCCCGGTCGGGCAGGCTGGGGGCATGCCGAACATGGTGGGGCTCCGAGTGGGCGGGGATGCGGCCGGGCCGGGGCGCGGTCCGCTGCACGCGGTGGAGGCCGACGCCGGGCGGGCCGCCCAGGCCGGGCACCAGGACGTGCAGGCGCTGTGCGGGGAGTGGGTGCAGGTCGTCGGCGCCGAGGAGGTGCCCGATGACACCGGGCTCTGCCCGGCCTGCCGGTACGGCGTCTGAGTGCGCCCGTTCCACGTGGAACGGGCGGCATCGTGCGGGGGACGAGGAGGTCCGACGTGAGCGAGTTCGATCTGGTGCTGCCCACCGCCGTCGACGTCCGCGAGGTCGGGATGCGCGACGGGCTGCAGCTGGAGGATCCGGTGCCGCTGGCCGGAAAGCTGGCGATGCTGGAGGCGCTGGTCGCCACCGGCGTGCGGCGGATCGAGGTCACCTCGTTCGTGTCACCGAAGGCGGTGCCGGCGCTGGCCGATGCCGACGAGGTGGCCGCGCAGCTGCACCGGTTCGACGGCGTCCACTTCTCCGCGCTGGTGGCCAACCCACGCGGCGCGCAACGGGCGGTGGACGCCGGGATCGCGCACCTCGAGTACGTGGTCTCGGCGTCGGACTCGCACAGCCGGGCGAACGCCGGGCGCTCCACCGCCGACGCGGTCGGTGCGATCGGGGAGATCGCCGCGCTCGCCTCCGGTGCCGGGGGCTCGCTGGAGGTCATCGTCGCGACCGCCTGGGACTGCCCGTTCGACGGGCGCACCCCGGTCGCCCGCACCGTCGACGTGACCCGGGCCGCCGTGACCGCCGGCGCGGACGCCCTCTGCCTGGGCGACACCATCGGCACGACCACCCCGGTGCGGGTCGTCCAGCTGCTCGACGCCGTCCGGCGGGCCTGCCCGGGCACCCCGCTGGGGGTGCACTTCCACGACACCCGGGGCACCGGACAGGCCAACGCGCTGGTGGCGCTGCAGGCCGGGGTCACCCAGCTGGACGCCTCGGTGGGTGGGCTGGGCGGCTGCCCGTTCGCGCCGGGGGCCAGCGGGAACATCGCCACCGAGGAGCTCGTCTACTGGCTCGCCGACGCCGGCGTCGGCACCGGGATCGACCTGGACGCCGTCCTCACCGCCGCGGCGGCCACCGAACGCGCCGTCGGCCACGCACTGCCCAGCTCGCTGTACCGGGCCGGCGGCCCGAACGCCCCGCGCGGGCCGTTCGGGACGCGTGATGGGATGCAGCCATGACGGCAGAAACGGCGGACGTGCCGCCCCCCGTGGTGGACCCCCGCGTGATGCGCGACGTGCTCGGGCACTTCGCCTCCGGTGTGACCGTGGTGACGGCGATGGGGCCCGACGGGCCGATCGGCTTCACCTGCCAGTCCTTCAGCTCGCTCTCGCTGGACCCGCCGCTGATCACCTTCGCCCCGTCGCGGAACTCGACCACCTGGCCGCGGCTGCGGAACGTGGGCCGGTTCTGCGTCAACGTGCTGGCCGACGACCAGAGCGACCTGTCGCAGGCATTCGCCCGCTCGGGCACCGACAAGTACGCCGGGGTTCCCTGGGCGGCCAGCCCGCACGGCAGCCCGATGCTCGACGGCGTCGTCGCCTGGATCGACAGCGAGGTGTGGGCCGAGTACCAGGGGGGCGATCACACCATCGTCGTCGGCCGGGTGCTCGACCTCGGTGCCGACCCCGAGCGCAGCCCGCTGGTGTTCCACCGCGGCGGCTACGGCATCCAGCCGTAGGGTCGGCGGCGCAGCCAGAGCAGGCCGAGCACCGGCAGCACCAGCGGGATGTAGAGGTAGCCGCGGCCGAAGCCGGACCACACCGTCTCGTCGGGGAAGGCGGCCGGGTCGGCGAGCGACAGGGTGCCGACGGCCAGCACGCCGGCCAGCTCGAGGGCGCAGGCGACGAGCGCGGTGCGCCGGCCCTGCCGGCCACCGCGCACCAGCCCCACGGTCGCGACCACGTAGACCACGGCGGCCAGCGCCGACAGCAGGTAGGCCAGCGGCGCCTGGTCGAACCGGGTGGCCAGCTGGACGGCGGCCCGCGCGCTGGCGGCCAGGGCGAACACGCCGTACAGGGCGACCAGCACGCGCCCGGGACCGTGCGCGGTGTTCCCGCGTTCCTCAGCCACCGGTGGCCTCCCACAGCTGGAGCAGCCGCCAGAGCATCACGCCCACGGCGGCGGCGGCCACGGCCAGCACGGTCCCGGCCCAGCGGGTGGGCTCGGTCCGTGCCCACAGCACGCCGGCCACCGGCAGCAGCACGACGCTGCTCAGGTACGCCACGAAGGTCGGCAGCTCGGCCGGCCGGTGCCCGCCGGCCAGCGCGAGCCCGGCGACGACGGCCTGGACGACGAGCACCAGCTCCAGTGCGCCCGCGCCGACGAGGTGGGCCAGGCCGATGCGCCGTCCCAGGACCGTCGACAGCACGCCGAGGGCGGCCACGGCGGCGGCGGCGACCGTGGCCGCGACGACCAGCCCGGGGGTCACCGGCGCTGCGCGGGAGGGAGGGCGGGCACCCGCCCAGTGTCCCTGCCGCCGGTGGGGGCCGACGGTGGCTCGACCGTGGCCCACGTCACATAACGAAACGGTCACGGTTCCGCGACAGTGGCCGGGCGGCCTGCAAGGTTAGGCGCAGCTAAGTGAGGCAAGCCTTTCCTGCCTCGACGCCCGACGATGGAGTCCTGATGCGCCGTACGTCCCGTGCCACCGGAGTGGCCGCTCTCTCCCTGACCGTCCTCGCCCTCAGCGCCTGCGGTGGCGGGGAGGTCGCCACCGACACCGCGGCCGCGGCCGAGGCCGGCACCGTCAGCTTCACCTGGGACCGCAACGTCAACGCCGCCCAGGAGGACGCCGACCCGGAACTCGAGGAGACCACGGTCGAGGTCCCCAAGAACCCCGAGAACATCGTGGTCTTCGACATGGCCAGCCTCGACACCATCGGTGCGCTGGGCGGCGAGGTCGCGGGCGCCCCGCTCGACTCGGTGCCCGGGTACCTCCAGGACAGCCTGGCAGCGGACGCCTTCAACGCGGGCACGCTCTTCGAGGCCGACCTCGTCGAGATCGAGGCGCAGCAGCCCGACCTCATCGTCATCGGCGGGCGGTCCGCCGCGCTGTACGAGGACCTGAGCGAGATCGCGCCGACCGTCGACCTGAGCATGCGCGGCTCGTTCACCGAGACCCTGGAGCGCAACGCCACCTTCCTGGGCGAGGTGCTCGGCGCCGAGGACGAGGCGGCCGCAGCCGTCGACGAGATCGAGGCAGGCATCGAGGAGGCCCGGCAGGTCACCGCCGACGCGGGCACCGGCCTGGGTCTCATGGTCTCGGGCGGCGAGCTCAGCGCGCTGGCCCCGGCGGGCGCGGACGCCTCCGGCCGCGGTGCGCGCGGCGGTCTGATCTACGACACCTTCGGGGTGCAGCCCGTGGTGGAGGACATCCAGGCAGCCACGCACGGCGAGCCGGTCTCCTTCGAGTACCTGCTCGAGACCAACCCCGACCACCTCTGGGTCGTCGACCGGGACGCCGCCATCAACGCCGAGGGCGCGCAGGCGGCCGCCGCGGTGCTGGACAACGAGATCGTCCGGCAGACGACCGCTGCGCAGCAGGACCAGATCCACTACCTGGACCCGACCGCCTGGTACGTCGTGTTCGGCGGCATCGAGACGGCGCAGATCATGATCGACGACGTCCTGCAGATCGCGGAGTGACCGTGCCGACCCGCACCGAGCGACCTCGCGGCTCCCGTTGACGGTGCTCGACCGGACGCCGACGAGCACCCTCGCCCCGGTGCGGCCCCGCCGCACCTGGGTGGGGGTGCTCATCGGCGTCCTGTGCGTCGTCCTGGCGCTCACCAGCCTGTTCGTCGGCGTCTCCGACGTGTCCCCCACCTCGGTCCTCGGCGGCGGCGCGGACGGGAACGCCGCCTTCCTGCTGGTCGCCAGCCGGATCCCGCGGACGGTCGCCGTGGTCCTCGTCGGCGCCTCGCTGGGCATCGCCGGCCTGATCATGCAGATGCTGGTGCGCAACAAGTTCGTGGAGCCGGGCACCACCGGGGTCAGCGAGTTCGCGACGCTCGGCATGCTCGTCACGATGGTCTTCCTCCCCGGCCTGGCGGTCGTCGGGAAGATGGGCGTGGCCGCGGTCTTCGGCCTGTTCGGCACCTGGGTGTTCCTGCGGGTGGTCCGGGTGGTGCCCGTTCGCCAGCTGGTGCTCGTCCCCCTGGTCGGCATCATGCTCGGCGGCATCGTGGGCGCCGTCACGACGTTCTTCGCCTACCGCCTGGACCTCCTGCAGTCCCTGGGGCAGTGGTCGCAGGGCAGCTTCGCCACGGTCATGCAGGGCCGGTACGAGTTCCTCTGGATCGCGGGGCTCATGGTCGTGATCGCCTGGTTCGCCGCCGACCGGTTCAGCGTGATCGGTCTCGGCGAGGAGTTCGCCACCAACCTCGGGCTGAACTACCGGCGGATCGTCGCCGTCGGCATGGTGATCATCGCGGTGATCACGGCCGCCGTCCTCGTCACGGCGGGCATGATCCCGTTCCTGGGGCTCGTCGTCCCGAACGTCGTCAGCCTCATCATCGGGGACAACGTGCGCCGGGCGATTCCGTGGGTCGCGGGCCTCGGGGCCGTGTTCGTCCTCGCCTGCGACCTGATCGCCCGGGTGGTGCGCTTCCCCTACGAGATCCCGCTGTCGGTCATCGTCGGCATCGTCGGGGCGGCGCTGTTCCTCTGGCTGCTGCTGCGGAGGCGGAGCCGTGCTCACTGACCCCGTTCCCACGGAGTCCGGTGCCCTGACCACCGTCGGCCTGCACCGCACCCGGCTCGCCACCTCCTGGGCGAGCCCGCGGGTCCGGCTCGCCGTGCTCGGCGCGGTCGTCCTGGCCCTGACCGCCGGCTACCTGTTCACCGACGTCCCCGGGTCGCTCGCCTTCGCGCTGAAGATCCGCGGCCTCACGGTGCTCGCGATGCTCGTCGTCGCGACGGCGGTCGGCGTCTCCACGGTGGTGTTCCACACGATCACGCAGAACCGGATCCTCACCCCCTCGATCATGGGGTTCGACGCGTTCTACGTGCTGATCTCCACCGTCATCGTGTTCTTCTCCGGATCGGCGGCCTTCCTGGCGTTCGACCAGCTCACGCTGTGGCTCGTCCAGGTGGTGGTGATGGTGGCGTTCAGCGTGCTGCTGTTCACCTGGCTGTTCGGGGGGAAGCGACGCTCCATCCACCTCATGCTGCTGGTCGGCATCGTGCTGGGCACGTTCTTCCGCAGCTTCACCGAGTGGATGCAGCGGATGCTCGACCCGCTGGACTTCCAGGTGCTGTCGGACGCCATGTTCGCCTCCCTCACGCGGCCCGACGAGACGTTGCTGGCGCTCACCGCCGGCCTCGTCGCCCTGGGCTGCGCCGTCATCGTGCCGCTGCTGCGCACCCTCGACGTCCTCACCCTGGGCGAGCCGGCCGCCGTCGGTCTGGGGGTGGACCACAAGCGCGTGGTGATGGCCCTCTTCGCGGGTGTCTCGATCATGGTCGCCGCCTCGACGGCGCTGGTGGGACCGATCTTGTTCTTCGGCCTCATCGTCGCCAATCTCGCCTACTCCTACGCGGGGTCCTTCCGCCACGTGTGGACGCTGCCCGCCGCCGTGCTCATCGGCATGATCTGCCTGCTGGGCGGCCAGCTGGTCCTCGAACGGCTGTTCGGCTTCGGCGGCACCCTGTCCACGGTCATCGACTTCGCCGGCGGCCTGTTCTTCCTGTACCTCGTGCTGCGGAAGGGGGCGCGATGATCGCGCTCGAGAAGGTCACCAAGCGCTACGGCCGTCAGACGGTCGTCGACGAGGTCTCGATCGCGTTCGGCGGGGAGGGCGTGACGGCGCTCATCGGTCCGAACGGAGCCGGGAAGTCGACGCTCTTCGGCCTCGTCGGCCGCCTGCTGCAGGCCGAGGCCGGCCGGATCGTCGTGGATGGGATGGACGTCGCGTCGACGTCGTCCAGCGAGCTCGCCAAGATCCTCGCGGTGCTGCGCCAGGACAACCACATCGCGGCGCGGCTGACCGTGCACGACCTCGTGGAGTTCGGTCGCTTCCCGCACTCGCGGGGGCGGCTCACGCTGCACGACCGCGAGCACATCGAGAACGCGATCGGGTACCTCGAACTCGAGCCCTATCGGGACCGGTTCCTCGACGAGCTCTCCGGCGGCCAGCGCCAGCGGGCCTTCGTCGCCATGGTGCTCGCGCAGGACACCAAGTACGTCCTGCTCGACGAGCCGCTGAACAACCTCGACCTGCGGCACATGACCGAGATCATGCGGCTCATCCGGAGGATGGCCGACGAGCTCGGCAAGCGGGTGGTCATCGTGCTGCACGACATCAACTTCGCGGCCACCTACGCCGATCGGATCGTCGCGATGCGGAACGGCATCGTCGTGGCCGACGCCTCCGCGCGCGAGGTCATGCGCCCCGACGTGCTCGCCGCCGTCTACGACACGCCCGTCGACGTCCGCGAGATCGACGGCAAGCCGGTCGCGCTGTACTACGGCTGACCCCCCGTTCCACGTGGAACGAGGGGTCAGCAGCGGCCGAGCTCGGCCCGGATCTCAGCGTCGTGCTCCCCGACCCGCGGCACCGCGCCCACGGTGCCCGGCGTCGCGGAGAACCGCGGCGCCACGGCCGGCTGGACGACGCCGCCCACCTCGGTGAAGACGCCGCGCGCCCGGTTGTGCGGATCGGCCGGGGCCTCGGCCAGCGACCAGACCGGGGCGACGCAGGCGTCGGTGCCGGCGAACACCGCCCACCACTCGGCCCGGCTGCGGGTGGCGAACACGGCGGTGAACCGCTCGCGCAGCCGCGGCCAGGACGACGGGTCGGCCCGGTCGGGCAGCGCCGGGTCGCCGGCCAGCCCGAGGCCGGCGAGCAGCGCCGCGTAGAACTGCTCCTCGAGCGCGCCGACGGCCAGGAAGCGCCCGTCGGCGCAGCGGTAGACGTCGTAGAACGGCGCGCCGGTGTCGAGCAGGTTCGCCCCGCGCCGGTCGGTCCAGGCGCCGGTGGCCAGCATCCCGTGCAGCATGGTGGTCAGGACGGCGGTGCCGTCGACGATCGCCGCGTCGACCACCTGCCCCTCCCCCGTCGCCCGGGCGTGCAGCAGCGCGGCCAGCGCCCCCAGGGCCAGGAACATCCCGCCGCCGCCGAAGTCGCCGAGCAGGTTGGCCGGCGGCGCCGGCCGCTCGTCCGCGCGGCCGCCGGCGCCCAGCGCACCGGTGAGGGCGACGTAGCCGATGTCGTGGCCGGCGGTCGGCGCCAGCGGCCCGGTCTGCCCCCAGCCGGTCATCCGGCCGTAGACCAGGGCCGGGTGCGCCGCCAGCAGCGGCTCCGGCCCCAGGCCGAGGCGCTCCATCACCCCGGGCCGGAAGCCCTCCAGCAGCACGTCGGCGCGCGCCGCCAGCGCCCGGACGACGGCGAGGTCGTCGGCGTCCTTCAGGTCCAGGGCGATGGAGCGCTTGCCGCGGTCCAGCAGCGACGTGCCGCCCAGCGCGCCCAGCAGCCCGCCGCGGCTGCCCCGCCGGTCGACCCGCACCACGTCGGCGCCCAGATCGGCCAGCAGCATCCCGCAGAACGGCCCGGGGCCCAGCCCGGCGAACTCGAGCACCCGCACGCCCCGCAGGGGCCCTGTTCCGGTGACCACGGGTGGCATGCTGCCCGACGTGATCGGCTACCTCGCCGCCGCGGTCGGCGGGGCGCTCGGCGCGCTGGCCCGCTGGGGTCTGGGTGCGGCGCTGACCTCCCCCGCCGGTGCGTGGCCGGCCGCGACGCTGCTGGTCAACCTCACCGGCTGCCTGCTGCTGGGCGTCCTGCTCGCCGTGCTGCTCCCCCGGTACCCGGCGCACCCGTGGCTGCGGCCCCTGCTCGCCACCGGCCTGCTGGGCGGCTGGACGACCTACTCGGCCTTCGCCGTGGACACCGTCCGGCTCGCCGAGGCCGGCGCCTGGGGAGCCGCGGCCGGCTACGTGCTGGCCTCGGTGGTCGGCGGCGTGCTGGCGGTGGCCGCCGGGCTGCTGCTGGGCCGCGCGGTCGCGGACCGGTGACGCCGCTGCTCGTCGCCCTCGGCGCGCTGGTCGGCGCTCCGCTGCGGCTGCTGGCCGACCGGGTCGCCGTCGCCCGGCGCGGCCCGGGAAGCGTGGCGGGCACGCTGGCGGTCAACGTCGTCGGCAGCGCCGTCCTGGGCGTGCTGCTGGGGCTGCGCGAGGTCCCCCCGGCCGTGCTCGCGCTGGTGGGCACCGGCTTCTGCGGCACCCTGACCACCTTCTCCTCCTTCGGCTGGGACGTCGTCCGGCTGGTGGAGGAGCGGGCCGTGTTGCGGGCCGCCGGGTACGTCACGGCGACGCTGGTGCTGGGCCTCGGGTCGGCCGCGGCCGGCTACCTGCTGGTTCGCGGCTGACCGGCCGGGTCAGTAGGGTCGGAGCCGGTATGGGAGACGACACGCACGGTCCAGGGTCCGACGCCGACAGCCCGGTGGTCGTCGTCGCCAACCGGCTGCCCGTCGACCAGGTCACCGATCCCGACGGCAGCACGCGGTGGCAGCGCAGCCCGGGCGGGCTGGTCACGGCGCTGGAACCGTTCGTGGCCGGCCGCGGCGGTGCCTGGGTGGGGTGGTCCGGTTCGGCCGGTGACGCGCCCGATCCCTTCGACTCCGGCGGCATGCACCTGGTCCCGGTGCCGCTCACCGAGGACGAGGTGGACCGCTACTACGAGGGCTTCTCCAACGCCTCGCTGTGGCCGCTCTACCACGACGTCGTCGAGAAGCCGGAGTACCACCGCGCCTGGTGGGACACCTACGTCCAGGTCAACAAGCGGTTCGCCGACCGGGCCGCGGAGGTCGCCGCCGAGGGCGCGATCGTCTGGGTGCACGACTACCAGCTGCAACTGGTCCCGGCGCTGCTCCGCCAGCAGCGCCCCGACCTCACGATCGGCTTCTTCCTGCACATCCCGTTCCCGCCCTACGAGTTGTTCACCCAGCTGCCGTGGCGCTCGGCGATCGTCGAGGGCCTGCTGGGCGCCGACCTGATCGGCTTCCAGATGCCCAGCGCGGCATCGAACTTCGTCGCCCTGGCCCGGCGGCTGCACGATCTGCCCACCAAGGGCAGCACGATCAGCTACGAGGGCCGCACGGTCACCGCCAGGGCGTTCCCGATCTCGATCGACGTCGCCGCCTTCGACGAGCTGGCCCGCTCACCGGAGGTGCTGGCCCGGGCCGCGGAGATCCGCGAGGAGCTCGGCCGGCCGGACAAGATCGTGCTCGGTGTCGACCGGCTCGACTACACCAAGGGCATCGGCGTCCGGCTGGAGGCCTTCGAGGAGCTGCTGGAGGACGGCGTGCTCGAGGCGCCGTCCACCGTGTTCGTCCAGGTGGCCACGCCCAGCCGCGAGCGGGTCGAGCACTACGTGACGATGCGGGAGACGATCGAGCAGCAGGTC
The DNA here is from genome assembly GCA_019779905.1 of Modestobacter lapidis. Taxonomy (GTDB): domain Bacteria; phylum Actinomycetota; class Actinomycetes; order Mycobacteriales; family Geodermatophilaceae; genus Modestobacter; species Modestobacter lapidis. The sequence continues at coordinate 7,277 of JABAKE010000006.1, read as the reverse complement.
GGCCACATCAACGGCGTCTACGGCTCGATGGCCGGTGCGGCCGTGCAGTACTTCAACCAGTCGATGCCGCGCGAGGAGCTGGCCGCGCTCTACCGGGCGGCCGACGTCATGCTCGTGACCCCGTACCGGGACGGCATGAACCTGGTGGCCAAGGAGTACGTCGCCGCCCGCGGCGACCTCGGCGGTGCGCTGGTGCTCAGCGAGTTCGCCGGGGCGGCCGCCGAGCTCAAGCAGGCGTTCCTGGTCAACCCGCACGACATCGCCGGGGTGAAGGCGCAGCTGGTGCGGGCGCTGCGGATCGAGCCGGCCGACGCGGCCAAGCGGATGCGGGCGATGCGCCGGCACCTGTTCAGGCACGACCTCGACCACTGGGCGAACTCGTTCTTCGACTCGCTGAAGGCACAGGCGTGAAGATGACGGGCGAGGGAGCATCGCAGGGAGCGCCAGCGACCGAGGAGCGGATCGAGCCCGGAATCGAACCATGGACGGCATGAGCGCGCTGCACGACGGGCTGGCCGCCGCGCTCGACGAGCTGTGCGGCCGCCGGCCGCTGCTGCTGGCCAGTGACTACGACGGGGTGCTGGCCCGGCTGCGCGACGATCCGGCCGCTGCCGTCCCGGAGCCCGGGACGGCCCCGCTGCTGTCCCGGCTGGCCGCGGCCGAGGGGGTCACGGTCGCGCTGGTCAGCGGCCGGGGCGTCGAGGACCTCCGGACGACGAGCGGCCTGACCGGCCCGTTCCGCTGGGTGGGCAGCCACGGGGCCGAGTTCGACGGGCCGATCGTTCCCGAGCTGGCCGGCCGCCGGGACGCCCTGGCCGCCGCGCTGCAGCCGCTCGTGGACGCCGTCCCCGGGGCCCGGCTGGAGGTCAAACCGGCCAGCGTCGCGGTGCACGTGCGCACGGCCGCCGATCCCGCGGCCGGCAACCGGCTGCTCGCCGAGGTCGCCGCCGGTCCCGGCGCGGACCCCGCGCTCACCGCCAAGCCCGGCAAGGACGTGCTCGAGCTGGCCGTCACCGACGCCGACAAGGGCTCGGCGCTGGTGCGGCTGGCAGCCGAGCTGCGGGCGGCCGGCGTGCTCTACCTCGGCGATGACGTCACTGACGAAGATGCCTTCCGTGCGCTGCCCGACGGTGTGACGGTGAAGGTCGGGGAGGGTGGGACGGCCGCCCGGCACCGGGTCGCCGACCTGGCCGGCGTGCAGGCGGTCCTGGCCCGGTTGGTCGCCGGCCTCGCGGCCTGAGTCCCACCCGGCACATCGGCCCCACCGGGCCATTTCCCGCACGGCCGCCCCACATGCGGTAATCAACGGTCCGCTCCTGCGGTCACCATCCCCGCCGCGCCTGCCGATTGCTCAGATCACATGGGCGTCACGGACCCTCACCTGCGGGAACGGTCACCGTGCGCATTTTGTCGACATGTTGGGAAATGGCTATCCGGCGCCGGTCGACGGCGACTCAGAGGCATTCCCCGGCCATTCGAAGAAATGCGTGCGGAGCCGAGAATTCACCTCAAGGTGTGAGTCGCCGTGCCGAAAGACCCAGCGAGTCCGGGGCAGGCCCGGTGGCACACCGTGGGGAAGAGGCAGGCGTGGAAGGTCTGGACGACATCGTCGAGGAGTTTCTCGTGGAGAGTCACGAGAACCTCGACCAGCTGGACCAGGACCTGGTCGCGCTGGAGCAGGACCCCCGCTCGCGGGACCGCCTGTCCAGCATCTTCCGGACGATCCACACCATCAAGGGCACGAGCGGGTTCCTCGCCTTCAACCGGCTCGAGGAGGTCGCGCACGTCGGGGAGAACCTGCTGTCCCGGCTGCGGGACGGCGCGCTGGAGCTGACCCCGCACCGCACCGACGCCCTGCTCCAGATGGTCGACTGCGTCCGGGCACTGCTCGCGGCCATCGAGGCCAACGGCGGGGAGGGCACCGCCGTCGACGTGGCGTCCACCGTCGCGGTGCTCAGCGCGGCCCTGGAGGACACCCTCGCGGTCGAGGCCCCGGTCGAGGTCCCGGTCGTGGAGGAGGCCCCCGCGGTCCCGGCACCGCGCGCCGAGCTGGCCCCCGCGCCCGTCCCGGCCAAGAAGACCCCCGCCCGGCCCGCGGCGCCCAGGAAGGCCCCCGCCAAGCGGGCGGTGGCCAAGAAGGCCCCCGCAGCCCCGGCACCCGCGCCCGCACCCGTACCCGCACCCGTACTCGAGGTGCCCGCCCCGATGGAGGTCCCGATGGAGAAGCCCGCGGCCACTCCGCCGACCCCGACCCCGGCCCCGGCGGTCGCCGGGCCGGCGACCGCGCCGGCCGAGCCCGTCGACGGCGTGGTCGAGACCGACGGCAAGGGCCAGCAGCCCGGTCGCCGGGCCGTCGCCGACAGCACCATCCGCGTCGACGTCGACCTGCTCGACAACCTGATGCTGCTCGTCGGCGAGCTGGTGCTCACGCGCAACCAGATCGTCCAGTACGTGGGCCGGGTGACCGACCCCGACCTGGTCCGTGCGTCGCAGCGGCTCAACCTGATCGCCAGCGAGCTGCAGGAGGGCGTCATGAAGACGCGCATGCAGCCGATCGACCACATCTGGTCCAAGCTGCCGCGCGTCGTCCGCGACCTGGGGCTGCAGTGCGGCAAGTCGGTCCGCCTGGAGATGGAGGGCCGGGAGACCGAGCTGGACAAGACACTGCTCGAGGCCGTCAAGGACCCGCTGACGCACCTGGTGCGCAACTCCGTCGACCACGGCATCGAGACCTCCGCCGCCCGGGTGACGGCCGGCAAGGCCGGCGAGGGCGTGCTCACCCTGCGGGCCCGGCACGAGAGCGGCCAGGTCGTGGTCGAGGTCGTCGACGACGGCGCCGGCATCGACCCCACGCGGATCGGCACCAAGGCGGTCGAGCGCGGCCTGGTCACCCCGGACGCGCTGTCCAGGATGAGCCCGGCCGACGTGCTGCAGATGATCTTCCTGCCCGGCTTCTCGACCGCGGCGGCCGTCACCAACGTGTCCGGCCGTGGCGTCGGCATGGACGTGGTGAAGACCAACATCGAGGCCATCGGCGGCACCATCGAGGTCGAGTCGGTTCCCGGCAAGGGCACCTGCACCCGGCTGCGCATCCCGCTGACCCTGGCGATCGTCCCGGCGCTGACCATCGAGTGCGCCGGTGACCGCTACGCCATCCCGCAGATCAGCCTGCAGGAACTGGTCGCCCTGGACGCGGAGAAGGCCGCCGCGGCGGTCGAGGAGGTCGGCGGTGCGTCGGTCTACCGCCTGCGTGGCGAGCTGCTGCCGCTGGTGCACCTGGCCGACGTCCTGGGCCTGACCTCCGACCGGCACGACGGTCACGTCGTCATCGCCGTGCTGCGCTCCGAGGGTCGCCGGTTCGGCCTGGTCGTCGACCGGGTGATCAACACCGAGGAGATCGTGGTCAAGGCAGTGGGCGGCCAGCTCAAGGCCATCGGCCTGTACTCCGGCGCCACGGTGCTGGGTGACGGCGCCGTCGCCCTGATCCTCGACGTCCAGGCACTGGCCCGGCGCGCCCTGCGCCCGGAGACCGCCGAACGACAGGAGAGCCGGACCGCCGCGCGGACCGCCGCCGCCGTGCAGGAACGCCAGCGGATGCTGCTGGCCGCCATCGGCGGCGGCCGGCGGGTCGCGATCCCGCTGGACACCGTCACCCGCCTGGAGCAGGTGCGCAGCGACACCGTCGAGCGGGTCGGCTCCCGGGAGGTCGTGCAGTACCGCGGCCAGATCCTGCCGATCGTCCGGCTGGACCGGCACCTGGGCGCCTACGGGGAGACCGACCGCGAGGTCCTCGAGGTCATCGTCTACGCCGACCACGGCCGCAGCGTCGCCATCGTGGTCGAGGAGATCCTCGACATCGTCGACGGCGAGGCCTCGGTGCACAGCGACATCGACGACCTGGGCCTGCTCGGCTCGGCCGTCATCGGCGAGCGGGTGACCGAGCTGCTCGACGTGCGGGCCGCGATCCTCGCCGCCGACCCGGCCTTCTACGCGGCCCCCACCGCCCTGCCGCACGCCGCCGACCTCGCGGCGTCCGGCGTCTCCCCTCTCCCGTCCCCCGCCTTCGAGCGCGAGCTCGACGGCGCGCCGTCCCCCCTCCTGGAGGTCTGACGTGATCACCGCGACGACGATGCCGGCCACCAGCCAGCTGGCCACCTTCTGGCTGGACGGCGACCTCTACGGCGTGGAGGTCGAGCACGTCCAGGAGGTGCTCCGCAGCCAGAGCATCACCCGGGTGCCGCTGGCCCCGCCGGCCGTCGCCGGCCTGATCAACCTGCGCGGCCAGGTGGTCACCGCCATCGAGCTGCGCGAGCGGCTCGGCCGCCCGGCCCGGCCGGCCGGCACCGAGGCCGTCGTCATCGTGGTCCGGCTGCACGGTGAGGCCGTGAGCCTGCTGGTCGACAGCATCGCCGACGTCGTCGACGTCCACCTCCGCGACTTCGAGGCCCCGCCGGACACCCTCGACGGCAGCGCCCGGGACCTGATCCGCGGGGCCTACAAGCTCGACGGTCAGCTGCTCCTCGCGCTGGACGTCAACCGCGCCGTCGGCACCTGATCCTTCCTTCCCTTCCCCGCACCAGGCCCCAGGAGCACCAGCCATGCCCGTCCCGACCCGCACCACCAGCACTGCTCGGACCGATCACGACTCCACCGCCTGGTGGGGCGACCGCGGGGTCAAGACGAAGGTCCTGACCGCGGTTGCCGCGGCCGCCCTGGTGGCCGGCGGAGTGGGTGTGATGGGCATCCAGGCGATGAACGCCGCCGCATCCGACACCCAGCGGATGTACGAGGAGAACGTCAACGGGGTGGCCCACGCCGCCGCGATGCGCGGCGCGCTCAAGGACGTCCGGGTCGCCACCCGGGACGTGCTGCTGGCGGCCACCCCGCAGGAGACCGTGGCGACGCAGGACGCGGCCAGCGCCGCCGCGGCCCGCTTCGAGGAGGCCCGGGACCTGTACACCGACATCGGCCTGCGCGCGGACAAGCTGGAGCTGGTGGAGGCCGCGGACGAGCAGTTCCAGGCCTATCTCCAGGCCGGGACCACCGTGCTCGGCCCGCTGGCCGCCGTGAAGGACTACCCCGGCTGGATCGTGGCGAACGAGACCGTGGTGGGGCCGCTGGCCAGCCAGACCGAGGAGCAGGTCAACGCGCTCGTGCAGCTGGAGAAGGCCGAGGCCGCGGAGGCGGCTGTGGCCGCCGCGGCCGGGGCCGTCGCCCAGCGGACCACCGCCCTCGTCGTCCTCGCGATCGGCCTCGCCGTGGCGGTGGCGATCGGGCTGTTCGTCGCCACCGGCCTGGCCCGCGGCGTCCGCCGGGTGCAGGACGTCACGGAGGGTCTCGCCGCCGGCGACCTGACCCGGAGCAGTGGCCTGACCACCCGGGACGAGCTCGGCCGGATGGGTGCGTCGCTGGACGGGGCGGTGGACAGCCTGCGGGGCCTCATGACCTCGGTCGCCGCGTCGGCGGATGCGGTGGCGGCGTCGTCGGAGGAGTTGTCGGCGTCGTCGTCGCAGATCTCGGCGTCGGCGGAGGAGACCTCGGTCCAGTCCGGGGTGGTGTCCTCGGCGGCCGAGGAGGTGTCCCGCAACGTGGGCACCGTCGCCGCGGGTGCGGAGGAGATGGGCGCCTCGATCCGGGAGATCAGCCAGAACGCCAACGAGGCGGCCCGGGTGGCCGCGACCGCGGTCGCCGAGGCGGAGGCCACCACGGTGACCATCACCCAGCTGGGTATCTCGTCGCAGGAGATCGGTGCGGTGGTCAAGGCGATCACCTCGATCGCGGAGCAGACGAACCTGCTGGCGCTGAACGCCACGATCGAGGCGGCGCGGGCCGGGGAGGCCGGCAAGGGCTTCGCGGTGGTCGCCAACGAGGTCAAGGAGCTGGCGCAGGAGACGGCGCGGGCGACGGAGGACATCGCCCGGCGGGTGGAGGCCATCCAGGGCGACACCTCCGGTGCGGTGGACGCCATCGGCCGGATCTCGGAGATCATCGGGTCGATCAACGACTTCCAGCTGACCATCGCCTCGGCGGTGGAGGAGCAGACCGCCACGACCAACGAGATGTCCCGGTCGGTCCAGGAAGCAGCCAGCGGGTCCACCGAGATCGCCTCGAACATCACCGGCGTCTCCACGGCGGCCGACTCGACCACCCAGGCCCTCAGCCAGACCCGCGTCGCCGTGGACGAGCTGTCCCGGATGGCCAGCGACCTGCGCACCACGGTCGCCCGCTTCACCTACTGATCCACGCTCGGCACCAACCGCTCGTCAGCCCGCTCCCCCACCGCCCGCTCCCAGGAGACAAGCCATGAGCACCGCCCCCCGCCAGCGAGCCGGTTGGTTCACCGACCGACCGATCGGCGTCAAGATCGGCGCGGTCATCGCGCTGCTCGCCGTCGTCGTCCTCGGCACCAACCTGCTGGCCGTCACCCGCATCACCGAGCTCCGCGCGGGCCAGGAGACCATCTACACCGAGAACCTGCAGTCGCAGACCGCCCTGGCCGAGGTGCAGCGGGCCAACGCCGCGCACCGGGCCCGGACGCTGGAGTACGCCGTCTCCTCGCCGGAGCGGCGCGCCGAGCTCGTCGAGCAGATGGAGGAGAAGAACGCCGACCTCCAGGCCGGCTACGAGGCTTACGAGCAGTTCATCGTCAACCCGGCCGCCATGGACAACTTCCTGTCCGCCCGGGACCAGTTCCTCACCCTGCTGACGACGGACCTGTTCCCGGCCGCCGACCGCGGGGACTTCGCGGGCTTCGCGGGCGTGCAGTCGGTGATGCTGCAGCCGCTGCTGCAGATCATGGCCGACGGGCTCGAGGCCGAGGGCGTCGCCCAGGCCGAGCAGGCTGCCGCCCGCAACGCCGAGGCGGCTGCCATGGCCGACCGCGCGATCAAGGTCCTCCTGGGCACGGCCATCGCCGCCGTCCTGGTCGCCGGTGCGCTCACCTTCTGGGTCGTCCGCCGGATCATGTCGACCGTCCGATCGGTGCAGTCCTCGGTCGAGGCGATGGCCGCCGGCGACCTCACGGTGGTGCCCGAGGCCCGGGACAGCGACGAGGTCGGCCGGATGGCGCAGTCACTGGCCGAGGCGCAGGAGAGCCTGCGTGGCGTCCTCTCGACGGTCGCCGCGTCGGCGGATGCGGTGGCGGCGTCGTCGGAGGAGTTGTCGGCGTCGTCGGCGCAGATCTCGGCGTCGGCGGAGGAGACGAGCGCGCAGTCGGGTGTGGTGTCGGCGGCGGCGGAGGAGGTGTCGCGGAACGTGGGCACGGTGGCTGCGGGTGC
>JABAKE010000067.1 GCA_019779905.1 Modestobacter lapidis | reverse complement strand
AGAAAGACATCACGATTCCTTGTGGAAAAAAAATGATTTGCTGAGACGGAAATAAAGATATCAAATTCCTACCAAGATAACTGGAAGTTCCAACCAATAAGAATCCTAATGAACCTAAAAAAAGGATAAAGGCCCAGCAGAAATTACTTGTTTTTCGAGACCCCGCTATAAGTTCTATCCATATATGTTCTGATCGCCAACTCATACTAGATTCAGTTGCATTTTATTGGAATTGAGAGAATAACCCAAATGAATTTGACTTTACTCTTTGTGTTTCCGAAGTAACTCTCATCAACTAGCACTATTTTGATGTTAACCTTTAGGAGTAATTCATCGAATTGGTTAGATCTAAAATAATAACATCCCCTTCATATGATCCCCTATAGATATCTACACACGGATAGATACATTGACTTTCCATTTCAGACATCTGCCGATCTTGAGCTATTTGAAAATAGCTATAATTAATTTACCCATATATCATGTTTCCGCATGCATAAGAGCTCTTTCATTTATGTTCGGAGGAAGCCACATCTTATACCATATTCCACTAAATAGATATCTGTGTTATGATCCAAGTCTAAGTCTTGAAAAAAAAAATGGATGAAATTTGATCCCATCGGATCTAAAAAATCTTATTTTTTTGAATAGGAAAAGATAAAGAAGCCATTGCTATTGCCGGAACTACTAGGCCCACTAAAGGCACCAAAACAGAAGGTAAGTCGAGATTTATCATAAAATGGGTACCTCGATTTAATATTTGTACCTGTTATTCTTATATTGTTATAAAGATATCTTATAATATAATTTAATATAATTAGTATATAATTAATTATTAATTAGAATTCGTATATAATTATACTATAAGTGAGTATATATAATACTTGAGTATATAATAAGTGCAAGGAATGTAGAACTAAATAAATGGACTTATTCATTTCATCTTTCTACATGAAATATATGTATGATAATGATAATCAATTTATTATTCTTGTTCTTGTCTTATAATTTTTAAAAATTTTAAAAAGAAAGAGTTTCTTACAAATTTCCGAAAGATTCGTTAGAATCCGATCCAACAGGGATTATTAGTAAAAATGGGGATTCTCGGGAGATATAGAAAGATGCAAGACTCTATATCTATATTTGAATTATATTATATATACATACGTAAGAAGGGAATATGAAATTCGTTTTATTTGCCTTGCTTAATTTCGCGAAAGGAAGAATTCGCTCTTTTATCTTGTTGATAGAGGCTTTCTGATTACTAATCAGGAATATGGGTAAAAAAGAAAGATCTCTAGAAAACAAAAAAAAAAAGAATTTTCCGCAATTTTTGATTCTTTCTACAATTAGATCTTATGTCACCAAAGAAAACTCCATTCTTCTGATTTTTACTTTGATTCCGATAAACTAATTACTTGTTCGACACAAATAAAATAATTGAATTTAAAGTTTAAAGCTCTACTTGATTGAATTTTTATTCAAAGGAAAGAAAGCGTGGAGCTGAAATAACTCATTCAAAACGCCTTTTAAAGGATTACGTGGTACGATTGGATCGAATAAGCCCTTATGGAATAAATATTCAGCTGCTTGTGAACCTTCAGGTACTGTCTTATTTAATGTTTGTTCAATTACTCTTTTACCCGCAAATGCAATGTAAGCATTGGGTTCTGCAATAATGATATCCCCCAACATACCAAAACTAGCTGTCACCCCACCAGTAGTAGGAGACGTAAGGAGTGATACATAGAATAACTTTTTATTTAATTGATAATCATATAAAGCGGAAGATATTTTAGCC
>JABAKE010000066.1 GCA_019779905.1 Modestobacter lapidis | reverse complement strand
AGGCATGGCACGGCACGGCGTGGGCAACCCAAGCCAAGGCATGGCAGTGGCGTGCTTAGGCAGTGGGCAAGCAAGGCATGGCATGGCATGGCATGGCGTGGGCAAGCCAAGCCAAGGCATGGGCAGTGGCAAGCCAAGGCACGGCAGCGGCGTGCTTAGGCAGTGGGCAAGCAAGGCATGGCATGATGGGAAAGGCACTTGCAAGGCATGGCATGGCATGGCATGGCGTGGGCAACCCAAGCCAAGGCATGGCGGTGGCGTGCTTAGGCAGTGGGCAAGCAAGCAAGGCATGGCGTGGCGTGGCGTGGGCAACCCAAGCCAAGGCATGGCAGTGGCGTGCTTAGGCAGTGGGCAAGGAAGGCGTGGCATGATTGGCAAGGCACTGGCAAGGCATGGCATGGCGTGGGCAAGCCACGCCAAGGCATGGGCAGTGGCAAGCCAAGGCACGGCAGTGGCGTGCTTAGGCAGTGGGCAAGCAAGGCATGGCACGGCACGGCGTGGGCAACCCAAGCCAAGGCATGGCAGTGGCGTGCTTAGGCAGTGGGCAAGGAAGGCATGGCATGGCATGGCGTGGGCAAGCCAAGCCAAGGCATGGCAGTGGCGTGCTAAGGACGTGGGCAAGCAAGGCATGGCATGATGGGCAAGGCACTGGCAAGGCATGGCATTGCTTGGGCAAGCCAAGCCAAGGCGTGGTCAAGCAAGGCATGGCATGGGCAAGCAAGGCAGTGGCGAGGCGAGGCAAGGCAAGGCAAGGCAAGGCAAGGCAAGGCATGTCATGGCATGGACAAGCAAGGCAGTGGCAAGCCAAGGCAGTGGCAAGCCAAGGCAGTGGCAAGGCACGGCAGTGGCGTGCTTAGGCACGACGGTAGGCATTTGCAATGTGGCCGTGTGGCAGTGCGGCGATGCGCAATGCAATGCATGGGCAAGGCAGTGGCAAGGCAATGCAAGGCACGGCAATGGGCAGTCAAGGCACGGCCAACACATGTCACGACTAAGATTAACGCCCAGTCCCGAATCGAGGCTGCGGCTCTCACACCAACGCCCACGCCCAAGGCAAGCCGAGGCCTATGCCAACCACTGCTCGTGCGCCATGTCCAAGGCAAGCCCCTTTGTGCCAACGCATTCCCCGCACTCACCCAAGCCGCCATTTAATCCCCTTATTACTCCCACGGAACTTTATTTCGTACTGTATTATTTCTTGGTTCTTTGTTTGTTATGATGCCGTGTTGAGCGTCGTTCTTTGTTTGTTTGTTCGTTACGATACGCATCGGATGCACGTTCCCCGCCCGCCTTATTCCCCCCACAAAAACTTTATTGCCTTTCTTCCTCTTCCGTTGTTTTGCATTTTAATCTCCATTTTTTTTTTAATATATATTTTTTATTTTGTTTCTTAGTTGAAGAAGTTTATTTAGATTGAATTCACTTATTTTATTTATATTTTAGTTATTTTATTTATAATTATTATCATTTATTCGTTTATTAATTATTTTTTATTTTGTTTCTTAGTTTAAGAAATTTATTTAGATTGAATTCACTTATTTTATTTATATTTTAGTTATTGGATTTATAATTATTTTCATTTATTCATTTATTTATTTATTATTTATTATTTTTTTTATTAGTTGAGGAAATTTATTTAGATTGAATTCACTTATTTTATTTATATTTTAGTTATTTTATTTATAATTATTTTCATTTATATATTTGTTTATTTATTTATTTTACTATCTCATTTCATTAATTATTTAATTAATTTCATTTATTCATTAATTATATTTATATTTGAGGTATTTTGTTTATAATTATATTTATTTATATATTTTACTAACCCATTTAATTA
>JABAKE010000065.1 GCA_019779905.1 Modestobacter lapidis | reverse complement strand
ATACTATTTCTATCACACTAGTGAAGAGAAAGTCTTCGTTAGTAAGTTTGCTAATGTTAGAAGTATGCCCTAAAACCAATCCTAAAGGGCATATAAGTTTCATATTATTAATAAATGAAGGTATAACTTATCTGATGTGTATTAAACACATTAAGGATAAGGTCCATGAATAAATGATAGGAGAAATATTCATCTCAAAGAGTTGAGATAGAGAGACTGATAATTTCTCATAGACATTTATTCTAAAACAGTTCCTACTCATAGGTTTGTTAAAGTGGATATTTAACTAACCGTATAAGAGTAGCACAGATTTAAACTGGCTCCAATGGGAGGATAGGTAGTCTTTCCTATCGGTGTAGTGACACTATAGTTAATCTGTGGGTGCACATTAGAGAATGTGTACACTGAACTAGACCAGCTTAGAATATTCCTATGGTAGTCATGTCAAAAGGAATATTCTTGTGCTACGTCCATATGGTAATCCTAAGACCTGAGACACCATAGCTGTCTTATGCATGGGTTGCTAGAGTTTGATAGTACCTTGTATTGCCTTTTTCAAGGTGGTAATCCGGTGCTCATTGGCTCTAGTGAGTTATGTATGAAGGCAGGTGAGTGTGCGATAAGGGATCATCACTCTCAGTTTGATGAGAGAGAATGTCAGGATAGTTTATAAGGATAGTTCTCAAAAGGAATCTCTGGCCAGAGTGAAAGGCAAACAGTGAAAAGAGTTTCACTGCTTCTGCCTATTTGAGTTTATCTCTTATGAACAAACATCAAGGAGTCAAGATAGGGTTTGACTAATAAACCATACCTGATTATCTTTGACTGTGACATTAGGGGATGAAGGATTAAGTAGCATGAAGGGTTCGCAATAGTTCTGCTATTCATCTAAACCTAGGGTATGTCGTGATATGTTGCTAGACGTCACTCATGACCAGTGAAGGCCAATTGATAAAGAGTTATCAATAAGGGCAAAATTGGAATAGTTCCAATTGAACCTTAAATGGAAAGTTTCCATTTATAGGAGACATAGAGATGTCCCTGTCCACTGCTAGGTTGGGGTGAACCCAATGGGTCACACACAATAAGCTTAAGTGATTCTCTTGATTGAGTGAGAGGAGCTATTCAGGTTATGTATAAGCTTATCCTTGTTTAATTAAAGGGTTAATTAATTAAAGGATAGGGATACACTAAACTGGAATAGGGTTATCCTAAAATGGTTTTTGGTCATGCTAGCACTAGTAACCAAACACCATCATAAGAAGAGAGGTGATATAAAAAGGAGGCTAAGGGTTAGGGTTTCATAATGTTCTCATAGCATCAACCCTAGCCTCCCTCTAGCATTTTGACTCCACCCCTCTCTCTCTTCCCTCTCAAGCTTGGTTCTTCAACAAGGGTTGTGAAGAACAAGAAAGTTAAGGGATTTTAGGCTGTGTGGATTACTGTTGGAGGCACTGTGATTTCGGTGCTCAAGGATCGAAGGAAAACTGCAAGCTTGGAATAATCAAGTAAGTATGATTTACTGTATTTGATTATTTGTTATCATTATGTAAATGGTGAAATTATATGTGTTCTTGAATCTCTATGTATGTAATTGAGTCCTGCAAGTTTGTGAATGGAACCCTAACTTGACAAAAATTTTTGTTTACACTTCCGCTGCGGGGTTCCATGGTCGCATCCTTTCAGTGGTATCAGAGCCTATACATACATGGATTTGGGAATTGATGATGGCATTTTAATATGGTTTAATTAATTAAATTCAAAGATTATGATTTTTAATTATCATATGTAAAATTGGGTACTAGGATTTTTATTTAATCCTATAGTTTTATTTCTTGGCATCAT
>JABAKE010000063.1 GCA_019779905.1 Modestobacter lapidis | reverse complement strand
CATAAACATTATTAGGTAATTATTTAACTATGATTATTACTAGATACCACTGAGACTTTTTATCGGTCTTTGGTAGATGGTTAACTAGCCTGTTTTCCTGTTATCCTCTGAGAGTATCATTTGAAGTAATCAATTTATTTGACGTCTATTGATAGGACTTAATAGATGTTCTTATATTCTCACCTATTACAAATCTTCTTTGTTATTCTTTTTTTTTTTATATAGTTTATAGTTTTTAGTTGGCAATTATTTATAATAAACTAATCCTTCTCCGGAATTTATTATTGTTCTGAAAGGGATAACCATCTTTGGCCTCTGGGCAGATCCCGAATTATTAAATAAAATTTTTAATAAATAAATATCTTTAAATATAACTCAAACAGAATTATTTGAAATTATAACTGTAAAGATTAACTTACATTATAATAATAATACTTTAAGTATAAAATAAAATACGGATACTGAGAATCGAACTCAGATAAATAGTTTGGAAGACTACAGGTTTACCATTAACGTACATCCGTATATGGTATATTATATAAATAATATTTTAGAAAAAAGTAAAAAGTAAAAATCTATAGAACTTTTAAAGTACTTATAGAGAAGTACAATACCTCGGTTTCATCGAAGGCTCAAATTAATACCCTCCGGCCCGGTCCTACCCTCCGGTGGGGCCCACCCTCCGGGGGGTAGGGCCGGTCCTATTAAACTTAAAAAATTCAAAATGAAGATTAAGAATCGTGAAGATAAAAAATCCTCAATCGTAAATTATTTAACAAAAAAGAATTTTTCTAATTTAACTAACTTATGAACTCAAACTCTATTAATATGTAAAGCACCATAATTAAATTCAAAAATAAATCCAGCAACTAGTAGAATTAAGAAACAAATTAAAACTACAAGACCATAAAAATTAACAAAATAAAGAGATAAAACATAAGGAAGTATAGAAGAAATTTCTAAATCGAAAGGTAAGAATAAGATAGCAACTAAAATGAAAGGAACAGTGAAAGGAGTTCTTGATTGAGCGAAAGAAGAGAACCCACATTCAAAAGGTCCAGTTTTTTCATTATAACTATCTTTTTTAGCTAAAATAAAATTAATAAAAACTAAAGCAAATCCAATAACCGGAACAACTAAGAAAAACAATTTAAGTGAATTAAAAATAAACATTATAGAGTGAAGATATTACAAGCTAAGATATAAGCTCCTTGTACTAGAACATCTATATGTAAGAAGTTTAAAATAGTAAATAGAGTAATTACACTAATAAAGTAAGTAATACAACTTGAGAATTGATTATTATTCTCATAATTTAATTGTAAATTATTAAATTTAAAACTATTATCAAATGAGATAACTTTAATAACATAGGCATAATATACAGTAGTAATTAGACTAAAAATAATTAAACCTACAGATAATAAAACAAATCCACTTTTTAGACTAGCAATTAATATATAAAGTTTACCAAAGAATCCTACCAGAGGAGGAATTCCAATTAATGAGAATAAACTAATTAAAATAGCCATAGCTAAATAAGAATTTTTATTTAATAATCCAACAAATTGTTGAATAAATTCCACAGGAGAATAAGAATTAAATCCATAAATAATATTATTATACTTTTCTTTCGAATCAAAATTAAAGAGATAATAACTCATTAATAAGATAGATGCAAAAAGGTTAAAATGTGTGAAACTATATTGAACAATATATATGATGAAAGCAACTAAACCATCTAAATTATTAACTAATAAAGCTAATAATAAATAACTAACATTAATAACACCACTATATGCTAATAAAATTTTTATTTTAATTTGAGCTAATCCACCTAAACTTCCGATAAACATAGAAAGTAAAATACTAAAAG
>JABAKE010000060.1 GCA_019779905.1 Modestobacter lapidis | reverse complement strand
GATCACCGCTATTGCCGCCGCCGCCCTTGTCCTGACTTCACTCGACCGCGGAACCAGGTGAGAAAACCTCATTCAGCCGTCTGCTCATGTGCCGGATCAGCGACGCGTCCGGAGTCGGCTCCTCGACGGACAACGTCCAGCGCAAGTCGGTGCCCTATCAGCGTCATGTTGGAGGTCGAAGCGCACTCGGGCATCGGGGCAGCCGGTCCACAGCGCGGACCAGACCACGACGTGCGGTTCCTCCGCGACGAGAACCGTGGGCAGCTGCTCGTCGGACCGCAGCACAAGCCACCGACGGCTGGGGTCCCGTTTCGGCTGGGTGTGAGCCTCGAAGACGACGTGCGGTGGCGGTGGCTGATTCTTCTGGCGGGTCCCCACCTCCGGCATGCGGACACCGTATGACCGAGCCGGCGCGCGTGGAACAGGGTCAGGGACAGGCTCCTGCTCGACGTGCCGGATCATGTGTCCAAGAGCAAGGGTTGGCGGATGGCTTCCAAGCGTCCGAGCCGTGCGGTTGGAGCCAGGACCGGACCAGAAACGGGGACCAAGTGACATGACTCCACCCGATAAGCCCTATGTCGGGAAGATGCGCAACTGGCACGCCTACTTGTCGGTCGCAGCAAATGGCCCCCTGGGCGGGGCTCCGATAGACGCGAGGTTCAAGCCGTGGGTTCTGCGCCCCAAGGTGGCGACGGACCTCACCTGCACCATCCCCGACATCACGTACTGGGAACAGAATTGGCGGGACAAGCCTGGCTATCGCGGTGCGCCGCACCAATTCCATCAGGCCGAGTTCGACGTTGATTACGCCAAGGTGGCCGCCTCATTCGAGGCCATTGGCGGAACCTTCGCCGAAGAAGCGGCGCGAGAGCCAAGTTTTGATGGTGGACTCTTGACATTCTGCTACTCAGGACACGGCCGGGAAAAAGATGGCGCTCTCTGCTTGAAGGACGACACCACGTTCGGCGCCGACGACTTCATCGATGCGTGCCTAGAGATTCGCCGGGCAGCGCCAGGCGTCGGCCGCATGCGCGTGGCCGTACTGCTCGACTCCTGCCATTCCGGCGCATTCATACTGAGAGTTCTTGAAGCCGTTTTGCACGAGCACCCCGATGACTTGGTACCTGAGTACATGCTGGCATCCTGCATGCCCGACGAAATCTCCTATGAGTTACCTGCGCTCGGTCACGGCTTGTCGACATTCTGCTGGTCCGTACGGGAACTGGGCTCCGGCAGCTTGGTTGCAACGGCACACAACATGCCTGGACTCACATGGTCCATCGCTCAAGGCCCCGGCGGGTGCTCTTTCGTCACGGGCGGCAGGCAGAATCCGATCAAGTACGACGACTACGAGTTGACGACTGCCTTCAACTCCGTACCCGTTTACGTCAGCGAGGACTCCGTCGAGCCGAGGAGTCGTGAAGACTGGGAGCGGGACCTTCGCGCGCACCGGGATGCCTTGTACGAGTCGTTCGCCCCACTTCGCCGTCGGGGTGGATTGCAGATGACCGTGGAGCGAGTCGAGCGGGACGGCGGGGGACAGCCCTGACCACAAAGCACCCCTCGGAGCTGCCTCCCGTCAGCTCGAGGGACTTGGTCGTGTAGCCCGGCCGGCAACGCCGGAGCCTGAGCCTGAGCCATGATCTTCACGTCGACAGCGGCGTATCCCTACGCCGACCGCGACCGGGGCCATCCCCGGCTGCGTGGTCAGCTCCGAGAGATCGTCGCCGGGGCAGGTGCCAAGCGGCCGGACTGGTCGACGCTCGTCGTCGAGGGGCTGACCGAGGTTCAGGGGCTGCACCGACGCGCCTGGTTCGTCTGGACGGCGACGGTGCGGTTCGCATTGTCCAGACACGGGCCCTGACGCCGCGTCGCCGCTGAAGGCGGCTTCGGGACACTCGCTATCGCCAAGGCTCTGGGATCTGCTCGGCCTGGGGTGCCGGCCGCTCAGGGGCATTCGGAATGGAACGAGTCCCCTGAAGGCTGAGGCCCAAGGCGTCGGGCCTGACTTTGATCAGGGCCGCATGATCATTTCTGCTGCGGCTCGCTGAGCTGCGGGAACGGTCTGGACTC
>JABAKE010000005.1 GCA_019779905.1 Modestobacter lapidis | reverse complement strand
TTCGCCGCTGCTCTGGCATGGACAGATCCTCTCAGCAGCGAGTCACTGTCCAAGATCATTGGTACACCCCATACCATGTTCAGAACGTCGATGGGGGCCGCTGGCGGGTGGCCGGAGGGGAACAGGGTTGGCCGAGGCGGGAAGGCCTGGTGGTATCCAGTCGATCGGACGGGCCCTCCAGATGCTCGAGGTCATCGCCGACGCCGGCGGTCAGATGTCGCTCAGTGAGTTGGCATCCGTCACTGGCATGCCTGTGCCGACCATCCACCGCATTCTTCGAACACTGGTCGACTGTGGATACGTCCGTCAGCTGCCGAACCGCCGGTACGCGCTCGACGCTCGTCTCATCCCGTTGGGTGAGGCGGCCAGCGCCATGCTCGGCCAGTGGGCGCGGCCCGTTCTCGCCGAGCTCGTCGAGGCTCTGGGAGAGACCGCCAACCTCGCAGTCTTCGACGGTGACCTCGTCATGTACACGTGTCAGGTTCCCTCCAAGCATTCGATGCGGATGTTCACGGAGGTGGGCCGAAGAGTGTTCGCGCACAGCACCGGCGCAGGTAAGGCGCTGCTCTCTCAGCTGTCGGACGAGGAGGTGCGCAACCTGGTCGGGCGGACGGGCCTGCCGGCTGAGACGCCCAACACCATCACCGACGTCGATGTGCTGTCGGCTCAGCTGCAGACGATCCGCGAGCAGGGGTACGCGATGGACGAGGGGGAACAGGAGGTCGGAGTGCGGTGCGTCGCGGTACCCGTGCAGGGGGCCGCGACTCGGCTCTCGGTCTCGGTCTCGGGTCCTGAACCGCGCATGACGCCCGAACTGGTCGAACGTGCGCTTCCGATGCTCGAGCGCGCCAGCAAGGTCCTGACCGGCGCGTTCCCGGATCACCGTCAGGCCGCGGGTTCGCGTCGCTAGTCCCAGCCATCTACTCGCAGCGGAAGCTGCGGGCCAGCGGTGGTGGCGCGCCAGGGCCATCGCCCGCGGCACGGAAGTCCGAGGCCAAGCCGTCAGTCGGCCCGTGAGCAGGGCATTGATCGGCAGGCCCCGGATTGACGATCATCGATCGCGCGTAGCACCACGGGCAGGGCAGTACGCGGGATGACTCCGTCCTGGACGATGTAGTCCGGACCGATCCGGCCGACCGCTGCAAACGCCGGGCTTCCTTCCCAGATCAGGGCCCGCTGGGCGGGTCGAGCGATTCTGCCGCGAGCGCAGAGCGTTCGAGACCAGAGTCGCTACGGACGCCCGCCGCTCCGTCGTTGTCGACGATGAGCAGTGCACCGCGGCCGCGATGGCCTCGATGGCCTTGATGGCGTCCATGATTTCGATTGCTGAGGGCACCACGCCGGCACCGATGATCGCGGATGTCGCTGCGCACGCCTCGTCGGTGGACGCGAACCCCGCCAGCAGAGTGCGCACCTCCTCGGGGGCACGCACCAGGCGACGGTGACCGCAGTGACGATGCCAAGAGGGCCCTCGGAGCCCACGGTCGTTCCGAGCAAGTCATAGCCCGGCCCCATCGGGGGTCAGCCCACCGAGCTCGACCAGGTCGCCATCAGGGGTCACCAGTTCAGCGCCGGTGACATGGTTGCTGGTGAAGCCGTACTCGAGGCAGTGCGCTCCGCCAGAGTTCTCGGCGACGTTGCCGCCGATCGAGCAGAGCTGCTGGCTCGAGGGCTCGGGTGCCTAGTAGTAGCCGTAGGGTGCGGCGGCCTTCGTGACGTTGAGATCGATGACCCCGGTTCCACAACTGCCCGTTGAGCATCGGGGCGCAGCTCGAGGATGGCGCGCATGCGTGAGGTCACAATCGGCACACCGTCAGCCCGGGGGAGCGCGCCACCGGACAGGCCGGTTCCTGAGCCCCGTGCCACGAAGGGCACGCGCTGCTCGGAGCAGGCCCTCACCACCTTCGAGAGCTGGTCGGCCGTCTCGGGGAGCACGACCAGCGCAGGTTGGACCCTGTAGAGGGCCGGGCCGTCGCACTCGTAGGTCCTCAACTCGGCGCGATCGGTGATGACTGGCGCCGGGGGCAGTGTCGCCCGGGCCGGCGCCGCGACGGCGGCCAGCCTCCGGCTCGCGGTCCCGCCGTCGGGCATGGAGCCCCGGTGGGTGCTCATGATCATCCTCTCGCTTGGGCGCTTGCGGGCGTGGGCGGGCAGGGCGAGGGAGTCGGTGAAGTCCTCGCTGACCGCCCTCCCCATGGAGGTGAGGAAATCGAGATCGCCGCCGGCGTCCAGGTCGGCCATCCGCGGACCGCGAGCAACGAGCACCTCGGGACCGCGCTTGCCCTCCCGCGGCAGTCTCGCGAGGAGGTGGGAGGTCTCGGCGTCGAGCGCGGGGCCAGGCATTCGCCGCCGTCTGGGACCACCACCCTCTTGACCGCGCTGCCGAGGCGCCGTAGTTTTCGCATAGCAGACATTTAACTCCGCTACGCGAGAAACTTGGCGACAACGGCGAGTGCTGTTTGCGATCTGCCCAGCCAGTCAGCGCCCCTCGGAGGAACACCCATGACAGTGATGGAAACGGTTGATACTTCGACCACGCAGGCCCATGAGGCAGCGAGCCGATGGGTCCAGGAGTTCGGTGCCGCCCTGGAAGGTCGTGACCTTGCGGCTCTCGACTCGCTCTTCGTCAGCGATGGCTGGTGGCGGGACCTGCTGACGTTCACCTGGGATCTGCGCACCTTCCATGGCACCGATGCGATGCGAGCGGCGGTGGGGGAGCGGCTGGCCGAGGTCGGCCCGTCTCGGTTCTCCCTCGTGGCCGGCAAGGAGCCGCAGGTGGTCACTGTCGGAGAGGGCCAGCAGCTGCAGGTCTTCTTCGAGTTCGAGACTGCGCTGGCCCGTGCAGTGGGATTCGCGAGGCTGTCACCGACCGGCGATGTGGAGCGCCCGTGGAGGGCCTGGACGGTTCTCACTCAGATGCAGGCCCTCAAGGGGCACGAGGAGCTCTCCGGCCCCCGCCGGCCCAAGGGAGCCGACCACGGGTCGCACGTGGGGCGGGAGAACTGGTTCGACCGCCGCGCCCGGGAACGTGAGTTCATCAACGACGAGCCGCAGGTGCTCATCGTCGGTGCAGGGCAGAGCGGCCTGTCGTTGGCGGCCAGGCTCCAGCATCTGGGCGTCAAGACGCTCATGGTCGAGCGCAGCGTGCGCGTGGGTGACAGCTGGCGCAGTCGCTACTACTCCCTGGCGCTGCACGACCCGGTGTGGGTCGACCACTTGCCCTATCTCCGTTTTCCGGAGAACTGGCCGATCTTCACGCCCAAGGACAAGCTCGCGGACTGGTTCGAGAGCTACGTGTCGGCGATGGAGTTGAACGTCTGGACCGCGACCGCGATCGTGTCGTGCAGCTACGACGACTCAACCCGGCAGTGGACTGTGCGGGTTCGCCGTGGCGACGGCAGCGAGCGAACACTGCACCCCAACCACGTAGTACTCGCCACCGGCATGAGCGGTGAGCCCCGTATCCCGACCTTTGCCGGGTTGGAGGACTTCGGCGGCACGATCGTGCACTCCAGCAATCATGGCGGCGGCCAGGACTGGAAGGGCAAGAACGCGGTCGTGATCGGCGGCGGCAACAGCGCCCACGACATCTGCCATGACTTCTACGAGCAGGGCATCGCCGGCGTCACCATGGTGCAGCGCTCGTCGACCTACGTCGTCAGCAGCGAGCAGTTCCTCACGCTCCACGCGGGGGTGTACGAGGAGGGGGGGCCGGACGTCGACGATGCCGACCTCATGAGTGCGTCGGTGCCCTACAACCTGCTGCCCGAGCTGCACATCCCCGCCACGGCTCAGATCGCCGAGAACGATGGCGAACTGCTCGATGGCCTGCGCAGGGCGGGCTTCAAGCTCGACTTCGGCGACGACGGCAGCGGCCTGTTCATGAAGTACCTGCGGGGCAACTTCGCCTACTACATCGACGTGGGTGCATCACAGCTGATCGCCGACGGCAAGATCGGCCTCAAGCAGGGCGTCGAGGTCTCTCACCTGACCAAGGACGGGGTCGTCTTCGCCGACGGCACGTTCGTTCCTGCCGACATCATCGTGATGGCGACCGGCTACGGGAACATGCGGGAGACCGCCCGCAAGGTCATCGGCGACGCGGCCGACCAGTGCCGCGAGGCCTGGGGCCTCGACGACGAGGGCGAGCTCAAAGCCGTCTGGCGCCGTTCCGGCCATGAGGGCTTCTGGTACATGGCCGGCAACCTTCAGGCGGCGCGCCACTACTCGCTGATGCTCGCGCTGCAGCTCAAGGCGATCGAGGAAGGCCTGCTGGAAAAGGCCGAGCCCGCCGCCTGAGCTACACCGGTCCTGGGTGGCCGCCGCCTCGGTGATCCCGACAGGGCGGCCACCCAAGCTCTCCAGATCGTCCGTCCCCCATCCCGCCGTGCGCCAGAACCAGGAGCTGACCAGCATGTCCGTGGACGCGTCACCCGAACTCCTCACAACTCAGACCGAGCTCGACGCCATCATCGAGCGCGTCAACAACTGGGGCCGCTGGGGTGCGGACGACCAGCTGGGGACCCTCAACTTCATCACCCCTGAGGTGCGCAAGGCGGCGGCCGCATGCGTGCGTTCGGGCAAGGTGTTCTCACTCGCGGTGCCGTTCGGTCGCTCAGGGCCGGCGCCCCTCGACGGCCCGCGGCTCAACGCCCAACTGACCATGCTCCAGAGCGGCGCCGACCTCCATGGCGGTGACGGCATGGGCGGCGTGCCGGGCTACGGGTTCGCGGACGACATGGTCACCATGGCGATCTCCTCCGGAACCCAGTGGGACGGTCTGTCGCACTTCTTCCACGACTACAAGATGTACAACGGCCACGACTGCCACCTGGTTGGCTCTCAGGGCACGCCCGTCAACAGCGCGGCGGTGCTCGCGGACAAGCTGGTAACCCGCGGCGTGCTGGTCGACCTGCCACGCGCGGCCGGTGTGGACTGGTTGGAACCGACCCATCGGATTTCCGCTGAGGAGATCGAGAACGCCCTGGACCGGCAGCAGGTCGAGGTGCGAGAGGGCGACGTTCTCCTCATCCGCACGGGCAACATGCTCAGGGCCCGCCAGAACGGCGGTTGGGTCGAGTACGCCAAGCACCCTGAGCCGGGTCCGACCGTGGAGGTGCTGCCCTGGCTGCACGCCAAGAAGGTGGCCGGCATCGCCACCGACAACTGGGCGGTCGAGGCAGTGCCCAGTCGCGGCCCCTTGCTGTTCCCCGTCCACGCCGTGGCGATCGTGCACATGGGGCTGCTCATGGGCGAGATCTTCGACCTGGAGGCCTTGGCCGCCGACTGTGCCGAAGACGGTGTCTACGAGTTCATGCTCAACGGCGGCTCGCTCCCCTTCACCGGCTCGGTCTCTGCGCCCTGCAACCCGGTAGCGGTCAAGTAGCGCCCTGGCGCTCGCGACCACCCCGAGCACAGCGCGGACGACGAGGAGCCAAGGATGTCTTCGGCACAGAGCGGTGCGGGCACGACCCCGCAGGACCTTACGGACGGCGACGACCCGAGGGTGCGAGTGTCAGCCCGGCGGCTGCGCGAGCGGATCTCTGAGGTACTGGTGGCGGCCGGCGCCCCGACCACGCACGCCGACCTGCAGGCCGACCTGCTGACCGAGGCCGAGCTTCGAGGGCATGCGTCACACGGGCTGCTCCGGCTGCCGCGGCTCGTTGCCCGCATCGCCAACGGGGTGCTCGACCCCGCCGCAACCGGGTCGCACCGGTGGGCCAAGCCTGCGCTGCTGGTCACCGACGGGGAGGACGGCTTCGGCCCCGTCATCGCGTTCGCGGCGCTCGACCGGCTGACGGCGCGGGCAAGAGAGACCGGGTCCGCTACTGCGGTCATCAGCGGCAACAACCACCTCGGCATGCTCGCCTACTACGCCGACCACGTCGCCCGGCGCGGACAGGTGCTCATCGCCACCACGTCCACCGAGGCGCTGGTCCACCCCTGGGGCGGACGGGAGGCGCTGGTTGGCACCAATCCCATCGCGATCGGAGTGCCGGCCGATCCTGAGCCCCTGGTCCTCGACATGGCCACGAGTCGGGTGTCCGCCGGCAAGATCCGCCACCACGCCGGCAGGGGGCAACCCATCCCGGAAGGCTGGGCCCTGGATGCCGTCGGCAACCCGACCACCGACGCTGCAGCAGCGGTGGACGGTGCGCTCGCCCCCTTTGGTGGCGCCAAGGGCTATGGCCTTGCCGTCGCCCTCGGCGCTCTCACGGGGGCGCTCACTGCGTCTGCCTTGGGCAGGGACGTCACCGGGACCCTCAGTGACAAGGCGCCCAACACGAAGGGCGACGTCTTCGTGGTCGTCGAGGTACCCGCCAGTGCTCGACGAGCGGTAGGCGCCTACCTGCAGACCTTGCGCTCCAGCAACCCATCGGACCCAGCCAATCCGGTCAGCGTCCCAGGTGACGGCGGGCTACGCCGCCGCACTGCGGCCCTGCACGACGGCGTCGTCTTGAGCGCTGAGCTGTGGCAGCGGATCCGCGCGCTGGACCCCACCACTTCCCCCGACCACGCGAAGGACACTCGATGAGCCATATGCCCCCTGCCCCTGCCCCTGCCCCTGCCCCTGCCCTGAGCCTGCTGCGCCAGCCCGGACAGATCGTCATGGGCGCCGGCCAGCGACACGCCCTCCCATCTCTGCTGCCTGAAAGCGCTGGGGTCATCTTCGTGTGCACGGACACGCGGATGAGCGCCGAAGACGACTTCCGCCGGATCGTCTGGGGCCTCCAGGAAAGCGGCCGCACGGTACGAGTCTTCGACCAGGTGCCAACCGAGCTGCCGGTCGGCGCCGTGATCGACGCCGTGATGGATCGAGCGGGCGAGCGGGTCGATCTGGTGATGGGCGTCGGCGGTGGCAGTTGCCTCGATTTCGCAAAGGTCGCCGCCCTCCTGCTCACCCACGGCGGCAAGCCGCAGGACTACTACGGTGAGTTCGCCGTCCCTGGGCCCACGATTCCAGTGGTGGCCGTGCCCACCACCGCCGGCACAGGTTCGGAGGCCACGCCGGTTGCCGTGCTCAGCGACCCCGACCGGGACATGAAGGTCGGCATCTCCAGTCCCTTCCTCATCCCAGCGCTGGCTGTGTGCGATCCCGAGCTCACCTACGGCGCGCCGCCAGCACTCACCGCGAGCGTAGGGGCGGACGCCCTGAGCCATCTGGTGGAGTCCTTCACCGCGATCGTCCGCCCCGCGACAGCGACGCTGGCCACAGAGCGCGTGTTCGTCGGCAAGGGCGCGCTGACCGATGCCTACGGGCTCCTGGGTCTCGCCGCCATCGGACGGAGCTTTCGTGTGGCGGTCACCAGCGAGGACCCGGTCGCCCGCGCCGACATGGCCATCGCTGCTCTAGCGGGTGGTCTGGCGCTGGGTACGGCGGGCACGGCTGCCGCGCACGCCCTGCAGTACCCGATCGGCACGGCGACGCACACCGCGCATGGCATGGGAGTGGGCTGCCTGCTCCCGTACGTCATGGAGTTCAACCGCTCGGCCCGCGTGACCGAGTTCGCTGCGATCGCCCGGACGCTCGGTGACGACGGCTCCGCGTTCGACGACGAGGAGCTCTCGTACCGCGCCGTGGATCTGGTTGCCGACCTCCTCGCTGACGTCGGCGTCCCCACCGACCTGGCTGCCCTCGGGATGGAGCCCGGCCGTGAGCGGTGGATCGCTGAACAGGCGTTCCAGGCCAAGCGATTGGTCGACAACAACCCGCGTGCCCTTGACGTCGACGCCCTCGAACTCATCGCCGGGGCCGCCCAACGAGGCGAGCGCTCTCTCCTGCGCGTCTGACCTGACCACCTTCCGCAGACCCCGACCACGGCCGCGCAAGTAGCCATCCGAGGAGTGACAGTGACTGCGATTCTGACCGACCGCGCGATCGACCTACTGATCGGAGGCGGAACGTCGACGGGGAGCGGCGAACGCATCCCCGTGCTGGACCCCGCCACCGGCGCCACCGTGGCCACCGTGGCAAATGCTTCGGTGGACGACGGGCTTCTCGCCGTCGAGGCAGCCGCCGAGGCCTTCACGCACTGGCGCAAGCGGTCCCCCCGCGACCGGGCCGAGGTGTTGCGTCGCTGCTTCGATCTGATGGTCGAGCGGAGCGAGGAGCTCAGCGTGCTCATCGCCACGGAGAACGGCAAGACGATGAGCGACGCGCGCGGCGAGGTCGGTTACGCGGCCGAGTTCTTCCGGTGGTACTCGGAGGAGGCTGTGCGCGGCATCGGTCAGGTGAGCCTGTCGCCAAGTGGCACCAACCGGATCATCGCCGTCCAGGAGCCGATCGGGGTGGCGGTGCTGGTGACCCCGTGGAACTTCCCGGCCGCGATGGCCACCCGCAAGATCGCCCCGGCGCTGGCGGCGGGCAGCACCGTGGTGCTCAAGCCGGCCACCGAGACGCCACTCACGGCGTACGCGATCGCTGACATCTGCCGCGAGGCCGGAGTGCCCGACGGTGTGATCAACGTCGTCACCACCCGGAAGGCAGGCCCGGTGGTATCAGCCATGCTGCACGACCCGCGGGTGCGCGCGCTGTCGTTCACCGGCTCGACCGAGGTGGGCGTGCGGTTGCTGCACGAGGCGGCCGACCAGGTGCTGAAGTGCTCGATGGAGCTCGGGGGCAATGCGCCATTCCTGGTCTTCGATGACGCCGACGTCGACTCGGCCGTCGACGGTCTCATGATCGCCAAGATGCGCAATGGCGGTCAGGCGTGCACTGCGGCTAATCGCATCTACGTCCAGCGGGGGATCGCCGATGCGCTGCTCGAGCGACTCACCGATCGGATGGCGGGCCTCAAGATGGGCCCAGGCACCGAGGAGGCGACCGAGTGCGGGCCGCTGGTGAACCGGAGCTCGGTGGACAAGGTGGCCGATCTGGTCGACGGCGCGGTCCGTGACGGGGCTCGGGTGCTCACCGGCGCCTCGGCGCCCGACGGCCCCGGCGCCTTCTACCGTCCCACGGTGCTGGCTGGGGTCTCCGCCGAGTCGCAGATCGTGAGCGAGGAGATCTTCGGTCCTGTCGCGGCCGTCCAGACGTTCGACTGCGAGGGCGAGGTGGTCGCAGCCGCCAATTCGACCGACCTGGGCCTGTCCGCATATGTCTACAGCGGTGACCTGGGGCGGGCGCTCCGGGTCGCCGAGGCCCTGGAGAGCGGCATGGTCGCGATCAACCGGGGCCTGGTCTCAGACCCCGCGGCGCCGTTCGGTGGTGTCAAGCAGAGCGGCCTCGGCCGCGAGGGGGCCCACGAAGGAATGCTCGAGTACACGGAGACCAAGTACATCGCTGTCGCTTGGTGATCTCCCGCTTCCCGCTGACATCCGACCTCCACGATTGGCGATGACCTGTGTCCACTGACATTCGCGTGACCAACCCGTACTCCGGCGACCTCGTCGGGACCACCGCGAACATGAGCGAGGAAGCCGTCGAGTGCGTGCTCCGCCGGGCCTCCGCAGCCTCGCGTGGGTGGGCTCGCACGCCCACCCACGAACGCGTTGCCGTCCTGCGCCGCTTCTCCCAGCAGCTCGAGCCGCACGTCGAGGAGCTGGCGCAGCTGCTGTCGGCAGAAAACGGTAAGCGGATCAGCGCCGCGCGCGACGAGATCCGCAATGCCGGCCGGCTCTTCGACGCCTACGCCACCGAGGCGTTGCGCATCTACGGCCAGAACATCCCCGGCGAGGTGCAGGCCGGTTTCGAGAACGACCTGATCGTGACGACCCATGAGCCGTATGGGGTCGCCGTCCTGGTGACTCCCTTCAACTTCCCGGTCTCCTTGTTCACGCACAAGACCGCTCCCGCGCTGGCCACCGGCAACGTCGTGATCATCAAGCCGAGCCAGTACACGCCGCTGGCGACCATGCGGATGGTCGAGCTCCTGCACCGAGCCGGGGTGCCCGAGGACGTCCTGCAGGTTGCGACGGGGGAAGGCCGCCGCGTGGGTGAGCAGCTGGTCACCAGCCCGTTGGTGCAGCTCGTGTCTTTCACCGGCAGCACGGCGGTCGGTGTCAACGTCGCCGGCAGTGCGGCCAAGCACCTGGCGCGCACCAAGCTCGAGCTCGGCGGGAACGACCCGCTCCTCGTGCTGCCTGATGCCGACCTTGACCTCGCGGTGTCGCATGCTGTCTCCGGCCGCACCCTCGAGAACGGCCAGTGCTGCACGGCGGCCAAGCGGTTCCTCGTCCACAGCGACGTCGCCGACGAGTTCGAGGGCAGGCTCGTGGCGGAGCTGGGCAAGCTCGTCGTCGGTGACCAGCTCGACGAGGGTACGGACATCGGGCCGCTGATCCATGATCGCGCTGCTGCTCAGGCCGCTGGACAGGTCGGCCGGGTCATTGAGCAGGGAGCCCGGCTGGCGCTGGGCACCGGTCGTAACGACGGGGCGCTGCTCGCGCCGCAGGTACTCGTCAACGTGACCGCCGACGCCGATGTAGCGCGCGACGACGAGATCTTCGCGCCGGTGTGGCCGGTCATCCGCTTCACCGATGACCAGGTCGCGGCGGACATTGCCAACTCGTCTGTCTACGGCCTGCACGCATCAGTGTTCAGCCGCGACACCGGTCGGGCGTTGCGCATGGCGCGCGAGCTCGAGGCCGGCCTGGTCGCGATCAACGGATCTGGCTTGTACAAGCCCGCCGCCATCGCGTTCGGTGGCTACAAGATGAGTGGGGTCGGTCGCGAGGGCCTCACCGCCATGGCTCAGGAGTTCACGCAGGTCAAGACAATCGCCATGCGCAACATCCTGCAGGGCCCGCAGTGAGGATCGAAAGCATCGAGACCTTCGTCAAGGGGAAGGTCGCCGTCGTCAGAGTCCGCACCGATGACGGTGTCGAGGGGATAGGGCAGACCGCGCCGTTCGACGTCGAGGTGACGGTGCAGGTCCTGCACACGATGGTGGCGCCCTTCTTCCTCGGGCGCGATCCCTGGGACCTCGAGGCGCTCGTCGACAGCTGCCTGAGATACCAGTACAAGTACCCCGGCACCTTCATGCTGCGCGCCATGTGCGGCGTCGACACGGCTCTGTGGGACGTGCTGGGCAAGGTGGCAGGCCAGCCCGTGCACAAGCTGTTGGGTGGCCGGGTACGCGACTCGGTGCCGATGTACGCCTCCAGCATGAGTCGTGCGGTGACGCCGCAGCAGGAGGCCGAGCGCATGCAGCGCCTGGCCGAGGAGAACGGCTTCCGGTGCGGCAAGGTTCGGATCGGCGAGGAGATGGGCCGTGACGTCGACGCGTGGCCGGGGCGTACCGAGGACCTCATTCCCTACATGCGGGAGGCGATGGGGGAGGACTTCGATCTCAGCGCCGACGCAAACGGGGGTTTCTCGGTCAGCCGCGCGATCCGCGTCGGGAGGCTGCTGGAGGACCACGGCTACTACCACTATGAGGAGCCGTGTCCCTTCCCGGAGATCGAGAACACAGCTGCGGTGTCCGCAGCGCTCGACATCCCCGTGTCGGGTGGTGAGCAGGACAACTCTCTGGCTCAGTTCCATCGCATGCTCGGGATGCGCGCTGTCGATGTCGTGCAGCCCGACGTGGGCTACATCGGTGGCATCTCACGGGCCCGCAAGGTAGCCCAACTCGCCGAGATCGCAGGCATCCCTTGCACCCCGCACTGCTCCAACCACTCCATGCTGCAGGTCTTCACACTCCATCTCGCGGCGGCCATGCCCGCCTGCTCGCAGTACCAGGAGTGGGGGATCGAGCCCACGACTTGGACCGACGAGATCTACGAGCCGATGCTGCGCGTCGTAGCGGGGGAGCTCGCAGTTCCCTCCGAACCGGGGTGGGGACTCGAGCTCGTCCCTCAATTCGTACGGACTGCCGAGCGCCGGCTGTCATCGGCTCGGGAGGTACTCATCCCCGACCGGTCGCCCTGGGCTGTCTAGGCCCCTGGGGCCGGTCTGGTTACGGATGCGAACACCGTTGACCTAGCCCGCCCGGGTCACTACATTTCCGCCAATCGAACATTTTCTTCCGCATCCCGGAGAAGTTGAGCTCGTCCCGACGCACCGGATGCAGACCGAGAGGATCCCCAGATGACGGCACCACGTAAGCCGCGGTCTCAGTCGATCACCGCTGGCGTCGCGATTCTCGGCATCAGTGCCCTGCTCGCCACCGGCTGCGCCAACGCCAACACCGAGGCAGCCGCCGGCGGCTCCGGAGCGTCGGGCGGTACCGACGGCGTCGACCAGTTCCTGTACGCCCCCGACGACTCCGAGCGGGTCGCGCCGGACCCGCAGCTGGTGACCAACCCCGACACCGGTGCCCCGATCCTGCTGCCCTACTTCAACGCCCTGCCGGTTGCGGACGGACCCATCGGCGACGCGAACAAGACGTACAAGATCTGCTTCTCTCAGGCGCTGATCCGCCACCCGTTCGCCGAGGCAATGCGGGCCAGCCTGGCGGCTGAAGCGGCCCGCCACCCGAACATCGAGATCCTGTACTACAACACCGACAACGACCCGCTGAAGCAGATCCAGGACCTGGAGACCTGCGCGGCCCAGAAGCCCGACGCGATCCTGGTGTGGCCGCACTCGACAGCTCCACTCACTCCGACGATCGAGAAGCTGAACAAGGACGGGTTCCTCGTGGTCGGCATGGAGCGCAGCGTCGCCACACGTGAGTACGACCACTGGATCTACCTGGACGGCAAGGCCCAGACCGCGGCGCTGGCGGAGTTCGCCGGCGAGCTGCTCGGTGGCAAGGGTGTGATCGCCGAGACCGGGGGTGACGTTGGCGCTTCGGCGACCATCATCCGTCGCGACGGCTTTGCCGAGGCACTCGGGGCCGAGTATCCCGACATCACGATCAACACCACGCCGCACACAGACTTCAGCGCAGCGCAGGGCTATCAGGTGGCGCTGCAGTTCCTTGGCTCGCCGCAGGGTCAGGACATTGATGCGTGGTACGTCCACTCGGGCACGACAGCCTTCGGTGTCCAGCGGGCCATGGAGCAGCTCGGACGCACGGACATCCCGATCTTCACGATCGACGGCAGTGAGCCGGAGATCCAGGCCGTCATCGACGGTCGATTCGCGGCCGTGATGCCGAACGCGCCAGTGCACGCGGACGTCGCGCTCCGCCTGGCGATCCAGGAGATCAACGGCGAGAAGCCGGCCAAGGACGTCCTCCTGGGCGTGACCGACCTGATCACAGAGGACAACGCCCAGGACTGGCTCGAGGGCGCATGGGGCGCGGGTAGCCAGGACCCGAGCTAGATCGGCCCGACCGCCGTGCCCGCCCGTCCGACAAGGGCGGGCGGGCACGGGTCCCGGGGGCAAACTGTCCGGCCCCGTTCGCCAGTCACTGATATCACCGAGGGAGCGTTCCCGTGATGCCGCCTGCTGAGCAGCCATTCCTGTCGCTGCGAAACGTGTCCAAGCGGTATGCCAACGTCCACGCGTTGTCCGGCGTCGACCTGGATCTCTACGCCGGCCGCTGTCACGCGCTGGTCGGCGAGAACGGGGCCGGCAAGTCCACCTTGATCAAGGTCATCGGTGGACTGGTACAGCCCGACGAGGGGACTCTCACCGTCGGCGGGGCGGAGCAGCATCTGCGCAACCCGGCCCAGGCGCTGAAGCTCGGCATCAGCGTGGTGCCTCAGGAGCTCATCTTCGTGCCCGGCATGTCCGTGGCGGAGAACATCGCTCTGGGGGAGTTCGATGGGCGCGGCGGCTTTGTGGACTCGCGCGCGATAGTCCAGCGCAGTCAGGAGGTGCTCGCTCGGCTCGGCGTACACGTCGACTGTCGTGCGCCGCTGGGCACGATGAGCCCGGCCGTTCAGCAGCTCGCCATGATCGCTCGGGGCCTCTCGCGCCAGGCCCGGCTGCTGGTTCTCGACGAGCCCACCGCCGCCCTCAGCGACCAGGAGGCGGAACACCTCTTCGCCGTGCTGGAGGACCTCAAGAGCGAGGGCATCGGGATCCTGTACGTCAGCCACCGCATGGACGAGTTGCGCCGGCTCGCGGAGGACATGACCGTGCTCCGCGACGGCCAGTTGATCGAGAGCCGGATCGGCGAGGGGGTGCCCGACGACAACCGGCTGATCGAGCTGATGGTCGGCCGGTCGGTGGAGCGCTTCTTCAGCGCCGACCGTCACCGATCTGCCGGCGACAAGGAGGTCCTGCGCGTCGAGGGGCTCAATCGCGAGGGCGTTCTGAGCGACATCAACTTCTCCCTGCACGCGGGGGAGATCCTGGCCCTCACCGGCCTGATGGGGTCGGGTCGTACTGAGGTGCTCCGTTGCCTGGTGGGTGTCGACCGGGCCGACACCATGAAGCTCTTCGTCGACGGCGAGGAGACCCGTATCAGGAGTCCCCGTGACGCTCAACGGGTCGGGATGATGCTGGTCCCCGAGGAGCGCAAGGCGCAGGGGCTGGTCGAGATGATGTCGGTCGCGGACAACATCTGCCTGCCCAACCTACGCAAGTGGGCGAAGGGGCCCTTCGTCCTCGACCGGTCGCGTCGTGCCGACGTGACCGACATGGTAGCGAAGGTCGGTCTGCAGGCCAGCAAGTACGGCGCTGCCGCGGGCAGCCTCAGTGGCGGCAACCAGCAGAAGGTCGTGATCGGCAAGTCGCTCATCGGGGGGACGCGCATTCTCCTGCTCGACGAGCCGACGCGCGGAATCGACGCAGCGGTCAAGCACGAAATCTATGCACTCCTCGGGTCCCTGGCCGACGAGGGCTGCGCCGTGCTCGTGGTCTCCTCCGAGATGTTGGAGGTCCTCGGGCTGGCCGACCGCGTGATCGTGCTCAGGAGCGGGGCGGTGGCAGGGACGCTCTCGGGTGAGCAGGCAACTGAGCGCAACATCCTCGAGCTCGCGATGTTGGGCAGTGGCGCGGACTCGGGTCCATCAGACAACGCCCCGCTCGGGGAGCAGATCGAAGGGTCACGCACATGAACCAGCGAAGCGGAACGTCAACTCGGCGCGGGGCCGACGTCAAGTCCGTTGAGGCGGGTGCGGACGGGGGCGAGAAGACGGGCGACCTGGACCGAGGCGACACGCCGCCGGCCAGTGGACGGATCAGGAGATTCCGCCTGCCCCGCGAGGCCAGCATGCTCCCGGCCCTCGTCGTGGTGCTCGTACTGGGGAGCGTGCTCTCGCCTTCCTTCCTGACGACGCAGAACTTCGAGACCGTCCTGAAGATCACGTCAGTCGTGGGGCTGCTCGCTGTGGGCCAGACGCTGGTGATCCTCAGCGGGGGTGGTGGCATCGACCTGTCGGTCGGTGCTGTCGCGGCGGTTTCCGCGGTGGTTGGCGCTCTCTACGCCGGCTACGGACTCACCGCTTTCATCGTTGCTGCGGTCCTCACCGGTTCCTTCATCGGCCTGATCAACGGGTTGGGCGTGAGCCGGGCCTTCCTGCAACCTTTCATCGTCACGCTGGCGACGATGACGATCGCTCGTGGGGCCGCGTTCTACATCTCGGGCGGCACGCCTCTGATCGTCTCCATGCCGGACCTGAACGCCATCAGCACCAGCAAGTTGTGGTTCGTCCCTGTACCAGCGGTGCTCTTCATCGGCACCGCGGTCGTCGTGCACATCGTCCTGCGCTACACCGTGTGGGGGCGAGAGATCTACGCCGTCGGTGGCACTGAGGAGGCGGCGTACCTCTCGGGTGTGCCGGTCGCCCGTCGTCGCCTGCTCGTCTACATCGCCAGTGGTTTCCTCGCCGGCGTTGCTGGGGTCCTACTCGCCAGCTTCACTGCCACGGCAGACGCCAACGCTGCCAGTGGGTACGAGCTGAGCGCGATCGCAGCCGTCGTGGTGGGTGGTACGGCGCTCGCCGGCGGTCAGGGCTCGATCGTCGGCACCATGATCGGTGTCCTGGTGATCGCCTTCACCGGAAACATCCTGAACCTCATGAACGTCGACCCGTTCATGCAGCTGCTGATCAACGGCCTCATCGTGCTGGTGGCGGTGTCGCTGGAGGCCCAGCGCCGTAGCGGCTCATCGCGCGGTCGACTGCGAGGACTCGCGATCATGTACGGCACCATCGGTGTCGGAGCACTGATCATGTTCACCGTCCTGGCTCCGAGCTGAGGCCGGCCGAATGGTTCTCGAGCAAGCAGTCTTCGAGGTCGTGCCGGGAACGGAAGCCGAGTTCGTCGCGGCCTACGGGACGGCGCGGCAGCTGGTCGAGGTGACGCAGGGCTGCCTGACCATGCGGATGACGCGAGGCGTCGAGGTGCCGAACCGCTTCGTGCTGCTCGTGGAGTGGGAATCGATCGAGTCCCATGAGGATTTCCGGGCCAACGATCGGTTCCCTCGTTGGCGGGCGCTGATCGGCGAGTACTTCAGCGCACCTCCGAAGGTGGAACACCTGCTCGACCTGTAGCTCGAGCGCGCGTGTGTCATCCGTGTTTCAAACTGCGACGGCATCGTGGGGCAGGTCTCCCGGAGACTTCTGTCACTCAGCACGGGATGTCGAAGGAGACCCACGTGGCAGCGCACATGATCCCCAGCAAGTCCCTCGCCGGCCGCACAGGCGGCCAGCCAGAGCGGTTCAGTCGGACCGGGCCGCGGCCCGGCTACCAGTTCGACTGGACCGCTCCTGCGGGGCGGGGCAAGGTCGACGCCGACCTCCTGCTGCTCACGGGACGCGGATCACCGGACCGGGTGAGGGCACTCCTTCCCGCCGGGATGGAGCCCACTGGCCGTGTCCTCATCTACATGGCGTGGATGCAGGAGCGGACCGCCAGGAGCACGGGCAGTTCATGGCCGTTCCGGGAGCTGGGGCTGGCCATCGAAGCACGGTCGAGCGGTGAACAGGACGTAGACCTCGTCTTCCACGCGCCGCTCTTCGTCGACGACCCGCTGGCAGCGATCCGCGGACCGGAAGGGATCGTCGGCCCACGGCGCCTGGCGGAAATCTGCGTGGATCCAGTGGGGCTCGGAGATCGCGACCGTGCGTTCTCTGTTCACCACGGAGGACGGTCTGTCGTCTCGGCGACCTTGCGGGACCTTCGCGCGATCACGACGAAGGAATTCCCCGTCTGCGGGACGCGCTTCCCGGTGCAGCGCGCGGCCGCCACGGGTCGTGGGCAATCCGTGCCCGGGCTCGACGTGCAGCGAACGCGGTTGGACTTCCAAGTCAGAGGCACGATGAAGGGCGCAGCCTCCATCGATATCCACCCAGACGCCTTCGGCGGGGTCGACATCGGTCCCCTTGACGGGCTTCATGGGTACGCGGGCGGTTGCCGGGTCCTACTGCATGCAGCAACCCCTTTCGGCGTCAAGGCTTGGTCGATGACGGCCTAGTGCCGCGCCTGTCGACCTTCGCCTTCTCCGGGCCGTGCTTGTCACCGATGAGGCGCAGGTGCCTATCGATCGTGCCGACGCTGAGCTCTCGTACGCGGAGGTTGCCCAGGCCGGGGAGGACCTGCTGGTCGAGGCGGTTGTGGCACGCCTGCATGGTCGTGGGGCTGAGGTTCTTGAGCCCGGCGAACCATGCATCAGCCAGGACGTTCACGCGCGTGTTGGAGGTGATGTCCCCGCCGACGTCGAACCGGGCACGGCCCCGGAGCGCAAGTCGGAGCGACGCCTCGGCAGGAGCCTTGGTCTTGGCGCTGCGTTCGACCTGTCGGCACTTGCCGTCGTAGTCCCGATACCAGGCGACAGCGCGATGCCCTGACGTCGTGGGATACAGGCGATCGGGACGAAACGCCTGGACTTCGCCGTCTTCGGCACGGTCACCAGCAGGCGCCCCTGGACGCGGGCGAGCGTTCCGCGCACCCGCAGCAGGCCCTTGTCCAGGTCGACGTCCGACCACTGCAGGCCTAGCGCCTCGCCGCGGGCCCCATCGAGGACGAGGTCCTCCAGGCCCACCGCGACGCTGGCAACTGACGGCCTGCATCGACAGGGCACCACGGATCTGCAGATCCCGGTCTGTCGGGAGTCCGAGCGGGTCAGTGCTTCAGCACCGCGGCTGGTTGTTCCCGCTCGTCCACGGGGGACAAGCTGATCTAGGACCTGGTCAATTGCTTCTGTCGGCAGCGTCGGGACCGATCAGCCACGTGCGCAGGTCGAGGAGCAGCGTCACTGCTTCCGCGGCGGAGGACGCGGTGCCGTAGACGTAGTGGTCCGGTCGGACGATGGCGATGCGTTGCCCGGAGGTGCCCAGCCAGGCGCTGATCACGGTGTCGTCATCGATCGCCTTGACTAGCGGCTTCTCGGCCACGCCACCCTCACCCAGCTCCACGAGGACACCGCAGACGGGCGTCAGCGCCCCGATGAGTGCTGCGCGCTCGTCAGGCCTGAGCGGCTCGACCGCAACAGCGCGCACGGTCGCGCCGCTGATGTCGTCCAGCCTGCCGGCGAAGCGGCCGGAGTGCACGAAGGGTTGCGGGAGGCTCGAACCGGCCTCCGGGCTGCCGGTCTTGATCAAGCCGCTCGTCAACCCAGGGATCAGGTCCTGGCGCAGCATGGTCTGCACGGCGCCGCCCTGTTCGTCGAGGAGGCGGGCGTCGCGTTGGGCCGCGCGCTCGGGATCGCGCTCGCAGATCAACTCCCCGAGCGTCATCGCTGCTCGCGTGGTGGCGGTCACGTGCGGCTTGCGCTCCTGCTGGTAGGTGTCCAGCAGGTCTTCTGGAGCGCCGTGGCGGATCACCCGCTCGAGCTTCCATGCCAGGTTGAGCGCGTCCCGCATGCCTTGGGCCATGCCCTGGGCCATGAACGGGGGCGTCATGTGTGCCGCGTCGCCGGCCAGTAAAATTCGTCCGCGCCGCCATTCGCGCGCCACGAGTCCGTGGAAGCGGTAGGTCGCCGAGCGCCAGATGCGGCCGTCCTGCGGGCCGATCCAACGTCTCAACAGTGGCCACAGGTCCTCCTCCGGCCACTCTCCGGACGCGCGGTCATCGGCGTTGAGCCGGATCTCCCATCGGCGGTGGTTGTCGACGCACACGACATAGGTGCACGGCCGCTCGGGTTCGCAGTACTGCACCTGGGTCTGCGGCAGCTGCGCGAGCTTGTCGTCATCGACCCCGACATCGACGACCAGCCCCGGTTCATCGAAGCCGAGGTCCTCCAGGACCAGGCCCAGCTTCTTGCGCACGAGGCTGGCCCCGCCGTCGCAGGCGATCAGGTAGCGGCTGCGGATGCGCTGTGTCTCGGTGTCACCTGCCAGCCGCACGTCTGCCCAGGCTCCGTCGTCGTCCTGCCCGACGCGTTCCACGTCCGCCGAGAGGTGGACGACGACGTTGGGCAGTTCCTCGAGTCGGGCTCGCAGCAAGCGCTCGAAGGCTGGCTGTTCGAACACGTAGTTGGGAGCCCACCCCAGATGGAAGGGCGGCGGAGCGGAATCCAGCCGACGGATCAGCTGCCCCTTCGTGCCCCGGTACGCACTGGGCCGATAGGGCGCGATGTGCGGGGCCAGGCGATCGGCAAGGCTGAGCTCCTGCACGATCCGCATCACCTCGTGGTCCAGACCGATGGCCCGTGGCAACGGGTAGAGGTCGGCCAGACGGTCGAAGACGGCCACACTCACCCCGCGTTGTCCGAGTAGTCCCGCGAGTGCGGCACCGGTGGGACCCAGGCCCACGATGATGACGTCTTTCTCGTCCATGGTCGTCCGTGCCTCAGCTCTTTCCTGGATGCCGTCGGCACGGGTGCATCTGCCGCCGGGCGGGCTCGTGGTCATCAGCGGGCGGCTCCTGGGCCGCGCTGCCCGTGCTCCCGACCGCGGTGGTACCGGCGGCGTGCACGCACCCGCCGCCAGGCCGCGGTGCTGCTAGGCCCACCTGCTCGTCCCGCTGCCGGTTCCTACCGTCGATGGGGCGTGCGCAGGATGCTGACGTTCTCGACCTCGACGCCGTCGCGGGCGCCAGAGTGGAGATCGTGGAAGCCACGGGTCCGGAGGACTCTCGGTCACGCCGGGGCCGGGGTTCCGTGGTGGTCGACAGGAACGGCGGTCGGCGCCTCACCTGTGGCCCATGGCGACCTGGGCGGGACCGCGGTACCGCCCAGGTCGCTACGTGGCCCAGGTCCTACGTCGTGACGCCGGTGAGCACGAAGGCGATGGTGGCGGGCCGATCGGTCCGGTTGCGCCAGGCATGCCGGCTGCCCAGCTGGACCACCGTGTCGCCCGCCGTGAGCCGGGTCTGGGCGCCGTCGCCCAGTTCCATGGTCACCTCACCTTCGAGCACGATGGCGTAGTCCACGGTGTCGGTCCGGTGCATCCCGGGGTTGTCGGGCTCCATGACAGCGGCCATGTCCGGGGGCGTAGGTGGCGAACTCCTCGCCGGCCTTGGCCGGGTCGAAGCGGGGATCGGTCACGAAGGAGTCCGGGGCGACCTGGAGGACCCGACGCCACCGGGCTGAGCGGTCCGTTCTCCTGCCTGAACGAGGCTCGCTACGGGATCATGTGGGGGGCGATGGGTGCCGCCCGCGACGCCTACGAGGTCGCGTTGAGGTACGCGCTGGAGCGTCGCGCCTTCGGCCGGCCGATCGCGTCCTTCCAGCTCACCCAGCAGAAGCTGGTCGACATGGTGCTGGAGCTCCAGAAGGGCGTGCTGATCGCGCTCCAGACCGGCCGCCTGAAGGACGCCGGCACGCTGCGGCCTGAGCAGATCTCCTTCGGCGCGCTCGACAACGTCCGGGAGGCGACCACGATCTGTCGCTCAGCTCGGACGATCGTCGGCGGCAACGGCATCACGCTCGAGCACTCACCCATGCGGCACGCCGAGAACCTGGAGAGCGTGCGCACGTACGAGGGCACCGACGAGGTGCACACCCTGATCATGGGGCGAGCGATCACCGGCCTCCCTGCCTTCGGCGGCTGAGCGACGGCCCCCTCCACGAGCACTCACCTCGAACCTCGAACGACGCCCCGGCCGGGGCCGTCCACCCGATAGGAGAAACACCCGCATGAAGCTGATCTCGTTCAAGAACGACGACACGGAGACCTGGGGGGCCGTTGCGGGCGACCGGGTGCTGGACCTGGCTGCGGCGAGCGGCTCCGCGACGCTGGCCGAGTTCATCGCCAGTCCGGCGTTCGCCGACCGGGACGCCCTGGCGTCCAGCGTGCAGCCCGGCCCGCTGCTGGCCGACGTGGAGTTGCTGCCGGTGATCCCGCGCCCGGAGAAGATCGTGGCGCGGTGCGGAACTACATGGACCACCACCAGGAGGTGCTGGCCGCCGGGATGCAGCGGGAGCTGTCGGAGTTCCCGCCGATCTTCCTGCGGGTGTGGCGGTCCCAGGTGGCCCACGAGGAGCCCATCGTCCGCCCGAGCGTGTCGGAGTCCCTGGACTGGGAGGGCGAGCTCGCCGTCATCATCGGTGCAGGTGGCCGAGACATCCCCGAGGCGGACGCGTGGGACCACGTGGCGGGCTACAGCTGCTATAACGACGCCAGCGTGCGCGAGTGGCAGTTCCACGCCAAGCAGATCGCCTCCGGCAAGAACTTCGAGGGCACCGGGGCCTTTGGCCCCTGGATGGTGACCGCCGACGAGATCGAGCCGGGCCGCAAGCTGACGCTGGAGACCCGCCTGAACGGCGAGGTCGTCCAGTCCAGCGACACCGGCAACATGATCTTCTCGATCCCGCGCCTGATCAACTATGCCTCCACGATCTTCACGCTCGTGCCGGGCGACGTCATCGTGACCGGCACCCCTGCCGGCGTCGGCTGGAGCAAGAAGCCCCCGCGCTTCATGCAGCCCGGCGACGTGGTCGAGGTCGAGGGCGTCGGCGTACTGCGCAACCCCGTCGTGGCGCAGTGACGAAGACTGAGGAGGACCCCGGTGCACCCCAACCTCGTCGCCGGCCAGTGGCGGGACGGTGCGGACGCCCGCCCGGACGTCAACCCCTCGGACACGACGGACGTCGTGGGCGAGTACGCGTCGGCGGACACCGCCCAGGCCCGGGCTGCGGTCGCGGCCGCCGCCGAGGTCGCCGCCGTGTGGGCCGCGACAGCCGGAGCCGTCCGTGGCGAGATCCTGGACCGGGCCGGTGCCGAGCTGCTCGCCCGTAGCGGGGAGCTAGGGGACCTGCTCGCCCGCGAGGAGGGCAAGACGCTGCCCGAAGCGGTGGCCGAGGTGGTGCGCGCCGGGCAACTGCTGAAGTTCCACGCCGGTCAGGCCGTGCGGAACGTGGGGGAGCACCTCGAGTCGTTGCGCCCGGGCATCGAGGTGACGGTCACCCGGGAGCCGGTGGGAGTCGTCTCGGTCATCACCCCGTGGAACTTCCCCATGGCGATCCCCGCCTGGAAGATCGCCCCGGCGCTGGCCTACGGCAACACGGTCGTCTTCAAACCGGCCGATGCCGTCCCGGCCAGCGCCTGGGCACTGGCCGACGTCCTGCACCGGGCCGGGCTGCCGGCCGGTGTGCTGAACCTGGTGATGGGACGCGGCCGCGACATCGGCGACGTGCTCACCGGGTCGGCAGAGATCGCCGCCGTGTCGTTCACCGGGTCGGTGTCCACCGGTGAACGGGTGCCCGCGGCCACCACCACGCGAAGGGCGCGGGTGCAGCTGGAGATGGGTGGCAAGAACCCCCTGGTCGTCGCTGACGACGCCGACCTCGATCTCGCCGTGGAGGTGGCGGTGCAGGGCGGCTACGGCTCCACCGGGCAGCGCTGCACGGCCTCCTCCCGACTGGTGGTCGCAGATCGGGTGCACGACCAGTTCGTCGACAGGTTGTGGGACCGGCTCCAGGCGTGGCGCGTCGACGACGCCCGGGCTGTCGGGACGGACATGGGGCCGGTGGTCGATGCCGACCAGTTGGCCCAGGATCTGCACTACATCGCCGTCGCGGAAAAGGAGGGGGCCGAGGTCCGCGGCGGCCGGCAACTGGAGCGGGCTCGGCCCGGCCACTACCTCGAGCCGGCGCTGCTCGTCGGCACGCGGGCCTCCGACACGGTGAACCGAGAGGAGGTCTTCGGTCCGGTGGCCTCGGTCATCCGGGTCGCTGACCACGACGAGGCGGTGGCAGTGGCCAACGACACCGAGTTCGGCCTCACCGCGGGCATCGTGACCCGGTCGCTCGCCCGGGCCACCGACTTCCGGCGACGGTCCACAGCGGGCATGGTGATGGTCAACGTCCCCACCGCGGGCGTGGACTACCACGTCCCCTTCGGAGGACGCGGCGGCTCCTCCTACGGACCCCGCGAGCAGGGAGCCGCAGCCCGCGATTTCTTCACCGTCAGCAAGACGAGCTACGTCTCCGCCGGCGTGCCCGACTGAGCGCTGCTCGTCCAGAGCGCCGCGGCCGCCGCGTCCGGTGCCCTCACGCAGACGTCGCGCTCACCGTCCAGTCCCGCCGTCGATGTCCCGATCCGCCGTAGGCAGAAACGGGCCTGTCCGGAGTATCGGTGCTGCTGCTCGGTCCGAAGCTGGAGGAGGAGCACGCCGCCAACTCAGGCAGTGTCTACATCGAGCAGGCGCGTCGGTCCCTTCGAAGGCCGACACGACGATGCTTAGCAGGGCTAACGAACTCGCCTGTTTGACCACCATTTTGACCACCATTGTTCCTGGTTCGGGTCAGTTCGCGGTGGTCCGCCTCAGTTCCGTATGGCCCCTGAGCTGCGGAGACGCACTTCGACGGACGGCCACGAACCCCCTTCGCACGTCTGGGGGTCAAGGGGTCGCAGGTTCAAATCCTGTCAGCCCGACAGTGTGATGTCGCAGGACATCGCGGACGCCCGAACCCACGATTCGTGGGTTCGGGCGTCCGTTATTTCCGGGTGGGTCCGGGTGGTCTGCCGGTGGGCTGGTAGTCCCTGGTGGGGTCGATGGTGAGTTCGCGGAGGAGTTCTTCTCGCTCACCCTCCACGGCCAGACGCAGCTCGCCGACCGAACCTGCCTGGAGGTGACCGCCCGGCCCCGCACAGACGTGCCCGACGACGAGCGCCGGAACTGGTCAGGGCAGCCGTTCGACATGATCACTGGCGGGGACGAGTTCCGGCTCGCCATTGACCTCGGCACCGGGATCATCGTGCGGGCCAGCAAGTGCGTCGGCGGAGAACTCGCAGAGGTCACCGAGTGGCGGGAGTTGCGCCTGGATCCGGCGCTTCCGCGTCACTGTCCGCCCCTCCGTGAGCCCGGTGCGGTGCCGGCGGGCTGAGGAGACGACGGCTCGCGTGCCCGGATCAGCGAAGTGGCGTCGGGCGTGGGCGTCTGCCGCGAGCTGTCTGGCGGCGATGACGCTGGCGGGTTCCTCGGTGGTCATGCGACTCGGAGGTTGGCCGGGTCGATGGCCTCGCGTGTGCGGCTTCGCAGCAGCCGCACGATCCCGGCGTTGGCGAGCAGGAGGAGAGCGAGAGCGGCGGGGCCGACGATGAGCAACGGCCACGCGTCGGTGCTGGCCGCCGGTTCCCCCGCGACTGACAGGGCGCCGTACCCAAGTCCGCCGATGAGCAGGCCGGAAACCAAGGGCGCGATCGTCGCCGCCCGCAGGCGCCGCCGCTGCAGGGCCTGCAACAGGGCCAGGTCGGCGCCGATGGCAGCCATGGCGGCCAGTCCCCGGCGGTTGGTGAGCAGGTCATCGACAGCGGCCAGAGTGATCGTCGCCAGTCCGGCCAGTGCTGCCAGCCCGGCCGCGACGGCAGCCAGGACGATCCCGGTGAGGTGACCACCCGAGCCGAGGTCAGTGGCTTGGCGCAGGATGTTGCCAAGGATCACGGTCGCGACGCCCGTGGTCAGGCCGGCACCCAGCAGAACTCCGGCGGCTCGTCCCGCAGGTCCAGCGAGGGCGCGCAGCCCGCCGCCGGCCAGGAGGTCTGTGGTCCTCCCTCGGCGGCTCATCCTGCTGGCCTTGCCCCGGGCCCAGGGAGCCCCGCAGGCCAGCGCAACCAGCAGCAGCAACGTCACTGCGACCGACATGAGGGTGACCTGCAGCTGCCGGTCGCCCTGACCCAACTGGGGAAGGGTGAACATGCCGGCAAGCGCCACGATCGCCAGTGCCAACCACCACCACCCGCTGAGCGGGCGTCGGTGCAGCTGGGTGCCCGAGCGGGCGCCAGCGGCGGCGGCCAATGCCGCGGACGCGGGCACCAGGCACGCCCATGCGATCAGATCGGCGGGTGCCAGGGCGGGCAGCAGACGGCTGGTAGCCGGCTGGGCCGGTCCGAGGACGAACCACAGCAGCAGGTAGACGGGTCCGGCGAGCAGCCCGCCCACCGCACCGGCGACGGCGGTCTCGATCGCGCCCAGTCGGCGCAGGTCACCTGGCGTGGCGCCGGTAGTGGTGAGCGCTTGGTCACGGCGATGGCGGCGGGCGCTGCCGGAGGAGACGGCCTGCCAGGCCAAGACCAGGGCGGTGCCAGCGACCAGGAGCACCGCGGTGGCCACGCCGATCCGGGTCTCCGCGCTGGTCACGATGCCGGCGTAGCGGGGGTCATAGCTGATCGAGTAGTTCGCGGTGCTGCCGCGGGGCGGGAGAGCGAAGGCCGGCACGCGGAACAGGGCCAAGGTGACCAGGACCAGTCCACCGGCGGCTGCGGTGCCCATCGCGACCAGGGCTGCTCTGGTGCGGGACGCCCGCACGTTGGGGACCGCCAGCAACCAAAGGGTGGCTGGCTTCATGACAGGGCCACCTGATGGGCGATGGTGCCGCGGCGCAGCCGGATCTCGCGATCGGCTCGTGCGGCGACCGCGTTGTCGTGGCTGACCAGGACCACCGATCCGCCGGCCTGCACAGTGGTCTTCACCAGCAGGTCCAGCAGCGCCCTGCCGCTGTTGGTGTCCAGGCTCGCGGTCGGTTCGTCAGCCAGCAGCAGTTGTGGGCCAGCGACCAGGGCACGGGCCCCGGC
The DNA here is from genome assembly GCA_019779905.1 of Modestobacter lapidis. Taxonomy (GTDB): domain Bacteria; phylum Actinomycetota; class Actinomycetes; order Mycobacteriales; family Geodermatophilaceae; genus Modestobacter; species Modestobacter lapidis. The sequence goes on along the minus strand of JABAKE010000005.1, from coordinate 233,113 downwards.
CGCCAGCTGAGCCTGTCCACCGGACAGGTCCGCAGGCAACGTGTCCGGCTCGACGTCCAACCCGACACGATCCAGCCAGCCGTCGGCGGCGGCGCGGGCGTCAGCCGACCGGTGGCCTTCCAGCAGCAACGGCAGCGCGACGTTGTCTCGCACCGACAGATCGGGGACCAGCTGCCCGAACTGCAGGACCAGGCCGATCGCCCGGCGCCGGAACCGGGCGCGGGCGGCGTCATCCGCCCCGGCCAGGTCGGTGCCGGCGACCACGATGCGGCCGGACTGGGTGCGGAGCACGCCGGCGGTGAGCATGAGCAGCGTCGACTTCCCGCATCCGCTGGGCCCGGTGACGGCGACGACCTCTCCGGGTTCGACGGTCAGCGACACATCGCTGAGCGCCTGCGTCCGGCCGTAGGCATGGCTGACACCGGAAAGTTGCACCGTGCTCATGCGGGCTTCCTCTCATCGGAACGAACGGTCGGCTGGTCATCAGGGGCCGGTAGTAGCTCGGTGGCCAGCTCGAGCCAGCGCAGATCGGCGTCGAGGTGGGCGATGAGGTGCTCACGGACCAGTCGCTCGGCAGGACCGGCACCGGGCGGGGTGCCCTGCAGATCACGGATGCGGCGCAGGTGAGCAGCCCGTTGGCGGGCAACGAACCCGGAGACGTCGATGCCGGTGTGCAGCGCGGACACGGTCTTGCGGACGATCTCCTCGGCACCGACCCCGGTCGGCGCGGCAGGCTCGGCCAGCCAGGCGCGCAGCCGCGCGGACCCCTTGGCGGTCAGCGCGTACACCGTCCGCTCGGGGCCACCGTCCACGCGCGTCTCCACGACCTCGGCCAATCCGTCGCGCTGCAACCGAGCCAACGTCGCGTACACCTGTCCATAGGGGAGCGGACGAGTGTCGGGGAACCAAGAATCGTGCTCCTGCTTGATGTCGTACCCGTGCCGCGGAGCGCCCGCGAGCAGGGCCAGGTGTAGCTCGGTCAACGACATGCCCAGTGTCTACACCACGAGTAGGTACTCAGTGAATAGCAACACGCGGCCCGACTGGGAGGGCGGCCGCTGCCATCGGGGGCGGCGTGGGCTGGCAGGTGTCGGGACTGCTGAAACAGCAGCACCCCACAGGCCAGGTTCCCGGCGTGCTCAGCCGGTGGGGCGTGCCGGCGGGAGAGGTGTCACGGTGGGGTGCTCGGGACTGCCCAGACTTGCGTTGACTCGTCGGGTGGGTGCCGCCATGTCACGTCCGGTAGGCGTCTCGGCGGTGCGCCACGTCGACCACGGTCACCGTTCGGCTTGCGTCGTCGATGCGGTAGATGACGCGGTAGGTGCCACGGCGTGCGCTGTGTCGGTCGTCCAGGGGAGGGCGGAGCTGCTTTCCGACCCGGTAGGGCCTGTCGAGGAGCGGGCCGACGATGAACTCGTAGGCAGCGGTCGCGACCGCTTCGGGCAGGTGCTCGGTGAGTTGGCGGCGCGCGGTGGGGGTGATGGCCAGGACATAGCGGTCCTGGTCCTCGGTCACGTGGTGGCGCGCCGGCGCTGCATTGCGGCGTCGAGGTCCCCTAGCGTCTCGGCATGACCGCGGGCGAGTTCAGCGTCGGAGGCGTGCAGTCGGCGCATGGCGTCGGCGTCAGCAAGGATTTCGATGGTTTCTTCGAGGGACTCGAGATCCGCGGTCGCCAGGAGAACAGCAGACGGCTTGCCGTGCACGGTTACGTAGACGCGCTCGTGTTGCCCGCTGACCTGGGCGACCAGTCGGGACAGGTGCGCCTTGGCGTCCGCCAGCGAGAAGGTCGTCATGGTCAGAAGTATGACTAGATGGGTGTGAGTCGTCCAGAGGTTGCGGAGGAGGACTCACGCCCAGCCGCACCGCCTGCGTTGCAAGAGTCGGCGATCTCGTACTGCAACCGTGACAGCAACCCCGTCCGTGCGCCCACGGATTCGAGGTTCAAATCCTGTCAGCCAGGACACTGTTAGCCCGACAGAGAAACTCCAGGTCAGAGCCGGGTCGACCGGGAAGGTCGGCCCGTCTTTCGCGTGAGTACGGCAATGGATAGAGCAACGCGGCCGTGATATAGCAACGGCCGCCCTCGCAGCGCCCTGATCAGCCGTCTTCTGCGTCGTGCTCTGCACGATGTCGCTCCGGCGCAGCCGCGAGACGGCGTTGAGGCGCGCCTCCTGCTCAGCCGTCGGCTGCCTGTCGCTGACAGCGGGGGCAGCTGGACCGCAGGAGTAATAGGTGAGACCCAGCTGCGCGCCGGCGGCGATCCGGGCCCTGCCGACGCAGTAGCGGCGGCCGGAGCCACGTCGGCGCGCCCGGGGCGCGCGCCTGATCGCGGCGTCGCGTTTCCGACGCCGGGTGACATGCCCACCGGGTGGGGGTGGAGGCATGCACGAGGGCGTTCGGCGGGAGCCGGCCGAGGTCCGGGGAGCTGCTCTCCGTGGCGGAGGGGGGCCCCGCGGTCTGCCCTCGCAGGCGCGGCCGTGGACCGCGCGTGACGGGCGTCTGCCCGGCGCCCTGCCTCGTCTTGACCGCCATATGGCACCGTGATATTCATCACGCCTAGTGGACGCCTCACTGCTAGGTGGGCATCGCTGACCATCAGGTGGGCGCCGCCAGGGGCGTAGCCACCCGGCGACGTCCGCTCCCACAACTCGCCTCGAGCACCGGGGCGCACCTGGGCGCAGCCCTTGGGGGAAATCACCATGACCATCCAGCTCGAGCGGTCCTCCCGCACCGACGACCCGCTGACCCTGATCGGCCGTCGCACTCCCGGGTACAGCCTGGAAGCGCCCTTCTACACGAGCCGGGAGATCTTCGACCTGGACGTGACGGCGATCTTCAGCGAGCACTGGTTGTTCGTGGCCGCCGGCGCGGAGGTGTCCGAACCCGGTGACTTCGTCACCGTCGACGTCGGCCCGTACTCGGTGGTCGTCGTCCGGGACGACGACGAGGAGATCCGTGCCTTCCACAACGTCTGCCGACACCGCGGGTCGCGGATCCTCGACGAGGACCGGGGCAGCGTCGGCAACCTCGTGTGCCCTTACCACCACTGGACGTACAACGTCGACGGACGACTGCTCCACGCGGACAACCAGCCGGCCACCTTCGACCGCAGCCGGTTCGGGCTGAAGCCGGTCCACGTCCGCGAAGTCGCCGGCTGCGTGTTCATCTGCCTCGCCGACGAGCCGCCGGCCGACTTCGAGGACGTGGCGGCGCGCATCGGGACATACCTGGCGCCCTACGAGCTGGCGCGGACCAAGGTCGCCCACCAGGTCGACATCGTCGAGGCCGGCAACTGGAAGCTCGTGATGGAGAACAACCGCGAGTGCTACCACTGCGACGGGCACCCGGAGCTGATCAGCGCCTACTTCCCGCTGCACGGCTACACAGCCGAGGACGTCCCGCCCCGGCTGCACAGGGTCTGGGAGCGCTACGAGAAGGCCAGCGCGGACCTCCAGGCCTCATGCCTCCGGCAGGGCCTGCCGGTGGAGGGGATGCGGGAGCTCGACAACCGGCCCACCGGTTTCATGGTCACCCACGCCCCGCTCGACGGGGCCGGGAAGTCGTACACCGCGGGCGGCGAGTCCGTGTGCCGCAAGCGGCTGGGCTCCATCGCCGACGACCGCTTCGGCGACCTGCACCTGCACCTGCAGCCCAACTCGTGGTTCCACATGCTCTCCGACCACGCGGTGATGTTCTCCGTGCTGCCCCTCGCGCCCGACAAGAGCTTCCTGCGGACGACCTGGCTGGTCCACGCCGATGCGGTCGAGGGAGTGGACTACGACGTGCCGACCCTGACCGCGGTGTGGAGCGCCACCAACGCGCAGGACAGTGCATTCGTCACCCGGACCCAGCGGGGCGTCGAGGACCCCGGCTACCAACCTGGGCCGTACTCCCAGGTCGAGGGCGACGTCGACGCCTTCGTCAACTGGTACGTCGCCCGTGTCGACGCGCACCTGTCCCGCTAGGACCCGACGGCCGGTCGGGCCTCGATCTGCACCGAGCCGGTCCGCGAGATGCGAACCGCGCACGACGTAGTGGCTGTACCGCTCCGCCTTGCAGGACTCCATGCGCGGCTTCCCGTCGGCGAAAAGGAAACAGCATGACTCAGACGCATGACAAGGAACGATCGAAGCTCGGACCCGTCTTCTACGTCTCGATAGCCATCGCTGTCCTGTTCGTCATATGGGGCGTGTTCTTCTCGGAGAGCATGGAGTCGTTCAACGCCACAGCCATGTCCGCCGTCACGGGCGCCTTCGGTTGGGTCTACCTCCTTGCCACCACCTCCTTCATCGTCTTCCTGGTCTTCCTGGCGCTCAGTCGTTTCGGCAGGATTCGGCTCGGCAAGGACACGGACCGGCCGGAGTTCAGCACGGGCGCATGGCTCGCCATGCTCTTCAGCGCCGGCATGGGGATCGGGCTCGTCTTCTACGGCGTCGCCGAACCGTTGACGCACTACGCGGCACCGCCCCCGTTCGGCGCGTCCGAGGGGGCGACGCCGGAAGCCGCACGGCTGGCCATGCAGTACACGTTTTTCCACTGGGGCCTGCACGCCTGGGCGATCTACGGGCTGGTGGCTCTCTCCCTCGCCTACTTCCAATTCCGCAAGGGCGCTCGTGGACTGATCAGTTCGGTCTTCTACCGCCTGCTCGGGGAGCGGGTCAACGGACCCATCGGCAAGGCGATCGACGTGCTGGCCATCTTCGTCACCGCGCTCGGTGTCGCGACGTCCTTCGGCATCGGCGCCACGCAGATCAACAGCGGCCTGAACTTCGTCTTCGACGTCCCGGAGAACATCCCCGTGCAGGTCGTGATCATCGTCGTGGTGATGATCCTCTTCCTGGTGTCGGCGGTGTCGGGGCTCAATCGCGGCATCCGGTACCTGAGCAACACCAACATCGCGCTCTTCGTGGCGATCATGCTCTTCGTCCTGGTGCTCGGGCCGGGGCTGTTCCTGCTCAACATCTTCACCGAGTCGATCGGCAACTATCTGCAGAACTTCCTCACGATGAGCTTCAACTCGGGCGCTTTCACCAGCGAGGAAGGGGAGGACTGGCTGCAGAGCTGGACCATCTTCTACTGGGCCTGGTGGATGATGTGGGTGATGTGGGTCGGCACGTTCATCGCCCGCATCTCGAAGGGACGCACGATTCGCGAATTCGTCGCCGGCGTGCTGTTGGTGCCCTGCGTGTTCAGCTTCCTGTGGTTCTCGGTCATGGGGGGTGCCGCACTCGACCTGGACCTCTCCGGGGCCGCTGACATCGGTGGTGCCGTGGCGGAAGACATCAACACGGCGTTGTTCGTGACCCTGGGCGAGTTCCCGCTCGGGACAGTGGTCTCGGTGATAGCGATGATCCTCATCGCGACCTTCTTCATCACCTCGGCCGACTCGGCGGCTTTCGTCCTCGCGATGCTGTCGACCGACGGGGACCAGAACCCGCCCTGGCGCGTCAAGGTCATGTGGGGCGTCTTCGTGGCCTTCTTCGCCTTCGTGCTGCTGCTGGCAGGCGGACTGGAGGCCGTGCAGCAGGTCGCCATCATCACCGGGGTGCCGTTCACCATCCTCCTCATCGGGATGGGGGTGTCGCTGTTCAAGGCGGTGTCCGACGAGGTGCTGCCGGAACGGGGGCACGTCGTCGCCCCTGCTCCGGACGGGAGCCCCGTTCTCCGCCACGTCGCCGCCCCGGAGTCCAGCGCCGAGCCCGGTCCCGCCGCCGAGGAGACGCCGGTGGAAGGAGCGGGCGCCTCCGCCGCTGCCGAACCACGGGGAGCCACAGCTCCTGCTCCGGACGGCCGCGCTACGAGCCACGGAGCTGCCTCCCGGGACAGCACCGCGACACCCGGCGCCGATTAGGCCTCCCTCTCGACGGGGCCGTAACCGGTCACGACGTTGACGACACCGGCCGGCGGGATGTCGGCCACCCGGTGCAGCAGCTCCGACCGCACCTTGGGCCTCAGGTCGCCCCACGCGGGTGCCGCGGCGACCGCGGCCGCCACCGCCAGGTCGGTGTCCTCGACCGTGCCCTCCGCGGCCTGAAGGATCCGGCGGGCGCAGCTCGGGTCGATCACGTCCATCAGGCTTCCGGACAGGTGCGGGTGAAAGGCTCCGTCGATGAAGTGCTGGCCCGGTGGCAGCTCGCCCTCCTCGAGCAGGGGCCCCGGGGCCTGGGCCCGGCGTACCGCCGGCTTCTCGGTCGCGGTCGACAGGGACGTCTGCATCCCTCCGTGCGGGCTGGTGTGGGACGCACTCGAGCTGTGGTCGGGTGTTCGGTCAGGACGTGGGAACGGGGCTCACGGCCGCGGCCAGCTCCTCGATGCGGGCGGCCGCGGCGGGCTCGAGCGGGGCGACCGGAGCGCGCGGGGGGCCGACGGGGAAGCCGACCGCCGTCAGCGCTGCCTTGACGGCCGGGATGAAGGGCTGGGTCATGATCGCGTCGATGAGGGGGTAGACCCGCGCCCAGGCCTGGCGAGCACCCGCGAGGTCGCCGGCGTGGACGGCGTCATGGACGGCCACGAGCTCGGCCGGCACGACGTTCGCCGTCCCGGCCATCACGCCCGCGGCACCCTCGCTGAGCGACGACAGCACCAGGCTGTCCCAGCCGACGAACGTGGAGATGACGTCACCGTGGTTGTGGATCAGCTGGGCCGACTGCGCCATGTCGACCGTCGTGTTCTTGATGTAGCGGATGTTCTCGACCTCGCGGGCCAGCGCGCCCACGGTGTCCGGATCGAGGTCCACCCCGGTCGCCACCGGCAGGTTGTAGAGCATCACCGGGATGTCGACGGCGCCGGCGACGGCCCGCAGGTACGTCAGCGTCTCGCCGACCGACAGCGGCTCGTAGTACGGGGCCACCGGCATGATCACGTCGGCGCCGACCGACTGCGCGTGCCGGGAGAGCGCGATGGCCTCGGCCGTGCTCGTGGCGCCGGTCTGCGCGACCACCGGGACCCGGTGGGCGACGTGATCGACGACCGTCTCGACGACCAGGCGGCGCTCGTCGCCGTCCAGCGTGCTGAACTCGCCGGTGGAGCCGCACGCCACGACGCCGTGCACCCCTCCCTCGATCGACCGGTCCACCAGGGCCCGCAGCCGGGCGTCGTCGACCCGGCCGTCCGGGGCGAAGGGAGTGGCGAGCGCGGTCAGGATCCCGCCGAGTCGCACCGTCATCTGTTCTCCTCGTGCATGTCAGCCGGCGACCAGTGGGAGGCCGGTCACCCTGCGCTGCTGGCGTTCCGTGGCGAGCAGGCTCGCGACCTCCTGCGCCGCCGAGAAACCGGTCTGGATGGCCGTCTCGGTATAGAGCGTCCCGAGGTAGTCACCGGCCAGCAGGACGCGGCTGCCCCGTCGCATCAGGGTCGGCTGGAGCGCACCGCGACCCGGGAAGCAGTAGGGCGCACCGGTCTCCCAGCGCTGCACCTGCGACTCGACGACCGAGTCGCCGAAGCCGCTGCCCAGGACCTGCTCCAGGTCGCCGGTGTAGATGCGCAGGATCTCCTCGTCGCTCTTCTCCAGCAGCGTGCGCGCCAGGCCGGCGGGGGAGAAGGTCATGATGCTGCTGCCGGGCTGCCGCGTCGTCTCGCTGCCGCGGACCAGGCTGGCCTGGTTCAGCACGACGTTGAACGATCGCTTCGGCGTGGCTATGCCGTACGCGGTGTCCCAGGGCTGGGGGGTCGTCTCCTCGGTGAGGAACGCGGCGCTGACGTACGGCCCGTAGACGATCTTCCCGAGGGCCTCGCGGATGTCCGGCGGGAGGTCCACGGCGACGCGGTGGCTCACCGTCGCCGGGGCGGCGAGGACGACGTACCGCGCCTCGACCTCCCGGTCCGCTCCGTCCTGCCGGTACCTGACCACGACCGATCGCTTGGTGTGGGCGATCTCGACGACGTCGGCGCCGAGGTGCACGCGGTCGCCCAGTGCGGCGGCGACGCCCTGCGTGAGGGTGGACGGGCCACCCACGATGCCGCGGTTCAGGCCCTGACCGATGTTCCACACCAGGCTGAAGTAGCCGATCCCGGCGCCGGCCGAGATCTCGTGCGGATCGGCGGCGGACCGGGTGACCGTCGGGCGGAACAGCGCGTCGGCGTCCTCGGGCAGGTCGCCCACGAAGTCCCGGAAGCTCCGGCCGTTCTGGAAGTCGTAGACCCGCTGCTGCCGGACGGCCGGGTCCTCCCCGGGGCGCTGCCGCACGATCCTCGCGTACCGCAGGACCTGCCCGCCGACCTTGAGGCCCGTCCGGACCAGCGCGACACGGGAGGCGAGCGGCATCGGGATCCGGAAGGGATAGCTCTCGATGCGTCCCTCGAGCAGCAGCTTGCCGTTCATCGCCAGGCCCTTGAGCGAGCCGGGTACCTGTGCGGCCGTGATGCCCACCTCGGTGAGGAGGGCGTCGGTGGACGTTCCCGGGCCGGCGAAGACGTGTCCGCCCCAGTTCAGCCAGTACCGGCCGCGGCGCTCGGACCGGATGCGTCCACCGACGCGGCTGCCGGACTCCAGGAGCACCGTGTCCCAGTGGCGCAACCGCCATCCCGCGGCCAGGCCCGCGAGGCCGCCCCCGACGACGACGGCGTCCCGCACGGCGGACTCCTTCCGGGGCTGGCTACTGAAATCTCATTGATACATCGAAACAATGTATGGGGACGTCAACGGCGTCCGCTGCGGTGCGGTCGGCACGCACCGGCCCCTGGCCGGTCCGCGGGAGCGGCGGCTCAGGAGTCGATCGTGAGGTCGCTCAACGGTTTCGAGCAGCAGATCAGAACCTTGCTCTGGGCGATCTCGCGCGGCCGGATGCCGCCGTTGTGCTGCATGTCCACGGTGCCGGAGAGCACGGTCGTCTTGCAGGTGCCGCACATGCCCTGGCCGCACGACGACGGCGGGGTCAGTCCCGCCGCGTAGGCGGCGTCCAGCACGTTCTCGTCATCGCCGCAGGTGAAGGTCTGGCCGCTGCGGGCGAACTCCACCGTGAAGGTCCGGGCGACGGTCCTTGCGCCGTCCCCGCCGGTTCCGTCGTCGCCCACCTCGTCATCCGTGGCCGCCTGCGTTCCCGGCGGAGAGGGGAACTCCTGGACGGTGAGGTCCCCGAAGGAGAAGGACTCCTCGTGGTAGTTCTGCATGTCGAAGCCGCGGTCCAGCAGCATCTGCCGCACCGCGGCCATGTACGGAGCCGGCCCGCAGCAGAACACGACCCGCTCGGTGAGATCGGGTGCCACCAGCGGCAGCATGTCGGCGGTGAGCAGTCCGCGGAGTCCTCCCCACGGATCCCGGGGCGCGTCGCGCTCGCACACGTGGGCGACGTGCAGCGTGGGCACGGTGCTGGCCATCATCTCGAGCTCGCGGCGGAAGATGATGTCCGAGGGGGTCCGCGCACTGTGCAGGAAGACGATGTCGGCGTCCGAGCCCAGGTCGTACATCGTCCGGGTCATCGACATCAGCGGGGTGATCCCGCTCCCGGCGGACAGGAAGAGGTACTTCGCCGACGGGTGGCGGGCCGCCGTGAACACTCCGAACGGGCCGTCGGCCGAGATGCGCGTGCCGGGCGCCATCGTGTCGTGCAGCCAGTTGGACACCAGTCCATCGGGCTGGCGCTTGACCGTGATCCCGAGCAGGTGCGGACGCGTCGGTGGGGAGGAGATCGTGTAGCACCGGCTCACCGCGCGGCCGTCGATCTCCAGGTTCAACGTCACGAACTGGCCGGCGTCGTGCTGGAACAGGGCCGGCTCGTCGGCCTGGAACAGGAAGGTCCTGACGTCGTCGGTGACATCCTGGACCTGTCGGCAGACGAGCACCGCGGTGGCGTCCTCGCCCCACACCGGGAGGCCGGACGGAGTGCCCGGCTTCGGCTGCTCGCCTGGATCGGGTGCGGCACGCCACGGCGGGTCGAGCACTCCGTTGAAGCTGATGAGGGCCGTCATCGTTTGCGCCTTCCGACGTTCTCGTCCATGTCCGCCGGGCCGGCCCTGCCGATGTCGACGGGCCAGGATCGGCGGCGACCGTTGCGTGCGGTCGGTATGTGGTGTGCGGCCGGTGGACCCAGTCGTGCGGGGCATCGGCGGACCTCGCCACCCGATTCCTGCTTGCCCACTACGTGGGCGGGGGTGCCCACAGAGTCAACGGTAAAACGCCGATCCCTGTGTCGCAAGACACATCGACGACGGGACCATGGGTCCTGGCACGGCTGACCGGACCACCTCGTGCGGCGCGCCGCCGCCGTAGCCGCCCGACCAGGGCGGGGAGGGGCTGCTGCGGGTCAGTGACCCGCGCGGGCGACGACATCCAGGGGCGTCGCGGTCGCCCGTCCACGGCCTAGCGCCGTCGCGATGCGGCCGGCCGCACGTGCCAGCTGGTCGACCGCGTATCGCCGCCCGGGCCCATCGAGCCGTTGGGTGGGGCCGCTCAGGGTGAGCACGCCGAGGAGTTCGTCGCCCCGGCCGTGGATGGGCCGGGCGACGCTGAACAGGCCCTCCTCCTCCTCGTCGACGTTCAGCGCGTGCTGCTGCTCGCGGACCCGCGCCAGCTCCGACCGCAGTTGCTCCCCGGTCGTGATCGTGGCGGAGGTGAACGGCGGGAGCGGGTCGCGGAGGAACTGCTCGAGGCGTGCCTCGTCCCAGGTGGCCAGGAGCACCTTGCCGCTCGCACTGGCGTGCAGCGGGAAGCGCTGCCCCATCCAGGACTGGGGGCGCAGGTGCTGTGGTCCGTCCACCTGGTCCACGACGTCGAGACCGCCGTCGGGCGCGAGGACGCTGAGCGTCACCGTCTCCCGGACGGCGGCGACCAGGTCGACGATGACGGGGCGGGACACCTCCCGCAGGAGCAGGGCCTCGTCGGTGGACCTGGCGAGGCGCAGCAGCTCCGGCCCGAGCAGCACGCGGTCGTCGCCGACGACCCTGAGCAGGAAGCCCTCCTGCTCCAGCGTCTGGATCATCCGGAGCGCGGTCGCCCGCGGGAGCCCCGCGGCCCGCGCCAGCGACGAGACGGTCGCGTCGCCGTCCTCGGCGGTGGCGCGCAGGAGCGTGATCGCCTTCCGCACCGACTGGTTGAGCTTGCCCCGCTCTTCCATCGACGTCACGCGTCCACGATATAGAGGGCGGGTGCGGGCGTGGCGCATGCGTTCCGGCCCGTCAACCGTTCAGGTGCAGGTCAGGTGCTCGACGGGCGCGTCCCGGGCCCGGGATCAGCCGCGCCGGCCCATGTAGGGATAGGTCCAGTCGACGGCCGGACTGAACGTCTCCTTGATGAAGCGCCCGGTGATCCAGCGCTGCAGGGCGAGGGGGGACCCGGTCTTGTCGTTGGTTCCCGAGCCCCGGCTGCCGCCGAACGACTGCTGCCCGATGGATGCGCCGGTCGGCTTGTCGTTGACGTACGTCATGCCGCCCGCGTCGCGGAGGACGTCGAGGCCCTGCGCAATGGCGCGTCGGTCGCCGGCGAAGATCGAGCAGCACAACGCGTAGTCGCTGGTCCGGTCGACGAGCTGGAGCGTGCGCTCCCACTCGTCGTCCTCGTACACGTAGACGCTGAGGAGCGGACCGAAGTACTCCTCCGACATCGTGATGGCGTCGGGGTCGGTGGTGCGGAAGATCGTCGGGTCGACGAACCAGCCCTCCTCGGTGCGAGTGCTGCCGCCGGCCAGCAGCTCGTGGCTGTCGAGGGACCTGCCCCGCTCGATCGCCCGCTCGAGGCGCCGCGCGGAGGCCCCGTCGATGACGGCACCCACGAACGTCTCGTGCTGGGTCACGTCCCCGACCCGGAGGTTCGCCGTGGTGGCGACCAGCGGCTCCTCGACGGACTTCCACAGGCTTCGCGGGATGTAGGTGCGCGAGGCCGCGGAGCACTTCTGGCCCTGGTACTCGAACGCGCCGCGGACGAGCGCGGTCACCAGCGCCTCCGGGTCGGCAGAGGGGTGCGCGACGACCGCGTTCTTGCCTCCCGTCTCCCCGACCAGGCGTGGGTAGCTGCGGTAGCGGTCGATGTTCGCCGCGGTGCTCTTCCACAGCTGGCGGAACACCGCGGTGGAGCCGGTGAAGGTGATGCCGGCGAGGTGCTCGCTCTGCTGCGCCACCGCGGCGACCTCGCCGCCCGAGCCGTGCACGAGGTTGATGACCCCCGGGGGCAGGCCGGCCTCCTCGAACACGCGCATGACGACGTCGCTGCTCAGCGCCGACTTCTCCGACGGCTTCCAGACCACGACGTTGCCCATCAGGGCCGGGGTGGACGGCAGGTTGCCCGCGATGGCCGTGAAATTGAACGGGGTGATGGCGAGGACGAACCCCTCCAGGGGGCGGTGGTCCATCTGGTTCCAGGCGCCGGCCGCGGAGCGCGGTTGGGTGTCGTAGATCTGGGCCGCGAACGAGGCGTTGTACCGGAAGAAATCCGCCAGCTCGTTGATGTCGATGTCGGCCTGGTGGAAGGTCTTCGACTGGCCCAGCATCGTGGTGGCCAGGAGCTCGGCCCGGTACTTGCCGGTGACCAGGTCCGCGGCCCGGAGAAAGATCGCCGTCCGGTCCCACCACGGGGTGCGGGACCAGGCCGGACGTGCGCGCAACGCCGCCTCGATGGCCGCGGTGACCTCGTGCGGCCCGGCGGGGGAGAAGTGCCCCAGCAGGTGCCCGTGGTCGTGTGGGGTGACCACGTCCGACGGCCCGCCGAGCGGGAGCCGCTCACCCGCGATCACGTGCGGCAGCTCCCGGACCTGCCCGCGGATCCGGTCGATCTCCTTGAGGAGTTCTGCCGCCTCCGGGGAACCGGGTGCGAAATCACGTGCCGGCTCGTTGAACGGGTCCGGTACGCGGAGGTTGCCGGTCACGCTGACGCGCGGAGAGGTCATCGGTGGATCCGCCTTCGAGGGGTGGAACGCCGGCCGACCGGGGGCAAGGGGATGGGCGGCTGCTCGGCGAGAGACTGGGGTGGGCTGAAGCTACATAGAAATTTCTCGCTCGGGAACCCCGCGCTGCGGCACCTTCCGGCACGGCGGCCGACGGCGTCGGAAGGCTTGTGTGATGTGTGATCACATCCTAAGGTCCCCGCCATCCAGGTCCTGCTCGAGCTCCCGCCCTGCCGCGGCCGCAGCTCCGCTCCGACGGTAGGCCCGGTCGTCCTCGCCGCCCCACCCCCGGGAGATCCCGATGCTCAGCCGACTCCTCCTCGTCGCGTCCGAGAGCAAGAAGCTCGAGGCGACGGTCAGCCGCTCCCGGCTCACCCGTGGCCTGGTGCACCGCTACGTCGCCGGGACCACCCTCGACGACGCCCTGGCGGTCACCGACGAGCTGCGGCGGCAGGGCCTCCAGGTGAGCCTCGACCTGCTGGGGGAGTCCGTCACGGACCTGGCCGACGCCGAGCGGGCGACCGGGGAGTACGTCCAGGCCCTGCCGGCCCTCGCCGAGCGGGCGCCGGGCTCCACCGTGTCGGTCAAGCTCTCCCAGCTCGGGATCGGCGTCGACGAGCAGGCGTGCCGGAAGAACCTCGACCGGCTGCTCGGCGCGGCTGCCGAGCACGGCGTGCCCGTGGAGGTCGACATGGAGTACAGCGCGGTCGGCCCGGCGACCCTGGAGGCATTCCGGGCCTGCCTCCCCGAGCACGAGAGGACGCGCGTCGCCATCCAGGCGGCGATGCGCCGGGCCCAGACCGACCTGGAGTCGTTCACCGGGGTCAAACCGCGCATCCGGCTGGTCAAGGGCGCCTTCCTGGAGCCGATCAAGAAGGCGGCCCTCGACAAGGAGGAGGTCACCGCGCGCTACAGGTGGTTCTCGACGTGGGCGCTGGAGAACCTGCCGGACCCGGCGTTCGGCACCCACGACGACGCGTGCATCGAACACGTCACGTCGGAAGCCGAACGGCTGGGGATCGACCGGCGGGACTTCGAGTTCCAGATGCTCTACGGCGTGCGTCGCAAGCGCCAGCTGGAGCTGGCCGAGCAGGGCTACCGCCTGCGCGTGTACCTGCCGTACGGCTCGCAGTGGTACCCGTACCTGATGCGCCGGATGGCCGAGCGGCCGGCGAACCTCCTCCTGTTCCTGCGCTCGCTCGTCGGGGGCTGACCGGTGTCGGCGAAGGACGCCGACGTCGTCGTCGTCGGTGCCGGTCTGACCGGTGCATCGACGGCCTGGGCACTGTCCCGGGACGGCGTGTCGGTCGTCCTCCTCGAGGCGCACCCCTTCGGGCACACGCTGGGCAGCTCGCACGGCAGTTCCCGGATCTTCCGGCGCATCTACCGCGACCCGGTGTACCTGCGGATGACCGGGCAGGCCCAGCAGAGGTGGGCGCAGCTGGAGAGCGAGAGCGGGACCTCCCTCCTCCGGTGGACCGGGGGCGTCGACCACGGCCGGCACCGCGATCCGGAAGGCATCGCCGAGTTCCTCGCCCAGCAGCCCGAGAAGGTCGACCACGAGCTGCTCGACGCGCAGGAGGCCGAGGGTCGGTGGCCGGGCATGCGGTTCCGCGGCCCGGTCCTGTTCCACCCGGACGCCGGCACCGTGGATGCCGATCTGGCGGTCGCGACCTTCCTCGCCCAGGCCGGCGGGCACGGCGCACACCTGGCCGCGGAGACCCCGGTCGAGCGCATCGACGTCCGCGGGGACTCGGACGTCGTCGTCCACGCCGGCGCTGAGTCGGTGCGCGCGCGCAGCGTCGTGCTCGCCAACGGACCGTGGATGCCGAGCTTCCTGGCCGGCTCCGGCCTGGGAATCGACCTCCCACCGGTCCGGGTCACCAGGCAGCAGGTCTTCCACTTCCCACGGGTGGAGCCCGACACCACCTGGCCCGTGGTCGTGCACAAGGACGCGATGCAGGTCTTCGCCCTGCCCTCGGGCAGCGACGGTGGCATCCGGCCGGCCGTCAAGGTCGCCCAGCACGACGCCGGCCCGATCGTGGACCCCGGCTCGACGGGTGCGCTCGATCCGGCGGCCGGCGATCGGATCCGCGGCTACGTGCGGGAGTGGATGCCCGGTCTGGAGGACGTCCCGGTCGCCGCCGCGACCTGCCTCTACACGACCACGGCGGACGAGGACTTCGTCCTGGACCGGCGCGGGCCGGTGGTCGTCGCCTCGCCCTGCTCCGGCCACGGCGCGAAGTTCGCCCCCCTGCTCGGCCACCTCATCGGTGAGCTGGCCCGTGGGCGTCGGCAGCCCCCACCGCGGTTCGCCATCGACCGTCCGGGTCGCCGGGCGGCGCCCTCCACCAGCAGCTCTACCCTCGCCTGATGGCCGAGCCCGACCTCGCGGTCCAGCCTCCGTCGCTGCTCGCTGACCAGGTCTTCGCCAGCCTCCGCACCGCCATCGCGAACGGGGAGCTACCCGCGGGGGCGCGGTTGCGGGTGCGGGACCTGGCTGCTCGCGCGGGTACCAGCGTCATGCCCGTCCGCGAGGCGATCCGACGGCTGGAGGAAGCCGGCATGGCCGTTCGCGTGCCCCACCGGGGGGCGGTCGTGCGGGGGCTGACCCACGACGAGCTGCTGCACGTCTACGACGTCCGGCTGCACCTTGAGGTCCCGGCGGCCGAGCAGGGCTGCCGGCACGTGGACCCGGGAACCGTCGAGCTGATGTGGCAGACCCACGGTCGCATGCGCGACGCGGCCGCCGACGGGCGACTCGGCGACGCTCTCGACGAGGACGAGGAGCTGCTGCGGACCCTCTACTCCCGCACCGGGAACCAGGTGCTGCTCGAGTTGATCGAGGGGCTGTGGCGGCGCTGCCGGCCGTACAAGCTGCTGGGCGCCGCCGAAGCGCGACGGAACGACGACGACTCCCTCTGGTCGCACCAGTCGGCCCTCGTGGCCGCCGCCGCAGCGGGTGACGGTGCGGCTGCCGCGGGGATCACCAGGGCCTCGCTCCTGGGAGCTCGCAGAAGGGTCGAGGCGTCCCTGGCGGCCGCCCGATGAGCTCCCGGCCGTCCGGCGACACCGCGGGCCCGCGGCGAGGGGGCCACTCCATCAGGGGACCGAGATCGAACCGGCACGAGTTGTCCCCGTTACTGTTGCGGCCGCGGTTCGAGGACGATCCGGCCGCGTCCGTGCACCGTTGACCGAGGATGGCCACGTGCCTGAGGGCCTCACGTACCTCGACCGCCGCTCCGGTGACACCCCTGCGCCCGTGCGCCTGGTGGACCGGGCGTACGAGTCGATCCGGGACTCGTTGATCTCCCTCGCCATCGAGCCGGGGGAGCCGATGGACGAGAAGCGGCTGAGCGCGGCGATGGGGATGGGCCTCACGCCGGTGCGGGACGCGCTCAAGCGGCTGACGCTCGAGGGCCTCGTGGTCATCTACCCCCGGCGCGGGACCTTCGCAACCGAGATCCGGGTATCCGACGAGCTGTGGCTGACCGAGGTGCGGATACCCCTGGAGGGCCAGGCGGCCGCACTGGCCGCGCAGCGAGCGATCCCCGCGGACTGCGACCGGTTGCTCGCCCTGGCGGCCCGGCTGGAGGCAGGGAACACCAGCCCCATCGACCTGGACGCGGCGATCCACCGCGCGGTGTACGCCGCCGCGGGCAACGCCTACCTCGAGACCACGTGCAACCAGTACGCCAACCTCGCGATGCGGCTCTGGAACTACGCCTTCCGGCGGGATCCGGGCGCCGCCGACGTCCCGTGCACCCTCGGCGCCGTGGTGGACGCCGTCATCGCCCGTGACCCCGACCGTGCCCGGCGGGAGGCGGAGACCCACCTGCGGCAGTTCTCCGACGAGGTCCGCACGCTGCTGTCGCGCTGACCCGGCGTCGTCGGCCGGGAGAGGTGCGGTCGGTACCCGGCGACCGGGCGCAGCGGCAGACCGTCCGGACGGCGACGGCAGTCGTGCGGTCCTGCCCCCGTCGAGCACCAAGATCCCGCCGGTCAGCAAGCTCCAGCGTCACTGGCCAGGTAGACGGCGAGGTCCCCGACGTCCCTGGGCTGCCCCACGCGTCCGACGGGGTGCAGGAAGGCCATAGGAACCGGCAGTCGGCAGCCGGATAGCTCCGTGACCACGCCGTAACCTGGCGGTGTGCACCCCGCCGCCCCGGACCGCAAGCAGCGGTTCGCCCACCTCCCGGACCGGGCGCGCAGGGCCATCTCCGGCTCCGGGCCGCCGACCGAACCCTTCGCGCTGCGCCCCCAGCAAGGCCGGGTGGATGCGACCACCGCGCACGCGGCCCTCCGCCTGGTCCTCCGCATCGGAGAGTCGATGATGGCCGTCGGCGCGTCGGCCGCCGATGTGACCGCCACGGTGCTGCGCGTGGCGGGGAGCTACGGGCTGGCCGACTGCCACGTCGACATCACCTTCACGTCGCTGACGATCAGCTACGACCCGGACGACGCCGCGCCGCTGACGCTCATGCGCATCGTGCGCCCGCGTGGGTCGGACTACACCCGGCTGCAGGGGATCACCGATCTGGCGGGCGCGATCAGGGCGGACCACCTGGGGCTCGAGGAGGCGCATGGCCGGTTGGACGAGGTCGTGTCCGCACCCCACCCCTACCGCCGGTGGATCCACGCGTTCGGCTGGTGGGGCATGGCCGGATGCGTCGCCTTCCTGCTCGGTGGTGGCTGGCTGGTCGCCCTCGTCGCGGCGCTCACCACGGCCGCCATCGGGGAGATGATCCGGGCGCTCGACCGGCGCGGGCTGCCGACGTTCTTCCAGCAGGCGGCAGGCGCCGCGGTGGCGACGGGGTCGGCCGTCCTCCTCGTCGTCCTGCAGGTCGACGTCCGCACCTCGCTGGTCGTCGCCGCAGGGATTGTGGTGCTCCTGGCCGGACTCTCGTTCGTGAGCGCCGCCGAGGACGCCATCAGCGGGTTCCCGGTCACCGCCGCCGCGCGGGCCTTCCAGGTGCTGACGCTGACGACGGGGATCGTCGTCGGCATCGCCGGCGTGCTGGACCTGGCGCAGCGGGCGCAGGTCCCGCTGGCCGTCGTCGACCCGGCCACGGCCGGCGTGCCGTTCGCCGTGGCGCTGGCCGCGGCGGCCGGGATGGCGGGGTTCTGGGCGTTGGCGTCGCATGCCCGTCCGCACGCCGTCGGCGTCGCGATGGTGGCCGGCGCTCTGGCATGGACGACGTCGTCGGCGGCCGGCGCATTCGGTGCCGGCCCAGCGGTGGCGAGCGCGTCGGCCGCCGTGGTCGTCGGGTTCTGCGGGGAGGCGTTGACGGAGCGCCTGCGAATCCCGCTATTGCTGATCGCGATCTGCGGCATCGTCCCGCTGCTGCCTGGGCTCGCCATCTACCGGGGCCTTTTCGCGATCGTCGTGGAGGCGGACGTCCCGGGGGGGCTGAACTTGCTGGTGGGAGCCGCGGCGATCGGGCTCGCTCTCGCCGCCGGCATCGTGCTGGGGAGGTACTTCGGCCGGCCGCTCGGCGGCAGGCGCGACCGGTTCGACCGACGGGTGCGACGCCGTGCGACCAACATCGACTGAGATCGCCTCCGAAAGGCCGTAGAGCCACCCCCATCACTGCGCCATCGTTCGCGCAGGACGCCCTTCTCCAGTCGATGTCGGGGCTGCTTGGCAGTTGGCAGGTGATGGCTGGATACGCGACTCGACGCCTGCACCCTGGGCGTTGGACGCGCTTGGTCGCGGATAACGCTCGCGGACCAGTTGCGGAGTGTCCACGGATGTCACCGGCCCGACGCCGGCCCGGCCCTCGCCGCGCTGTCACGCAGCCGGACCGCGCTGAGTCCGGGCCGGCCCGCGAGTGCCCCGGTGGCCGCGCCCGGACCGGACAGGGTGGGGCGATTGGCACCCCAGGGGTCCTGGAGAGGACGGTCGGCGCCCCCGATGCTCGTCCCATCGGGGAAACACCCCGCCACTCTCCCGAAGGGACCACCCGTCATGGCCGCCACCGCTCGTTCCCTGCTCCGTTCCGCCGCGGTCATCACCGTGGCTCTCGGTACCACCGCGGCCACCGCGGTCGCCACCGCCACGACGGCCTCGGCCGCGGGCTACGACGCCCAGGCGGTCGCCTGTTTCCAGCAGACCGACCGCGGCCCCTACACCGGCCATGTGGGGGTGGAGGTCTGGACCGGCAGCGTCTGGTGGCAGCTGCTGCGGCAGAAGCCCAACGCGAGCGGCTGCGTCGAGACCGCCCTCGTGGGCGGGCACACCTACCGCTACAGCGCCGCCGAGTACCACTTCACCGGATCCAGCGCCCACCAGTTCGTCCACCCCGGCTACGTCCACCGGTTCGACGCCACCATCACGTGGAAGTGCGACCCCAGCCGGCCGAACCTGCCGGCCGACTGCGGCAGCTTCCTCATCACGATGTGACGGTGGAGGAGTACGGAGCCTGACCAGGCCCAGCAGCGCCCAGTCAGGCTCCGTACCTCAGCGCTCCACGGGACCACCGAACGAAGGGCTCGACCATCGCAGCCCTGCTCGAGACCGGCGGGTTCCGACCGCGACTACACCCTGGATTGCGGTGGAGGAGCCGGAAGGACCGGTGGCTCACCCAGGCCTGCACCCGGCGACCAACATTCGATCAGCAGTCGATCCAGCCGACCGAGATCAATGGTGCATCGAGGTTCAGGCCGGGGCTTTTGGCGTCACCCGCAACATCGGTCGCTCCAGCGAGGCGAGCAACTCCACCGCCCGCTGCTGCGCCTTGGCCGCATTGGAAGATTTGACCTGCTCGTAACCGCGGATCAGGTCGGGCAGGTCGGCGATCGCCGCCACGGTTTCCGCCGTGAGCGGGCGCAGTTGCGGGAGCGCCTGGAACAGCACGTCGCGGTACCAGGCGATGTGCTCGCGTTCCTCTCGGCGAGAAGCCTGGCGCCCAAATGGATCGAACGGGGTGCCCCTCAACCGTCGTCCCGATCGAAGGAGACGGAACGCCGTCGTGAACCAATCACCGACGCGGACCTTGCCGTCGTAGCCGAGCCGTCGCAGCAGTGGGGGCTGGAGGTTGTAGGAAACCGAGACGGGCGCCTCGAAGGTGTTGCGGACATGCTCGCGCCACTCGTCGCTCAGATACAGCCGCGCGACCTCGTACTCGTCCTTGTAGGCCATCAGCTTGAACAGACCGCGGACGACGGCGCTCGTCACCGCGGAGCTCCCCGGTGTCGCGACCGACTCGTGCTTGGCGACCGTGAGAACGCAGTCGAGGTACTCCTGCGCGTAGTCGGGCGACTGGTAGTCGATGAGCTCGGCCAGCCGTACCGCCAGCAGCCGACGCACCTCGTCGTCGACTGCCGCCGCGTCGACACGGTGGTTGAGCTCCGCGTAGCTCGCCCTTGCGCGCGGAGACAGGCCGTCGGCCCGCTGCACCCGTTCCTCCTCGACCCCGAGGGCGGGTGGGTCCAGCAGCCGGGCGATGCGCTCCGGTTCCTGCACCCAGAGCCGTCCGTAGCGGAACGCCTGCACGTTGGGCTCCACCGCGACGCCGTTCAGCCGGATGGCTGCCTCGATGGCCTCCGCGCTCAGCGGCAGCAGGCCCGCCTGGTAGGCGGCCCCGACCGCGACGATGTTGGTCATCATGTAGTCGCCGAACAGGGTCTCCGCGATGCCCCGCGCCGGGACGGTGTGGACACCCCCGGGACGGACGTACCTCGAAATCGACTCACGCATCGCGCCGGTGTCCACGCTGTGCCAGACATCGCGGACCATTTCACCGGTCGGGAACAGATCGGTGTTGATTACCGTGGCCGTCCGTTCAGGTGAACAGCGGTCGAGGTTGACCGGCGTGACACTGCCCACCTCGTCGAGCGCGAGGTACACGTCCGCCCGTCCCTTCCCGACCTTGTTCGTGTGCGCCGACGCCTTCGCCTCGGCCACCGGACCGGCATCCCTTCCGCCGAGTGGCGACCACACCGCCGCGTCGCCGGGGAGCACGACCAGGCTGGACAGCACCTGCCCCCACTTCTGCGCGGCACCAGTGAGGTCGAAGGAGATGACGTGGTGTCCGTCGAGCAGGGCGGCGAAGGCGAGCACCGCATTCGTGGTGAGAACCCCGGTGCCACCGACCCCGGGCATGTAGAGGTGAAACGCCTCGGCAAGAGGTCCGGTGGCGGGTGGTGCGACCAGGTCATCCGCCGCCAGTGGCACCACGACGGGCTTCCGGTACCCCGTCCCCTCCCGGACGGTCACCGTCGTGAAGGAGGGGCACTCGCCCTTGACGCACGAATAGTCGTCGTTGCACGAGGAGGTGTGGATCCGGGTCTTTGGCCCGAACTCCGTCGGTGTCTTCTGCAAGCTCATGCAGTTGCTCTTGGCTCCGCAGTCACCGCAGTTCTCGCATACGCCTTCATTGATCAGCACGTGTTCGCTGGGAGCCTTCAGGAGCCCGCGCTTGATCTGCCGCCGCCGCTCGTTCGCGCAGGACTCGTCGTAGATCATGACCGTCACATCGTCGATGTCCTCGAGCTCCCGCGCCACGGCGATCATCTCTTCGGCGTCGCGAATCTGCACGCCCCTCCCCAGCCGCTGACCGCGGTACTGGCCGGGGTCCTTCGTGCAGATGACGATGTGACGGACGCCCTCGGACTCCAGTCCGCGCGTGAGCGCGGCCAGGCCGTGCTGGCCGGGCGCAGCCTGCGCGCCGGTGTTGGCCAGCACGCCGTTGTAGAGAAGCTTGAAGGTCATGCGAGTACCGGTTGCGACGGCCCACCGGATGTTGAGGTAGGACGAGTGGTAGAGCGATCCGTCGCCGATCTGCTGCACCAGGTGCGGATGTTCGGTGAACGGCGCCAGCCCGATCCACGGCAGCCCTTCACCGCCCATGTGCGTCATGGTGTCGATGTGTCGTTCAGGCTGCTCGATGACCGTGGCGAAGCAGTGGCAGCCCGGCGCGCTCCAGGCGATCTGCCCCTCGGCCATGACGGTGCTGGCGCTGTGCGGACATCCGGAGCAGTAGTTCGGAGTACGTCCCTGGTGCAGGTCGTAGGAACGCCCGGCCACGGCGGCCAGCTCGCGTAGCCGCGGGGCATCCCCTACGGCCGGCACGATGGGCGTCAGGCGTGCTGCCAGTGGGCCGGCGATGACGTCGGCATCCATGCCGCCCTCGACCGGGAACAGGGGTCGACCGTCCTCGTCCCACTTGCCGACGACCCGGATCGCCTGGGCCAGCGGCTGCAGGGCGGTCTTGACCGCGTCCTCGAGGAACCCCCGCTTCTCCTCGACGACCACCACCTCCTCGAGCCCGGAGCAGAAGTCCCGCACGGCCTCCTCGTCGAGGGGGTAGACGAGGCCGACCGTCAGCATGCGGACGCCCGTTCCTGCGAGACGCACCGGGTCGAGTCCGAGATCGAGCAGGGCCTGACGAACGTCAGCCGCGCTCTTCCCGGCCGTGATAATGCCGATGCGGTCGTCCGGCCGCCCGCCGTCCTGTCGATTCAGCCCGTTGGCACGGGCGTAGCGCAGGACTGCGGCGTGCTTGTCGATGTACAGATGCCGTTCCTGGTCGATGTTCTTCCCGGGGAAGAACGAGAAGTCCACCCGCTTGTCGAAGCCGTCCTCCGGCACATGACAGGACACGTCGTCGCTGTGGACCTCGACCACCTCGCCGCCGTCGCACAGCGCGCTGGTCAGCTTCATGGACACCCAGCAGCCGGCGTACCGCGACATCGCCACCGCGTGCAGGCCCAGTGTCCGGAACTCCGCGATCGACGACGGGTACACGATCGGGATGCCGGCCGAGACGAAGGCGTACTCCTGCTGGAACGGCATGGTCGACGACTTGGCTTCGTGGTCCTCCCCGGACAAGACGACGACGGCGCCATCCTTGCTCGTACCGGCGAAGTTGGCGTGCTTCAGCGCATCACCGGAGCGGTCGACACCGGGCCCCTTGCCGTACCAGAACCCGTTGACGCCGTCGTAGCGCTCGTGCGGGTACCCGTCGAGCATCTGGGTGCCCATGAGGGCGGTGACCGCCTGCTCCTCGTTGCCTGCCGGGAGCAGACGGATGTCCTCCTGCTCGAGCACCGCGGAGCTGCGCTGCAGCTGGAGGTCGTAGCCGCCCATCGGGCTGCCCGGATAGCCGCTGATGAGCGTCCCCGGCCGCAGACCGCTGGCTCGATCCCGGCGGGCCTGCTCGATGGGGAGACGGACCAGCATCGACATTCCGGAGAAGTAGAATCGACCGTCGCGAGCGGTCAGTCGGTCGTTGATCCCGAAGTCAGTTCCAGAATCCTTGTTCGATCGCTCGTCGATGTACACAGGAAGAGCTCCTCTCGGACGTTCGGTCGACCGGTTCTGATAACGGCGGACGCCGCAGCCGCACCGCCGTCACGGCCGCCACCTCGATAAGCGGCGCTCGAAGAACCCTAGGACCAGGTTCACGGCGATCGCCGCGGCACACACGGTTGCGATGAGCGCGTACAGACGTGCAGGCGCAAAACTCGACGACAGGCTGTGGAGCATGGCTCCGACTCCGCCGACGGAGACCATCAGCTCGGCGAGGAGCACCCCCAGCAGCGTCAGTGCCGCAGCGACCCGAAGGCTCGAGACGACCTCCGGCAGGATCGAGGGCAGGACCACCTTGCGCAGGATTGTCCTGCGACCACCTCCCATGGCCCGCACCGAGGTGACGAGATTCGGGTCGACCATCTTGGTCGCCGCCATGGTCCCGAGCAGCACCGGGAAGATGCCGTGGGTGATCCCGAAGACGACCTTCGAGGAGAACCCGAAGCCCAGCCAGAGCACGAACAGGGGATAGAGGGCGACCTGAGGCAGGGAGAACGCCATCTGCAGCAGATTCCGCGATGGTGCGAACGCTCGACGGGTCGCGCCCAGCAGCGCTCCGAAGAGCACTCCGGCGATCGTGGCGATCGCGAACGCCAGGAGGAACTCTCCTGCGGTGATCGCGAGAGCCTCGCGCACCGCCGGGTCGCTCAGGGTCCCCGGTATCGCCTGGACGATCGCGACGGGCCCCGCGAGGAAGAGGCTGTCCTGGAGGTAGAGCCGAGCAAGCACCTCCCAACCGAGGACCACCGCGGCGAGGGTGAGGACCCGGAGCATCACCGGGCTCATCCCGGCCCCGCCGGGCCGGACGGCCCGGCGGGCCTGTGGCTCCCCGCCGACCCGGCGGAAGGTGACAGCAGACACGGACTAGCCTCCTTCGCCGACCGGCACGAACTCGTCGGTGGTGAACTCCTCGGGCTCAGGAACGCGGTCGGCGAGTTCCAGATCGGGAAGGACCGAGGCCAGCTGCTCCAGCCCGGCGGTGCTCATGTCACCCTGCGGGTTGAGGTTGCCGACGAGCTCCTCGTACGTCGCCTCGGCCACCGTCGGCTCCAGGTCGAGGTACTCGGCCGTGAGCTGGACGGCTTCCTCCCTGTTCGCCTCGTCCTGCATCCACTCGATGCCGCAGCTGTAGGCCTGCACGAATCGCTCGACGGTTTCCGATTCCGCCTCCAGGTAGTCCGGCTGCGCCATCAGTACGGCGTACTGGTCTTCCTCCACCACGTCGGCGAAGCGCTCGATGATCGTCCCGTCACCGGACGCCTCGAGGCCCAGCCCGACCTCCGTCGACCAGATGAACGCGGAGATGTCGCCACGCTGCATGGCGGCCACATGGTCCGCGGGATTGCCGCCGAGGGGCACGGCGGTGATGCCGCCGGGACTGCCCGCCTCGTCCGCGAGGACACGGACGACGTAGTCCGTGGCGCTGCCGAACCTCGTGATCCCGACGTTCTGCCCGACCAGGTCCTCGATGGACTCGATACCGGAGTCGGGGGCCGCGATGGCGACGAACGGGGACCGCTCGGCGACACCGTAGAAGGCCTGCATCGGCACGCCCTTGGCCGCCGCGGCCGGAGGGTCGAAACCGGTGGCTGCACCGATGTCCACCACTCCCGAGAGCATGCCCTTGACCAGGTCAGCGCCACCCTGGAAGGCGACGATCTCCACGTCCAGGTTCTGCTCGTCGAAGCAGCCGACTTCCTCGGTGATCTTCGGTACGACGGCGTGCTCGAAGGTCCTGTCGACGACGAGCCCGACCGTCACCTCGCTGGCCTGACCCTCCCCACCGCCGCCGGCCTGCGAGCCGGAGGCGTCGTCGCCTCCACCACATGCCGCGGTCAGCGTGGCCAGGGTGAGGGCCACGCCCAGTGTGCCGAATCGAGCGAGGGCTGGTCTGTTCGTCATGTCAAGCTCCTGTTGGTGTAGTGATCGAGCGCCGCCATCAGCCCGTTGACGAGCACGGCGAAGGCAAGGGTGAGGACGATGTAGGCGAACATCAGCACCGTCTGGAACGACTGACCCGCGGTGGCCAGCAGGTAACCCAGTCCGGACGTGCCCGCGATGTACTGACCGCCGACGACGGCGAGCGTCGCGAGGATGATCCCGAGTCTGAGTCCGACCATGATGCGAGGTCGTGCGGCCGGCAGCACGACGGTCCGGAAGAGCGTCGCCCCGCGCGCTCCCATGGAGCGGCCCGCGGACACCAGGTTCTGGTCGACGAGCGAGACCGCGGAGATGGTGGCGAGCACGATCGGGAAGAACGCGTACAGCGCGCCGAAGACGATCTTGGACGTGGCGCCGATGCCGAAGAAGAGTGCGATGACGGGGTACAGGACGACGAGCGGGACCGCGTAGACCATGCCCAGCACGGGCTCGTAGGCCTTCCGGAGGGTGCGATACCACCCGATCGGTAGACCGATCCCGATGCCGAGCGCTGCGGCGAGCCCGAACGCCAGGAGAACCTGGCGCAGCGTGGTCCACAGGTGGGGGTAGGTGGCGCTGTCGGTCAGGACGGTGCCCAGGTCGCGAGCCACCTCGATCGGAGACGGCAGCAGGAAGGGATTGACCACCTCGCTGATGGCGAGGAGGAACCAGGCGAGCAGGATGAGGAAGGGGACGCCGAGATAGATCCCGAGCCTGGTCGCTGTCATGGCTGGTTCATCGCCAACGCCGATTCCTCGTACAGCAGGCTGAAGAGATGGCGCTGGATCTCGGTGAACGCTTCGCTGACCATGATGTCGGGTGAGCGGGGCCGAGGGATGTCCACCTCGATGATCTCCTTGATGCGCGCGGGACGCGCCGACATGGCCACCACCCTGTCGGAGAGGTACACCGCCTCCTGGAGGTTGTGGGTGACGAAGATGATCGTCTTGCCCAGAGATTCCAGGATCCGTAGGAGCTCGGTTCCGAGCACGAGTCTCGTCTGCTCGTCGAGAGCGCCGAACGGCTCGTCGAGCAGGAGCACGTCGCAGTTGGACACCAGTGCCCGCGCCACGGCCACGCGCTGCTTCATGCCACCGGACAGCTCGTGCGGATGACGGTCTGCAGCATCGGCGAGCCCGACCGTAGCCAGAGCCTCGCGGGCCCGTTCCCGTCGCTCAGCCTTGGGGACCTTCTTCAGCTCGAGAGCCACTTCGACATTGCCCAGGGCCGTACGCCAGGGAAAGAGTGCGAAGTCCTGGAACACGTAAGCGACCTGGTCCGGGACGGGGCCTGTGACGATCGTGTCCCCGATACGGACGTCTCCGCCGTCCGGCGTGATCAGCCCGCCGACCGCTTTCAGGATCGACGTCTTGCCGCAGCCGGAGGGACCGATCAGGGTGAGGAACTCACCGCGTCGGATGTCGAGCGAGAAGTCCACGACGGCATGCACACGGGAACCGCTGGGTGTCGCGTAGGCGACCTCCAGATCCTCGACGAAGATCCGTGCCTCCGACTCGGTCGTCGGCTGTCGCCCCTCGGGGGAATTCTCGTTCTTGAGCACCTGCACTCCTCGTGCCAGTCCTGGCGGTTTGCTGCTCGACAGCGGGCTCACGGCCCCCGTCGCTGCATTCGGGGAAGTCGGTCATCCATCGGTCGGCACTGGAGCACTCGACCTGCGCCCGCGCGTCAGTCAGTGACGGACAAAGGCGTCCTCCAACCAATCGGCCACGAGCGTGGGCACCACCTTGACGTCGATGACGATTCCGGAGCGCGACCCGCTGTTCACCCAGGCGACAACCTGCTGCACGTCCTGCGCGCGACGGATGGTCACTGCTTCCAGCCCCACGGCCCGGCCGAGAGCGGCGAAATCCGTGTCGGGGAAACGCACCAGGTCCAGCGCCTTGCCGGCCGGCCCGAAGTGGTGTGCCTCGGCGCCGTACGCCTGGTCGTTGTAGACCACGACGGCGATGTGGAGGCCCAGCCGCCCGACCGTCTCCAGCTCCGCGAGCCCCATCAGAGCACCGCCGTCGCCCAGGGCGGCCACGGCGAGCCGGTCCGGACGCGCTATCGCGGCACCGATCGCCGACGAGAGGCCGAGCCCCACGCACTGGAAGGACTGGCTGAAGACGAAGCCGCGTTCGTCCGGGACCGACAAATAGCGGGACGGCCAACCGAGGAAATGCCCGGAGTCCAGCACGACCGTCCGCGCCGGGGGCAGTGCCCGATCCAGCACCAACGAGAAGGCCCGAGGATCGATGGCGTCGGCAGAGCTCACGTCGTCGAACGGCTCCGCCGACCACGAACCCTCGGCGATCTGATGTGCCAGTTCCGGTGTGCGGCGACCGCCGTTACCCGTCCCGCGGTCCTCGATCTCGGCCACGAGCGCCGCTGCCGCCTCACCCACGTCTGCGAGGACAGGGAGGGCGACCGACTGGTGGCGGCCGAGCGCCGTGACGTCGTCGTCGATCTGCACCACTGCCGCGCCGTCCACCAGCGCGCCATGCTTGGTGGTCCACATCGTCAGCGCAGCGCCGAAGGCGACGACCACGTCCGCCGAGGCGATGAGGCGCGCAGCTGTCGGGGACGCCAGACCACCGCAGACGTCGACGGACCACTCGCTGCCGGCGAACAACCCGCGGCACACCGCCGTCGTCGTGAGCACTGCTCCGGTCAGATCGCCGAGCCGCTCGAGCATGTCCCGATGCCCCTGCGCCCCGCGCCCGGCGAGGAGGAGTGGACGTTCGGCCCTGTCCAGAAGGTCCGCCACGGCACTGACCGCCTCCGCGGAGGGACGGACCGGGAGTGGCGAGCACGGCAGCGGCAAGGGCGTCGGGTCGGGGACCGTGAGTGCCTGCACGTCGGTGGGCAGGTGCAGGACGACCGTGCTTCTCCCGGCCACCGCACGGTGCCAGGCCCGGCGGATGTCCTCGGCGGCAGAGGTTGCGCCGTGGACGCGCTCGGAGACCGCACCCACCGAGCGCACCAGTGCCTCTTGGTCGATCCGGAAGTTCGAGTTGACCGACGCGGCCGCCGTGTCTGCTGCCAGCACGACCATCGGCGTACGACTCTTGGCTGCCTCGGCGATGCCTGTGACGGCGTTCGTGAGACCGCACCCTTGGTGCAGCGTCACCACGCCTACCTGGCCCGAGACCTTGGCGTAGGCGTCGGCCATCATCACGGCTCCCGTCTCGTGACGAGCTGCTGTGAATGTCATGCCGGAGGTGACCAAGGCGTTCGAGAGGTCGAAGTTGCCGCTGCCCACCAGACCGAAGGCGTGCCGCGCGCCGCGCGAGGAGAGAGCCCCGCCCACGAGGTCCGCGACCGTCGTGGTCACGTGGCGTGGTCTCGTCGGCGTGTGGGATGACCAGCAACGACGTCTTTTCGGATCCCGGCCGTGGTGGCCTGCTCCTCGTTGCCGGCCGGTACGTGCACGACCCCGTGCCCGCGAGAAGGATCGGCCTCGCGATCGAGGGTGAGGCCGCGCCCGCCGAGGGGTGAGCCGGGATGGCCCGAGATGAGGACGCCGGTGCGGAGTCCCGCCTCCCGATCGCGCTGCGCCACGTAGAGCGGCAGTCGGACGAGCGCCTCGGTCCCCGGGACGTAGTGGCGGCCCGACGACGCGGTCAGGCGGTCAGGGATTCGCAGCTCGGTCACGACGCCCGCGCTGTTCCCCGTGGTCACGGACGAGCGACCCGCGAGGGGGGCGTTTGGTGCGTCTGCCACGGAGGCTCCCTCCAGGGGTGAAGTGGGTCACGCCATAGTGTGTCATCTTCACGCCTAACGTCAAGCAAATAGCACGTCATGAGCGTGGTGCCTCCGCGAGGAGCCTCCGCCAGGCGCTGCGGCCCGGCGGCGCGTCAACGCCGGCTGGGCCCGCCGAGCAGATCGAGGAACTGCCCACCGGGCGATTGCTTCGTGAGGACCACCGCTTAGCGTCGGCCCCACGGAAAGCCCACCCATCCCCGTGAGGTGCACGTGACCGACGCCCGTTCCACCGCCGAAGACCTCCCCGTCCGCGTGTTCGGCGGGCCGACCGCCCTCATCGAGTACGGAGGGCTGCGGATCCTGACCGACCCGACCTTCGACGCTCCTGGCGACTACCCCTTCGGTGACCTCGTCCTGACCAAGACCGCTCCGGCGTCGATCGACCCCGCCGACCTCGGCGCGGTCGACGCGGTGCTGCTGTCCCACGACGAGCACCCGGACAATCTGGACAACTCGGGTCGGGCCTTCCTCGCCGACGTCCCGCTCGTGCTGACCACCGGTGGCGGAGCCGGCCGTCTCGGCGGTACCGCGCGCGGCCTCGCCCCCTGGCAGGCCGTCGAGCTCACCCGCCCCGACGGCGGAAGCGTGACCGTGACCGCCACCCCCGCCGAGCACGGCCCGAAGGGCTGCGAGCCGGTCACCGGGGAGGTCATCGGTTTCGTGCTGACCGGGGACGGCCTGCCCACCGTCTATGTCAGCGGTGACAACGCGTCGCTGGACCTGGTCCGGGAGATCAGCGAGCGTGTCGGCGCGGTGGACACCGCGGTGCTGTTCGTCGGCGCCGTGCGCACCCCCTTCTTCGACGGTGCGCTGCTCACCATCGACAGCGCCCAGTCGGCCGAGGCCGCCACCATCCTGGGTGCCCGGCGCGTGGTCCCGGTCCACTGCGACAGCTGGGGCCACTTCACCGAGAGCCGTGAGGACGTCGTCGCCGCCTTCGCCGCGGCCGGACTCTCCGACCGGCTCCAGCAGGGCTGAGCCCGGCTACCAGCCGCCGGCGCCCGCGCCCGCTGCGATCGGCCCGGGCACACGGTCGGTACGTCGTGAGGACCACGGGCAGCAGCACGCGCCAGGCGTGCTGAGGATCGTGCCGGATCCGCTGCCGCGCCGGCACGCAGCAAGGTTCACCGGCGGAAAGTGTCTGCGCCAGAGCGACGCAACACCAAGGCATGACATCAGCTGGCCAACAATGGGTCGGTCGTTGGCCAGAAGTTGTCGAGGTGACCGCGTCGCCGGTCACATTCCCATCACGCCCGGCCGCACCCGTCCCACGCCGCATGTCATGTACTGATGAGAACCGACCGGTGCCGTTACGTTCCGCTGCAGCCAGCGCCACCGGGGCGTTGCGGTCGCCGGAAGGTGTCCCCCCCATGTCACGCAACACCCACAAGCGCCGCCCGCAGGCCCGGCGATTCAGCGCCGTCGGCCTCGGTGCCGCTGCCGTCCTCGTCGGCACCGCGTCCGCGGCGGGCGCCGCGACCGGCGTCGTCATCCCGCTCGAGCCGGGCGAGGTCGTGCTGACCGCCTTCCCGGCAGAGAACCTCGGCGACATGAACCCCATGGCCGATCCGAACGCCGTGCCCACGCTGACGCCCGTGGGTGTGCAGTACGGCGGCGCGATCACCGTGGACCTGCCCGCCCAGCTCGACGACTCCACCGTCGAGGCCGAGCTCGCCTTCGACGACGACGCCGACCCGCTCACCCCGGACGTGACCTACTCCTCCGCCGTGGCGTCCAGCGACCCGTTCTACCTCGCCATCAGCGGCGCGGGCACCGGCAGCATCGAGGTCACCCTGCCGGCCGACCCCGGCTTCGGCGTCGACGAGGCCACCCTCTCCCTCGAGCCGCTCACCTCGGCCCTCACCAGCCCGGCGTTCACCGTCGTCGACCCGGTGAGCTACCTCGTCGCCTTCGATGCCACCGCGGCCGCCGCGGTGACCGTGGAGCCTGCGCTGGTCGCCCTCTCGCAGGTGCCCTGCAACCTCTCGGCCGTCACCCGGTGCCCCTTCCCGACCCCGGTGACGGCCGGCTCGACCGTCGCGCTCGACCTGACCGCGGGCTCCGCGCTGCGCGAGCTCGGAATCGCCGACCTCACCGGTGCGCAGGTCGGCCTGGCGCAGGTGGATGCGAGCGGTGCCCCCACCGGCGCCGCCGTGCTGCTCACGCCCCAGGTCACCGGGTCGACGGCGAGCATCACCGTTCCGGCGGGCACGGCGGCCGGTTCCTACGGCCTGGTGATCGCCCAGCCGACCCCGTCCGGCGGCATCTCGGTCGTGGCCGTGGAGCTGGTGGTCCTCGCCGCGGAGACGCCGGCGGTGGTCCCGCCGGCCGCGGCGCCGACCACCCCGGCGGCCGCCCCGGTCAACGCCGGGCTCGACTCGAACACCGGCGTCGAGGTCGTCGAGACCGGCTCCACCGGCACCGTCGTGGTCGCCACGGGTGCCGGCATGCTGCTCCTCGCCGGCGTCGGCGGCGTCGCCGTCGCCCGCACCCGGCGGACCCCGGCGGTCGAGGGCGGGACGTGCGAGGCCTGATCCGGCCGGGCCGGCGCACCGCCGCGATCGCGGCGGTCGCCGCCCTCGGGATCACCGGGGGCACGGTGCTCGCCGTCGGCCTGGCCGACGGCGGGCAGCCGGCCACGGCGACCGGGTCCTCCGACCCGGTCGCCGCGGCCACCGCGGCCCCGCCTCACGGTGAGCCGCCCCAGCCCACCCTGCCGCCCGAGGGGACGACGCTGCCCACCCCGTCCTCGGACGTGCACGTGACCATCCCCGCGCTGGGCCTGGATCTGCCGGTGCTGCCGCACACCCCGCGCGGCGGCGCGATCAATCCGCCGACGCTCACGGCGGCCTACTGGATCCAGCCCTACGGCGACCCGGTCGGCATGGCCGGGGAGGCCGACAACACGCTCTACCTCGCGGCCCACTCGACCGGCACCGGCGAGTACGGCTTCGACCCGCTGATGGCGCCCGGCGGCGGGGGCAGCACCCTCGGGGCCGGCGACGTCATCGAGGTCAGCACCCCGCAGGGCACGGTCGGCTACACCGTCGAACGCGCCGAGCGGTACGCCAAGGGCGAGCTGGCCGACGCCACCGAGGTGTGGGAGGCCGCGCCGGGACGGCTGGTGCTCATCACGTGCTTCCAGCGCGGCGGAGGGCGGGCATCCACCGAGAACCTCGTCGTCTTCGCGGAGTCCTCGGCGGAGTCCTCGGCGGGGACGGTCGCGGAGTCCTGACCCCGCGACCGGATCGCCCGGTGGGTGCGCCCGTCAGGGCGGTGGCGCCCTCCGCGACCCGCGCCGCGCCGGTGATCACGCCCGGAGGCGGTCCTCCGGGATCACGGCGACGCCGAGGATCTCGATCATGGCCTCCGGCTGCCACAGCGCGGTGCAGCCGATGCCGGCCATCGCGGGGTAGACCGGCCCGGCGATCTCCCGCCACACCCGGCCGATCTCCCGACCGTGGGCCTGGTAGTCGGGGATGTCGGTCATGTACAGCGTGATGCTGACCAGGTCCTCGGGCTGACCGCCGACCTCGCGCAGCGTGGTCAGGACGTTGCTGAACGCCTGATGGAACTGCTCGACGATGCCGCCCTCGACGATCTTCATGTCCTTGTCCAGGGCGGTCTGACCGCCCAGGTACAGCGTGTTCCCGGCCAGCGTCCCGTGGGAGTAGCCGGTCGGCGCGGGCAGTGCAGTGGGGTTCACGGGGATCGGGGGCATGCCGCCTCCATCAGGTCGTGCCGCGCATCGGCGCGGCAGCGGGCGATTCGCTTATTGACATTACATGACGGGCGTGAAGAATCAGAGATAACGGGTAAGGGACGACGGACCCTGGAAGGCGCGCCACGAGGTGCCGCTGCCGGCATTCGGGGCCACCGTGGTGGAGAACCTGTCGATCCGGGGACCGGCAGCGACGGGCGGTCCGGCGCGGCCACGTCGCCGTCACCAACGAGGAGGAGCTGGGATGCAACCGACCGACAAGGACCTCCGCAACATGCCGCCGGAGGGCGACAACGCGATGTACGCCAACGAGAGCGGCCTGGTGGTTCCGGTCGTCACCCGCGGCGGGCTCGAGTCGCTCAACACCGGCCAGTCGGGAGGCGCCTCCCGCATCGCCGGGGTGAGCCCCGAGCACACCCCGGCCACCCGGATCTGGTTCGGCAAGGTCAGCAACGACCCGGGCTACCGATCGGTGCCGCACCACCACGGCGAGGCCGAGACCGGCGGTTACGTGCTCTCGGGCCGCGCGCGGATCTACTTCGGGGAGAAGTACGCGGACTACATCGACATGGCGGAGGGCGACTGGGTCTTCGTGCCGCCCTACATGCCGCACGTCGAGTGCAACGTCGACCGCAACCGGCCGCTCACCTGGATGACCACCCGCACCCCGGACAACATCGTGGTCAACCTCGCCGACGTGGCCGACACCGCCCTGAACGACTGGGTCGACCGACCGTGACCGAGGCGCCGCGAGTGGTCGACGCACCGACGTCGGCCACGTTCACCGCCGCCGTCACGCTCAGCGAGACGGAGCCCGAGCACTACGACGCCGCGTACGTCGCCGTCACCCAGGCGTGCCCCTGGCCGAAGGCCTACGGCGGGGACCTCGTCGCGGCGGCCGCGGCGGCTGCGATGCGGACGGTTCCCGACGCGGAGGAGGGCGGCAAGTCGCTGCACTCCATGCACTCCTACTTCATGCGGCCGGCGGACATCGGCGCCGGCGTGACCTACGAGGTCGAACGCCTCCGCGACGGGCGCGGCTACAGCACCCGTCATGTGCGCGGATACCAGAACGGCAAGCCGGTGTACGTCGCGCTCGCCTCCTTCGCGGCCGGGGAACAGGGCGGCTCCTTCGCCCCGCAGCAGCCCGACGTGCCGGCCCCGGAGACGCTGCCATCCGCGGCGACGTACCTCGCCGACCGCTCCGGCGGGACCATGACGGAGGAGTCGAAGGCCTACTGGAGCGGGGGCCGCAGCTTCGACATGCGGCACCTCCCGGGGCCCGTCTACCTCTCCGTCGAGGGGGAGCAGGCCCCCCACCAGGCAGTGTGGATCCGGCCCTACGACGGCCTGCGCGACGTCCCCGGGCTCTCGCGGGCCCAGCGCGACCTGGCCGCCCTGGCCTACGTCTGCGACTACACCATCCTCGAACCGGTGCTCCGGATGCTCGACCTGCCCTGGGCACGGCCGGGGCTCGTGACCGCGAGCCTGGACCACGCGATGTGGTTCCACTCGGTCCCGGTCGAGGGTGCCCTCGACGACTGGCTGCTGTACGTCCAGGACGCCGGCCACGCGGCCTCGGGGCGCGGCGTCGGGCAGGGCCGCTTCTTCACCCGCGACGGACGGCACCTGGCCACCGTCGTCCAGGAGGGCATGATCCGCGCCTCCTGAGGCCGGTCCTCCCTCCGGCACGGCACCGGCCTCCGGGCACGGCGCCTCCCTCGGCTCCCCTTCGGCTCCGGAAGGACCTCCGATGCAGCTGTTCCCCAGCTCCCACACCGACACCTTCGCCCGTGATCACCTGCCGCCGTTCGAGCAGTGGCCGCGCCTGGAGTTCACCACCCCCGAACTGCAGTACCCCGAGCGGCTCAACGCCGCCGGCGAGCTCATCGACGTCGCGGTCGCCACCCACGGCCCCGACCGCCCGGCGATCCGGACCGACACCGGCGAGGTGTGGTCCTACGGTGACCTGCAGCGGCGCGCGAACCAGGTGGCCCAGGTGCTCGTCGAGGACCTCGGGCTCGTGCCGGGCAACCGGGTGCTCCTGCGCTCGCCGAACAACCCCTGGACCGTCGCCGCGTGGCTGGGCGTGCTCAAGGCCGGCGGCATCGTCGTCCTGACCATGCCGGCGCTGCGCGCCCGGGAGCTCGCGCCGGTCGTGACCAAGGCCCAGCCGACGGTCGCCCTGGTCGACCACCGGTACACCGAGGACGTCGCGGTGGTCCGGGACACCGCGGCAGGGCAGCTCGTCGTCGTCCCCTTCGGCGGCGAGGGCAGCGACGACCTCGTCGCCCGCTGCGCCGCGAAGTCGGGGGAGTTCGTCAACGTCGACACCGCGGCCGACGACGTGGCGCTGTTCGGACCGACGTCGGGGAGCACCGGCGTCCCGAAGCTGACCATGCACTTCCACCGTGACGTGCTCTCCATCGACAACACCTTCGGCCGGGGGTTGCTGCGCCTGCACGCCGACGACCTCGTCGCCTGCACCGCCCCGTTCGCCTTCACCTTCGGCCTCGGGATGCTCCTGGTGTTCCCGCTGCGGGCAGGGGCGTGCATGTTCCTGGTCGAGGCCGCGACTCCGCCGCGCCTGGCCGACCTCGTCGAGGAGCACCGGGTCACCGTGCTGGCCACGGCGCCGACCGCCTACAAGCAGATCCTCCGGTCCGGGAAGATCGGCCAGCTACGCAGCCTGCGGAACGCGGTCAGCGCCGGAGAGCACATCCCGCAACCGGTGTGGGAGCAGATCGAGGCGGAGCTGGGGCTGCGGATCATCGACGGCATCGGTGCCACGGAGCTGCTCCACATCTTCATCTCCGCCACCGGCGACGACATCCGGCCCGGTGCCACCGGCATGCCGGTGCCCGGGTACCGGGCGACCATCCTCGGCCCCGACGGGGAGGAACTGCCCGCCGGAGCCGAGGGGCGGCTCGCGGTGATCGGGCCGGTCGGGTGCCGCTACCTCGACGACGACAGGCAGCAGAGCTACGTCGTGGACGGCTGGAACGTCACCGGCGACACCTTCTACCGGGACGAGGACGGCTACTTCCACTACTGCGCGCGCACCGACAACATGATCGTCTCCTCCGGCTACAACATCGGAGGCCCGGAGGTCGAGGCCGCGATCGACACGCACCCCGACGTGGTCGAGTCGGCCGTCGTCGCGAAACCGGACGCCGAGCGCGGATCGATCGTCTGCGCCTTCGTGGTGCTGCGCGACGGGGTGGCCGGGGACGCGGCGAAGGCCAAGGAGATCCAGGACCACGTCAAGCAGCAGCTGGCTCCGTACAAGTACCCGCGCGACGTCCGCTTCAGCGGATCCCTGCCGCGCAACACCAGCGGCAAGCTCCAGCACTACATCTTGCGCCGCACCGTCGAAGAAGAGCGGGCAAGCACGCTTGCCTCGTCGCAGTGAGAGGAACGGCCATGAAGATCGCAATCGCCGGCGGTGGACCGGGTGGGCTCTACCTCGCCGCCCTGATGAAGCAGCTCGACCCCGGTCACGACGTCACCGTGTGGGAGCGCAACGCTCCCGATGACACCTTCGGGTTCGGCGTCGTCTTCTCCGACGAGACCCTGGGCGGCATCGAGGGTGCCGACACCGTGATCCACGAGCAGATGGCGCGCCGGTTCGCCCGGTGGACCGACATCGACATCGAGTTCAACGGACACGCCTTCACCGTCGGTGGCCAGGGCTTCGCGGCGATGGGCCGCAAGGACCTGCTCCACCTCCTCCAGGAGCGCGTCGCCGAACTCGGCGTCACGGTGCACTACGAGACCGAGGCGCCCGACGTCGACGAGCTGCGGGCCGCGCACGACCTCGTCGTGGCCGCGGACGGCCTGAACTCCCGGATCCGCACCAAGTACGCCGACGCCTTCCGCCCGTCCCTGGACCACCGGCAGAACAAGTACATCTGGTTCGGGACGGACCTGGTCTTCGAGGCCTTCCAGTTCTTCGTCAAGCAGACGGAGTGGGGCACCATGCAGATC
Source organism: Modestobacter lapidis (assembly GCA_019779905.1). Lineage (GTDB taxonomy): Bacteria > Actinomycetota > Actinomycetes > Mycobacteriales > Geodermatophilaceae > Modestobacter > Modestobacter lapidis. The sequence continues at coordinate 196,596 of JABAKE010000005.1, read as the reverse complement.
CACGGGTACCCCTACTCCGACAGCGGCTCGACGTTCATCGTCGAGATGCACCAGGACGTATGGCGCCGCGCCGGTTTCGACGCCACGGAGAGCCAGAACTTCCCGCCGGGCGTCTCCGACGACTACGCGGTCGAGCGGATCGCGGAGATCTTCGCCGACGAGCTCGCCGGCCACTCGGTGCTGACGAACAACTCCAAGTGGCTCAACTTCGTCACCGTCCGCAACCAGTCCTGGCACCACGGCAACGTGGTGCTGCTCGGCGACGCCGCCCACACCGCGCACTTCTCCATCGGGTCGGGCACCAAGCTGGCGATGGAGGACGCCCTGGCGTTGGCCGCGTGCCTGCACGAGCACCCCACCGTGGACGCCGCCCTCGCGGCGTACCAGGCCGAGCGCAAGCCCGTGGTGGAGTCGACCCAGCGGGCGGCGCAGGCCTCGCTCGAGTGGTTCGAGAACATCAACATGTACGCCGACCAGGAGCCGGGTCAGTTCTGCTTCAACCTGCTGACCCGGTCCCGCCGGATCACCTTCGAGAACCTCAAGGAGCGTGACGCCGACTTCGCCTACCAGGTCGAGTCCGCGTTCGCCGAGGCCAACGGCTCGGCAGAGGTGGTGCCGGCCATGTTCCAGCCCGTCGACATCGGCCCGCTGACGCTGCCCAACCGGGTCGTGGTGTCACCGATGGACATGTACAGCGCCCGGGACGGCGTGCCCGATGACTTCCACCTGGTCCACCTGGGCTCGAAGGCCCTGGGTGGTGCCGGACTGGTGATGACCGAGATGGTCTGCATCTCACCCGAAGGCCGCATCACCCCCGGCTGCACCGGGCTGTGGGACGACGGGCAGCGCGACGCCTACCGCCGCGTCACCGACTTCGTGCACGAACGCACCTCGGCCAAGATCGGTCTGCAGCTCGGGCACTCCGGGCGCAAGGGGTCGACCCGGCTCATGTGGGAGGGCATCGACGAGCCGCTCCCGGAGAACAACTGGGAGGTCATCAGCCCCTCCGCCCTGGCCTACGGCGAGGGCTGCCACATGCCGCGGGAGGCGAACCGCGCGGACCTGGACAAGGTCTTGGCCGACTTCGTCACCGCCGCGCAGCGTGGCGTCGCGGCCGGGTTCGACCTCATCGAGCTCCATGCCGCGCACGGCTATCTGCTCTCCGCGTTCCTCTCGCCGGTCGCCAACCGGCGGACCGACGAGTACGGCGGCTCGCTGGCCAACCGGTTGCGCTTCCCGCTGGAGGTCTTCGACGCCGTCCGGCGGGTGGTTCCGGAGACGATCCCGGTGACCGTCCGGATCTCCGCCAGCGACTGGCTGCCCGACGGCAACACCGAGCACGACGCCGTGGAGATCGCCCGTGCCTTCGTCGAGCACGGCGCGGCCGCCATCGACGTGTCGTCGGGGCAGATCGCCAAGAACGAGCAGCCGGCGTTCGGGCGGTCGTACCAGACGCCCTTCGCCGACCGGATCCGGCACGTCGTCGCCGCGCCGGCCGGGGCGAAGGTCATCGCCGTCGGTGCCATCTCCTCCTACGACGACGTCAACTCGATCCTGCTCGCGGGCCGCGCGGATCTCTGCGCCCTGGGCCGGAGCCACCTCTACGACCCCCAGTGGACGCTCCACGCGGCAGCCGAGCAGGAGTACCAGGGCGAGGGGGCGCAGTGGCCGGAGCAGTTCCGGGCCGGCCGGCGCAGGCCGCCCACCTCGCGCACCGACAAGATCCCGCCGCGGCTCGCCCTGCTCCGCGCCGGGAAGGCCGCCACCGTCCACGTGCGGTGGACGCCGAACGAGGACAGCGCTCCGGTCGCCTGAGCTACGCGCTCACGCGGCCGGAGCGGCCGGGACCGGTGGCCCGGTGCGGGGCCGCAGCGCGGGGGAGGGGCTGGTCACGACGTCGCGGGCCCCGGCGCCCCGGCCGGCCCCGCCCCGGCGTTCCGCGCGGGCCCACCGTGGATGACCGACATCGCGTGCTTCTGGGCGAGGGGGGCCAGGACGGAGTTGAGCTCGTCGAACAACGCGCCGGCGCTCTCGCCGATCCAGCCGGGCGGGAGCAGGGACATCGGAAGGCCCGGATCGCGGTAGGGCAGCCGCCGCCAGTGGGTCAGCATCGGTACGTACGTCCGGAACGCTTCCTGCGGTTCGATGCCGTTCGACGTCGCCCGGTGCAGGACCGGCCGGTAACGGTGCAGGAAGTCCGTGTACAGCTCGGTGAGCTCGTCCAGGTCCCACCAGCCGCGCACCTTGCCGCCCGGATCGCCGAACGCCACGTACTCGCCCCGGAAGATGTCGACGTAGGAGGACAGGCCCCGCCGGTCCAGGGTGTGGCGGGTCTCCGACTCGAGGTTGCCGGGTGCCAGCCACACCCCGGGGGCCGCGGTGCCGAAGCCGAGGCCGGTCAGGCTCGTGCGGAGCGAGTGCCGCTTCTCCCGCTCGGACTCGGGCACGGAGAACACCAGCAGGACCCAGCCGTCCGCGACCGTCGCCCGCCGGCGCTCGAAGATCCGGACGTCACCTTCGGCCAGCACCTCGAGTGTGGAGCCGGCCAGGCTGTAGCCGGCCGCGCCCCGCTGCCGTTCAGCGTGGATGACACCGCGGCGCTTCAGCCGGGAGATCGAGGACCGCACCGCCTGCGCCTCGGCTCCGACGTCCGCCATCAGCGAGATCAAGGACGCGACGGAGAGCCAGTTGCCCTCGGCCCGGGCGTAGAGACCCAGGACCGTGGTGATCAGCGGCGCGAGCCGGGCCTCCCGACCGCCGGCGCGGGAGGTCGAACTCGGCTCCGTCGTCACGGAAGCAGAATATCGCCGCACTGCGGAGTGCACGGCCGGGTGCGGGTCCGCCCGGATGACCGGCGCCGGTGGAGCGGGGCGTGCGTGCCCCACCGGCGCCGGTCGGCCCCGTCGGATCAGCCGTGGCCCGGCGTGCCCCAGCGGCCGTACGTGCGCTTGCAGTCGTAGCTGGCCTCGACACGGGGGTTCCCGCTGCCGTCGTACCGGGCGACCAGCGGGTAGAGACACAGCGGCCGGGTCAGCACCTGCTGGCCGTCCTCGACGCGCGCGGCGGAGATGCGCTCGGGTGCCGCACCGTCCTCGACCCACGCGACGAGCTCGCCGAACATGTCGAACTGGTCGGCCCCCGCACCGCCACTACAGTGCTCCACCCCGGGGGCCATGAACAACCGGGCGAAGTCCTGGGCCCGGTGCAGGTTGCCCACCGTGTCCACGACCCGTTCGTAGTAGTCGATGGTGCCTTCGGGGAAGATCAGCTGGTCGTTCCAGCCGTGCCAGATCAGGACCTTGCCGCCGGAGTGCCGGAAGGCGGACAGATCCGGGTCGTCGGTGCCGATGACCTCGTTGAAGAGCTGCTGCGAGGCGGCGAAGTTCTCCTCGAAACCCGCGTAGTCCAGCTTCTGCCAGTCCCAGTTCGGGTCCTGCTCGATCCAGTACCTGTGGTGGTCGACGGTGATCGGGAAGGGCTGCGGCCCGGCGAGGCCCTGCAGCGGGGCGCCGGGTGCCAGGCCGTACCACAACCGGGTGCCGTCAACGGTCCGGGCACCGTCCCAGATCGCCTGGACCACGCGGGCATCGACGTCGGTGAACTCGCCGCAGTCGGTCGGCTGGCCGACGAGGGAGGCGGCCTGGAAGTCACACCTGCGCGGGTCGTCGAGCACGCCGTCCGCGACCCCGTCCAGGGTGTCGCACGCAGCCACGACGGCGCGGGTCGCGGCCTCCAGCTTGCACGGGGCGATCGGCCCGCCGAGTTCCTGCTGCATCACGACCTGGGGCCAGAGCTCCGCGGGGATGAAGCGGTCCCAGTTGATGGCCGGCGCGCCGGCGAGGATCCCGTCGTAGCCGTCGGGGAGCTGCTGCGCCAGCATCAGGCCCTGCCGCCCCCCGGTGGAGCAGCCGTTCCAGTAGGAGTACTCCGCCGGCATGCCGTAGAACGCCCCGACCAGGGTCTGTGCCTTCTCCGTGAGCTGGAACAGCGACCGGGAGGCGAAGTCCTCGATGAGCTGCTCGTCGAGGTCGCCGGGCGCCGCCAGGGCGAACGAGCCGCCCGGCGTGGAGTGGCCGGTGTCGGTGGATGCGGTGGCGTACCCGTCCCGCAGCGCGGTGGCCATGGCCGGGTAGCTGATGGTGCCGGCGTAGCCGCCGCCACCGACTGCCTGGAACCGCCCGTTGTACGTCTCGACGGGCAGCCAGACCGCGATGTCGACCATCGGCTCGACGGTCAGCGCCACCCGGCAGAACGCCGGCAGGTCGGTCTGGTCGTCCGACGTACCCGCCGTCACGAGCTCGGCGGAGATCGCCGTGACCTCGGCCAGCTCGAGCTCCGCCAACCCGGCGCAGTCGCCGGCAGGAGAAGTCGGTGCCGGAGCGGGGGCGGGATCCGGCCCGGGGGTGGCCGCCGCCGGGCCGGCGCCGAGCACCATCGCCGCCATGGCGACGACTGCGGGAACGAGGCTGCGGAGCGGCACCCTGCTTCGAGGCCGGTGCCGGGAAGAGGTGGGCCGATCGGGATACCTGGCAGCGCGCATGCCGCTCCTCGGGAGGTGAGCTGGATCACTGACCCGGGAAAGGTGCTACGCCGAGCTCCCAACCGTCAACCCGGACGTGGAATGTCCCGGCGTGTCGTGTCGGCATGTCCACCGCGTGCGGTGGTGGCGCCACCCGAGCTCGACCTGTGGCAGGACGCCCGGGGGTCACCGTGGCGCACCGGTGACCCCCGGACGCCGCTGTCAGCGCGGGTCGAGGGGGGTGAAGGTGCCCGCGCGGGCTTCGATCACCTGGGCGGCATCGAGGATGCCGTCCTCGTCGAAGCGCCGGCCGAGCAGCTGGACGCCGGCGGGGAGGCCGTCGGTGACCCCGGTGGGCACCGACAGCGCCGGGAAGCCGAGGACGGGAACCGCCATCATCGACGCCTGCGCGGCCATCACCCGCCGCATGCTCTCGATGCTGGCGATGTCGGCGTCCTGCTCGAACGCCTGCTCCGCGGACATGGGCAGCAGGACGGTGGAGTACCGCTCCATGAACTCCCCGAGCATGCGGATCAACGTGCCCCGCCGGGCGTATCCGTTCATGTAGTCGGTCAGGCCGGGCTGGGTGCCCCACCACTCCGAGGAGACGGCGTAGTAGCCCTCCGCCGCCTTCTTCATGCCCTCGTCGCCGACCTCCTCGACCAGCGGCATGATCTGGCGGAACTCCTCCATGCACAGCAGGTACCAGAGCCGGTAGGCCTCGGCGAGCAAGGGCAGCTCGACCTCCTCGACCACGTAGCCGGCCTCGGTCAGCCAGCCCGCGGCCTGGGTCAGGGCCTCGTCGACGGCCGCGGTCGGCGTGGCGACGCCGTGGTCCCGGACCAGTGCGACCCGGAGCGGGCGTTCCGCGGCCGCGGCCGCGGGAGCCCCGGGCACGTGGAAGGGGTCACGCGGGTCGTGGGCGGTCAGCCCGCGCATCGCCAGCCGGACGTCGGCGACCGTGCGGGCCAGCGGCCCCTGGACCAGCATGGACTGCACCGACAGCGCCGGGTCGGCGTCCGGGGGGCCGTAGAGCCCGGCCACCCGGCCCACGGTCGGCCGCAGGCCGACGACGCCGCAGGCGTAGGCGGGGTACCGGACGGAGCCGCCGATGTCGTTGCCGTGCCCGATCGGAACCATGCCCGACGCGACGGCCGAGCCCGCCCCGCCACTGGACCCGCCGGGTGTGCGGGTCGCGTCCCACGGGTTCAGCGTGCGTCCGTGCAGGTCGTTGTTGGTGAACCACCGGTAGGAGAACGCCGGCGTGTTGCTGCGGGCGAGCAGGATCGCGCCGGACTGCCGGAGGCTGGCCACGTGCGGGCTGTCGGTGGTGGCGGTGTTGTCCTTGAACGCCACGACGCCGTTCGTCGTGGCGTGACCGACCTGGTCGGAGTTCACCTTGATCGCGACCGGGACGCCGTGCAGCGGGCCGAGCGGGGCGCCGGACGCGGTGCGCCGGTCGGCGTCGTCCGCGGCCTTCAGCGCCTCGTCACCGGACACCTCGACGAGGGCGTTGAGCTCGGGGTTGACCGCCTCGATCCGGGACAGGCAGCTCTCCACCGCCTCGCGGCTGGAGATCAGTCCGGTGGCGACCCCGTCGGCGATCCGCGTCGCCGACCACCGCCAGAGTTCGTCGGTGCTACCCGGAGCGTTGGTGTCAGCTGTCATTGCTCGCCCTCCCAGGGCTTGGACGGTGTGGCGCCCGACACGGGCGGGGGCAATCCTCTACAACGGGCTACCGGGGTGTCAACGGCGTGTTGCACGTCGACGAGGAGCCCCGGGTCGCCGCACCATCGGTCCCGGTCCGGGCGGCGCGAGCGGGTCAGTGCGCCTGGGCCGGCCGGGCGCGGATCAGGTTCACCGCCACCAGCCGCAGGACCACGTCCCCGGCCTGGTTGACCATCTCGATGCGCGTGGTGACGACGCCGCGGTCGGGCTTGCTGCGGGACAGCCGGGCGTCCTCGACCGTGGTGCGCAGGGTGAGCTCGTCACCCGGCCGCACCGGCAACGGCCAGCGCAGCTCGTCGATCCCCGGTGACCCGAGGCTGGACACCGGCGAGAGGTACTCGTCGGCGAACAGCCGCATCATCAGCGCGCCGGTGTGCCAGCCACTGGCGATCAGCCCACTGAAGGGGCCGGCCGCGGCGGCGTCCGCGTCCACGTGGAAGGGCTGCGGGTCGAACCGCCGGGCGAACTCGACCAGCTCGGCCTCGTCCACCCGGATCGGCCCGAACTCGCTCGTCGTGCCCGGTACGTAGTCGGCGAACCAGCGCTCGGTCACGGCCTCGGACCGGGCGCGAAGGACTCCAGCAGGGCCGGGCTGCCCTGGATCGCGACCCGCTGCATGTGGTGGAGGACGGCGCGCAGGCCACCCTCCTCCTCGCCGCCACCGGCCCGGCCCGGCCCGCCGTGCACGAGCTGCGGCATGGGGATGCCGTGGCCGGTGTTCTCGGCGGCGGAGTGCCGGTCCAGCAGCAGCATCCGGCCGTGGTGCGCACCGGCACCCAGCACGACGTCGCGCTGGAAGGCGGCGTCCTCGCTCACCACCGAGGCGACGAGGCTACCGCCACCGCGGGCGAGCTGGTCGACGACGTCGGCGGTCCCGGTGTAGGGCAGCACCGTGCTCACCGGCCCGAAGGCCTCGATGTCGTGCGGCTCGGGGCGGTCGGTGTCATCGCAGCGCAGCAGCAGCGGGGAGAGGAACGCCCCGGTGGTGTCGTCGGCACCCACCACGTCGATGGACGCCGGGTTCCCGTAGACGATCCCGCCGGCGCCGGCGAGCCGGGCGACGGCCTCCCGGACGCTGTCCCGCTGCTCGTGGCTGACCAGGGCCCCCATGACCGACCGTTCGTCGGCCGGGCTGCCCACCACGACCTCGGCGAGCCGCGACCGGACCGCCTCCACCACGTCGTCCGCCGCGGCCGCCGGGACGAACGCGCGCCGGATCGCGGTGCACTTCTGCCCGGCCTTGACCGTCATCTCGGTGACCAGCTGGTCGACGTAGAGGTCGAACTCGGGTGTACCGGCGACCGCGTCGGGGCCGAGCACCGAGGCGTTCAGCGAGTCGGCCTCGGCGTTGAACCGGGCCGAGCGCTCGGTGACCGCCGGGTGCCGGCGCAGCGCCGCCGCGGTGTCGGCCGAGCCGGTGAACCACACCGAGTCCTGGCCGTCCAGTTCGTCGAGCAGCTGCCGGGCGCTGCCGCAGACCAGCTGCAGCGCACCCTCGGGCAGCACTCCGGACTCGATGACCCGGCGCACCATCAGCTCGGTGAGGTAGGCGGTGGGGGTGGCCGGCTTGATGATCGTCGGGACACCGGCCAGCAGCGCGGGCGCGAACTTCTCTGCGGGGCCCCAGACGGGGAAGTTGAACGCGTTGATCTGCACGGCGACCCCCAGCCGGGAGCGGTAGAGGTGCCGGCCGGCGAACGTTCCCCCGCGCCCGAGCGGCTCGATGTCGCCGTCGAGGAGGACGTCGCCCTCGGGCAGCTCCTTGCGCCCCTTGCTGGCGTAGACCGCGAGCGTGCCGATGCCCCCGTCGATGTCGACCGCGGAGTCCCGGCGGGTGGCGCCGGTCCGGGCGGACAGCTCGTACAGCTCCTCCCGGGCCTCTCCGAGCACCGTCGCCACCGCCTTCACCAGCGCCGCGCGCTCGGCGAAGGGCAGCGCCCGCAGCGCGGGCCCGCCGACCTCCCGGCCCCAGCGGACCGCGGCGGCGGTGTCCACGCCGGTGCTGGACACCCGGGCGACCGGGTTCCCGGTCACCGCGTCGGTCAGGGTGGTGCCCTCGTCGGTGCCGGACTGCCAGCGCCCGGAGACGTAGGACTCGAGGGCGGGTGCGGTGGTCGACATGGTCAGTCCTCCTGGACGTGGCTGCGGGGGTGCGATGAGGGGGATGCCCCGGACGGGCGGATGTCAGCCGTGCAGCCGCGGCAGGACGGCGTGGCTGAAGAGATCGACGGCGGTCTGCCGGTGGGCGCCTTCCCCCGAGGGGGAGAAGACCAGGGTCTCGGCGCCCGCGTCGGCGTACTCCCGGGCGCGGGCGACCACCCGGTCGGGGTCGCCGTGCAGGAGGTAGCGGTCGGCGAGTGGACCGAAGTCCTGCTGGTAGACCGCGCTGACGGTCTCGACGGCGTCCTGCCGGGCCCGGGCCGGGTCCTCGTGGACCGCGCCCCAGCAGAAGACCGAGCCCCGCACGGACGACGGGTCGCGGCCGGCCTGCTCCGCCGCGTCGCGGACCTCGGCCAGGCTCCGGGCGACCTGTTCGGGTGTGTACATGTAGGGCATCCACACGTCGGCGTGCCGCCCGGCCCGGCGGATTGCCGGCGGGCGGCGGCCACCGAGCCAGATCGGTGGCCCACCGGGCTGCACGGGGCCGGGGTCCAGCGTCAGCCCGGGAACGGTGGTGAACCGGCCGGCGAAGTCGACCGGCCCGCCCGCCCACAGCGCGCGGAGCACCTCCAGCGCCTCGTCGGCGCGGGCTCCGCGCTCGCCGACCTCGACGCCGGCGGCGACGAACTCGGGCGGGTGTTCCCCGCCGACGCCCACGCCCAGGTCGAAGCGCCCGCCGGAGACCTGGTCCAGGGTGGTGGCGAACTTGGCCGCGAGGGCCGCCGGGTAGAGCGGCAGCACGGTCAGGGAGGTGAGCAGCCGGATCCGGGTCGTGGCGCCGGCCGCCGCGGCCATCGCGATGAACCCGTTGGTCACCGGCCCGTGGAAGAACACGTGCTCACCGGTCGAGACCCCGTCGTAGCCGGCCTCTTCCGCGGCTCGGGCCTCGGTCGCGGTGGCGGTCTGGTCGCTGCTGAGCATGAGCACGACGCGCACGCTGGCCTCCGATGGGACGATGGAAAATACTACGAGAACCCTACTGGATGGGCGACCCGGTGTAGGACGTCGTGGTGCGACGTCGTGCGGGCCGACCGGATCCGGTCAGTCCGCGGCGGGCACCCAGCGCGCCGGGCGCTTCTCCCGGAACGCCGCGATCCCCTCCTGGCCCTCCTCGCTGGCGAAGAACCGGGCCGACAAGCCCAGCAGCTCCTCGAACTGGGCCCCCAGCGGCCCGCCACGCTCGGCGCGCAGCAGCCGCTTGGTCTCCGCCAGGGCCAGCGGGGCCCCGGCGGCCAGCGCGGCGACCTGCCCGGCGACGGCGGAGTCGACGTCGCCGTCGTCCACGACGAGGTCCACCAGCCCACCCGCCGCGGCGGTGCCGGCGTCGAACACCTCGCCGGTGAGCAGCAGCCGGTGCGCGGCGTTGCGGATCATCCGGGGCACCACCACGGCGGAGATGATGGCCGGCACCACCCCGATCCGGACCTCGGCGAAGCCGAACGTCGCCGACCTCCCGGCGACGACGACGTCGCAGGCGGCGAGCAGGCCCACCCCGCCGGCGCGCGCCGGGCCGCGGACGGCGGCCAGCACCGGTTTGGGGGAGTGCCAGATCGTCTCCAGCAGCTCGGGGAACTCGTGGACGCCCTGATCCGCGGCCGAGCCGCCGGCCGCCTCGGCCAGGTCCATCCCGGAGCAGAAGACCCGTCCGGTGTGGTCGAGCACGATGACCCGCACCGCGTCGTCGGCGAGCGCGTCGGCCAGCGCGGTGCGCAGCCGGGCCCGCATCGCCCGGGACAGGGCGTTGCGGTTGCCGGGGGAGTCCAGCGTCAGGGTGGCGACGCCCCGGGAGACGGCCACGCGCAGCACGTCGTCGCTCATGCCGGGGGCTGGTCGTCGTAGGAGTGGAACCCGCGGCCGGTCTTGCGGCCCAGCTCGCCGGCGGCCACCTTGTCCCGCAGCAGCTGTGGTGGTGCGAAGCGCTCGCCCAGCGTGCTCGCCAGGTACTCGGCGATGGCCAGCCGCACGTCCAGCCCGACCAGGTCGGTGGAGCGCAGCGGGCCCATGGGGTGCCGGTAGCCCAGTTCCATCGCCGCGTCGATCGCGGCGGCGTCGGCGACCCCCTCCTCCAGCATCCGGATCGCCTCGAGGCCGAGCAGCACGCCCAGCCGGGAGGAGGCGAAGCCGGGGGAGTCCCGGACGACGACGTCGGTCTTGCCCAGCGCCTGCACCCAGCCGCGGGTCGCGTCGACCACCTCGGGTGCGGTCCCGGGGGCCACCACCACCTCGACCAGCTTCGAGGCGGGCACGGGGTTGAAGAAGTGCATGCCGAGGAACCGGGCGGGCCGGCGCAGGGCGGCGGCCAGCTCGGAGACCGACAGGGACGAGGTGTTGGTGGCCAGCACGGCGTCCGGCCCCAGCACCGACTCCGCGGCGGTGAGGACGGCGACCTTCAGCTCGGCCCGCTCGGGTACGGCCTCCACGACCAGCCCCGTGGCCGGGTCGAGCTCCCCGGGTGCGTCGACCAGGGTAAGCCGGTCGAGAACCGCCTCCACCGGGCCGGTGAGCTTGCCCCGCCGGGCCGACTCCTCGAGGCCGTCGGCGACCCGCCCGCGGGCGGCCTCGGCCGCCGCGTCCCCGGCCTCCACCACCGCGACCCGCGCGCCGGCCGCCAGGAACACCTGGGCGATGCCCGCACCCATGCGGCCACCGCCGATCACGCCCACCTGGGCTGGGACGCCGGTCACGCCGGCACCGCCGACTGGTCGGAGCCCCGGCGCGGAACGCCGCGACTGGGCTGGCTGGGCATGGCAATGGACCTGGACACGGATCTCCTCGACGTCGGGACGTGCTACACGACACCTTGCCACAAGTGAACGACGTGTAGCCCGGTCGTCCGGCTCGGGGCCGACGGTGGAACAGTGAACCGGCAGGCGGCGGCCGGACCGCCCGCCATGGAGAACGGAGCCCGCAGTGCTTGACGGTCATGTCCTCGTCGATGCGCACGTCCACGTGCCGCAGCTGTCCACGCTGGCGCCGGCCTGGGTCGACTGGGCCCGCCGGTTCGGCCGGCCCGGCATCCTCGAGGAGGTCTGGGCCGCGGACGGCACGCCGAAGCCGGCGGCGCTGGACCAGTTGTTCGCCGACGAGGGCGTCGACACCGCGCTGCTGTTCTGCGAGTACAGCCCCAAGGCCACCGGGTACCAGCTCTTCGACGACCTGCTGCCCATCGTGGCGCAGAACCCGCGGCGCTTCCGCCCGGTCGCCAACGTCAACCCGCACCTGCACTTCCCGATCGCCCGCGAGCTGACCCGGCAGCTCGACCTGGGTGCGGCCGCGCTGAAGCTGCACCCCGTGCACGGCGGCTTCCGCACCGACGACCCCGCGCTGTACCCCGCCTACGCGGTGCTGGTCGAGCGGGGCGTCCCCCTCGTCGTGCACTGCGGCACCAGCAGCTTCCCGGGGTCGACCAACTCCTTCGCCGACCCGGTGCACCTCGACGCGGTGCTGCGCGACTTCCCCGGCCTGCAGGTGGTGCTGGCCCACGGCGGCCGGGGCTGGTGGTACGACGCGGCCGCGTTCCTGGCGGTCTCGCGCGAGAACGTCTGGATCGAGCTGTCCGGGCTGCCGCCGAAGCGGCTGCCGGAGTACTACAGCCGGTTCGACCTCGGCCGGCTGGCGCGCAAGTGGATCTACGGCACGGACTGGCCCGGCGTGCCCGGCCAGGCGGCGAACGCCCGTGCGGTGGCGTCGCTCGGGCTGCCCGAGGACGTCGTACCGCTGGTGCTGGGCGGCAACGCGCTCCGGGTGTACTCGGGGCTCGACCCCGCCTGACCATCCCGCGGCCGCTGCGACGTGCTACGGCACCATTGCGTCGAGGTGCGGTTCCCGTAGGGTGACCGAATGGCGCAGACAGGCACCGTGCTGGTGCTCGGTGGGAGCAGTGGGATCGGGGAGGCGACCGTCCGTCGCCTGGTGGCCGGGGGGACACCGGTGGTGTTCACCCACCGCACCGGTGCGGACCGGGCGGGGCGCATCTGCGCCGAGCTGGGCCCCGACGTCCGCACGGTGCACTGCGACGTGCGTGATCCCGAGTCGCTGGCCGCGGCCTTCGCGGCGGCAGGGGAGGGGCTGACCGGGGTCGTCCACTGCGTCGGCGCCTGGACCTACACCCGGCTGGCCGAGCTGACCCTCGACGAGCTCGACGACGCCTGGGCGATGAACGGCCGTTCGGTGGTGCTCGCCCTGCAGCACGCCGGCCGGCTGCTGCCCGAGGGCGGCGCGGTGGTGGTGGTCTCGTCGGTGGCCGCGGAGCTCGCGCCGCCCCGGCAGGCCAGCTACGTCATGACCAAGGCCGCGGCCGAGGCGGCCGCCCGGGTGGCGGCGAAGGAGCTGGGCCGGCAGGGGATCCGCGTGGTCGTGGTGCGGCCGGGCGCGACCGACACCCCGCAGCTGCGCGGGAGCACGAGCGAGAAGGCGATCGAGGCGATGGCCGGCGCGCCCGCGCTGCGCCGGCTGGGCGCCCCGGACGACCTGGCCGGCGTGATCACCTTCCTGCTCGGGCCGGACGCCCGCTGGGTCACCGGCACCGTGGTGGAGGCGACCGGCGGGCTGCGCTGACCGGCGGGCTGCGCTGACCGGCTCTGGGGTCAGCCGACCCGGCTGAGCCCGTCGCGGTACCGGCGGGCGTTCCCGACGTACTCCGCGACCGCCGACTCGATGAACCCGGCCGTTCCGGCGCCGGGACGCACGCGCGCCGGAATGCCCAGCGCCCGGTGGTCCGGCGGCACCACGGTGCCCTCGGCGACGAGGGCCCCCGCCCCGACCAGCGAGCCGTCACCGAGCACCGCGCGGTTGAGCACCACGGAGTTCGAGCCGACGAGCACTCGGTTCCCCACGGTGCACCCCTCCAGGTGGGCGAGGTGCCCCACGACGCAGTCCGCCCCGATCACCGTGGGGTGCTCGGCCGTCGTGTGCAGCACCGTGCCGTCCTGGATCGACGTCCGCGCGCCGATCCGGATGTCGCCGAAGTCGCCGCGCAGCACCGCCTGGGGCCACACGCTGACCTCCGCACCGAGCTCCACCCGGCCGATCACGGTCGCGTCGGGGTGCACCCAGGCGGTCGGGTGGAGGACGGGGGCGACGCCGTCGAGCGCGTAGAGGGTCACCCCTGGTCGGCGACGAGTTCGGTGTCCGCCCCGATCCGGCCGACCTTCGAGGCACCGCCGGGGCTGCCCACCGGCTCGTCCCGACCGGGCAGCGGCTCGACGAAGAAGCGCCGGTTGTCGGCGATGTGCGGCTCGTTGTCCGCGCTCACCCGGCGGTCCTGCGAGATCGCCTCGACCGGGCAGACCGGCTCGCAGGCCCCGCAGTCGATGCACTCCTTGGGGTTGATGTAGAGCTTGCGGTCACCCTCGTAGATGCAGTCGACCGGGCATTCCTCGACGCAGGACATGTCGGTGGTGTCGATGCACTCGGCGCCGATGACGTAGGGCACGGGATGTCTCCTCGGGTGCGATGGGGCTCAGGCGGGGGCGCCGATGCCGGCGGGGTCGTCGCTGCTGTGCCCTGGGAAGAGCGGCTGGTCGGGGTCGAGATAGGTGGCCGCATTGTTCACGGCGGTGGCTGCCTCCCCGAAACCTACCGAGATCAACCGCACCTTGCCCGGGTACTCGGTGATGTCGCCGGCGGAGTAGACGCCGGACACCGAGGTGCGCATCGCGGTGTCGACCAGGATCTTGCGGTCGACGATGTCGATGCCCCAGGTCTCCAGCGGGCCGATGTCGGCGGTGAAGCCGAGGGCGGCGATCACGGCCTGTGCCTTGTGGGGGGTGATCGACCCGTCCTTGTGCTTCACCTGGACGGTGTGCACCCGGTCCTCGCCCTCGACCGAGCTCACCTGGGCATCGGTGACGACGACGGTCGGGCCGGCCTCCATGTCGGCCACGCTCGCGGCGTGGGCGCGGAAGGCCTTCCGGCGGTGCACCAGCGTCACCGACGAGGCGATGTCGGCCAGGGCCAGCGCCCAGTCCACGGCGCTGTCCCCGCCGCCGACGATGACGACGTCCTGCCCGGCGTGGGCGGCCAGCTCCTTGACCACGTAGGTCAGTCCGCGGCCCTCCCACTCCGCGCCGCCGGGCAGCGGCCGGGGGGTGAAGGTGCCGATCCCGCCGGTGATCACCACGGCGCCGCAGTGGATGCGGGTGCCGCGGTCGGTGGTCACAATCAGCCGGTCACCGGGCCGGGGGCGCTGGCCCGCGGCGTTGGTGAGGCTCTCGGCACGCTCGCCGAGCACGTACACCGGCTCGAACCGGGCGGCCTGCTCCACCAGCCCGGCCACCAGGTCGCGGCCCTTGATCGCCGGGAGTGCGGCCACGTCGTAGATGTTCTTCTCCGGGTACAGCGCCATCACCTGGCCACCGGGCTCCGAGAGGCTGTCCACGATCGCCGTCCGCAGCCCGCGGAAGCCGGCGTAGTAGGCGGCGTACAGGCCGGCCGGGCCGGCGCCGACGACGAGCAGGTCGACCTCGACGTCGCGTCCGGTGCCGCTCGCGTCGGTGGGTGCCAGCGTGTCCGTGGCGGTCATGCGGGGCCTCCGGGGGCGAGAGGGGCGGAAGGGGCGGAAGGGGCGCCCGCACCGTCGATGCGGGCCAGGGCCAGCTCGCGGACCCGGAAGCGCTGGAGCTTGCCGGTCGCGGTCTGGGGCAGATCGTCGAACACCAGCACGTGCCGCGGCCGCTTGAAGGCGGCCAGGCCCTCGCGGCAGTGGGCGACCAGGTCCTCGGCGGTCGTGGCCGACCCCGGGTTGAGGACCACGCAGGCCACCGGCTTGTCCAGCCCGTCGACGTCGGGGACCGACACCACGACCACCTGGACGACCTCGGGGTGCAGTCGCAGCCGTTCCTCGACCTCGGTGGGGGAGACCCAGATGCCGCCGGCCTTGATGATGTCGTCGGTGCGGCCCAGCGACGCGAAGAAGCCGTCCTCGCTGCGCACGTACGTGTCGCCGGTGCGCACCCAGGCGCCCTCGAACACCCGGCGCGTGGTCTCCGTCCGGCACCAGTAGCCGGTCGCCGCCGAGTTGCCGCGCACGTAGAGGTTGCCCGGCGTGCCGTCGGGGACGGGCTGACCGTCGTCGTCGACGATCTTCGCCTCGTACCCGGCCACGACCTCGCCGGTGGCGCCCGCCCGGGTACGTCCGGGGCGGCCGGAGATGAAGATGTGCAGCATCTCCGTGGACCCGATGCCATCGAGCATCTCCACGTCGAAGGTGCTGGTGAAGCGCTCGAACAGCGGGGCCGGGAAGGCTTCGCCCGCCGACACGCAGGCGCGGACGCCGGCGAACGCATCGCCCGGCAGCCCGGCGGCGAGCAGGGCGGCGTAGTAGGTCGGGCCCCCGAAGAACAGCGTGGGGCGGTGGTCCTGGAGGACCCGCAGCGTGCCGGCCGGGCTGGGCCGGGACCGGTCGAGCACCACGCTGGCGCCCACGGAGAACGGGAACGTCAGGGTGTTGCCCAGGCCGTAGGCGAAGAAGAACTTGGCGACCGAGAAGGTCACGTCGTCCGGGCCGATCGCCAGCACGTCCCGGGCGTAGGTCTCCGCGGTGTCGCGCAGCGACCCGTGCCGGTGCATCGCCCCCTTGGGCGTACCGGTGGTGCCGGAGGTGTAGAGCCAGAAGGCGGGGGAGTCGGGGACGGTCGGGTAGGGCGTGGCCACCCGGTCGAGGCAGTCGGCGCCGTCGGATACGAACGTGTCCCAGCTGCGGACCCGCGGACCCGCCACCTCGGGCAGGGCGTCGGCGGTCAGCACCACGACGTCGGCCAGGTCCGGCAGGCCGCCGACCGCGGGGGCGAGCGCGACGAACTCCGAGCTCACGACCAGCATCCGGGCCCGGCTGTCCCGGGCCATCAGGGCGATGTCCTTGGGCTTGAGCATCGTGCTGACCGGTACGGGCACCGCGCCGATCCGCATTCCCGCCAGGAAGGCGATGAGCAGCTCGGGGCTGTCCCCGAGGCACAGCAGCAGGCGCTCCTCCGGGCGCACGCCGGAGGCCAGCAGCGCCGCGGCGAACTGGTGGACCGCTGTCTCGACCTCGGCGTAGCTGAGCGTCCGGACGCTGCCGTCCAGGTCGATGGCGGTGATCGCCCGCCGGTCGGGCGTCGCGAGGGCGTGCCGGGTGACCAGCCACTCCGCGGCGTTGAAGGTCTCCTGCCCCGTGGAGGTTCCGGTACCGGCCGGGAGGCCGGGTGTCGCGGGTGGTGCGGTGTCGAGGATGGCCACGCTGGGAGTCCCTTCAGTGCCGTGGAGTCGTTCCGGCTGGGTCCGGTACCGGCGGTGCTGCCGCTGGAGTACCTGAGGTCATGGCTGCGGCCGGGCCCCGGGAAGGGCCCGGCCGCAGCCCAGTCGAGTGCGCTGGTTCACCCACGCACTCGACCGGCGTCGAACTCAGAAGCGGACGTAGTCGTACTCGACCGGCAGCGAGTTGATGCCGACCGACGGCGGCGCGATCCAGCCGGCGAAGTCACCGGCCTCGTAGTGCGGGACCATCAGCTCGGCGACCTGGGCGCGGTCCTCCGGGCTGGGCAGGGCCTCGTGCGAGATCCGCTCCCAGGTGGCGTCGTCGACGATCTCGCCAGTCGGCGTGACGTTGTGGCCGGCGAACACACCCACCTTGCGGTTGAACCCCTCGTGCGGAACGGTCAGCCGCTCGTCGAGCCCGGCGTCCTCCAGCTCCTGGTTCCACCGCTTGACGCCGTTCTCGCAGTCCGCGGCGTACTCGTTGCGGAGGTCGAGGTTCAGCGCGGTCAGCATCGGCACGTTGCGGGTGCTCATCCGCCCGTCCTCGATGATCGGCACGTCCATCGTGAGGTCGTGCAGCAGGTGGTCGTCCTTGCGGCGGGTCTCCATCCACCGGCCCTTGAGCCCGGAGGTGTAGTACCCGGCCACGTTGGACGACGTCTCGGAGCCGAACAGGTCCATCGACACCGAGTACTGGAAGTTCAGGTACTTCTGGATGACCGACAGCGGGATGCCGCCGTACTTCCAGATGTCGTCGGTGCCGTGCTCCTTCATCAGCTGCGCGGTCCGCTGGACGGTGCGCTGCACGCCGGTGGTCCCGACGAACATGTGGTGCGCCTCTTCCTTGAGCATGAACTCGCAGGTGCGGGCCAGCGGGTCGAAGGCGCTCTCCTTCAGCGTGCCGAGCTGGTACTTGCCGTCCCGGTCGGTGAAGTAGGTGAACATGAAGAACTGCAGCCAGTCGGTCGTCTCCTCGTTGAAGGCGCCAAGGATGCGGGGGCTGTCGAAGTCACCGGAGTTGCGCTTGAGCAGCTCCTCGGCCTCCTCGCGCCCGTCCTTCCCGAAGTAGGCCTGCAGCAGGTAGACCATCGCCCACAGGTGCCGGCCCTCCTCCACGTTGACCTGGAAGAGGTTGCGCATGTCGTAGAGCGACGGCGCGGTCATGCCCAGGTGCCGCTGCTGCTCGACCGAGGCCGGCTCGGTGTCGCCCTGCACGGTGATCAGCCGGCGGAGGTCGGAGCGGTACTCGCCCGGGACCTCCTGCCACGCCGGCTCGCCCTTGTGCTGGCCGAAGTTGACCTTCCGGTCGGGGTCCGCCTCGGCGAGGAAGATGCCCCAGCGGTAGTCCTCCATCGGCACCCGGTCGAAGTGCGCCCAGCCGTCCCGGCCGACCGCGACCGCGGTGCGCAGGTAGACGTCGTGGGTCGGGATGGAGGGACCGAGGTTCTTCCACCAGTCCAGGAACTTCGGCTGCCAGCTCTCCAGTGCGCGCTGCAGCTTCCGGTCACCGGCCAGGTTGACGTTGTTGGGGATCTTCTCGCTGTAGTCGATCTTCGACAGCGGACCGGTCGGGGTGGGGGCTTCGCCGGTGACCGTTCCGGTCGCCGGGGTGCTCTCGGTGGTGGTCATGGATCAGACCCGCTTCCTGTCGTAGTCAGCCCGCTGGCCGGTCCCGTACCGGCGCAGCGCTCCTTCGGGACCAGCGGCGTTCGGCCGCTGGAAGATCCAGTTCTGCCAGGCGGTCAGCCGGCCGAAGACCTTGGTTTCCGGGGTCTCCTGCCCGGCGAAGCGCAGGTTGGCCTCCATGCCGGTCAGCGCGTCGGGGGAGAAGCTGGCCCGCTCCTCGAGGAGCAGGCGGACCTCGTCCTCCCAGTCGATGTCGTCCGGCGTGCCCGTCACCAGGCCGAGCTCGAGGGCGTCGGCGGCGAGCAGGTCACGGCCGACGGCGGCCTCGGCTGCGGCCAGCTCCGCGGCAGAGCCCAGGAAACGCACCTGGAGCCGGGTGAGGTCGTTGCCCATCGGCAGCAGTCCGGTGTTGAACTCGTCGAGCCGGAGGACCGCCGGGGGCTTGGGCTCGTCGTCGTCCTCGAACTGCCCCTCGAGCATGAACGAGCGGTCGGCGGCGAAGGCGATCTCGGCGAGCGCACCGGCGAAGCAGCTGCCCGGCTCGATCAGCGCGAACAGGCTGCGGGACGTGGTGTCCAGCCGCTTGACGGTGCGCTTGAAGAAGCCGATGAGCTCGTTGACCAGCCAGTCATCACGGTGGTCCAGCAGGAACTGGTCCATCGCGATGGCGGTCTCGACGTCGCCCTCGGTGCGCAGCAGCCAGGTGCCCAGACCGAGCTCGTTCGTGCGGAGCCGGAGGATCGCGTCGTCGAGCTCGCGGGTGGCGGCCAGCAGCCAGCCCTGGTCGCCCTGCTCGTGCAGCTCCTCGATGGAGGAGGGGACGCCGGTGGGCCCGAGCACCGTGATGGTCGCGGTGCCGGCCGCCCGGTCGAGCACCACGCGCACGTGCTGGTAGCGGGTGGTGTCGCCGTCCACCTCGCGCTGCAGCGGGGTGAGGGCCACGCCGCGGGCGCCGGCCCCCGGACGCGAGGAGGTCGCGGCGGCCGCCGTTGCCCGGCTGGCGATCTCCGCCGGGAAGTCGCTGGCCTTGCTGACGGCGTCGACGAGGCGCCACTGGACGGCGCGGTCACCGCGGACGCCCTCGGCGGTGGTGGAGAAGATGTCGGCCAGGTCGCGCCGGACGCCGCGCTTGTCCACCACCCGGGTCAGACCGCCGGTGCCGGGCAGCACACCCAGCAGGGGCACCTCGGGCAGCGAGACGGCCGAGGAGCTGTCGTCGATGAGGACGATCTCCTCGCACGCCAGCGCCAGCTCGTAGCCGCCACCGGCGGCCGTGCCGTTCACCGCGGCGATGAAGGGCAGGCCGGAGTTCGCGGTCGCGTCCTCGATGCCGTTGCGGGTCTCGTTGGTGAACTTGCAGAAGTTCACCTTCCAGCTGTGCGAGGAGGCCGCCAGCATCTTGATGTTGGCGCCGGCGCAGAACATCCGGTCCTTGCCGCTGGTCACCACGACGGCCTTGACCTCGGGGTGCTCGAAGCGGAGCCGCTGCACCGCGTCGTGGAGCTCGATGTCCACGCCGAGGTCGTAGCTGTTCATCTTCAGCTCGTAGCCCGGGACGATCCCGCCGTCCTCGGCCACGTTGAGCAGCAGTGTCGCGATCTCGCCGTCGACCGACAGGGACCAGTGCTTGTAGGCCTCAGGCGACGTGTCGAAGGAGACGGTCGGGGCCGGCTGGGGTGCAGCCGCGGCAGCCTCCGTTCCGGCGTCGGCCTGACGGGCGTCTTCGAGAGTGGTCACGCTGCCTCCAGGGCTTGCTGTGCGAGGGGGTCCCGCGGGCTTCCGATCCCATCCTGACGTGCTACAGACGGAAGTGCAACCCGTCGGCCGAGTGTAGACATGTGGCGTAGCTCCCATCTTCCTCGCTCCATCGTGGATCTGCGACGCTGAGGCGGGTACGGGCCGACCTACCGAGAGGAACCGACATGGTGACGGCGGAAACGGGAACGACTCGATTGAACTGGGTGAAGGAGCCCGATCCCCGCTGGGATGCCGCCCGGGAACGAGTCTTCAGCACCGTTCCGGAGGGAGTCTTCCGGGCTGAGACCCGGCACCCCGGCGATCGGCTGTCCGGGGACTGGTGGCGGGTCGAAGGTCCCGACGGGGTCGTCGGGTACGGCTGGCTGGACGACGTGTGGGGGGACGCGGAGATCCTGCTCGCCATCGACGCCGACGCCCGGGGAACCGGTGCCGGGGCCTTCACCCTCGCCCGGCTGGAGGAGGAGGCCGCCGCGCGCGGACTCAACTACGTCGTCAATGTGGTGCGCGACACACATCCGGAGCGTGATGCGGTGACGGCGTGGTTCTGCGCCCGGGGCTTCGCCGATACCGAGGACGGGCGGTTGCGCAAGCAGGTGGGGGACCGGACCAGGGACATCGGGCAGCACCAGGGCGGCCGTCCCGGAACCGGTCGAGCTGCCGAGCCCGACGAGGGACGGCGCTCGCGGTACGTGGCCGAACGGGACCGGGCAGCGGTCCGACCGCGGTCGGTGGACGCCGACGTGGAGAGCGAACCGCTCGGACCGGGCGCCGAGGACCAGGGCGGCTACGTGGACCAGGAGCAGCACCGGTTCTGAGACGCGCATCCGGCGGCCGGCTCCCAGGGAGCCGGCCGCCGGATGCGGATGGGTCGGGAGGCGCGGTTCGGTCAGGCGACGCCGAGAAGCGCGTGCGCGATCGAGCTGTCGCGGCGGAACTCCAACGTGGGGGAGCGGTGCACCACCCGCCCCTTGTCCATCACCGCGATCTCGTCGGCCACCGCGAAGGCCAGGTGGAGGTCCTGCTCGACCACCACGAGCGTGACGCCCTCCTGCTTCATGCCGGCGATCACCTCACCGATCGAGTCGACCACCGCCGGGGCCAGCCCGTCGGAGGGCTCGTCCATCAGCACCAGCCGCGGATTGGTCAGCAGGGCCCGCGCGATGGCCAGCATCTGCTGCTCGCCGCCGGAGAGCTGACCGGCCTGGTGCCGGTCCCGCTCGCCCAGCCGGGGCAGCAGCTCGATCACCCGGGCGGTGTCCCACGGCCCCCGCCCGCGTCCCCGGCGCGCGGCCAGGGCCAGGTGCTCGGCGACGGTGAGCGGCGCCCACACCCGGCGGCCCTGCGGGACCAGCGCCACGCCGGCGCGGGCGATCACGTCGGGCCGGCGACCGGCCAGATCCGCGCCCTCGAGCCGCACACTGCCCGCCGACGGTGTCACCAGCCCCATCAGCGTGTTGATCAACGTGGTTTTGCCGACTCCGTTGCGGCCCAGCAGGCCGAGCACCTGCCCCGCCGCGAGGTCGAGGTCGACCCCCTGCAGCACCGTGCTCCGCTTGTACCCGGACTCCAGTCCGCGGACCTCCAGCACTCAGCTCACCTCCATCTGGGTCGATCCCGGGTGGTCGAGGAAGAGCGCTTCGCGTCCGGTGCCGAGGTAGGCCTCCTGGACCGCCGCGCTGGCCCGCACCTCGTCGGGGCTGCCGGTGAGCAGCACCTGCCCGAGGTGGAGCACGGTCACCGACGTGGCCAAAGCGAAGACGACGTCGAGGTCGTGCTCGACGATGACCAGCGTCACCGACGCGGGCAGCGACTGGAGCAGGCCGACCAACCGTGAGCTCTCCGCCGGCGACATGCCCGCCGCGGGTTCGTCGAGCAGCAGCAGCTTCGGCTCGCACGCCAGCGCGATGGCCACCTCCAGCTGACGCCGCTCGCCGTGGGACAGCGCAGCGACGGGGGTGTCGGCCCGCGCCTCCAGGCCCACGTCCACCAGCAGGCCGCGCACCCGGTCCCGGGCGGCGGCCTGCCGCCGCGGCAGGAGCGAGCGACGGCTGCGGTGCTGGCGCTGCGCGGCGAGCAGCACGTTGTCCTGCACGCTCTGGGACAGGAACAGGCTCGAGTGCTGCAGCGTCTGGCTGACACCCCGCCGCGCCCGCTGGTGCTCGGGCAGCTGGGTGATGTCCGTGCCGTCCAGCGTGACCGTGCCGGCCGAGACCGGCATCGAGCCGGTGACCAGCTTGAACAGGGTGCTCTTGCCGGCGCCGTTGGGCCCGATGAGCGCGTGCCGCGCACCGGCCGGGACGTCGATCGAGACGTCGTCCACGGCCCGGAGGGCGCCGTAGTGCCGGCTCACGCCGGACAGGGACAGCAGGGTGGTGCTCATGCGGTGCCTCCCGTTGAGCGCCGGCGACCGGGAACCAGGCCGGCGAGACCGGCGAAGCCGCGGGGCAGCACGTACACCGCGACGACGAACACGACCCCGAGCAGGAGCGGACCGTGCCCGTCCAGCTGGGGCCCGAAGGTGTCCCGCACGAGCACGACGACGGCCGCGCCCAGCACCGGGCCCCACAGCGTCCCGGCGCCGCCCAGGACCACCGCGAGGAGGATCAGCGCACTGGTGGTGAAGCCGGCGTCGCTCGGGTTGACGATGCGTACCAGGGCGGCGAAGAGGCCACCGGCCAGCCCGGCGAACCCGCCCGCGACGACGAACGCCAGGTACTTGTAGCGGAACGGCGAGTAGCCCAGCGACCGCATGCGGGGCTCGTTGTCGCGGATGCCGCGCAACGTGGCACCGAACGGGGAGCGCGCGACCAGCCAGAGCCCGAGGAAGCCGAGCACCGCCACGGCCAGCACGTACCAGTAGACGTAGCCGGCCAGGGTCAGCGGCTCGCCCCCGATCCGGACGCTCGGGATCCCGAACAGGCCGTTCGAGCCGCCGGTCACCGACGACAGGCTCTGCGCGAGCTGGTGCACCAGCTCACCGATGGCCAGCGTGAGCATCAGGAAGTACACCCCGCCGCTGCGCACCGCCAGCCAGCCGGTGGCCACCGCGGCCAGCGCCCCTACGGCTGCGGCCAGCAGGACCGGGACGGGGGCTGCGCTGGTCCAGTGGATCGACACCAGGCCGGCGGTGTAGGCGCCCACCCCGAAGTACGCGGCGTGCCCGAGGGAGGGCAGTCCGGTGATGCCGACGAGCAGGTCGAGGCTCACCGCGAACAGCGCGAAGATCAGGATCCGGGACAGCGTGTTCGCGGTGAACGGAGCGGCGAACAGCGGGGCCGATGCGAGCAGCACCAGCAGGACGAGCAGCGGGATGCCGCGCGTGGCCAGCCGGGCGGCCCGGGACGGGCCCGGCGCCGGGCCGGTCCTCGGGTCGGCGCCGACGCCGGAGGCGTCGGTCGAGCTGTCGGGGACCACGCTCATGAGTCCTCCTCGCTGGCGCTCGTCGGCCGCATTCGCGGCGCTGCTGTACCCCTGCGCGAACTCGTAAGCTCGCTCACGAGTGGGCCACCTTTCCGGCGAAGAGGCCCCGCGGCCGGATGATGAGCACCAGCGCGAGGGTCCCGAACAGGATGAAGGACGCCAGCTCGGGCAGCAGTGCCCGGCCCAGTGACTCGACCTGGCCGATGACCAGCGCGCCGATGAGGGCGCCCCGGACCGAGCCGAGGCCGCCGATGACGACGACGACGAGCGCGAGGATGAGGATCGTCTTGTCCAGGCCCGGCCGGGCACCGTAGACCGGGGCGCCGAGCACTCCGGCGACGGCGGCCAGCATCGAGCCGATCCCGAGGACGGCGAACTTGACCTTCCGGTTGTCGATGCCCATCGCCGAGACCATCTCCCGGTCGGCGACGCTGGCCCGCACGAGCGCGCCGATCGAGGTCCGCTCCACGACCAGCCAGACCACGAGGGCCAGCAGCAGCCCGACCGCGATGAGCATCAGCCGGTAGGTGGGATAGGTGCTGCCGGCGACCTGCACGCTGCCGTCCAGCCCGGGGGGGCCGGGCACCGAACGGACGTTGTTGCCGTAGATGATCGACAGGACCTCGGCGACGATCAGTGAGATGCCCAGCGTGAGCAGGGCCTGGTCGAGGATCGGCCGGCGCGCCAGTGGTTCGGTCATGCCCGAGAGCACCCCGCCGGCGAGCAGGCCGAACAGGGCGGCGACGGCCAGCGCGGCGAGGAAACCACCCCAGGAGACGCCGGCCACGAAGCTGACCGCCAGGTAGGAGCCGACGAGGAAGAAGGCGCCGTGCGCCAGGTTGAGCACGTCCATCATCCCGAAGACGATCGACAGGCCCACGGCGAGGATGAACAGCAACGAGCCGATGGCGAACCCGTTGAGGATGCTGACCAGGTTCGCGTCGAACCAGCCGGCCATGGAAGAACCTCCGCTCCGCATGGACCGGCGGCCGCGGTCGGGGTGCGAACACCCCGACCGCGGCCGCCGGTCAGCGCTGGACTAGGGCTGGGCGAACACGCCGAGGTCGGTGACCACGGTGTTGCGCAGGGTGCCGTCCACCTCGGCCACCTCGCGCAGGTACATGGTCTGCTCGGGCGTCTGGCCGTTGAACGTCCACGGCCCACGGGGGCTGTCGTCGATCTCGCCCACGGTCTCGAGAGCCTCGGCGATCGCCTGGCCACTGACCTCCTCGACTCCCTCCAGCGCACTGTCGAGCACGTTGGCGGCGTCGTAGGCCTGCACCGCGTACGTCGTCGGCAGCTCGCCGTAGGCCTCCTGGTAGGCGGCGACGAACTCGGTGTTGGCCGGGTTGTCGATCTCGGTGGAGTAGTGCAGCGACGTGCGCACCCCGACTGCGGACTCGCCCTGTGCGTCCAGGACGCTGCCCTCGGTCAGGAAGCCCGACCCGTACAGCGGGGTGCTGTCCTTGAGCCCGAAGGCGTCGTACTGCTGCACGAAGCTCACGGCCTCGCCGCCGGCGTAGAAGACGAAGACCGCCTCGGCGCCGGAGGACTGGACGTTGGACAGGAAGGGCTGGAAGTCCTGGGTGCTGCCGAAGGGGGTCAGCGTCTGGCCTGCCACGGTGCCGCCGGCGGCCTCGTAGGCCTCGGTGAAGCCCGCCACGACCTCCTGGCCGGCCGCGTAGTCCGGCGCCATGACGTAGACCGGGCCGACGCCCTCGGCGGCGAGGTGCTCACCCATCGCCGCGGCGACCTGCGCGTTGGTGAACGAGGTGCGCCACACGTAGGGGTTGCCCGCGTCCTTGGTGACGGCCTCGGCGCCGGCGTTGGCGACGATCAGCGGGATCTGGGCCTCGGCCACCTGCTCGGCCACCCCCAGCGCCGTGGCGGAGTTCACGATGCCCACCAGGGCGTCGACCTCCCCCTCGGTCAGCAGCCGCTGGACGGCCGGGACGCCGGTGTCGGGACTCTCGCCCTCGTCGGCGACGACGGTCTCGACCTCGTACCCGCCGAGCTGACCGTCGTGCTGGTCCAGGTAGAGATCCCAGCCCTGCTGCATGTCCTCGCCCAGCGGCGTGTACACGCCGGCCTGGGGGATGACCAGCCCGACGGTGACGGTGCCGCCGGCCTCGCCGCCACCTTCACCGCCGCCCTCGTCACCGCCGAGGCTGCCGCCGCCACCGCAGGCGGCGGTCAGGGTCAGGGCCAGCAGCCCGACGCCGAGTCGGGTTCCGTTCCGTCGGGACGATCCTTGTGCCATGGACACACACACTCCGAACATCTCGTGACGTGCTACATCGCACGTCCGTTGGCGACAAAGCCTGTAGTGCGCGATCCGCTGGTGTCAAGCCTCACAGGGCCTTCCGCGGCCGTTGTGGCCGAGTCGTGACCACCCCGTGGTGGGGCGTCGGCCCGGCAGCCGGGAACGCCACCACCGGAGGATGCCAGGATGGCGGGCGTGGAGGTCGTCGAAGGGCCGTTCGTGACGCGGCGTCAGGAGCTGGGCGCCGCGAGTGCGCGCAGCCTGCTGCTCACCGTGCTCGGTGAGTTCGTGCTGCCCAGTGGCCGGCCGGTGTGGACCGCGACGCTCATCGAACTGCTCGCCGACCTCGACGTCGCCGAGAAGGCCGCGCGCCAGGCGATCATGCGGACCGCTGACAGCGGCTGGATCGAGGGCAGCCGGGTGGGCCGGGAGACGCGCTGGGCGCTCACCGGCGCCGGCACCCGGCTGCTGCGGGCGGGCACCGACCGCATCTACGGCTTCGCCGCCGACGAACGGGCGTGGGACGGGCGCTGGCTGGTGATGACCGTCGGGGTGCCGGAGAACAAGCGGGCGCTGCGCCAGCGGCTGCGCACCCAGCTGGGTTGGGCCGGGCTGGGGTCGGTCAACGCCAGCACCTGGGTCACCCCACGGACGGGCCGCGAGCCGGAGGCGCACCGGGTGCTGGACGACCTCGGGCTGCTGGCCGGGAGCTGGTCCTTCCTGGCATCGGCCGGGCAGGTCGGGGACGAGCGGTCACTGGCCCGGAGCGCCTGGGACCTCGACGTCATCGAGCGCCGGTACGAGCACTTTCTCGACCTGGTGAGCCGTCGTCGGCCGCGGACCGACCGTCAGGCGCTGGTGGCCCAGGTGCGGCTGATCCAGGAGTGGCGGCGGTTCCCGCTGCTGGATCCCGGCCTGCCCCGGGAGCTGCTGCCCCCCCGGTGGAGCGGCAACCGGGCCGCGGAGGTGTTCCGGGAGCGGCACGCCAGCTGGGCTCCGCGAGCCCAGCTGGCGTGGGAGTCCGTCGCCCGGCAGGACTGACTCAGGCCGGCACGGCGTGCTCGGCCAGCCAGGCCCGTCCGGCGTCGGTGATGACCCGCATGTCCCGCTCGGCCTGCAGCAGGGACGGCTCCTGCCGGTAGAGGCGCGCCACCAGGTGGCTGTCGGAGGTGAGTTCCCGGGCGATGTGGTGCGCCTCCAGCTTGTGCATCCGGCCGCCCGGGGCCTCGGCGAAGCGCTGCAGCAGGGCGGCCTGCGCCGCCGCGGGGTCCAGCCGCGGGGTCCCGCCGGCCGACGCCGCGGGCGGGGCCTCGTCCAGCAGCGCCGTGATGGCCCGGGAGAAGGTGAGCACCAGGTCGCGGATCCGGTCGTCGCGTGAGCCCGTGGCGGCCTCGCCGCCCGATCCCTGCCAGGTGCGCTGCGGGTGCCGGCGGAGGTACTCCTGCTCCAGCTCCAGCATCCGCTCGGTGTGCGTGCGGAACTGCTCGGCGGTGCCGTGCAGGAACACCCAGTGGCGCATGGCGTGGGCGTGCACGCCCTGGCGTTCCAGCTCCTCGTCGGACAACTCGCGGGCGGGGATGCCCGGTCGGTCGCTCATCTGCCGCTCCCTCGTTCGGTGTCCGGCCGTACGTGACCGGGATCCCATCGTGCTGTGTGGGTCGTGCACTGTCATCTCCCGGGGTGCCGGCGGGTGGCGACCGTCACCAGGGCCGGGCCGGCAGGGGAGGCCGCCGGGTGGTCCCGGCGGCCTCCTGCAGCTCAGGCCTGGCCGGCGGCGGCCTTCTCCTGGGCGTACCTGTCGGATGCCGCCTGGATGGCTGCGCCGTTCTTGGCGTCCAGCTCGCTGTGCTTGCTGCGGGCCCACGCCTCGGCGGCGAGCAGCCGCCGCTGCGACGGCTGGAAGGCCGGGATGACGTGCCGGGCGAACAGCTCGAAGCTGCGCTGGGTGGCCTGCCAGTTCGCCCAGTCGTGCTGCAGCAGGATGTAGCAGCCGAACCCGCCGTCGGACTGGTCGACCAGCCGCTGGATCTGGGCGATCGCGTCATCGGGCGTGCCCACCACGCCCCACCCGCTCTCGTCGATCCAGGCCAGCCGCTCGTCGAAGGTGTCCCCGGGGATGCGGACCGGCGGCAGGGCCAGCGTCTTCTGCGTGTAGTCGGCGAACGCGTCGAACCCGTAGCGGATGTCCTCGACGGCCTGCTCCCGGGTCTCGGCGATGTGCATCGGGCCCATCAACCGCCAGCGGGACCGGTCCGGAGTCCGGCCGGCCGCGGCCGCCTCGGCCTCCAGCACGTTCCAGTGGTGACCGAGGACGTCGAACCCCTCCTTGGTGGTGGCACCGACCGAGAGCATCCCGAGCCCGTACTTCCCCGCCAGGGTCGGGCCGGTGGGCGAGGCGGTCGCGGCGACCGCCAGCTCGAAGCACGGGTCCTGGAAAGGAGCCAGCTGGCAGCGGGCGTCGACCAGCTCGTACCGGTCGGTCTTCACCGACACCGGCTCCTCGCTGAGCAGCAGGCGCAGCAGGACGTCGAGGTCCTCGGCCAGCGCCGGGCGCAGCTGCGCCGGCTCCAGGCCGATCATCGCGGCGTCGGTGGGCAGCGAGCCCGGGCCCACCCCGAGCATGAGCCGGCCGCGGAGCAGGTGGTCGACCAGGATCGCGCGGTCGGCCACCCACAACGGGTTGTGGTACGGGATGGAGACCACGCCGGTGCCCAACTTGATGTCCCGGGTGATCGCGCCGACGTGCGCGATGAAGGTGAGCGGGTCGGCGATGATCTCCGTCGCGGCCGAGTGGTGCTCGCCGATCCAGGCCTCGTCGAAGCCCAGCCGGTCCAGCAGCTGGATGGTCTCGACGTTGCGCTGCAGCGAGGTCGTCGGGTTCTGGGTGGGCGGGCTGTTGAACGGCGGCATGAAGATGCCGAAGCGCATCTTGGACACGGGAACTCCTCGGGTGCGTCGGTGGACCGGGGAACGCGGCCGGGCCCGGCTGGGGCCCGCGGGTGCGGTAGGCCGAGTATGCGGTGGGTCACGGGAACTCCGCTGTTCGGTCGCCGCCGGCGCGGCACACATTGCGATCTGCGGACGACACGCTCGGGGAGGCGGTGACGATGTCGCCCTGACCAGGTGGGTGCCCGATCACTGCGGGACGCTGGTGGAAGGCAACCGATGGAGGTCCGTCATGTTCAGTGCCCGTTCACTCCGCCGGCTCCCGCTGGTGCTGGCCGGTGTCATGGCCGTGGCGGTCGGCCTGGTGTCACCGGCCGCCGCGGCCACTCCCTACTGCGGGATCTGGTGGGGGTCCCTGCCCGAGGTCGAGCCCGGCGGCCCGGTGCCGGAAGGCGCCGTCGTCGACGTGCGGACCGGACAGCACGACTGCTTCGACCGGCTGGTGGTGGACCTCTCCGGAGCCACCGACGCCTACGACGCGCGGTACGTTCCGCGGCTGACCGCGCAGGGATCCGGCGAGCCGGTCCCGCTGCGCGGCGGCGCGGTGCTCCGGCTCATCGTGCAGGCACCGGCGTACGACGACGCCCGCCGGCCGACCTTCCTGCCGTCCGACCCCGCCGAGGTCGTCGACGTCAGCGGCCACCGCACCCTGCAGCAGGTCGCCTGGGCCGGCTCCTTCGAGGGGCAGACATCCCTCGGCCTCGGCACGCGGGCGCGGTTGCCGTTCCGGGTGTTCGTGCTGTCCGGGAACGCCGACTCGTCCGAGGGCGCGCGGCTGGTCGTCGACGTCGCCCACGAGTGGTGACGTTCCGGCGCTGATCCGGTTCGCCGTACCGTCCTGATCCCGGGCGGGCGGCTGCCCACGCCGGTCGGTGATTCGACCGTTATCCCCAACACTGCGTCGACATATCAAGTGGTCGCCCGGCGAGAAGGAGCCCGCCACCCGGCCGACACCGCACGAGCCGCAACACAGGGACCGCCGGTCCCGGGCACTAACCTGGCTGGCGGTGGACGGCGAGGCGGAGGATCGGTGACGGCGACGGACGGTCGGGCAGATGGGCAGCCCGGCGGCGGGGCCGATGGACGGCGTCCGGGAGCAGTCGCGTCCCGCGACGACCTGGGCGACCGGGTGGCCACGCTGCCCAACGCGCTGTCGCTGCTACGGCTGCTGGGCGTGCCGCTGTTCCTCTGGCTCCTGCTCGGGCCGGAGGCCGACGGCTGGGCGGTCATCGTGCTGATGATCTCGGGGTTCACCGACTGGGCCGACGGGAAGCTGGCCCGCGCCTGGGGCCAGGAGAGCAAGCTGGGCGCGCTGCTGGACCCCGCCGCCGACCGGCTGTACATCATCGCCACGCTGGTCGCCTTCGTGCTGCGCGACGTCGTCCCGCTGTGGGTGGTCGCCGTCCTGGTCGGTCGGGAACTCGTCCTCGGCATCGTGCTCCTGCTCCTGCGCCGGGCCGGCTGGCCACCGCTGCAGGTCCACTACCTCGGCAAGGCGGCCACCTTCCTGCTGCTGTACGCCTTTCCGCTGCTGCTCCTGGCCGACGGTGACGGGCCGCTGGCCAGCATCGCCCGGCCGTTCGCCTACGCCCTCACCGCGTGGGGCGGCGCGTTGTACCTGCTGGCCGGGGTGCTCTACGTCGTCCAGGCGGTCGGACTGCTCCGCGGCGAGCGGTTCGCCGGCGGGCGGCCGTGAGCGGGGACACGGGCAGTCCGGTGCCGGGGCGGCAACGCTCGCTGGGCGCCTCGCTGCTCGACCAGGTCCTGGCCGAGACCCTCGACCCGGCCTACGAGCGGGCGGCCGCCGACCGCCGGGCGCGGGCCGCGGCCACCGGCGGCACCGGCGAGATCCGCAGCCGCCGCGCCAGCAGCCTGCTCGTCGCGGCCACCCTGGTCGTCGCCGGCCTCCTGGCCGCGGTGGCCTACCGGGAGGCCGCGGAGGGTGCGCAGGGCCGCGAGCAGGTCCGGGAGGCCCTGATCGAGGACATCCGGACGCAGTCGGCGACCACCGACGACCTCGCCGAGCAGCTGGACGAGCTCATCGTCGAGGTGACCCGCACCCGGGAGGCCGCGCTGGACGCCACCGCCATCGGGCAGAACGCGCTGACCCGGCTCGCCGCCGCGCAACAGGGGGCCGGGGTCGTCGCGGTCACCGGCCCCGGGCTGCGGGTCACCCTGGGCAACGCCGCGGCCGATGCCGACTCCGACCCGGTCGGCGGCTCCCCGGAGATCGCGCTGGCCGGCCTGGTGCAGGACAGCGACCTCCAGCTCGTGGTCAACGCGCTGTGGTCGGCGGGGGCCGAGGCGATCGGCATCAACGGCCAGCGGCTGGGGCCCACGACCGCGATCCGGCAGGCCGGCGGGGCGATCCTGGTCGACTTCCGGCCGGTCGCCAGCCCGTACCAGGTCTCGGCCATCGGCGACCCCGACGAGCTGGCCAACGGCTTCCTGAGCTCGCCCGAGGCGACGTACGTCGCCGGCCTGGAGAGGGACTACGGTCTGACGTTCGAGTTCGCCCGATCCGACGAGTTGTCCCTCCCGGCGGGCAGGGGTGCCGAGCTGCGGTTCGCGCGGCCGCTGGAACGGTCGGCCGACGCCGGCTCCACCCCGACACCCACCAACGGAGGCTGATGCATGATCCCCATCCTCGGCCTCGCCGTCGGTGTCGTGCTCGGCCTGATCCTCGATCCCAGCGTCCCGCTCTGGCTGCAGCCCTACCTCCCCATCGCGGTGGTGGCCGCGCTGGACGCCGTCTTCGGCGGCGTCCGGGCCCGGTTCGACGGCATCTTCGACGCCAAGGTGTTCGTCGTCTCCTTCGTCTCCAACGTCGTCGTCGCCGCGCTGATCGTCTTCCTCGGTGACCAGCTGGGCGTCGGCGCCCAGCTGTCCACTGCCGTGGTGGTGGTGCTGGGCATCCGCATCTTCGGCAACGCCGCGGCCATCCGACGGCACCTGTTCCGCGCATGACCACGCCGTCGAGCGGTGACCCGGGCGACGGGACGCCGGACGAGGTGCGTCCGGCGCAGGAGAGTGTGCGTCCCGAGCCGGCGACCGCCGACGACGGGCCCGCTGCCCCGGCGCCCCGCCGGAAGCAGCGCGGTGATCTGCTGGCCGCCGCCCTCATCGGCGTGCTCGCCCTGCTGCTCGGCTTCGCCTTCGCCGTCCAGGTGCGCACCACCGACGACGGCCAGGCCCTGGCCGGGGCCCGCGAGGAGGACCTCGTCCGGATCCTCGACGACCTCACCGGCCGGGAGGACCGGCTGCGGCAGCAGATCGCCGAGCAGCGCAGCGCCCTCGCTCAGCTCGGCAGCTCCGACAGCCAGGCCGAAGCCGCCCTGGCCGAGGCCCGGGAGCGGTCCCAGGCCCTGGGCATCCTCAACGGAACCCTGCCGGCGCAGGGGCCGGGGCTGGAGATGACCATCCGCGACCCGATGGACCGGGTGCCCGCAGCCGTCCTGCTCGACGCCATCCAGGAGCTGCGGGGCGCCGGGGCGGAGACCATGCAGATCGACGACGTCCGGGTGGGGGTGAGCACCGCGGTCACCGGCAGCCCCGGCGACCTCGCGCTCGACGGCCAGCCGGTGGAGGCGCCCTACGTCTTCCAGGTGATCGGCTCTCCGCAGGACATGGCCACGGCGATGAACATCCCCAACGGCGTCGTCGACAAGGTCCGGCTCCGCGACGGCACCGTCGACCTGGTCCAGAGCGACCTGGTCGTCGTCGACGCGTTGCGGCAGCTGGACATGCCTCAATACGCTGAGCCGGCCGACGGCGACTGACGAAGGATCGGTGCTCCCCAGCCCTCGCTCCGCCCGGACCGGGCCCCTGCACCGAGGCCCATGAACGCACCCACCCCTGCCCCCGCTCACCCTGGAGCCCGCATGGCCACGCCCGAGGACCGCCGCTACACCGAGCAGCACGAGTGGGCGCAGGTCCAGGGCTCCACGGGTGAGGCGACCGTCGTGCGGATGGGCCTCACCGACCACGCCCAGGACGCGCTGGGTGACATCGTGTTCGTCCAGTTGCCCGACGTCGGCGAGGAGGTCGTCGTGGGCACCCCGATCGGCGAGGTCGAGTCGACCAAGTCGGTCTCGGACGTCTACGCCCCCGTCGCCGGCGTCGTCACCGCTCGCAACGAGGCGCTCGAGGCCCAGCCGGAGACGGTGAACTCCGATCCCTACGGCGCGGGCTGGCTGATCGAGATCAGGGTGAGCGGCGGCGGCGAGGACCCCACCGCCGCGTTGCTCGACGCGGCCGGTTACCAGGCCGTCGTGGACGCTTCCTGACCGACCTCCCGCGATCGCGGGAGGAACCCCGGTCACTATGATCGTCACGACGTCCGAGGCGCGACCGGGGCACCCCATCCGCACCCCGGACGTTCGGTTGACCCTCGGGCCGACCGACTGGTTCCATGACCCCGGCCCGCCGCAACCCCGCGGTGGCCGACCTGCGACGGGCCGCCCGGCCCGTCGTCCGCCGGCCGACGCGGCCGCACCACAAGCCCGCGGCGGTGCCGCTGCACCGGAGGAGACAGACGTGCACTGCACTCGATGTGGCCACCAGAACCCCGAGGGCAGTCGCTTCTGCGCGCAGTGCGGGGCGGCTCTGAGCCCGGAGCGCGTCGGTGAGTCCACCAGCGTGATCCCCAAGGTCGGCGGCGAGGACTCCGGCGAGGTCGCCGAGGTCTCCGAGTCGGCGGCCGACGTGCACGCCGGCGCCGTGGAGTCGCTGCCGGCGGGGTCGGCCCTGCTGGTGGTCAAGCGTGGCCCCAACGCGGGTAGCCGCTTCCTGCTCGACCAGGACGTCACCACCGCGGGCCGGCACCCCGACAGCGACATCTTCCTCGACGACGTGACGGTCAGCCGCCGGCACGTGGAGTTCCACCGCGAGGGCGGTGGCTTCACCGTGCACGACGTCGGCAGCCTGAACGGCACCTACGTCAACCGCGAGCCGGTCGACGTGGCCTCCCTCGCCGGCGGTGACGAGGTCCAGATCGGCAAGTTCCGGCTGGTGTACCTGACCGGCCCGCGCACCGGCGAGTCCGCCGGGGCCTGACGCGGTCGCAGTGGCGTCGGCGACCGGGGAGCGGAACGAAGCGGGAAGTGAGAGATGAACGCGGTGCCCCAGCCCAGCGGGAGCGCTGACCGGGACACCACCCACGGCACCGCACCGCGGCTCACCATCGGGGAGGTCCTCGGCGCCCTGCGCGACGAGTTCCCCGACGTCACCATCAGCAAGATCCGCTACCTGGAGGCGGAGGACCTCGTCCACCCCCAGCGGACGCCGTCGGGGTACCGCAAGTTCGCCGACGCCGACGTCGCCCGGCTGCGGTACGTGCTGTCCGCCCAGCGCGATCAGTACCTGCCGTTGCGGGTGATCAAGGAGCACCTCGACGCCCGTGACCGGGGGGAGCCGGTGCCGGGCGTCGGGCCCGAGGGCGGCGGCGCCGTCGCGGACCCGGGACCGGTGGGCCTCACCGTCACCCTCGGCGGCTCGCCGGCCGGCCGGCCCGCCCCGGCGGCCCTGTCGGCCGAGGAGTTCGCCCGCGCGGCCGGGCTGGACGACGCCCAGCTCGCCGACTGCGT
Source organism: Modestobacter lapidis (assembly GCA_019779905.1). Lineage (GTDB taxonomy): Bacteria > Actinomycetota > Actinomycetes > Mycobacteriales > Geodermatophilaceae > Modestobacter > Modestobacter lapidis. Next base: position 162,356 of record JABAKE010000005.1, on the reverse strand, counting down.
GCAGTTCGGGCTCGTCGGCCAGGACGACCGCGGCCGCCACCCGGCCAGCGACCTCCCGGTGGCCCGGGCGGCCGCCGGGCTGGCGCGGCACGGCATCGAGCCCCGGCACCTGCGGGTCTACCGCACTGCCGCCGAACGCGAGGCCGGCCTGCTGGAGCAGCTGGTGTCACCGCTCCTGCGGGCCCGCCCGGAGGAGGCGCGCGCCCGGGCGGCCGAGCAGTTGCAGGAGCTGGCCGAGCTGTCGGTGCAGTTGCACACCGCCCTGCTGGAAGCCCGACTGCGGGACGTCCTGGGCAGCTGACCCTGGCGTAACCTCGGGGTGACAGGCACGGGGGAGCGACCCGACGTCCCCGGACGGCGGACGCGCCACCGACCGCCCCGACCAGACCAGCCGAGACCGCACTGCACCGTCTGTCCGCAGACGTGCCACACAGCGGAGGGAGCCAGCCGTGCAGGAGCTCAGAGTCGTCGGCGTCCGGGTCGAGTTGCCCGGCAACCAGCCCATCCTGCTGCTCAAGGAGACCCAGGGGGAGCGCTACCTGCCGATCTGGATCGGCGCGGTCGAGGCCGCCGCCATCGCCTTCGAGCAGCAGGGGGTCCGGCCGGCCCGGCCGATGACCCACGACCTGCTGCGCGAGGTGGTGCACGCCCTGGGCGCCAGCCTCGAGGCGGTCAACATCACCGAGATGCGGGACGGCATCTACATCGCCGAGCTCGTGTTCGGCGACGAGCGCACGGTGAGCGCCCGCCCGTCGGACGCGGTGGCGCTGGCCGTGCGGACCGGGGCGCCGATCTACGGGGCCGAGGCCCTGCTCGACGAGGTCGGGATCGAGATCCCCGACGAGCAGGAGGACGAGGTGGAGAAGTTCCGCGAGTTCCTGGACAACATCAGCCCCGAGGACTTCGGCGCCGGCTCCGGGTCCGGCGGCAGCGGCCCCACCTGACGAAGGGGCCCCACGGCCCCCGGCCCGCTCCAGAGGCCGGGCCGAGCTTCCCCTCACGTGGGGACCCTGCAGAGGGGCCGGAGGTGTTCTCCCACTCGGGAGGGGTGAGTGGGGCGACACGCCCCCCGCCGCGGTTGACCGGCTCCCGGCCCCGGCCTACGGTCAGCGAATCACGCCCGTGTGACTCCTTGGTCGCCCGGGCTGACCGTTCCCGGACTCGGTGGCGGGGTGGGACACGAGGAGGCGCCGACGTGAGCGAGCCTGCGAGCGAGCGCATGGGTACAGCAGCAGCGCGAGCGCGGTCGACGAGCGCCGGCGAGGAGAGCTCGTGACCGACCAGGGCAACGGTGCGCAGGGGCAGCTGTTCTCCGACCGGGCCGTGGGCGCGCCCGCCTACGACGAGGTCGACAACGACGCCGTCGGGTACCGCGGCCCGACCGCCTGTTCGGCCGCCGGCATCACCTACCGCCAGCTCGACTACTGGGCGCGCACCGGTCTGGTCGCCCCGTCGGTGCGCACGGCGACCGGCTCGGGCACGCAGCGGCTGTACTCCTTCCGCGACATCCTGGTGCTCAAGGTCGTCAAGCGGCTGCTCGACACCGGGGTCTCGCTGCAGAACATCCGCAAGGCCGTCGACCACCTGCGCCAGCGCGGCGTGCGTGAGCTCGCGAACCTCACGCTGCTGTCCGACGGCGCCACGGTCTACGAGTGCACGTCTGCCGAGGAGGTCGTCGACCTGCTCGCCGGCGGCCAGGGCGTGTTCGGCATCGCCGTCTCCGGTGCGCTGCGCGAGCTCTCCGGCGAGCTCGCCGAGCTCCCGGCCGAACGGCTGGACGGCAGCGGCCAGCAGGTGGACGACGAGCTCACCGCCCGCCGCCGGCGTCGCGCCGCCTCCGCGTAGTAGCCCCGTCCAGAAAGCGCCAGGCACTGTCGTGCCGAGTGGGCCCCGGAGGGGTCCGCGCAGGCGCGACGCAGCGGCTCCGCGGGCATGGGGACGGCACTTGATCGCGGTGTCGGCCGGAAGGCCGACGTTGTTGTAGCGTCGATGCAATGGTCGACCAGTCGTCTGGGTCGGATGCGGCGGCGGTCCCGCCCCTGACCGGACCGCTCCCGTCTCTGTCCGCTCTCTCTCCCAGCGGCTCGTTCGCCGCCCGGCACATCGGGCCCCGCCCGGACGAGACGGCGGCCATGCTCGGCGCCGTCGGGTACCCCTCGCTGGGCGCCCTCGCCGACGCGTGCGTCCCCGAGGGCGTGCGCGACCGCACCGCGCTCGACCTGCCCGCGGCCCGGGACGAGGCCACGGTGCTGCGCGACCTGCAGGACCGCGCCCGGGACAACGAGGTGTTCGCCTCGATGATCGGCCTGGGCTACTCGGGCACCGTCACCCCCGCGGTGATCCAGCGGAACATCCTGGAGAACCCGGCCTGGTACACCGCCTACACGCCCTACCAGCCCGAGATCAGCCAGGGCCGGCTCGAGGCGCTGATCAACTTCCAGACGATGGTCGCCGACCTCACCGGCCTGCCGGTCGCCGGCGCGTCCATGCTCGACGAGGCCACCGCCGCCGCCGAGGCGATGACCCTGGTGCGCCGCGCCGGCCGTGCGAAGGCGGACACGGTGTTCGTCGTCGACGCCGACACGCTTCCGCAGACCCTCGCCGTCCTGGCGACGCGCGCCGAGCCGCTCGGCATCGCGCTGCACGTCACCGACCTGTCGGCCGGCTGGCCCACCGACCTGCCTCCGGCCGGCGCGTTCGGCGTCCTGCTGTCCTTCCCCGGCGCCAGCGGCGCGGTCCGCGACCACCGGGCGCTGGCCGCCGCCGCCCACGAGGCCGGCGCCGCCGTCGTGGTCGCCGCCGACCTGCTGGCGCTCACGCTGCTCGAGGCGCCGGGGGAGTGGGGCGCCGACGTCGCCTGCGGCACCACCCAGCGCTTCGGCGTCCCGATGGGCTTCGGCGGCCCGCACGCCGGCTACCTCTCGGTCCGCGAGGGCCTGGCGCGGCAGCTGCCCGGCCGGCTGGTCGGGGTGTCGGTCGACGCCGACGGCGACGTCGCCTACCGGCTGGCGCTGCAGACCCGCGAGCAGCACATCCGCCGCGAGAAGGCGACCAGCAACATCTGCACCGCCCAGGTGCTGCTGGCGGTCATGGCCGGCGCCTACGCGGTGTACCACGGCCCGGAGGGGCTGTCGGCCATCGCGGCACGGGTGCACCGGTCCGCCGGCGCCCTGGCCGGCTGGCTGCGCGCCGGCGGGGTCGACGTCGTGCACGGCTCGTTCTTCGACACCGTGCTCGCGTCGGTGCCCGGCCGGGCGGACGAGGTGGTGGCGGCGGCCGCCCGGCGGAGGGTCAACCTGCGGCGGGTCGACGCCGACACCGTCGCGATCTCCTGCGACGAGACCACGTCGGTGGACGCGCTGCGGCGGGTGGCCGAGGCCTTCGGCGTGCCGGCCGACAGCACCGAGGAGGGCAGGGCCCTGCTGGACGACGCCGGCCCCGACGCGCTGCCGGCCGACCTGCGCCGCCGCACCCCGTTCCTGACCCACCCGGTCTTCGCCACGCACCGCTCGGAGACCGCGATGCTGCGCTACCTGCGCAGGCTGTCGGACAAGGATCTCGCCCTGGACCGCACGATGATCCCGCTGGGCTCGTGCACGATGAAGCTCAACGCAGCGGTGGAGATGGCCGCCATCACCTGGCCCGAGTTCGCCGACCTGCATCCCTTCGCCCCCGCCGAGCAGACCCGCGGGTACGCGCGGCTGATCGACGAACTGTGCACCGGCCTGGCGGAGATCACCGGTTACGCCGCAGTGAGCGTGCAGCCCAACGCCGGGTCGCAGGGCGAGTTCGCCGGCCTGCTGGCCATCCGGGGCTACCACCGCTCGCGCGGGGACCTGCAGCGCGACGTCTGCCTCATCCCGTCCTCCGCGCACGGCACCAACGCCGCCAGCGCGGTCATGGCCGGCATGCGGGTGGTCGTGGTCGCCTGCGACGAGGCCGGCAACGTCGACCTCGCCGACCTGCGGGCGAAGGCCGGTCAGCACGCCGACCGGCTCGCCGCCATCATGATCACCTACCCGTCGACGCACGGGGTGTTCGAGACCGAGGTGCAGGAGATCTGCGCCGCGGTGCACGACGCCGGGGGGCAGGTCTACGTCGACGGCGCCAATCTCAACGCCCTCGTCGGGCTCGCCCGGCCCGGCCGGTTCGGCTCCGACGTCAGCCACCTCAACCTGCACAAGACGTTCTGCATCCCGCACGGCGGAGGCGGCCCCGGGGTGGGCCCGATCGGCGTCCGGGAGCACCTGGTGCCGTTCCTCCCCGGCCACCCGTTGGTCGACACCGGCGCGCAGGGGCCGACGGTGTCCGGCGCGCCCTGGGGATCCGCGGGGATCCTGCCGATCTCCTGGGCCTACCTGCGGCTGATGGGCCCGGACGGACTGCTGGCGGCCACCGAGCACGCGATCCTCGGCGCCAACTACCTCGCCGCCCGGCTGCGCGAGCACTACCCGGTGCTCTACAGCGGCGCCGACGGGCTGGTCGCCCACGAGTGCATCCTCGACATCCGGCCGCTCACCAAGGCCACCGGCGTCACCAACGACGACATCGCCAAGCGCCTCATCGACCTGGGGTTCCACGCCCCGACGATGAGCTTCCCGGTCGCCGGCACGCTGATGGTCGAGCCGACCGAGAGCGAGGACAAGGCCGAGCTCGACCGGTTCGTCGAGGCGATGGTGCACATCCGCGGCGAGATCGAGAAGGTTGCCACCGGCGAGTACGACCGCACCGACAACCCGCTGCGCAACGCCCCCCACACGCTGGCGATGGTGGCGGGGGAGTGGAACCGGCCCTACCCCCGGGAGACGGCGGTGTACCCGGTGCCCGGGCTGGCCGGCCGCGGCTACCTCGCCCCGGTACGCCGGATCGACGGGGCCTACGGCGACCGCAACCTGGTCTGCTCCTGCCCACCGCCGGAGGCCTTCGAGGAACCGCACGCCGGACACCAGCCGGTCGCCACGGAGCCCGACCGGTCGACCGGGTCCCCGGACGACATGGGCACGACGGCGGACGTGGTCGGCTCCCGGGCGTAGCCGACGCCGGGGCCGTCAACCGACCACCGCCTGCGCGGCGGCGTCCAGGGCTTCCTTGGCGCGGGCCCAGCTCGTCGTGACCGGGAAGTCGCCGAGCAGGACGACGGTGCGCCCGTCGGCCAGCACGCCGGCGGAGTGCAGCTGCCGGCGGCCGTCGATGCAGCACATCCAGCCCTGCTTGGCCGCGACCGGGCCGGTGGTGGTCACGGCGGGGGAGAGCAGCCCCCACCGCTGGTCGAAGCCGTCCCGGGCGATCGCGGCGGGAGAGCGCAGCCAGCCGGTGAGCGTGGCCAGGTCGTCCGCGGCCAGCTGATCGGGGAGGCGGGACAGGAACACGGCGGTGTCGCGGGCGGTGGTGAGCGCCTCGCCCCACTGACCGCGCTCCGCCGGCAGCGTGGTTCCACGAAGACCGACCTGGGCGGCCGCAGCGGTCATCAGCTCCGCGCCGCCGAACCGGTCCCACAGCGTGCTCATCGCGCCGTCGTCGGACGAGGTCACGGCCCGCTCCATCAGGCGGAGGTCCCCGGCCGACAGGGGAAGCAGGCCGGCCGCCTCCCGGGCGAACAACTGCTGGACGACCAGCAGCTTGACCAGGGAGGCGGTGAAGACCGGCTGATCGGCGCCCGGGCCGGCCAGCTGCTCGCGGCCGTCAGGCCCGAGAACCACGACGTGCACGGTGCCCCCCGCCCGGGCGGCCGCGTCGCGCACCGCGGCGAGCGCGGCGCCGGTGCGCTCTCCGGCGAGGTGGGCCGTGGCCACCTGCGCCGCGGTGGCCAGGGCGCCGCTGACCGCCCGTTCGACGGTGCCGCTGCCATCGGTCGCCCCGGCACCCGGCGCGGACCCGGGTGCGGCGGCCCCGGCCACCAGCGCGACATCGGGCTGTTCCGCGTTCCCCGCCGCCCGCAGCGCGCCGCCGATGGCGAGCACGACCGCCAGCGCCAGGGCCAGCACCACGGCGAGCACCGGTGCCAGGAGCGTCGCCACCAGCCGACGTCGTCCTGCCGCGTGTCGTGGGCCGGGTCGGGCCATCGCCCGATGATCCACCCCCCGGCTGTGGTCCGGCTGTGAACCGGGCCCGGAACCTGCCCGGGTCCACCCGGCTCAGGCGTTGGCCAGCTGCCACCGGCGGCTGAGGACCACCTGGCCGTCGGGCAGCAGCTCGCCGTCGTCGTCGAACAGGACGACGCCGTTGCACAGCAGGGTCCAGCCCTGCTCGGGGTGCCGGCTGACCGGGGCGGCGAGCACGCGGCCGTCGTCGGCGGCGGCGGGGCAGGGCGTTCCGTGGAAGCACATGGGGGTCTCTCCTCGTCGGCCCCCGGGAGCACCGGGGGAGTGGTGCACAGCGGCCGCATCCGTGCGGCCCGCGACCGAGTGTGCGCCGGGCGCCGGGCGTGGCCCGGGGTGGGAATCGATGAACAGTGACCTGGATCTCAACAACTCCCGCCAGTGCGGCACCTGCCGGGAGCGCGGGTCAGAGCTTGCGGAGCAGCACCCGGCGCACCGAGTGGTCAGCGGCCTTCTGCAGCACCAGCCGCGCCCGCGACCTGGTGGGGGCGATGTTGCGCCGCAGGTTGGGGCCGTTGACCGCGCCCCAGATCCCCCGGGCGGTCTCGATCGCCTGCTCGTCGGTGAGGCCGGCGAAGCGGTGGAAGTAGGCGGCGCTGTCCTGGAAGGCGGTGCGCCGCAGGGCGAGGAACCGCTCGACGTACCACTGCTCGACGTCGTGCTCGGTGGCGTCGACGTAGACCGAGAAGTCGAAGAAGTCGGACAGGAACACCTCCGGTACCCGGCCGCCGGCCCCGCTCCCGGCCTGCAGCACGTTCAGGCCCTCCAGCACGAGGATGTCGGGGGAGTCGACCCGCTGACGCTCGGGCAGCACGTCGTAGGCCTGGTGGGAGTACAGCGGCGCGCTGACCTCGGGCCGGCCGGACTTTACGTCAGCCAGGAAGCGGAGCAACGACCGCCGGTCGTAGCTCTCCGGGAACCCCTTGCGCTGCAGCAGCCCCCGTGACTCCAGCACCGCGTTGGGCAGCAGGAAGCCGTCCGTGGTGACCAGGTCGACGCGCGGGGAGCCCGGCCCGGCGGCCAGCAGCGCCTGCAGCAGCCGGGCGGTGGTGCTCTTGCCCACGGCGACGCTGCCGGCCACCCCGATCACGAAGGGAACCTTGTCGGTCCGGGCACCGAGGAACTCGGTCTGCGCCGACCACAGCCGGCGGCTGGCCGACACGTGCAGGTCCAGCAGCCGGGCCAGTGGCAGGTAGACGGTGGCGACCTCGTCCAGGTCGATCCGGTCGCCGAGGCTGGCGAGCTCCCGCAGATCGGCGGCGTCCAGGGGCAGCGTCGAGCCGGCCGCCAGGGCCCGCCAGGAGGCCCGGTCGAAGGCGGCGAAGGGCGAGACCTGCGCTCGCGTCCCGACGGTCACGGCGCCCATCGTGCCGTCTGGCACCGCGATCCCGTCCGGCACCCCACCCGGCCGGGTGCCCTTCCGTCGCCGGGCGAGCCGCCGGGTCGGCTCCGGCGTCCAGCGTCGGCCCCGGCGTCTAGGGTCGGCCCTGTGCCGTCCCATCCCGGGCTGCTCGACCAGATCGAGCGCTACTTCTCCCTGGCCCCGCTGCCGGACGCCCGGGTGCACGAGGTCGGGGCGCTCGCGGTGCCCATCGGCTCCCCGGAATGGCCCCATCCCGCGCGTCCCCGCCCCGGGCTGGAGGGGGACGTCACCGTAGCCGATGTCCAGGCGGCGGTCGAGCTGCAGGAGCGGTCCGGGCTGCCCGCGTCGCTGGAATGGCTCGGTGACCGGTGCCGCGGCCTGGCCGGGGTGGCGCGCAGCGCCGGGCTGGTCGTCGAGGAGCTACCGCTCCTGGTGTCGGTCGACCCGGTCGAGGTGCTGCTACCGGCCGAGGTTCGGTTGTACCTGGTCGGCGGGGACGATCCCCGGCTGGCGCACTACCAGCTGCTCACCCAGCTGGCGTTCGAGGCGCCGGGCGCCGCGCCCAGCCCGGCCGCCCCGAGCCCGGTGCAGCTGCCGCCGACGACCGTCCTGCGGGAACGCGTCACGTCCGGCCGCACGGTCATGATGGTCGCGGTCGACGACGGCGAGGTCGTGGCCGTCGGCTCGCACCAGCCGGTGGACGTGGACGGTCGGGAGGTCAGCGAGATCGTCGGGGTGGCCACGATGCCCCGGTTCCGCGGCCGGGGCCTGGGTGCCGGGCTGGCGTCGGCGCTGGTGGAGCACGCCCGGCAGACCGCCGAGCTGGTGTTCCTCTCCGCCGGCGACGATGACGTCGCCCGGGTCTACGAGCGGGCCGGGTTCGCCTGGGTCGGCACCAGCTGCGTCGCCGAGCGTCCCGGCAGCTGATCGGGGCGGGGACGCCGGCCGGACCGCCGGGTCAGTCGATCTGGTAGGTGGGCACCAGCGTGGCCCGCGCCAGCGTGTGGCCGGACAACGTGAAGCCCAGGTAGGCCGGCGTCGCCTCGGCGGGGATCCCCAGCTCGTCGGTGTCCAGGGCGTGGACCACGACGTAGTACCGGTGCGGGCCGTGGCCGGCCGGGGGCGCGGCGCCGATGTAGCGGGCGAGACCGGCGTCGTTGCGGAGCTGGACGGCGCCCGGGGGTAACCCGGAACCGGCCTCGTCGCCGGCTCCGGAGGGCAGTTCGGTCACCGAGGCCGGTATGCCGGTGACGGCCCAGTGCCAGAAGCCGCTGGCGGTCGGGGCGTCGGGGTCGAGGACGGTGACGGCGAAGCCCTTCGTGCCCGCGGGGAACCCGGACCAGGACAGCTGGGGTGAGGTGTCCTCCCCGCCGGCGCCCATGACGCCGCTGACGTGCGGGGTGGCCAGTGGCTCACCGTTCCGGACGTCGGTGCTGGCGAGCGGAAAGCTCGGCACCTGCGGCAGGAAGTCGTACGGGTTCGGGGGGATGGGGCGTCCGGCCATGCCGGGTCCTCCTCGGGTCACTGGCGGTTCCCCGGCTCCGCCGGGGGCGGCGGTCGCCGCACTCGGCACCGACCCTAGGCAGCTCGGCGGCGTACTGCCCGGCGCACCGGCTCTCCGGTCACTCGGTACCGGACACGACCATGACCGTTATCCCCAACAAAAGGCGATATATCGACGAACCGCCAAGACGCCCTCTGAACGCCGACAGCGACCACGCCGCCACCAGCCCTGCCCCGGCCGGGTGACGGCACGCTGCTCGACGAGTCGGCTCCGGCGCCGGGCCGTAGCGTGTCGGGCGTGCTGGGACTCCCCGACGACATCCGAGCCTGCCTGTTCGACCTCGATGGGGTGCTGACCCAGACGGCGAAGGTGCACCAGGCCGCCTGGAAACGGACCTTCGACGAGTTCCTGCGCAGCCGGGACCCGGAGGCGGCGGAGTTCAGCCCGGCCGACTACAACGAGCACGTCGACGGCAAACCGCGGAAGGACGGCGTCCGGGACTTCCTGGCCAGCCGGGGGATCACCCTGCCGGAAGGCGCCGCGGACGACCCGCCGGACATGCCCACCGTGCACGGGGTCGCGTCCCGGAAGAACGACCTGGTGCTGCGCGAGCTGGCGGAGCACGGGGTCGAGGTCTACGAGGGCTCGATGCGGTACCTGCGCGCCGCCCGCGACGCAGGCCTGGCCATCGCCGTGGTGACCGCGTCGGCCAACGGCGAGCACGTGCTCGAGGTGGCCGGCTTCGCCGACCTCGTCGACACCCGGGTCGACGGGCTGGTCGCCGCCCGCGACGGGCTGCCCGGTAAGCCCGCACCCGACACCTTCCTCGCCGGCGCCCGCGCGCTCGGCGTGCCACCGGCCCGGGCGGCGGTCTTCGAGGACGCCCTGTCCGGGGTGGCCGCCGGCCGGGCCGGGAACTTCGGCTTCGTGGTGGGGGTGGACCGGGTCGGCCAGGCGGCGGCGCTGACCGACCGGGGCGCGGACGTCGTCGTCACCGACCTGGACGAGCTGCTGGCGGGGGAGCAGCACACATGACAGAGGGGCGCACGCACTTCCCGGTCGAGCCATGGGCGCTCACCGAGATCGGGCTGGACATGTCCTCCCTGGCGGTCAACGAGTCGGTGTTCGCGCTCGCCAACGGGCACATCGGCATGCGCGGCACCCTGGAGGAGGGCGAGCCGGTCGTCGTCGCCGGCACCTACCTCAACGGGTTCTTCGAGGAGCGCCCGCTGCCCTACGCCGAGGCCGGGTACGGCTTCCCCGAGCAGGGCCAGACCGTGGTCAACGTGACCGACGGCAAGCTCATCCGGCTGCTGGTCGGCGACACCCCGCTCGACCTGGCCTACGGCGAGATCATCGACCACCGCCGGACCCTCGACCTGCGCGCGGGCGTGCTCCGGCGCACCACCGAGTGGCGCTCGCCCAACGGCCGGACGGTCAAGGTCACCAGCACCCGGCTGGTCTCGCTGACCCGCCGCTCGATCGCCGCCATCGACTACACCGTCGAGTGCACCGACGACGGTGGTGACCTCTACATCGCCCTGCAGTCGGACCTGCTGGCCAACCAGCTGGTCGAGGGCACCGGGCCCGACGACGACCCGCGGGCGTGGGCCGCGCTGGCCAGGCCGCTCCAGTCCGAGCTGGCGGTCGCCCGCGGCCGGCACGCCGTCCTGGCCCACCGCACCAGGCGCAGCCGGTTGCGGCTGGCGGCCGGGATGGACCACACGGTGGAGATCCCCGACTCCTCGACCGAGGACATCGAGGCCTCCGGCGACCTGGCCCGCTACACCCTCGCCGCCCGGCTACCGGCCGGCTCGTCGCTGCGGTTGGTCAAGTACCTGGCCTACGGCTGGTCCTCCCGCCGGTCGACCGAGGCGCTGCGCGACCAGGTCGAGGGTGGGCTGGCGACGGCCAAGCTGGCCGGCTGGGACCGGCTGGTCCGCGAGCAGCGGGAGCTGCTGGACGCCCACTGGGCGCAGTCGGACGTGCAGATCGACGGCGACGACGAGCTCCAGCAGGCGGTGCGGGTCGGCATCTTCCACGTGCTGCAGGCCGGGCTGCGCGCCGAGCGGCAGCCGATCCCGGCGAAGGGCCTGACCGGGCCGGGCTACGACGGGCACGCCTTCTGGGACACCGAGACCTACGTGCTGCCGATGCTCATCTACACCGCCCCCGCCGCCGCGCGCGACGCGCTGCGGTGGCGGCACTCGATCCTGGACATGGCGCGCGACCGGGCCCGTGAACTGGGGCACCGGGGAGCGGCGTTCCCGTGGCGCACCATCCGGGGGGAGGAGACGTCGGGGTACTGGCCGGCCGGGACGGCGGCCTTCCACATCAACGCCGACATCGCCGACGCGGTGACCCGCTACCTCCACGCCACCCACGACGACGCCTTCGACCGCGACTACGGCACCGAACTGCTGGTGGAGACCGCGCGCCTGTTCGCCGACCTCGGCCACTTCGACGTCGCGGACGGGTTCCGGATCGACGGGGTCACCGGCCCGGACGAGTACACCGCCGTCGTCGACAACAACGTGTACACGAACCTGATGGCCCAGCGGAACCTGCGCGAGGCCGCCGCCGCGGTCGAGCGACAGCCGGAGACCGCGGGCCGGCTGGACGTCACCGCGCAGGAGGTCGAGCACTGGCTGGCGGCCGCCGACGCGATGCGGGTGCCCTTCGACGAGCGGCTGGGCGTGCACATGCAGTCCGACGCGTTCACCCACCACGAGGAGTGGGACTTCGAGGGCACGCCGGCGGACCGGTACCCGCTGCTGCTGCACTATCCCTACTTCGAGATCTACCGCAAGCAGGTGGTCAAGCAGGCCGACCTGGTCATGGCGCTGCACCTGCGCGGCGACGCCTTCACCCTCGAGCAGAAGATCGCCGACTTCGCCTACTACGAGGCCCGGACGGTCCGCGACTCCTCGCTCTCCGCCGCGCAGCAGGCCGTGGTCGCCGCCGAGACCGGGCACCTCCAGCTGGCCTACGACTACTGGGCCGAGGCGGCGCTGACCGACCTGCAGAACCTGCACAAGAACTCCGGGCACGGCCTGCACATCGCGTCGCTGGCCGGCGGGTGGACGGTGGCGGTGGCCGGGTTCGGTGGCATGCGCGACCACGACGGGGCGCTGTCCTTCGCCCCCCGGCTACCCGACCGGCTCGGCCGGCTGGGCTTCCGCGTCGTCTACCAGGGCCGGGTGCTGTCGGTGTCGGTGGCCGGGCGACGGGCCACCTACCAGGTGGTGGACGGCGAGCCGCTGGACGTCCACCACCACGGCCGGCAGGTCACCGTGACCGACCGCGAGCTGGTCCTCGACATCCCCCCGGCCCCCTCGGTGGAACCGGTGCACCAGCCCCCGCACGCCGCGCCGCGGCGGCGCACCCGGCCCTCCAGCGACTGAGGCAGGACCCCGCTGCCCCCCAACCGCTCGCGAGCTCGCGGTCGGGCCCCTGCAGCGGGGCCTGGATCAATGAACCAGCCAGCGGGTGCCCTGGACCAGGGCGGCGACGTCGACGAGCAGGAAGACGCCCACCCAGACCAGGCCCGGCAGCCCGGTGAGCCGGGCCAGCTGGTCGGCGTCGGAGTCCGGCGCGCCACCGCGACGACGGCGCTTGGCCTGCAGCTCCAGCACGGTCTTCGGGGCGGCCAGGAGCAGGAACCAGGTGACGCCGTGGGCGAAGACCGACTGGCCCTGCGCGGGCAGCCACCAGGTGGCGGCGAACACCAGCGCGCCGGTGACCAGGACCGACCACAACCCGTACCAGTTGCGGATCTGCACCAGCAGCAGCGCCAGGAGGCCCAGCAGCGCCCACAGCAGCCCGACGGCGTACCCGGCCCCCAGCATCGCGGCGGCACCGAGGCCGAACAGCCCGGGCCCGGTGTAGCCGGCCGCGCTGGTCAGCACCATCCCGGCGCCGGTCGGCCGGCCGGCGGAGACGGTGAGCCCGGAGGTGTCCGAGTGCAGCCGGATCCCGGCCAGTCGCCGTCCGGTGACCAGCGCGGCCAGCCCGTGAGCGCCCTCGTGCGCGATGGTCACCGCGTGCCGGGTGCGCCGCCAGACGACGGGGGAGAGGACCAGGACGGCGGCGAGCACCGCGCCGGCCAGCAGCCACCGGGCCGGCAGCGGGGGAGCGACCACGCTGACCCGCTCCCAGAACCGGCCGAGGAACTCCACGGTCGGTTCCTCCTCGGGGCATCGGCGCGGGGGCCCGCCAGGATGGCCGGCCGTGGCGCGGCCCCAGTCAACCCCACGGCCACGGCCGGCCCGGTCAGGCGAGCTCCGCGTCGTGGGTGAGCAGGGCCACCTGGACCCGGTTGTCCACTTCCAGCTTGGTGAGCAGCCGGGAGACGTAGGCCTTGACGGTGGCCACGCTCAGGTACAGCTCCGCGCCGACCTGGGCGTTGGACAGGCCCCGACCCACCGCCAGGGCGACCTCCAGCTCGCGTTCGCCCAGCTGCTCCAGCCTGCTCCGGGCCCGCGCCCGGCGGTCGGCGCCGGCGTCGCCGGGCACCGGCTCCAGCTGGGCCACGTGCGCCATCAGCTGCCGGGTGACGGTGGGGGACAGCATCGGCTCACCATCGGCGACCCGCCGCACGGCCGCCACGATGTCGGCCGGCGGGGTGTCCTTGAGCAGGAACCCGCTGGCGCCGGCGCGCAACGCCCGCAGCACCGACGCGTCAGCGTCGAAGGTGGTCAGCACGATGACCTGCGGCCCGCCGGGGCGGCCGCGCAGCTGCTCGGTGGCGGTCAGCCCGTCGACCCGGGTCATCCGGATGTCCATCAGGACGACGTCGGGTGCGGTGCGCTCGACGGCCCCGGGCACCTCGTCGCCGTCGGTGGCCTCCCCGGCGAGCAGCAGGCCCGGGGCGCCGCCCAGGACCATGGACAGCGCCGCCCGCACCAGCGGGTCGTCGTCGACCACCAGGACGCGCACCGGTGCGCCCGCGGGGGCCGTCGGGGAAGCGGTCATGCGCCGGCCGGCCAGGGCAACCAGGCGCTCAGCCGGAAGTCGCCATCCGGACTCCAGCCGTGCTCGAGGCGTCCACCGGCCAGGCCGACCCGCTCCCGCAGCCCGATCAGCCCGGTACCGCCGCTGGGCAGCGGGGCGTGCACCCGGGCGCCGACCGGCGGCGGGTTGCCCACCTCGACGGTGAGCCCGTCGTCGGGCCCGCCGGAGACGGTGACGGTCGAGATCGCCCCCGGGGCGTGCTTGCGCACGTTGGTCAGCCCCTCCTGGACGACGCGGTAGGCGGTGCGCCCGGCGACGGCCGGCGCAGCGTCGAGGTCGGCCACCCGGTACTCCGCGCGGACCCGCACCCCGGCGCCCCGCACCTCCTCGACCAGCGCGGGCAGGTCGCGCAGCGCGGGCTGTGGCCGGATGCCGGCGGCACCGTCGGGGGAGTCGCGCAGCACGCCGATGACCTCGCGAAGATCCTCCAGTGCCTGCCGGGCACTGGCCCGGATCACCCCGGCCGCGTGGGCGACCTCGTCGGGAGGCGCGTCCGGGCGGAACTCCAGGGCGCCGGCGTGCATGCTCAGCAGCGAGATGCGGTGGGCCAGCACGTCATGCATCTCCCGGGCGATCCGGGTGCGCTCGAGCTGGCGGGCCTGGTCGACGCGCAACAGCTGCTCGGCCTCGGCGCGCAGCGCCCGCTCCTGGAGCGACCGCACCAGCTGGCGCCGGGCCCGCACGAACATGCCCCAGGCGACGACGGCCGCGGTGAGCGCGGTGCCCAGGGCGGCGAACACCAGCTGGTCGACGCCCGAGACCGGCCGCACCAGCACGTAGCCGGTCAGGCTGACCAAGTTGGCCGCGGCGACCACGACCACCGTCGGCCAGCGCCGGTGCACGGCCACGGTGAACAGGGTGATGAGCACGGCGAGGCCGGCCATGTCGGAGAAGCTGCCCGCCACGGCGACGGCGAGCGCCACCCCGACCGGCCAGCGGCGCCGCAGCCACAGCGCCAGGCAGGCGAGCGTCCCGGCGACGACGTCCAGCGCGACGAGCGGGTCAGAGGGAGGGGAGGGCTCGGACAGCGCTATGCCCACGAAGACCAGGCCGCACAGCAGCGAGGCCAGGAACGCGCCGACGTCGACGGCCCAGTCGCGCACCGACCGGCGGACCCGGCGCCGCGGCGGGCCGGCTCCCGACGGTTCCCCGCTGGTGTCCAGGCCGGTGCCCAGGTCGGTGTCCAGGTCGAGATCGGCGAGCAGCTGGGCGGGCACCAGCGAGGGGTGCTCGACGCCGGGGGTGCCCGTCCGCGGTCGGGTGGCTGAAGGCACACCAGCAGGCTACGAGGGAGGACCGACCCCCGGTAGCGACCGAGGTCTACCCCTGCCACCTCCGGAGGAAGACCTTCGGCCACGAGATCGAGCCCGCCGGCCGATGCGGGTGACCGGCCGCCCCGCCAGGCTCTCCCCATGATCGCGATCGAGCACCTCACCAAGCGGTACGGCACGCAGCTCGCCGTCTCCGACGTGTCCTTCGAATGCGCCCCCGGGACGGTCACCGGTTTCCTCGGGCCCAACGGCGCCGGCAAGTCCACCACCCTCCGCTCGCTCTGCGGCCTGGCCACCCCGACCAGCGGGGCGGCGACCGTCGCCGGGCGGGCCTACCGGGACCTGCCCAACGCCGGGCGGCACGTCGGTGTGCTGCTGGACGCCGGCGCCCAGCACGCCGGCCGCACCGGGCGGGAGTCCCTCGTCCTGTCGGCGATGGTCCTGGGAGTCGGGCGGAGCCGGGTGGACGAGGTGCTCGAGCTGGTCGGCCTGGCGGGCAGCCCGGCCGGCAAGCGGGTGGGGAAGTACTCGCTCGGCATGCGGCAGCGCCTCGGCCTGGCCACCGCCCTGCTGGGCGACCCGCAGGTGCTCGTGCTGGACGAGCCGGCCAACGGCTTGGACCCGGAGGGCATCTTCTGGATGCGCGGACTGTTGCGCGGCTTTGCCGACCGCGGCGGCACCGTGCTGCTCTCCTCGCACCTGCTGCACGAGGTCGAGGCGGTCGCCGATCAGCTCGTCGTCATCGCCGGCGGGCGGATCGTGGCGCAGGGCAGCAAGGCCGAGCTGCTCACCACCCGCGGCACGGTGGTCCGCGCGGCCGACCCCACTGCACTGGAGCAGGCACTCGCCGCGGCGGGGATCCCCGCGACCGCCGGCCGGAGCGGCGCGCTGATCGCGGATGCCGAGCCGGAGGCCGTGGGCCGGGTGGCCGCGGCGGCCGCCGTGGTCCTCGTGGAACTGCGCCCGGCCGACGGCGGCGGCCTCGAGGAGCTCTTCCGGTCCCTGACCGGGTCCACCGACACCCCGCCGGCCGGCACCGCTCCGGCCGCCCACCAGGTCCAGGAGGCCCGGGCATGAGCAGCACCGTCCTGACACCGGCCGACGACAGGTCACGCTTCCAGCAGTCGCCCAGCGCCCCCTCGCTGCTGCAACTGGTCCGGGTCGAGCTGCGGAAGTCCGCCGACACCCGTGCCGGACGCTGGCTACTGGTGGCGATCGCCGCGGCGGCGCTGCTCGTCGTCGGGCTGCAGTTGTTCTTCGATGACGGGGTGGATGGCAGCTTCGCCTACTTCTTCACCGCGAGCCAGTTCCCGGTGGGCCTCCTGCTGCCCGTCCTGGGCATCCTGCTGGTCACCAGCGAGTGGTCGCAGCGCACGGCCATGACCACCTTCGCGCTGGTGCCCCGGAGGTCGCAGGTGCTCACGGCCAAGGTGCTGGCAGCGACCGTGCTGGCGGTCCTGGGCGTCCTGGCCGCAGCCGCAGTCTCGGCCCTGGCCACCGCGCTCACACCGGTGGTCACCGACCTGGAGGCCGGCTGGGAGCTCAGCGGCGCCCAGCTGGCCCAGGTGCTGCTCGTCCAGATCGTCTACGTGCTCGTCGGCGTCGCGTTCGGCATGCTGCTGCTCAGCTCGCCGCTGGCCATCGTCCTGTACTTCCTGCTGCCGACGGTGTTCACCATCCTGGTCAGCACCGTCGGTGCACTGGACTGGGTACAGAACTGGCTGGACCTGTCCATGACCACGATCCCGATGTACGAGGGGCAGCTCGACGGCCAGGGCTGGGCGCAGGTCGGCACCTCCGTGGCGCTGTGGCTGCTGCTGCCGCTGGTGGTCGGCTGGCTGCGGATCCAGCGCGCCGAGATCGCCTGATCCGCAGCCCCCGTCCTCCCGGCCGGCGCCGGCCGGGAGGACGAGGGCGGGCGCCCGGCAGGTCAGCCGTGCTCGCCGGGTACCCGGTGCGCTCCGCCGAGGTGCCGCGCGGTGTTGACCAGGCCGACGTGGCTGAACGCCTGCGGGGTGTTGCCCAGGTGCCGGCCGGTGCGCGGGTCGTACTCCTCGCTCATCAGGCCCAGGTCGTTGGTCAGCCCGAGCAGCCGCTCGAAGAGCTCCCGCGCCTCCGCCGTCCGGCCGATCCCGTTGAGGGCGTCGGCGAGCCAGAAGCTGCACAGCAGGAACGGCGCCTCCTCGCCGGGCAGGCCGTCGACCCGCCCGTCGGCGTCGACCTTGTAGCGCAGCAGGAAGCCGTCCTCGGTGAGCTCGCGCTGGACCGCCTCGACGGTGCCCACGACGCGCTCGTCGTCCCAGGGGAGGAAGCCCACCTGGGGGATCAGCAGCAGTGCCGCGTCCAGGCCGGTGGAGCCGTAGAACTGGGTGAAGGTCCGCCGCTCGGCGTCGTACCCCTTGGCGCAGACGTCGTCGTGGATCTGCTGGCGCAGCGTGCGCCAGCGGTCCACCGGGCCGTCCAGGCCGTGCTTCTCCACCGCCTCGATCGCGCCGTTGACGCCCGCCCAGGCCAGCACCTTGGAGTGCACGAAGTGCCGTGGCTCGCCGCGAACCTCCCACAGGCTGCTGTCCGGGGTGTCCCAGACGTCCTCGAGGAAGTTCAGCAGCTCCTTCTGCACATCCCAGGCGTCCTCCATCGGGGACAGCCCGGACTCCCGGGCCAGGTGCAGACCGTCGAGCAGCTCTCCCCAGACGTCGAGCTGGAACTGCCCGGCGGCGCCGTTGCCGACCCGGACGGGGGCGGAGCCCTCGTAGCCGCTCAGCCAGGGCAGCTCGTACTCGGGGATCCGCCGGGACCCGTCGAGGGCGTACATGATCCGCAGCTCGGCCGGATCGCCGGCGACAGCCCGCAGCAGCCATTCCCGCCAGGCGCGCGCCTCGGCGAGGTAGCCCGTGCCCAGCAACGCCTGGAGGGTGAACGCCGCATCACGCAGCCAGCAGTAGCGGTAGTCCCAGTTGCGGCTGCCGCCCAGCTCCTCCGGAAGCGAGGTGGTGGCGGCGGCGACGATGCCGCCGGTGGGCCGGTAGGTCAGCGCCTTGAGGGTGATCAGCGACCGGCGGACCGCAGGCGCCCACTCGCCGTCGTAGCTGCACTGGCTGATCCACTCCGCCCAGAAGGACTCGGTGTCCCCGAGAGCCCGCTTGGCCTCGACCGGTGTCGGCAGGGGCAGGTGCGAGGCGCTGTGGGTGAGCACGAAGGGAACCCGCTCGCCGGCGGCCACCTCGAACTCCGCCTGCGTCGTCCGGTCGCGGCCCTGCAGCTGCACCGGGGTGCTCAGCGAGACCGCGTCCGGCCCAGCCACCGCCACCAGGTCCCCGTCCACGTGACGCACCCAGGGCACCAGGTGTCCGTAGTCGAATCGCAGCACCAGGTCCATGCGCATCGGGACCCGGCCGGAGACCCCCTCCACGATCCGGACGACGTCGGGCGCCTCGCCGCGCGGCGGCATGAAGTCGATCACCCGCACGGTGCCGTCCGGGGTCTCCCACTCCGTCTCCAGGACCAGCGAATCGCCCCGATAGCGGCGCCGGGTGCAGCTGCCCCCACTGGCCGGCGCGAGCTGCCACCGGCCGTTGCCGTCGTTGCCGACCAGGGCGGCGAAGCACGCCGGGGAGTCGAACGACGGCAGGCACAGCCAGTCGATGGAGCCGTTCCGGCCGACCAATGCGGCGGTCTGGAGGTCCCCGATCAGCCCGTAGTCCTCGATCCTGCTGGCCATGGTGGCTCCCTCTCGTGGTCGTGGATGGTGTGCTGGTGGACGGCGGGGGCTCACCCGCCGAAGGCGAGCACGACCTTGACGTCGTCGTCCGCGAACTCGAACGCCTCCGCGAACGACTCGAGCCCGACGCGGCGGGTGACCAGCGATCGCAGCCAGTCACCATCGGCATCCGCCAGGGCGGTGGCCGCCAGCGCGTAGTGGTGCAGGTTCGCGTTCACCGACCCGAACACCACGTCGTTCTCCAGGACCATCGAGCGGTTCAGCCCGCTGGCGTCCAGCTCCCGGGTGCGCCCGGCAGCGGACACGCCGGTCAGGCAGACGATGCCGTAGGGGGCGGTGCGCGCCATCGCCTCCAGCACCAGCGAGGGGACGCCGGTCGCCTCGATGATGACGTCGGGATGCCCGCCCTCGACCGCTGCGTCGAAGCCGTCGGAGTGGTAGGTGGCGCCCAGCGCGTCGACCAGTTCGGGTTTGGGTCCGGTGGTCACCTGGTCCAGCACGTGGACCTCCAGCCCCCGCTGCCGGCCCAGCATCGCGGCCAGCAGCCCGATCGGCCCGGCGCCGGTGACCAGCACGCGCTCGGGGGCGAACCAGGAGCGGTTACCGATGCTCTCGATCTCGTCCCAGGCCTTCGCGACGACGCTCGTCGGTTCCAGCAGCATGCCCACGTCGGCCAGCCCGCGGTCCAGCGGGACGGCGTAGTCGGCCTGGACGCACCAGCGCTCGCTGGCGAAGCCGTCGAGTTCCTTGATGCCCCGCTCGGTGTACCGGCCGTTGCGGCACATGTCGAAGTGGCCGTGCGCGCACGCCCCGCAGGGCTCCGGGTCCGGCCGGCGGACCACGCCGACGACCAGGTCACCGGCCTGGAAGGCCGAGCCGGGCGGTGCCTCGCGGACCCGGCCGAGTGACTCGTGGCCCAGCACCAGCCGGTCCCGGCCGGGCGGCGCCCAGCCGTACTCCCCGGCGGCGATCTCGTGGTCGGTGCCGCAGATGCCCACGGCCAGCCCGTCCACCAGCAGTTCGTCGGCGGCGGGTGTCGGCTCGGGGACGTCGGTCACGGCGAGGGAGCCGCTCTGCCCGGGAATCACGGTCAGCGCCTTCACGTCTTCCTCCTGCATCGGTGCGGTCGTGGTGCGGTCCAGCGACTGCCCGGGGTCCGGAGCACGCGCCAGGCCGGCCGACGTGCACGCGTGCAGCGGCGTCAGCACGTCCTCTCCCTACCAACGGTCGGGGGCGCGGCAAACCCGGCAGGCCCGGCTTCGGCACCGGCACGCCGCGCCGGCCCCGACGGGTGTCCAGCCGCGAGATGTGTTGGTATCACTCGGTGACGAGCCCGCCGCCGCAGCGCCACGGCGCCCTCCCCGGGGTGCCCCGGGCGGGCCGCCGGTGACGGCCGTCGTCCTGGCGTTGCTGTCGGCCTGCATGTTCGCCGTCTCCACGGTCGTCCAGCACCGCGCCGCCACGTCGGCGTCCGCGGACATCGGCACGGGGAAGGTGTTCCGGCTGATCCGCGCCCTGGTCAGCCATCGCGGCTGGCTGGCCGGGCAGGCCGCGGCGCTCACCGGTTTCATGCTGCACGCCGCGGCGCTGCGGCACGGCGCGGTCGTCATCGTCCAGCCGTTGCTCTCCGGCGGGCTGGTCATCTCCCTGGCACTGGGCGCGCTGGTGGACCGCCGGCACCCCGGCCGGCCGCTGCCCGACCGGCGGCAGTGGCTGGCCGCCGGCGCAGTGGTGGCCGCCCTGGCGCTGTTCGTGGTCTCCGCCGCGCCCCGGCACGGCCGTGCCGAGGCCCGCCCCGCCGCGCTGCTGGCCTGCCTCGCCGGCCTGGTGGTCGTAGCCACGGCCGCGGCGCTGTGGGCCCGCCGGCCCGACGCCGCCCATCGCGCGCTGGCGCTGGCCGTTGCCTCGGGCCTGGGGTTCGGCATCACCGGCCTGCTGGTGAAGGACGTCGTCACCCGGCCGGCAGGGGAGTGGCTCACCTCCTGGACGACGTACGTGCTGCTCGCCGCCGGGGCCACGTCGATCGTCTTCGCCCAGTGGGCCTACCAGTCCGGCGCGCTCATCGAGGCGCTGCCGGTGATGGCCGTGCTGGAGCCGCTGGTCGCCGTCGGGCTGGCCGGCCCGGTGTACGGCGAGCAGCTGGCGCCCGGGTTCCTGATGCACACCGGCCAGGTGGTCGGCGTCCTCGGCTTGACGGTCGGGGTGCTGGTGCTGGCCAGACGGAGCGCGGCCAGCGAGCTGAAGCGCGCGGAGATCGAGCACGTGCCGGTGCACGGAGCGATCCCGCCGATCGCCGGCTGACTTGACATAATGTCGATTATCGGCGGACGGTAGAGCGACCGTCCGGAGCCCCCGACAACACCGTGGATTCGTCACCGTGACGTATTCACTGCGTTGTCGGGCGTTCGACGGGCGGCGGCCGGGATCGCTTCGTAGGGTCAGGACATGAACACCCGACGCCCGGTGGCCGCCCTGTTCCTCGCGTTCGCCCTCGTCGGCGGCGGCGCCGGCACGCTGACCGCCTGCGGCGACCCGAGCGGCGGGGAGAACAGCGACACCCGTAACGACGGCACGACCGACGACGACAGCGAGAACACCGGCGGCAACGATCCCGGCGACGTCTCGCAGGGCAACCTGCCCGACAACAGCGACAACGACCCGGACGACAACAGCGACAGCGAGCGCGACGAGGACGAGAGCGACGGCGGCAACGACTGAGCCGGCCGGCGGGCCGCTCCCCGGCCGGATCCCGTCCGACCACCTCGATTCGTCACAGTGACGGAAGCGACGTGGTCAGGTGTGCGTCAGCCGGCCGACCGTCCCGACAGCCACAGCCGGTCCAGTCGCCCGGTCGAGCGCACCAGCTCGGCGAGCGAGCGTTCCAGCTCGGCCTTGGTGGGCTTCTCGCTCAGCAGGGTCTGCACGTCCTCGATGGCGCAGCGCAGCTGGTAGAGCCGGTCCTGCAGACCGTCGAGCTCGGCGCGGGTCACCAGGACCACGTCGTCGGACAGGCCTGCTTTGGCCGTCGCCGAGCGCTGCTCGTAGGCGCGCTGCCGGCACGCCTGTCCGCAGTACAGCCGCGGGCGGCCGACCGTCTCCTGGACCGGCAGCACGCTGCGGCACCATCCGCACCGTCGTTCCTCGGCGTCGGCCCGTCGCGTCCGGGACGCGGGACGGGGCGGTGCGCCGGTCTCTACAACCACGTCAGGGACCGTAGACGGCAGAGCGCGGCGGCCCCGGCGGACACGCCCAACCGGACCGCCGGAGGCCTGCCGGGAACACCGGGGACCCCCGGGGGACGCCCGGCGGCCCGCCATTAACGTGATCGCGTGCCGGGCTCGCGCTATGCCTTCCTCGACGCACCGACACCGTTGGCGATGGCGCACCGTGGCGGGGCCATCGATCACGTGGAGAACACCATGCCGGCGTTCGAGGCCTGCCTCGCACTGGGCTACCGCTACCTGGAGACCGACGTCCGGGTGACCGCCGACGGCGCCCTGGTGGCCTTCCACGACCCGACGCTGGACCGGGTGACCGATCGGGCCGGGCGGATCGAGAACCTGCCGTGGCGGGAGGTCCGCGGGGCGCTGATCGGTGGCCGGGAACCGGTCGTGCGGCTGGACGACCTGCTCGGCGCGTGGCCCGACGTCCGGTTCAACCTCGACATCAAGGCGGCCGGCGTGCTGGCTCCCCTGGTGCGCACCGTCCGCCGGCTCGGGGTGGAGGACCGGATCTGCCTGGGATCGTTCTCCGACGCCCGGCTGGCCGCGGCCCGCCGGCTGTTCGGCCCGGACGTCTGCACCTCGCTCGGCCCGCGGGGCGTGGCCGCGCTGCGGTTGTCGTCGTACTCGCCGCGGGCCGCGGGGTTGGTGCGCATCCAGGCCGGGTGCGCCCAGGTGCCCTTGCAGCTGGGTGGCCGGCCGCTGGTGGACGAGCGGTTCCTCGCCGCCGCGCACGCCCGCGGCCTGCAGGTGCACGTGTGGACGGTCGACACCGAGCAGGAGGCCACCGACCTGCTGGACCTCGGCGTGGACGGCATCATGACCGACCGGCCGACGATGCTGCGCGACCTGTTGGTGGCCCGGGACCAATGGACAGCGTCGTGAGCCTGCGGCAACGGGTCCGCGACTGGCACCCCGCTCCCCCGCCGCTGCCACCCCAGCTGGCGGGCATGGTCGGCGCGGACGACCCCGCCTGGTTCGCCCGCGAGCTGGCCATCGCCGCGGCACCACCCTGGTGGTTCGGACGGCTGGCGCTGCGCGTCTTCGCGCACCTGCCCGGCATCTTCGGGCGGCTGCAGGTGACCGGCAGCATCCAGGAGGGGCGGCTGCGCGGGCCGCTGCTGCTGGCGGCCAACCACATCGGGGATTTCGACACCTTCGTCGTCGCTGCGGCGCTGCACCGTGCCGGGGTGTACCCGCGGTTCATGGCCACCGGCAGCATCGTCGCCGCCCCCGTGGTCGGCCCGCTGCTGGAGCGGGCGGGGGTCATCCGGGTGGTACGCGGCACCGACCTCGCGGCGCACGCCGTGCGGGTGGCCCGGGTGGCCCTGGACGCCGGTGGGCACGTGCTCGCCTACCCCGAGGGCCGGGTCGGGCTGGCACCCGACGGCTGGCCCGAACGCGGTCGCACCGGCCTGGCCCGGATGGCGCTGGCAGCCGACGTCCCGGTGGTGCCGGTCAGCCAGTGGGGCGCCCACGAGGTGCTGCAGTACGCCAACGACCGGGGCAAGCTGAGCACCGCGCTGCGGGCGCTCCGGTACCGGCCGGCCCTGCAGGTGCACCTCGGGCCGCCGGTGCACGTCGAGGACCTGCGGGTGGGCCGGGTCGGCGACGCCCACCGGGCCCGGGCCCGCATCGCCGCGGCGATCACCCGTGGCCTGGCACCGCTGCGGGCCGGGGAGCCGCGGGACCGGATGGCCTACCTCGACGCCACGCGCCCCACGACCGGCGTCGCGGCGTACCCCGGCGGCGTCGTGCCGACGGACATCCCGTGAGCGAGCCCGGAAACCCCGCGCCGGTCCGCTTCCCGGCGCCGCCGCCGGACCGGGCGCTGCGCCGCGAGCGCCGCGGTTGGTACTCCTACGACTGGGCGATGTCGGTCTTCAACACCTCGGTGACGACCGTCTTCCTGGCCCCGTACCTGACCTCCATCGCGGAGGCGGCCGCCGACCGGGCGGACCGCATCCATCCGCTGGGGATCAGCATCCCGCCGGGCAGCTTCTTCGGGTACGTGCTCTCCCTGTCGGTGGTGCTGCAGGTGTTCGTGCTGCCGCTGACCGGCGCGATCGCCGACCGGAGCGGGCGCAAGCGTCAGTTGCTGGCCGGCTTCGCCTTCCTCGGGTCGCTGTGCACGATGGCGCTGTTCTTCGTCGCCGGCGAGCGCTACCTGTTGGGCGCCGGGCTCTTCGTCGTCGCCAACCTGTGCTTCGGCGCGGCCACCGTCGTCTACTACTCGTGGCTGCCCGACCTCGCCGGCCCGGACGAGCGGGACGCCGTGTCCAGCCGCGGCTGGGCCTTCGGCTACCTCGGCGGCGCGCTGCTGCTGGCCGCCAACCTGGTGCTGTTCACCCAGCACGGGTCGCTGGGGATCACCGAGGGCGAGGCGGTGCGGATCTGCCTGGCCTCGGCGGGCATCTGGTGGGCGGGGTTCACCGTCGTCAGCGTCTCGCTGCTGCGCAACCGTCGGCCTCGGGAGTCCGCGGTGGTCGCCGCGCCGGGCAGCGGCGCCCTCGTCGGCGGGTTCCGCCAGCTCGGCGCCACCCTGCGCGACCTGCGCCGCTACCGGCTCACGCTGTGGTTCCTGGCTGCCTACCTGCTGTTCAACGACGGCGTCCAGACGATCATCGGCGTCTCCGCCCAGTACGGCGCCGAGGAGCTCGAGCTCTCCCAGACCACGCTGGTCTCCACGATCCTGCTCGTCCAGGTGGTCGCCTTCTTCGGGGCCGTGGCCCTCGGCCGGGTCGCTGCCACCGTCGGGGCCAAGCGCACCGTGCTCGGCGCGCTGGTGGTCTGGACCGGAGTCCTGGTGGCCGCCTACTTCCTCACACCCGGCGCGGCGACGCAGTTCTACCTGCTGGCCGTCGTCATCGGGTTCGTGCTCGGCGGCACCCAGGCGTTGTCCCGGTCGCTGTTCAGCCAGCTGATCCCACCCGGCAAGGAGGCAGAGTACTTCGGGTTCTACGAGATCAGCGACCGCGGCACCAGCTGGCTGGGCCCCTTCCTGTTCGCCCTGACCTACCAGCTCACCGACTCCTACCGCTACGCCATCTTCAGCCTGGTCTTCTTCTTCATCGCCGGTTTCGTGCTGCTCGCCACGCTGGACATGCGGAAGGCGATCGTTGAGGCCGGCAACGTCCCACCGGAGCGCCTGTGACCTCCCTGCCCAGCACCGACACCACCGCTCTCCTCCCGGAGACCGCGTTCGGCCCGGATGCCGTTCCGGTGGCCGGCGACCGCCGCCGGCACCCGGCGCCGGCGCACCTGGTGTTCTTCCACGGCCCGATGGACTGCGGGAAGTCCACCCTGGCGCTGCAGGTCGACCACAACCAGAGCCGGCAGGGCCGGCACGGCCTGCTGCTGACCCAGGGCGACCGTTCGGGGAACCCGCAGATCAGCTCACGGGTCGGCCTGCGCCAGGACGCCGTCGAACTCACCGGGCACATCGACGTCCGCCTGCTCGTGCGGGACCGCTGGGCCGCCGGCCACCGGGTCGACTACCTGATCGTCGACGAGGCGCAGTTCCTCACCCGCGACCAGGTCGGGCAGCTGGCCGAGCTCGTCGACGAGTCGCATGTCGACGTCTACGCATTCGGGCTGACCACCGACTTCCGCACCCGCCTGTTCGAGGGCACCGCACGGCTGTTCGAGCTCGCCGACGACGTGCAACGGGTGCAGGTCGAGGTGCTGTGCTGGTGTGGCCTGCCCGGCCTCCTCAACGCGCGGGTGGCCGGGAACGCGATGGTCCGGGAGGGTGCCACGGTGGTCGTCGCCGACACCGGTCCGGCCGAGCCCGGCGCCGGCGCGGACGACGGTGCTCCGGTGCGCTACCAGGTGCTCTGCCGACGCCACCACGCCCGCGGCCAACTCGGGCCGACCCCCACCGGACCGGGACAGCTGGCCCTCCCATGATCTCACCCCGGGCGGGGACGACCCCCTCCGCACAGGGGTGGTCGACGGTGCAATACCACCCCATGAGATGATGGGGAACTGATAACGCGGAATCTCTCCAGGAGTTCTGTCGTTACTCCCCATGACTTCCCCTGGCCGTGTGGCATGAGCACACGGCTGCCCGGGTAGCCAAGACCACCGACGAAGCACGAGAGGACGGTGTGCCATGGGCGAGCGATCCCTGCGGGGCAGCCGACTGGGCAGCGTGAGCTACGAGACCGAGCGCAACACCGCGCCCATCGAGCGGCAGTACGCCGAGTACCGGTGCCCGCAGGGGCACCTGGTGACGGTGCCCTTCGCTGATGACGCCGAGCTTCCCGACACCTGGGAGTGCAAGTACGACGGCTCGGCCGCCAAGCTGGTGGGCGGCACCGAGCCCGCCCCCAAGAAGGTGAAGCCGCCGCGCACCCACTGGGACATGCTCCTGGAGCGCCGCTCGGTCGATGACCTCGAAGAGGTTCTCGCCGAGCGTCTCGAGGTGCTCCGCGGCCGGCGGACCCGCGCCAGCTGAGAAAGGACCTGCCTCCTCCCCACCGCTCGCAGGCTCGCGGCGGGCCCCTGGAGGCAGGCCGTACCGAACGCACACGGCCCTGGTGGGGACTCCCCTGCCAGGGCCGTGTGCTGTCCGCGGCCGTCAGTGGCCGACGATGTCGCCCTCGATGACCCGGGGCGGACCGGCCGGACGCTGACCCGCCGGACCCGGGGGCTCCGTCGGACCCGCGGGCCCGGTCGGACCGGCGGGGCCCCCGGGGTCGACGGTCGCCGTGCGGGTCGACCGGACCCGGACCGGCCCACGGAGCTGGTCGGGCAACCGGCGCAACAGCCCACGGGCGATCAGCGCCCGCGGCAGCGCCCGGGTGAACGGCAGCAGGCAGAGCAACCCCAGCAGATCACCCAGGAACCCCGGCAACACCATCAGCACGCCACCCAGTGCGACGAGCCCGGCGTCGCCGAGGGCCCGGCCGGGGTGCTGGCGGGTCTGGGCCCGGTCACGCAGCTCGGCCAGCGCCTTCGTGCCCTGGCGGGCCAGCAGGACCGCCCCGAGCGCGCTGGTGGCGAGGGCGAGCAGGATCGTCCACCCCACGCCGAGCTGGCTGGCCACCAAGGCGAAGACGGCGACCTCGGCCAGCACGCCCAGCCCGATCGCCGCCCGCAGCCGCTGCGACGCCGGCCGCCGGGTCGGGTACCCGGCCGGTGGATGGACTGTCGCCATGTCTCCTCCTCAGCTGTGCCGTGCTCGGTGACCGGCGCTCCGCCTACCGGAGCGCCCTGAGCCACCGCTGGGCACGGTCACTGTTCCGGCACCACCCGCGGGACTCGCCCGGGCAGCCAGTCGGCCAGCCGGTCGCGCACGCCCCACCAGGTGACCCGGGCCAGTGCCTCTCCAACGATCGAACCGCTCATCTTGCTCCGCCCGACGGCACGTTCGGTGAACGTGATCGGCACCTCGGCCACCCGGGCACCGGCCCGGACGGCCCGCCAGGCCCAGTCGACCTGGAAGCAGTACCCCTGGCTGGCGACCTCGTCGAAGGGCAACCGGGCCAGCAGGTCGGCCCGGGCGACCCGGTACCCGCCGGTGGCGTCCTGCAGCGGCAGCCGGAGCAGCCACCGGGTGTACAGGTTGCCGAACCGGGACAGCGCCAGCCGGTAGGCCGGCCAGTCCTGCACCTGCCCGCCGGGCACGTAGCGCGAGCCCAGCACCAGGTCGGCGTCGGCCAGGGCGGCCAGCAGCGCCGGCAGCCGCTCCGGGGGGTGCGAGCCGTCGGCGTCCATCTCGACGACCACGTGGTACCCGCGCTCGGCCGCCCAGCCGAACCCGGCGACGTAGGCCGACCCGAGGCCGGCCTTGCCCGCCCGGTGCAGCACGTGCACCCGCTCGTCGCCGGCGGCGCGGGCGTCGGCCAGCTCACCGGTGCCGTCGGGCGACGCGTCGTCCACCACCAGTGCGTGCGCCGACGGGACCGCGGCGTGCAGCCGGTCCAGCACCCCGCCCAGGCTCCCCACCTCGTCGTAGGTCGGGATGACGACCAGGACATGACCCGCGCCGACCTCCGGTGTCATGCGGCCGCTCCGCGGCCGGAGCGGCGGCGGGCCGCCGCCGGGACGACGACGGCGATCACCGCGCCCACCGCCAGGGCGGTCAGCAGCCACTCGGGGCCGCCGCCCAGCCGCGAGGCCACCGTGCGCTGCTCCCGCTGGGCGATCTCCTCGACGAACACGTCGGGGGTGAACAGCTCCGACCGGCGGACGACCGACCCGTCGGGGGCGACGATCGCGCTGATCCCGCTGGTGGCGGCCACCACCACCGTGCGGCCGTGCTCGACGGCGCGCAACCGGCCCATGGCCAGCTGCTGGGCGCTCTCGTCGGTGTACCCGAACGTGGCGTTGTTGGTCTGCACGACGATCATGCCGGCGCCATCGGCGACCGTGTCGGCGACCAGGGAGTCGTAGGCGACCTCGAAGCAGATGACGTCGCCGATCCGGGCGCCACCGATGTCGAGCACCCCGCTGCCCTCCCCCGCGACGAAGTCACGGCGCACCAGGTCCACCTTCTCGCTGAAGAAGCGGAAGAACGACCGGGCCGGCACGTACTCGGCCAGCGGGACGGGGTGGCGCTTCACGTACGTGGCGCCGGGCCCGGTGACCGGGTCCCAGACGATGCCGGTGTTCGACAGCTTCTCCCCCGGCCCGTCGACGACCGCACCGACCAGGATCGGCGCCCCGATGGCCTGCGCGCCGCGGCTGATCGCGGCGGCGGCGTCGGCGTTGCGGTAGGGGTCGATGTCGGAGCTGTTCTCCGGCCAGATCACCAGGTCGGGCCGGGCGGCGGTACCGGCCCGGACGTCGTCGGCCAGCTCGACGGTCCGGCTCACGTGGTTGTCCAGCACCGCGCGGCGCTGGGCGTTGAAGTCGAGACCCGCGCGGGGCACGTTGCCCTGGATCACGGCGACGGTGCGGGTCGGGCCCCCGGCGGTCAGCGAGCCGCCGGCCAGCGGCAGCTCGGCGACCACCCCCACCAGCGGCACGGCCACCGCGCCGGCGAGGGCCAGCGCCGCCGCCCGCGCTCCGCGCCGCCGTCCGGTTCCGCGGGGAGCCCGGCGGGCGCGGTGCAGCGCCACCGCCGCCGCGGCGAGGGCGGATCCGGTGAGCGCGACGGCGAAGCTCACCAGCGGCACCCCGCCGTACGCGGCCAGCGCGGTGAACGGGCCGTCGGCCTGGCTGAACCCCAGCCGGCCCCAGGGGAAGCCGCCCATCGGGAAGCGCCCGCGCAGCGCCTCGTCGGCCACCCACAGCGCGGCGGCCCACACCGGCCAGCCGGGCAGCCGCGAGGTCAGCGCCAGGGCGCCGCCGAGCAGCGCCAGGTACAGCGACTCGAAGACGGCGAGCGCCAGCCAGGGGAAGGCACCCACGTAGATGCCGGTCCAGGACAGCAGCGGTACCAGGAAGACCAGCCCGAGGACCAGGCCCAGCCACACGCCGCTGCGGACCCGCTGGCCGCGGGTGGCCAGCGCCAGCGCGGCGGGGCCCAGCACGGCCAGGAAGCCCAGGTCGTGTCCGGGGAAGGAGAGGAAGAGCGCCAGGCCACCGGCCGCCGCGAGCGCGGTACGCCAGGGCGGGGACCACCGGCGGCGGACGGCGTCGTCCGCGGCGGCCGGCCCGTTCTCAGCCGGCGTCCCGAGCTGCATCGTGCCGGTCGCCGCCACTGCCGGCACCGTCCCTCCCACCGCCCGGCGTTCCCGGGTCCACCTCAGGTGGCCCCGCACCGGTCGGACGGGGCCGGGCCGCCGCTGCGTCGCGACGACCCCGCCCAGCATCCCATCCCGCGCAGGCGTCCCGGTGGGGCGACGGAGGCGTCCGTCGCCGGGCACGTACGGGGGCGCTCGCCCGGGCGAGCCACCCGCGGGGCACCCCGCGCCTTCGGGCCGGTGGGACGGTCGCTGGCTGCGGCCGGTCCACCGTTGTCTGGTGGCGCGGGGCCCCACGTGTGGCTGTGCCGGAGAGGCACGACACGCCGGATGTCCCGGGTGTGACGCGGACCGACCATAGAGAGCGCTGGTCGACGCACCAAGCACCGGAGGGCTTCGGTGCGACCTGTGACCAGATCGTTACCGAGCGAGCCCTTGACGGCCGTCGTCCGGGCGCTTCCTGTACCGAAAGCCCCGGGCTTCGGTACAGGAAGCCCGGAGCCGGGTCGTCATCGTGCGGCTCCGATCAACTGGCCGGCGACGAGCAGCTGCCGGCAGGCGGGCCGCGCCCGGGCAGCGAGGACGGCGGACAGCGGTCGCTCGGTCGCCCAGAGCGCCAGGTGCGCCCAGGCGCCGACGGCGAGCGGGCCGTCGGGATGCTCGGCCCGAACGGCGTGCCAGCCGCCGTGGGTGGCCGCGTCGAAGGCATCGAAGGGGCGTAGCCCCGCACCCGGGGTCCGGTGGTCGACGGCGGCGTGCACGCCGCCCCATGGGTCGAGCGGGGTCACCGGGGCGTCGCTGCCCAGCGCCACGGCCACCCCGGCATCGACCAGGTCGGCCAGCGGGTTGCAGCCGGCCGCCCGGTCGGCACCGAGCCGCTCGGCGTACATGCCGGCGTCCCCACCCCAGGCGGCGTCGAAGGCCGGTTGGACGCTGGCGACCATTCCCCACCGGCGCATCCGCTCGATGGCGTCCTCGTCGACCATCTCCACATGCTCGAGCCGGTGCCGGCAGGCGCGCACGGCGTTCCGGCCGAGCTCGTCGACGACGGCGCCGACGGCGGTGAGCACCTGCGCCACCGCGGCGTCGCCGATGCAGTGGAAGCCGGCCTGCACCCCCGCCGCGGTGCAGGCACGCAGGTGCTCGACCAGCGAGCCGGTGTCGAAGCGCAGGGCGCCGGCGGTCTCCGGCCGGTCGGCGTAGGGGGCGCTCAGCGCGGCGGTGTGCGAGCCGAAGGCACCGTCGCAGAACAGGTCGCCGCCGGCCCCGGCCACGCCGAGCTCGCGCACGACGTCCAGCCCACCGCGTTCGGACAGCTCGCCCCAGTAGCCGACCACCGCCGGCCCGGGCTCCGCGCCGGCCAGCTCCAGCAGCCCGGCGAGGTCCTCGGCGCTGGACACCTCGGGGCCGGCCATCTCGTGCACGCTGCCGATGCCCAGCGCGGCGGCGGCCCGCAGCGTCGCCCGCTGGGCGGACCGGCGCTGGTCGGGGTGGACCGACCCGTAGGCGGCCTGCCGGGCGGCGTGGTGGGCGTCCAGGCGCAGCCGCCCGTCCGGGGCGTAGCCGGGCAGGGCGGTGATCCCCGGCACCCGGTCCAGCAGGGCGGTGGACACGGTGGCGGAGTGCACGTCGACCCGCGCCAGGTAGGCCGGTCGGGCGCCCAGCACGGCGTCCAGGTCGGCCCGGGTCAGACCGCGGCCCTCGGGCCAGTCGGTCTCGTCCCAGCCGGTGCCCAGCACCGTCCCGGTGGGGGCGGCCGCGGCGTGCGCGGCGATCCGGCCGACCGCGGCCCGCAGGCTGTCGGTGCCGTGCAGGTCCAGGCCGGTGAGCGCCAGCCCGGTGGCGGTGGCGTGCACGTGGGCGTCGACGAAGGCCGGGGTCAGCAGCGCCCCCTCGCCGGACACCGTGCGGGCGGCGGGCGGCGCGTCCGCGGCCGGGCCGAGCCAGCCGATCGCCCCGTCGACCAGGTGGACGGCGCGGCCCGGGGTGTCGCCGATCGTGACGTCGGCGACCAGCAGGCCCTCCCGGGTCATGGGCGGACCCGCGGGTCGATGAGCGCCCGGACACCCGGCGTCCGCCGGTACAGGTCCAGGGCCAGGGCGGCGTGCCCCGGTGTGTAGCCGTTGCCGACGAGCATGGTCACGTCTGCTGCCATCCCCTCCGCGCCCAGGGCCGCCGCCGAGAAGGAGGTGGCCATGGAGAAGAAGACCACGGTGCCGCCGTCGGCCGTGGTCAGCACCGCCCCGTGCTCGGCGCCGGGCACATCGACGCAGACCACGGTGACGTCGACGCACCGGTCCACCGCGGCCGCCACGGCCAGCGGGTCGGTGGCGTCGGCGATGACGACCTCATCGGCGAGCCCGGCGGCCCGCAGCGCGGCGGCCTCCCGCTCGTCCCGGACGACGCCGACCAGGTGCCCGGCCCGGGCGTCCCGCGCCGCGGCGAGGCTGAGGCACCCGGACTTGCCGGCGGCCCCGAGGACGGCGACCGACGGGCGGTGACCGGAGCGGGCCACCACCCGCTCGGTGGTGGCCGGCGCGCCGCAGACGTCGAGCACCGCGAGCACCACCTCCCGCGGCAGGTCGTCGGGCAGCACCGCGGCGATCGAGCGGGCGAAGAGGATCGCCGTCCCGCTGGCCGGCACCCGCTCGCTGCGGCCGTCCCAGCCGGCCAGGCCGTCGGTGATCCGCAGCGGGGTCAGGGTGAGCGGGACCAGGGTGGCGACGGACTGCCCCGGCTGCAGCCCGAGGGGCGAGTCGGGGCCCACCTCGTCGACCACGCCGATCAGCATCCCGCCGGAGCCGGTGACCGGGTCGTGCAGCTTCCCGCGTCGCTCGACGATCTCCAGCACCGCGGCGCGCACCCGGTCGCCGTCCCCACCGTGCGCCACGGACAGCTGCCGGAAGGAGACCGCGTCCAGGTCGAGCCGGGACACCGCGATGCGGACCTCGTCGGGGCCCAGCGCGGGGTCGGCGTCCAGGCGCAGGGCAGCCTGGGGCAGCACGCCCGGCGGCTCGAGCACCCGGTGCACCCCCAGGCTGTGCTCCAGTGCGGTGCAGCTCACCGGCTTCTCCTCCCCTCGGCCCCCATGGCGCGAGAACCTATCGGTGCGCGACGTCCGGCCGGCTGAGGACGACCGGCCGCACCCTGTGGTCGCCGTCCTCGCGCCGTGGGGGGCGGACGGCGGCGACACGGTGCGGAGGGCGGTGCCGGGTTTCCCGGTGGACGGGCGGCGGTAGCCCTCCCCGATGGAGGTGCTGTGCACTGCCCGGCTGCGGCTCCGGGCGTGGACGACGGAGCCCGGTGACCTCGCCCGGCTCACGGACCTCTACGGCCGTCCGGAGGTCGTCCGCTGGCTGGGCGGCCCGCCGAGCGTGCCGGTCCGGGAGCTGGTCGAGCGCTGGCAGCGGGTGCACGAGCTGGACCCGCTGCACGGCTGCTGGGCCGTCGACCCCGTGGACGGCGGAGCACCGGCGGGCACCGTGCTGCTCAAGCCGCTGCCCAACGGCGTCGGCGAGGTCGAGGTGGGGTGGCATCTGCACCCGGACAGTTGGGGGCACGGCTACGCCACCGAGGCCGCGCGGACGGTGGTCGACCGCGCCTTCGACGGCGGGTTGCCCGAGGTCTACGCCGTCGTCCGGCCGGGCAACGACCCCTCCATGGCGGTCTGCCGCCGGTTGGGCATGACGCCGCTGGGCCGGCTGCGGCGCTGGTACGACGTCGAGCTGGAGGCGTTCCGGCTGGTCGCGCCGGAGTGAGCGGAGGCGGGGATGGACTGGGCAGCGGATCCGGGCGCCTGGCTGAGCCGGCTGGTGTTCACCCGCGGCGTGGCGCT
The DNA here is from genome assembly GCA_019779905.1 of Modestobacter lapidis. GTDB lineage: Bacteria > Actinomycetota > Actinomycetes > Mycobacteriales > Geodermatophilaceae > Modestobacter > Modestobacter lapidis. The sequence goes on along the minus strand of JABAKE010000005.1, from coordinate 128,696 downwards.
GGTCTACCTCATCGCCTTCGTGGCCGCGCTGCGGCAGTTCCGGCCGCTGATCGGCACCGACGGGCTCACCCCGGTGCCGCGGTACCTGACCCGGACGACGTTCCGCCGCTCTCCCAGCGTGTTCCACCTGCACTGGTCGGATCGCTTCTTCGCCGGCTGCTGCTGGGCCGGCATCGCGCTGTCGGCCGCCGCGCTGCTCGGGGTGGCCGATCGGCTGCCGCTGCCGGGCTGGATGGCGCTGTGGCTGGTGCTCTGGGCCCTGTACCTCTCCATCGTCAACGTGGGTCAGGTCTGGTACGGCTTCGGCTGGGAGACGCTGCTGGTGGAGGCCGGGTTTCTCGCGGTCTTCCTCGGCCCGGCGTCGGTCGCGCCGCCGCTGCTGGTGCTGTGGCTGCTGCGCTGGCTGCTGTTCCGGCTGGAGTTCGGCGCCGGGCTGATCAAGATGCGGGGCGACCGGTGCTGGCGGGACCTCACCTGCCTGGCGTACCACCACGAGACCCAGCCGCTGCCCAACCCGGCCAGCTGGTGGTTCCACCGGCTCCCTCCGCGGCTGCACAAGGCGGAGACGCTGGCCAACCACGCCACCCAGCTGGTCGTCGTCTTCGGCCTGCTGGCACCCCAGCCGGTCGCGAGCATCGCCGCACTCGTGATGGTGGTCGCCCAGGGGTACCTGATCGTCAGCGGCAACTTCGCCTGGCTGAACCTGCTGACGCTGGTCATCGCGCTCTCGGTGATCGACGGCCGCTGGTACGCCGCCGTCCTGCCCGTCGATCCGCCGGCCGACCTCGACTCCCCCACCTGGTTCACCGCGCTGACCATCGTCCTCACCGGCGTGGTCGCGGTGCTGAGCTGGGCGCCGGTGCGCAACCTGCTGTCGCCCCGGCAGCGGATGAACACCACCCATGACCCGCTGCGGCTGGTCAACAGCTACGGGGCGTTCGGGTCGGTCACCCGCGTCCGCTACGAGGTCGTCCTCGAGGCCACCGACGACCCGGCCCCCGGCCCGGGCACGGTCTGGCGCGAGTACGAGTTCCGCGGCAAGCCCGGCGATCCGCGCCGCCGTCCGCCGCAGGTGGCGCCGTACCACCTGCGGCTGGACTGGCTGATGTGGTTCGTCGGGATCGACCCCGGCTACGGCCGGGGGTGGCTCGTGCCGTTGCTGCACGAGCTGCTGGCCGCCGACCCGGCGACGCTGGGTCTGCTGCGGTCGGCACCGTTCGGGACGACGCCGCCGGCCGCGGTACGGGCGGTGCGGTACCGCTACCGGTTCACCACCTGGGCCGAGCGGCGGGAGTCGGGCGCCTGGTGGCACCGCGAGCCGCTCGGGGTGCTGGTCGGCCCGCTGACGCTCAGCGGCCGCGGCGCCGGCTGACCAGCGCGGCGAGCCGCCGGGCCGGATGCGGCCGCGGCACGTGGACCTTGTGGCCGTCGGCGTGCCTGAGATCGATCACGGCGGCCTCCTCCAGGGTCGGTGCAGTGCCACCCAGGTGCGCCGGGATCCACCAGCGGTCGTCGGGACCGGCGGGCTGGTCGGGGTAGGTGCGCTGGGCCTCGACCACGAGCTCCTCGATCGCGGCCTTCGTGCGCCGCAGCAGGGCCTGCACCTTCTCCCCCGGCTCCGGGACGAGCGGTTCGCCGATGATCACGGTGATCGCCACCCCTCGGCGCAGCACGATCTTGCGGCGCTTGGTGGCGATCCGCTGCCCGCCCCAGACCGCGGCGGGCAGGATCGGCACACCGGAGTCCACGGCCATCCGGGCGGCGCCGGCCTTGAGGTCCTTGAGGGTGAACGAGCTGCTGATGGTCGCCTCGGGGAAGACGCCGATGACGTGCCCGTCCTGCAGCGCCCGCACCGCGGCCTCGAACGCCGCCGTCCCCGCCTTGCGGTCGACCGGGATGTGCTGCATGGCGCGCATGAAGGGCCCGGAGAACCAGTGGTGGAATACCGATGCCTTGGCCATGAACCGCACCAACCGGTGCTGGGGCAGCGCGCCCAGACCGAGGAAGGTGAAGTCGAGGTAGCTGACGTGGTTGCTGCACAGGACAGCGCCACCGGTGGTCGGCACGTGCTCGGAGCCGCGGACGTCGAACCGGAAGCCGAACAGCCGGAAGACGACGAGCGCCACCCGGATGACCAGCCGGTAGGGCCGGTCCCGCCGGTCGGGGTGCGGCCCGAAGAGGTTGCGGCGCACGACGTCGTGCCAGCTCGCGGTGTACATGGTCGGGACCATAACGGGCCGCACCCGGGTGGGAGCGGCCTCCTCGTGCACCCGCCCACCGGGACGTCGGTGTCCCGGACCGCTCGCCGGGGAGCGCTCGGCCCTTTTACTGCCGCACCGTGCTCCTCTCGGTGGGCGACGGTGGTAGGTGTTCACAAAAATCAGTCGAGACTTTTGTTGGGGATAACGGTAGAGTTGGATCATGCGAGGTGAGTGGCAGCCGCCGCTGCCCGATATGCCGGCTCCGCCCCCCGCCCGTGCCTGGCGCCGGCTGAGCCCGCCGGAGCACTACGAGGACCAGTGGCGCCGGCTGGTCGAGGCGGCCCTCGAGCAGGATCTGGGCCCCGACCAGCTGGCCGAGACAGGGCTCGACCCGCTCGCCGCTGCCCGCGGCTGGAAGCCCGCGACGGTGACGCTCTACAGCAAGGTCGCCCGGTACGGCGGGCTCGACCTGCCCCTCCCGCCGACCCCCGAACCGGATCCGCCGACGCTCGACCTGCGGCCGCTGATCCAGGTCCGCGGCGGGGAGGCCGAGCACCTGCGCGCCGTGTGCTGGTGCGCCATCGCGCTGAGCTGGCCGGCGCCGATCGCCCAGTTCCGCGATCTGCGCCGCGACCAGGTCCGGGCCACCACCCGCCGGCTGGTCGTCAGCACCGACGACGGCGAGTGGCAGGTGCCCGGTGCGCTGACCGCGTGGCATGCCTGGGAGTCGCTGCGCAACAGGTTCCCGGCCCTGGCCGCCAGCCCCTGGGTGCTGCCCGCGTTGCGCCGGGGCCCCGGACTTGCCTCCCATGTCGGCGGGCAACTGTCCCCGCAGGCGCTGCAGGTGACCTTCGCCAAGCATGCCGTCCGGACGGCGCTGAACCTCAGGGCCACCACCCCGGAGCGCCGGCGGAGCTCCGCCGAGGCGGTGGCCGCCGGGTACCTCGCCCTCTCCTACGACTCCTACCGCCGGCTGGCGTTGGCCGGCGGCGCCGCCCCGGTCGCCGCCCGGGGGGCCACCCGGGCGCTGCGCAGCGTCAGCCGCGCGGCCAGGCTGGCGGGTTGACCGCTCAGCAGAGGGTGAGCTGCTCGGCCGAGCAGGCTCGTGAGCCGGCCGGGGCCGGACGGATGCCGGGCAGGCTGCCCGGCGGGAGGCCGGCCGATTCGCCCCCGGGCAGCCCGGTCGCCGCCCCTGCCGCGACCTGGCCGTTCCCGGCTGCACTGCTCCCGGCTGCACTGCTCCCGGCTGCACTGCTCCCGGTCATGCCCCGGGCGGTACCGCCCCGTTGCCGGTCCAGCCCGTGCCGGGCCAGGATCGGGGCGACCCGGCGGGCCAGCCAGCTGCGGTGCTCGGCCGGCACGTACGCGTCGCGCCCGTAGAGCGCCCGGTACCGGCTGACCAGCGCAGGGTGCTCGCGGACCAGCCAGCTGGTGAACCACTCGCGGGCGCCGGGGCGCAGGTGCAGCGCCAGCACGGTGACCCCGGTGGCGCCGGCCTCGGCGATCGCGTCGATCGCCGCCTCCAGGTGGTCGAGGCGGTCGGTCAGCCCGGGCAGCACCGGGGCGAGGAACACCCCGCAGGGCAGCCCGGCGTCGGTGATGGCGCGGACCAGCTCCAGCCGGGCGCGGGGGGTGGGGGCGCCGGGGTCCAGCGCGGCGTGCAGGCCGTCGTCCCCGATGGCCATCGAGACGCCCATGCCGATCGGCACGTCCAGGGCCGCCGCGGTCAGCAGGGGCAGATCGCGGCGGGCCAGCGTGCCCTTGGTGAGGATGGAGAACCGCGTGCCCGACCGGGCCAGCGCGTCGATGACCCCGGGCATCAGCCGGTACCTACCCTCGGCCCGCTGGTACGGGTCGGTGTTGGTGCCCGGCGCGACGTGCTCGCGCTTCCAGGACGGACGGCCCAGCTCGCGGCGCAGCACCTCGACGAGGTTGGTCTTGACCACGATCTGCTGGTCGAATTCGGCGCCGCTGTCGAGCTCCAGCCACTCGTGCGTGCCCCGGGCGAAGCAGTTGTGGCTGACCACGCCGTTCACGATGAAGTCGCCGGTACCGGTGGCGATGTCGAACATGGGCATCTCGGTCCCGATGTCCTCGACCGCAGTGACGCGGAGGTCCGCCGAGGACTTGATGGCGGTTCCCTGCACTCCACACTTCCGGCGGATCGCCGGGTCGACCAGGTGGATGAAGCGGAGGTGCTCGACCAGCCCGCCGCGCAGCCGGACCGTGGCGAGGCCGTTCGCCCGGCGCCGGTCCTCCATCGCCGGTGCACATCGCCGTGCGCCCGGCCGGCCCGGGCGTACCGGTAGGTCGCCAGGTGACCATCACCGCGCACCATGCCCGTCAGGTAGCCGCGGCGGTAGTCGGCGCAGGCCGCCGGCGTGGACGAGGAGCGGCCGAACCCCAGCAGCTCGTCGTGCAGCGTCAGGTGCGGGCGCTGCCCGGCCCCGGAGCCCGTTCCCATCACGTGCTTCCACCCACGGCCGGTCAGGAAGCGGTGGTCGCCGCTGGCCACGATCGCGGTGCCGTCGGCCAGCCGCAAACGGTGCGCCGGTTTGACCGTTGACCAGTGCGCCAGCACCTCGGTCTCGACGTAGTACCGGTATCTGCCCCGTCTCTCGGTGCCGATGATCCGGTCGCCGACGCGCAGGTCGGCGATCCACACCTGACGGCCATCCGCCGTCAGGACGTTGGTGTCTCCTCCTACGCAATACACGCACGTATGACTGCAGCCCCGGAACGTGTTGATCGTGTGGCCGAACGGCATCGCCGAGCTCTTCGGGACGGCGTTCAGCGCGCTCTTGCAGCGCACCTCGTGCAGGGTCAGGCCGGGGAACTCGGGCACCTGCACGCTGCGCAGCAGCCCGCGGACATCGGGCACCCCGGGCAGCGTCGACGGCTCCTCGAAGTCCAGCCGCTGCGCGCCCCACCGCATGCCCTCATCCGAACACACGTTCGAGCAGGAGTCCAGTGGCCCCCTCGCAGGGTCCCACCGCGAGCTCGCGAGTGGTGGGGTCAGGCCCTGCTGCAGGGGCCCGCGCTGAGCCTGCGAAGCGTGGGAGGCAGCGGGGTCCTTCCACCTTCCTCAGACCGGCGGGCGGTCCTCGTAGAACGTGGACAGCACCACGGTCGTGCGGGTGGTCACGTCGGCGACCCGGCGGATCTCGCCCAGCAGCGCCTCCAGCGCGTCGGGTGAGGCCACCCGGACCTTGAGCACGTAGCTCTCGACGCCGGCCACCGAGTGACAGGCCTCGATGGCCGGCAGGTGGGCGAGCCGGGCGGGGGCGTCGTCGGCCTGGGAGACGTCGATCGGCGTGATCGACACGAAGGCGGTCAGCGGCAGGCCGACGGCCCTGGCATCGACCTTGGCCGAGTACCCGGTGATCAGGCCGCGTTGCTCCAGCCGGCGGACCCGCTGGTGCACCGCCGACACCGACAGGCCGACCCGCTCGGCGAGGTCGGTGTAGCTGGCCCGACCGTCCCGGGCCAGTGCGCTCAGCAGTGTCCGGTCGACGTCGGGCGCCGATGGCGGCGTACCCCCGCCCGCCGGCTCAGCCGGGGAGTTCGACGAGCCCACGGGGACCCTCGTTGAGGACGCGGACGCCGTCGTCGGTGCAGACCACGATGTCCTCGATCCGGGCGCCGCAGCGACCGGCCAGGTAGATGCCTGGCTCGACGGAGAAGGCCATGCCCGGCTCGAGCGGCAGGTCGTTGCCGGCGACGACGTAGGGCGCCTCGTGGGTGTCCAGGCCGATGCCGTGCCCGGTGCGGTGGATGAAGTGCTCCCCCCAGCCCGCCGCGGTGATGACGTCGCGGGCGACGGCGTCGACCTGCTCGCAGGTCACCCCCGGCCGCACCGCGGCCGTGGCCGCCCCCTGGGCGCCCTGGAGCACGGCGTACCACTCGGTGACCTGCGGGCCGGCCGCGCCGCCCACGACGTAGGTGCGGGTGCAGTCGGAGCGGTAACCGGTGGCGGTCTCGCCGCCGATGTCGACGACGACGAGGTCGCCGGCCTGCACCACCCGGTCGGACAGCTCGTGGTGCGGGCTGGCGCCGTTGGGCCCGGAGCCGACGATGGTGAAGTCGACGCCCACGTGCCCCTCGGCCAGGATCGCCGCCGCGATGTCGGCGCCGACCTCGGTCTCGGTGCGCCCCACCCGCAGCCACTCCCCCATCGCCGCGTGCACCCGGTCGATCGCCGCACCGGCCAGCGCGAGCTCCTCGATCTCGGCCGGTGTCTTGACCATCCGCAGCCGGTCGATGACCGGGCTCGCCAGCTCCAGCGCCGCACCGGGGATGGCACGCTGCACGCCCAGCGCGTGCTCGGCCCAGGTGCGGGCGCCCACCGCCACGCGGGCGGGAGGGGTGCCCAGCCGGGCAACGGCCGCCTCGGCGAGGCGGGCGAACGGGTCGTCGGTCTCGTCCCAGGCCAACACCTCCAGACCCAGGCCGCCCGCCGGGGAGGCCTCGACCATCGGCGCCTCCAGCCGCGGGACCACCAGGAACGGCTCGCCGCGGCGTGGAACGGCCAGCGCGGTGAGCCGCTCCATCGCGTGGGCGGAGTACCCGCAGAGGTAGCGCAGGTCGGACCCGGGCGTCACGACCAGCAGGTCGACGCCGAGCTCACCGGCGACCGCCCGGGCGGCGTGCACCCGGTCGACGGACACCAGGAGGGAGGACGGGGTTGGGGCAGCAGCGACCACCTCGGCAGACTAGCCAGCGGGGACGACAGCTCCGACCGCCGCCACCGGGCCGTTACCGTCGCGGTCGTGACGACCATGCTGCTGGACGCGGCGAGCCTGTACTTCCGCGCCTTCTACGGGGTGCCCACCAGCGTCACCTCCCCCGATGGCCGGCCGGTCAACGCCGTCCGCGGCTTCCTGGACATGACCGCCCGCCTCGTCGCCGCGCACCGGCCGGAGCGGCTGGTCGCCTGCTGGGACGACGACTGGCGGCCGGCCTTCCGGGTCGCGGCGCTGCCGTCCTACAAGGCGCACCGGGTGGCTCCCGAAGGCGGCGAGGAGGTGCCCGACGAGCTGGGGCCCCAGGTGCCGGTGCTGGTCGAGGTGCTGGCCGCGGCGGGCCTGGCCAGGGTCGGCGCACCGGGCTACGAGGCGGACGACGTGATCGGGACGCTGGCCACCCGCGCCCGCGGTGCGGTCGACGTCGTGACCGGCGACCGGGACCTGTTCCAGCTGGTGGACGACGCCCGCGGCGTACGGATCCTCTACACCGCGCGCGGCATCACCGACCTCGACTACGTCGACGAGGCGAGCGTGGCCGCCAGGTACGGCATCCCCGGCCGGTCCTACGCCGACTTCGCCGTGCTGCGCGGCGACCCCAGCGACGGCCTGCCCGGCGTCGCCGGGGTCGGCGCGAAGACCGCCGCCGCACTGATCAACGCGTTCGGTTCGCTGGCCGGCATCCAGGAGGCGGCGGCCCGTGCCGTCGTGCCGAAGGCCCCGCTGACCGCCGCGGTGCTGAAGAAGCTGCACGCCGCCACCGACTACCTGGCGGCCGCGCCACGGGTCGTCGCCGTGGTCACCGACATCGACCTGCCCCCGGTGGACGGCGTGCTGCCAGCGCGTCCTGCCGACCCGGACGTGCTGGCCGGGCTGGCCGCCGGGTACGGGCTGGAGAACTCGGTGCGGCGGCTGGGCGCGGTGCTGGGCTGGCCGGCGGACGTCCTGGGCTGACCCACGGGCCCGCTCAGCCTTCGCCCCAGGTGTAGTTCGCCTGCTCGTCGGTGACGGTGATCGTGATGGTGACGGGCTCGCCGTCGGCCGTGGTTCCCGAGCATCGGTAGTCGCGGCCGGCCTCGACGGTCATGTCGTCGCCGCACTGCAGCTCCACCGCGACCCCCTCCCGCTGCTCGAACTGCTCGGCCACGTCGCGCTGCACCGCCGTCGGGTCCAGCGCGGTGGACTGCAGCGCGGTGAGCAGCAGCACCGCCCCGACGGCCACCACGACGGCGAGCAGGCCGAGGAGCAGCAGCAGCGGGCGCCGGGACCGGCCCGGCGGGGGCAGCTGCTCCCAGCCTGGCTGGCCGTACGGCGGTGGCCCGGACGCGGGCTGCCCGTACGGCGGTGGTCCGTACGCCGACTGCCCGTACGGCGACTGCCCGTACGGCGACTGCCCGGACGCGGGGTACCCGTACGGCGGCGGCCCGGGCCGGGGTGGGCCGAACGGTGGCTGGCCGTGACCGAACTGCCCGGTCGACGGCGTCCCCTGGGACCGCGCCGGCTGCTGCCCGCCCCACGGCGGAGCCGGCTGGGCGTGCCCGCCGCGCTCGCCGTCCCGCTCGTCGTCGCCGTAGGGCGGATGGGTCATCGTCGCTCCCTGCTCGCGCCTGGCTGCCGGCCCGGCCGCCGCGGACCGGCGCTCGTGACCGGATGCCGATTGTGTCCTACGCCCGGCCGCGCGGACCGGGGATCGCAGCGGCTCGCCGGGTCAGCCGCCGACCGCCACCGCGACCACGCCGCGCCGTACCCGGCCGACCGCCGCCCGGGCCACTCCCGCCACCGGCTCCTCGGCGACCTTGGCCAGCTGGTCGAGCAGGTCGATGAGCTGCCGGGCCCACCGCACGAAGTCGCCACCGGACAGCTCCGTGCCGGCCTGCTCCGCACCCGCCAGCACCCGGTCCAGCGTCTGCCCGTCGGCCCAGCGGAACGCCGCCCACACGAAGCCGAGATCCAGGTCGCGGGTCACCGGCACCTGGTGCTCCACCTCGACGTCGGCCAGCCGCACCCGCACCCGGCGCATCTCGCCGATCGCGGCGGCGACCTTCCCCGCGGGTACCGACGGCTGGCCCGGCGACTCCCGGCGGGCCTCGAACACCAGCGTGGAGACGCAGGCGGCCAGCTCCGCCGGGGTCAGGCCGCGGAACACCCCAGCACGCAGGCACTCGGCGGTGAGCAGGTCGGTCTCCGACCAGATCCGGCCCAGCCGCCGCCCGGCATCGGTCACGACCGGCCGGGGGTCGGCGTCCCCGCCGTCCGTCGCCGGCTCGCCGGCGTCCTCGGGCACGAGGTAGCCCAGCTCCTCCAGGACGTCGCAGGTGCGGTCGAACTGCCGGGTCAGCGAGCCGGTGCGCTCGTCCATCCGGCGGCGCAGTGCCTCGGCCTCCCGCAGCTCACGCATCCAGCGCTCGGCGGCCCGGACCCGCTCCTCGCGGTCGGGCAGCGAGTGCACCGGGTGGGCGCGCAGCGCGTGCCGCAGGTCGGCCAGCACCGGGTCGTCGGCGGCCGCCGACCGGCCCTTGGTGCGCCGGGCCCCCAGGTCGTTCTCCATCCGGGCGTTGCGCAGCGTGGAGGCCAGGTCGCGGCGGGCGTGCGGGCTGCGGTGGTTGAAGTTCTTGGGCACCCGGACCCGGGCCAGCGCCGTCACTGGTGACGGGAAGTCGACCGCCGCGAGCCGGCCGGCCCACTTGTCCTCGGTGAGCACGAGCGGCCGGGGCTCGGTGAGCTCGGTCAGGCCCGGGTCGAGCACGACCGCCAGCCCCTGCCGCCGGCCGCTGGGCACCCGGATGACGTCGCCGATGCGCAGCGCCTCCAGCGACTCGGCGGCCTCGAGCCGGCGCTTGGCCTGAGAATCGCGGGACAGCGCCCTCTCCCGCTCGGAGATCTCCACGCGCAGCCGGGCGTACCCGGGGACGTCGCCGGCAGCGGAGTGCATCTCGACGGCCAGCCGCTGCGCGTCGGCCTCGTGCCGGGCGGCGGACCGCGCCAGCCCGACGACCGAGCGGTCGGCCTGGAACTGGGCGAACGAGGCGGCCAGCAGTTCCCGCGCCCGTTCCCGCCCGAAGGCGCCCACCAGGTTGACCGCCATGTTGTAGCTGGGCCGGAAGGATGACCGCAGCGGATAGGTGCGGGTGCTGGCCAGCCCGGCCACCGCGGCCGGGTCGACGCCCGGCGCCCACACCACCACCGCGTGCCCCTCGACGTCGATCCCGCGGCGCCCGGCCCGGCCGGTCAGCTGGGTGTACTCCCCCGGCGTGACGTCGACGTGCGCCTCACCGTTCCACTTCACCAGCCGCTCGAGGACGACGGTCCGGGCCGGCATGTTGATGCCCAGGGCGAGGGTCTCGGTGGCGAAGACGGCCTTGACCAAGCCGCGCACGAAGCACTCCTCGACGGTTTCCTTGAACGCCGGCACCAAGCCGGCGTGGTGCGCCGCGACGCCGGCGAGCAGCCCCTCGCGCCACTCCCAGAAGCCCAGGACGTGCAGGTCCTCCTCGGGCAGCGCTCCGGTGCGCCGGTCGATGACCTCGGCGATCGCCGACCGCTCGGACTCGTCGGTGAGCCGCAGGCCGGCCGCCCGGCACTGCTGCACGGCGGCGTCGCAGCCGTTGCGGCTGAAGACGAACGTGATGGCCGGCAGCAGGCCGGCGCGGTCCAGCCGGTCGACGACCTCCGGGCGGGACGGCGGCCGGTAGCGCGGCCGGTGGCTGAAGCCGCCCCGGGAGCCGCCGCCACCGGACCAGGAGTCGTAGCGGCGCTCCTGCTCGTGCACGTAGCGGACCAGCTCCGGATCGACGACGGCGCGCCCCCGTTCCCGGGTCGACTGCCCCCGCGGGGTCTGCTCCCACTCCCCGGCGTGCGCGGCCGGACGCAGCGCGAACAGGTCGAAGACCCGGGAGCCGACCAGCATGTGCTGCCACAGCGGGATCGGACGCACCTCGCTGACCACCACCGTTGTGTGGCCCCGAACGGTGACCAGCCAGTCGGCGAACTCCTCCGCGTTGCTGACCGTGGCCGACAGCGAGACCAGGGCGACGTGCTCGGGCAGGTGGATGATCACCTCCTCCCACACCGCGCCGCGGAACCGGTCGGCGAGGTAGTGCACCTCGTCCATCACCACGTAGCCGAGGTCGGTGAGCGCCGGGGAGTCGACGTAGAGCATGTTGCGCAGCACCTCGGTGGTCATCACGACCACCGGAGCGTCGCCGTTGATGGCGTTGTCACCGGTGAGCAGGCCGACCTTGGCCGAGCCGTAGCGCGCGACCAGGTCGTTGTACTTCTGGTTCGACAGCGCCTTGATCGGTGTCGTGTAGAACGCCTTGCGGCCCTCGCGGAGCGCCTTGTGCACAGCGAACTCGCCGACCACGGTCTTGCCCGCCCCGGTCGGGGCGCACACCAGCACCCCGGCGCCGTCCTCCACCGCCTCGCAGGCCTCGACCTGGAACGGGTCGAGGGAGAAGCCGAGCTCGCTGGTGAACTCCGACAGGGTGGGGTGCGCGGTACGGCGGCGGGCAGCCGCGTACCGCTCGGCCGGGCTGGACATGTCCCCACGGTATGCGCCGGGTGCGACCGCCGCGGGTCGGACCGAACCGCCGGGAGATCAGCCGGGGGCGGCGCCGGCGGCGGTCAGCGGGGCGCGGTGGTCGGCTCGTCGAGGGGGCTGGGCTCGTCCAGCCGGGCGGGATCCTCGACCAGCGGGGATGACTCGTCGTCGGCCAGCCCGGTGAGACCGAGCGCGGCCTCCCGCTTGGCCCGGCGCCTGTCGACGAACCGGGCGACCTGGATGGCGAGCTCGAACAGCACGATCATCGGCCCGGCCATCAGCAGCATGGTGAACGGGTCCTGGGTGGGTGTGATGAAGGCGGCGAAGACGATGGTCAGGAAGAAGATCCACCGCCGGCCCTTGCTCAGCGTCGCGTGGCTGAGCACCCCCACCAGGTTCAGCACGACGGCGATCAGCGGCAGCTCGAAGCTGACCCCGAAGGCGACCAGCAACGAGATGACGAAGCCGATGTAGTCCTGGGCGGTGAGCGCGATGGCCACGCCGTCCCCGGCCAGCCCCAGGAGCAGATCCAGGCCGGCGGACAGCGAGAAGTAGGCCAGTGCGGCGCCGAGCGCGAACAGCGTGCTGGAGGCGGCGACGAAGGCCACGCCGTAGAGCTTCTCGTTCTTCTTCAGCCCCGGGGTGAGGAAGGCCCACACCTGGTGGAGCCAGAACGGCGCGGCCAGCACCACGCCCACGATGAAGCTGATCTTCAACCGGATCAGGGCACCGCCGAAGACGTCGGTGACCAGCAGCGCGCAGTCCCCCGTGCCACCGGTGGCCAACGCGCGGAGATCGGTGTCCAGGCCGCAGTACGGGGCGCGGATGAACTCCCCGAGGCCGTGCTCGTACCACCAGAACGACACCGCGGTGCCGATCAGGACGAAGAACAGCGCGATGCCGATCCGGTTGCGCAACTCGCGCAGGTGGCCGACGAGGGGCATGGTCGCCGCCTCGTCCCGCAGGGGACGCCGGGGGCGACGGTCGCGCGGGCGCCCGGGCGTGCTCACGAGCCGGTCAGTGCGAGAAGGTCAGCGGGTGCGGTCGGCCGCGGCCGACCGCGCCCGGGCGGCCTGCGCCCGCAGCTCCGCGGCGCGAAGCTCGGCGGCGCGGGCGTCCTCGTCCAGGTCGCCGCCGGCGGGAGGGGCGACGATCTCGCCGCGGACCGGGGTGGTGGCCGCCGGCTCCTTGTCGCGGACGTCGTCGTCCTTCATGCCCTTCATCTCGCTCTTGAAGATGCGCAGCGAGCGCCCCATGGAGCGGGAGGCGTCGGGCAGCTTCTTGTAACCGAAGAGCAGCAGGACGGCCAGGATGATGAGGCCGATCTCCATCGGGCCGAGGTTCATCGGATCCTCCGAGTCGTGGGCGTGCCCAGGATGCTACGCGGCGAACCGGACCCGGTCCCCGCTCCGGACGGGCGGCACCGGTTGTTCGTGCCAGCGGTCAGGAGCGGTTCACCGGGGCGTCGCCGTCCCGTTCCCGGCGCGCTGGGCGGCGGCCCGGTCCAGGGTCTGCTGCACCTCGGCGCGGACCGGCCGCAGCGCGGTGTCGGTTGCCCGGAGCTCCCTGGTCAGCCGCTGCATCGCGCCGAGCAGGCCGAAGGCGAGGATGCCCAGCACCAGCACGGCCAGGACGGCGACCACGATCCACACCCAGAGCAGCACAGGCACGACCCTAGCCGCCGATCAGTCCGCCGCCGATCAGTCCGTCGCCGTCAGTCCGCGTAGCGGGCGAGCGCTGCCCTGGCCTCGGCCGCGACCTGCTCCCCCAGCTCCGCCGGCTCGTCGACCACCGCTGCCCCGCCCAGGGAGGCGACCAGCCGGCGGGCCCAGGCCAGGTCCGCGGTGCGCACCGACACGGCCAGCCCCCCGGGCGGGTCCTCGACCGGCGCGACGCCCTCGACCGGGTAGTAGTCGGCCACCCAGCGGGCGGTCCGGGCCAGCCGCAGCCGGACCAGCGGCGACTCCTCGTCGGGCTGGTACAGCCCGGAGTCGACGTCGCGCTCGGAGGCCTGCGGCGGCGGCGCGGCCGGCTCGTCGAGGACGACGACGTCGTCGATCCGGTCCAGCCGGAACAGCCGCACGCCCTCGGCCCCTCGGCACCAGGCCTCCAGGTACCAGTGACCGTCGACCAGCAGCAGCCGCATCGGGTCGACGGTGCGCTCGGTCCGCTCGTCCCGGCTGGGCACGTAGTAGTGCAGGTGCAGCGCCCGGTGCCGGTCCGGTTCCAGGGCGGCGCGGACGACGGCCAAGGCCTGCTCCCGGGCGTCGACGCTGACCGCGACCGGGGCGGACTGCTCGGCGGCGTGCCCGGCGGCCGCGGACACCTTGGCCAGCGCGCGGCTCACCGCCTCGCCCTCGGCCAGCCCGGGCAGCTCCAGCAGCGTGCGGAGCGCGACGGTGAGCGCCACGGCCTCGTCGGTGGTCAGCCGTAGCGGCCGGACCATCCCCGCGGTGAACGTGACCCGTACCCGGTCGCCCTCGAACGACAGGTCGATCAGGTCGCCGGGCCCGTGCCCGGGCAGGCCGCACACCCACAGCAGGTCCAGGTCACGGCGCAGCTGGACCTCGGTGATGCCGAAGTCGGCCGCGGCGTCGGCCATCCGGACCCCGTCCGGATGGGCCTGCAGGTAGGGCACCAGGGTGAGCAACCGGGTCATCCGGTCCGCGGTGCTCGGGCTGGTCATGCGGTCTCCTCGCCGGCGCTCGGCGGCCGCAGGCCCTGTGGTGCTCTCCTCCGGCGTGAGCCCGCAAGCTCGCTCACGGGGTGCCTCCCAGGGCGGCCAGCCGGGTCAGCCGCTCGACGACCGCCTCCCGAATCGGCTGCGGCGCCTCGACCAGCACGTCGGGGCCGTAGGCGGCCAGCTCGTCGGCGAGCGCCCACGGCTCGGTGGTGCGCAGCTGCAGCCGGTCGTCGCCGTCCTCGGCGGGGCCCAGCGAGGTGCCGGTGCGGCGCAGCCCGTTGGCGGTGCCCGGCCGGACCCGGACGACGACCAGCTGCTCCTCCCGGCGCTCCTGCCCGGCCACCACGGCGGCGAGGTCGAGGTCGGGCGGCGGCTGGAACGCACCGGCGGGCCCCAGGGGCTTCGGCATGCCGGTGACCCGGGACAGCCGGAACACCCGCGGGGCCTGCCGGTCGCGGTCGTGCCCGACGAGGTACCAGCGGCCGTGCCAGGCGACGACGCCCCACGGCTGGACGCGCCGCCGGACGGGGGTGTCCTCGTCGGGACGGCGGTAGTCGAAGGTGAGCTCGCGGCGGTCGCGGGCGGCGAGGTAGCACGGCTCGAAGGCCGGCTCACCGGCGTCCAGCCGGGGGCGCAGCGGGATGCCGCGGCTCTGGTCGACCTCGACGCCGGCGGCCCGCAGCTTTCCCAGCGCGCTCTGCGCGGCGCCGGCCAGCTGGGCGGACTGCCACAGCCGCAGCGCCAGCCCGACGGCCGCGGCCTCCTCGGGTTCGAGGGTGACGTCGGGCAGCTCGTAGTCGCTGCGGGCGATCCGGTAGCCGTCCTCGGTGTCGAAGAAGCTGTTCCGGCCGGTCTCCAGCGGGACGCCGATCTCGCGGAGCTCGGCCTTGTCCCGCTCGAACATCCGCTTGAAGGCCTCGTCGGCCCGGTCGGTGCCGTCGTCGTGCTCGTACCCGGGGACCGTCGACCGGATCTTGGCGGCCGAGACGAACTGCCGGGTGCCGAGCAGCGCGATCACCAGGTTCACCAGTCGCTCCGCGCGCTTGGCTGCCACGGACCCAGGCTAGTCAGCCGGGTCGCCGGTGGCCGCCTGCAGGGTTCCGCTGCGAGCTCTGCGAGCGGTGGGGGGCAGGGGGCCCTTCATCTAGCCTGCCGGGGTGACGTCCCCGGAGACCCCGCCGTCCCCGTCCGCGCCCGTCCCCGGATCCCGGATCCGCTGGCGTCGCGGCCGGGTCGCCGCGCTCGGCCGCGCCTGGCGCGATGCCCTCGAGCTGACCGTCGAGGTGCCCGGCGACGGCACGCTGCGGGCGCTGGCGCACCCCTCCGTCGTCGGCAGCCCCGAGGTGGGTGACGACGTGCTGCTCAACACCACGGCCTGGGCGCAGCGGCTGGGCACCGGCGGGTACGCGCTGGTGGTCGCCGTCCCGGACCGGCTGCCCGCCGACCCGGCCGGCCCCGGTCACCTGGTGAAGGGCCGTTACACGCCGCTGCAGGTCACCGTGCAGGGCGTGGACGAGCAGGACACCGAGCACCACCGGGTGATCGCCGACGCCGAGGACGTCGGCGGCATGCCCGTCGTCGTCGCCGACCTGCACTCCGCCCTGCCCGCCGTGCTGGCCGGGGCGCGGGCGACCGACCCGGCGCTGCGGGTGGCGTACGTGATGACCGACGGCGGCGCGCTGCCGGCGGCCTTCTCCCGCACCCTGGACGCGCTGGCCGGCACGCTGGCCGGGGTGGTCACCGTCGGGCAGTCCTTCGGTGGCGACCTGGAGGCGGTTACCGTGCACACCGGGTTGCTCGCCGCCCGGCACGTGCTGCACGCCGACGTCACCGTGGTCGCCCAGGGGCCCGGGAACCTGGGCACCGGCACGCCGTGGGGGTTCTCCGGCGTGGCGGCCGGCGAGGCGTGCAACGCCGTCGCCGTGCTGGGCGGGCGGGCGGTCGGTGCGCTGCGGCTGTCCGACGCCGACCCCCGCCCCCGGCACCGCGGCGTCTCCCACCACTCGCTGACCGCCTTCGGCCGCGTCGCGCTGGCCGGGGTCACCCTCGTGGTCCCCGAGGGGCTGCCGCCGGAGCTCGCCGGCCAGGTCGAGGAGGACCTCGCCGGGCAGCCGGACCGCAACCCCGTCGTCTCCGTGCGCACCGACGGGCTGGACGAGGCGCTGGCCGCGTTGCCGGTGCGGCTGTCGACGATGGGCCGCGGCCTGGCCGAGGACCACGCGTACTTCCTCGCCGCCGCGGCTGCCGGCCGGTACGCCGCCGAGCTCGTCGCGGTCTGACCGGGTTCGTTGCTGCGCGGTGTGCGCCCGTAGGGCGTGGCATGCTCCTCCCCCGCCGGCCGGGTTGTGATTTCGCCGCGGTGTTGGGGATAACGGTTGTAGGCCGGGCGCGCGTCCATCGGTCCCAACCGGGTCCCGCTGCCTCAGCGCCGGAAGCCGCCCTCGGCGTCCAGAGTCTGACCGGTGACCGAGCCGGCGTCCGGGCCGGTCAGCCAGGCAACCACGGCCGCGGCGTCGTCCGGGTTGTTCCACCGCCCGCCCGGCATCGCCGCCGCCACCTGTTCGCGGGTGCCGGGATCGGCCCAGCCGGTGTCGGTCGGGCCGGGGTTGAGGCAGTTCACCGTGATGCCCTGCTCGGCCAGTCCGTCGGCCAGGCTGAGGGTGATCGACTGGATCGCGCCCTTGCTGAGCGCGTACGCCAGCTCCCCGGCCATCGGGCCGCGGTGCTGGCCGGAGGTGAACAGCACGACCCGCCCCGGGCCGGCGGCCGGTTCGTACTGGGCCGCGAAGGCCTGGGTGAGCAGCACGCTCCCCCGGGCGTTCGCCGCGAAGCAGAGGTCGAGCTCGGCCGCGGTCACCTCGGCGAGCCCGCCGGTGGCGCTGCGCGCGTGGTTGGCGACCAGCGTGGTGAGCGGTCCGGCCGCGGCCCGGGCCTGCGCGACGACGGCGGCCGGCGCACGTGGATCGGCGAGGTCGGCGCTGACGTGCGGCGGATGGCCGAGCTCGGCGAGGACGGCGGTCAGGTCGTCGCTCCCCCACGGCTGCTGCGCGTCGTGCGCTGCCCAGGAGTGGACGACGACGCGGTCGCCACGGTCGAGCAGCCGACGGGCGATGGCGAAGCCGATGCCGGCCCGCCGGCTGACCCCGGTGACGAGTGCGGTGGCCATGCCAGCAGTCTGCGCTGCCGACCCGCCGAGGCACCTGCCGCCGAGCTGACCGGCCCCTCGGCAGGGTCCCGCGCCGAGCTCGCGAGGCGTGGGGGGCCGAGGGGTCCTTTCTCACATGCTGGCGATCAGCTTCTCCACCCGCTCGTCGACGGCCTTGAACGGGTCCTTGCACAGCACGGTGCGCTGGGCCTGGTCGTTGAGCTTGAGGTGCACCCAGTCGACGGTGAAGTCGCGGCGCTTCTCCTGGGCGCGGCGGATGAACTCGCCCCGGAGCTTGGCCCGGGTGGTCTGCGGCGGCACGTTCTTGGCCTCGAACACCCGGGGCTCGTGGGCCACCCGGTCGACCTGGCCGGCCCGCTCGAGCAGGTAGTACAGGCCCCGATCACGGCGGATGTCGTGGTAGGCGAGGTCCATCTGGGCCACCCGCGAACTGGACAGCGGGAGATCACGCTTGGCGCGGTACCGCTCGATGAGCTGGAACTTGGTGGCCCAGTCGATCTCCCGCTCGATCAACGAGAGGTCACCGGAGTCGACGGCCTTGAGCGTGCGGCCCCACAGCTCGAGCATCTGCCGGTGCACCGGGCCGTAGCCCTCGCGGTCGACGAACTCGGCGGCCCGGTCGTGGTACTCGGTCTGGATCTCCAGCGCCGACATCTCCCGGCCGTTGGCCAGGCGCACCTTGCGCCGCCCGGTCATGTCGTGGCTGATCTCCCGGATCGCCCGGATCGGGTTCTCCAGGGTCATGTCGCGCAGAACCACGCCCTGCTCGATCATCCGCAGCACCAGGTCGGTGATGGTGACCTTGAGCAGCGTCGTCGTCTCGTTCATGTTGGAGTCGCCGACGATGACGTGCAGCCGGCGGTACTTCTCCGCGTCGGCGTGCGGCTCGTCGCGGGTGTTGATGATCGGCCGGGACCGGGTGGTGGCGCTGGAGACGCCCTCCCAGATGTGTTCGGCGCGCTGACTGACGCAGTACACCGCGCCCCGCGGGGTCTGCAGCACCTTGCCGGCACCGACGACCATCTGTCGGCTGACCAGGAACGGGATGAGCACGTCGGCGAGGCGGCTGAACTCGCCGTGCCGGCCGACGAGGTAGTTCTCGTGGCAGCCGTAGCTGTTGCCGGCGGAGTCGGTGTTGTTCTTGAACAGATAGATGTCGCCGGTGACGCCCTCTTCGTTGAGGCGCTGCTCGGCGTCGACCATCAGCCCTTCGAGAATTCGCTCGCCGGCCTTGTCGTGGACGACCAGTTCGCTGACGTCGTCGCACTCGGCGGTGGCGTACTCGGGGTGTGACCCCACGTCGAGGTACAGCCGGGAGCCGTTGCGCAGGAAGACGTTGGAGCTGCGCCCCCAGGACACCACCCGGCGGAACAGGTAGCGGGCCACCTCGTCCGGGGACAGCCGGCGTTGGCCCTTGAAGGTGCACGTGACGCCGTACTCGGTCTCGATGCCGAAGATCCGTCGTTCCACCTGCCCGAGCCTAGGCGTCCGCGGCGCGCTCGGCTCGTGTCCCGAGCGCGCCGCGCCGCTCACCGGTCCTCGGTGACGGAGGTGGTGTCACCCTTGCCGTCGGTCTCGCCACCGGCACCGTCGGTCACGGCCGGCTGTCCCGCGGCGTGTTCGGTGCCGCCGGCGGTGTCGACCGCCCCGGGGTCGCCGAGGCCGGGTGGGGTGCCCGGTGCGGGGGTGCTGGGCGCGTGGACGTGCGCGGCCTCGGCGGCCGGCTCGTCCTCGGCGGCTGCCGCGGACTCGTCACCGAGCAGGCTGCGCAGGGCGACGCCGACGACCCGCCGGAAGGCGCGCTTGGGACGCCGCCGGTCGAGGACGGCGACCTCGAGCTGTTCGGCGGGGAGCTGGTCGTGGCCCCCGCCGTTGGCCGCCGTCGCCGGGCTGACCGCGGACAGCGCCCGGACGCCGACCCGGAGCGCCTCAGCGAGGCCCATGCCGGGGAGGAAGTGCTCGCGCAGGTGGCCGCTGACCGCTTCGGCCTGCCCGCCCATCACCACGAAATCCGGTTCGTCGACGACCGATCCGTCGAAGGTGAGCCGGTACAGCTGATCGTGCTCGGGGGTCTCCCCGACCTCGGCGACGCAGAGCTCGACCTCGTAGGGCTTCATCTGCTCGGTGAAGATCGCGCCGAGGGTCTGCGCGTAGGCGTTGGCGATGACCCGGCCGGTGACGTCGCGGCGGTTGTAGGAGTAGCCGCGGACGTCGGCCAGGCGCACACCGGCGACCCGCAGGCTCTCGAACTCCGAGTACCGGCCCACGGCGGCGAAGCCGATCCGGTCGTAGAGCTCACCGACCTTGTGCAGGGTGGAGCTGGGGTTCTCGGCGATGAAGAGGACGCCGTCGGAGTAGGTGACGACGGCGACGCTGCGGCCGCGGGAGATGCCCTTGCGGGCGTACTCCGAGCGGTCGCGCATGACCTGCTCGGCGGAGGCGTAGTACGGCATGGTCATGGCTCAGCCCTGCCCGTCCGCGGCGGTGCGCTCCGCGACGATGGTGGCCGCCACGGAGGAGACCTGGTCGTCGGAGAGCCGGACGGCGCCCTCGGCGTCGACCCGGTAGACGATCGGGTAGAGCTTGCGGACCATGTCGGGGCCGCCGGTGGCGGAATCGTCGTCGGCGGCGTCGTAGAGCGACTCGACGACGGTGCGGGTGGCGGCATCGGCGGACAGACCCGGCCGCCAGGTCTTCTTCAGCGAGCTCTTGGCGAAGAGGGAACCGGAACCCACCGCGGTGTAGCCGTTCTCCTCGTAGTTGCCGCCGGTGACGTCGTAGCTGAATACGCGGCCCGGGCTGGTGCCCTCGGCGGCGTCGAGGTCGTAGCCGGCGAACAGCGGGACGACGGCCAGGCCCTGCATCGCGGCACCGAGGTTGCCCCGGATCATCGCGGCGAGGCGGTTGGCCTTGCCGTCGAGGGACATCGTCATCCCCTCGATCTTCTCGTAGTGCTCCAGCTCCACCTGGTAGAGCCGGACCATCTCGATCGCGATGCCCGCGGCCCCGGCGATGCCGATCACCGACCAGGAGTCGGCGGCGTAGACCTTCTCGATGTCGCGGGAGGAGATGAGGTTGCCCATGGTGGCCCGGCGGTCGCCGCCCATGAGCACACCGTCGCCGTACGTGACCGCGACGATCGTGGTGGCGTGCGGGCCGACCTCACCGAGCGGCATCGCCGGCAACGGGCGACGGCCGGGCAGCAGGTCGGGGGCGGTGATGCCCAGGAAATCGGTGAACGAGGAGCCCACCCGGTCCAGGTACGCGGGCGGGAACCCGCTCCGGCCAGCCGACTGGTCTGTCACCCATCCACCTCTCGTGCCGCCTGCCGACGGCTGTTCGTGCTGCTCCGTCCCGTGCGCCGGGAGGCGCTGGGACGTCCCGGCGACCCTATCGGTGGGCTGCCCGGGCGGCCCGGCGTGCCGGGCCGGGAGCCGGCGCTCCCTCCCCCTCCGCCGCCTGGCGGGCGCGGTGCCGCTCGACGTAGTCCGCCGCGGCGCGGAGCACGACCGGGTCGTCCCGGAACTGGCCGAGCCCGCCGTTGCAGTTGAAGCAGAGCAGCTGGCGAACCCTGCCCGTCACATGATCGTGATCGACGTGTCCGGCGGCCGCCGTCCGGCAGATGGCGCACAACCCGCCCTGGGCCTCGAGGAGATGATCTGCCTCGTCAGCAGTGATGCCGTACCGGCGAGTCAGGTGGTACGTACGTGAGCCACCAACCTTCTCGCGAGACGCCCGAGACCGTTTATTGTGGCAGGGCTTGCAGTAGGCGGAGTAGCCACTGGCCGACTGCACGGTCCTGACGAAGTTCTCGATGACGAGGACCTGCTCGCACTCGGGGCACCACTTGTGACCATCTGGCACCACCAACTCCGCCGGTGGTCGACGCTGCACTCGCGGTTGTGTCCGCCGCGCCTCACGGCTTCGCAAGGCTCTCTCGGCCAGGTGAACCCGACAGTAGAAGGCCATCCCGTCCCGAGAACGTGCGTTCTTGGAGAACTCGGACAATGGCTTGTAACCGCAACAATCCCTGCAGAATTTCACGTCCATCGCCATTTTGTCCGATGTTATCTATTGTCCCCCTTTTTGTACGTACTGGCGAACAAATTCTTCCGAGTTCTCCTCAAGAACGCCATCAATTTCATCAAGGATGGAGTCGACGTCGTCGCTCATCTCCTGGTGGCGCTCGGCGACGTCGGCGTCGACCGACGCCTCGACCTCGTCGGTCTCCTCGCGCGTGCGCGTGGCCTTCTGCTGCCCGCCGGTGTCCCTCGTGGCCATCTCACCCTCCGCTGCTCGGTGCTGGGGCTGTCTGGTGTGGGTCCTGCTGATCAGCAAGCTACCCGCGGGGTGCGACAGGAGTGGGCCTCCGCGTCACCCTCCGGTGATGGTGTCCACCAGCTCCTGCGCCGTCGACGTCGACTCGAACAGCATGCCGACGTGCTCCCGGGTACCGCGCAGCGGCTCCATCGTCGGGATCCGCACCAGGTTCTCCCGGCCGAGGTCGAACACCACGGAGTCCCAGGAGGCGGCGGCGACCTGGGCGGGGTACCGGCGCAGGCACTCGCCGCGGAAGTAGGCGCGGGTGTCCGACGGTGGGGAGGTCATCGCCCGGGTGACCTCCTCGTCGGTGAGCAGCCGCTGCATCGACCCGCGGGCCACCAGCCGGTGGTACAGCCCCTTGTCCTGGCGGACGTCGGAGTACTGCAGGTCGACCAGGTGCAGCCGGGAATCGCCCCAGCCCAGCCCGTCGCGCGTGCGGTAGCCCTCCAGCAGCCGCAGCTTCGCCGGCCAGTCCAGCCGGTCGGCACAGCGCATCGGGTCGATCGAGAGGTCCTCGAGCACCTCGGCCCAGCGGCGCAGCACGTCGTGGGTCTGCTCGTCGGTGTCGCCGGTGTCCGCGACGAACCGTTCGGCCCGGGCGAGGTACTCCCGCTGCACCTCCAGCCCGGTGAGCCGTCGCCCGTCGCGCATCCGCACCCGGTGGGTCAGCGTCGGATCGTGGCTGATCGCCTGCAGTTCGGCGACCGGGTCCTCGATGGTGAGATCCTTGCCCAGCGCCCGGGCCTCGATCATGGCCAGGACGAGCGACGTCGTCCCGACCTTGAGGTACGTGGACAGCTCGGCGAGGTTGGCGTCGCCGATGATCACGTGCAGCCGGCGGTACTTGTCCGCGTCGGCGTGCGGCTCGTCCCGGGTGTTGATGATCGGCCGCTTGAGCGTCGTCTCCAGGCCCACCTCGACCTCGAAGAAGTCGGCCCGCTGGGAGATCTGGAAGCCCTGCCGGCGGCCCTCCGGGCCGATGCCGACGCGGCCGGCGCCGGCGAACACCTGCCGGGTGACGAAGAACGGGACGAGGCCGCGGATGATGTCGATGAACGGTGTCCGGCGGTCCATCAGGTAGTTCTCGTGCGCGCCGTAGGAGGCGCCCTTGCCGTCGGTGTTGTTCTTGTAGAGCTGGATGGGCCGGGTGCCCGGGATGCGCGCGGCCCGGCGGGACGCCTCGGCCATCACCAGCTCGCCGGCCTTGTCCCACAGCACGATGTCGCGGGGGCTGGTCACCTCCGGCGTCGAGTACTCCGGGTGGGCGTGGTCGACGTACAGCCGGGCGCCGTTGGTGAGGATGACGTTGGCCATCCCGGCGTCCTCGTCGGCGTCGTTGTGATCCAGCGCGGTGGCGGGCGACAGGTCAAACCCGCGGGCGTCGCGCAGCGGCGACTCCTCCTCGAAGTCCCACCGCGGCCGCCGCCTGGTCGGCGCCTCGGCCACCGACCAGGCGTTGACCACCTGGCTCGACAACGTCGTCGGGTTCGCCCCCGGCTGGCCCGGCACGGAGATCCCGTACTCGAGCTCGGTGCCCATCACCCGTCGCACGCTCATGGTCGCCAGGTTAGAGAAGGGACCCTGCTGCCCCCCACGCCTCGCGAGCTCGGCGCGGGCCCCTGCAGCAGGGCCGTCGAGCTCACAGGTACTGGCCGGTGTTCGTCGCGGTGTCGATCGCGCGCCCGCTCTCGCTGCCCTTGCCGGAGATGAGCGTGCGGATGTAGACGATCCGCTCGCCCTTCTTGCCCGAGATCCGCGCCCAGTCGTCGGGGTTGGTCGTGTTGGGCAGGTCCTCGTTCTCCTTGAACTCGTCGACGCAGGCCGCCATCAGGTGGCCGACCCGCAGCCCCCCGACGCCGGTCTCCAGCCGGTCCTTGATCGCCATCTTCTTGGCCCGGTCGACGATGTTCTGCAGCATCGCGCCGGAGTTGAAGTCCTTGAAGTACAGGACCTCCTTGTCACCGTTGGCGTACGTCACCTCGAGGAAGCGGTTGTCCTCGGTCTCGGTGTACATCCGCTCGACGGTGCTCTGGATCATCCCGGCGATGGTCGCCTCGCGGCTTCCGCCGTGCTCGGCCAGGTCGTCGGCGTTGATCGGCAGCGTGGTGGTCAGGTACTTGCTGAAGATGTCGCGCGCGGCCTCGGCGTCCGGCCGCTCGATCTTGATCTTTACGTCCAGGCGGCCGGGCCGCAGGATCGCCGGGTCGATCATGTCCTCGCGGTTGGAGGCGCCGATGACGATCACGTTCTCCAGCCCCTCGACGCCGTCGATCTCGCTGAGCAGCTGCGGCACGATCGTGCTCTCCACGTCGGAGGACACCCCGGATCCGCGGGTGCGGAAGATCGAGTCCATCTCGTCGAAGAAGACGATGACCGGCGTGCCCTCGCTGGCCTTCTCCCGGGCCCGCTGGAAGACCAGCCGGATGTGCCGCTCGGTCTCCCCCACGTACTTGTTCAGCAGCTCCGGGCCCTTGATGTTGAGGAAGAACGACTTCCCCTGGCTCCGGTCGGAGTCGCCGTTGAGCGCCGCGACCTTCTTGGCCAGCGAGTTGGCCACCGCCTTGGCGATGAGCGTCTTCCCGCAGCCGGGCGGGCCGTACAGCAGGATGCCCTTCGGCGGGCGCAGCTCGTACTCGCGGAACAGGTCGGCGTGCAGGAACGGCAGCTCGACGGCGTCCCGGATCTGCTCGATCTGCCGGGACAGCCCACCGATGTCGGCGTAGTCGATGTCGGGGACCTCTTCGAGGATCAGCTCCTCGACCTCGCTCTTCGGGATCCGCTCGTAGACGTACCCGGAGCGGGACTCCAGCAGCAGCGAGTCGCCCACACGCACCGGCTGGTCGGCGAGGGAATCGGCGAGGTAGACGACCCGCTCCTCGTCGGTGTGCCCGATGACCAGCGCCCGGCGCGGAATGCCCTCGACCGGCTCGAGCAGCTCCTTGAGCATGACGACGTCGCCGGCCCGCTCGAAGCCACGCGCCTCGACGACGTTCATCGCCTCGTTGAGCATGACCTCCTGGCCGTGCCGGAGGTCGTCGACCGCCAGGGCCGGGGACACCGACACCCGCAGCTTCCGGCCACCGGTGAAGACGTCGACGGTGCCGTCCTCGAACCTGGCGAGGAAGACGCCGTACCCGGACGGGGGCTGGCCCAGACGCTCGACCTCCTCCTTGAGCGTGACCAGCTGGTCGCGCGCCTCGCGGAGCGTGGTGGCCAGCTTGTCGTTGCGCTCGGACAGGAAGGCCGCCCGGCCCTCCGCCTCGGCGAGGCGCTCCTCCAGCGCGCGCACCTGGCGCGGGCCGTCGGACACCTTGCGCCGCAGGAGGCCGATCTCCTCCTCGAGGTAGGAGATCTGGCTCACCAGTGAGGCGACGTCACGCTCACGTCGCGCTCGGAACTCGTCGGGATCCAGGGTCATCGCGCACCTCCACAGCCATCGGGGGGAGCCAGGACGCCAATCTATACACGCGGGAGGTGACAGCGCCGCAGCCCACGCGACCGGCGCGCGCGCCCGGCCAGGACGTCGTCCGGGCGCCACCCGGCCGACTCCGGCGAGCGGTCAGCCGGCGTTCTTGCGGCGCTGCCGGAGGGGTGCGACGGTGCCCTCGGCCAGCCGCCGGGCGGTGACCAGGAAGGCGGTGTGGGCGACCATCCGGTGCTCGGGCCGGACGGCGAGCCCCACCGCGTGCCACGGCCGGAGCAACGACTCCCAGGCGTACGGCTCGGTCCACAGGCCCTGCGCGCGCAGCGCCTCCATGTAGGTCGAGAGCTGGGTGACCGTCGCGACGTAGCCGACCAGGACACCGCCGGGCCGCAGCGCGGCGGCGACGGTGGGCAGCACGGCCCACGGCTCGAGCATGTCCAGGACGACGCGGTCCACCACCTCCTCGGCCGGGTGGTCGGCGAGGTCGCCCAGCCGGAGCGACCAGTTGGCCGGCACCTCGCCGATGAAGGCACCGACGTTGCCGCGGGCGACGTCGGCGAAGTCCTCCCGCCGCTCGTAGCTGGTGACCGAGCCCCGCTCCCCCACCGCACGCAGCAGCGAGCAGGTGAGGGCGCCGGAGCCGGCGCCGGCCTCGAGCACGCGCATGCCGGGGCCGACGTCGCCGAAGCCGACGATCTGCGCGGCGTCCTTGGGGTAGATGACCTGCGCCCCGCGCGGCATGGAGAGGACGAAGTCGGCCAGCAGCGGGCGCAGCGCCAGGTACCCGGTGTTCGCCGTCGAGTGGACGACGGAGCCCTCGGGCGCACCGATGAGGTGGTCGTGCTCGATCGCGCCGCGGTGGGTGTGGAACTGCTTGCCGGCCTCCAGGACGACGGTGTGCAGCCGTCCCTTGGGGTCGGTGAGCTGCACCCGGTCGCCGACCTGGAAGGCCCCGGGCGCCGCCGGCGGGGGTTCCGCCTCGACGGGCGCGGGCGCGGGCGGAGCGTCGGCGGGCACCTCGGTCGCGGTGGGGGCGGCTACCCGGGAGGCGCGCTCGATCGTGTCCTGCTGCTCGTCGCTCACGTACGGACAGGGTACGGACGGCGACCCTGGCCGCTCCCGGCGCGCACACCCGGAACTGTCGGAGGACCGATCTAGCCTCGCCCCATGACGTCGACCCTCGAGACGGACCCGTCCGCGGGAGTGGCCCCGGCGGGCGGCTCCTCGGACCGGACGTCGGCCGCCGACACGGCGCCCCGGCGGCCGTCCTTGTCCCCCTCGCGCGCCGCGGACTTCAAGTCCTGCCCGCTGCTCTACCGGTTCCGCACCATCGACCGGCTGCCCGAGCGCAAGTCGCCCGCGGCCGTGCGCGGCACGCTGGTGCACGCGGTACTCGAGCGGCTCTACGACCTCCCGGCGGCCGAGCGCACGGTCGAGGCGGCCCGCTCGCTGATCGAGCCGGCCTGGGCCGACCTGCGGGCGGAGCCCGGCGTCGCGGAGCTGTTCCCCGTCCCGACGGCCGCCGACGGGGCCGATGCCCCCGCCGGCGGCACGGCGGCCGGCCTGGAGGCGTGGCTGGCCTCGGCCGGCACGCTGGTGGAGACCTACTTCGCCCTCGAGGACCCGACCCGCATCCAGCCGCACGGCCGTGAGGAGCTGGTCGAGGTCACCCTCCCCGACGGGCTGCTGCTGCGCGGCTACGTCGACCGGCTGGACGTCGCGCCCAGCGGCGCGCTGCGGGTGGTGGACTACAAGACCGGCTCGATGCCGCGGGAGGCCTTCGAGGCCAAGGCCCTGTTCCAGATGAAGTTCTACGCGCTGGTCCTCTGGCGCACCCGCGGCGTGATCGCCGCCCAGTTGAAGCTGCTCTACCTCGGCGATGGCGACGCGCTCACCTACGCCCCCGACGAGGCCGAGCTGCTCCGTTTCGAGCGGACCCTGCAGGCGATCTGGGCGGCGATCGAGCGGGCGGTGGCCACCGCCGACTTCCGGCCGAACAAGAGCCGGCTGTGCGGCTGGTGCGACCACCAGGCGCTGTGCCCGGCGTTCGGCGGCACTCCGCCGCCCTTTCCGGCCGACGCCGCCGCGGCGGCCGGCTGGCGCACCACCCTTCCGGTCACCCCGCTCTGAGCCGCCGCCCGGTAGCGCGTGGCGTCCTGCCCAGCTCCACCCGGCGGTAGCTCGACCAGCGGGTCGGCGTCACTGGCCGGCGCCGCCGGCCTCGACCCTGAGCAGGTCGCCGAGCTGGCCGGCGGTCAGGCCCACCAGCCCGTGGCGGACAACCAGTCCGGGAAGTGGTTGCATCCGCTGTAACGACGGCACGCCCAGTACGGTTGCGCCCGCGGCCAGCCCCGCGGCGATGCCGACCTGGGAGTCCTCGATCACCAGGCACCCGCCGGCCTCGACGCCGAGGGCGGCCATCGCCTGGAGGTAGGGCGCCGGGTCGGGCTTGCGGGCCGGCGCCTCGTCGCCGCAGACGGTGACGTCGAACGGGTTCCCGCCCAGGTCGCCGGTGATCCGCTGCAGCACCGGGGCGGCCAGTCGGCGCGGCGTCGTCGTCACCAGCGCCGTCGCCACGCCCGCGTCTCGGACCGCGGCCAGCAGTGCGCGCGCGCCCGGGCGCCAATCGATCCCACCGGCGGCCATCAGCTCCGCCGTCCGGTCCTCTACCCAGCGGACGTCCCCCTGCAGGTCGACCTCGTCGCGCCGTACCCCGAGGTCGGCGTACAGGACGCCCATGGCGACCCGCATCGACGTCCCGACGGTGCGCTCCCGGGCCGCCGGCGACATGCTCCCGCCGAGCTCCCGGGCCAGGTCGCACATCGCCTCACCCCAGTACTGCTCGGTCTCCACCAGCGTGCCGTCCATGTCGAACAGCACTGCTTGCAGCGGCTGTAGATGGCCCTGCGGCAGGAGCCCACCGTGCGCGGGCGAGGGATGCGGGGATCCGGGGCCCTTCGAGTTCATTCGTCCTCCGTGCGGTAGCCGAGGTTGGGTGACAGCCAGCGCTCCGCCTCGGCGACGGTCCAGCCCTTGCGGCGTGCGTAGTCCTCGACCTGGTCCCGGGCGACCCGGCCCAGCACGAAGTACCGCGACTGCGGGTGCGAGAAGTACAGCCCGCTGACCGCCGCGCCGGGCCACATGGCCATGCTCTCGGTGAGCTCGATGCCGGTGGCGGCGGACACGTCCAGCAACTCCCAGATCGTCTGCTTCTCGGTGTGCTCGGGACAGGCCGGGTAGCCGGGCGCCGGGCGGATCCCGACGTACTTCTCGGCGAGCAGGCCGGCGCCGTCCAGCGTCTCGCCCGGCGCGTACGCCCAGAACTCCCGGCGCACGCGCTCGTGCAGCCGTTCGGCGAACGCCTCGGCGAGCCGGTCGGCCAGCGACTCCAGCAGGATCGCGGAGTAGTCGTCGTTGTCCGCCTTGAAGCGCGCCACCCGCTCGGCCGACCCGAGCCCGGCGGTGACCGCGAAGGCGCCCACGTAGTCGCGGAGCCCGGTGGACCGCGGTGCCACCAGGTCGGCCAGGGACTTGCGCGGGGAACCGTCCCGCCCCTCGGTCTGCTGGCGGAGCAGGTGCAGCGTCGCCCGGACCGCACTGCGCGACTCGTCGGTGTAGACCTCGATGTCGTCGCCGTCCACCGCGTTGGCCGGGAACAGCCCGACCACCCCGCTCGCCCGCAGCCACCGCTCGCCGATCAGCTGGTCCAGCATCGCCTGGGCGTCCTCGTACAGCCGGCGGGCCGCCTCGCCGGTCGTCGGGTTGTGCAGGATGTCGGGGAACCTGCCGCGCATCTCCCAGGCGTTGAAGAACGGCTGCCAGTCGATGTAGCGACGCAGCTCCTCGAGGGAGTAGTCGCCAAAGGTGCGGACGAACTGGGTGGCCCGGCCGTGCTGGTGCTCGCAGTCGGCCCCGGCGCAGACGTCCCGGGCCTGCTGGGCCAGCATCCGCGGCCGGGGCGGGGCGTAGCCGGTCCAGTCGATCGGTGTCGCGTTGGCCCGCGCGGCGGCGATCGGCAGCAGGGCGCGGGTGTCCTGGCGGGCGGCGTGCCGGTCGCGCAGCGTCTGGTACTCGGCGTCGGTCTCGGCGAGCAACCGCGGGCGCTGATCGTCCGACAGCAGCGCGGCCACCACCGGCACCGACCGCGACGCGTCCTTCACCCAGATCACCGGGCCGTGGTACTTCTGCGCCACCTTGACCGCCGTGTGCGCGCGGGAGGTGGTGGCCCCGCCGATGAGCAACGGGAGGTCGAAGCCCTGCCGCTCCATCTCCGACGCCAGGTTCACCATCTCGTCCAGCGAGGGCGTGATCAGCCCGGACAGCCCGATGACGTCGGCGCCCTCCGCCTTCGCGGCGTCGAGGATCTTCTGCGCGGGCACCATCACACCGAGGTCGACGACGTCGTAGTTGTTGCACTGCAGGACGACGCCGACGATGTTCTTGCCGATGTCGTGGACGTCGCCCTTCACGGTCGCCATGATCACCCGGCCGTTGCTGCGTTCGGCGTCCCCCGGCCGCTTCTCCGCCTCGATGAACGGGATCAGGTGCGCGACGGCCTTCTTCATCACCCGGGCCGACTTGACCACCTGCGGCAGGAACATCTTTCCCTGCCCGAACAGGTCGCCCACGACGTTCATGCCGGCCATCAGCGGGCCCTCGATCACCTCGATCGGCCGGCCGCCCCGCGCGCTGATCTGCGCCCGCAGCTCCTCGGTGTCCTCTTCGACGAACGCGTCGATGCCCTTCACCAGCGCATGCGTGATGCGCTCGGCGACCGGCAGCGAGCGCCATTCCTCGGAGGCGACCTCCTGCACCGCGCCGTCCCCGGCGAAGTCGCCGGCGATCTCGAGCAGGCGCTCGGTGCTGTCCGGCCGGCGGGCGAGGACGACGTCCTCGATGCGCTCGCGGAGCAGCGGCGGCACCTGGTCGTAGACCTCCAGCGCGCCGGCGTTGACGATGCCCATGTCCATGCCGGCCGCGATGGCGTGGTAGAGGAACACCGCGTGGATGGCCTCGCGCACGGGGTTGTTGCCGCGGAAGGAGAACGAGACGTTCGAGACGCCGCCGGAGACCAGCGCACCGGGCAGGTTCGACTTGATCCAGCGGGTGGCCTCGATGAAGTCCAGCCCGTAGCGGGCGTGCTCCTCGATGCCCGTCGCGACCGCGAAGACGTTCGGATCGAAGATGATGTCCTCGGCGGGGAAGCCGACGTCCCGGGTGAGGACGTCGTAGGCCCGCCGGCAGATCTGCTGGCGACGCTCGAGGGTGTCGGCCTGCCCGTCCTCGTCGAAGGCCATGACGACGATCGCGGCCCCGTACTTGCGGCACAGCCGGGCCTGCCGGACGAACTCCTTTTCGCCCGACTTCAGCGAGATCGAGTTGACGATCGCCTTGCCCTGCACGCACTTGAGCCCGGCCTCGATGACCTCCCACTTCGAGGAGTCGATCATCGTGGGCACCCGGCAGATGTCGGGCTCGGCGGCGATCAGCCTGGTGAAGCGGTCCATCGCCGCGATGCCGTCGATCATCCCCTCGTCCATGTTCACGTCGATGACCTGGGCGCCGGCCTCGACCTGCTGCCGGGCGACGGCGAGGGCCGCCGGGTAGTCACCGGCCTTGATCAGGTTCCGGAACCTGGCTGACCCGGTGATGTTCGTGCGCTCGCCGACGTTGACGAACAGGGAGTCGCCGGTGATGGTCACCGGCTCGAGCCCGGCCAACCGCAGGGCGGGCTGCACCCGGGGCGGGACCCGGGGTGCGAGCTCCCCGACCCCACCGGCGAGCTCGGCGATGTGCGCCGGGGTGGTGCCGCAGCAGCCACCGACGACGTTGACGAAGCCGGCCCGGGCGAACTCCGTCAGGATCTCCGCCGTCTGCTCCGGGGACTCGTCGTACTCGCCGAAGGCGTTGGGCAGGCCGGCGTTCGGGTAGCAGGAGACGAAGGTGTCGGCGATCCGGGCGATCTCGGCGAGGTAGGGCCGCATCTCCGCCGCGCCCAGCGCACAGTTGAGGCCGACCAGCAGCGGCTCCACGTGCCGCACGGAGTGCCAGAACGCCTCGGTGACCTGGCCGGACAGCGTTCGCCCGGAGGCGTCGGTGATCGTGCCGGAGACCATCACCGGCCAGCGGCGCCCGCGCTGCTCGAACAGCGTCTCCAGCGCGAAGATCGCCGCCTTGGCGTTGAGGGTGTCGAAGACGGTCTCGATCAGCAGCACGTCGCTGCCGCCGTCCACCAGCCCGTCGGCCTGTTCGAGATAGGCCTCGACCAGCTCGTCGAAGGTGACGTTGCGGGCGCCGGGGTCGTTCACGTCCGGCGAGATGGACGCCGTCCGGCTGGTGGGGCCGAGCGCCCCGACGACGTACCGGGGCTTGTCCGGGGTACGGGCGGTCATGGCGTCGCACTCGGCGCGGGCCAGCCGGGCCGCGGCGACGTTGAGCTCGGTGGCGAGACCGGCCATGCCGTAGTCGGCCAGGGAGATCCGGGTGGCGTTGAAGGTGTTGGTCTCGATCAAGTCCGCGCCGGCCTCGAGGTACTCGCGGTGGATGCCGGAGATGATCTCCGGCGCGGTGAGGCTGAGCAGGTCGTTGTTGCCCTGGACGTCGCTGGGCCACTCGGCGAAGCGCTCTCCCCGGTAGCCCGCCTCGTCCGGCCGGTCGCGCTGGATCGCGGTGCCCATCGCCCCGTCGAGCACCAGGATGCGCTGTTCCAGCCGGGCGGTCAGCTCGGCGGTGGCGTCGGGGCGGAGGGACGGGAGCTCGGACACAGGCGATCCTCGGGCGTCGATCGGGCACGATCACGGAGACGTCCGGCGCCAGGGCCCTGGCAACTCCGACGGGGGCGAGCCCCTCGTCGTCCTCGAACAACCCGACCATGGTCGCACTCCGCACCGTCCTGCGTGCACCGCGGTGCCTCCCCGCGCGGTCACCGGGGGCCGGGCGGCGGGATCGACGTAGGCTCGTGAAGGTGAGTGATCCGAAGTCCGCAGCAGACGACCTGCCCCAGCTGGACGACCCCGTCGTGGTGGTCGCGTTCGAGGGTTGGAACGACGCCGGGGACGCCGCCACCGGGGCGCTCGAGCACCTCGAGCTCATCTGGGACGCCACCCCGCTGGCCGCGCTGGACCCCGAGGACTACTACGACTTCCAGGTCAACCGGCCGACCGTCGCCCTGATCGACGGCATCAGCCGCCGGCTGGAGTGGCCGACCACCCGCATCTCGGTCGCCCGCCCGCCGGACGGCGACCGGCACGTCGTGCTCATCCGCGGCATCGAGCCCAACATGCGCTGGCGGGGCTTCTGCGCGGAGCTGATCGAGATCTGCCAGGAGCTCGGCGCGCACACCGTCGTGGCCCTCGGTGCCCTGCTGGCCGACACCCCGCACACCCGGCCCACCCCGGTCACCGGCTCCGCCTACGACGACGAGTCCGCCACGAAGTGGGGTCTGGAGACCTCCCGCTACACGGGCCCGACCGGCATCCTCGGCGTCTTCCAGGACGCCTGCGTGCAGGCCGGGCTACCGGCGGTGAGCTTCTGGGCCGCGGTGCCGCACTACGTGTCGCAGCCGCCGGCGCCGCGGGCGACCATGGCGCTGCTCCAGCGGGTGGAGGAGGTGCTGGAGGTGGCGGTGCCGCTCGGCGCCCTGCCCCAGCAGGCCGAGGAGTGGGTCACCACCGTCGACGAGATGGCCCAGGAGGACGACGAGGTCGTCGAGTACGTCCGGTCCCTGGAGGAGCGGGCCACCGCCACCGACCTGTCCCAGACCAGCGGCGACTCGATCGCCCGCGAGTTCGAGCGCTACCTGCGCCGCCGGGGCCCGTCCGGCAGCTGATCCCCTCCCCTGGCGCGCCGCCCCGCGCGGAGCCGGTGGCACGTTGCGATCACACGCGTGGTCACACCCCGGTCGTGGACGGTCCTCCCAGCCGCACATCCGGTGTCGGCCGAGCAGAGGAGCAGCCATGCCGTTCGTCAACGTGAAGGTCATCGAGGGCGTGTTCACTTCCGGCCAGAAGCAGGCCATCGTGGAGCGACTGACCGATGCGATGGTCGCCATCGAGGGCGAGGCCATGCGCGGCGTGACCTGGGTGGTCGTGGAAGAGGTGGCCAGCGGCGAGTGGGGCATCGGTGGGAAGTGCCTGACCACCGCTGACGTGAGGGCGCTGGCCGGCACTGCCGCCGGGTGACCAGCGGGTGGCGGTACCGGCGGGACACGGTGCCGCCACCCCGCCACCGCCACGCGCGGCCCGATGCAGCTACCGTCGCTCCGGCGGAGGAGGCGACGCCGTGACCGCCACCATCAGACTGCTCGGCCGACCCCGCATCGAGCGGGACGGGGCACCGGCCGTTGCCCCGCGGGGCAACAAGGCCTGGGCCCTGCTGACCTACCTCGTGCTGGCCGGGTGTCCGCCGAGCCGACAGCACCTGGCATCCCTGCTGTTCGGCGACGCGCTCGACCCCTTGGGCGCCCTACGCTGGAACCTGAGCGAGCTGCGGCGTGCGCTGGCCGGGATCGCCGTCCTCGACGGCGGCGGGTTAGCGCTGACCCTCTCCCCCGCCTGCGGCGTCGACGTCCGCCAGCTCACCGACGGCACATCCGCCCAGGCACTGGCTCTCGCCGACTTCGGCGCGGAGCTCCTGGAGGGGGTGGCACTCCCCGACGCGCCTGGGTTCGAGGCGTGGCTGGCGGCGGAACGGTGCCGGATCACGTCCTGCACCGAGACGGTCCTCGTCGAGGCAGCGCTCGACCTGCTCGCCGCGGGCTCCGCCGCGGCTGCGGCCCGGCTGGCCGCCCGGGCGGTGGCGATGAACCCGCTGGACCCCGACCACCACGCGGTGCTGGTTCGAAGTCTGACCGCGGCCGGGGACCGGCCCGGTGCTCGCCGGCAGGCCCTGCGCTGCACCGACCTGTTCCGCCGCGAACTCGGCTGCGCACCACCCGCTGAAGTACTCGCCGCCGCGACGGACCCGGTCCCTCGTCAGCCGCCGCTTCCCGCGAGCGCCGCCGCGGTGCGCTCCTACCTCGACGCCGGCCGCGCGTCGCTGATGGCCGGGGCCGTGGAGCGCGCGCTCGAGCAGCTGCGCCGGGCGGCGGGCATGGCGGTGGAGGTCGGCGAACCTGCCCTGCGCGCGACCGCCTATGTCGCGCTGGCCGGTGCACGGGTGCACGCCGCCGGAGAGCGGGGCACCGCGGTCCGGGGTCTCCTCCAGGAGGCGGCCGCCCTGGCCCGCGGGGTCCAGGCAGGTGACATCGTCGCCGCCGCCTGCCGCGAGCTGGGCTTCCTGGCCCTGCAGCGCGGTCAGCAGGATCGGGCATTGCTCTGGCTGGACGAGGGCCGCCGGTCCACCGGCGACGACGCCGAGATCGCCCGGCTGCTCGGGGTGCGCGGCATGTGCCTCACCGATGGTGCCGACTACCCCGGCGCCCTCGCCGCCCTGGACAGGTCCGCTGCCCTGGCCCGGCAGGTGGGCGACTCCCGGCAGGAGGCGTGGTCGCTGTCCATGATCGGACGCCGCCACGCCCTGCGCGGCGAGTACGCACTCGCAGCGGCCGTCCTCGACGGCGCGCTCGAGAAGGTGGCGCGGCAGGACTGGACGGCTTTCCAGCCGTGGCCGACGGCGTTCCGGGCTGAGGCGGCGGTCGGACTGGGCGACCTGAACGTTGCCCGCGAGCTGCTCGACCACGCCTGGGTGCTCGCGACCGAGAGCGATGACCACTGCTGGATGGCGACGGTCGCGCACGGGCAGGCCACCCTGTCACTAGCGGAGGGCAGCCCGGAGCGGGCACGGCGCTGGTGCGACCAGGGCCTGACCCCGGCGCCGTGGTACCTGTGGCCCTACGCCCGCCTGCTCGACGTCGTCTGCACGATCACGCTGGACACCGCCCCGGCCGCAGCAGCCGGTCCGGTCGACCGGCTGGCCGACCTCGCCTCGCGCGGCAGCATGCGTGACCTCCTGGTGCGCGTGCACCTGCACCGCGCCCGGGCCGGGTCCCGCACGGCGCTGGCGGCCGCCACCGCCATCGCCGGGCAGATCGACGACCCGGCCCTGCAGGCCCGGATCCAGGCCTGCCCGGTGGCGGGCTGAGCCCACCGCCGTGTCGACACGGGCGTTCGTCGACAGATCGACACGGCGATCTGTCGGCTCAGGACGTCACCAGCAACGGGCGCATCCGCGTGCCGGCCGTGTCGTCGAAGAGCCGGTCGTGCGTCGCGAGGGCGAACCGGTCGGTCATCCCGGTGACGTAGTCGACGACCTGGGTGACCGGGTCGGCCTCGGTGTCGCGGTAGCTGGCCGGCAGCAGTTCCGGGTGCGTGAGGTGGTGGTCGACCAGCCGGCGGATGACGTCGATGGCCACGTGCTTCTGCCCCGCCGCGGTGTCGGACTCGTACACCCGCTCGAACATGAACGTGCGGAGTTCGTGCATCGCCTCGAGCGCGTCGGCCCGCATGACCACCGCGCCACCGGTGTTGTCCGGCGACAGGCTGCCCTCGACGACCGCGGCGATCATCGCGCCGACCATCTCGCTGCCCGGGTCACCGAACACCGCCCGGGTGCGCGCGGGCAGGTCGCCGGGCTGCAGCACGCCGGCCCGGACGGCATCCAGCGCGTCGTGGGAGAGATAGCCGATCCGGTCGGCGTACCGCACGCACTCGCCCTCGCGGGTGGACGGCGGCGGGGTGATCTTCCAGCTGTGCGCCCGCACCCCGTCGCGGACCTCCCACGTGAGGTTGAGGTCCTCGAGCACCTCGACGATCCGGACGCCCTGGGCCGCGTGGTGCCAGCCACCCTCGACGTAGGGATCGAGCGCCTCTTCGCCGATGTGGCCGAACGGGGAGTGACCGACGTCGTGGGCCAGCGCGATCGCCTCGGCCAACGTCTCGTTGAGGCTCAGCGCCGCGGCCAGCGCCCGGGCCACCTGGGTGACCTGGAGGGTGTGGGTGAGCCGGGTGACGAAGTGGTCACCGTCGGGGTGCAGGAAGACCTGCGTCTTGTGTTTCAGCCGGCGGAAGGCCTTGGCGTGCAGGATCCGGTCGCGGTCGCGCTCGTACGCGGTGCGCAGTTCGTCCTCGGCCTCCGGCCGCACCCGCCCCCGGGTGGATGCCGACCGTGCGGCTGCCGGGGCCAGCGACTCCTCGGCCCGCTCCCGGGCGGCCCGGGCGGCCAGCCGGAACGGCGGCAGCGGCTCTGCCACGGCTAGAGATCGATCCCGAGCAGCGCGTCGACGATGTCCCGGACGACCGTCGGGGACTGCGGGTCCCAGTCGTCCACCGCCTCGGCGGCGGGCGCGCTGCTGCCCGAACCCGCCTCGGCCAGGCTGGCCGCCGCCCAGGTGTCGACCAGGGCGATCGCCCCGGGCGAGTCCAGGTCATCGGCCAACCGCTCGCGCACTCCGGTCAGCACCGGCCCGGCCGGTGCCCCGATCGGCAGCGCCACGGCGCGCCGCCAGGTGGCCAGCCGCTCCTCCGCAGCCGCGAGCAGGTCGGGGGTCCAGGCGCGGTCGGTGCGGTAGTGCCCGGCCAGCAGGGCCAGCCGCACGGCCATCGAGTCGACGCCGTCGCCGCGCAGCCGGGAGACGAACACCAGGTTGCCCCGGCTCTTGCTCATCTTCTCGCCGTCCAGGCCGATCATCGCCGCGTGCACGTAGGCCTGCGCGAACGGCTTGGTGCCGGTGAGCCCCTCGGCGTGCACCGCGGAGTACTCGTGGTGCGGGAACACCAGGTCGCTGCCGCCGCCCTGCACGTCGAAGCCCATGCCGATGGTGTCCAGCGCGATCGCGGCGCACTCGACGTGCCAGCCGGGCCGGCCGGCGACGCCTCGCGGCCCCGGCCAGGACGGCTCGCCGTCGCGGACACCGCGCCAGAGCAGCGGGTCGAGCGCGGACCGCTTGCCCGCGCGGTCGGGGTCTCCCCCGCGCTCGGCGGACAGCCGGAGCATCGTCTCCTCGTCGTAGCCGGACTCGCTGCCGAACCCGGGGGCCTGCGAGACGTCGTGGTAGACGTCGCCGGTCCCGTCCTCGAGCTGGTAGGCCAGACCGGCGTCCCAGAGCGTCTCGACGTGCCCGACGATCCGCGGGATGGCCTCGACGGCCCCGACGTAGTCCTCCGGTGGCAGCACCCGCAGCGCCGTCATGTCCTCCCGGAACAGCGCGGTCTCCCGCATGCCCAGGACGATCCAGTCCTCGCCGTCCCGGTCGGCGCGCTCGAACAGCGGGTCGTCGACGTCGGTGACGTTCTGCACGTAGTGGACGGCGTGCCCGGCGTCCCGCCACACCCGGTTGACGAGGTCGAAGGCCAGGTAGGTGGCGGCGTGGCCGAGGTGGGTGGCGTCGTAGGGGGTGATGCCGCAGACGTACATCCGGGCCGTGCGGTCCGGCCGGGTCTCGACGACCTCCTGCCGGGCGGTGTCGTACAGGCGCAGTGCGGGACCGGCCCCGGGGAGGGTCGGCAGGAGTGGGGCGGGCCAGCTGAGCACGGGTCGAGCCTAGATCGGGCTCCCGACGGACCGGCGCACGGCACCCGGGACGCCCGCCTCAGGGCCAGGGCCAGGTGACCGGAACGCGCAGACCGCGCCGCGCCAGCTTCAGAACGGCGGCCAGGGCAGCGCCGGCCACTCGCCGCTGGGCTCCGGGTGCAGCTGGGTCCGGAGCAGCTCGGCCACCCGCTGCTCGGTGCGCCGGACCTCGCGCCGGGTGAGGTGCTCGTGCAGCTGCTCCCCGAGGTCGC
Source organism: Modestobacter lapidis (assembly GCA_019779905.1). Classification (GTDB taxonomy): domain Bacteria; phylum Actinomycetota; class Actinomycetes; order Mycobacteriales; family Geodermatophilaceae; genus Modestobacter; species Modestobacter lapidis. The sequence goes on along the minus strand of JABAKE010000005.1, from coordinate 90,898 downwards.
CGCGCAGGTCGTCGGCGAGCTCCTCCAGCACCGCGAGCGCGTCGAGCGGCAGCGGCTTGCCGGCCCAGCGCCACAGCAGGGTGCGCAGCTTGGGGTCGGCGGAGAAGCAGATGCCGTGGTCGACGCCGTACACGTGGCCGTCGGCCATCGGGATGATGTGGCCGCCCTTGCGGTCGGCGTTGTTCACCACCGCGTCGAAGATCGCCATCCGCCGCAGCCCGGGCACGTCCCGCCGGACGAACTCGGCCAGGTCGATCGTGGGGTCGGCGTCCATCCAGAGCTGGACCATGCCGGTGCCGAACGGGCCGTCCCGCAGCACGGTCGGCGGCACCACCCGCCAGCCGGTCGCCTCGGACACCAGGAACGCGCCGATCTCCCGGCCCGCGAGCGTGCCGTCGGGGAAGTCCCACAGCGGGCGCTCGCCCGCCACCGGCTTGTAGACGCACTCGCCCGCCAGCGTGTCGGTGCGGATCGCGCCGATCAGGGTGACGTTGCTGGCGTCCATGAGCCGGCCCTCGAGGTCGAGCACGCCCTCGGTGAGGAGGGTCCGCTCCTCCGCCTCGGTCGCCGGCGGGCGGCGGTCGCCGTGGTCGAAGACGCCGAGGTCCAGCTCCACGACCTCACCCTCCTCGCCGTCGGACTCGTCGTCGGCGTCGTCGAACTCCTCGACCCACTCGTCGGCGAGCGCGGGATCCAGCCCGGCGTCCGGCTGCTCGCTCACCGTCCGACCGTCCCCGGGGTTCAGCGGCGGTACCCGTTCTGCCGGGGGCACACGTGGCCCGCCGGGTCCAGCGGCAGCGAGCACAGCGGACACGCCGGCCGGCCGGCGGCCACGACGCGGCGGGCACGGGCCACGAAGGCACGGGCGGCGGCCGGGGTGATGACCACCCGGAGCGCGTCCGGGCCGTCGTCGCTGTCGGAGAGGATGGCGTCCTCCTCGACCGGCTCCTCGCCGGCGGCCACGGCCTCGACAACCACGGCGTCCTCGTCGCCGTCCCAGGCCAGGCCCATGGCGGCGACCCGGAACTCCTCATCGACCGGGGCGGTGAGCGGCTCCAGGTCGTCGACGTCGGCCTCGGGCGGGACGACGACCGTCGCGCGGTTGGCGATCTCGTCGAGCAGCTCGTCCATCCGCTCGGCCAGGACCTGCACCTGGGACTTCTCCAGCGCCACGCTGACCGTGCGGCCGGCCTCGTCGGAGGCCTGCAGGTAGAAGGTGCGGTCGCCGGGCTGGCCGACGGTCCCGGCGACGAACCGGGCGGGACGGTCGAAATGGAAGACCTGACGGGGCACGCGATCAGGTTACGCGGGTCCGCCGGTCATCCCGCGCGACGAGCGGGCAGGTCACCGGCGCGGCGCGACCGGGGCCCGATGGGCAGGGCTCAGGCCGGCCCGCCCGCGCCGCCGCCGACGACGGCGTCGGAACTGGGCGCCCGCCGTGCACGGCGCTTCTTCTTCGGTGGGATGAGCGCGGAGACGTCGCCGCCGGTGTCGTTGATGCGCGTCACGAAGGGGCGGGTGTCGGTGTAGGTGATCACCGACAGGGACGCCGGATCGACCACGATGCGCTGGAACTGGTCCAGGTGCACCCCGAGCGCGTCGGCGAGCACGGCCTTGATCACGTCGCCGTGGCTGCAGGCCAGCCAGACGGCGTCCGGGCCGAGCGTGGCGTTCCACTCCCGGACGGCGGCCACCGCGCGGGCCTGGGTCTGCGCCAGCCCCTCACCCTCCGGGCCGGGGAAGACCGCGGCAGAGGGGTGCTGCTGCACGACCTTCCACATCGGGTCCTTGACCAGTTCCTTGATGGGGCGGCCGGTCCAGTCGCCGTAGCGGGCCTCCCCCAGCCGGTCATCGGTCTGCAGCTCCAGCGCGCGGTCCCCGACGACCGCGCCGGCGGTCTGCTGGCAGCGTTCCAGCGGGCTGCTGACGACGGCGGCCAGTGGAACACCGGCGAGCCGCTCGGCGACCGCGCGGACCTGGGCCTCGCCGGACTCGTCGAGCCGGACGCCGGGGGTCCAGCCGGCCAGCACGCCCGAGGCGTTCGCCGTCGTGCGGCCGTGGCGCAGCAGGATGAGGGTGGTCACATCGTCGAGCCTAAGGCCCCGTCCGGAGGCTCAGCCCGAGCTGGTGAGAGATGAGGAGGACGGGGTCCTCCCTCATGTCGGGTCGAGCACCCCCGCGCCGACCAGCGCGAGCACCAGCAGGCCGAGCACGATGCGGTAGACCACGAACGGGGTGAAGCTGCCCCGGGCCAGGTAGCGCAGCAGCCAGGCGATGACCGCCAGCCCCACGCCGAAGGCGATCACGGTGGCCAGCAGGGTCGGCCCCCACGCCAGCGGCGGCCCCTCCGTGCCCCCGCTGAAGGCCTCGTAGCTCTGGTAGAAGCCGGCGCCCAGGACCGCCGGCACGGCGAGCAGGAAGGAGTAGCGGGCGGCGGCGGCCCGGGAGTAGCCCAGGAAGCGGCCGGCGGTGATCGTGCCGCCGGACCGGGAGACGCCGGGCACGAGCGCCATGGCCTGGGCGAAGCCGTAGACCAGGCCGTGCTTGACGGTGAGGTCGCTCATCTCCCGCTGGGTGCTGCCGACCCGGTCGGCCACGTAGAGCACGAGGGAGAACGCCACCAGGGCGATGGCGATGACCCGCAGGTCGCGGAAGGTGGTCTCGATCGAGTCCTGGAACAGCAGGCCCAGCACCACGATCGGGATGCTGCCGACGATGATCAGCCAGCCCATCCGGGCGTCGTGGTCCCCGCGGGCCTCGCGGTCGTGCAGCGCGCGCACCCACGCCTTCGTGATCCGCCAGATGTCGTGGCGGAAGTAGAGCAGCACCGCGATCTCGGTGCCGATCTGGGTGATCGCGGTGAACGCCGCGCCGGGGTCGCCCCAGCCGAGGGCCTCCCCCACCACGCGCAGGTGGGCGCTGGAGGAGATGGGCAGGAACTCCGTCAGGCCCTGCACCAGGCCCAGGACGATGGCCTCGATCCAGCCCACGGTCAGCTCCTCCCGGCGGACGGCGCGGCGGGTGGGCGGGCGTCGGAGAGGCGGGACACGGGAGGTCAGCCTAGGGCGGCAGGCGGCGGACGCCCGGGAACGTGACCGACCTCGCCGCGTTGCCCGGGGTCGCGCGGCCTGGCGCCGGTAGGTTGACCCGTCGTGGAACAGCGGGCGCTCGGACGCAGCGGCCTGGTCGTCTCCCGGCTCGGGTTGGGCACCATGACCTGGGGTCGCGACACCGACGAGGACGAGGCGGCGATGCAGCTCACCGCCTTCGTCGATGCCGGGGGCACGCTGGTGGACACCGCCGACGTCTACGCCGACGGCGCGAGCGAGCGGACCCTCGGCCGGCTGCTGGCCGACGTCGTCCCCCGCGCCGACGTGCTGGTCGCCACCAAGGCCGTCGGCCGGACCGGGCGGGGTCCGATGGGCCGCGGCGCCTCCCGCGGGCACCTGCTCGCCGCCCTCGACGCCTCGCTGCGGCGACTGGGCCTCGATCACGTCGACCTGTGGCAGCTGCACGCCTGGGACGACGCCACCCCCCTGGAGGAGACCCTGGCCGCGTGCGACGCCGCGGTGACCTCCGGGCGGACCCGCTACGTGGGCGTCAGCAACTTCACCGGCTGGCAGACCGCGCAGGCCGCCACCTGGCAACGGGCCTGGCCCGGGCGGGTGCCGTTGGTCAGCACGCAGATGGAGTACTCGCTGCTGCAGCGCGGGATCGAGCGCGAGGTCATACCGGCCGCCGAGGCACTGGACCTGGGCGTGCTGCCGTGGTCACCGCTGGGCCGCGGGCTGCTCACCGGGAAGTACCGGTACAGCACCCCGGGTGATTCCCGCGGCGCCTCACCCCAGTGGGGCCGGTTCATCGACTCGCTCCGCTCGTCCACCACCGACCGCGTCGTCGAGGCCGTCTGCACCGCCGCCGACGGCCTGGGCACCACCCCGCTCGCCGTCGCATTGGCCTGGGTGCGAGACCAGCCCGGCGTGGTCGCCCCGATCGTCGGTGCCCGCACCGCGCAGCAGCTGCAAGCCTCCCTGGACGCCGAGGAGGTCCGTCTGCCGCCGGCGATCTGCACCGCACTGGACGACGTCTCCCTGCCCCCGGCCGGTTATCCCGAACACCGGCCCGACTCTTGAACGGCCGGTCGTGAGCTCCTCCCCCGTCGCCCCCTCGACCGGATCCCCTGCCGGGGATCCGGTCTTCGCCGCGTTCACTGCCGCGGGCCTGTGGCCCGGCCTGGGCAAACGGACGGCGGCCGACCTGCCCGCCGCCGGCATCGCCCGGCCCGACGACGTCACCGCCGACCGGCTGCGCAAGCTGCCGCGGGTCGGCCGGCAGCGCGCCGAGCGGCTGTTCTCCTCCTTCCTCGCCGCGGCACCCACCTACGAGGTCGTGGACCTGCTGGTCGGCGCCGGCCTCAACGCCCGGCTGGCCGCGAACGCCGCCGACGCGCTGGGCCCCGACGCCGCCCGCCGGCTCCGGGACGACCCCTGGGCGCTGCTGTCGTTGGCGGCGGTGACGCTGGCCGACGCCGACCGGCTGGCGATCGCCGTGCTGAACGGCGCCGACCGGCAGGACACCCGCCGTGGCCGGGCGATCGTGTCGCTGACCCTGCGCACCGCGACCCGGGACGGGCACACCGTGCTACCGGCCGACCTGGTGGTCGCCGCGCTGCGGGCGGAGGCCATCGCCGACCCGGTGGCCGCGGTGGTCGCCGCCGTGGAGTCGGGGGACGTGCTGGAGCATGAGCCCCCGTTCCTCGAGCCGGACGAGGACGGTTCGGACGACGGCGAGCTGTCCCAGCCGGCAGAAGGACCTCGTTCTCCCCTCCACTCGCAAGCTCACGAGGGAACCCGGACCGAGGCCGTACGCACCCTGTCACTGGCCCGCTACGGCATGGCCGAGGAGGCCGTCGCCGAGAACGTGCACCGGCTGGTGGCCACCGGTGAGCGGATCGCCGACCCGGCGTCGGTGCGGTCGGTGGCCACGGGGCTGGACCCCGCCCAGCAGGCCGCGGTGGCCCAGGTGCTGGGCGCCGGGGTCTCGCTGCTCACCGGCGGGCCGGGTACCGGCAAGAGCCGGACGGTCGCGAGCCTGGTGAAGCTGCTGGAGGCCAAGGGCACCGAGGTGGCGCTGGCCGCCCCGACCGGCCGGGCGGCCAAGCGGCTGGAGGAGCTCACCGACCACCCGGCGGTCACGGTGCACCGGCTGCTGGGCGCGCAGGGCACCACCGGTGGGTTCGCCCGCACCGAGGAGTGGCCGCTGGACGCCGACGTCGTGGTGGTGGACGAGGCCTCGATGCTCGACGTCGAGCTGACCGCCGCACTGCTGGAGGCCTGCGCCGACTGCACCCACCTGCTGCTCGTGGGCGACCCGGCCCAGCTGCCCTCGATCGGACCCGGGCACGTGCTCGGCGACCTGATCGACTCCGGGGTGGTGCCGGTGACCGAGCTGACCACCCTGCACCGGCAGGCCGCCGGTGGCGCGATCGCCCGGCTGGCCACCGGCGTGCGCGCCGGCGACCTACCGCAGGTCGACTCCCCCGACCGGGAGGTGGTGATCGTGCCGGCGACCGGCAGCGCCGAGGCGGCCCGGCGGGTGGTGCAGCTGGTCACCGACTCCATCCCCCGCGCGCTGGGCATCGACCCGGGTTCGGTCCAGGTGGTGACACCGGTGCACCGTGGTCCGGCCGGGACGATCGAGCTGAACAAGGCCCTCAAGGCCCAGCTCAACCCCGGCGACGGGACGCTGTTCGGCTTCGACGTCGGTGACCGCGTGGTGGCCACCGCCAACCACCTGGACCTGGAGCCGATCGGCTTCGCCAACGGTGAGGTCGGCGTGGTGACCGGCACCGGGGAAGGCTCGCTGGACGTGGCCTTCGCCTCGGGCCCGGTCACCGTGCCCACGAACGCGCTGTCGGACCTACGGCACGGTTGGGCGATCACCGTGCACCGCGCGCAGGGCTCCGAGTGGCCGGGCGTGGTCGTCGTCCTGCCGCCGGAGGCCGGCGGGATGCTGTCCCGGCCGCTGGTCTACACCGCGCTGACCCGGGCACAGCGACATCTCTCGATCGTCCACGCCAGCGGTGCGGCACTGGCCCGGGCGGTGCGCGAGGTCGACATCCGGCCCCGGCGCACCCGGCTGGCGACCCTGCTGGCCGACCTCGCCGAGTGACGGGCCCGGTGACGCTTTGTGACCGAGGACATGATCATCCGGTGTTTAGCCGCATGATCATCCGGGGCACAGAGGGGCCATGAGCATCAGCGGCATCATCGGGTTCCTCGTGTTCGGCCTGATCGTCGGTGCGCTCGCGCGCCTCATCAAGCCCGGCAAGCAGAACCTCAGCATCCTGGCCACCCTCGCGCTCGGCGTCGTCGGCGCCCTCATCGGTGGGCTGGTCGCCAGCGCGCTGGGCACCGGCGACTTCGGCGAGCTCAACATCATCGGTGGCATCGTGGCGATCATCGCCGCGGTACTGCTGATCGGCGTCGCCGAGGGCGTCAGCGGCGGCAAGAAGCGCTCCGTGCACTGACGCACACCGCATTCGCCTGCCCGGGACACTGACTCCGCGTCAGTGCCCCGGGCAGTTGCGCTGCGCGGCGCACAGCAACCGGTGCACCGCAGGCCCCAGCGCGTCCGGGCTCGTCACCGGGGCGCCGAAGGGCACCCGCAGGTCGCGGGTACCGTGCCGGTGCTCGATCCGCAGCCGGAAGCCGAAGCGGTCCAGGCCGAGCGGCTGCACCACGGCGTCCTCGCCCCGCCAGCAGGGCGGCACCCACGAGCGGAGTGCCGAGAGCTCGTCCGGGTGCGCGCTGACCAGGTGCCGCAGCGCGGTGGCCTCGATGCCGGCCAGCGGGTCGGGCTCCGCCTCCAGGTAGGCCTCGGGCGCCACCTCCACCACCACGCCCCCCTCGCCCAGGACCACCTCGGCGAGGTCGAGGCGCAACAGCGAGTTCCCCCTCCCGACGTCCAGCAGCTCGGCAACGGGTGCGACGTCGGCGAAGGCGAGGGTGGCCGCGCGCTGGTCGGCCGGCCGGACCGGGGTGAGCCACCCGGACAGCCATACCTGGGCCCGGACCGGGTCGCGCAGCGGGACCGGCGCATGGTCGGTGACCAGCACCAAGGCGGCAAGGTCGCCGTCGGGGGCGCTCGAGACGGCGGCGCACACCTCCCCGTCGGTGGGCACCACGACCAGCACCCGGCCACAGTCGGTCGTGGCGTGCGCCAGCACCCGGCTGCCGTCGATGCCGGGGGCGCAGACCGCGGCCCCGGGCCGGCCGGCGACGGTGCGGGCCCGCTCGGCGGCCGACGGGCGGAGCGCGTCGGGAACGGGTCCCGGGACGGCGGGACGGGTCGATCGAGCCATGTGTTCCTCCGGGGCCGGCCGACTCGTCGTCGGAGTAAGGTGAGCCTAACCGAACCCGGAGGTTCCTGTGAACACGTCTCGTCCCAAGGTGCGCCGCAGTCGCGCGCTCGGCATCCCCCTCACTCCCAAGTGCGTGAGCTACTTCGAGCGCCGGCCCTACCCGCCGGGCGAGCACGGCCGCAAGCGCAAGAACACCAGCGACTACAAGACCCGGTTGCTGGAGAAGCAGCGGCTGCGCGCGCAGTACGACATCAGCGAGACACAGCTGCGGCGGGCCTTCGACCGGGCCAAGCGCACCGGCGGCAAGACCGGCGAGGCGCTGATCACCGACCTGGAGTCCCGGCTGGACGCCACGGTGCTGCGCGCCGGCTTCGCCCGGACCATCTACCAGGCCCGCCAGACCGTCACCCACCAGCACGTGACGGTGAACGGGCGGCGGGTCGACCGCCCCAGCTACTCGGTGCAGCCCTACGACGTGGTGGCCATCGCCGAGCGGAGCAGGGCCAAGCCACCGTTCCAGGTGGCCGCGTCCGGCGCCCACGCCACGGCGCCGGCCTACCTCGAGGTGTCCCTCGGTGACCTGCGCTGCACGGTGGCCCGCCGGCCACGGCGCGAGGAGGTCCCGGTGGTCTGCGAGGAGCAGCTGGTCGTGGAGTACTACTCCCGCTGACCCGTCGGGCCGCGGGCGGCAGCGCTCCCGGCCGGTCCCGGCCCGGCGGAGGGCAGGTCGGCCTGGCGCGCCCGGTGGTCGCCGGGCTAGTCGCGGACGTCGTCCTCGTCGGCGGGGACGTCGGTCTGCTGCTCCAGCACGTCGTACTCGTCGGCCTCCGGCGCCCCGGCCCGGACCGAGGCCGACCTCCCGGGCGCGGCGCTGAGCTGCTGCTCGATGGCGTCGGCCTCGGGGACCCCGTCACCCGGCGGGATCACCTCGTCGGCCAGCTCCGGACCGCCCGGGGCAACGGTGGCGGCCTGCTCCTGGCGGTCGGCGTCGTTGGCTTCCGGCTCGGTCATCGGGGATCTCCTGCCCGTCGGGAGCGCCGGCCCGCTGCCGGCGCGCGTAGTGCTGCCCTGCCCGTCCGGTCCGACGGTGACACACCGCCGGTCACATGGTGGTGACCACCACGTGACCGGACTGCGTCCGGCAGGCACAATCGGGCGGGTGTCCTCAGCCGGTGAGTACGAGTACGTCCCGCTGCGCATCCCGCCCGGCACGTCCCGCTCGGCGGCCGCGCAGCTGATGAGCATGCAGTCCGACACCGGCGGCTGGGAGCTCGCCCGCCTCCAGCTGCACGCCGACGGCACCCGCAAGGTGATCATGCGGCGCCGGATGCGGCTGTCCTACCTACCCGGGATGGTCACCTGAAGAAGGACCTCCTCCCGCCCACCACTCGCAAGCTCGCGGCGGGGCCCTGGAGGAGGCCGATCAGGGTCTGAGCACCACCTTGCCGACCGTGCTCCGGTCGGCGATCGCGGCCATCGCCCGCGGTGCGGCGTCCAGCGGCAGCACCTGGCCGACCATCGGCTCGATCGCGCCGTCGGCGAACAGCCGGCACAGCTCCTCGTGCACCATCCCGATCGCCGCCGGGTCGTGGGCGCGGTAGAGCCCCCAGTGCAGCCCCACGACGCTGTAGTTCTTCACCAGCACGTGGTTGGCCGGCGCCGCCGGGATCCGGCCGCTGGTGAAGCCCACCACGACGAGCCGGCCCTCGAACGCGATGCACCTGCGGGAGGCGTCGAACACGTCACCGCCGACCGGGTCGTAGACCACGTCGGCGCCGTGCCCGCCGGTGACCTCCTTGACGATCGGCACGAAGTCCTCGCCCGTGTAGTCGATGACGTGGTCGGCGCCCAGCGAGCGGCAGACCTCGGTCTTGCGCTGGCCGCCGGCGGTGGCGATCACCTTGGCGCCGGCCGCCTTGCCCAGCTGGATGGCCGCCGTGCCGACGCCTCCGGCGCCGGCGTGCACGAGCAGCCACTCCCCTGCCCGCAGGCCGGCGCGACGGTGCAGGCCGACGTGGCCGGTCTGGTACGTGAGGTACAGGGCGGCGGCCTGCTCGTCGGTCATGTCGTCGGGTACCGGCCAGGCCGCGGCGGCGTCCATCAGCGCGTACTCGGCGAAGGCGCCGGGCCCGCCCGCGGGTGACCCGAGCACCCGCTGGCCGGTGCCGACGACCTCGCCGCACAGCTCGACCCCGGGGGTGAACGGCAGCGGCGGACGTTCCTGGTACTCACCCTTGGCCATCAGCACGTCGGGGAAGTTGAGCCCGGCCGCGAGCACCCTGACCAGCAGCTGCCCGTCGCTGGGAACGGGCTGGTCGACCTCGTCGAACGACATCACCTCGGCCGGGTTCCCGAGGGCGTGGACTCGCCAAGCACGCATGCCGGCGACCCTGCCAGAACACCGGTGACCCGGATCACCCGGGGATCAGGCCGGGCTGTCGTGGCGACTCCCGGCTCACGGTGCGAGGCGAGCCAGGGTCGTCCCGGGTGAGGCCGGGTCGCTCGCTCAGCGCATGGAGGGCGGCCGCAGCGCGTCGGGGACGGCGACGGTCTCCCCCGTCGCCGTCCGGGCCGCCGGCACGCCCTTGAACGCGTAGGGCACCGCGCCGACCCCGGGCTGGACGACGTAGGCCGCACCCGGCTCGGCGCCCATCCAGGCCGCGGCCATCGCCTCGGCGACCTCGCCCGCGGTGAGCACCGGGAAACCAGCGGCGTCGAACTCCGCGCGCAGCGGGTCGATGATCGCGGTGTCGGCGAATCCGGGGCAGATCGCAGAGATCGTGATCTGCTCGCCGACCAGTCGCGGCGCCATCACCCGGACGAACGCCACCGCCCCGCTCTTGGCCACGCTGTAGCCGGGGTCGGTGGCCATCGGCGCGAGCCCGGCCAGCGAGGCCGTCACCACGATCGACCCGCCCCCGGCCCGGCGCAGTGCCGGCAGCGCGGCCTCGGTGCCGTAGACGACGCCGAACAGGTCGACGTCGACCACGCGCAGGAACTCATCGACGTCGAGGGCGTCGCGGGACCGCCCGGCGATGCCGGCGTTGAGGAAGGCGGCGTCCAGCCGGCCGTGCTCGGCCTCGACCTGCGCGACGGCGGCGGCGTTGGCGGCCCGGTCGGTGACGTCGAGGGCGACGAAGTACGCACCGAGGTCGCTCGCGGCCTGCCTATTCGACTCGCGGTCCAGGTCGGCGAGGACGACGGTGACGTCGCGCTCCCGGAGCAGGCCGGCGAGGGCACGGCCGAAGCCACCGCTCCCGCCGGTGATCAGGGCGACGCTGCCCGCGGCCGGAGCGGTCACGCTCACGCCTTCCGCAGGAACCGGTCGAGCACCCGGATGCCGAACTGCAGCGAGTCGACGGCGATGCGCTCGTCGATGCCGTGGAAAAGCGAGGCGAAGTCGAGGTCGGCGGGGAGCTTCAGCGGGGAGAAGCCGAAGCAGCGCATCCCGAGGGTCTCGAAGCTCTTCGCGTCGGTGCCGCCGCTCATGGTGAACGGAACGGGGCGGGCACCGTCGTCCTCGGCCTTGAGGGCCTCCACCATGAGGTCGACGGTCGGGCCGTCGAACGTCGTCTCCACGGCCTGGTCGTAGACGAGCCACTCGCGCTGGACGCCTTCACCGATCAGTTCGTCGAGCTGCTTCTCGAACGCCTCCTCCTGGCCGTAGAGGAAGCGGCCGTCGATGGTGGCGCTGGCGGTACCGGGGATGACGTTGGTCTTGTACCCGGCGTCCAGCATCGTGGGGTTGGCGGTGTTGCGGAGCGCGGCGCCGATCATCCGGCTGATGCTGCCGAGCCGGGCGAGAGCCTCCTCGGGCTCGTTCGGGTCGATCTCGATGCCGTAGGCGTCGCTGACGCCGTCCAGGAACTCGCGCATCGGCGGCGTGAGGACGGTGGGCAGCCGGGTGGAGCCGATCCGGGAGACGGCCTGGGCGAGCCGGGTGACGGCGTTGTCGTCGTGGACGAAGGAGCCGTGGCCGGGCCGGCCGTCGGCGGTGAGCTTCATCCACGCCAGGCCCTTCTCGGCGGTCTGGACGAGGTACAGCCGCAGGTCGTCGCGGACGGTGATGCTGAAGCCGCCGACCTCGCTGATCGCCTCGGTGCAGCCCTCGAAGAGGTCGGCGTGCGAGTCGACCATGTAGTGGGCGCCCTTGCGGCCGCCGGCCTCCTCGTCGGCGACGAAGGCGAGCACGATGTCGCGGTCGGGCTGGACGCCGGTGCGGGCCCAGTCGCGGACCAGCGCCAGCGTCATGGCATCCATGTCCTTCATGTCGACCGCGCCCCGGCCCCAGACGTAACCGTCGCGCTCCTCGCCGCTGAAGGGGTGGACGCTCCACTCGGTGGGGTCGGCGGGGACGACGTCGAGGTGGCCGTGCACCAGCAGCGCGGGGCGGTCGCGGTTGGCGCCCTCGATCCGGGCGACCAGGCTCGCCCGGCCCGGCTCGGACTCGTGGATGACGCTGCTGATACCCACCTCGTCGAGCTTGGCCGCGACCCACTCGGCGGCCTTCCGCTCCCCCGCGCTGGTGGCGGTGTCACCGGTGTTGGTGGTGTCGATCCGGATGAGGTCGGACAGCAGTTCCGCGACCTCCTGCTGGGCGCCGGCGAGGAGCGTGACCGAGGGCTGCGACATGTCCATGATCCTGCCACCGGGGGCTGTGCCGGGCCGGGGTCGGCCTCCGTTATGCTCGGTCCCTGGCTTCCTCCGCGGAGGGGGCCCACCTTGTCCGGGTGGCGGAATGGCAGACGCGCTAGCTTGAGGTGCTAGTGCCCTTTATCGGGCGTGGGGGTTCAAGTCCCCCCTCGGACACCAGCTCATGCACACCGTCATCTCGTACGTGCACGTCGAGCGCGCAGAGCGGCGAGCCTCATCTTGCGCGGCCAGCAAGACACAGCAAACCGGCAAGGGCAAACCCGTATCGGCACACAAACGGCCAGCCGAACAGCGGTGTCAGTGCTTCCCGGTGCCCAGGGGTGCACCTCGCTGCTGACTAGCTAGTGCCGGGTCAGGCAACCTTCGCCCTCTTGATGGTTTCGGCTCGGCGGATGACCTTGCGGAGCGTGGGATCGGTGACGTGCCGGTTCCGCCAGGCGATGTAGCGGCGGATCATGCTGGCCTGCTCCCGGTGGGTCTCGTGGTCGGTGCCGTCGAGAGCGAAGTAGCGCAGCGCGGTGAACTGCGCTTCGATCCGGTTCAGCCACGAGCCGTAGAACGGCACGTAGGCCAGTTCGACGTTGTTCGCCGCGGCCCACTGCCCGACTCGGTCGTCGGTCTTGGTGGGCAGGTGCGGGCTGAAGTTGTCCAGCACGATCGCGATCCGCACTCCGGGCGGGTAGAGCGAGCGCAGGTAGCGGCAGAAGGCCAGGAACTCGGTTCGGCCCTTGCGGACCTTGACGTGGCCGTAGAGCCGGTCGGTGGCCAGGTCGTAGCCGGCCAGCAGGTGCCGCACGCCGTGCGGCCGCTTGTAGGTCGCCCGCCGGCGACGTCGCCGCGGCCGGTCCTGCTCTCCTTTGCCGACCGCGGCCGGTGCCCACTGCTTGCCCGGGTGGGGCTGCAGGTTCAACGGGCCGAACTCGTCCATGCAGATGACGACGGTGGGATCTCCCGGACCGGCAGCAGCCTTGCCATCAGCGATGGCGTAGAGCTGAAGCACCCGGTCTTTTTGGCCTCGTAGTCAGGATCGGTGCTGGTCTTCCAGGTCTTGACGGCTTGGAAAGGAGACGCCCTCCTCGCGCAGCAGCACTCGCAGGCCCTCGTGGGAGATGTCGTCGACCACCCCCTCGGCGACCAGGAAGTCAGCCAGCTTCGACAGGCTCCAGGTGGAGAACGGCAGCCGGTGATCGGCAGGTCGGGCCAGCGCGATCTTCTTGATCTCTGCTCGTTGAGTGAGGTCGAACTTCGGTGGCCTTCCGCCGGCGTACTTCGGTTTCAGCGAGTCGAAGCCGTCGGCGTTGAAGTTGTGGATCACGTCGCGCACCCGATCCGGGCTGGTGAACGTCACCTCGGCGATCTGCGGCACGGCCATGCCCTGGGCCGAGAGCAGCACCATCTGCGCTCTTCGCCACGTCACCACCGAACCGCTGCTGCGGCGCACGATGCGCAGCAGCTGGTTGCCTTCGTCGTTGCTGATCGTGCGGACCTGCACCCGATGAACCATCTCGCATCTCCTGCGGGGAATACAGGATTGAACGAGACGAGGGTTCACCACCACGACCCAGGACCACCAGGGCCAACCTTCACGGCCGCGGCACTAGTTGGCGTTGAGGCCAAACCGCCGGGTGAGCAACTTGGACTTCCAGTACGACTCGATCTGCTCGATGGTGTCGTCGGGGGTGTTGCCGTCGACGACTTCCAGCACGGACACCTGGTAGTGCCGGCGGCCGTGGCGGGCGACGGCCTTGAGACGGACGTCGCCGCCGTCACCGCCGTTGGCGTACTCCAGCCAGCGGCCGAGCAGGCTGTCGGCACCTTTCGCCGAGCCGACGTACTGCTGTCCGGACTCGACGTCGACCAGCAGGTACACGCCCTTCACGGCGCGCAGAACCTGCTGCCAGCCGTGCGGGAGGGTGGGGATGTCGTCGACCGGCCGGACGAACTCGCGGAACCCGGGGAAGCGAGGTTCGTACTGCTCGGCGATTTCGAGGACCGGCTTGGGCTGGTTGGCGGCACGCTGGACCCAGCTCCGAGTGCCTGGGCCCCAGTCGATGACGATCTTGTCGGTGTAGTCGCCGAGTTGCTCTAGCAGCCGCAGGTCGTAGCTCTGGTGGCCGGACAGGTCGACGCCGGTCAGGGCGTCGACGGTGCCGGCCGGGCAGGGGCCGATGCCGGCGACCTGGTAGAGGCCGACGAAAACGGTGTTGCGGGCCTCGGTCACGATGAAGCTGGCGAGCAGATCGCCCACGTCGAACACGTCGCGCTTCTGGGCACTCTGATACCGCTCGAACGTGGATCGGTCGTTGCGCCAGGCCTCGTAGAGCCGGCCGGCCTTCACCCGGTTGTCCTGGTGTCGGACCAGGCGGACCTGCGCCGGGTCGACACCCTCGAGGCACAGCAGGTCGTTGAACGTCAGCATCGGCATCCCCCGGGTCAGCGCCTCGGCGACACGGTCTCGAGACGCCCGGCTGGCTGCACGGTAGCTGCGATCCCCGGAGTGACCTCCGGGGCACCGCCGGAGTTCAGCCGCCTGGCATCAGCCTGATGACCGAGTACATCTCGGACCTGAAGCCTCGCGTCACCTGGCTCGGCTTCTGTCCCGCGACGGCGACTGCGCCCCCGGTCAGGCCGACGACGAATGGGGTCGTTCTCCCCACTTCGCGTCAAACGCGCAATCGAACGGGACGTTCCCGAGGCCGTTGCCTTCGCCGTGGTCGACGTCCCGTACGGCCCACTCGCCGAGGATCCGTACCGGGTAGGCAAGCCCTTCGCATACAGCTCGAGGGCCACTGGTCGGCACATCGGGAGCCGGTACCGGCCGACCCGGTCACCGACCTCTCAGTCCCAGGACGGAAGCCGTGTGCGTATGTGGCATGTCGCCCCTCGGACACCAGCTGACGCACACCGACGTCTCCGCGGCCAGGGGAATCGCGTAAGGACGCGCGCCGTTCTTCCCCCCGCAGCCGCTGGCCGTCCTCGCGAGCAGCGCTGGCCTCGTCATACTCGGAGCTCGTCGCCATCGTCACCCTCCTTCAGGTACCTCGCGAGGTCGCGGACGCTGGCCGGTTCATACCGTGGAGATCGCCGTTGCGATCGCGGAGGCAGGGACGCCGAGGACCCTTCTGGCAGCTGGCGAATGTCCGACGAAGCCGGTCGCGCCGACCTGGTACCGGGGGCACGGGGAGACCTCGACGAGCCGTTCATCGCCCTTCACCTCCGCCGTCCGGGCCGGCTCGATGCGGAGTGCACCCGCATACCGAGACTGGATGTAGGCAGCATTTGACACCGGCTCAAGCCGAGAACCCGGCGGCTCTGTCACTCAAGCGGCGCGAAAGTTCGCAGCCGCCGCACCACTTGGCGATTAAGACAGGGCCGGCCCCCGCGTCGAGTGCAGCCCGGTACTTGACGATTCCGGCGTCACAGCCGGTGAGGCTGGGGTGGTCTCGGAAGTCAGGGCACTGTCGGGCGATAGCACGAAGGCGTCCTCAGCGGCGCGTTCGACCACGGAGAATCGGATGCGCTCCTGCTCCAGGCGCACTCGTTCGCCGTGCTTACCGTGCAGCAGCGCCTGGTAGCAGGCCTGCTCGCCGGCGTCGAGGAGGGCCAGGTGGTCTCTGACGGGAGCGGGCTCCTGCGACCAATGCGGACGGTGGTCCATCAACGTGCGCAGGTCCATGAGCATGCTGCGGGTCGCGGGTGCGAAGCGGCGTAGCCGGTTCAGGGCGCGGAAACCGTGCGTATCTAGGTCGCCCCAGTAGACGACGTCGCGACCGAGGAGCCAGGGCAGTGCCGCCAGCCGGGAGACCGCGTAGCCGCCGCCGAGCACGACCGCCACCCCGGGCACCCGCGGGAAGGCCAGGTAGCTGACCTCGTTCTCCACGACGACCACGGATCGGGCCGCGAAGGGGAACTCGGCGAGCTCCTCGACCCGTACGGCGAGTTCGCTGTAGGGGCCGTCGCCCGGGTCGAAGGAGCGGAATCGCACGGTGTCGGACTTCCCGCGCAGGCCGAATCGGCGGGCCAGGTCGGTCCGCGGCGCCTCGGGGTCGATCCGTTCGGCCGGGAGCGTGCGGGTGAGCAGTGCGTCGAGCACGCTGCGGCGTTCTTCGAGGAACTTCGTGTCGATGCCGGGGACGTCGACCTGGCGCAGGTACACCGCCGGTCCGCCGCGTTGCAGGATCCACGCGACCGCGGCGAGCAGGCGCAGCCAGTCGGTCGCGTGCGCGAGGGCCTCGTGCGGGCGGGCGGCGACCCAGCTCAGCGCGCCAGGCAGGGCCTCCTCCGTGGCGGCCACGAGTGCGTCGAACCGGCGGACGTCGGCGGTGACGCCGAGCACGGTCCAGACGTCGTCGGCGGTGTCGAGCACCACCCGCTTGGGCACCTGGTTGACGCCGATCAGCCGGCCGCCCAAGGCGGTGGTTTCCAGCCGGGCGGGGCCGAGCCGGGCGGCCCGCCAGCCGGCGACCCAGTCCTGCACGTCGCCGAACCGGTCGGCGAGTTCGCGAACGGTGGGGCCGCGCAGTGGCAGCACGAGCGGCCCGACCGGCCGGCCGGTGAGCCGGGATCGCAACAACGCCCCGGACTCCCACCGGGCGCGGAGGGTGGCGCGAACGTCGGACCAGGTAGTCCAGCCCGAAGCGCGGCGCGTACCGGCCACGTCAGTCGCCGGGGGCGCTGTCCGGCGCCGGCTGGTCGGCGGCCAGGTGCGCGGCCCGACCGGCCCTGTACTCCTGGATGGTGAGGGTGTGCATCCGCGAGCCGGCGCCCGTGGGGTTGTCGACGAAGCCGACGGCCGAGACCGCGTGCTCGATGACGTGGATCTTCTGCAGTGGCGTGACGACGATCAGCTGCAGTCCGAGCCGGCGGAACAGCGCGAGGGCGTACCGGGTGGACTCGTCGGAGCCGCGACCGAACGCCTCGTCGATGACCGCCATCTGGAAGGCTTTGGCCCGGTCGGCGCCCCAACTCAGCTTGAACTGGTAGGCCAGGGAGGCGGCCAGCACGGTGTAGGCCAGCTTCTCTTTCTGCCCGCCGGACTTGCCGCCGGAGTCGGTGTAGGTCTCGTGCTCCTCATCGGTGTCCCGCCACCGTTCGACAGCGGTGAACACCACCCAGTTGCGCACGTCGGTGACGCGCTGCGTCCAGATGCGGTCGGCCTCGGTGGAGCCGTCGCACCCGCGGAACCGCTCGACCAGAGCGCGCACCTGGTGGAACTTCCGCTCCGAGTAGGCGCCGTCTGCGTCACCACCGTCGAGCGCGTCGTCGGTACAGGCCCGCAGGTCGGCGAGGAAGGTGCGCACCTCCATGTTCGGCGTACGTGCAGTCTCCAGGCTGATGTAACGCCCCGGGTTGTAGTCGATGCCGCGCAGGGAGTCGTTGATGCGGTCGATGCGCTCGCCGATCAGCTCTGACTGCTTGCGCAGCTCGGCGGAGAACATCGCGATGTCGCGGATCGCGTTGGTGCGCAACAGGTCCTGGAACTCGGCTTCGAACCGAGGCAGGTCGTCGGAGACCAGTCGGCCGTGCAGCTCGCGGTAGCCGCTGATCGACTCGACCGCGTCGTCGAGCTCACCGGTGAGCAGCGGCCAACGCAGCCGAAAATCGTGCATGGCACTGGTCACCCGGCCGGCCGCCTGGCTGCGGCGCACGGTGGCCCGGTCGTGCTCGTCGGTGAGCCTGGCCAGCGTGGTTTTCTCCCAGTCGTCCCACCCGGTCACGCCGGTGGGTGCGGGCACCGGAGCAGCCCCGTGGAGGGCGTCGAGGACCGCGGGGTGGACGTCGCGGGCCGTCGCCGCGCGCTGCCGGCGGACGTCGGCCTCGGCGAGTGCGCGGCGCCGCTCGCTCTCCGTGGAGCCGGCACGGCTCAGCACCTGGTCGCGCTGGTGCTGGGCGCGGGTCACCCGCCGCGCGGCGTCGACGAGCAGCCCCTGCAGCCGGGTGAGTTCCCCGGATGCCCCGGTCAACCGGTCCCGCTCAGCGGTGAGCTCCTCAATCTGGCGGACCACCCCGGCCCAGTCGAGCTCTTCGAATCCGGTCACGCCGGCCACCCGGTCGAGCGCGGCGCCGCGGGAGCGCAGCTGCTGCTCGTCCGACCGGAGCTCCTCGCCGCGGGCCCCGAGCTCCTTGCGCCGCCGGCCAAGGTCGCCGGCTCCCTCCAGCAGGGCGTCGATCTTGGCCTCGGGTGACCAGCCGAGGACGTAGTTGCGCCGGTCGTCGATGCGGAAGCGGTCGTCCTTCTCGTGCCGGTTGCGACCGCCCTTGACCTGTCCGGCCCGGGTGACCGCCCGCTCGGACCGGCGGAACTGCGCGGTGGTCTCGACGCGTTCGAGGTCGGCGCGGGCCAGCACCTCGCCGCGCAGCCAGGAGGCGAGCGGACCTTCCTTGACCTCCACCACGTCGGCCAGCGGGTGCGGGCTGCGTGGCGGGCGGGCCGGCTCGGGCCGGGCGGGCACCCGGTAGTAGACGAGCCGGCCGCGCAGGTGCTCGTGCTCAACCCAGTCGCTCACCGCGGCGTAGTGCCGGTCGGGCACGAGCAGCGAGAGCCCGAGCCCGCGCAGAACCCGCTCGGCGGCGCCCTCCCAGTCGGCGTGCTCGGGCCGCACCTGGATCAGTTCGCCGGCGAACGGCAGCTCGCCCTCGGAGAGCCCGGTTGCGGTCAGCAGTCGCGCGCGGAGGTCGAGACTGGCGGCGGGGATGTTGACCCGGCGACGCCGCAGTTCGAGCAGCTCGGCGTTGAGCTCGGCCTCCTCGGCCTTGAGCGAGGCTGCGTGGACGGCGAGCCGGTCGGCCTGCTCCCGGTGCCCGGCTCGGCGGCTCTCCTGCTCGGCGTGCAGCTCGGCGATCTGCGGCCGGCGGGCGGCGAACGCCTCCGCCGTCTCGACCGGCGGGAGCCCCAGCACGCCCAGGTCGACGGTGTACGCGCTCGCCCGGGCACGGCGCTGCGCTTTCTGCGGGGTCAGCAGCTCCACTCGGAGGTCGATCTCCCGCAGCCGTGCACCGCCCTGGCCGTCCATCTCGCGTTCGAGCGCCTTGACCTCCTCGCCGTCGCGAGCGATGTCGTCGTCCAGACGCTGCTTCTCCTCGGTGAGCGCGGCGAGACGTTCCGCGGCGGCGCGCGACTCGGTCTCCAGCAGGGCGACGGTCCGATCGGCGGCGAACGCCGGCAGCGCCGCCCGCTGCGCGGCGAGCGCGGCAATGCGTTCGCTGAGGGTCTCGTAGCCGACCGCGGCGGCCAGCAGCGGGTCGAGCTGTTCGAGCTGGGTGCGGGCGGCGACCACGGCGTCGTGCGCCCGGGTCAGCGACTCGAAGTGGGTGACGAGCTTGTCGACCCACGTCTGCGCGTCGAACGGCTCGAGCATGTGCTGGCGGACGAACCCGGTGAGGTCGCCGACGGCCTTCATCGACACGGTCTGCGCGAACAGCTCGATGGCCTGCGCCGACGGGATGTCGAGCAGCCGTCGCAGCCGCTGGGCGTAGGCGGGATAGCCGTCGTGGACGCCGGTGCCGGAGGCGGTCAGCCGCTTGCGCAGTGCCGCCGGGTCACCGCCGAAGCTGGTGAGGTCGCCGGCGATGGTGAGCTCGCGGTCGGCGGTGACGTAGAACCGGTCGGGTTGGCCGGTCTGGCCGTCGGCGAGCCACAGGACGACGGCGAGGCTCGTCGTCGTGCCGTACCCCTCGTTGGCGAAGACGGCGAGCAGCACGGTGAAGGTGGGCCCGCGGCGCAGGCCCACCGGAGCGGAGCCCCCGGTCGTCTCGCTGCGCTCGGCCTTGTAGTGCCCGAGAACGTAGGAGCGCAGGTCGCGCTCCCGCGTCTCGGCTCCGGCCGCACGGTTGAACGTGATCCGCTGCGGCGGCACCAGCAGGGTGGTGAGCGCGTCGACGACGGTCGACTTGCCGGAGCCGATGTCGCCGGTGAGCAGGCTGTCGTCGCCACCGGGGGTGAAAGTCCAGACCCGCTGGTCGAAGGTGCCCCAGTTAAGCAGCTCGAGCCGGTGCAGCCGGTGGCCGACGCGCGCCCGGCCAGCGGAACCGGAACGAACCGCCTCCGCGACGTCGGCGGCGTTGAACAGGGTGGTCACCGGTCGCCCTCCGGCATCGGGTCGGGGCCACCGGCGTCGTCGGGCGGTCCGTCGGGTCCGTAGGCGTACGCCCTGAGCCGGGCGTCGAAGTCGGCGAGCCACTGCCCGTCGACGAACGCCTTGAGGATCCGGCGCACCTCGTAGCGGCTTTGGTCGGCGGGCAGCCGGCGCAGGAACCCGAGTTCCACGGCCTTGGCGATGGCGCCGTCCAGCTGCTCGACGACGCGGGCCTCGTTGCTGCCGGTGGCCAGGAAGATGCCGACCATCTCGTTGATCTGGTCGCGGGTGAGCACGAGGCGCACGTCGCCGCTGGTGGCGTCGAACTCGGCCATCCGCTTGCGCAGCAGGGCGAGCAGCAGGCTGACCGGATAGGTGAGCGCGTGTCGCCGGACCAGCCGCGGCAGCGCCGGCTTGCCGACGCGCAGCTCGGCGAGCTGCTCGTCGGGCAGCGCGCGCAAGAACGCGTAGCCCTCGACCTCGTCCAGCACGAGGGTCAGGCCGAGGAGCGAGACGTGGTCGCGCACCTGGCTGGTGAGGCCAAGCAGGTGCCGCCAGACCTGCGGGTGGCTGTCCTGCTCGACGACGCCGCGGACCAGGGAGGTGAGCACCAGCGGCAGGTCGAGGTCGGAGTGCCGGGGCGGCGCGGTCATCGGCTGTTCCCGCTCTCCGAGCTCGTCGTCGGTCGGGGTGCGCCGGCGCGGGAGTAGACGACGTGCGGGACACGCGCTGCGCGGTCGACGTCGTCCTCGCCGGTCCAGGTGACCTCGTCGTGGCGGTCGCCGTCGATGGTGCTCTCGACGCCGTCGCGCAAGGCGAGGTAGCCGACCAGCTCGGCCAGGCCCTGCTGGAGCGGGTGCTCGCGCAGGATGTCGGGCAGCGCGGCGACCGGCCGCCGGGCCAGGCCGTCGGCGACGGCCGCGGCCAGCCGGGTGGGGTCGAGGTAGACCTGCTCGTAGAGGGCGGTCGGGTCGGCGCGGTCGGTGGCGTCGGTGACGCCGTCGCTGTCGAGCGCCAGGCGCCGTCGCTGCCGGTACAGCGGCCGCTCGGTGGGCAGCACGACGTCGATCTCGGTGGCTCCGACGTCCATGCCCGGCGGCCTGCCCGGGACGTCGCGCACGGCCAGTGCGGTGGCCTCGATACCGCGGAGGATCTCCATCACCCGCCGGTTCTCCAGCCACACCTGGTCGTCGAGGAAGCGACGGAGCTGGTCGGAGAGCTGCCGCACGGTGCTCTGGGTGCGCTCGGCGGCGTCAAGCCAGTCGTGGTGGATGTGCCGCAGCCGGGTATCGGGCAGCGTCTGCGTGACGTCAGGCAGCCGCTGCACGCGGAGCAGCAGGTCGGCGAACTCCTCCTGCCGCGGGACGGAGAGCAGGAAGTCGTAGAAGGCGTGGAACGAGCGGCCCTGGTCGGAGTCGGCAATCCCCCGCCGGTCGCCGAGCACCTCCTCCAGCAGCTCACCCTTGCCGCCGGACCAGGTGGCGATCTTCTCGCGCAGCGCACGATCGAGGGTGCGGAAATTCTCCTCGACCTGGCGGAAGTCGGCGAGCAGCTCGCGCGCCGTGGTGGCGAACTGCTGGTAGCGGTCGCGCTGCGCTGCCGGGTCGAGGACGTCGACCTGCCCCGAGCTCACCCGGTCGATCTCCTCCTGAATCTCCCGGCGGCGGCGGTGCAGCTCCTCCAGCCGGACCTCCGGATCGGACTCGGCGCCGAAGGCCATCTGGCGGAGCAGCTCGATGACAGTGTTCAGCCGCGACTCGGTGCCCACGAAGGGTGCCGGGCGGAGCGACCGCAGCCAGGAGAGCGCGGTCTCGACCGCCGGGGTCGCGTCGTAAGCGGGCTCGTCGGCACCCGGCGGGTAGTACGCCCGCAGCCAGCCGGTTGCGGGATCGGCCCACTCGTCGACGTACTGCGCAGCGGTGCGCGCGTACTGGTCGCCGTCGTCGGTCCGGCTGTTCAGGGCGTGCAGCAGCTCGTCGAGCTGGGTGATCAGGTCGGTGCGCGAGACGGAACGGACGTTCTCCTCGACGAAGACCCCGCCGAGGAACGCCAGCGCCAGCGGGGCGGTGCGGGCGCGCAGCAGCTGCCATGCGGAGTGCCGGCGCTGCAGTTCGTCAATCTCGTCGTGACTGCGGAGCACGTCCACCGCTCCTCCCCCCCTTGGCGCGGTCGTCGTTCCGATGGCGGGGACCAGTCAAGCAGCCGGATCGGACAATTCCGATATCGGCGCACACCGGCCGCTCGAGGCCTGTGGACAAGGCCGGCACGTAGCCGCCAGCATGCGTCAGAGTCCCCCGCCATGACGACCCGATCGCACCCGGACATGCCGGTTCGCAGCGACGCCGAGCTCACCGAACGGTGGCGCGCCCTCCTCCATCTCGACGGCCCACCGTCGGGTCGCTCGCTGTTCCTCGCGTGGCTGCGGCCCGACGGCACGATGGTGCCTCTCCTCATCCCCGTCGAGGACGTGCCCCTCGAACCCGACCGGCTTGTCCTCGCCAACCTGGTCGAGCTGCACGCGACCGTCGCCGAGTCCGAGGACGTGGAGCCGGCCGGGCTGCACCTGGCGATGCTGCTCGAGCGGCGCGGGCCGGCGGGGCTCTCACCCGACGACCACGCCTGGTGCTCGGCGATCGAGGCCATCGTCGGCGACCACAACGGCGTCGACTGCAGCGTGCACGTGGGAAACGGGCGCACCGCGGTCCCCGTCCTCCCCCGGCGAGCATGGCCGGCGGCCTGAACGGTACCAGTTCGCATCCCGCGGCGGTACCGTGAATCTCATGAGTACTCAGATCGCCGTCCGGCTGCCCGAGGAACTCGTCCACTTCATCGACCGGTTGGTGGCCGAGGGCCGGGCGTCGTCCCGCGCTGCGGTTGTGGGCCAGGCACTGCAACGAGAACGACGTCGTGAGCTCGCGGCCCGCGATGCGGCCATCCTGGCCGCCGCCGGGGACGACGACGATGACCTCGACGCCCTGGCTGAGCACGCTGTCCGCACGCCGCTCGACGACCTCGACTGATGCGCCCGATCCACCTCGCACAGCTGGACAAGCCTAGGCCCGTGCTGGTGCTGACCCGGGAGTTGGTGCGTCCGCATCTGTCCCGGGTGACGGTCGCACCGATCACCAGCACCATCCGGGGCCTGTCGACGGAGGTGCGGGTAGGACCGAACAACGGACTCGACCATCCGAGCGTGGTCAGCTGCGACAACGTCGTCACCGTGCCGACATCGGCACTCGGCCGACAGATCGGCCGACTGCTGCCCGAGCAGGAGGTGGCGCTCACCGCAGCCCTGCACGCCGCCTTCGACCTGGACGACCTGCCGCCACCCCGCTGAGCTCGTGCACCCGGCGCCGTCACAGGTGATGCGAACCCTGCCGCTTGGGTGACCACGGTCGCCACCTCGACAAAAATGGTTCAGCGCCGGCCTGTACATCAACGGGCACGCCGCTGTAGGACGGCTCTTCCTCGCCCCACCGCCGGAAAGCGTGTGCGTATGTAGCGTGTCACCCCTCGGACACCGAGTCGAACCCTCACAGGCCTCTGGGCGGTGGGGGTTCTGCCGTTCGAGTCGCGGATCGCAGCGTCCCGCGACCTGTGGACAACGCGGATCGGCGTCGGATCCAGCTGCGACTCTGCCGGGCATGTCGCTCGCTCTCCGTTCTCCCGTACCGATCACGTCCGCCGCTGAGCTCAGCGTCTGGTGGGCCGAAGTGCTCTCCGAGCCCGATGCACCCGGTCGCGCGCTGTCGCTGCAGTGGCTCGACTCCGCCGGCTGCCGGATCGGTCGCGTGCTCTCGATCTCCGGGATCACGGCGCAGCCGGACCCCGGGGTCATCGGCTTCGTCCGCCAGTTGCGCGACATGATGGTCAGCGAGTCCGGCACCCCGGCGCACCTGGCCCTCGCGCTCTCCCGATCGGGCCGGTCTTCGGCCACGAGGTCGGACCGCGAGTGGGCAACGGTGCTGAAGGCGGCGTTCGACGCGGACGATCAGGTGAGTTGGAGCCTCCACGTGGCGACCGACCGGTGGATCACCACCGTCGTCGAGCCGCCGGCGGAGAAGTTCGACGCACGCCGGATCGCTCGTCGCCCGCCATCGATCCTCCTTGACCGCGACTGGTTAGTTGACCAGAACTAGGGTCATGACAACGCAGTCGCTCGCGATGGTGAAGGCGCACTTCAGCCAGGTCATCGATGAGGTCTCCGGTACCCACGAGCGAATCACGGTCACGAAGAACGGCAGTCCGGTCGCCGTCATCCTCGCGGTCGAGGACTACGAGTCACTGATCGAGACCCTTGAAATCCTGTCGGATCCACAGGCCAGGTCCGACATCCGGCAGGCCGAGACCGAGATGGCCGGTGGCGAGGTCTACGACGAGGCCCAGGTGCGGGCCGCGCTGGCAGCCCGCCGCCGGTGACCGGTCCCCGCACCTACACCGTCGTCCTGTCTGCAGCCGCCAGGCGGGCCATCGAGCGAGACCTGCCCGAGCCAGTTGCGGTCGCGGTCGTCGACTTCCTCTACGGACCGCTCGCCGCGGACCCGCATCGTGTCGGCAAGCCGCTGCGGTTCGAGCTCGACGGCTACTGGTCCGCGAGCCGAGGTCAGTACCGCGTCATCCACTCCATCCACGATGTCGAGATCCTGGTCCCGGTCGTGCGCATCTCGCACCGCACGGATGCCTACCGCTGATCACCAGGTCATGGCCGACGCAGGCGTGTGCGGGAAGTACCGTCGCCCCTCGGATACCGAGTTGAACCCCCTACGGCTTCCTGGCCGGTGGGGTTCCCTCGTTCTGTGTCGGCCCCAGAGGGGGTCGGCCCGCACGACAACCACGCCGGCGGCGCGATGCCCCAGCAAGCCGCGGCCGCCGACCGAGTGGCCCGGGACATCCCGGGCAGCCACTCACCCGCCTTCGCGCCCGGTCATCCAGCCGACCTGCGACACCGGAACGCAGGCACTCGTCGTCGCAGCGCTGGCCTGACTGGGCGGCTGACACTGCACGGGCCACGGGCCACGGGCCCTGTCCCCGGTCACCCGCTCGCGTCCGCGGAGCATCACGTGGAATGGTTCCCATTGTGCCGGCGATAGGAGGCGGAATCAGTGAAATCCCCGGTGCCCGACTATCTGACGGAGATCCTGGACGCCTGCGGCGGCGACGCGGGCGCCCTGGCGGGCTACATCCCCGAGCTGGCGTCGGCCGACCCGGACCGGCTTGCCGTGTGCCTGTCGACGATCGACGGGAAGCTCTACCGCGCCGGCGACAGCGGCACTGAGTTTTCCATCCAGTCGATCTCGAAACCGTTCGTCTACGCCTTGGCCCTGGCCGACCACGGGCTGGACGACGTCCTGGAGCGGATCGGCGTGGAACCCAGCGGCGAGGCGTTCAACGAGCTCTCGTTGGAACGGGACTCGAGGCGGCCCCGGAATCCCATGATCAACGCCGGGGCGCTCACGGCACACGCGTTGGTCGGCGACCCTGGGGACGACGTCGACACCCGAGTGGAGCGGGTCCGGCGACTGATGTCGGACTTCGCCGGCCGTGAACTGCACGTGGACCGGAGGATCTACGAGTCGGAGATGTCGCAGGCCTACCGCAATCTGGCCATCGCCAACATGCTCCGCAGCTACGGCGTGATCGGCCAGGATCCGCGGGACGTGGTCCGCGGATACACCCAGCAGTGCGCGATCTCGGTGACTTCGAGTGATCTGGCGACCATGGCGGCCACGCTGGCCACGGGTGGTGTGCAGCCGACCACCGGCAAGCAGGTCGTGCCGGAGAAAGTGGCCCGACAGGTGCTGAGCGTGATGATGACCTGCGGCATGTACGACGCCGCCGGGGACTGGATGACCACGGTCGGCTTTCCGGCGAAGAGCGGCGTCTCCGGAGGCATCCTGGGGGCACTGCCCGGGCAGCTCGGGATGGCCGTCTTCTCACCGAGGCTGGACTCCCACGGCAACAGCACGCGAGGGGTCCGGATCTGCACCCGCATGTCTGCCGACATGGGGCTCCACATCATGCAGGCCCCCGAGCCGGCACGGTCGACGGTTCGACGGGACCGGACGCTCCGTGGGCCGGACGGCTCCCTCGCACGCGTGTGCAGCCTGCAGGGCTCGATGCAGTTCAGCAGCGTGGAACGGGTGGTGCGGACGGTGACCGACGGCCTTCCCATCGCGCTGTTCGTCCTGGATCTTCGGCGGGTGTCGTCGGTGAACGACGTCGCTCGACGGATGCTCGCAGAGATTGTCCGCCGCCTGCAGCTGGACGGCGCCGAGGTGGCGCTGCTCGACCCGGACCACGTTCTACCCCTGTCCGAGCAGGCGGTCGTGCGGCTCCCGGAACGATGGAGCTCACTAGCGCCGCTGGAGGGCTACGAACGGGTCTGACCTCACTGCCCCCGGGCGCACCCCGAGCGGAGGCTGTGATCGGAACCGCTTCCGACGAGGAAGGCTCCGCGTTGCTTTCGCGTTCAACTAGTCATGACCGCAACCGCTGACCTCCCGATCTCGGACGGGCTGCTCCTCGACGCGGATGCGCAGGATCTCCTCTTCCGCCAGGCCCGCACGGCCAACGCATTCACGGACGAGCCCGTCACCGATGAGCAGATCGCCGCGATCTTCGAGCTCGTCAAGTGGGCGCCCACGTCCATGAACACCCAGCCGCTACGCGTCGTCGTGGTCCGCTCCACGGATGCGAAGGCACGCCTTCTCCCCCATCTCTCCGAGGGCAACCGGGCGAAGACGGCCGCGGCGCCGGCCACCGCCGTACTGGCCGCGGACCTCGACTTTCACGAGGAGCTGCCGCGCATCTTTCCGCACTTCCCCGGCGCGAAGGACTTGTTCGCCGGTGACGAGGAGGCGCGGGCCCGCACGGCGGAGCTGAACGCCGGCCTCCAGGTGGGCTACGCGATCATCGGCATCCGGGCTGCCGGCCTCGCCGCCGGGCCGATGACCGGCTTCGACGCCGACGCGATCGCCCGCGAGTTCTTTCCCGATGGCCGACACCACGTGCTCGTCGCCATCAACATGGGCAAGCCCGCGGAGAACGCGTGGATGGATCGGCTGCCGCGGCTTCCCTTCGACGATGTGCTCAGCATCCACTGAGCCCCGTCGAACGAGTCAGCGTCACCCACCATCGAAGCAATCGGTCGCGACCATTCGGAGGAGCCAGAGATGTCCAACTCCACTCTCGACCACGACGTCCGGTCTGCTGCACGCGTCATCGCTCCCTTGACGCTGGCCGACCGCTGCGATGCCCCCGCGGTGGTGGGTGGCTCGAACGGCAGGACCGACCGTGGCTCTTGCGGTGCGCAGGCGTTCATCCGCGCTGTGTTGCCGAGCGGTAGCGACCTGATTTTCTGCGCCCACCACGGGCGCGACCACGAGGCTGCCCTCGCCGCTGTCGGTGCGGAGATCCGCGACGAGACCGACAAGATCGACGCCTAGCACGAGGGCATCGCCGGCGCGCTGTGTCGCCGACCGTGGCTAGCCTGCGAAGGTGGGAGACGCGGCTACCGATCACTTCGTGCGTGTCCGCGGTGCCAGCGAGCACAATCTGCGCAACGTCGACGTGGACATTCCGCGCGACGCGATGGTCGCCTTCACCGGCGTCTCCGGTTCCGGGAAGTCCTCGCTCGCGTTCGGCACGCTCTACGCCGAGGCGCAGCGACGGTACTTCGAGTCGGTCGCGCCCTACGCCCGCCGGCTCTTGCAGCAGGTGGGCTCACCGCACGTACGGGAGATCACCGGTCTCCCCCCGGCTGTGGCCCTCCAGCAGCGTCGCGGAGCCCCGAGCTCACGGTCGACTGTGGGCACCCTGACCACGCTGTCCAACCTGCTCCGGATGCTCTACTCGCGCGCAGGCACCTATCCGCCGGGAGCCCGGCGCCTGGACGCCGACGCGTTCTCCCCCAACACCGCAGCGGGCGCCTGCCCTCGCTGCCAGGGGCTCGGTGTGGTGCATGACGTCACCGAGGACCTCCTGGTGCCAGACCCGTCGCTGAGCATCCGCGACGGAGCCATCGCGGCGTGGCCGGGCGCCTGGCAGGGCGCCAACCTGCGCAGCATCGTGACCGGGCTCGGCATCGACGTCGACAAGCCGTGGCGCGAGCTCGCGCGGCGCGACCGGGACTGGCTGCTGTTCACCGACGAGCAACCGTCCGTGCTGGTGGCCCCCGAACCCGGCCGCATCGACCACGGTTACTACGGGAAGTTCTGGAGCGCCCGCAAGCACGTCATGCACGTGCTCGCCAACTCCCAGAGCCAGCGGATGCGCGACCGGGCGCTGCGGTTCGTCCAGAGCATCCCCTGCCCCGAGTGCCACGGCAGCCGCCTGCGGCCGGAGGCGCTCGCGGTGACCTTCGCCGGCCGCTCGATCGCCGAGGTCAACGCCATGCCGCTCGCCGAGGTCGCGGCGTGGCTGCGACCCGTGGCGCTCCTCGCCGAACCCGGCGCCGCTACGCCTACGGCGCAGTCCGGGGAGTCGACCGAGGTCGCGGTGCGGATCAGCGCCGACCTGGTCACCCGGGTCGACGTGCTGCTCGACCTCGGCCTGGGCTACCTCGGCCTCGGACGGTCCTCGACCACCCTGTCGCCGGGTGAGGCCCAACGCCTGCGGATCGCCACCCAGTTGCGGTCCGGGTTGTTCGGCGTCGTCTACGTCCTCGACGAGCCCTCCGCGGGCCTGCACCCCGCGGACGCGGAGCCGTTGCTGGACGTGCTCGACCGGCTCAAGGCGTCGGGCAACTCCCTCTTCGTCGTCGAGCACGACATGGACGTCGTCCGCCGGGCCGACTGGGTCGTCGACATCGGCCCCGGCGCGGGCGCCGGCGGCGGGCGCGTGCTCTACAGCGGCCCGGTCGCCGGCCTCGAGCAGGTGGAGGAATCGGCCACCGGTCGGTACCTCTTCGGGCGCGCGCGACCGTTCGAGCACCGCGGGCGATCCCCGCAGGGCTGGCTGCACCTGCGCGGCGTCTCCCGCCACAACCTGCGCGACGTGTCGGTCGACGTGCCGCTCTGCGTGCTGACGGCGGTGACCGGGGTCTCCGGCTCCGGCAAGTCGACGCTGGTCACGCAGGTGCTCGCCGAGGTCGTGAGGCGCCACCTCGGCCTGACGCCCGCGGACCAGGAGGACACAGCCCTCGACGTCGACCTGCATGACGCGTCCGGGCTCGAGGCGTTCGACCGGCTCGTCCTGGTCGACCAGCGGCCCATCGGCCGCACGCCCCGGTCCAACCTGGCCACGTACACCGGCATGTTCGACGCCGTGCGCAGGCTGTACGCCTCGACGGAGGAGGCACAGGCCCGGGGCTACACCGCCAGCCGGTTCTCCTTCAACGTCCCCGAGGGCCGGTGCGAGACCTGCCAAGGCGAAGGCTTCGTCGCCGTCGAGCTGCTCTTTCTTCCCGGCACCAACGCGCCGTGCCCCACCTGCCACGGCGCCCGTTACAACGCCGAAACCCTCGAGGTGGTCCACCGCGGCACGAGCATCGCCGGCGTCCTGGCCATGTCGGTCGACGACGCCGCCACGTTTCTCGCCGACATCCCGGCCGCGGCACGCAGCCTGCAGACGCTCCAGGACGTCGGACTGGGATACCTGCGACTGGGCCAGCCGGCCACCGAGCTCAGCGGTGGTGAGGCCCAGCGCATCAAGCTCGCCACCGAGCTGCAGCGCGCCCGCCGCGGCCATGCCCTCTACCTGCTCGACGAGCCGACGGCGGGCCTGCACCCGGCCGACATCAGGCTGTTGCTCCAGCAGCTGCACCGGCTCGTCGACGCAGGCAACACCGTCGTCCTGGTCGAGCACGACCTCGACACGATCGCCTCCGCCGACTGGGTCATCGACCTGGGCCCGGGCGGCGGTGACGCGGGCGGGCGCATCGTCGCCGCCGGCACCCCGTCCGAGATCGCCACGGTCCCGGGCAGCGCCACCGCGCCCTACCTCGCGCGGCGGCTCGCGGGCTCCTGACGGGCCGGGTGCCAGTCGCGCGGCCGGCTGGAACATCGGAAGTGTCGAGCCGTGAGACCAAGATGAACGCTCAACTTCGTGCCGTCAGGTAGAGGGCTCATCCATGACCACGCAGGCCCCCCGCGCATCCTCAGGAGTCGAGTTCGGACTCGACACCTTCGGCGACATCCCCGTGGACGACGCGGGCGACCTGCTGCCGCACGCCGACGCGATCCGCCGGGTCGTGGAGGAGGCGGTTTTGGCTGACCGAGTCGGCGTAGACGTCATCGCCCTGGGGGAGCACCACCGGCCCGACTACGCGATCTCCACCCCGGAGACCGTGCTCGCCGGCATCGCCACCCGCACCGAGCGGATCACGCTGGCCTCCGGTGTCACGGTGCTGTCCTCCGACGACCCGGTGCGGGTTTCCAGCGCTTCGCCACCGTCGACGCGCTCTCAGGGGGCAGGGCGCAGGTCATCCTCGGCCGCGGCTCCTTCACCGAGTCCTTCCCGCTGTTCGGCTACGACCTGGCCGACTACGACGTGCTCTTCGAGGAGAAGATCGAGCTCTTCTCCCGGCTGCTGAGGGAGCGCCCGGTCACCTGGCAGGGCTCCACCCGCCCGCCGCTGCAGGACGCGGACGTCTATCCGAAGACGGAGTCCGGGCGCCTCGACACGTGGGTCGGCGTCGGTGGTTCACCGCAGTCCGTGATCCGCGCCGCCCGGTACGGCCTTCCCCTGATGATCGCCATCATCGGCGGGCCACCCGAGCGGTTCGCGCCCTACGTCGACCTCTACCGGCGGGCCGCGGCGCAGTTCGGCACTCCCGCGCACCCGGTCGGCATGCACTCCCACGGCTTCGTCGCCGACACTGATGAGGAGGCGGTCGAGACCGTGTGGCCGCACTACCGCGCGAGCCGGGACCGGATCGGGGCGCAGCGCGGCTGGTCGCCGGTCCGGCGGCAGGACTACGAGGCCGAGATCGCCTCCGGGTCGCTCTACGTCGGCTCGTCCGAGACCGTGGCGACCCGGATGGCCGAGGCGATCCGGACCCTCGACGTCGGGCGGTTCGACATGGTCTACACCAGCGGGAGCACCCCGGCCGCCGCCCGCCTGCGGGCCATGGAGCTCTACGGCAGCCAGGTCATCCCCCGGGTCCGCGAGCTTCTCGCCGGCGACGACGTACACACCGTCACGCAGGAGGTGCGGGCATGACCACGCTGGGCATCCTCGGTGCCGGCAAGGTGGGCACCGTGCTGGCCCGGCTTGCGATCGCAGCCGGGTACGAGGTGCTCGTCGCCGGCTCGGGCGACCCGGCGAAGATCGCGTTGACCGTCGAGGTGCTCGCACCCGGGGCAACCGCGACCACCGCGGCTGATGCCGCGCTCAAGGGTGATGTCGTCGTCCTGGCCCTGCCGCTGGGCAAGTACCGCACGCTCCCGGTCGATGCACTGGCCGGGAAGCTGGTCATCGACGCGATGAACTACTGGTGGGAGGTCGACGGCGTCCGCGACAACCTCACCGATCCGCGTACCTCCACCAGCGAGATCGGGCAGGCTTTTCTACCGGAGTCCCGGGTGGTGAAGGCGTTCAACCACATGGGCTACCACGACCTCGAAGGCGAAACCCGCCCCGTCGGCGATCCCGGCCGGAAAGCGATCGCGATCGCCGGGGACGAGGTCGCCGACCTCGACACCGTTGCCCTGATCGTCCACGACCTAGGCTTCGACGGGGTCGTCGCCGGCCCTCTCGCGCACGGCGTGCGCCTCGAACCCCGCACCGAGCCCTTCGGCGCCAACGTCGACGCCGAGCGGCTGCGCGCCATGATCGACCGGTTTCCCGCTTCCGACCGCGGCAAGGAGGTCACCGCCGCCCGCCGGTGACCTGGCTGCACTGCCGGTCAAGCTCCTGGCGCCGGCACTGCGAGCCGTGTGCGTATGTAGCGTGTCGCCCCTCGGACACCAGCTAAAGCACACCCCCCCCGTTGCGCGATGGGACTCTCGCGACCACGGCCGACGGCCACGCACCCACCCGGACACTCACGCGTCCGGGACTGCCCTCGGTTCGGTTGAAGTGACGGCCCTTCGGCCGCCCGGCCGACAGCTGCCTCAGCCCTCGTTGCACAGGCCGTCGCCGTCGCGGCAGTACGCCTCTGCACTTTCCCGGCGCTCAAGGCCTGACGGGTAGCCAAGCCGGACTGCAGGGGGCATTCGTTCCCGCGCGCTGTCATCAGCCTCCCTCGACCGGGCGAGGCGCGCTGATTCCGTCGCTAGGCGCCCATACCGTGATCGGTATGAGTCGTCGCGCCCCACGTTGCCCGGACTGCCCGGGTGTGCCGCCGGGGGTCCCCCTTGTCTACGGCCTCCCGTCTGCGGAGGCCTTGGAGGCAGCAGAGCGTGGCGAGATCGTGCTCGCTGGCTGCCTGATGGAGGCAGGCCCCTCACCGCGGTGGGCCTGCTCCCACTGCCAGCGGTCCCTCGGCTGGGAAGCGGCGTCTTCCCACACCGAGGTCGCAGCAGCAGAGGACGGCCTCACCCGCATCGCGACGTGGAACCTCCGCGACTGCCCGAGCCCCGGCTACGCAAAGGCCGCCGAAATCGTCCGGTGGCAGGAGAAGCTCTCGGCGGACATCTGGCTGCTGACCGAGGTGCACCGCGACTGGGACTCATCCAGCGGGTGGGTCAGCGTGTCGGGGCCCCGCCGCGGCGACAGCCCGGACACCAAGCGCTGGGCGGGCATCCAGACACACCTTTCGATTACGCCAATCCATGAAGGCCCCACTGATGCTCCTGCCGCCGAAGAGGCGTTGTGCTTGGCCCGCGTCCAGTTGCCGGAGGGAGCGGAGTCCAGGTCGGTGTTGGTCGCCTGTTCTGTCCTGCCCTGGGGAGGCGCCGGGAAGTGGTGGCCGGGTCTCCCGGAGAAGTACCTAAACGACCAGCAAGCCTTCGTGCTCGAGCACCACATAGACCGGATCGACGACGCCTGGGACAGGCAGGAGCCAATCGTCTGGGGCGGTGACTTCAACCAGGAACTGCGGAACCTGACCTCGGAACGAAAGGCTGCGCACCACCGCCTCGCAGGCACTGTCGCCGGCATCGAGCGGCTTCGAGCCGCCTTCGACCGCTTCGGCCTCCGCCCCCTGACCGAGGGATCCGAGCACCTCAACCCCGAGGCGCCCACCATCGATCATCTCGCAGTCAGCGAGCCGGTGGCGCGATGCGAGGCCACGGTCCACCGGCCGCATTACGAAGACGGGACGCTGATAAGCGATCACGCCGCCTACACAGCGGACGTCGAACTCTGATCGTCCAGGCATAAGCGAGGAGGGCAGCGGAGAAGCACCACCCGGCCGCCGGCCCCGACGCCTCCGTCTGCGGGATTGCGCCAGAGCCCGTTGTACCGGCCAGCCAGCACCTCAGCATTCCGCCGCCAAGCCACAGCGACGATGACCGATCGAGTCGGCGCAACTACGCCGGTCCTCGGGTAGAGCAGTCCTCCTGCCCGAGAATGCGGCGATTGTCGGGTGATGCGAAACGGCGTCGCGCCTGCTTGGAGCTTGAGTCACTCGGTAGTCAGCGACCAGAGAAGGCCATGGTCCTCGTACGCAGTCGAGCCGACTTCACCGAGTACCCGACCGTAATCTAATGAAGCCGGGCTCTCACCGTGCGCGCGCAGTCACAGGCCCGGCGCGAACCGTGTGCGTATGTAGCGTGTCGCCCCTCGGACACTCCTCTGTGGGCGATTGCCCACGGGACTACGGCCCCATGACTCGGTGCTGATCGAGTACCGGGACCGGGTCGCCCTCAACTCCTGACCCACAGTGCCCGCTGCACGACCGCAGTGGGGATGTGCGCCGATCTGTCACCCCGTCAGAACGCGGTCGGACCGGCGTCAACGCGCGTCGAGGACCTCGCGGAGCCGTGCGGCGAACGCCTCCGGCTGGCCGTGCTGGCCGAACTCGCCGCCGAGGAACCCACCGTGGTTGCTCGGGAAAACGGTGATGTCCTGGCCCAGCGCCTGGGCGGTCGCGACCGCGGTCCGCCACGTGAGGGCGTCCTTCGACTCGATGCCGGCAGCGACGACGATCCGGCTCGGTGCCGCCATCAGCGCCGGGACGGCGGGCCGGAAGGCGGTGATCGCGTCGGAGTCGTGGGACAGCAGAGGATCGCCGCGCGATCCGTCGTCCTCGGCCGGGAGGCCGAAGGCCGCCGGGTCGGCGGCGGCGGTGGCCGAGAAGTCGTCGGTGAACTCGCCCTGCCACGAGGTGAGCGCGATGAAGGCCGCCATGCCGTGCCCCCAGCCCTTGGCCTCGTAGACCGCCTGCACCGCGCGGGTGGCGGCGATCGCGCGGTCGGCGTCCGGGAGGACATGCAGCAGCGGGGGCTCGTGCGCGACCAGCGTCATCACGTCGTCCGGATGCGCCGCGACCAGGGCCAGCGCCGTGACCGCTCCCCCACTGCTGGCGAACATCTCCACCGGCCCCCCGACCGCCTCGATGATGCGGTGGACGTCGTCGGAGTGCTGCTGGGGCGTGTACGTGCTCCGCCCGTCGGTCCGCGTGCTGCGGCCCAGGCCGCGCGGGTCGTAAGTGACCACTGTGCGGTCGGCGAAGTGCCCCGCGAGCGTGCCGAAGCCGCTCGCGTCCATCGGTGCCCCGACGAGGGACAGCGGCGGCCGTCCGTCCACCGTCGGCAGCGGACCGCGGACGTCGTAGACCAGCGATGCCTCAGGCGTGTCGAGGGTGCCGGTGGCGATCATCGTGGTCATGGTGGTGCAGACCCCACCCGCCCCCGGAACTCATCGCCCGATCAGGGGGCCAACTGCCGGCTCGGGCCATCGAACTCGACCTCCCCGAGCCGGTTGCAGTCACGGTCGTCGAGTTCCTTAAGGGACCGCTCGCGGCGGATCCCCACCGCGTCGGCAAGCCACTGCCCTTCGAGCTCCGAGAGGACCTTCACCGGCACCCCGTCGGCGAGCAGCCGGACCGCCTCGGTGTGGCGGAGGCCATGCAACCGATTCACCGGCAGCTGCTCTCGTGAACGTCTCCCCACGGCGTTGGTCCTTCCGGCGTTCCGCGTCGGCGTCCCGCTCCTCCGCCCGACCACCCAACTCTGAGAGAAGTCTCCGCATGTCCATCCCACAGACAGCCGGCACCACCACGTCCGCTCCACCCCGTCCAGGAAGTTCGTCCGGCATCCGCTCCTGGGTGATCCGCCGGCCGCTGACTGCCTTCCTCGTCCTGGTCTTCGGGCTCGGCTGGCCGCTCATGTCGCTGCCGGCCCTCACCGACCACGGCGTCGTGCCTGGCGGAGCGCTTCCAGGCGAGATCTGGATCCTGGCCGTCGTCCTTCTCGTGATGCTGCCCGCCGCGCTGTGGGTCACCTCGGTGACCGACGGGCGTAGCGGGGTGCGCGAGCTGCTGCACCGTGCGTTCCGCTGGCGCTTCGGCGCCGGACGGTGGGCCGTCGTGCTGCTCGCGTTGCCCCTCACCACCCTGGCCCTCGGCGTCGCGACCGGCCGATCGGTGCAGACCTCGGACCTGCTCGGCGTCCTGGCCGGCGAGGTCGTCTCGCTGGTCGTTGCCGTGGTGTTGATCAACCTGTGGGAGGAGATGGTCTGGGCCGGCTTCCTGCAGACCCGGCTGAAACGGCGGCACGGTCTGGTGCTCGCGGCCGCGCTCACCGCCGTTCCGTTCGCCGCCATCCACGTGCCGCTGGAGTTCGTCGGCGACTTCTCGGCGGCCTCAGTGGCATTCGGCGTCGGCCTGCTGCTGGCGGTCAGCGTCCTCTTCCGGCTCATGGTCGGTGTCGTGCTCCGGGCCGCCGCCGACAGCCTGCTGGCCGTCGCGGTGCTGCACGCGGTGTTCAACTCGTCCAACGGCGAGGACGGCCTCGTCGACCAACTGCTCTCCGGTGGTCAGCCGATCGCCCTCGCGGTGACCGCGGTGGCACTACTGACCGCCGTCGTCGCCGTCGCCGTCCCAGCTCATCCGGGCCTTCCGCGGAGAAGCCGCCCGCTGAGCAACAACGAGGAGGTCTCAGAAACCGGTGGCCTCAGCTCCCTCGCACCGCCCCCGTCGCCTTCGCTCAGCGCCGCACGCGCTGGTCGTGCAGCCGGATCTCCGGAAGGTGTTCCTCCCCCGGCGCCCTTCGAGGCCGGTGTTCGGCCGGCGGACCGCTCGGTGTCGGCAGGCCCTCCAGCAGGGCGGTCGGCAGAGACATCGTTGCTCGGCCCGAGCCGTTCCTCTGCCCCCGAGACCTTCCTCGGCATCCGGCCGCCCGTGACCCCTGCGGCGCGCGGGCCCGAGGCGCAGCCTTAGGGTCGTCCGTGTCCTTCGCCGACCTGAGCCGGCCGTTCGTCATCGCTCACCGCGGCGGATCCCTGCAGGTGCCCGAGCACACGATGGAGGGCTATCGGGTGGCGGTAGCCCAGGGCCTGGCGGTCATCGAGCAGGACGTGTCGACACTCGCCGACGGCGGTCTCGGCGTCATGCACGACGGCACCGTGGACCGCATGACCACCTCCAGCGGCAACGTCGCCGATCACACGTCGGTCTCCTGGAAACAGCTGGACATCGACGCCTCGGTCACCCTCGGCGGAGGCTGGCCCGACGGGCTGCGCCCTCCGCTGTTCGAGGAGGTGCTCACCGAGTTCGGCAACCGCGTCCTCCTCTGCGCCGAGGCCAAGAGCAGCGATGCGATGGGCCCGATGATCGACGCGCTCGAGCGACGCGGTATCAGCCCGGCGTCCGTACTGCTCCAGTCCTTCGCCCTCGCCGACTGCCGGCTGGCGCGCTCGCGGGGGTGGGCCGTCATCTGGCTCGGCAGCACCGACGTCGCCCGGGCCGCCGCCGAAGGCATCAGCTGGATCGGCCCGGAGGCGGGCCACGTCACCCCGAGGGTCTGCAGGGCGGCACATGCGGCCGGAATCG
Organism: Modestobacter lapidis; assembly: GCA_019779905.1. Classification (GTDB taxonomy): domain Bacteria; phylum Actinomycetota; class Actinomycetes; order Mycobacteriales; family Geodermatophilaceae; genus Modestobacter; species Modestobacter lapidis. Next base: position 53,931 of record JABAKE010000005.1, on the reverse strand, counting down.
AGGTGGCCTGCTACACGGTGAACCGCCGACACCAGCGGGACGCCGTCATCGCCGATGGCGTGGACGCGATCTTCTCCGACGACCCCCTCTACATCGCTGGGGAGACGGGCCGCCGCACCTCGGACCTGTTCGCCCGCCAGGGCTGGCTGCCCGGGATGCTGCCGGACACCAGCCGCGGCCGGTTCTACCCGGACGACTCATCCTGGGGTTTCGACGTCTCCGACACCGTCACCTCCACCCTCATGGGTTTCCTCGCACCGCCGGACCCGGAGGCGTTCACGCTGCAGCTCGACGTGCGGGTGGACCGGATCTGCGCGGACAGCCACCGATGCCGTGGGTCCGTCTTCCTGAGCACCGACGACCACCCGTACCGACCGTCGTCCGGCTCGTCGCCCGGCGCCAACGGCTACCTCTTCCTCCTGCGGGGAGACGGCGACCTGGAGATCCATCGGGTCGTCGAGGGTGCCGCCACCACGCTGGCGTCCTCGACGGGAGGAAGGGCGCCGACACTGGGCACCTACGTCCGACTGCGGATCACCGTCACCGGCTCGGAACTCTCCTTCACACGCACCGACACCGAGACCCTGACCGTGGCGGACGCCACCTACCGCCCCGTGCCCGTCGTCCACCTCGGCAGCGCGTTCGCCGGGGTCCGCTTCAAGAACGTGGTGTTCGCATGACCGACCCGTACGAACGCCTGGGCCACGGCCCCGCCGACCCGGACGGCTACCTCATCGAGCAGATCCCGGGTGGCTACGGGTGGACGTGCCGCGCTGACGGCCGCACCGACGGCCCCTTCACCAGTCGCGAGGAAGCCGTCGTCTTCGCCGAGTCGGACCGGACCGCCTGAGGCAGGCGAACGTCTGGTGCGCGAAAGCCCGGCTGCTCTGCACCGGCGGCTCCCACTCAGACGTCTTCGGACTCCTCCCCCACCACCCCGCCCTTTCCCGACCGGCTCCGCTTCGACCCGGCCTTCTTGGACCTGTCGTCCTCGTCCGGGTCGTCGTCTGCCGGCTCGGCGGATGCGCTCGACGTCGACCACTTCAGCTCGAGCTCCAGCTCGATCTGGTCGCCGTCCACCTCTACCTCCAGCTCGTAGCCGACCTGGTCGGCCACCGACAATTCCAGGGTGCTGCCGCCCAGTTGGACGGTGACCTTCCCGTCGCCACCCAGCCCCTCGGCCAACGCCGCGATCAGACGCGCGGCCTCCTGCCGGCTCAGTGTCTGCTTCTGCTGGACTTTCACATCCGACATGTCGCTCCCGTCCGTTTCCCTGAGTGAGACCGAAGACGTCGCGGTTCCCCCGCTGCCCTCGCGTACACGATGACGGCGCTTGCCCACCGCGGCCAGTCTGTCGCCCGCGGCCTGGCCTACATGCCTGCGAATAGCCGACCGCGCCGGCGGCTTCGTATGCCGACTCATAGCGGCCAGACAACCGCGAGCATCGTCAACGGTCACGCGCATCCCGTCCGGGGGCAGAGCTGTCGCCGGCTTTACGCCAGGCCGAGGGCGGCCCGCAACCGGTCGGGATCCATCTGCCCGGGACCGCCCGGCGGGAAGCTGGCCAGCAGCCGGACCAAGTCGTCGCGCCGGCTCGGGTCGGCCGCCGCCTGTCGTGGCGTGGCACCGGAGAGCGCCGGGATCGACTCGTCCAGCCACGCCTGCTCGTGCTGGCGGATGAACTGCTCGATCGCCGCCGCGAAGCGCGGGTCGGACGGGTCCGGCGACACGGCCGGTTGCATCGGTGGCCGCTCCATCGCATCGAGCACGTCGGCCACCGGCCGCCGCGACTCGTCCACCACCTGCAGATCAGGGTCCAGCTGGCGCAGCGCCGCGAGCATGCGGTCGAACCTGCGCTCGCTGTTGGCCTCGACCGTCAGCTGCGCGTCGTCCAGGGTGACCGTCGCCCGGACGCGCCGCATGCCGTCCGTCTGGACGAACTCGTGCCACAGCAGCTCGTCGCCGTCGCGTTCGTAGGTCTCGTCGAGCTCTGCGGCCAGCGCGTCCGGCTGGGCAGTGCGCAGCGTCGCCTCGCACTGCACCATCGGATCACCCTCGGTGTTGCGCAGCTCAGGCGGGGCGAAGCGGGCCGACAGGGCCTCGACCAGCTCCGCCGGCTCCGGTTCACTGTCGAGCAGCTTCAGCAGCGCGTCGCGCTGATGCAGCTGCACCGGCTCCATGCCGCCGAAGCACTGGATCGTCTCGCCCGCCGGAACGAATCGGGCGCACACCAGCAAGTGCTTCCGGACGGCGGTGCTCCCGCGTCGCTCGCGGACGTCGAGTCGATCACCGGTACGCAGGTCCCGGACCCGGAAGCCCGAGCCGGGCGTGACGTCCTCGATCTCGTACAGCGAGCGTTCGGCGAGCAGCCACTGCTGTCCCAGCAGCCGCTCGTCGTCGGGCAGCAGCGGGCCGCGCTCGGCGAGGAAGGCTTCGAAGGCACCGCCCTCGAACAGCAGCGCATCCACGACCCACGGGTCCTGGGTCGCCTGCCACGTGGCCGCCCCGCCGGCCCAGTGGCGGCTGCGGATCCGGGCGAGCCGGATGACGTCCTCACGCCACGGGCCGTCCGAGACGTACATTCCCGACTTCTGGTACAGCCACGCCGCGCGTTCCTCCAGCGGCAGCTGCTCGCGGTTGCGGTGGCAGGCCTTGTACTTGCGACCCGATCCGCACCAGCAGGGCTCGTTGCGGCCGATGTCTGTCCGCTCGACCGGGCGGAAGTGCTCCAGCAGCGCGACCAGCTCGTCGTCGGGACGCGCGCCGGCCCGGCGGAGCAGCGACAGGCCGCGCTCGGCATCGCCGCGGTCACTCGCCATGCGGGCCAGATCGAACAGCGCAGGCACCCAGCCGGGGTCCAGTTCCAGGGCGCCGTAGTAGGCGTCCTCCGCCTCGAGCACGTTGCCGAGCCGGTCGAAAGCCTTGCCCATCAGCCAGCGCAACGCCGGACGCGCCTGGCGCGGCGCCCGAGCGACGAGCGACTCGGCCAGCATGCCGAGCGCCGCGGCACCGGCCCGACCTGCGCCCATCGTCTCGACGGCGACCGCCTCGGCGACGTCCGGGTCGGCCAGGATGCTCAGCGTGGCCTGGACGACGTCCCCGTCGACATCGCTCAGGGGCTCAGCCGGCTCCTGCTCCGCCGGGGCGGACAGGTCCGGCGAACCCGACGCGAGCTCCAGCAGCGTGCCGGCGTTCCCGTGCAGCCGTTTCAACAGGAGGACGGCGGACGCCTCGTCCCCGTCGATGCCGTGGCGGCGCTGCAGGTCTTCCATCTGCTGCCCGGTCCGCCAGCCGGGTAGGTCGAAGCCAGGCGGCGCGAGGTAGTCGCCTTCCCGCACGAGTCCGTGCTCGGCGAGCAGTTCGCCGAGCGGCGGGAGCGGGGTCGCGAACAGCGTCGGATCCTCGGCGCACAACTCCCACAGGACGCTGTCGAGCATGGCGGGCACGTCGTCCCCGATCGCGGTGGTCAGGCGTTCGGCGAAGTTGGCCGGTGGCGGCACGGGCGTCGCTGTGCCGAGCTCGAACCCGTCCGGACGTACGGTGACGCCCAGGAGATCGCCGGCGACCCATCCCCGCAGCGCGTCGGGAGCGAGCAGCCAGGCGGCATCCAGGATCGCACCGTCCGGGACGCCGCGGTTCCGCAACAGCTCGTCGTCGAAGCCGGTGAGGACGTCGGTGACCGAAGATCCATCGCGCAGCCGCTGGTAGCGGGGCTCCTCGGTGAGCATCGCGATGGGATGCAGGTCCGCGGTCGTCTCGATGAAGCCGTGTGCCACCTCGGCGTCGGTGAGTCGGTGGATGAACGTGCGCCCCTCGAGCAGCGCAGGCAGGTACGTCAGCCGTCCGGCGGCGAGGGGCATGACGACGCCGGTCTCGTCGATTTCCAGCAGCTCTTCGAGCACGTCCGCCGGGTCGGTGCCCAGGTCGACGCCACGCCGCTGTAGCTCCGCGACCAGGTCGTCCCTCGACATGGCTGCCTGGTCGCTGAGGATCTCGCGGATCGCGACGCCGATGTCGGAACGTGTGGACGGGATGCGCACGACAGCCGACGCTACCGCCAGATCGTTCGCCGGGAGGAGCGGCGGCGGGCGCTGGGGTGCGGGCGGAGGGCTACGGCGACGAGGGCGAACCGCCGACGGGCTCCGGTGCGCGCCTACTCGACCGCAAGGCAGCCGGGTGCGTGCCCGTCGATCGCGCCTACCGGCGCCTGCGGGTCGTGCACACTGCCCTTTCGCACCGACCAACGGCCGCCACCGGTCGGCTCACCGCAGGGCTCTCCGTCGACAGCGCAGGAGCGGCACTCGAGTCAGCACAGGCGTGTGCGTATGTAGCGTGTCGCCCCTCGGACACCAGCTCGGGCACACCCCTTGGTGGGTGCCACTACGCGGTTCCGCGCGGCATGACCCATCGGTGCTCGAAGTCGAGCACCTCGGCAGCGACCTCGAAGTCGGCGTCGTAGTGCACGATCGTCACCCCGTGCTCAGCCGCCAGTACGGCGGTCAACAGGTCGGCGATGCCTACCGCTCGGTGCCGGCCGGTGCGGGCGAGGACGCGCTGCGCGTCGAAAGCACGCTGCCAGTGACCGTCGTCGGTCGGCAGGTACTCGTACGCCTCGCGACGGTCGGCGCGCACCTGCTCGTACTCGGCTTGGCTACGCGCGCTGTAGAGCGCCTCGGCATCCAGCGGGGCGCAGGTGGCCACCAGGCCGCCGGTGATGAGTGGCTCCAACCGGTCGGCGACGGCAGCCAGCCGCATCCTGGCCGCCGCGCTGGTGTCGATGAGGAACCGGGCGATCACCGCCACACGTCAGCTCGCTGGGTGGAATCCGCCAGGGTCTCGACCCCGCCTTCGCGCAGCCACGTCACCTGCCGCGCGCGAGCAGCGGCACTCGCCGCCTGCTGCAACGCAGCGCGGACCGTGTCCGACACCCCGGTGGTGTTGAGCTCGCGCTGCGCCGAAGCCAGCAGTTCGTCGTCGAGGTCGATCAAGCGCTTCGTCATGGTGCGACCCCTCCTCGCGGATATATACAATGCTAACGCGCAGCATATACACGTTCGAGGCAGATCGGCGCTCTCCGGCCTCGCGGCTCATCCCCATCGCTACGGGGGCGGGGCTGGAAGTCGTGTGCGCAAGTAGCATCTCGCCCCTCGGACACCGGCTCATGCACACCGACGTGGGTGTGCCTCTTCGATCGAAGCCGTGCCATCGGCTGGATGCATGCGGGCTGCCCGCGGCAGCTACGCCACGCTCCCCCGCGGCACGATCCACCGGGTCCGCAGCCTCGGCTCGGCGGCAGCAAGCAGGTCGTAGTCGCCGTCGTAGTGGAGGATCTCCGCATCGTGCACGAGTGCGGTGGCAGCGATGAGCAAGTCCACCACCTTCGGCCCACGGTGGGTGCCGCGCTGCACGAGCGCCCGCTGCAGTGACTGCGCCGCAGCGCCGACAGCGGGAAGCGCGTCCTCCAGCAGCGGCATCGCGGCAAGGGCCTGCATCTCGGCGTCGAACTCCGCCACGTTCCGCACTGAGGTGCAGATTTCCAACCGCTGCACCAGCACTGACCGGAGGCTGTTGAGTGGGCCGTTCAGGTAGTCGAGGACGGCCTCCCGGACCGAGGCGTGCCGAGCCAGGCGGGCATACGCGGAGTTGTCGAGGATCGCCTCAGGCACCCGGCCTGACCTCGGCCAGTGCCTCCGGAGTGAAGTGCGGCGAAACCTGTCCCGCTGCCACCGCCATGATGAGGTCGCGCTGCTCGGCCTGGTGCAGCACCAGATCCAGCGCACGCTCAACGGTCTCCCGCTTCGTAGCCGTGCCGAGCCGCGCCTGCGCTCGGGCAAGCTTGTCCTCAGGGATGTCGACCAGTGTCTTGGCCATGCTCTTGCCCCTCCGCTGCAGTTGTCGACTGAGTAGGATATCATGTCTTGATATCTTGTGGTCGGTTCTGCCTCCGGCTGTCCGTCTCCAGGGAAGAGACAGCGGTGCGAGCCGCTGCTCTGCGGTGTGCCCTGGGCGACCTCGGTGAGGCCGCTGCCGCTGCCGGGAAGGCCGGCGTCCCGTGGGATTGCATCGACGAGGCGGTCGCGACCAGCGGCAAAGCCGGCCGGCAGAAGTACCGCGCCGTGGCCGGCAACCAGGAGCCGATCGCCTCCGGTCACTGACCCCTCTGCGGGATACCGCCTTCGCACCTCTGCCTTGCGACGTAGATCTCGCGCCAGTACGGAGTCGTGCCGATCTCGTCCGGGTCCGCGGATCAACGCACCTCGCCGTTCGTCGGCCTGGACGACGAACTGTCGGCGCTGAGCGACGAGGTTGTCCGGCTGCAGGCGGAGAACGCCCGGCTGCTGCGACTGCTGGAGTTGACTCCGCAGCAGGCGCGCCCACCCGGTCCGGTCCAGACCGGTGTCTTCGACGGCGAGCCGGGGCCGGCGCACCCGGCTCCCCCGCGTCCGCACAGGTCGCCTTCTACGCCAGCCTCTTCCCCGCGCGGGCTGGGTGTCCGCGGTGCGCGGCGGCTGGCGCACGGGCATCCCGGCCGCGGAGCGGGAGTACCTGCCGCTGACCGAGGAAGTAGTCACAGCGTGGGTCGACGGTGGTGTCACCGAGCCGGTGCCTGTCCCGACCGCCGGTGAGCGGGGTGCCACCCGCGCCATCGTGCTCGCGACGCGGCCGCGCGGCTTCGTGTCGGTGTACTCGGCTGGCGATCGAATGGAGGCGGCCTACCTGCGGCGCTCCTGGCGCCCGCCCCGGATGTCCCGCTTCCCTCCCGCCTCGAACGGCGGGCCGACCGGCTCCAAGCGGCTGAGCGCGCTCCCCTGGCCAGCGCGCGGCGACAGCTGCACGCCACTGGGCTCACGTCCTGGCTGCCATGAGTGACTCTCCCGTCCGACGGCCGGCCTGCCGGTCATACGTAGCCGAGGTGCACCGAGTCGATCGACCAGATCGCCGACGTGTCACCGCGGTGAACGGCCTTCAGCCCGGCGAAGTACTCGCTCAGCGCCCGTTCGTAGGGCAGGGTCCCGGCCACGAGCTCCTGCGCGGCGGCAACGATGCGGTCGAGGTCCTCGCGGATGCGGGCGCGGGTCATGCTCGGTGTCCGCGGCCCCTCCTCCCCGTCGATGATGATCTGCGCCGGGTCGAACTGGCTGAAGCTCGGGTAGCGGTCGGGATCGGGCAGTACGGACCGGAACGGCACGTGGTTGAAGTAGTACTCGAACCACCGGCCGCCAGACAGCGAGAGCCACGGGGTGCCCACGGCGAGCGCCGCCAGACCGAACCCGGTGTGCGGGGCGAGGAAGACATCGCAGGCCTCGACGACGGCGAGCTGCTCCCCCAGCGGGACGTCGAAGCAGTCGACCGGTCCCGAGCGGTGGCGCCGGAGCTCGGCCAGGTCGTCACCGCTCAGCGCCGTGCTGGTCCGCTCGTCCTGCGCCGTCCGGCCCAGGAGCACCACCTGTACACCGGTGAAGGCGTCTGCCAGGGCATCGAGGATCTGCGACCACGAGCCGGCGGACGGGTAGCGGGACGCGTCGCTGGAGCCTGCGGGCATCACCGCGATCCGCGCGGCGGGGGCATGGTCGCTGCTCAGCCGGTCGACGGCGGCGCGACGGGCTGTGGCCGGCAGCTCGAGCCGCAGCGGCTGGTGCGGCCGGTACCCGGCGCGTTCGGCGCCCACCACGGACCGGCTCACGCCGGCTCGCAGGTGGGTATCGGAGGCCGCGTAGTAGTCCCGCATCCCGGGGAAGAGCTCGTACTGGAGTGGCTGGTACCGCCGGGTGTCGTCGACGATCCAGTCCCAGTCGCGCGGCACCGACCGCAGCCGCGACGCCGAGTCGGGGCACGGCTCGAGGAACGGGTGCTGGATGGCGTAGGTCGCCGACACGAACGGGCAGAAGCCGGCCAGCTCGGTTGCCGTCGCCGCGTTGAGCGCCAGCGAGACCTCCCGTCCCGGCACCGCCACCGCGTGCCCGTGGGCATAGTGAAGCGCCTCGACGGCGTGCCCCACGGGCTGGGCGTAGAAGAAGTTCACCAGCATGCGGTCGCCGTCCATGGCCCCATCCTGCGAAGGGGCCGCAACCGAATTCCGCAGGGAGGTTCGACCCCCGCAGGGTCGTTCGCCAGTCTGTCGAGGAACTGCTTGACCGCACCTGGTCTCGTGACCACAATTCTAGTCATGACGACGCTGTCCCTCGCGGCGGTCAAGGCTCGCTTCAGCCAGGTGATCGACGACGTCGCCGGTACCCATGAACGCGTCACTGTGACCAAGAACGGCAGTCCGGTCGCCGTCATCCTCGCCGTCGATGACTACGAGTCACTGATGGAAACGCTGGGGATCCTCTCGGACCGCCACGCAGTCCCGGAGATTCGCGAGGCCGAACAGCAGATGGCTCAGGGCCGGGCATACAGCGAAGAGCAGGTACGGGCGGCGCTCGCCAACCGCCGCCGCCCATGAGCGACGGGAGGTACACCGTCGTTCTGTCCGCCGGCGCCCAGCGAGCGATCGGACAGGACCTCCCGGAATCGGTGGCAGTGGCGGTCGTCGACTTCCTCTACGGCCCGCTGGCCGAGAACCCACGCCGCGTCGGCAAGCCGCTGCGGTTCCAGCTCGAGGGCTACTGGTCGGCTCGACGCGGTCAATACCGCGTCATCTACTCCATCCACGGGGACGAGGTTCTGGTCCGCGTCGTCCGGATCTCGCACCGCGCCGACGCCTACGGCTGACGCTGAGTCGGGCCGCGGTCCGGGTCGGGTACGTTCGGCACCCCGTCGCGATGACCGCCATGGCCCGCCGTCCGGCGCTACTGTCCCGCCCATGGCCACCCGGCGTGCGTTGCTGCTGATCGCCGACATCGGCGGCTACACGGAGTACATGCAGTTCCACCGCAGCATGCTGGGGCACGCGGAGGCGGCCACGAGACGCCTGCTCGACAAGATCGTCGACGCCGCACGGGACTTCGAGCTGATCGAGATCGAGGGCGACGCGGCCTTCCTCTCGTGCGACACCGACGGGCTGGACGGCGCCGCGACGCTGTCCGCCGCCACCCGTGCGGCCGTCGCCATGCACCGCGCCTTCCATGCGCAGCGCCGGCTGATCGAGCTCAACATGTGTCCCTGCGGAAGCTGCACGCAGACCGGCGCCCTGAAGCTCAAGTTCGTGGCGCACGTCGGGGACGTCGCGACCCAGACGATCAGGCGCCGGAAGAAGCTCGTCGGTATGGACGTGATCTACGTCCACCGCCTGCTCAAGAACCCCGTGACGGTGCCGGAGTACCTCCTGGTCACCGACGACCTCTTCCGCGACGGTGGCGCCACCTCCGCCGGACTGACGGCCCACGAGATCGCGCAGGACCTCGAGGGCATCGGACGGGTGCAGACCTTCTACGTCGACGTCCAGGACATCACCGCGACGCTCGCACCCGCGCCGGAGCCCTCGTTGCTCCTGCGCATCGGCGCCACCTTCGACATGGTCGGCCGGGGCCTCCCGCACATCCTCCCCCGCCGACGCCCACGGTCACTCGCCTCCGCCGGCTGAGGCGTCGTCGTCGAACAGCGACGGCTCCAGCTCCCGCTCGGGCAGGACCTGGATGAAGTACTCCACGCCGAACATCTCCCGGAGGATCGAGTCCGGAAACATCGTCGGATCGATCGGGTACTGGGAGCGATGTGCAGCAGTCGCCCGGATCTTGTGGCCGACGAAATCCGAGACGTCGATGCACGTGCTCACCCTGGCGTCGACCCGATCCCCCGAGGGCAGCGTCCGCGTCAGCATCGGGAGCGCCTGGCCCCCGTGCACGTCGGCGACGAAGCGGTCGGACGCCAGGAACGTCAGGCTCGTGACGTCGTCGAGGGCCACCACGTGCGCGTTGCGCGGCCGGCCTGTGGCGATGCCTTCCTCCCCGATGAACTCACCCGGACCCGACCGGTCGACGACCCGCACGCGACCGTCCGCACCCTCTCGTCGGATCTCCACGGAACCGGACAGGAGGAAGTGCATCATCGTGGCCTCCTCACCCTGCTCGATGAGGTAGGAGCCGGCCGGGAACCACTCGACGTTCACGAAGTCGGCCGCGTATCCCAGCGCCGCCGTCTCGCGCGAGAAGACCGACAGGGCGCGGACGAACTCCCTGGTCCCCTTGAAGCGGGTCGTCAGCTCCACCACCCACGCGGCCAGCCGGTCGCGCAGCAGCATCCCACTGCGCGGCAGGTGACAGTGGAAGAGCCGGGGCGACGTGGCCGACCGCAGCCGGTAGCAGGCCTCGGTCACCGCGGCTCCCACGGCCACGTGGTCGGGGTGACCGGAGAACCCGTCGGGCCCGAACGTGATCACCACGTCGGGCTCGAACTCGGTGATGAGCGCCGACACCTGCTCGAGCAGGGTCGCACCGTCGACCCCGGAGAGGCCGCCGTCCGGGTGGTCGAGACACCTCGTCAGGCTGAGCCCGAGCTCCTTGCCGGCCGCCTCGAGTTCCCGCTCCCGCACCCCCCGCAGGGTGGCCCGGGTGGCGACGCCGGCGTCCCTGATCTGGCCCGCTCCACCGCGGGTGAGCGAGACGACCCCGACGTCGGCGCCGGAGCCCGCGAACTTGGCGAGCGTGCCGCCGGCGCAGATGGTCTCGTCGTCGGGATGGGCGAAGATCCCCAACAGACGCCGAGCCCTCCGACCGGCGGGATCCACAGACATGTCGTACGCCCACCGATCACCGTCGAGGCTGCCGCCGGCACCTGAGGATGGACCTGTGGGCCGGCCGGCCGGTCGAGCGCGCACCGTACCGTCCCGCGGAGCGCGCGAGCCAGCATTTCCGTCGCGCACACCGACCGCAGAGGCCACGTCCGACTCGACGTACCCGTAGCGACTTCCCTGTTAGCGTCCGCGCCGTGCCGGGGTCCTACCGCGAGGCGTGGGCATCGGTGGCGCGCAATCGCAACCTCCGGCTCGCGCAGGTGTCGTCGCTGTCGGCCTGGACCGGCGAGTTCCTGTTCCTGTCCGCGATGACGGTGTACGCGTTCGACCAGGGCGGCGCGGCGGGCGTGGGCCTGGTCGGGTTCCTCCGGGTGCTGCCGGCGACGCTCGCGCTCCCCTGGTTGGGCGCGCTGGCCGACCGGGTCTCGCGCCGGCAGCTGCTCGTGATCGCGTGCGCGCTCCGAGCGGTCACCGCGGCGGGGGCCGCGGTGGCCGTCGATCAGCCGGCGGTGGTGTATGCGTTGCTGACGCTCTCGACGGTCTGCCATGCCGCCTACCGGCCGGTGCTCGCGGCCCTGTTCCCCACGCTGTGCACCAGGCCGGAGGAGCTCACCGCGGTGAACGCGGTCCGGGCCATCCTCGACGGTGCGGCCGCGCTCATCGGTCCCCTGGCCGCGGCCGCGCTGCTCGCGGGGTACGACGCGGCAGCCGCGTTCGCCGCGGTCGCCCTGCTCTCCGGTGCTGCCGGCGCGCTGGCTGCCCGACTGCGCTACGAATCGCCGCGCCCTGCCGCAGCCGACAGGCCGGCCGACCGGGTGGGGGCGGTCTCCGACGTGGTCGAGGGGCTGCGCGAACTGCGACGACGCCCACGGGCGCTGGACGTGATCGTCCTGGGCGGCGCGCAGTGCCTGGTCCGCGGCGCGCTGACCGTGCTGGTGGTGGTGGTCGCCGTGGAGGTCACCGACCTGGGTCGCCCGGGGGTCGGGGTCCTCTGGGCGGCGTTCGGGGTCGGCGGCTTCGTCGCGGCCATGGCCTCGATCGGCGCGGCGGGCAGCGCCCGACTCGGCACGTTGTTCGGTGCCGGGATCGCGATGTGGGGCGTGCCGATCGTCCTCATCGGCTTGCTGACGGGCAGTCCCGTGGCGGTCGGCGCGTTCGTCGTCATCGGCGCCGCCAACGCGCTCGTCGACGTCAGCGGGTTCACGCTGCTGCAGCGACTCGTCCCCGACCAGACGCTGGCGCGTGTGCTCGCCCTGACCGAGGCGGTGTTCTCGCTGGCGCTGGCACTGGGCTCGCTGGCGATCCCGCTCGTCCTCTCCACGCTGGGCGACACAGGCACCCTCATCGCCACCGGCGGCAGCCTGCCGGTGGCGGTCACCGCTCGCTGGGCGGCGCTGCGGGCGATCGACGCGGACATCGGCGTGCGGCGCGACCGGATCGTGCTACTGCGCCGGGTCGGCATGTTCCGCCTGCTGCCCGTCCCGGCCATCGAGGGCCTGGCGCTGCGCCTGGGCAGGTTGCGTGTGCCGGCGCAGCGCGATGTGTTCCGGAAGGGTGATCCGGCCGACGGGTTCTTCGTCGTCGAATCCGGACGCGTGGCCGTGATCGACGACGGGCACGAGATCCGCCGGCTGGGCCCCGGCGACGCCTTCGGCGAGATCGCGCTGCTTCGTGCGGTCCCGCGGACGGCAACCGTCCGTGCCGTCGAGGACACCGAACTCGCCACCCTCAGCGGGGACCAGTTCGTGTCGGCGATCACCGGCTTCTCCGCGACCTCCTCCACCGCCGAGCAAGTCGTCACTGGCTACCTCTCGGACGACCGGCAGCGGCACGCGGACCCACCGCGAGCCGACCCCGAGGGCCGACGAGATTCGCACTGACGGGCGACGCCCCCTGAAGGACCCGCCCCTGCCGCTCGACACCGCCGCCACTCGCCCTCCGACGTGCCACGCGTCAGCCGGGCAGGATGCCGCGCTCGTAGGCGGTGGCGACGGCGGCCGCCCGATCGGTGACGTCGAGCTTGGCGAACACGTGCACCAGGTGCGTCTTCACCGTGGCCTCGCTGACGAACAGGGTCGTTGCGATCGCCCGGTTCGGCGTGCCCTGGGCAACCAGGCGCAGCACCGCGAGCTCCCGGTCGGTCAGTTCTCCCGAGGTCCCGCGCCGCAGTCGCGAGACCACCTGGGTGGCCACCGCCGGCGACAGCACCGACTCTCCGCCCGCCGCCGCGTGGAGAGCCGTCACCAGCTGGTCCCGGGGTGTGTCCTTCAGGACGTAGCCGGTGGCCCCGGCCTCGAGTGCCTCGCGCACGTCCCGGGCGGTGGCGAAGGTGGACAGGATCAGCACCCGCACCGGGTCGCCGCGCAGCGCCTCGATCGCGGCCAGCCCGTCACCCCGGGGCATCCGTAGATCCAGGAGCAGGACGTCGGGCCGGGTGGCCCGCACCACGGCCACCGCCTCCACGCCGTCCCCGGCCTCGCCGACGACCTCGACGTCCGGCACCGCACCGAGCATGCCGCGCAACCCGTCGCGCACCACCGGGTGGTCGTCGGCCAGGACCACCCGGACGGTGCGCCGCTCAGCCACGGGTCCCCGGCAACCGGAGCGAGACCGCCGTCCCGCTACCCGGCTCGGACTCCACGACCACCTCGCCACCGACCCACTCCGCGCGCTGCCGCATCCCGCGCAGGCCGAACCGGAGAGCGGTCGGCCCGGTGCCGTCGTCCACGGCTGCGGAGAAGCCCACCCCGTCGTCCCGCACGTCCAGGAGGACCTCGTCGCAGAGGAACGAGAGGGTCACCCCCACCCGCGAGGCACGGGCGTGCCGCGTCACGTTCGCCAGGGACTCCCCGGCCACGCGCAGGAGGACCGCCTCGACGTCGTCGGGCAGGGGGCGAGCGGTGCCGGTGACCACCAGCTCGGCTCGCGCACCGGTGCGGGCGGTCCAGTCCCGGACCAGCTGATCCAGCGCCGCGGGGGCGTCCGCGTCGTCCAGCTGGGAAGGCATGAGGCCCTCGACGGACCGTCGGGCGTCGATGAGCGCGGTGCGGGCCAGCTCGGTCGCGGCCGTGACCCGTTGCCCGACGGCAGCGGGGTCGGGGTCGTCCGTGGCTGCCTGCAACTGGGTGACAACCCCGACGAGGCTCTGCGCGATCGTGTCGTGGATCTCCAGGGCGAGCCGCTCCCGTTCCTCGTGCCGGCCCGCCGCTCGAGCGCGCTGGAGCAGCGCCGCGTGCAGGGCGGCGTTCTCGGCGAGCGCCTCGGCCAGCCGGGCATTGGTCCGCTCCAGCTCCTCGATGGTCGCGACCCGGCTCGCCGCGACCGCCTGCTCGTGCCGCTCCATCCGGACGAAGAACAGCGCCGCCCCCGCGTTGAGGGCGAACAGCCCGACGAACGCCGTGGCCTGCGCCCCGTTGGCGGGCGGCAGGCCGCCGGACTGCGCACCCGCCAGGGTCAGAGCGGTGAGCAGCACCACCGGGGTGACGAGCCGCCGACGGACGTGCTCGACCGTGTCGAAGTAGCCGAGGGAGGCGAAGACGGCGAAGAAGGGGTTGATCCAGGTCAGGACGGCGGCGGCTCCGGTGCGGGCGAGGAGGTAGAGCTCGCTGCCCCGGTCCGGTCTGGCCCGGCGGTCCCACCGTCGGTCGACCATCCAGGCGTGCGCGCCGGCGACGGCCACGACCAGCACCCCGGTGGTCGCCAGGGCCGCCGGCCCACGGTCGAACAGGCTCATGGTCAACCCCGCCAGCACGCAGGACAGGCCCAGCACCGCATAGGGCACGCGGCGCATCTGGGCGCGCCACCGGACCTCGATCGGGGTCCCGAGGTCGGTCACCCGAGCCATCCTTCCGTGGTGCTCACTGCCAGCGGAAGCATCGCACCGCCAGGACGGCGAGCAGGACGGCCCAGCCGGCCACGACGGAGACCTGCAGCAGGGAGGGCCAGTCCCCGGCCTGGGCCCGGTCCATGGCGAGCGCCGCAGCGCCGGTCGGGGTGGCCGCGACGATGTCGCGGAGGAGGCCGCCCATCGCGCTGACCGGGTACCAGACACCGGCGGTGAACATGAGCGGGAGGAACGCCACGATCCCCAGGGTCGAGGAGGCCCGGACCGACGGCGCCGTCCCCGAGATCAGGGCGCCGACGCCGAGCACCGCGACGACGGCGAGCACGTAGGCGAGCAGCCAGGCGGGCAGGGTGTCGGGCAGCGCGACGCCGAAGGCGAGCCGGCTCACGGCGAGGACGAGCACCATCGACAGCAGGACGGCGGCCGCGTGCAGGGCGACCTGCACGCCGAGCACGTGCCCTGCCCGGGCCGGGGTGGTGGCGATCCGGCGGAGCACGTGCTGCTCCCGGTACGCGCTGATCACCGTCGGCATCGCCAGGATCCCGCCCATGATCGCCGCCAGCAGGCAGGAGGTCGGCACGTAGGCGTCCAGGAAGCTCCTGCCGCCGTAGTCCGCCGACGGCTCGTCGAATCCGGGGACGAACGCGAGGACGACGAGCAGGATCGTGGGGAACGCGACGATCCAGAACAGCGACCCCGGTTCGCGGAGGAAGAGCCGCGTCTCCGCGGCGAGGACGGCCCGTCCGGGGCGGGCCCGGCGGTCCGCGACCGGCGATGCGGTACGGGGAACGGTCACGAGATCTCCTCCATGGCGGGGGCGGTGTCGGTGTCGGGGCGGCGGACGAGGGCGAGGTAGGCCTCGTCGAGGGTGGTGGCGGAGACGCGCAGCCCGGCCGGCTCCACCTGGCGCTCCTGTAGGACGCGCAGCACCGCGAGGACGCCGTCGTCGGTCCCGGCCACCTCGAGCCGGGCCCCTCGCCGCTCGACCTGCCGGACGCCGGGCAGCCCGGCGAGCACGTCCGCCGGGAGGACCGCGGCGGGAGCGGTGAAGGACATGACCGTCGAGCTCGCCGAGCGGGCGACCACGTCGTCCGGCGTGCCCTCGGCGACCACCCGGCCGCCGGCCAGCACGGTGATCCGGTCGCAGAGCTGCTGGGCCTCCTCCATCAGGTGGGTCACGAGGACGACCGTGGTGCCGCTCCCCCGGACGTTCCGGATCAGCTCCCAGGTCTCCCGGCGGGCCTCCGGGTCCAGGCCGGTGGTCAGCTCGTCGAGGATCACCACCCGGGGTCGGCCCACCAGCGCGGTGGCGATCGCCAGCCGTTGCTGCTGGCCGCCGGAGAGCTTGGCGTAGCGGGTGCCGGCGACCCGCCCCAGGCCGAGGCGTTCGATGAGCTCGTCCGGGTCGGCCGGGGCGTCGTGGAAGGCCGCGACCATGGCGACGGCCTCGCGGGCGGTCAGCTTGGCCTGCAGGCCCGAGCTCTGCAGCTGCACGCCGAGGAGTCCGGTGACCTGACGGCGATCCCGCCAGGGGACGTGCCCGGCGAGGCGGACGGTGCCGCGGTCGGGGCGGGTCAGCCCCGCCATGCACTCGACCGTGGTGGTCTTGCCGGCGCCGTTGGGACCGAGCACTCCGATGATCTCGCCCTCGTGCACGTCGAGGTCGACGTGCTCGACGGCCACGGTGGAGCGGTACGTCTTGCGGAGGGCGCGGACCTCGATCAGTGGCATGGCACGACCCTGGCAACGCCCAACCCGCCGCGACGTCCATCGACCGGCTGGAGCTGCCTCCACCGATCGGCGCAGGCCTTCTCCGTCGTGGTGGATCGGCTGTGCGCGGACATTCCGTGGCCGACATCACGACCGGCCGCTGCTGCCCGGAGGAGTGGGCTCCCGCCCCTCGGACACCAGCTGATGCACACCCGCCAGCTCGAGCGGGTGGCTACGAGCGCAGTGCGGCCAGCCCCAGCTCCTCGGCCGCACGGATGAGCCGGTCATCGAACGCGGCGACTCGCGCGGCCGCATCGTGGGCGGCCAGCAGGGCACAGCAATCCGGCATCCGCAAACCCGTGTCGGCGCGCAACCGGGCCAGCCGAACAGCGGTGTCGGCCGGAAACGGCTGTTCCCCGACCTCCAGCTCCCGTAACGCCGAACGCGCGGCGTCGAGGCGGCCGGTTCGCGACGGGCCGACGAGCACCTCCGCGAGCGTGAGCGGGTTGGCGGCGAACTCGTCGTCGATCTCCCGGGCGAGCAGCGACTCGGCCTGGTGATGCTGGGCGTTCTCGGCATCGAGGTAGGCGATGAGCACGCTGGCGTCCAGCACGATCACGCCGGCCACTCCTGGCGCAACTGCTCCAGATAGTTCGCACCGTAGGCGCCGGTGAGGGCACCACTGTGTTCCCGTAGCGCGTCGAGCCGTCGACGTCGCCGGTCTTCCTGCGCGCGCTGGGCGACCTGCTGGCCTTCCAGCGCGAGGCGAACGAGCAACTGCGCGCGGCTCAGCCCGGGATACCGGGAGGCCGCGGAGTCCAGAGCTGCAGCGAGTTCATCGGTCTCGGTCACCATGATCCGCGGACGTGTGGTGGGCACGCAGGCAAGTGTGGCACCTAGCGTTCAGGTGCTGCACCTCGGGATCCCGTTGGCCGACGTCTCATACCGCGTGGCACCAACGGGCGACGCTTCTGCGGCACTGGACCGCAACGGGCTGGGCTGGCGCGGCCGGTCGACGCTGCCCGATCTCAGCGTGTCGAGTCGGCCGAGTGGCGGTCAGGCCCGCTGACGCCGAGAGGGCTGGTGGAGCGTCGCCGGAAGTGTCGGCCACGGCCGCGCTGGGCCGGCCGGGTGAGCCGCTCATGACGAGAGGTAGCGGATCACCGCCAGTACTCGGCGATGGTCGTCATCGCTGGGCGCCAGGTCGAGCTGGTCGTAGATGTGGGACGTGTGCTGCACGACCGCCCGCTCGGTGATCGCCAGGGTTCTGGCGATCGACGCGTTGGTCCGGCCCTCGGACATCAGGACCAGCACCTGCTGCTGGCGAGGGGTCAGCCGGTCGAGCGCATCGTGGTGCCCCCTGGCGCGGGCGACCATGAGGCTCACGACCTCGGGGTCGAGGACGGTGCCTCCGGCAGCGATCCGGCGGAGATCGTCCGTGAACGTGTCGATGTCGGCGATCCGCTGCTTGAGGAGGTACCCGACGCCCGACGGGCGATCGCCCAGCAGCTCGACGGCGTAGGCGCGCTGGAGGTGCTGCGACAGCACGAGGACGGCGATCTCGGGATGCTTCCGTCGGATCTCCGTCGCCGCCCGCAGGCCCGCGTCCTTGTGATCGGGTGGCATCCGGATGTCGGTGACGACGATGTCGGGAACGTGTTCCTCCGCGCTGCGGACCAGCGCGTGTGCATCTCCGACCGCGGCGACGACATCGAACCCGGCCGCCTGCATCACGTGCGTGAGCCCGGTGCGCAACAGCGCCTCGTCCTCGCCGATCACGACCCGCACGGCAGCTCCACCAGCAGATGGGTGCCTCCGCCGGCCGGGCTCTCGATGGTGAACCGGCCACCGAGGGCATCGACACGATCGGCGAGCCCGTGCAGCCCCACACCAGCCTCCTGGGTCGCACCGCCGACGCCGTCGTCGGTCACGCCGATGACGAGCCGCGTCGGCGTGTGCTCGAGCGTCACGGTCAACGTGTCGGCCGCGGCGTGCTTGACCGCGTTGGTCAGCGCCTCCGCGACCACGAAGTAGGCCGTCCGCTCCACCGTCGCCGGCAGGCGCCCGTCGACCTCGGCCACCGCCAGCCGGGTGGGCAGCGGCATGCGGTCGACCAGGTCCTCGATGGCCGCGGTCAGACCCCGCTCGACGAGGGCGGCCGGCATCAGGGTGTGGACGATCCCCCGGAGGTGCCGGGCGGCCCCGTCGATGCCGACGCGGAGGCGCGTCGCCGCGCCGGGGAGGTCGGCGGCCCCGTCGATGCGAGCCAGTTGCTGCGCTTCGAGCGCCAGTAGGACGAGCTCCACCTGCAGACCGTCGTGCAGGTCCTGGGCGATGCGCTGCCGGGCCCGGTCGCCTGCCTCGACGAGGCGGGCGCGCGACTGCTGCAGGTCGGCATGGCTGGCCCGCAGCTCGGCCGTCAACCGGTCGTGGTCGATGGCGAGGGCGGCCACCTGACCCGCCCCGCGGACCAACTCGGCGTCGTCGATGACCGTCGCGTCGTAGACGATGGCGCCGATCCGTCTCGACCCGAGCTCGATGTCGACCAGGTCGCGGTGCTCGCCCAGCGCCGACGTGTCGAACGAGGCGCCGTCGCCGTCCACGAAGGCGCGCCCGTCCCGCGACGCGTACACGACCTGCAGCGACGCGTCCCCGAGGGTGCGCCCGAGGGCAGCGGCGAGCAGCTCCGGGGTGGCGGCGGACGACGAGAGCCAGGCACTCAGCTCCTGGATCTCCGCCGTCCTCGCGAACCCCCCGCGCAGCATCGCCGCCGCGAACGCGACGGGCACCCCGGCCAGCAGGACGATCTGCAGCCCGACCACCTGCGCGACCGAGAGCCCGGCGGACGGGCCGAGGAGAGGTCCGAGCGGCGTGGCGAGAACAGCCAGGGTCCCGTAGGCGTACAGCGGTAGCAGGACTCGACGTTGGCCGGGCGTCGCGTCCCACAACCGATCGACGAGCACGTACGCGGTCATCAGCATGACCACCATCCCCGCGCCTCGCTGGAGCCAGCTGCCGGCATCGAGGAGATCCGGCCGATGGGCGACGAACAGCATGCCCGCCGGGCTGGCGTCCGGGTCGAAGAGGTAACCCGGGACCTGCAGAACGAGCGACACCACGAAACCCCCCACCACCGTCAGGCGGGAGGTGCGCGAGCGGAGGCGGCCGGACGGGAAGGCGTGCAGCAGCCACACCACCACGGCGAGCGGGGTGGTGGCGAGCACGACGCCGACGGCCACCAGGACGGGCGTCACGGTGTTGGCGAGAGCGACGACGAACCAGGTCAGAGCCCCGACGACCATGATCGGGCCGGTCCGGTTGCTCGGCCGGCGCCGCCACGCCTCGAGCCCCGCGGCCAGGTAGACCAGCCCCCCGGCGGGGAACAGGGCGAGCAGCCACCAGAGGTCCTCGCGCTGGTCGGCGAGCAGGGCGATCTCGATGCCGGCGACGAGGGCACCGGACGCGCCGATCAGCGCGAGACTCACCATCAGCGCCCGGGCCAGCGGCGATCGCACACCTCGCCGACGCGCCACCGGTGCAGCATGGCACCGGCGACGCGTGCCCGGGGCAGCCCCGCAGCGGCAACGACTCCCGCGGGACCCTGTACCCAGGTCCAGGTGGCCAGGCCACTCCGGTCCCTTGTCCGGCGGTCACGACATCGCCATGGTCTCCCACATGAAGCGCCGAGCAGCCGCGGTCCTGTTGCTCGTGTCGACCGTCCTGCTCACCGGGTTCACGTCGTCGACCGAGTCGTCCGCCCTGCCGGGCCACACGCCCGGCATCCAGCCGCAGGTCGGCGAGCTCCCCGCCGCGGCCGCCGCCATCATGGCCAAGCCGGAGTTCGAGGCGGCCCGGTGGCTGTACTCCGTCGCCGAGGCGGAGACGGGTCGCGTCGTCCTGGCCGGCCGTGCCGGGGAATTCGTCTTCACCGCGTCTACTGCGAAGAACTTCACCGTCGGCAGCACGTACGCGACGCTGGGCACCGACGCCACGCTCACCACGCCGGTGTACGCGACGGCCGAGCCGGCCGGTGGCGTCCTCGCCGGCGACCTGGTGCTGGTGGCGTCAGGGGACCTCGCCATGGGCGGCCGCGGCGCCATGGACGGCCGCGTGGATCACGCGTTCACCGCCAGCACGATCGACCACGTCTACGGCGACCTAGCCCCGAACGCGGCGTTCGTCCCGGACGACCCGTTGGCCGGCCTCGACGATCTCGCCCGACAGGTGGCCGCCGCAGGCGTCACCGAGATCACCGGCGACGTCGTCATCGACACCCGGCTGTGGAACACGTTCGCGGGCCAGGAGGGACCTGCACCGTCGATCTACGTCAACGACAACATCCTGGACATCACGGTGGCGGCGGCCGGGGTCGGACAGCCCGCCGTCCTCGACCTCCGCCCGCAGACGCAGGCCGTGACCGTGACCTCGACGGTGACCACCACCGACGCGGGCACGCCGACGTCGCTCACCGTCACCCCCGCTCCCGGCGATCCCACCTCGATCACGGTCGGCGGCACCATCGCGGCCGGCACGTCCCAGCTCACCATCTACCGGGTTCCGGACGCCGCGTCCTGGGCACGAACCCTGTTCATCGAGGCACTCGGTCGCGCCGGGGTCACGGTCACCTCCTCCGCCGTCGGACCCAACGACCAGGCGGGGTTGCCGCCCACCGGTTCATACCCGCCCGAGCACCGGATGGCTGCCCTGACCTCCCCGCCGATGAAGGCCTTCGGTCGCATGATCCTGGAGACCAGCTACAACACCGGTGCCAACGCCCTGCTGTGCCTGCTCGCGGCGCACGGCGGCTCGCCGGACTGCCTCGACGGGCTGCAGGCGGTGCACCACCAGCTCGACCGGGCCGGCGTCCCTCCTGAGGACGTGGTGCTGTTCGACGGGCAGGGCGCTGACCCGGCCTCGACGACCCCCGATCAGATGGTCGCCTGGATGAGGTGGGCGCAGACGCAACCCTGGGGCGCGGAGCTCGCGGCCGACCAGCCCGTCCTCGGGGTGAGCGGAACGCTGGCGAGCACGGGTCAGGACCATCCCGCCAGGGGAAAGGTCGCGGCCAAGACCGGGACCAGCGTCGACGTCGACCCCACCACGGGCCGGGTGTACTACAAGGTGCAGAGTCTCGCCGGCTACCTCACGACCGAGCGGGGCGAGCGGCTGGTGTTCTCGCTGTCCATGAGCGGGGCGACGTACCCCGACCTGCCCACCGGTCTGCAGAACGCCGGCGCAGACGTGGCGGCCGTCGCCGCGGCGTTCCAACAGGCGCTGTGACTCCCCAGAGATGCACCCGGCCGGCGAGTGGCCTGGTGCGAACACACGGACACCCCCTGCCCGGCTACCCATCGAAAGGTCGACCATGACTGCTGTAGAGCGCTCGTGCGGATCGCGTCGTTCCCGGCCACCCGGTTCGCTGGCCGCCTCGATCGCCACGGCGGCGGTCGCCCTGCTGGTCGTGGCTCCCGCCCCGGCGAACGCGTCGCCGGGTAGGGCGGCGGAGCCGTCAGAGGATCCGGCGTACGCCGCGGCGGTCCAGCCCGAACTCGACCGGCTCATGAGGGACCTGGCGGTCACCGGCGCCGTCGTCCTGGTGCGGTCCCCCGAACTCGGCGACTGGGCCACCACGATGGGCACCCGGACCTGGCACGGCACCGAGCCGGTCACGCTCGCCGACCACGTCCGGGTCGGCAGCAACACCAAGACCTGGACCGCCACGGTGATCGTGCAGCTGGTCGACGAGGGCAGGATCGGCCTGGACGACCCGGTGTCGCGGTACCGCCCGGACGTGCCCAACGGGGAGAACATCACCATCGCCCAGCTGCTGGACATGAGCAGCGGGCTGGCCAACTACACCGAAGACCTGGAACTGAACGAGCAGATGGACAGCGACCCCGGCCGGGTGTGGACCCCGGAGGAACTGCTCGCGATCGGCCTCGCCGAGCCGCCCGCCTTCCCCCCGGGCGAGGGGTTCCTGTACTCCAACACCAACTACGTGCTGCTGGGCGTGATCATCGAACAGCTCACCGGGTCACCGGTGGAGCAGGCCTTCCAGAACCGGATCTTCGACCCGCTCGAGCTGAGCCAGACCTCCTTCCCGGCCCTGACCGACGCCTCGATCCCGCGACCGCGCCCGCAGACCTACACCTTCGGCACGAACGTGGAGACCATCGACAGCCTCGTGCTCGCACCGGAGGTCCAGGCCGCAGCCAGCGCCGGCACCCTCGAGCCGATGGACGTCACCGACGCCAACCCCTCCTGGGCGTGGACCGCGGGCGCCGGGATCTCCACCGCGCCGGACCTCGCCGACTACGTGGAGGAGCTGGTCGACGGGTGCCTGCTCAGCCCGCAGCTGCAGGAGCAGCGGATCGCCAGCGTCCAGCCGCTGGACCCGGCCGACCCGGCCAGCCCCGGCTACGGGCTCGGCCTGGCCAGCTTCGGGGCCGTGTACGGGCACACCGGTGAGCTGCCCGGCACCAACTCCTTCATGGGCCACGACCCGGTCCGGGACATCACCGTCGTCACCTGGACCTCCACCGCCCCCGCACCCAATGGCGACGCCCCGGCCGTAGAGCTCGCCAGGGCGGTGATCGACGAGCTCTACGCCGAGTGATCGGCAGCCCGGCGGCCGTCAGTCCGGCCAGAACCGGGGATCGGGCAGCACCTGCGGCCGGGCAGGGCTGTCCACCCCGCCGCGCCCACATTCCTGTCAGGCGCCGCCGCGGCGCAGCGGCAGAGCCGGCTCGCAGGGCCTGTCGGTGTTCGTCCGATCCGGGCATGCTCACAGCGCATGAACGTGGATGCGGATCGCCGCTCCCCGCCGTGCGTCCTGGTCATCTTCGGCGCCTCCGGTGACCTCACCGCCCGCAAACTGCTACCCGCACTCGAACGGCTGGCCGGCTATGGGGCCCTTCCTCCCGAGGTAGCGCTGGTCGGCGTCGCACGCACTCCCATGACCGACGCCGAGTTCGGGAATCTGTGCCGCCGCAGCGTGACCAGTGACGACAACCACCGCTGGGAGGAATTCGCGGCTGCCGCCCGGTACGTCGCCGGGGACTACGACGACCCGGCCACCTATCAGCGCCTGGCGGATGTACTGGCCGAATGCGACCACCGGCACGGGACCGCCGGCAACCGGGTCCACTACTTCGCAACACCTCCGCGCCTCTTCGGGCCGATCGCGATGAGCCTCGGCAAGGCAGGGCTGTCCGCGCCCGTCGGCGGGGGCTTCGTCCGCGCGGTCGTCGAGAAGCCGTTCGGCTGGGACGAGATCAGCGCCCGGGAGCTCTACGCGGACCTGTCGTCCGCGTTCGTCGAGGAGCAGATCTTCCGGATCGACCATTACCTCGCCAAGGAGACGGTGCAGAACCTGCTGGCTCTACGGTTCGCCAACTCCGTCTTCGAGCCGATCTGGAACCGGACCTGGGTCGACAACGTGCAGATCACCGTCGCCGAGACCCTGGGCGTCGGCGAGCGAGGCGGGTTCTACGAGAGCACCGGCGCGATGCGCGACATCGTCCAGAACCACGTCCTGCAAGTCCTCTCCCTCTTCCTCATGGAACCGCCCACCTCGTTCCACGCGGAGGCCATCCGCGACGAGAAGGTGAAGCTGCTGCGTGCGATCCAGCCGTTGGACGCGGAGGCGGAGATCGCCGCGAACGCGGTGCGCGGGCAGTACACCCGCGGCGGCACCCGGGAGGACCTCATGCCCGGATACCGGGACGAGCCCGGCGTCGACCCGCTCAGCGCCACGGAGACCTTCGTGGCCATGAAACTGGAGGTCCAGAACTGGCGCTGGACCGGCGTGCCGATCTACGTGCGCACCGGCAAGCGGCTACCGGCGCGGCTCACCGAGGTGGCCATGGAGTTCCGCCGCCCTCCTCAGCTCCCGCTGTTCCCCGGCACGGCCGAGGGGCTCGATCCCGACGCCCTCGTCGTGCGCGTGCAACCTGACGAGGGGCTGAGCCTGCGGTTCGGCGCGAAGGTGCCCGGGCACGCCTTCCGGGTGCAGAAGGCCTCCATGGACTTCTCGTACGAGAGCTTCGACGAGCAGTCCCCCGACGCCTACGAACGGGTCATCCTCGACGCACTCATCGGCGACCCCACCCTGTTCATCCGCGCCGACGAGGTGGCGCGGTCCTGGCGCATCGTCGATCCGGTGATGCGGTTCTGGGCCGGCGACGAGCGGCCCATCCCGCTGTACCAGGCAGCCTCGTGGGGGCCGTCGGAGGCCGGCGCACTGATCGCTCGGGACGGCCGGACGTGGCGCCACTCGAGCCGACGGTGACGTCGCCGCCCGGACACCCGTCAGCGGCCTCGCGGGGCACGACCGTGCGCCGCGGTCGGGCGACGTCCCGGGAACCGCCGGAGGTACTGCGACCGTTGCCCTGCCGGACGGTCCACCGCCCGAGACGAGGAGCCCCATGACCACCCCGCTGCCGACCGGCCCCGCCGATGCCCTGGACGTCCGGGCCGACGACGAGCTGTCCTGGCTGCTCTCGCTGGATCCCACGATGATCGCCGTCCTCGGTGGCGTGATCCTGGTGCTCCTGGTGGTCGCCGCGCTCGTCGGGTGGCTGGTGCTCAGAAGGGTCCGGCGCAATCCGCTGGTGGCCCGGGCCCGGCAGCTGGGCGTACGGGGTGCCACGGCCGTCGCTGCGCGCCGCCTGCCGCCGGGCCCGCGGCGCGCTGCCGCGGAGCTCCAGCTCGACATCGCCCGCGCCCGGGATCGACTGCGCCACCAGATGTCCACCGCCCAGGCCACCGGTGCGCACCTCGGCGACGTTCCGGCCCTGTTGCCGTCGCTGGAGGCCGAGGGCGACCGGCTCGAGCAACTCTTGCGGCAACGGGCGCTGGCTCCGAACCCGGCCGGCCGGACGGACCTGGAGGCCGATGCCCGGAGGTACCTCGACATGGTCGCGGACGTCTGCGGAGCGGTGCTGGAGGCCGAGCGGGCGGCACCGGCGGCCGGCCGGGTGACCACCGACGTCGCCGATGCGGTCAGCGCCCTGCGCGCCCACACGACCGCCTACCAGGAGCTCACCGCCCCGCCGGTGGTCCCCCGGCTGTCACCTGCCCCTCCCCCGTCACCCGAGCCCCCGGTCCGCGAAGCCCCGGCGCATGGTTCACCATGACCGAGGGCGTGTCGATTGACATTCGATAGCTAATCGACGAAAGTCGATCGCATGACCCACTTGCGGCATGTGGTGCTCCCCCTCCGGATCCTGCTTGCGATCGTCCTCGCGGCCCTTGTGATCGCCCAGATCTGGGCGGTTCCCGCGTTGGTGCCCGACCTGGCCGAGCCGACCCTGGAGCGGTCGTTCATGCGGTGGGCGATGCTGGCGGTCTCGGCGCTGGGGCTGGCGTGCATCCAGATCGTCATCGTGTGCACCTGGAAGCTGCTGACCATGGTCACGCACGACCGGATCTTCAGCGCGAGCGCGCTGCGGTGGGTGAACGCGATCGTGTGGGCGATCGCCGTCGGGTGGGTGATGCTCCTCGGCACCCTCGTCTGCGCCTACTACTTCATCATCGACGAGGTCAGCGACGATCCGGTGCTCCCGGCGCTGCTGCTGCTGTTGCTGCTCGTCGGAGCGGTCCTGGGCCTGCTCATGGTCATCATGCGCGCGCTGCTCCGGCAGGCCACGAACCTGCGGTCCGACATGGAAGCAGTGATCTGATGCCCATCGTCGTACGCATCGACGTCGAGCTGGCCAAGCGGAAGATGAGCGTGGGCGAGTTCGCCGAACGGGTCGGGCTGACCCCGGCCAACGTGGCCGTGCTCAAGAACGGGCGGGCCAAGGCGGTGCGCTTCAGCACGCTGGAAGCCATGTGCCGGGTGCTGGAGTGCCAGCCCGGAGACCTGCTCGAGTGGGTCGAGGACAACCACGGCGCGTCGCAGACCCCGTACGAGGCCCACCGATGATCGAGGTGCGTGGCCTGACCAAGCGCTACGGCGACACCCTGGCCGTCGACGGCCTGAGCTTCGACGTCGAGCCCGGCAAGGTCACCGGCTTCCTCGGGCCGAACGGGGCGGGGAAGTCCACGACGATGCGCATGATGCTCGGCCTCGACCGGCCCACCGCGGGAGAGGTGCTCGTCAACCGGCGGCGGTTCGCGGCGTTCGGCGAACCGCTGCGCGAGGTCGGTGCGCTGCTCGACCCCGGCTCCCTGCACGTGGGCCGCACCGGACGCAACCACCTCCGGGTCGCTGCCCGGACGAACGGCATCCCGCAGCGCCGGGTGCAGGAGGTGATCGAGCAGGTCGGACTCGACCGCGCGGCCCGCCGCCGGATCAAGGGCTACTCGCTGGGGATGCGCCAGCGCCTCGGGATCGCGGCTGCGCTGCTCGCGGACCCGCAGGTGCTGCTGTTCGACGAGCCGGTCAACGGCCTGGACCTCGACGGCGTCCGCTGGATCCGCGGCCTGCTCCGCCGGCTCGCCGACGAGGGCCGCACCGTGCTCGTCTCCAGCCATCTGCTGAGCGAGATGGAGCAGACCGCGGACCGGCTGGTCGTCATCGGTCGCGGCCGCCTGATCGCCGACGCGAGCACGGAGGAGATCCTCCGCGGGCTGGGCAACCTTCGCGTGCGGGTCCGCAGTTCGCAGGCCGACGCACTCCTCACCCGGCTGCGCGAGCGCGGCCTCACGGTGGCGCGGATCGATGCCCACGAACTGGAGATCGAGGACGGGACTGCCCATGACGTGGGCGACGTCGCCCATGACGCCCACATCCCGCTCCATCACCTCTCCGAGGTCCGCCCGTCCCTCGAGCACGCCTATCTCGACCTGACCGGCGACAGCGTGGAGTTCCACGGCCGTGCGGCCGGGGCCGCTCCCGCGACGACGGCGGATGCCCGGTGACGGCTCCGTCGGCCACTGCCATCCCGCGCGGCGGCGTCTCCACCGGGCGGGTGCTCATCCGCACGTGCGCCGCCGAATGGACCCGGCTGTGGACGGTCAGGGCCACCTGGGGATTCCTGGCGGCGGCCGCCGTCGCGATGGTGGGGATCGGTGCGATCGCCGGCTTCGAGGCGGCTGCCGAGGCGCCTGCGCCCCAGGGCGACCCGGCCTGGGCGGTGGCACCGGTCGCGGCCATGCCGGCGCAGTTCGCGCTCCTCGCGCTGGCCCTGATCGCGGTGACGTCCGACTACGCCACCGGCGGGATCGTCCCGACGCTGCAGTGGACGCCCAGGCGAGGGGTCCTTTTCCTCGCCCGCACGCTCGTGGCGGTGGGCGGAGCCACGAGCGTCGGGATCCTGCTGGGGTCGGGCTCGGCCCTCGCAGCCTTCGCCGCGGCCCGCCCGAGCCTCACCCTGCCCGTCGGGGAGGGCCTCGACGCGCTGGGCACGATCGCGTTCGTCGTCGCGGCCGGCGCCGCCTTCGCCGTCGGGCTCGGCTTCCTGCTGCGCACCACGGCCGGCGCTCTCGTCACCGTGTTCCTCGGAATGCTGGTGCTCCCCCTGCTGCTGCCGCAGTTCGGCTACCCGTGGATGTCCGCGCTCGCCGAGGTCCTGCCCGGATCCGGCGCGGCGTTCCTCCTGCTCGGCCAGGTACCGGGCATGACCGAGACCTCGTCGGTCGTCTCGCTGCTCGGCTGGGCGGGCGGAGCCCTGCTGCTGGGCTGGCTGCGGCTGGCCCGGGACGACGCGAACCGGTGACCGGCGTCGACGTGCTGGTCGTGGGTGCCGGGCTCGCGGGCCTGCACACCGCCACGCTGCTCGCGCAGGGCGGCCACGACGTGCTGCTGGTCGAGCGGCGGCCGTCGCTGACCGGCGCGATCCGCACCACGGGGATCTTCGTCCGGAAGACGCTCGATGACTTTCCGCTGCCCGCCGAGTGCCTGGGGCCACCGATCCGGCGTGTGGTGCTCTACCCGCCGGGGTTGCGCCGGCCGGTGACCCTGGTCAGTGATCGCGACGAGTACCGGGTGGGCGACATGGCGCCGCTCTACGTGGCCGCGGCCCGCGCCGCGGCCGACGCCGGCGTCCGGATCGCGCTGGGCACCCGCTACGCCGGCCGGCGGGACGACGCCTTCCTCCTGGCCGGGCCGGATGGGCCGACCCGGGTGCGGGCACGGTTCGTCGTCGGCGCGGACGGGGCCCGCTCGAAGGTCGCCCGCGACCTCGCCCTCGACCGCAACGACCACCTGCTCATCGGTGCCGAGGAGGTGTTCGAGGTCTCCGGCCACGAGAGGCCTCCGACCTTCCACTGCGTGCTGGACCCCTCGCTCGCGCCCGGCTACCTGGCATGGGTGGTCAACGACGGGCGGCACGCCCACGTCGGCGTCGCCGGCTACGCCCACCGCTTCCCCGGCGGCATGCGCTCGGCCCTGGAGCGGTTCGGCACCTCGGCGCCCGGGTTGCCCGTCGCCGAACGCCCGCACGACGTCGAGCGGCGCGGGGGCCCGATCCCCGTGGGCGGCCTGCTGCGCCGGATCGGCTGCGCCGGCGGTCTCCTGGTCGGAGATGCGGCCGGAGCGGTCTCCCCGCTCACGGCGGGCGGACTCGATCCGTGTCTGCGGTTGTCGGAGCTCGCTGCCGACGTCCTGCACGACGCCCTGCGCGCCGGGCGCCCCGACGCGCTGGCCCACTACGACGGGGCCGTCCTGCGCGCCCGGTTCCGGGGGCGGCTCCTGCTACGCCGGGGGCTGGCCCAGGTGCGCACGCCCGCCGTCGCGGCGGCGGCGTTCGGTGTGCTGCGCACCCCGCCCGGGCGGGCAGCGGCCCGCCGCATCCTCTTCGGCGACCGGTCCTTCCCCGTTCCCCGTTAGCCTCATCAGCCCGAGGCCGCAGCAGCCGACAGCGTCCGTGCGGGTTCGCGTGGCGTGATCTGCCGGATGGTTCGGGCGCGGCGCCCAGTCCGTTCGCTCGACGCCTTGCTGTCTACTCGGCGTTGTACTCCAGGACGGCGTCGATCCAGAAGTGCAGGGCGCTGTCTTCCGTGAGCGCATCCTCGTCGACGGTGATCCACCCCTCCCCCATCGACCGGCCCTTGCCCATCTCTGCCCGGCGGGCCCCTGCCACCCCCAGGTACTCGGCATCGCGGCTGCGGGACACGCGCACGAGCAGTGCGCCGCCACCGCCAGATACGCAGGCCACCATCTTCTCGTCGACCATGAACGCGAGGCCACCGAACATCTGCACCTCACGAACGTTCTTCTCGTGAGAGACGAGGGCGCGAACCCGGTCTGCGAGCTCAGCATCGTAGGCCACTCGCTGTCTCCTTCCTGGCGAGCTGACGAGCGTAGGTCCTCCGGTCGCTGCTGGACGCAACTACGCTCGTCTCCGGCTCGAGGTCTGCCCCACGGCCCGCCGCCCGTCGTGCGGCAGAGCGTGCTGGCCGACGCCGGAGCAGAGCGGCTGACCACGATGTCTGAAGAGAAGACGGCCATGGACCTGAACAGCGACTCCCACGTCGCCGTGACCTACGAACGCTGCGCGCACATCGGGGGCCCCTTCTACCACGGGACGAAGGCCACGCTCGAGGCCGGCGATGAGCTGATCCCCGGCCACGGCTCCAACTTCCAGGCGGGCCGGGTGTCGAACAACATCTACTTCACCGCGCTCGTGGACACAGCCGCCTGGGGAGCAGAGCTGGCGACCGCGCTGGCCGGGAGCGACGAGCGGGGACACATCTACGTCGTGGAGCCCCTGGGCCCCTTCGAGGACGACCCGAACGTGACCGACAAGCGATTCCCGGGCAACCCCACACGGTCCTACCGCACCCGCCATCCGCTGCGCGTCGTCGGCGAGGTGGACAGCTGGGAGGGGCACGCCCCGGAGGCGCTGAAGGGGATGCTGGACAACCTGGAAGTGCTGCGGGCGCAGGGGCGGGACGTCATCGAGGACTGAGAGCAGCCCTCGTTCCCGCCGGCGACGCGGATCCGCAGCCGCCGACCCGGATCGAGGTGGACCCCGCGGCGGGCCCACGACAGGAGGCGCCCCCATCGGAGGCAGCGGGTTCCGGGCCCCCGTCAGCGGCGGGCGAGGACGGCCATCGCCATCGCGCAGCTCCACCCAGTCGCAACAATCGGCGTCTCGAGCAGGTCGAGGCCGCCACGGCTGACCCGGACCCGGTTCCACCGCTCGCTCGGGTAGCCCAGCGTCAGACCAGTGCCCAGCCACCGGAGCACCCAGCGCGCACGGTCGTCCGGTCCGCCGAGCAACCGGGCGATGGCCCACAGCTGGAGGCCGAGCAGGTACGGAGGTCCGCTGTAGGCCGTGCCGAACCACAGCCAGTCGCGGACCAGGTGCTCAGGACTCCCGGTCATGAGCGGGACGTCGAAGTGCCTGCGCCGCCGCACGGCGACGACGTGGCCGGCCACCTGGGCGGCCAGTTGGGCCGTAGAGACGGCCACGAGGGTCGATCGGTGCACCATGCCGCCGCACCGTAGGGCTTCCGCACGGACATCGGCATGAACCCGGCGCGGTCGTTGTCCGTGGGGATCGGGGCATCCTGCCGCGGTGCGCACCACGAGGCGTCTCCGTTGACCGGTCCGGGCGGCCTCGTGCAGTCCTTCCCGTGGGTACTTCCCCGGCTGGACCCGGCCGTGGTCGGATGGCCACCAGGGACGACCGGTACGGGGCTACCGGCCTCGGTCGATCCGCTCGCGCGGCCGTGCTGGCATGAGCCTGCGGAGCTCCCGTTCCTCGAACGACCGGAGGGTTCGTCGTGACGCGTCCGCACCGAGAGCTGCCGTGACCCGCATCCTGGTGACCGGGGTCCGCGGCAAGACCGGCGTCCCCCTGGCGGAGCTGCTCGTCGCCCGACCCGGCGTCGCGGTGCTCGGCGGCAGCAGCAGTCCGGCCACGGTCGACATCGACGGCGTGCGGCCGACCGACTTCTCGTGGGACCAGCCGTCCCGCTGGTCCGCGGCGACCGACGGCATCGACGCCGTGTACCTCGTCCGGCCCGATCGCGCGGACGCGCCGGAGCTGATCGGCGCATTCCTCGCCGCGACGCCGCTCCCGACCCACGCCGTCCTGCTGTCCGAACGCGACGCGGGCCAGGTGGCGCCCGACGGGTGGGCGCTGCGGGCCGAGCGTGCGGTACGCAGCAGCGGCCGGCGCTGGACGATCCTGCGGCCGAGCTGGTTCATGCAGGTCTTCACCGACCCCCGCTTCTACCGCGACCAGCTCGTGGACACCGGCGAGCTGCCGTTCGCCAGCGGTGGCGCGAGCGTGGCCTGGATCGACGCCCGGGACATCGCCGCGGTGGCCGAGCGTGCCCTGCTCGACGAGGGACACGCCGGTCGGGTGTACGAGCTCACCGGGCCGGAGAGCCTCTCGCTGCCGCGCACGGCGGAGCTGCTCTCCCGAGCCACCGGGCACCCGGTGGTCCACCGGGAGGTGTCGATCGGCGAGGCCGTGGCCGGTACCGATGGCTTCGAGCGGGAGCTCTCCGTGCTCACGTTCGAGCGCGTGCAGGCCGGCATCTTCACGGGCGTGACCGACACGGTCGAGCGCGTGACAGGACGGCCGGCGCGGACACTGCAGGCGTTCCTCGCCGACGGCGGGCCGGCCCTCACGGGCCCGGTCTGACGGCTGCCCGGTCTTCGCCGCGGACTGCCGCGCCGCGGGCCGGCGCCCTGGGAACCCCGGGCCGCCCCGCTCCAGCGGTGCCGGTCCACGGCACAGGTCAGCCGGGTCAGGTCGTGCGCCGCCGGAAAGCACCACGGAGGATGGCGCCTCGTCAGTGGCCGCTGTCACACTGTGGCGATCCGACACCGAGGGACCACCCGCGCCGATCTCGTCGGCCGGTTGGCTGCGTCCCCTTCCATCACCGCCCGGAGGCCCCCGTGCCCTACAGCTTCGACCGCATCGACCCGGCCCGCACGGCCATGGTCGTCGTCGACATGCAGAACGACTTCGTCGCCGAAGGAGCGGCCCTGCAGTCCAAGCAGGCTCTGGCGATGGTCGACGAACTGGCACAGACGCTCACCTTCTGCCGCGACAGCGGGATCCGGGTCATCTACACCGCCCACGTCCACCGCCGAGATGGTTCGGACATGGGGCTGTACGACGACCTCTACCCGCCGATCGACCAGCGCGCCGCACTGATCGATGGCACGCCCGGGTCGGACATCTTCCCGGCGTTGGCTCCGGCGCCCGGCGAGCACGTGATCAAGAAGCACCGGTACAGCGGCTTCTTCGCCACGGACCTGGACCTGATCCTCCGGGAGTGGGGAATCGACTCGGTCGTGATCTCGGGGACGACCACGGAGAACTGCTGCCACGCCACCGCGCGCGACGCGATGTTCCACAACTACAAGGTGGCCTTCCTGTCCGACGCCACGGGCACCTTCGACTATCCGGACGTCGGCTGGGGCGCCATGTCGGCCGACGACGTCCACCGCGCCACGCTGTCCATCCTCTCCTTCTCCACGGCGCACGTGATGACCGCGGAGCAGTTCCGGCAGCTCGTGACGGCTTCCGCCGCCACGTAGCCGCGGATCACCCGGGGGTCGACCGGAGCACGCGGCCAGGGGCCGGTCTCACCGTGCCTGGGCGGGTCGGTCCGGTCTCATGAGGTCATTTCCTGCCGCAAGGCGACCTTGTCGGTCTTGTTGACGGAGGTCTTGGGTAGCTGCTGCACCAGCCGGACCAGCGTCGGCACCTTGTACTTGGCGAGTCTGCCGCGACAGTGCTCCCGGAGTTCCTCGGCGGATGCTGCGCTGCCGGTCGCGAGGACCACGAAGGCCTGGAGCCCCTCCCCGCGGTAGTCGTCGGGTGCGCCGATGACACCGGCATCGATGACGTCGGGGTGCGAGAAGAGAACCTCCTCCACCTCGCGCGGGTAGACGTTGTACCCGCCGACGATGACCAGCTCCTTCTTCCGCTCGCGGATGTAGAGGTAGCCGTCGTCGTCGAACTCCCCGATGTCACTCGTGTAGAGCCATCCGTCGCGCAGCGACTCGGCGGTCTCTACCGGCCGGTTGAGGTAGCCGGACATGATCTGCGGACCTCGGGCACGGATCTCGCCGACCTGGCCGGGCCCCAGCGGGACATCGGCGGCGGCCAGGTCGACCACCTGGACGGTCGTCCCCGGCACCGGGACGCCGACCGAGCCGGCCTTACGGGTGCCTTCCGCAGGGTTGAAGGTGAGCACCGGGCCGGCCTCGGTCTGGCCGTAGCCTTCCACGACCGGAGCGCCGACCAGGGCCTCCCAGCGCCGCAGCGTCTCCACCGGGAGCGGCGCGGAGCCGGAGTAGCAGGCGCGCACGGTGGACCAGTCGGTGGTCGCGGCGGCGGGGTGGCTGAGCAGCCCCGAATAGATCGTCGGGTTGCCCGGGAAGAGGGTGATCCGTTCCTTCCTGATGGTCTGCAGCAGGTGCTCCGGGTGGTGGCGCGGCAGCACGACGAGGCAGCCGTGGGAGTGGGCGGAGAGGTACAGGGCCATGGAGAGTGCATAGGAGTGGAACAGCGGCATCACGCAGAGCACCCGCTCCTCGCCGCAGCGGGTGGGCAGCAATGCCTCGCGTTGCGCCACGTTGGTTGCGATCGCGCGGTGGGTCAGCTGCACCCCTTTCGGGGTGCCGGTCGACCCGCCGGTGTACTGCAGCAGAGCCGGCGCGTCGGGTTCGGGGAGCGACAGCTCCGACGCGTCGTACACCGGGGGCTCGGCGGGGGCGGTGGCAAGCCCCCGGGTGTCCTTGCCGACCAGCAGCGCCTCGACCCCCTGCTCCTCGGCCAGGCGCGCCACCCGAGCGCCGAGCGACTCGTCGGCGATCACGAGCACCGGCTCCGCGTCACTGAGGATCTGGCGGAGCTCGCGATCTGTGTAGAGCGGATTGACCGGCACGAGCTGGGCTCCGGCGAGGTGTACCGCGAAGAAGGCGATGCACGTGTCGGCAGAGTTGCCCAGGACCGTCGCCACGCGCCTGCCTGCCACGCCGCGTTCGAGCAGCTCGTGGGCGAAGGCGCGCACCCGCTCGTAGTACTCGGCGTAGGTGAGGCGGACCTCTCCGAACACCACGGCCTCGGCCCCCGGCGACTCCTCCGCGGCCGAGGCGAGCAGGTGCACCACGGTGGGCGGTGGGTCGGCGACGAGCTCGCCGGTCGCGTGACTCATGAGCGGGGCCCTTCCCAGGTCTCTCGGCGCACCGGCGCTACCCGTGCACGCCGTCGAGCCAGTCCTCCAGCAGCGTGAAGTCGACGTCCCGTGGTAGCTGCTCGTCGGTCACCACCACTCCCTCGGCCGGCGTCGGGGCCTGCAGGGGTAGCCGGGTGACCTCCGGAAGCCCCCCGGTCGGCTGCCCGACGGCCAGGGCCAGCGCCCGGTGGAACCGGGCGATGTTGGCCAATGTCGACAGCCCGGCGTCCGACTCCCCCTCGTCCCGGACCAGGAGGACGTCGGCACCGGCAGCCAGCAGGCTCTCCCCCAGGGCCTGCACCAGGCCCACTGCCGCCGGCAGGTCGTTGTCGGTCGCCGCGGCAACCCGAGCCGGACCCGGCAGCACCGCGACCAGCGCCATCCGGTCACCCAGGGTCTGCCGGAGCCTCCGGGCCGCCTCCTGAGCCGCCTGCAGGTGCGCCCCCTGTGACCAGGCCCCGGCCGTCGCCTCCCGCAGCAACTCATCGTCGCTCGTCAGCGGCACCCCGTCCGGGTTCACCGCGTTCACCAGGTCACGCAACCCATTGGCCAGCTGGGTGGGATCGGTCAGGAACCCTTTCCAGTCCCGCTCCGCGATCCGCGCGGCCGGAGCGAGGGCCAAGGGCACCGCGACGGTGCCCTCGCCCCCCTCCAGCAACGACCGGACGACCGCCCTGCTCATGGCCGCATGACCGGGTTCACCACGTTGCCCTCCGGCCACGAGCCGAACCACTGCATGATCGACTCATCGGGCCGCCTGGTGGACCACGTCGCCTCGAACTCGTCGTACGGCACCCCTCGTGCCAGACGCTGCTCCACCAGGTCGGCGCGACGCGCGGTGGTCGCCCCGTCGTCCACCCGCCCGCTCGTGGGGTCGACGACCACGCCGTACAGGCTGTGCGCCTGCCCGATGGACACCAGGTTCTTGCGGACGTCGACCTCTACCGCAGCGGGATCGCGATCCAGCGGATCACCGTATCCGGTGCCGCCCGTGGACAGGCCCACGATGACGGTCTGGCCGTCGAGGACCGGGTGGATCTGGCTGCCGTACTGGCTGGTGACCACCCGTCCCCCGAAGTCGCCGCTGAGGAGGCCTTCGAAGCTGATGCTGCCGGCCCCCGCCTTCGCCTTCGCCATGAGTTCCTTGACGTCGACGCCGTCGAGCACGATCCCGGGCACCGTGGGCTGGGAGTAGCCGCCGAAGAGGGGCTGCGGCGTCTGGATCGAGGAATTGTCCGCGATCGCCATCTGGAACAGCATCGGGACGTTGTGGGTGACCCAGAGCTGGGCGGTGCCGACGCCGCCGCGGTGCTTTCCCGCACCCCCGGAGTCCTTCCAGTGCGACGAGAACGGCAAGAGCAACGGGAACTCGTTCTCCATGCTCTCCACGTCGGGCGCCCGGCCGAAACCGCACCACGGGAAGCCGTAGGCGTCCATGCCGTCGGAGGTCGCCCGGGCACCCTGCCCCTCGGTATTGATGGGGTAGGCGATCATGTCGGCGAAGTTGGCCCCCCACTGGCTGATGCCCGCGATGACGATGGCGTTCCCGCCATTGCCCTGACTGGCCGCCACCTGGGTCCACTCGTCGCTGGCGAACCTCGCCCGCGAGATGCAGTTCGCCACCGAGCTCATCACCCCCGTGCACGCCATCACCGAGTTGGAGGTGGCTGCCCGGGCGTCCGGGGAGAGCATCGAGTTCTCCGGGAAGATGAAGTCGACCGCCTGGAAGGTGGCCGAGCTGACCGGGAGATCGTGGAAGACGTACTCGTAGATGTAGTTGGCCATGTGGCCGACCACAGCCTGCGGGTGCGCGTTGTACGACGACGGGTTCTCCGGACTGGTCCCGGTGAAGTCGAAGGCGAGGTGGTCGCCCTTCTTGGTCATGGTCATCACACAGTTCCGGATCAGGCCCGGCTGCAGGCCCGCGGCATCGCTGAACGTCACGTTCCGGTAGACGCCGTCGCACCAGTGGCTCACTCGCTTGCGTGCGCCCTCCTCCGCCTCGATCAGCATCTTGCGCAGCAGGCCGATCGCGAATTCCTTGCCCTCGCGCTCGAACATCTCCAGCAACCGGACGCGCACCCTGTCACAGGTGGTCGCACGGGCGCGCATGTCGACGGTCACGTTGTCGGTGGCCCGGATGCCGAAGGCGGCGAACATCTCCAGGATGTCGGAGTTGATCCTGAAGTTCTGTCCCACCCGCATCGGCGGGAGGTTCATGCCTTCCTCGAACCGGGAGGTCGCCGTCAGCGGCATGCCACCAGGCTCGATCGCTCCGGTCTCGGTCGTGTGCGACAGCGCGGCCGTCCAGGCGACCAGATCGCCGTCGAAGAAGACCGGCATGATCGCGCACTGGTCGGGGTTGTGGATGCCGCCGTAGAGAGCGTCGTTGGTGTACCAGACGTCGCCGTCGTTGATGCCGGGGTTCTCCGAGTACCGCTTGAGGATGAACTTGATCACGATCGGGGGGATGATCGCGTGCAGGTAGGTCCCGGCCGACGCATTGACCAGGTCTCCCCGGGCATTGAAGATCGCGACGATCGAGTCACCCGCGACGCCCATCGATGACCGCGAGCTCCGCATGAACACTTCGTAGCCCTCGTCGACCATGTCGTTGGTGCGCTGCACGCCGATCTCGTAGTCGCCCGGCTTCACCAGGTCGACGCACCCGAGTTCGTACTCGGAAGGCTCGGTCACCTTCAGCGCGGCGAGCTTCTCTTCCTTGGTGGGGTAGCTCATGCCCGTACCTCCGCTGCATCGTTGGCGGTCACCGTCAGCGCCTGGTCTTCGAGGATGCCGAGGCCGTGCTGGTCGATCCGCATCTGTTGCCCCGGGGGTATGACGATGGTGGAGAACTCCATCTCGGAGATGGCCGGACCCACGAGCACGTTTCCGGGAACCAGGTCGTCGAACCGGTAGATGTCGGTGTCACGTCGCTCGCCGTACTCCGGCCAGTACGCCGACCTGGTGCCGGCCCTGGCGGCCGAAGGATCGGCCGGCTGCAGCTCGTGCAGCGGTAGCGACATCTTCTCGGTGACGACGGTCGCCTTGAGCACGATGCCGTCGATGAACACACCTCCCGGCTTGTTCACCACGTGCGGGCTGAACGCCTCGGAGAACTCCTTCTCGAACGCGTCGTAGAGCCGCTGCGCATCGTCATCGGAATCGATCCTGAGCACCGGGCACGACACGCGCTTGACCTGGACCAGACCGCCGTAGAGCATGTCGAGCTCCACGCTGAACACCGGGTCGGAGTCACCGAGGCCCTCGGCTTCCAGGTCGACCTGCGCCTGGTTGATCATCGTGTCCACCTTGGCGTTGAACGCCGCCCTGTCCACGACGATCTCCTCGGAGACCGGGGCCATGAACTGCATCCGGCCGCTCTGCTCGTAGACGTGCATGATGTCCATGACCGAGCTGCCGAGCGCCGAGAACACCGGCGCCTGCGGGAAGATCACGGCCGCCGGCACGTCGGATCGATAGCCGGCCACATGGGTGGGACCACCGCCGCCGAAGGCGAAGAGGACGAAGTCCTCCGGGTGGTAGCCACGCAGATGGACCTCACGCTTGATCGCCGAAGCCATGTTGCTCTCCACGATCCGACGGATCATGGCCGCCGCCTCGTCGACCGACACGCCGAGCGGATCGGCGATCCTGGTCTGGATCGCGGCGACCGCCTTGTCCCGGTCGAGCGGCATCTTGCCGCCGAAGTAGCCGTCCGGGGCGATGTAGCCCAGGACCACGTCGGCGTCGGTCACGGTGGGGTCGGTGCCGCCCAGGTCGTAGCAGGCCGGGCCTGGATAGGAGCCGGCCGACTTCGGCCCGACCTCGAGGCGTCCGCCGAGCAGCTCGTTGATCCAGGCGATCGATCCGCCGCCGGCGCCCATGGTGGTGGTCTGCAGCATCGAGATGCCGACCATCCACCGGTCGATGATCGGCCGGAACTCGTAGCTTCGCACCGAGGCATCGACGACCATGCCGGTGTCGAAACTGGTACCTCCGACATCCGATGCGATGACGTTCCGGAACCCGAGCGCCTGACCGATGTGGTAGCAGCCCATCAGACCGGCGACCGGGCCACCGTTGAACGTTCGGCTGGCGGTGGTCTTGAAGATCTCTGCGCTGCCACCGGTGTTGTGCGTGAGCAGGAACGTGCCGGTGTAGCCGTGCTTGCGCAACTCGTCCCAGGTGGTCTCCAGCTCGAACTTGATGCTGGTCTGCAGGTACGCGTCGAGGATCGCGGTCATGGTGCGCTCGTACTCACCGACCTTGCCGACCACCTCGTGGCTGAGCACGACCGGCAGGTAGCCGACGTGGTAGCCCTTGTACTCCTCGCGGATGATCTTGCGGATCCGCAGTTCGTGCTCGGGATTCACGAAGGACCACAGCAGCGATACCGCGATCGCTCGGGCGCCCTTGTCGACCAGCTCGCGCAGCTTGGTACGGACGTCGTCCTCGTCGAGTTCGCGCACCACGCTCCCGGCCGAGTCGACCCTTTCGGTGATACCGACGATCATGTCCCGCTCCACCAGCGGCTTCGGCTTGAACTGCACCGCGAGATTGCGGCGTTCGGCAAGCCGGGTGCCGTCCGTCCACTGGGAGCCCCGTCCGATGAGGATCGCGTCCTCGTGCCCCTCGGTGGTGATGAGTCCGAGCCGGGGCCCCTTGCGCTCGATGAGCCGGTTCATGGCGACCGTCGTCGAGTAGCGGACCACCTCGACCTCGGGCAGCACCTCGTCGAGGGTGCGTCCGAGCTGGCCCACGCCGGCGTTGAGCACGTTGAGGAAGCAGACCGAGAGGTCGTAGGGCGTGGTCGGCGACTTGGCGACGTACCGCTGGTCGTCCCAGGTCAGCACCAGGTCGGTGAAGGTGCCACCCACGTCGATGTCGATGGCCTTCATCGGGCAGCCTCCAGCTTTCCGTCGTCGTTGATGCGCACCACGCCGGCCGCGATGCGCTGCTTGACCGCATCCACGTCCAGTTCCGTGTCCTGGGTGAGGGGGTGACCGGGCGGCAGGTACTGGGTTTCCACCTGCCGGCCGCACCTGGGGCAGTAGAACTCGATGATCCGGATCCAGTCGCTCTTCGGGGCGAACGTGTACTCGCCCTCGAGCACGGGTTCGTGGATCTCACGTGGGTCCCGCTCGGCGACGAGCAGGCCGCGCTTGTAGTTGCCGCGAAGGTCACCCAGGTCCTGACCACATTCGTGGCAGGACCAGCGCTCGGTGTCGAGGTTGGCGTCGATGTACTCGGCGAAATGCAGTGTGCCCATCACGAGATCCCTTCGGGGGTCAAAGACGCATCTCCGCGTGCATCCGTTGCGAGACGCCACCCCGGCGGGACGAGCCAGGTGTAGCTGGATCCGTCGACGACCAACGGTCCGGACAGCTCTCGGCCGACGACCGCGGTCGGGCTGTGGCACGGGGTGTCCCCGTGGATGGTCGTCCGGCTGGTCGTCTGTCCGGCGCCGTTGCCCACCATCTCCGGGCGCTCGATCCGCGGCAGGGGGTAGCGGGCGGTCAGGCGGACCAGGGTCGGCTTGCCGTCGAGACCGTCGAGGAGTGCTCGGGGATCGCCACCGCGGCCGCGGGTGGCTGCGGTATCGGATCGCAGCTCCCACTCCAGGACTGCATCGTCCGGGTCGAACCCCTCGCCGCGCAGGTCGCGAGCTGCTTCGGCGGCCAGGGCCGCACCGGCGCTCGCGAGGTGGTCGGCTCCGGTCAGCGCCGATTCGTACACGTGGACCACATCCGAGATGGCCGAGCCCAACGCCGAGTAGACGGCGCCGTATCCGAAGAACCGGGCGGTCCGGGCGCCGAGCCGGTCGGCGACGGCGGTTGCGAACAACGGCCCGTTGCCGCCGTATGCGTAGACGACGCACGCCGACGGGTCCCAGCCGACCTCCTCGGCCGTCTCCCGGGCGAGCTGCGCCACGGTGTCCCAGGCGGCCTCGACGACGGCCAGCCCGGCCTGCTCGGTGGTCAGCTCCAGCGGTCCACCGATGTGCCTGTCCAGGGCCTTGCGTGCGCGCCCGGCATCGAGTTGACGCCTGCCGCCCAGGAACTCGGTCGGGTTCAACAGGCCACACACGACGAAAGCGTCGGTGATGGTCGCGTTCCGGCCGCCCAGTCCGTACGCCGCAGGGCCCGGGGCCGCGCCCATGCTGTCGGGCCCCAGCGTGACTCTCCCGTCGGACACGCGGGCGACCGATCCGCCGCCCAGCGCGATCGACCGCAACAGCGGGAAGTCGAACTTGAGCGGGATGTCGAACAGGTCGCCCTCGGCCTTGAGCACGACGCGACCGTTGTCGACGGCGCTGGCCTTCGCCGTGGTGCCACCCACGTCGATGGCGATGACCTTGCCGTCACCGAACTCCTCGGCGGCGGCCGCCGAGGCGTAGGTCCCGAACAGGGGCCCCGACTCGATCGTGTCGAAAGCCCTGGTCTTCCCGATCCGCGCCATACCGCCGTTGATGTGACCGATCAGCACGTTGCCCTGCCAGCCGTGCTGATCGCGAACGATCTCCTCAGCGCGGTAGAGCGTCGACGCCAGCGAGGGGTGCACATAGGCGTTCATCAGGGACGCGATCGTGCGCGTGCTGTCGTCCGGCCGCAGCATCACCTCGGTGCCGGCCAGCGCCGGGATGGAGCCGAGGAAGTGGTCGGGGTAGTCCTTCCCGATCATCTCGACGATCCGGGCCTCGGCCGCGCCATCCGGGAAGGCCCCCGCAAGACTGATGTTGATGCGGCGGATGCCGCGGTCCAGCAACGACTTCACCGCCAGCCGCACCTGCTGCTCCGAGGCGTCGGTCTCGATGCCGGTGATGTCGTCGGCCTCTACCAGGGTCCCGATCACGGTGCTCGCTGCGGCGGCGTCGTAGAGGTCGGTCTCGTGCCCTGCGGTGACCAGCAGGCCCAGCTTCGGGCCGACCCGCTGCGCCAGCACGTTCGAGGTGATCGTCGACGACCAGCGGATCACCTCCACGTGTTCGAGGAAGGAGCGGAGGCTGTCGAAACCGAGCTCCGAGGTCGCGGCCTCGAGGATGCTGACGAAGGCGATGGTGACGTCGTGCGGGGTGGTTTCCACCTTGAGCGACGCCACCCGGCCTTCGCCGCTGAC
Organism: Modestobacter lapidis; assembly: GCA_019779905.1. GTDB lineage: Bacteria > Actinomycetota > Actinomycetes > Mycobacteriales > Geodermatophilaceae > Modestobacter > Modestobacter lapidis. Next base: position 12,487 of record JABAKE010000005.1, on the reverse strand, counting down.
CAGGGCGTCGGTCATCGTGCCGCCGGTGTCGATGTCGACCTTGTACATCGCGGGGAACTCCCGTCGGTAGGTCGGAGGACCAGGTCCTCCTGACGCGATCCGCGCCACAGGAAGGCGGGTCGAGCCCCAGCCTGTGACGGCCGCCACGTCGAGGACAACGACGGAAGGGCAAGCCCGCGCTGGGAGTCGAGAACCCTGCGCTCTGGGTCGACTCCAGCGATCGCGCGTGCTCAGCTCAGGGCTGCGGCGACCCGGAACTCGCGCGGGGTCACGTCGTACTCGTTCTTGAACATGCGGGCGAACACCGTCGCGTTGGGCAGCCCGTGCATGGCCGCGATCCGCCCGATGGAGCGGTGGGCGAGCCTGGGGTCGGCGAGATCCGCGTGGATCGCGGCGAGCCGGGTGCCGCGGACGCAGTCCATGACCGTCTCGTCGGAACCCAGGAAGAGCTGGTGCAGGCTTCGCACCGATACGCCCACGGCCGCGGCGATCAGGGTCGGGCTGAGCGCCGGGTCGTGATGGTGCTCGGCGATGAAGTGGCGCGCCCGGTTGCGCAGTACGTCCTCGGGTTTGCCGACCTGCCACGGCATTCCGAACTCGGACCGGATCAGGGTTCCGATCAGGTCGCCGGCGGCCTCACCGAGCACCGCGGCAGACGGATCTCCCTCGAGCTGACGCCCGCGTGCCGCCAGGTCGAGCAGGAAGTGCGACACCACGTCCGGCACCCCGCCCGTGCCGGCGCGGATGGGCCGCGCCGTGAGGCAGCGCAGCTCGGCAGCAGACCGGCGAAGGTCCTGCTTCGGCAGCAGGAAGACGTGCCAACGGAAACGCTCGGCCATGACCAGCGTGTAGGGACGCGAGCTGTCCCACAGCACCATGTCGCCGGGGTCGAGCTGGGCCTCGCGGCCGTCCTGGATGAGCATGGAGGAGCCCCTCGTCGGAATGCCGACCTGGAAGCTCTCCGGGTCCGACCGGCGTACGTGGTCCTCGTCCCGGACGTAGACGTGGTTCCCGCCGACCACCTCGCGCATCGACAAGGCCCCCACGCTCGTGCACGCCATGGCGGCCTGGGGCTGGACGTCGAGCCGGGGATCGAAGTCAACAGGAAAGATGTTCCGGCAGACGGTCTGCAGCCAGTAGTCCCTGCGGTCGGACATGTCGACCCGCCGCGTATCGAAGAGATGGGTCACGCGGCACGCCTCCACTCCACCCGGCAGTTGGGCGAATATGTGTTGCGAACCACACGGCCGTCAAGCGGCGATAGCCGGCGATGAGCCAGTCCGACCACGCAGGACCCCAGGGCCGCTGGGTCCCATGGAGGTTCTCCTGTCGCCGGCCTGGCAACTGCGGTGGCCGCTGCTGGCAGCTTCCGCACGACACAATCGCGGCATGAGCACCACACCACCACCGTTCCGGGCAGTCGCAGCCGTGGTCACCGGAGTCGGGACCACCGGGTACTACGCCACGCCCGACTTCATGTCCTCGCGCACGGCGCGCGGCTGGGCGAAGGCAGGGCTCACGGCCGTCACCTTCGCCGCATCCGTGCCGGAGCTTCGCGCGGCATGGGCCACCGCACGCGAGGGGCAGGAGCCCGACGACGGCGCCGCACCCTCGGCGGTCTTCAGGTCGCTTCCCGCCAGGGGCAAGGCCGCCGTCCTCGCGTTGGTGGCCGTCGTCTCCGCCGGGTCGATCGGCTCGCTCCTCGTCGCCGAACGGGCGGCCTTCCGCCACGGACAGGCACGCGCAGCCTCCGGGAAGCGACTGCCGCACACCGGCCCGGCGCTGCTGTACGGCGCGGTGGCGAGCGGGCTCTGGCTGCTTCCGACTCCCTCGGACACACCCTGACGTACGAGCGCAGGCGTACCGCATCGGCGGTGGCGTGCCGAGACCGGGTCCGCGGACTCCGGACGTCGATCGGCCGCCGCGGGCTACTGCGGAGGAGCTCGTGGTCGTAGGTTGGTCGCGTGGCCGCGGAACGGCCACCCCCGGTCCGCGCGACGCGCTCGACCAGAGCTGAGAGGGGAACGGATGGCCACCGACCGGCCTGACCCGGGCGAGTTCCTCGAACGGGCGCAGCGGTTGCTGCGCGAGATGTTCGGCGATCAGCGAAGCGATGACGACCCGTGGGCCCACGCGACGCGTCGTTCCCGCGAGCACTCGGAGACCTCGCTGGGCAGCCGCGAGCCCAGTCCCGGCCGACAGCGCGAGAACCTCTCGTTCGCGCTGGCCACGCGCGCCGTCGAGGCGCTCGAGGACCTCACGCTCAACGTCGCGGCGATCCGGCAGCGCCTCGAACGCATGGACCCGCAGGCCCCGGGAGCGGAATCCGAGAACGAGACCCAGGGCCCCGACCGAGGTGACGCCGCCGGGCGGTGACCACGGCAGAGGGGGCCGCACGCTGACCGCGGGACCCTGCCCGGACGCAGCCGCTCAGCGGTCAGTCCTCCCCCGCGCCGGGCACGCCCGGGCTGGTCGCCCGCGCCCCGACCTCTCGCGGCTCGTGCTGCCGTTCACGACGCGGACGGCGACGGCGGAATAGCCGGAGGCGACTAGCCGGAGGCGGACGACCGGGAGGGTGGGCAGGGCTCCGCCCCGGTGAGCGAAGCAGCTCACCGCCCCTGGATGCGCCGGCGATACGCTCCGGGGCCTGGACGGCGTCCTGCAGCCGGACCGCACCGCTGCCCGGCCGGGTCGTTGGCGTGCTCGCCTCGCAGGATGCATTCCGCACGGAACGGACAGGAGGCCGAAGTGGCCAGGACGACGGTGACCGGGACGACGGTGGCCGAGGTGCTGGCCGAGCTGGCCGCGCTCGAGGACCCGAGGGCACGCGCGGTGAACGAGCGGCACGGTGACGACCACGGGGTGAACCTCGGCCGGCTGCGCGCGCTCGCGAAGCAGCTGAAGACGCAGCAGGAACTCGCGCGCCGGCTCTGGGAGACCGACGACACCGCGGCGAGACTGCTGGCGATCCTGATCTGCCGCCCGAAGGCGTTCGAGCAGCACGAGCTGGACGTCATGGTGCGCCAGTCGCGCGCCCCCAAGGTGCACGACTGGCTGGTGAACTACGTGGTGAAGAAGAGCCCGCACGCCGAGGAGCTCCGCGTGGCCTGGTCGGCCGACCCGGATCCGGTGGTGGCGAGTGCCGGCTGGGCGCTGACCACCGAACGCGTGGCGAAACGACCCGCCGGCCTCGAGCTGGCCGGCCTGCTCGACGTCATCGAGGCGACGATGCGGAACGCCCCGGACCGCCTGCAGTGGTCGATGAACGACTGCCTGGCGCAGATCGGGATCCAGCACGCCGAGCACCGCGCCCGAGCCATCGACATCGGTGAGCGCCTGGAGGTGCTCAAGGACTACCCCACTCCGCCGAACTGCACGTCTCCGTTCGCGCCCGTCTGGATCGCCGAGATGGTGCGCCGCCGGCAGGACGACTGAGAGAGGTCCCCCGCTCCCGCGCCGTGCTCCCGGCTCAACCGAGGGCCAGGTCCCGGGCGATGCCGGCGGCTGCGCCCGACAGCTGGGCGGCACACCTCGGGAGCGCCTCGCGCGAGTACCGGGCGGTCGGCACGGCCACCGAGACCGCGGCGCGGACCGATCGTGCCGGGTCGGGCACGGCGACGCCGATCGCCGTCAGCCCGGCCTCGGTCTGCTGGTCGTTGACCGCGAACCCACGGCGCCGGACCGTGCGCAGCTCCCGGTGCAGCCTGGCCGCGGTGTCGCCGTCGACGGCGGCGAGGCAGGGCGCGAGCGCCTCGTCGTCGAGCATGGCCAGCAGCGCCTTGCCGCCCGAGGACAGGTGCGCGGGCAGCGTCCGGCCGGTGCGGTCGCCGACCCGCAGGATCTGGTCGCACTCGACCGTGGCGACGAACCGCACCTGCGTGCCGGCCAGGACCATCACGTTGGCCGTCTCCCCGAGGGCGTCGACCAGGCGCCGCAGGTGCGGGAGCGCGACCTCACGCAGCCGGACCGTCGGCGTCTGCTGGACCGTCGCGCCGCGCAGGACCTGCCCGGCCCCGTACCGGCGGTCGGGCAGCTGCATCGCGAAGTCCCGGTAGACGAGCATCCCGAGCAGCCGGTGGGCCGTGGAAACCGAGACGCCGAGGCGTTCCGCGGCATCGGTGACGCGCAGCGGCCCTTCCTGCTGGAGCAGCGTCGCCAGCAGCAGCGCCGAGTCGACCGAGGCGATGGCGTACGGCGGCCTGTTCTTCACAGTAGAAAAGCCTATCCCGCAAAACAGAAGGGCGTCCATGCTGAGGTGATCCACCGCCAGGGGCGCGGAACGCCACGCGTGCCCCTTCCTCGCCCTGAGCCCCCGCCGCACGGGAGGAACCCCAGTCATGACCCAGCAGCTCTCGTCCCCGGTCTCGCTGACCGCCGTGGACGCCCCGGACCAGCCGACCCCGACGCCCGCGCTCGAGGAGCTCTACCGCGGCTTCGAGGAGGAGCTGCTGGTCCCACTCTGGACCGAGATCGGCGATCTCATGCCGGCGCACCCCCGGTCCAAGGCCGCGCCGCACGTGTGGCGCTGGCGCAACCTGCTGCGGCTGGCCGACCAGGCCGGTCACCTCGTCCCCGTCGGGCGCGGCGGTGAGCGGCGCGCCATCGCGCTGGCCAACCCGGCGCTGGGCGGCAAGCCCTACGCCACCCCCACGTTGTGGGCGGCCATCCAGTACCTGATGCCCGGCGAGGACGCCCCCGAGCACCGGCACACCCAGCACGCCTTCCGCTTCGTCGTCGAGGGCGAGGGCGTGTGGACCGTCGTGGGCCGCGACCCGGTGCCGATGAACCGCGGTGACTTCCTTCCCCAGGCCGGCTGGAACTGGCACGCCCACCACAACGCCGCGAACCGGCCGATGGCCTGGATCGACGGCCTGGACATCCCGTTCCAGTACGCCACCGAGTCGCAGTTCTTCGAGTTCGGCCGCGACCGGATCAGCGCCGAGGAGCGGACGACGCCGGAGCGGTCCCGATCCCAGCGGCTGTGGGGGCACCCCGGTCTGCGGCCGGTGTCGGCGCCGGGCGCGACGGCGGGCACCCCGTTGCTGAACTACCGGTGGGCGGACACCGACGCCGCCCTGACCGACCAGCTCGAGCTGGAGGCCGAGGGGCACCCCGGCACGGTGGAGCCCGGCCACGCCGCCGTCCGCTTCGCCAACCCGACCACCGGCGGCGACGTCCTGCCGACCATCCGCGCCGAGATGCACCGCCTGCGCACCGGAACCGAGACCGCGCCGCGGCGGCAGGCCGGGTCGTCGGTGCACCAGGTGTTCGACGGCACCGGCACGGTCACCGTCGGCGACGCCTCCTGGCGGGTCGAGCGCGGCGACCTCTTCGTCGTCCCGTCCTGGCAGCCGCTGTCGATCCGCTCGGAGGCCGGCGCCTCCGACTCCGACTCCGGCGCCCTGGACCTCTTCAGCTTCAGCGACGCCCCCATCTTCGAGGCCCTGCGCCTCGACCGCGTCGCTGTCGAGGAGGGCACCCGATGAAGCTGGCGACCATCCGCACCCTCGAGGGCCGGACCCGGGCGGTCCGGGTGGACGAGGACTCCCTCGTCGACCTGGGCGCCGACGACCTGGGCAGCTTCCTCGCCACCCCGAACTGGCAGGAGCGGGCCGCGGCCGCGACCGAGGTGGCGGCCGAGGTGCGCGGCGCGGCCTTCGCGCCCGTCGTACCGCGACCGGGCAAGGTCATCTGCGTCGGCCTCAACTACCGCAACCACATCCTGGAGATGGGCCGGGACCTGCCCGAGTACCCGACGCTGTTCAGCAAGTACGCCGACTCCCTCGTCGGCGCCAACGACGAGATCGTCAAGCCCCCGGAGACCGGCGAGTTCGACTGGGAGTGCGAGCTCGCGGTCATCATCGGCGCCCCGGTCCGGCGGGCGCGGGGCGCCGAGGCCGAGCGGGCCATCGCCGGCTTCGCGGTGCTCAACGACGTCACCTGCCGCGACTGGCAGTTCCGCACCCGAGAGTGGCTGCAGGGCAAGAGCTGGGAGGCCACCACTCCCCTGGGCCCCTACCTGGTCACCCCCGACGAGCTGCCCGGCGGGGTCCGGCCCGCGCTGGCGATCAGCACGAAGGTCGACGGCGAGACCGTGCAGGAGGACACCACCGGCGACCTGCTCTTCGACCCGGTCGCCCTGGTCGAGTACGTCTCCACGATGGGCACCCTCCGGCCCGGTGACGTTCTCGCCACCGGCACCCCGGGCGGGGTCGGCCACGCCCGCAAGCCGGCCCGCTACCTGGAGGTCGGGCAGCAGCTCAGCACCGAGATCGCCGGCCTGGGCCGCTGCCAGAACACCGTCGTCGCGGACCCGGTCACCCTGGGAGGGAACTGATGGGCAACGGCAACGGCAACGGCAACGGCAACGGCACCGCCGACGCCGACGTCCTGGTGGTCGGCGGCGGCATCGGCGGCCTCTCGAACGCCCTGGCCCTGTCGCTGAAGGGTCTGCGGGTCCGCGTCCTGGAGCGCGCGGCCGAGTTCGGCGAGGTCGGCGCCGGCCTGCAGATCGCCCCCAACTGCACCCGGATCCTCGACTCCTGGGGGCTGCTCGACGAGGTGCTCACCCTCGGCGTGCCGCCGGAGAACCTGGTCATGAAGGACGCCGTCGACGGCACGGTGCTCACCCGCCTGGACCTCGCCGACGCCCGGGAACGCTACGGCTCCCCGTACGTGGTGATCCACCGCAGCGACCTGCACGGCACGCTGCTGCGGGCGTGCCGCCGGGCCGGGGTGGACCTGGTGAACGACACGGCGGTGACCGCCTACGAGCACGTGCCCGAGGGCGTGGCAGTGGTCCACGGCGGCGGCCGGGAGATCGCCCCCGTCGTGCTGGCCGCCGACGGTCTCAACTCCGTCGCCCGGCCGATGCTCAGCGACGACCAGCCGGTCAGCTCCGCCTACGTCGCCTACCGCGGCGCGATCCCCGCCGGGCAGGTGGCCGCCATGGACGTGTCGATGACCGACGTGGTCGTGTACGTGGGGCCGCACTGCCACTTCGTGCAGTACCCCCTGCGGCAGGGCGAGATGTTTAACCAGGTGGCGGTGTTCCGGTCGCCGAAGGCCCTCGCCGGACAGGAGGACTGGGGCACGCCCGACGAGCTGGACGCCGCGTTCGAGGACACCTGCGAGCAGGTCCGGGCCGGGCTGCCGCAGATGTGGCGGGACCGCTGGTGGCGGATGTTCGACCGCGACCCGATTCCGAACTGGGTCCAGGGCCGCCTCGCGCTCACCGGGGACGCCGCGCACCCGCCGCTGCAGTACCTGGCGCAGGGCGCGGTCATGGCCATCGAGGACGCCTGGGTGCTGTCCGAGCACGTCGGCGCCCAGCTCGCCACCGGGCGCCTGGACTGGGACGCCGCGCTGGCCGCCTACAACGCCGTCCGGCCGGAGCATTGCCGACGCGTGCAGACGACGGCCCGCGCCTGGGGCGAGTTGTGGCACCTCACCGGCGCCGAGCGGGAGGCGCGCAACCACCTGCTGCGCCGGCGGGACGTGCAGGACTACGGCTTCGTGGACTGGTTGTACGGACCCACGGCGCTCACCCCCGACCAGGAGCCGCCGATGTTCACGCCGCAGTCACTCGCGCTGCCCACCGACGCCTGAGCCGGACGTCCGCCGGGGTCCTCGGCGGACGTCCGCCCCGGCGCGCCACCGGCCCACATCGTGTTCGTTCACTTGGCACACTGCCAAGGAGATGAATGCGCGGAACGGTGCCGCTGCTCGCTGTCGACCTATCCTCGTGCGGTGAGCAGTCTCCGCGAGGCCCAGAAGCGCATGACCCGTGAGCTGCTGCTCAGGGAAGGACTCCGCTGCTTCGAGGCCAAGGGCTACGGGGCCACCACGATCGACGACATCGCCGCCGCGGCCGGCACCACCCGGACGACGTTCTACCTGCACTTCCCGTCGAAGGCGCAGCTGCTCCGGGAACTGATCGCCGTCGTCGACACCATCCTCACCACCGCGGACGACCCGCCCCTGGCCGCGGTGATCGCCTCGGGCGATCGCGCGCAGATCCGCACCTGGCTGTCCCGCAAGATCGACCAATGGCCGGAGATCCGCCCGTACGTGACGGCGGCGCACGAGGCCGCAGCGTCCGACGCGGAGATCCGGGAAGCCGTCGACGAGTGGTTCGAGAGCGCGATCGGTGACATCGAGAACGGGCTGGACCGCGCCGACCGCTTCGAGGGGTCGACCCGGCGCATCCGCGGGGTCCTCGCCTTCGGGCAGCTCGAGTTCTCCTCGGTGCGATGGATGCGGCGCGGCTGGGACGTCGGCCGCGACGAGGCACTGGACCTGATGACCGACGCCTGGTGCGCACTGCTCGCCGACTGACCACAGCGCGGCCACACCCTGCGGGCGTCCTGGACGCCCGCCCCACCGAGAGGAGCACGCCATGACCCGACCGCCGTTGCCCCCGTTCGACCACGAGACGGCGGTGCAGAAGGTGCGCCTCGCCGAGGACGCCTGGAACGCGCGCGATCCCGAGAAGGTCGCCGGTGCCTACACGATCGACTCGCGATGGCGGAACCGGGCGGAGTTCGTCACCGGGCGGGACGAGATCGTGGCCTTCCTGACCCGCAAGTGGCGGCGGGAGCTGGAGTACCGGCTGATCAAAGAAGTGTGGGCCTTCGAAGGCAACCGGATCGCCGTCCGGTTCGCCTATGAGTTCCACGACGACTCCGGGAGCTGGTTCCGCTCCTACGGCAACGAGAACTGGGAATTCGACGAGAACGGCCTGATGCGCCGGCGCCACGCCAGCATCAACGACCTGCCCATCACCGAGGCCGAGCGTCTCTACCACTGGCCACTGGGACGGCGCCCCGATGACCACCCAGGGCTGGGTGACCTCGGGCTGTGATCGAGTCGGGGCGGTGCGCCCGCGTCGTCTTCCGGGTCCGCCCGTAGAACCACGCCGGGAGATCGCCGCCCCGGGTCCCGGGCAGCCGGTCGGTGCAGGGAATCCGGGTGCGCTGAGCACCCATCCGGCGGTCCTGTCCGTGCTTGGATGGCGGCACCATCCCTCGGCTCCTACCGGAGAGCGATGACGCCGGCCAGCGCGGGCGATCGAGCAGGTCGTCGGGTAGCGCCTACCGACGGCTCGGCGGACGAGCCTCGGCACTGACCCTGCAGTGCATGCGCCCGCCAGGAGGTACCGCCCCATGAGCAAGGCGACCATCGTGACCGTGGACGACGACCCGATGGTGCTGCGGGCGATCACCCGCGACCTCCGGGCCCGGTACGGATCGGACTACCGGATCGTCCGCGCGTCGTCCGGCGCCGAAGCCCTCGCCGCGCTGGAAGAGCTGGCCCTGCGGCTGCGCCCGGTCGCGCTGATCGCGACCGACCAGCGGATGCCCGGGATGACCGGGACCGAGATGCTCGAGCAGGCCCGCCGCCACGCCCCGGAGGCCAAGCTCCTGCTGTTGACCGCCTACGCCGACACGGACGTCGCCATCAAGGCGATCAACGACATCGGGCTGGACTACTACCTGGTCAAGCCGTGGGACCCGCCGGCCGAGCGGCTCTACCCCGTCATCGACGATCTGCTCGCCGACTGGCAGCGGGCGCACCCGCGGGAGACCGATGACGTGCGGGTGGTCGGGCACCGCTGGTCGGACCGGAGCCACGAGATCAAGACCTTCCTCACCCGCAACTACGTTCCCTATCGGTGGGTCGACGTCGACCGCGACACCGAGGGGCATCGGCTGCAGGCACTGGCCGAGGCGGAGGTCGACGAGCTCCCGCTGGTCTTCGTCCCCGACAAGGAGGTGCTGCGGTCGCCGTCGACCCTCGATCTCGCCGCTGCGCTCGGCCTGCGCACCCGTGCCCTCCAGCCCCTCTACGACCTCTGCATCGTCGGCGCCGGCCCGGCCGGACTGGCCGCCGCCGTCTATGCCGCCTCGGAGGGGTTGCGCACCGTGGTGGTGGAGCGCGAGGCGCCCGGAGGACAGGCGGCGCAGAGCGCCTCTATCGAGAACTACCTCGGATTCCCCAGGGGGCTGTCCGGCGCCGATCTCACCCAGCGTGCCGTCGCGCAGGCGGGCCGCTTCGGCGCCGAGATGCTGCTGGCTCGCGACGTGGTGTCGCTGCAGCGACGCGGCCCGGTCCGGGCGGTCTGCTTCGACACCGGCGAGCTGGAGGCGCGCGCGATCGTCGTGTCCACCGGGGTCTCCTACCGTCGCCTGGAGGCGTCGGGACTGGCCGAGCTCACCGGACGCGGCGTCTACTACGGCGCGAACGCCAGCGACGCGGTCCAGTGCAAGGGCGACGACGTGCTCATCGTCGGCGCGGCCAACTCGGCCGGTCAGGCCGCCCTGAACCTCGCGCAGTACGCCGGGCGCGTTGTCCTGGTGGTGCGCGGGTCATCGCTCGAGGAAGGCATGTCCCTCTACCTCGTAGCGCGGATCCAGGCCACCGCCAACATCGAGGTACGGCTGCGCAGCGAGGTGACCGACGCACGCGGCGACGGCCACCTGGAGGCCGTCACGCTCACCGACCGCGACTCCGGCGCGGGCGAGCACGTCGCCGTCAACTGGCTGTTCGTCTTCATCGGCGCGTCACCACGCACCGACTGGCTGGGCGGTGAGGTGGCCCGGGACGCCAAAGGGTTCATCCTCACCGGGCAGGACCTGCTGGGCCTGTCCCCCACTGCATGGGCCGAGGCACGGCCGCCGTTCACGCTGGAGACCAGTGTCCCCGGGGTCTTCGCTGCCGGAGACGTCCGGCTGGACTCGATGAAACGGGTGGCCTCGGCCGTAGGAGAGGGAGCCATGTCGGTCTACCTCGTCCACCGCTACCTGGCGATGACGTGATGGAACTCCACGACCTGCGCCGGATCGGGCTCTTCGACGGCACCGGCGACGACCAACTGCTGGCCCTGATCGAAGCCGGCACCGAGGTGCCCTTCGAGTGCGGTGACGTCCTGTTCCAGGAGAACCATCGCGCCGGGTTCTGGTGGGTTCTCCTCGACGGGCGCATCGACCTCCTGCGGCATGTGGGACGCGACGAGACGCAGCTCGGGGTCATGGACGTGCCGGGACGGTGGGCCGGCGGGTTCCGCGCGTGGGACGAGCACGGGGCCTACCTCGCGACCGGTCGGGCCGCGACGGCCGGCCGCATCCTCCGGGTGGCCGCCGAGGACCTGCGACGGCTGTGGGCGGCCCGGTTCCCGCTCGGCCTCTACCTCATCGAGGGCGTCTCACGGTCCGCTCGCAACTACGAGTCGATGGCCCGACAGCGGGAGGCGCTCGCCGCCCTCGGCACCCTGGCGGCCGGGCTGGCCCACGAGCTCAACAACCCCGCCGCCGCGGCGACGCGGGCGGTCGACGCCCTCGGCGACGCGCACGAGGGGATGCTGTCCTCACTCCAGCGCCTCGCCGCGGTGCCGATCAGCGCCGACCAGTTCAGCCGGATCGACACCTTGCGCCGTGAGCTGGGACCCCGGGCCCCGATCATGGATTCCATGGGTCTCGCGGATCGGGAGGATGCCCTGTCGGACTGGCTGTCCGACAAGGCCGTGGCGCGGGACTGGGTGCTCGCTCCGGTCCTGGCCGGGGCGGGAGCCGATGTCGACTGGTGCGAGCGGGTCGCCGCGGCGATGGGTGCTGCTCCGCTCGAGGCGGCTCTCGACTGGGTCGCGAACACGCTGTCGGCGACCGGCCTGCTGGACGAGGTCAAGGAATCCACCCGGCGCATCTCCGACCTGGTCGCGGCGGTGAAGTCCTACTCACAACTCGACCGGGCCTCCATGCAGACCACCGACCTGGCGGAAGGTCTCGAGAGCACCCTGGTCATGCTGGCGCACCGGATCCCGAAGGGCGTCACCGTGGTGCGGGACCACGGCGCCGACGTGCCCCGCATCCAGGCCCTCGCCGCGGAGCTCAACCAGGTCTGGACCAACCTCATCACCAACGCACTCGACGCGATGGACGGCCGCGGGACGCTGCGCGTGTCGACACGCCTCGGCAGGGGCTCGGTGATCGTGGAGATCGCCGACACCGGGCCGGGGATGTCCCCGGAGACCAGGGAACACGCCTTCGACCCCTTCTACACGACCAAGGGCGTGGGCGAGGGCACCGGCCTGGGTCTGGACATCTCCCGGCGCATCGTCGACCGGCACCGCGGCGACATCAGCATCGAAACCGGATCGGGCGAGACGGTGCTCCGGGTGCGGCTTCCCGCCGCGGCCACCGACACGGCCGGGCGAACCGACGTCACGGCGGGGTGAGCAGTACCGGTCGGCGCATCGCCTGCACCGTGCTCGTCGCCGCGGTGCAGCGCGGAACCGGCCGCCCCGCGTGAGCGGTGCGGCCGGTTCCGCGTACGTGCCCCGCAGCCGCCCTTCGACGCCCTGGAGCTCGCGCATCACGTCGGTGCCCGGCGTCCACGGCCCCGGGCCGCTGGCCCGGGTGCTGCCGCAGGTGATGGGCAGCGTGCTGGAGCTGGTGCGTGGCGGCGCCGCCGGCAGCGAGGTGACCTGGCG
>JABAKE010000059.1 GCA_019779905.1 Modestobacter lapidis | reverse complement strand
TATCGGGTATATGAAAGCAAACAGATACACACATGCGTTGCGTTGTCTTACATTTCATTCTGATACATGATACTAATTTAATGACGTATCAATTAGATCTATAAATGAATCACCAGAATCTTCTTATTTTAGGTCTAAATTATTCTCTTTTGTAAGTGCTATCCTTTTGTATCCCTATACGAATCAAATTGAAAATTGGATTGATCATTGATTAATTTTATTTGAGAAAATTAGGAGTCCATAACGAAATTCAGTATACCAAATTCAAATGGCTGGGATTATTATTACTGATCGGTAAAATTCATATCTTTAAAAAAGAAAAGGGGGAGAAGATTTCGTTTTATGGTAAAAAATCCATTCATCTCAGTTATTTCGCAAGAAGAAAAAGAAGAAAAGAGTGGATCTGTTGAATTTCAAGTATTCAGTTTCACCAATAAGATACGAAAACTGACTTCACATTTGGAATTGCACAGAAAAGACTATTTATCTCAGAGAGGTCTACGGAAAATTCTGGGAAAACGTCAACGGCTACTGGCTTATTTGTCAAAGAAAAATAGAGTACGTTATAAAGAATTAATTGTTCAGTTGGATATTCGAGAGCCAAAAACTCATTAATTTGAAGAGCTTTAATTATTTGATTTATTAGATCTTGAATTTTGATTTTGATGAATTTCTTTTCGTTTTCAGCAATTCATGGAAGAATGAATCGAGGAAAAACCTATGAATGTACCAACTACAAGAAAAGACCTCATGATAGTAAATATGGGTCCTCACCACCCATCAATGCATGGTGTTCTTCGACTCATCATTACTCTAGATGGTGAAGATGTTATTGACTGTGAACCAATATTGGGTTATTTACACAGAGGAATGGAAAAAATTGCGGAAAACCGAACAATTATACAATATCTGCCTTATGTAACACGTTGGGATTATTTAGCTACTATGTTCACAGAAGCAATAACCGTAAATGCACCAGAACAGTTAGGAAATATTCAAGTACCTAAAAGAGCCAGCTATATCAGAGTAATTATGTTGGAGTTGAGTCGTATAGCTTCTCATTTGTTATGGCTTGGCCCTTTTATGGCAGATATTGGTGCACAGACCCCTTTCTTCTATATTTTCAGAGAAAGAGAATTAGTATATGATCTATTCGAAGCTGCCACCGGTATGAGAATGATGCATAATTATTTTCGTATCGGAGGAGTAGCTGCTGATCTACCTCATGGCTGGATAGATAAATGTTTGGATTTCTGCGATTATTTTTTAACAGGGGTTGCTGAATATCAAAACCTTATTACGCGAAATCCTATTTTTTTAGAACGAGTTGAGGGCGTAGGCATTATTGGTGCAGAGGAAGCAATAAATTGGGGTTTATCAGGACCAATGCTACGAGCTTCCGGAATACAATGGGATCTTCGTAAAGTTGATCATTATGAGTGTTACGACGAATTTGATTGGGAAGTCCAATGGCAAAAAGAAGGAGATTCATTAGCTCGTTATTTAATACGAATCAATGAAATGACGGAATCTATAAAAATTATTCAACAGGCTCTGGAAGGAATTCCGGGAGGGCCCTATGAGAATTTAGAAATCCGATGCTTTGATAGAGTAAGGGATCCCGAATGGAATGATTTTGAATATCGATTCATTAGTAAAAAACCTTCTCCTACTTTTGAATTGTCGAAGCAAGAACTTTATGTGAGAGTTGAAGCCCCAAAGGGAGAATTGGGAATTTTTCTGATAGGAGATCAAAGTGTTTTTCCTTGGAGATGGAAAATTCGCCCGCCGGGTTTTATCAATTTGCAAATTCTTCCTCAGTTAGTTAAAAGAATGAAATTGGCTGATATTATGACGATACTAGGTAGTATAGATATCATTATGGGAGAAGTTGATCGTTGAAATGATAATTGATACAACAGAAGTACAAGATATCAATTCTTTTTCCAGATTGGAATCCTTAAAAGAGGTATATGAGAGCATATGGATGCTTATCCCTATTTTTACTCTTGTATTGGGAATCACAATAGGTGTACTAGTAATTGTGTGGTTAGAAAGAGAAATATCCGCAGGGATACAACAACGTATTGGACCTGAATACGCCGGCCCTTTGGGAATTCTCCAAGCTCTAGCAGATGGGACAAAACTACTTTTCAAAGAGAATCTTCTTCCATCTAGAGGAGATACTCGTTTATTCAGTATCGGACCATCCATAGCAGTCATATCAATTCTACTAAG
>JABAKE010000058.1 GCA_019779905.1 Modestobacter lapidis | reverse complement strand
AGAGATTTCTAGATTTCGCATCTAATTGAATTGTGGGAATATGATAATTTCCCTCATGAATTATTAGAAACCGACTCGTCGGATTCACATTTTACGTTATCTTCAGTTTCTAGTCCGAAGCCAATAATGGAGAGAAATCCTATATTACAGGAATTTGAGTAATTTTCTATTGAATGGCGCATGGTTCTACATCGACAAGCAACAAGAAAGAAAGAAAGAAATTATCTAGCACTTCATTTCGATATTGATTGAAATTGCATTGCTGTGTCAGAAGAAGGATAGCTATACTGATTCGGTATACTCTAAAGACACCCTCGGTACAATATTGACGATCTCACAAAGATTCAATTTCAGTGAATTTCCATTTACTGATCTCATCTTTTACGGAATCGATCCCCATTTGACTGTACAAGAATATGTGGAGCTCAGCATGTCTGGAAGCACAGGAGAACGTTCTTTTGCTGATATTATTACCAGTATTCGATACTGGGTCATTCATAGCATTACTATACCCTCCCTATTCATTGCGGGTTGGTTATTCGTCAGCACGGGTTTAGCTTACGATGTGTTTGGAAGCCCTCGCCCAAACGAGTATTTTACAGAGAGCCGACAAGGAATTCCATTAATAACTGGCCGTTTTGATCCTTTGGAACAACTCGATGAATTTAGTAGATCCTTTTAGGAGGCCCCAATGACCATAGATCGAACCTATCCAATTTTTACAGTACGATGGTTGGCTGTTCACGGACTAGCTGTACCTACCGTTTCTTTTTTGGGGTCAATATCAGCAATGCAGTTCATCCAACGATAAACCTAATCCGAATTATAGAGCTACGACACAATCAAACCCGAACGAACAAAATGTTGAATTGAATCGTACCAGTCTCTACTGGGGGTTATTACTCATTTTTGTACTTGCTGTTTTATTTTCCAATTATTTCTTCAATTAAGAGAACGAAAGAGAATAATAGAATAATAAATAATAGTAGGAATTCTCTTATACCATTCGGAAGGATCTCATCTCATAATTATCCATGACTGTTTATGTCTCTAGCATGACCACTTGATGAAATGTGGAGGGAAGTGGGGTAAATGGCCGATACTACTGGAAGGATTCCTCTTTGGCTAATAGGTACTGTAACTGGTATTCCTGTGATCGGTTTAATAGGTATTTTCTTTTATGGTTCATATTCAGGATTGGGTTCATCCCTGTAGTAATCGGATGAACTGAGTTGTAGACATGAAAACGTAAGAACTCAACGGGATCTACCCCTTCTTTGTTTGTCTGATTCGAGGGGGAAGGTCCCGTTGAGTTCTTAATAATCATAATATTTTAGTCGTATAAATGACAAAACGGATCCCGTTTTTCGATGTTTCAAAAAACCCCATTCTATTTTTTTTTTATAAGTTCATTGAAGAAGTTCTATTTGCTCAATAAATTTCCCTCTCTTTTTCTACTACTTCTTATACGTAAAAAATCTAAAAAAAAAAAATGATGATAAACCTGGAAAAAATCGAAACTAAGAATAGGAATCTTTGACGAACGGGATCAAGAATTATTATTATTTCGACACAAGAAAAGGAATTTTCCACATCCCTTTCTTGTGTCGAAGACTAGGAAGACGAATAATCCCTCCTAGAATCATTTGTTCCCCTCATTTATCCTTTGCTTTATACTTTCTATTCTCCGCTTACTTATGTCTAGTATCTAGTCGAATTTGATTCTATTAGAATAGAATAGAAAACTATTGATGTATTCTATGACATTTAAATCTGACAATAATGACATAGTCACACCACGTCAATTTGGATTGAAAAAAACAAAGAAGGGGTAAAGTAAAGTGAAATAGTCTTCGTCACAATATACATACTATGACTAGGAATGCGGTACAAGTAATTCCCGACATCTGGTAGAAAAAAGAATAGAAACAAGCAAAAGGCTTTTCATAATTTTTTTTGATCATACATAATTGTCAACAATAATTTGTTTCTTTTTACGAACTTTATGTTGATAAATTTGCAGATCTAGAAATTCATTTCGGACAATTGAACCTTCTCAAACTGTTTCTTTTTAAGAACCAAAAAGATTTGTGCCAAAATAACAGATGCCAAGAAGAACAAAAGGCCTTGGACACGTAATGGATCTTGAAGTACTATTTCTGCATCGCCCTGACCAAATCCACCCACATTAGGATTACTCGTTAATGGTTGATCAAGTTTGATGGATTCACCCTCTGAAACAAGAAGTTCCGGTCCTGGAGGGATAATATCAACCACTTGACGTCCACCCGATGCATCCGC
>JABAKE010000056.1 GCA_019779905.1 Modestobacter lapidis | reverse complement strand
AAATATACTTTTAGAAATAATTTGGCAATAAATTTTTTTTTTTTATAGAGAAATAATTGCTCATCCATGACTTTCTTGAAAATATGATTCATACATGATGCTCCCAATGTAACGTATTTGAATATATCAATAAATGCCAACACCCCTGGCACATAAGTAATTTCGAATAAGATATTATAATATTCTTAAATGCATTTCTAAAGTCTGCTATGATGCACGTAACCTTCTGACTAAGCCCAAGTAATATACGAGCTACCTTGACTTAACACTTTCCCAGCGATTTCTTCTAGTCCATACCACATCTGCTAAAAAGCAGGCATTGAATACAGTGAGCATGAAACGCTCAGTAGAAATAGATTCTCAATTAACAATATGAAGATTTTGATACATGAAATATTAATAAAACATTTAAATCAAATAGAGTATATAAAAACAGTTTATATAAAGCATGTGTGGAGTATAGCAGTTCAAAATAACCAAAATATCAATCATCATCATTTATTATTATTTCATCAATTCCTTTCCATCACTGGCACAACTTGCCATAATTTACCATCTCTCATTTATCATTTACCATGCATCATCTGACATTGATTTAAGGCCCCGCCTTCGGCTCAATAATGCCGGACCCTAACAACACGGGCCAACCCTCAGAGGTTTAGGGACTTTCACCCACGGACGCATCGTCCTTTAAATTTACGGGCTTTCACCGACGGTCACGTCAACCATATACTTTACAGAATGATGCTAATGAGTTTATGGGCTTCCACCAACGGTCTCATCAACCATATGCTTTCCGTTAATTCCAACCATTAATCTCATGAGTTTACGGGCTTTCACCGATGGTCTCATCAACCAGCTTTATAATATCATTTCCATTCCATTCCTTTAATATATTTTTCAATAACAGTCATGCTATATATTTTCACAATAATATCATTTATTAAAATATAGCATGTATTTCAAAACATCAGTTTCAAATCATGATTCCCAATCATTTATAAAAATCCACACATCAGTATAAATCATGTATCTGAATAATAAACATAATTTGTAAAAGCATCCATATCAATTAAAGAGAACAGTATTCCTACCTTAAATTATTGATACCAATCATTCTCTACCCTCCATGAGCTACCATGATGAAATGCGTTGTATTATCACGTTCATGAACTGAAGGTAACAAATAAATAAATACATTTATCTTGCACACTCAAATTTCTAAAATTCCTTATAGTACATATATGTCTAAAATCATACCAAATTTGTCTAAAAATTCATAACTTGGAAAATATTACTCTAATCACCACATAATTGGATTTATGTGAAAATAGATTCATTAAGGTTTATAGGAAAAATACTAACATAATTTAAAATATTATATTTCATAGTAAAATAATAATTTAGATTAAACTCAGAATGCTGAATTTTCAGAAATTTACTTAATACAGTAGTAGTATTTGAATTTTTAAAAATTCAATACTTCGAATTAAATTATGAGATTTTCCAGATATAAACTAGACTCATATAGGAATGTTTATAAAAATTATCAATACTGCTTATGTAATAAAAATAAATCCGAAATTCATTTGAGCCTATTATAGAAAAACAGTATTTATAAAACCTGCTACATAACAGCCACTTTGAAAATATGGGAAAAATAGTTAAACAAGTCTAAAAATTATGAATTTAATATGAAACATAGATTTATGAGTTAACTAACTCCAGAAACAAACGGCATAGTAAAATAATTTTTCTAGAATTAATTATGATTTTTCTACTAAATCTGGTCAGAAAAACGAAAATAAATACTAAATAAGAATAAGTTAGAACTTTACTTACTATTAAGTACTCCAACAATGATGAACCCCAAAAGATGTATAAACTCTCACTCAATGTTATGCATTTGCCTTCTACACAACCCCTCT
Organism: Modestobacter lapidis; assembly: GCA_019779905.1. Taxonomy (GTDB): domain Bacteria; phylum Actinomycetota; class Actinomycetes; order Mycobacteriales; family Geodermatophilaceae; genus Modestobacter; species Modestobacter lapidis. The sequence goes on along the minus strand of JABAKE010000056.1, from coordinate 599 downwards.
ATTTATAGAATTTTGGAAGAGAATGGTGGATAGAAATCATAAGGTTTAGCTATTAACCCACATGATTTATCTACTCATCAATTCAATATCTACTACTCATTTCTACTAATCAATTCAATATCTACTACTCAATTCAACATCTACTAATCATCCATACAATATCCACTAATCAATTCAACATCTACTACTCAATTCAACATCTACTAATCATTAATTCAACATCAACTAATCAATTCAATATCTACTAATCTACCATACATCTTCATCCATAATTCTTTAACTAATACAAAATGTTAGTTAGTCAATGGTAGATCATACATATACCAAATACTATACAAGTATTAAATACGTATAAAAATTTAATAATATAAAGTATTTGCAAATATTAAATGGCAATAGATATATATAAATAGAATAATAATATAAATAATTTATACGGATATTTCAACACAATAATTAAATAATAATTAACATATACGTATACGTATACAATAATATAGGGTATTTATACGGGGTATCACAGGGACAACATTACTGCTACTTCAACTCGTGCTACAAACAAATGAGATTGACCAATTACTTCTATTCGAATATTGATT
>JABAKE010000055.1 GCA_019779905.1 Modestobacter lapidis | reverse complement strand
CAATTGAAAATGATAACCGAATGCATAAGTCGTTAGAAGGAGTTCTAATATACATATACATATAGTATACCATCTAATGATCTTATTTCCTCTATGAGGGAGAAAGAAAATTAAGGAACCCGCGGATATCGGCAAAACTACAATTATTGTTAACCAAGGAAAATAATTCGTGGTAAAGACAAGATACACTTGGACCAGAAAAACCCGTACTCGAAAAAAAAAGCAAAATATATTATTTTCGAGCACGGGTTTTTGTCGGTAAAAAAAAATAAAATGGAGTCGCGTGGAGTTTTCTGGAACGTATCAATAAGCTAGACCCATGCTGCGAGTTGTTTCATGCCATAAATAAACCCGAACACTCAAGAAATCTGTTGGACAGGCAGATTCACATCTCTTACAACCGACACAGTCCTCTGTTCTTGGAGCAGAAGCAATTTGCTTAGCTTTACATCCGTCCCAAGGTATCATTTCTAATACATCTGTAGGGCAGGCTCGGACACATTGAGTACACCCTATACATGTATCATAAATCTTTACTGAATGTGACATTGGATCTATAAATTTTTGAACGTCATAAATTTTCGATCTAGTAAATGAATCATATATTTAGACACCAGATGAATCAATGATTTACCAGAATTTTTCTAATCAATCTACTTCTGGATCGGCTCATGAGAGAGGCCCAAGATACTTTGATTTCTTACGTTTTCGCAAACATGAACATGATCATACATTACGTATCATACATGCTAATTGGAATTGATGAATATTAGAATTTCTATGATTAATACTACTTATTCAACAAATTCGATTGATTGATACGAGTTGATTTTCTGTTACGATAAATTGACGAAACAATAGCTGGTCCAATAGCTGCTTCAGCGGCTGCAATAGCTATAACAAAAATGGAGAAAATGTCGCCTATTAATTGGCGACTATCAAAAAAATAAGAAAATGTTATGAAATTCATATTAACTGCATTCAGTATAAGTTCAAGACACATAAGGGCTCTAACCATATTTTGGCTGGTGATCAATCCATAGATACCGATAGAAAATAAATAGGCACTCAAAACAAGTACATGTTCGAGCATCATTGACCAACTCCTTATCAATCTCGATTCATTTCAATATGAACAACAATTCAACCGATTCGATTGACTATAATATAACAAGTACAGAACAAAGACAAAGAAATAAATATATTATTGGTAATAAATCAAACTAAAATCATTTCTATTTTATACATGAAAAATCTTCAAATAGAATTGAAGGGAAATGGATATGATAACACAGAACAAAGTTTGATTTTGATTGCCAGTTCTAAAGATTTATTACTGACGAGCCACAGCAATTGCACCTATCAAAGCAACTAAAAGAATTATTGAAATGAGTTCAAATGGAAGAAAAAAATCTGTTGATAAATGAATGCCAATTTGTTGACTATTACTTATCAAATCTTGCTCTATAATCTGGTTTGATCTTGTAGTCCAAATAATCCCGTACCATGACGTATCTGGAATAGTAGTAATTAGTGAAACAAAAATACTTGTACAAACCATCGAAGTAACCCCATCCCCAACGGTCCAAAGATTAAAATCTTTGGAATATCCTGAACCATTCATGAACATCACAGCAAATATGATTAAAACATTTATAGCTCCCACGTAAATAAGGAGCTGTGCAGCAGCTACAAAATGGGAGTTTGATGAAATATAGAATAAGGATATACAAACAAGAACCAATCCCAATGAAAAGGCAGAATAAATTGGATTGGTAAGTAATACCACTCCTAGACCTCCTAATATAAGACCTGATCCCAGAAAGACTAAAAGAAAATCATGTATTGGTCCAGGTAAATCCATTATATGTAAAATAAGAAATAAATAAATCGAAATGTTTCATGACCTTATTGACCTGACCAGGATAAAAAGTTAAGTTACCCTATTTTTTTTTTTTGATACGTTACTAATTGAATTCAATTCTAATGGGTGTGGATTGATGTAGGTACAATTATTCGTCCAATCTCATTCTTTATCCAAAATCCAAAATGGTAGTTCGAAAAACTATATATTTCGAAAAAAGTACGGATATATGAATAGATTTTCAATCCAAATTAAGCCTCGATTCTCACCAACCAATCAATAGTTGGGATTTCTATTGTAGTTATTGACCAAGCAAATAGAAAAAAAAACTCATTCCTTTATATCAAAACTGAACCTTAGTAATTGGGAATTTTTCTTGAATCAAGGGGTTTATCCATTTTTTATTTGCGGCGAATTCAAAATTGTTCGGATTGTGTAATCGTCAATTACTGGCATTGGTAAACGACCCAAAGCAATTTGATTATAATTCAATTCGTGACGATCATAAGTCGAAAGCTCATATTCTTCAGTCATTGATAAACAATTTGTTGGACAATACTCAACACAGTTACTACAAAATATACAGATTCCGAAATCAATACTGTAATTAAGCAATCGTTTCTTTCGAATATTGGTTTCCAATTTCCAATCGACAACGGGTAAATCTATA
>JABAKE010000054.1 GCA_019779905.1 Modestobacter lapidis | reverse complement strand
GCGAGGGCACCCCCGCCGCCCTCGTCACCGACCGCTCCACGCTCACCGGCGAGCATCTCGCCGCCTACGTCGGCACCTGGCGTGCGCGGGCAGCGTGCTGCCGCCCAGCCACACGACGAGGGGCGAGGTCCGGCTGGACCTCGCCCCTCATCGTGCACCGCGACCGGATCAGGTCAGGGCGCGTGCCATCCCAACGGCGGGGTCGTGGGCGGCAGCTCCCGGTGCTGGGTGGCCTGCTCGTAGTCCTGCCCGGCCGCCAGGAGCAGCGGCTCGTCGAAGGGCCGGGCGAAGAACTCGACGCCCACGGGCACCCCGAGCGGGGCGGTCGCCGAGGGTGCGCTGAAACCACCCGGCACCGTGAGGGCCGGGAAGCCGGTGAGCGCGGCGAGGATCCCGTTGCGGTCGCGCTGCGCCTGCTCCTCGACCGGCTCCACGAGGCGGCTCTGCATCGGGTAGAAGAGCAGGTCGAGGCCCTCGTCGTCCATGATCTGCAGGACGCGCTCACGGAGTTCGGCGATACGCACCAGCCGCTGCGCGTACTCCTGGTCGGCCCGCCCGTCACCCGTCTCGTCCGCCGCGGTCAGGGCCGATTCGACCGAGGGGTGCGGAACGCCACTGGCCCGGATGTCCTCGAGCGTGTCCACCGGCGCGTCCGTCGCCGCGAGGTAGGACTCCAGCAGCGGCTCCATCTCGAACCGTTGCACGTCGTGCTCGGACGCGAGCTGCCCCGCGGTGCTGCCGATGCTCACGTCGACCACCTCGGCACCGAGGTCGGTGAGGTCCTGCCGGGCCCGCGCCACGACCTCGTTGACCGGCTCGTACACCTCGCCGTCGAGCAGGAAGTCGGTGACGACCCCGATCCGGGCTCCGGCGAGCCCCTCGCCGTCGAGCGCCGCGACGTAGTCGGGCAGCTCCCGACCGGTGAGGACGTCGGTCGCCGAGTCCCGCGGGTCGTACCCGGCCATGGCCTGCAGCGCCGCCGCCGCATCCGCCACCGTCCGGGTGATCGGGCCGGCCGCGTCCTGGGTGGAGGAGACCGGGACGATGCCGTCGCGGCTGACGAGGCCGCGGGTGGGGCGCAGCCCCACCAGGTTGTTCGCCGACGCCGGCGACCGGATCGAGTTCACCGTGTCGGTGCCCGTGCCGATGACGGCGAAGCCGGCCGCCACCCCCGCGCCGGTGCCGCCGCTGGACCCGCCGGGCGTCCGGGTGAGGTCGTAGGGGTTGAGCGTCTGGCCGCCGAGGGAGCCGGCCGTGAAGCCGGCGACCGCGAACTCGTGGAGGTTGGCCTTGCCGACGACGACCGCACCGGCCTCCCGGAGTCGGGCGACCGTGGTCGCGTCGTCCTCCGGCTGCATCTCGGCGAGCAGCGCCGACCCGGCGCTCGTCGGCAGATCGCCGGTGTCGTAGTTGTCCTTGAGCAGCACGGGGACGCAGTGCAGCGGCCCGGCGAAGCCGGAACTGCGGTAGTGCGCGTCCAGCCGGGCGGCCTTCCGGACCGCGGAGTCGTTCACCGTGAGCACCGCCCGCAGCTGCGGGCCCTGGTCGTCGTAGGCCTGGATGCGGTCCAGCGACTCCTGCACGACCTCCTTGCACGTCGTCGATCCATCGGCGATCGCCGCACGGATCGACGCGACGCTCGCCTCCTCCACCGGGAAGCCTCCCGACGAGGCCGCGGCCGGCACGGCCCCCGCGGTGAGCGCGACCGCCATCCCCACTCCCGCGGCCCCTGCTGCCGCCCGTCCTCGCTGCCGTCCATTCATGCGCCGCACCGTAGCGGCCCCGTTCCGCCGCTTGTGGGATGGGTCACAACCGGGCCGGGGCGGGCCGGCTCACAGTCAGCCCAGCAGTGCCGCCACGGCGATCAACACCGGGCCGTGTTCGGGCCCTCGACCCGGCAGCGCGCTCCCGCGCAGCGACATGCCGTAGGCCAGCAACACCGCCGGAACCGCGAGTCCACCGATCAGCTGCACCGGCTCGCGCAGGACCGCCGGCACCGACCATCCCGTCCCCGAGACGACCAGCCCGGCCACGGAGCCCAGCAGGACGGGATTGCGGAACGGGGCCGACATCCGCGACCACACCGAGGCATCGCGCTGGGGGCCGGTGACGTCCAGCACGGTGAGCGCCGGCGGCACCAGCAGGACGAGCTGGAAGAGCAGGACCGGGGCCACCGCGGTGGCGTCACCGAGCACGTACACCGCGATCGGGATGCCCAGGTTCGCCGCGTTGACCTGGCTGGCTCCCAGCGCCTCGATGGTCGTCCGCCCCACCCCCCACGGGCGGAGCGCACCGATGACCGCGAAGAGGGCAGCCGACAGCAGACCCGTCGCCGACACCACGACCAGGGTGGGGGAGAAGACCGCGGACAGGTCGGCCCCGCCGGGTCTCGAGCATCAGTGCCGGGGTGGCCACGGAGAAGGCGGCGCGGGACAGCACCGATCCGGCCTCCGGTCCGAGGGTCCCGGCCCGGGCCACCAGGTAGCCGACCGCGATGACGGCGCCGATGACGACGAAACCGGCCAGCACCCCGCTCAACGGACGACGGGGGCCGGTGGTCGCCCTACCAGTTTGCCCAGCGCCCGCCGCGGGCGGTATGCGGTCCCGGCCGCTGGTCTCAGCAGCGCCGCGGGAAGGGGAGACCCTGCGGCCATGACGGACAGCCCGTACGCCATCCCGGCCGAGGACCTCGTCGCGAGCGCCCGCATCGAGCGGCGCGACCAGGTGGAGGTGCGCCCCCTGCTGGACGCCGCCGGCAGCGACTGGTCGGCCAGTTCCAGTCGCTCAGCTCGGGTCAGCGAGCCAGGGGTAGCGGGCGGTGTCCTGCCCCGCGTAGTCGGGGTCCAGGTAGATGAAGCACCGCTGGAT
>JABAKE010000053.1 GCA_019779905.1 Modestobacter lapidis | reverse complement strand
ACCACCGGGCTGCGGCAACCGCCACAGCGTGATCAACCCGAGGACCTGTCCACGATCCTTGACACAGCCCACAGTGGTCACCGGAACCCTGAAGGGGTTGGGCGCGACCGAGCCGTCGGTGTAGATGCGGGCGCCGGCGCACCCTCCGCTTGGCCGCCTAGACCTTGCGGGCGAGCAGCCGGTCAGCGAGCTCGACGGTGACCAGGTACAACCAGAAACACCTAGTCCAGGAACACCGGGTCGTAGTCGGCGATGAGCAGCCGAAGCTCGTCGGTCACGACGAGTGCATCCCCCGCCAGTTGACCGCGACGCGCACCGACCCGGCCCCATGCGGAAGGCGCTGGCGCGACAGCGCACCGCATCAACGATGTGCAATGGGCCGGGCGACTGGCCTCTGCTGACGATGTTAACCAAGCTGCCGCACCGGTGGGCGTAGGAGCGGCTAGGGCGCCGACAAGCAGACTCGCTGCATGGATGAACTCGACGTCTGCGGGTGTCAGGACGAAGAAGACCTCGACTGGCACGGCCTGGTGCACGAAGCCGGCCATGCCATCGCTGCACTGGAGAACCAGGTCCGCTTCCGCCGCATCATCTTGTACAAGAAGGGCGCGGGCCCGACCTTCGGAGACGGGCTGTACTGCGCTGACGAAGAGGTCGAGATGCTCGACCGGGACCCCACCACTTGGGTTCCGGTCAATCCGGCCGCCAGCCTTCAGTACCTGTGGGCCGGCGCGCTGGCCGAGGTCGAGCTCATAGGCCACGCCTCGCCCAACGGGGACAAGGCGGACATGGCTACGTGGCACAAGGGCCTCAGAAACAGGGGCACCTTGTCCGCGAACGAGGTTCACGCCCTGTTTGGGAGGTCAGTCGAGGACCTCTTTGAGCACGCCGAGTGGCGGGCCCGCGTCAACACGGGCCGGGTTGAGCGGTTGGCGAGGTACCTGCACTCCTTCGCCAGGCCGCACTCCGTGCCTTATGAAGATGTCGTGGCGTTCGACTCGTCGACGTAAGACGTGCGGCAGCTACGGGCGGCTGACCGGCCCTCCCCGGCCTTTTAGGGAGCCGTTGGGGCGGTGGGCGTAGCGGTGTCGCCACTGCCCTGACGGGCAAGGAGTCGGTCGGTGAGTTCGATGGTGGCCAGGAACCACCAGAACACCCAGTCGAGGAAGACGGGGTCGTAGTCCGCCTTCTGCTGCTCGGTGAAGTGCCGCAGTGCGAACTCGTTGGCGAGCTGGAACAGCTGACGCTCGTCCTTGGTGAACAGTTCCTGCTTCAGCAGCCCACGTCGTAGCTCAAGCACATCACCGAGCGTTCGGGTGGCGTCGTGCTTCGTGCGCGGCGTCGCGTGCCGGTCGCGGAACAGCGCGACCGCGTGCGCAACGCGTTCTTGTACCCGCGGCTCTGGCGACTCAAGCGCTCGCTCCACCAGGTCGTCGCGGGCGTCCCCTGCTGAGGTGACGAGCCGTCCGGTGTCCTCGCCGGTCTCCGCGAGCCTGAGCGGGACCTCCGACCGGTCGAGCAGTTCGTTGACCCGCCAGCGGTAGACCGCCTGACCGGGACGCTTCGCGAAGTCGTAGTAGTCCCACTCTCTGGCGTACTCGTGCCAGGACCGACTCAGAGGGCGTGCGACGAGGTCGTGAAGTGCTTCGATGAGGTCGTAGAACAGACCCTCGGGCCACACAGCCGAGGGGTCAACGCCGTCAATCTCGCGCATCGGCCACAGGCGGAACTGGGGTGGTCCGCTGAACTGGTTCTCTCCCAGCAGTTCGGAGAGCTGGCGCTGGCCCTCGACGTCGGGCTTGTCGTCTGAGTCGTAGCAGTAGCTGCCGAACGCGCGCTCGAAGTACCCGATGCTGGCGAGCTCTGCGACGAGGCCCGCGAACCGCGACTTGGTCTCCATCATGTTGAGCCGAGCCGGGCGCTCAAGCGGCATCTGCCGCGCCCGGTAGTACCGCGGCGGGCTGTACCGGCGCAGCTGCGAGCTCCGCTCGGCTAGCTCTCGCACGAGATCTGCGCCTGCCCTCATCTGCGGACTGGCGTCGAATGGGTCCACGCCCATCGGCGCCTTTCGCGTCTCCTGCTGGTAGAGCAGCACCGCCGCATCCCCATGGAACGCCTCCTCGAGCAGCCCACCGAGATACGCCTCGTCGTCTTTGCCGGTGGCCAGCAGTTCATGCGCCTGCTCAGCGAAGAGCGGGGCCGGCCAGACCAGTTCCAGCTCGCTCAGATCGATGGCCACGCTGGCACGGTAGCCATGAGCACGCACACCCGGAGCACGGCGACTACCCGTCTGTGGCAGGCCTCGCGGAAGGCTTCTTCTCCCACGGCCGCTGGGTCATCAACTCGGCGGCCAGGTGGACCTCCCAATCGGCGCCGAGGCTCGTGCGTCGCCACCCGCAGAAGCAGTCGATGCCGTCGGGGCCCCTGCTGTGGTGCCCGAGGAAATCGGAAGTCCGGAGTATCTGGCGCATCTCGTAGGGCTCCACATCGGGATAGGCCCGCAGGATGTCGCCGAAGATCCGTTCCTGCATGTCGCTCACGACCACTCATCCTCCCGGACGGTCGACGCCAGTGTCGCAAGCTGGACGCGCCGTGTCGCTGCCCGGACGAGCAGCGTCGCTAGCTGGACTGTGTCGTGTTCCGGACGACTGTCGGCTTCCGGATCCCACGCTCAGCGGAGGCGACACTCTGGTCGGATTTCACAAGCCCAGCGGCGACGCTCGGTCGCCGATCTGCCCGCCTCGCTGAACACCGGACACATCGACGGCGGCCTCGCCCCTAGACGAGAATCACGAATGCGGAGAACAAGATCGGTATGGGCTGTGTCAAGGATCGTGGACAGGTCCTCGGGTTGATCACGCTGTGGCGGTTGCCGCAGCCCGGTGGT
>JABAKE010000052.1 GCA_019779905.1 Modestobacter lapidis | reverse complement strand
TGGTGCGATCGCCCGGGAATTGAGACAGTTAAATTTTACTAAAATAGTTTCATTAGCCCCTGAGGTATTATAAGATGAGACCATGATATAGTTATAGTAGGGTATTTGAATGAAATAGATTAATTAGTAGATTGTGTCTCACGTATATACCTTTAATAATTCATAAATAAAAATAAATAAATAAAAAAAAAAAGAGCATGTTTATTATATCCAAATTTGGGGGCACTAATAATTTTAGTTCATCATGGGTAGGGACACTATTGCTGACATAATAACCTCGATACGAAATGCTGACATGAATAGAAAAGGGACGGTTCGAATAGCATCTACTAACATCACCGAAAACATTGTTAAAATACTTTTACGAGAAGGTTTTATCGAAAACGTGAGGAAACATCGGGAAAGCAACAAATCTTTTTTGGTTTTAACCCTACAACACAGAAGGAATAGGAAAGGACCATATAGAACTATTTTAAATTTAAAACGGATCAGTCGACCTGGTCTACGAATCTATTCTAACTATCAACAAATTCCTAGAATTTTAGGTGGAATGGGGATTGTAATTCTTTCTACTTCTCGAGGTATAATGACAGACCGAGAGGCTCGACTAGAAGGAATCGGCGGAGAAATTTTGTGTTATATATGGTAATCCTTCTAATATCCGAATTAGATCCGAAATTTCCTAGTTGTGAAAAAAAAACGAGAAAAAACGGGTTGTCTAATATCACTCCTCCTCCATTAGTTGATACTTCAAGGGGGTTTTACCTGGAATGAAAGAACAAAAATGGGTTCATGAAGGTTTAATTACTGAATCACTTCCCAATGGTATGTTCCGGGTTCGTTTAGATAATGAAGATCTGATTCTAGGTTATGTTTCAGGAAGGATCCGACGTAGTTTTATACGGATACTACCAGGAGATAGAGTCAAAATTGAAGTAAGTCGTTATGATTCCACCAGAGGGCGTATAATTTATAGACTCCGCAACAAGGATTCGACCGATTAGGCAGTTGTTTCAACTTCAACATTCCTTTCATGGGGATACAATTCGAAGTTCAAAATCTCAAGAAACTTATTTTCTTCCAAGAAATAGATTCGGAATTCAGTTAAGGTAAGGAATGACAAATATGAAAATAAGGGCCTCTGTTCGTAAAATTTGTGAAAAATGTCGACTGATCCGTCGGCGGGGACGAATTATAGTAATTTGTTCCAACCCGAGACATAAACAAAGACAAGGATAATCTTTCTAAAAGGGACTCTAAAGGACCCGATGTACAAATAAAAATAAAGGATCTGTTTTAACATGAAATGGATATATCCATATATCTCTGACTCATATTTATGAGATGATAAAATATGGCAAAACCTATACCAAGAATTGGTTCACGTAGGAATGGACGTATTGGTTCACGTAAGAGTGCACGTAGAATACCAAAGGGAGTTATTCATGTTCAAGCAAGTTTCAACAATACCATTGTGACTGTTACAGATGTACGGGGTCGGGTGGTTTCTTGGTCCTCTGCCGGTACTTGTGGATTCAGGGGTACAAGAAGAGGGACACCATTTGCTGCTCAAACCGCAGCAGGAAATGCTATTCGTACAGTAGTGGATCAAGGTATGCAACGAGCAGAAGTTATGATAAAAGGTCCTGGTCTCGGAAGAGATGCAGCATTACGAGCTATTCGTAGAAGTGGTATACTCTTAAGTTTCGTACGGGATGTAACCCCTATGCCACATAATGGCTGTAGACCTCCTAAAAAAAGACGTGTGTAGAAATAAACATTGAAGAGATTTCAAGAGAAATAAACGATTCAATGATCTGATCAAATAATATTACTATGGTTCGAGAGAAAGTAACAGTATCTACTCGGACACTACAGTGGAAGTGTGTTGAATCAAGAGCAGACAGTAAGCGTCTTTATTATGGACGCTTTATTCTGTCTCCACTTATGAAAGGCCAAGCCGATACTATAGGCATTGCGATGCGAAGAGCTTTGCTTGGAGAAATAGAAGGAACATGTATCACACGTGCAAAATCTGAGAAAATACCCCATGAATATTCTACCATAGTAGGTATTCAAGAATCAGTACATGAAATTTTAATGAATTTGAAAGAAGTTGTATTGAGAAGTAATCTGTATGGAACTCGCGATGCGTCTATTTGTGTCAGGGGTCCTGGATATGTAACTGCTCAAGACATCATCTCACCGCCTTCTGTGGAAATCGTTGATAATACACAGCATATAGCTAGCCTGACGGAACCGGTTGATTTTTGTATTGGATTAAAAATCGAAAGGAATCGAGGATATCGTATAAAAACGCCAAATAACTTTCAAGACGGAAGTTATCCTATAGATGCTGTATTTATGCCTGTTCGAAATGCGAATCATAGTATTCATTCTTATGGGAATGGGAATGAAAAACAAGAGATACTTTTTCTCGAAATATGGACAAATGGAAGTTTAACTCCTAAAGAAGCACTTCATGAAGCCTCCCGGAATTTGATTGATTTATTTATTCCTTTTCTACATGCGGAAGAAGAAAACTTCCATTTCGAGGCCAATCAACACAAGACTACTTTACCCCTTTTTACTTTTCATGATAGATTGACTAAACTAAGGAAAAACAAAAAAGAAATAGCATTGAAATCCATTTTTATTGACCAATCAGAATTGCCTCCCAGGATCTATACTTGCCTCAAAAGGTCCAATATACATACATTATTGGACCTTTTGAATAACAGTCAAGAAGATCTTATGAAAATGGAACATTTTCGCATAGAAGATGTAAAACAGATATTGGGCATTCTAGAAAAGCATTTCGCAATTGATTTACCGAAGAATAAGTTTTAAACCCATTGGATTTATTTCATCTTTTTTTTCGTTAAAAAAAGGATGAAAATGGATTTTGAG
>JABAKE010000051.1 GCA_019779905.1 Modestobacter lapidis | reverse complement strand
CCCGACGATGCTCCGCTCTCTGCCCCGGGTGGGTTGGTGAAGAGTGTGGTGGCCCTGGATCGGGTGGTGATCCGGTTGGCGGGTGATTCCGGTGATGGGATGCAGTTGACGGGTGGGCGGTTCACGTCGGAGACGGCGTCGTTCGGGAATGATCTGTCGACGTTGCCGAATTTCCCGGCCGAGATTCGGGCGCCGACGGGGACGCTGCCGGGGGTCAGCTCGTTCCAGCTGCATTTTGCTGATCACGACATCATGACGCCGGGGGATGCGCCGGATGTGTTGGTGGTGATGAATCCGGCGGCGTTGAAGGCGAACCTGCCCGATCTGCCTGGTGGTGGGTTGTTGATCGCGGATTCCGATGAGTTCACCCCGCGGAACCTGGCGAAGGTCGGCTATGCCTCGAACCCGTTGGAGGACGGGTCGCTGGCGGGCTGGCAGGTGGTGGCGGTGCCGTTGACGTCGATGACGACGCAGGCGCTGGCCGGGTCGGGGTTGGGGAAGAAGGAGGCCGAGCGGTCGAAGAACATGTTCACGCTGGGTCTGCTGTCGTGGATGTATCACCGGCCCACGGAGGGGACGGTGCGGTTCCTGGAGCGGCAGTTCCGGCGGAAGCCGGAGATCGCGGCGGCGAACATTGCGGCGTTCCGGGCGGGGTTCAACTACGGGGAGACGACCGAGGCGTTCGCGGTTTCCTATGAGATCAAGCCGGCGCCGATGAGCCCGGGCCGGTATCGGCAGATCTCGGGGAACCAGGCGTTGGCGTTGGGGATCGTGGCGGCGGGGCGCCGGTCGGGTCTGCCGGTGTTCCTGGGGGCGTATCCGATCACGCCGGCCTCGGATGTGTTGCACGAGTTGTCCAAGCACAAGGCGTTCGGGGTGCGCACGTTCCAGGCCGAGGACGAGATCGCCGGGATCGGTGCGGCGCTGGGGGCCTCGTTCGGTGGTGCGCTGGGGGTGACGACGACGTCGGGGCCCGGTGTTGCGTTGAAGGCGGAGACGATCGGGTTGGCGGTGATGACGGAGTTGCCGTTGCTGATCGTGGACGTGCAGCGCGGTGGGCCCTCGACCGGGTTGCCGACCAAGACCGAGCAGTCGGACCTGCTGCAGGCCCTGTACGGGCGCAACGGGGAGGCGCCGGTGCCGGTGATCGCCCCGCGGTCACCGGGGGACTGTTTCGACGCGGCGCTGGAGGCCACCCGGATCGCGTTGACCTACCGCACCCCGGTGATCCTGCTCTCGGATGGGTATCTGGCCAACGGCGCCGAGCCGTGGGCGGTGCCCACCGAGGAGCAGTTGCCCGATCTGTCGACCGGGGTGGCGTTCGCGACCGCGCCGAACGGGGATGACGGGGAGTTCCTGCCCTATCTGCGGGATCCGGAGACGTTGGCGCGGGCGTGGGCGGTGCCGGGTACGGCGGGGCTGCAGCACCGGATCGGTGGGTTGGAGAAGGCCGACGGGACCGGGAACATCTCCTACGACCCGGAGAACCACGACTTCATGGTCCGCACCCGGCAGGCCAAGATCGACGGCATCGCGAACTCGATCGGCCCCACGGAGGTCGATGACCCCGACGGGGACGCCACGGTGGCGGTGATCGGCTGGGGTAGTACGTACGGGCCGATCGGGGCGGCGTGCCGGCGGATCCGGGCCTCGGGCCGGTCGATCGCCCAGGTGCACGTGCGGCACCTCAACCCGCTGCCGGCCGATCTGGGGGACATCCTGGGCCGGTACGAGCGGGTGGTGTGCCCGGAGATGAACCTGGGGCAGCTGGCGATGATCCTGCGCGCCAAGTACCTCATCGACATCCATTCCCACACCCAGGTGCGGGGGCTGCCCTTCCGCGCCGCCGAACTCGCCGCCGTCCTGCAGGACGCCATCGACGGCACCACCGGCACCCCGGCGACCAGCGACTCCAGCAGTGACCACCCAGCACAGATGGGAGCGGCCCGATGACCGCCATCGAATCGACCAACGCCCACGTCCACGGCGGCGGGGTGCACGACCTGGGGATGCCCGGGAACCCGATCTCGGCCGCGGTCGCCGACTCCGTGGAGCTGGCCGGGGAGAAGAACGCGGCGCTGAAGGCCAAGGACCTCAAGACCGACCAGGAGGTGCGCTGGTGCCCCGGCTGCGGGGACTACGTGATCCTCAACGCCGTGCAGTCCTTCCTGCCCTCGCTGGGGATCGCGAAGGAGGACATGGTGATCGTGTCCGGGATCGGCTGCTCGAGCCGGTTCCCGTACTACATGAACACCTACGGGATGCACTCCATCCACGGCCGCGCCCCGGCGATCGCCACCGGCCTGGCCGCCTCCCGCCCCGACCTGTCGGTGTGGGTGGTCACCGGCGACGGCGACGCCCTGTCCATCGGCGGCAACCACCTGATCCACACCCTGCGCCGCAACGTGAACCTGACGATCCTGCTGTTCAACAACCGGATCTACGGCCTCACCAAGGGCCAGTACTCACCCACCTCCGAGATCGGGAAGGTCACCAAGTCCACCCCGATGGGCTCCCTGGACCACCCGTTCAACCCCGTCTCGCTGGCCCTGGGCGCCGACGCCACCTTCGTCGGCCGGGCGATGGACTCCGACCGCAAGGGCCTCACCGACGTCCTGCGCCAGGCCGCCGCACACCCCGGCACCTCCCTGGTGGAGATCTACCAGAACTGCAACATCTTCAACGACGGCGCCTTCGAACTCCTCAAGGACCCCACCACCGGCCCGATGTGGACCATCCCCCTGGAACACGGCCAGCCCCTGGTCTTCGGCCCCGACGGCGCCGCCTGCGTCATCCCCGACGAATACGGCGGCCTGCGCATCGCCGAGACCAACCAGGTCGACCCGGCCGAGATCATCGTCCACGACGCCCACCGCGAGGACCCCGCCTACGCCTTCGCCCTGTCCCGGCTGTCCTCCCACGACCTCCGCTACACCCCCATGGGCGTCTTCCGCTCCGTCGACAAGCCGGTCTACGACCGGATGATGGCCGACCAGCTCGACGACGCCCGCGCCCAGAACCCCGCCCACCTCGACACCCTCCTCACCGGCACCGACAGCTGGACCGTCCAGTA